>CAVPXQ010000001.1:0-261591 GCA_963709715.1 uncultured Gaiellaceae bacterium
GCGGAGAGCGGAAGGTGCACGGCCATCTGGTCGCCGTCGAAGTCGGCGTTGAACGCCTGACAGACGAGCGGGTGCACCTGGATGGCCTTGCCCTCGACGAGCACGGGCTCGAACGCCTGGATGCCGAGGCGGTGCAGTGTCGGTGCCCGGTTCAGGAGAACCGGATGCTCGGCAATGACCTCCTCGAGCACGTCCCAGACCTCGGGGATCATGGACTCGACCATCTTCTTGGCCGCCTTGATGTTCTGCACAGCCTTGCGCTCGACGAGCCGGCTCATGATGAACGGCTTGAAGAGCTCGAGGGCCATGAGCTTCGGCAGCCCGCACTGGTGAAGCTTCAGGTTCGGCCCGGCGACAATCACCGAGCGACCCGAGTAGTCCACACGCTTCCCGAGCAGGTTCTGGCGGAAGCGGCCCTGCTTGCCCTTGAGCATGTCGGAGAGCGACTTGAGCGGCCGGTTGCCCGGGCCCGTCACCGCACGGCCGCGGCGTCCGTTGTCGAAGAGGGCATCGACGGCCTCCTGCAGCATGCGCTTCTCGTTGTTGACGATGATCTCGGGCGCTCCGAGGTCGAGCAGTCTCTTGAGTCGGTTGTTGCGGTTGATCACCCGGCGGTAGAGGTCATTGAGGTCGCTCGTTGCGAAGCGACCGCCGTCCAGCTGCACCATCGGGCGCAGCTCCGGCGGGATGACGGGCACGGCCTCGAGGATCATCCACTCGGGCTTGTTGCCCGACTTGATGAACGCCTCGACGACCTTGAGCCGCTTGATCGCGCGCTGCTGCTTCTGCCCCTTGGACGTCTTGATGATGTCGCGCAGCGACCTCGACTCCTCCTCGAGATCGAGGTCACGGAGCAGGTCGCGAACGGCCTCGGCGCCCATGCCGCCACGGAAGTAGATCCCGAAGCCGTAGGGGGAGCCGAACCGGTCCTTGAGCTCGCGGAAGATCTGCTCGTCGCCGACGATCATCTTCGGCTCGAGCTCCTTGAACAGAAGCCAGGTCTGCTCGAGACGGCGCACCGCATCGACCGCGGCCTCGCGCGTGTCCTCACGGCGCATCTCGATGTCGGCAACCATCTCGCGGACCTTCAGAGCCCACTGTCCGATCGCGTCGAGGTCCTCCTTCTTCGTCCCCTCGACGAGGCACAAGTCGTACGCGAGCTCGCGCACCTCGGCGGCTTCGGAGTCCGGGTCGACTGCGGCGAGCACGTCGGCCAGCAGCCGTGCGCCCACCTCGCGGGCACGCTCGAGGTTCTTCCGCTCGACGCCGGCGACGAGCGCCGCATCCTCCTCGGACAGCTCGGCTCCGGAGAGGAGCTCGTCCTGGATCTTCTTCAGGTGCTTCGTGATGGCGCCCTTCTTGGAGCCGGTCGCCTTCGCCAGATCACGCCGAAGTGGAGCGAGCGCAGCCTCGATCTGCACGGCGGCAGCCGCGACCGACTCGACCTCGCGCGGAGCGAGGCGACGGTCCTCGCGGGTCGCCGTCTGACGCACGAGCTCGCGGACGCGACGAGGATCCTCGGATGTGATCGTCTTGGCGAGCTGCACGAAGACGCCGCTACCGAGCGCACGGATCTCCTCGAGCGACGGGAGCACGGACTCCTCGGCCCAGTTCGAAAGCCCCCTGGCCCAGAAGTCGTCGTCCTCGTCGAAGTTCTTCTCCTTGCCGGCCGCGAAGTAGTCGCGACGACGCGCGAGCCGATCGTCGAGCGCCGACAGGGCCTCGTCCCGATCGAGATAGACACGCTCGCTCTCGCCGGCGACCTTGTCCTCCAGGTCCGCGAGGTCCTCCTGCCGCTTCTCGCGGTCGACCTGGGTGACGATCGACGCCGCGAAATAGAGCACCTTCTCGAGCTCGCGCGGGGCGATGTCGAGCAGGTAGCCGATGCGGCTCGGGACGCCCTTGAAGAACCAGATGTGCGAGACGGGCGCGGCGAGGTCGATGTGCCCCATCCGCTCGCGCCGCACCTTCTGTCGCGTTACCTCGACGCCGCAGCGCTCGCAGATGATCCCCTTGTAGCGGACGCGCTTGTACTTGCCGCAATAGCACTCCCAGTCCTTCGTCGGACCGAAGATGCGCTCGCAGAAGAGGCCGTCGCGCTCGGGCTTGAGCGTGCGGTAGTTGATCGTCTCCGGCTTCGTTACCTCGCCCGAGGACCAGTCGCGGATCTGCTTCGAGGATGCGAGACCGATCCTGATCGAGTCGAAGTCGTTGATATCGGGGCCGCGTCTTTGCGTTTCCATCTAGAGCCTCGTACCTCTCTCTCTACCGTCCGTGAATTGAGCGGTCACTCGTCGATCTCGACGTCCGCAAGGTCCGCCTCGATCGGCGCCTCTTCGACGCTTCCGAGCTCCTCGTCGGCCGCGAGCACGAGCTCCGCACCGCCATCGGCGTGCTCCTCGCCCTCCTCGACCTCCTCGGCCGTGGGCTGGCGCGCCGCAGCTCGGAGCGAGCCGGGCGACAGGTCGATGCCGAGCTCCTCGGCAGCGCGGAGCAGCTCGTCGTCCTCCTCGCGCACCTCGACCTCGCGGCCCTCGTCCGAGAGGACCTGCACGTCGAGCGCGAGCGACTGCATCTCCTTGAGCAGCACCTTGAACGACTCCGGGATCGACGGCTCGGCGATGTTCTCGCCCTTGACGATCGCCTCGTAGGCCTTGACGCGCCCGATCGTGTCGTCGGACTTGATCGTGAGCATCTCCTGGAGCGTGTAGGCCGAGCCGTACGCCTCGAGCGCCCACACCTCCATCTCGCCGAAGCGCTGGCCGCCGAACTGGGCCTTGCCGCCCAGCGGCTGCTGCGTCACGAGCGAGTACGGCCCTGTCGAGCGCGCGTGGATCTTGTCGTCGACGAGGTGGAGCAGCTTCAGGATGTACATGAAGCCGACCGTGACCTCCTGTGCGAAGGGCTCGCCGCTCTTGCCGTCGTAGAGCGTGACCTTGCCCGAGCAGCGGCTGCCGCGGGTCGCCTTCTCGTCGACCACCATGCCCACCGAGCCGTTCGTGAGCTTCGCGAGCTCGACGAGCGCGTCGTCGACGTCGACTTCCGTCGCGCCGTCGAACACCGGGGTCGCGACCGACCGCGGGTCGGGCGCGTTGATCGGCGCGCGCGCGTTCACCGGGTCGCCCTCGGGGAACACGCCGTGTGCGGCCGCCCAGCCGAGGTGTGTCTCGAGGATCTGCCCGATGTTCATACGGCTGGGGACGCCGAGCGGGTTGAGGACGACGTCCACCCCGCGTCCGTCCTCGAGGAAGGGCATGTCCTCCTCCGGGACGATCTTCGAGATGACGCCCTTGTTCCCGTGGCGGCCGGCAAGCTTGTCGCCCTCAGCGATCTTGCGCTTCTTCGCGACGTAGACGCGCACGAGCTCGTTCACGCCCGGCGGCAGGTCGTCGCCCGCGTCGCGCGAGAACGTCTTGACACCGATGACCTTCCCACCCTCGCCGTTCGGCACCTTGAGCGACGTGTCGCGGACCTCACGCGCCTTCTCCTTGAAGATCGCGCGGATCAGCTTCTCCTCGGCCGTGAGCTCGGTCTCGCCCTTCGGCGTGACCTTGCCGACGAGCAGGTGGCCGGCGTCGACGTCCGCGCCGATGCGGACGACACCGCGCTCGTCGAGGTTCGCGAGCGACTCCTCCGAGCGGTTCGGGATGTCGCGCGTGATCTCCTCGTCGCCGAGCTTCGTCGAGCGCGCGTCGATCTCGTACTCGTGGATGTGGATCGAGCTGAGCACGTCGTCCTTGACGAGGCGCTCCGAGATGACGATCGCGTCCTCGAAGTTGAAGCCCTCCCAGGGCATGAACGCCACGAGGAGGTTGGCCCCGAGCGCGAGCTCGCCACCGTCCGTGGACGAGCCGTCGGCGATGACCTGGCCGCGCTTCACCTTGTCGCCGAGGATCACCGCCGGCTTCTGGTGGATGAGCGTGCCCTGGTTCGAACGCATGAACTTCGTCAGTGGGTACTCGTCCCGCGTCCCGCGGCCCTCGACCACGATGCGCTCCGCATCGACGTCGATGACGGTGCCGTCGTTCGACGCGAGCACGACGTCGCCCGTGTCCACGGCGGCGCGGAACTCGAGCCCGGTGCCGACGATCGGCGCTTGCGGGATCATGAGCGGCACCGCCTGCTTCTGCATGTTCGCGCCCATGAGCGCGCGGTTCGCGTCGTTGTGCTCGAGGAACGGGATGAGGGCAGTCGCGACCGACACGATCTGCGCCGGCGAGACGTCCATGTACTCGACGTCCTTCGGCTGGACCGCCACGGCCTCGCCTTCGCGCGAGCGGCACAGCACCTGCTCGTTGACGAACTTGCCCGTCTTCGGATCGACCGGCTCGGAGGCCTGCGCGATCGTGTACTGGCGCTCCTCGGCCGCGTCGAGGTAGATGATGTCGTCCGTCACGCGGCCGCCCTTGACGACGCGGTAGGGCGTCTGGATGAACCCGAACTCCGAGACGGTCGCGAACGACGCCAGCGATCCGATGAGGCCGATGTTCGGCCCTTCCGGCGTCTCGATCGGACACATGCGCCCGTAGTGGGTCGGGTGGACGTCGCGCACCTCGATCGGCGCGCGCTCGCGCGTCAGACCACCCGCGCCGAGCGCGGAGAGCCGACGGCGATGCGTAAGGCCCGAGAGCGTGTTCGTCTGGTCCATGAACTGCGACAGCTGCGAGGAGCCGAAGAACTCCTTGAGCGCCGCCACGACCGGGCGGATGTTGATGATCGTCTGCGGCGTGATCGTGTCGACGTCCTCCGTCGTCATCCGCTCGCGAACGACGCGCTCCATCCGGTAGAGCCCGACCCGGAACGCCTCCTGGATCAGCTCGCCCGTCGTCCGGAGACGGCGGTTGCCGAAGTCCTCGTACTCGTCGAGCTCACTGCGAATCGGGTCGCGCGAGAGGAGTTGTGCCTCGGCGGCGTAGTCCTTCGCGTCCTCCGGCACGCCCAGCATCTGGGGCATGTCCACGAGCCTGCGGACGAGCGCGACGATGTCCTCGGTCGTGAGGACACGGACGTCCTCGGGCACGTGGACGCCGAGCCGCTGGTTGAGCTTGTAGCGACCGACCTTCGTCAGGTCGTAGCGCTTCGGGTCGAAGAAGAGCGCGCGGAGCAGGTTCCTGGCGTTGTCGAGCGTCGGAGGCTCGCCTGGCCGCTGCTTCTTGAAGACCTCGATGAGCGCCTCTTCCTCGCGTGTGGTGGGATCCTTGTCGAGGGTGTTCGCGATGTAGACCGAGCCGCCGAAGAGCTCGAGGATCTTCTCGTTCGAGCTCGTGTCGAGCTGGAACCCTGTGGAGGGGTCCTCGGCCGGCAGCGCACGTAGGAGTGTCGTGATCGGAAGCTTCCGCTTCCGGTCGATGCGGGCGAACACCATGCCCTTCTTGTCGATCTCGACCTCGAGCCACGAACCACGCGACGGCATGAGGTTGGCCATGAAGACCTGCTTCGTGCCGTCCTTCGGCTCCATCAGGTAGGCGCCGGGGCTGCGGACGAGCTGCGTGACGATGACGCGCTCGGTGCCGTTGATGATGAACGTGCCCCAGGGCGTCATCATGGGGAAGTCGCCCATGAAGACCCGCTGCTCGCGGATCTCGCCCGTGTCCTTGTTGACGAAGCGGACAGTGATCGAGAGCGGGACCTGGTAGGTCAGGTCCTTCTCACGGCACTCCTGGATTGTGAACTGCGGCTCGCCGAACTCGTACTCGGCGAACTCGACTGCAAGGGTCCCCGTGTAGTCCTCGATCGGCGAGATGTCGTCGATGGTCTCGCGAAGACCACCCTCCATGAACCAATCGAAGGACGCCTTCTGGATGTCGATGAGGTCGGGGAGGTCAAGAACGTGCTTCAGGCGCGAAAAGCTCTTGCGCGCGCGCGGCGCGACAGCAACGCTGCTCAAGTCGGACAGCCTCCCTTAGAAGCGTGCAGGGCGTGAGTGGATAAAGCGTGGAACGGGCAGGGTTAGACGAACGGCCTCGGCGGAACCTCGGAGGATAGCGCACGAAAGCACCCCTCCGCAACCCGCTTTTGCCGCGGTGAGTGCGTCGACACAGAGTAGCGAACGGCGCAACACCGGGGCCCGACCAGCCCGATCACGTCAGGCCGCGGTGAGTGCGAGCTACGTGCTTCGGCTCGACCGTGGCGCCTGCCTCTTCGAACTCCACCCCGGAGAGTGCAACCGGCTTACTCCATGCACTCTCCGAGGTGGAGCCCCTCTCACTTGAGTTCGACCGCAGCCCCTGCCTCTTCCAGCTGAGCCTTGATCGACTCGGCCTCCTCCTTGGCGGCACCCTCCTTGACCGCGCCGGGAGCCGCGTCGACGAGGTCCTTGGCCTCCTTGAGGCCGAGGCCGGTGACCGCACGGACGACCTTGATCACCTGGATCTTCTTGTCGCCTGCTGCGGTGAGCACGACGTCGAAGGAGTCCTTCTCCTCCGCGGCAGCCGCACCGTCGCCCGCGCCGCCGGCGGCGGGAGCCGCAGCGACCGCGACCGGAGCAGCGGCCGTGACGCCCCACTCCTCCTCGATCATGTTCTTGAGCTCGACGAGCTCGAGGACGGTCATCTTGCCGAGCGCGTCGAGTGTGCCCTTCACATCAGTTGCCATTCCTACTCCTCCTCTTCTGAATCGGCCGATTCGGCTGGCGCCGAATCGGCCGGAGTTTCTTCGACGGGTTCAGCCTGCGCTGCAGGCACATCTGCTTCGGCCGAGTGGTCCTCGTCGGCAGCCGCTGCATCCGCATCGACGATGGGCTCCGCATGCGCCTCGGGCTCGGAGACCTCTTCGGTTTCCAGTGCGTCAGCACCGGAAACCGATACTTCGCCCTGCTCCTCGAGCTGCTTGATGCGAGCCTCGATGAGTCCGTGCAGATCGCGCAGTGGAGCCGAGATGAGCCCGAGGAGCTGCGTCAGCGGAGCGACGATCGCCCCGACGAGTTGCGCCCGCAGGACTTCGGTCGGTGGCAACGTCGCGAGCCGGTCGATCTCCTCGCCCGAAAGCGTCTTGCCCTCGAGGATCCCGCCGCGAAGCGTCAGCACGTTCGTCTCCTTGGCCGTCGCGGCAAGCGCCTTGGCAACGGCCGCAGGGTCACCCGACGACTCGATGAAGGCGATCGCGGTCGGCCCCTCGAGCATGACGAGGAGGTCTTCGGCGCCAGCCTTCTCCGCCGCGCGCCGCGTGAGCGTGTTCTTCACGATGCGGAAGCGCGCCCCGTGTGAGACGAGCTGGTCGCGAAGCGCCTCGAGCTGCTTGTTGGTGAGCCCGCGATAGTCGGCGACGATGAGCGTCTCGATCGAGCCGAGCTCGGCCGCGAGCTCTTCGACGATCCGTTCCTTGTCCGTTTTCAGCACGTCCGTTCCTCCTGAAAAGCGAAACCCGCGACACGGCGGGCTCGATCGAACGCGGCTGCGCTGAGACGAACCTGCCTCGGTCGGACCTCTGCCCTGTGCCAGCGGCTGCCGA
The DNA here is from genome assembly GCA_963709715.1 of uncultured Gaiellaceae bacterium. Taxonomy (GTDB): domain Bacteria; phylum Actinomycetota; class Thermoleophilia; order Gaiellales; family Gaiellaceae; genus GMQP-bins7. Next base: position 7,450 of record CAVPXQ010000001.1, read on the forward strand.
CGGTCTTCGGCGGGAGTCGGTGGTTGCTAGGCCGAGACTGTAGCTGCCTCCAGCTCGTCGGCGATGTCTCTCGTGATCGAGGAATCGACCCGGATACCGGGGCCCATCGTGGTGGTCAGCGTGATCTGGCGGATGTAGCGCCCCTTCGCGGCGGACGGCCTCGCACGAACGATCTCCTCGATCAGCGCGGCGTAGTTCTCGAGCAGCGCCCGCTCGTCGAAGCTTCTCTTGCCGATCGGCAAGTGGACGTTTCCGCCACGGTCGGTTCGGTACTCGAGCTTCCCGGCCTTGGCGTCGGACACGGCCTTGCCGACGTCCATCGTCACCGTGCCCGTCTTCGGATTCGGCATGAGGCCGCGCGGCCCGAGCACGCGCCCGAGCTTGCCGACGACGCTCATCTGGTCGGGAGTCGCGATCGCGACGTCGAAATCGAGGAAACCCTCCTCGATCTTCGTGGCGAGGTCCGCCGCACCGACGACGTCCGCGCCCGCGTCCTCCGCCTCGCGCGCCTTCTCGCCCTCTGCGAAGACTGCAACGCGCACGTCCTTGCCGATCCCGTGCGGGAGCATGATCGTCCCGCGGAGCTGCTCGTCCGCGTGGCGCACGTTGAGACCGAGCCGGAAGTGCACCTCGACCGTCTCGTCGAACTTCGCGGCGGGCGTTTCCTGCAGCAGCCGAACCGCCGAGAGCGGCGTGTATGCCTGCTCGCGGTCGATCGCCTCTCGCGCAGTGCGGTAGCGCTTGCCGTGACTGCTCATGTGTCGACTCCCATGCTGCGCGCCGTCCCCGCGATGACCTTCATCGCCTGGTCGACGTCGCGTGCGTTCAGGTCGGGCATCTTCGCCTCGGCGATCGAGCGGAGCTGCGCTTGGCTCAGACGGCCCACCTTGTTGCGATTCGGCTCGCCCGACCCGGACTCGAGACCGAGCGCCTCCTTGATCAGCACTGCCGCAGGCGGCGTCTTCGTGATGAAGGTGAACGAGCGATCCTCGAACACGGTGATCTCCACCGGGATGATGCGTCCGTTCTCGTGCGCGGTCTGCGCGTTGTACGCCTTGCAGAACTCCATGATGTTGACGCCGTGCTGGCCGAGCGCCGGGCCGACGGGCGGTGCCGGATTGGCCTGTCCGCCGGGAATCTGGAGCTTGATGATCGTGAGGACCTTCTTCGCCATTCGTTTCTCTCCGGGGCCGCGTGCGGCCTAGTCGATCTTCTTCACCTGATCGAAGCTGAGCTCGACGGGAACCTGTCGCTCGAAGATGTCGACGAGCACCTTCAGCTTCTGCTGGTCCGCGTTGACGTCGACGATCTCGCCGTCGAAGTCCGAGAGCGGACCCGAGGTCACCTTCACCGACTCACCGAGCGAGAACTCGACCTGCGCTTTCTGCGCAGGGCCGCCTCCCACGGGAGCTCCGTGATGGAGGATGCGGTCGACTTCGGGCTGCGAGAGCGGCACGGGCTTCGTCCCGGCGCCCACGAATCCGGTGACTCCGGGCGTGCCCTTGACCACCGTCCACGCCTCGTCGGACATGTTCATGTTCACGAGCACGTATCCGGGGAGCACGCGCTTCTCCGTCTGGACCTTCTGGCCGTCCTTCGTCTCGATGACCTGCTCGGTCGGGACGACGACGCGGCGGAACGCCGGCTGCTGGTTCATCGAGACGATCCGGTGCTCGAGGTTGGTCTTCACCTTGTTCTCGTGCCCTGAATACGTGTTGATGACGTACCACTGGAACATTCGCCGTCTCCTAGAGCAGCACGCGGTCGACGACGGGACGGATGATCTGGTCGAGACCCCACAGGTAGGCACCGACGATCACGCAGGCAATGATCACGACGACGACACCCTGGAAGGTCTGGTTGCGGGTCGGCCAGTCGACCTTGCGCAACTCGGCGTACGACTCGCGGATGAACTGTCCCCGCTGCTTCTCCGCCTTGCGCCCGGTCTGCTGCTTGACGGGCTGCTGCGACGGCCTGACCTGCGCAGCACGCGAACGGCGCGAGGTCGAGGCGCCGTCACCCGCAGCCGCGCGCGCAGCACGGCGCTGTCTTCGGGTCTCGCGCGCCACTTACCGCGTCTCCCGATGCATGGTGTGCGAGCCGCACCAGCGGCAGTACTTCTTGAACTCCACGCGATCGGGGGAGTTTCGCTTGGACTTCTGCGTCTGGTAGTTGCGCCGCTTGCACTCCGTGCAGGCGAGCGTGATCGCGACTCGTACTCCGGTTGCCATTCTCTTCTCGGTTCGGGATGGGACGAAAGAGGGTGTTCGAGTAGCGGCGGCAGGACTCGAACCTGCGACACGCGGATTATGATTCCGCTGCTCTAACCAACTGAGCTACGCCGCCGCGCGGGCGAGAGTGTAGCAGGCTGTTTTTCACTGCAGACCGGCACTCCGCTCCCGCGGAGGTCCGGTCGCGAAGATCCCTAAAGCGCGGCCGCGAAGCGGCCGCGTGTCGTGGCGATGTGCCCTCCGACCGCCCTTCTAGGATCGCCGCCGTGATCCGCATCCCCCCGCAGCGAGGCGGTTGGCTCGAGGTGATCTGCGGACCGATGTTCAGCGGCAAGAGCGAGGAGATGATCCGCCGCCTACGCCGCGCGGAGATCGCCGGACAGCGGATCGTGATCCTCAAGCCGCAGATCGACGACCGCTACGACGCCACCGACGTCGTGAGCCATGCGGGCGCGAGGATGCAGGCAGTTCCGATCCACTCGGCTGCCGAGGTGCTCGCGCTGGCCGAGGGGTACGACGTCGTCGGCATCGACGAGGTGCAGTTCCTCGAGCAGTCGATCGTCGGGCATGCCCTCGAGCTCGCAAATCGCGGCGTCCGTGTGGTCGTGGCCGGTCTCGATCAGGACTTCCGACGCCTGCCGTTCGGCGTGATGCCCGAGCTGCTCTCCCACGCCGAGTTCGTCGACAAGCTCCAGGCCGTCTGCCAAAGCTGCGGCGGGCCGGCCACCACGACCCAGCGTCTCGTCGACGGCCAGCCCGCCCCGTACTCGGGTGAGACCGTCGTCGTGGGCGCCGCTGAGCAGTACGAAGCACGCTGTCGCGGGTGTCACGAGCCGGGTGTCGGCGCGGCGCTCGCCGCGGCCTAGCGTCCGCGGATCGCGCCGACGACGAGCGTCGCGACGTAAACACCAGCAGCGACAAGGACGATCGTGCCGCCGGGCGGCATGTCCGCGTAGTACGAGATCGTCAGCCCGCTGAGCGCCGCGAGGAGCCCCAATCCCATGGAGAGAACGAGGGTCGAGCGCATGCTCCACGCGATCCGCCCGGCGGCGCTCACGGGCAGCACCATCAACGCTGCCACGAGCAGGATCCCGACAACACGCATGGAGAGGGCGACCGTGACCGCCGCGAGCGCGGCGAGCGCGACGTTGAGGGTGCCGATCGGGACACCGGCCACGCGCGCGCCTTCCTCGTCGATCACCACGGCCGCGAATGCGCGGTAGAAGAGACCGATCGTGGCGAGCCCCAGCGCTCCGAGGAGAGCGATGAGGACGAGATCTCCTCGCGTGACGGTGAGAATCGAGCCGAAGAGGTACTGGAAGAGATCGACGTTGAGAGCGCCGGCGCGCGCGATGACGACTACGCCGAGCGCGATGCCCGTGTAGAAGACGATCGCAAGCGCCTGGTCGCCCGCAGTCCCGCCACGCGAGCGCAGGACCTCGATTGCGATCCCGCCGAGAACTGCCGCGGCGAGCGCGGTGAGGACCGGCGACACACCGAGCAGGATCCCGACCGCGACACCGGCGAAGGCCACGTGTCCGATGCCGTCACCGACGAGCGACTGTCGACGCTGGACGAGAAAGAACCCGACGGCGGGAGCGAGCACTCCGACGATCGCGCCCGCGCCGAGCGCGAGGCGCATGAACTCACTCTGCAGCATGGACGTGTCCCGGGTCGTGCCAGAGACCTGGAAGGTCGTGCGGCGGGCCGTCGAAGACGATCGTCCGGCGCACGAGGACGAGCCGCTCGACGTGGTGCTCCACGGCTCCGAACTCGTGCGAGACGTAGACGATCGTCGCCCCGAGCTCGCCGTGCAGCCTGGCGAGGAGCTCCGCGAGCGATTCCTGCGACTCGGCATCGACGCCCGTGGTCGGCTCGTCGAGCACCAGGAGCGAGGGCTGGCCGGAGAGCGCCTTGGCGATGAACGCGCGCTGCTGCATCCCACCCGAGAGCATCCGCAGCGGTGTGTCGGCGACCGACGTTAGGTCGACGCGCTCGATGGCCTCCGCGACGAGCTCGCGGTCCCGCCGTCCCAGGCCGCCGAGCAGTCGGCCGCCGGCGAGCCTCCCGGCCGCCACGACCTCGCGCACGGTCGTCGGCGCATCGCCGCCGATCTGAGAACGCTGCGCCAGATACCCGAGGGCGCGCCGTCCTGAGAAGCGGTGGGCGGGTTGCCCGTAGAGGAGCGCGACTCCCTCGGTCGGTCGCTCGAGACCGAGGACGATGCGGACGAGCGTCGTCTTGCCGCCGCCGTTCGGACCCGCCACCGCGACGAACTCGCCCTCCCCGAGCTCGAGATCGACGTCCTCGAGCACGCTCTGGCCTGGGCGGTAGCCGAAGGAGACGCCGTCGAGCTCGACTGCTAGCGGCATCCGAGCGCCTTTCGCAACGTCGCGAGGTTCCAGCGCATGCGCGAGACGTAGTCGTCGCCCCTGGAGACCTCGTCGGACGTCAGCCCTTCGACCGGATCGAGGACGGCGCTCGCGACGCCCGCTTCTCGCGCGACCGTCTGAGCGAGGCGAGGGGACACGAGCGTCTCGAAGAACACAGCTCGCGCGTCACTCGCCCGAACTGCGTCGACGAGCGCCTCGACGTCCTTCGGGCTCGGTTCCGCCTCCGGTACGAGCCCGGTGAGCGCGATCTGCTCGAGGCCGTACCTCCGGGCGAGATAGCCGAACGCCGCGTGGCTCGTGACGAGATCGTGGCGCGCGCAGTGTGCGAGGCCGGCTCTGAACTCTGAGTCGAGCTCGTTCAGCTGCGCCGCGAGCTTCGCGGCTGGGCGCTCCCGGTCGAGGGCGGCGCCGATGGCCTTCGCGACGGCCGCGAGACGGGTCGGATCGAGCCACACGTGTGGATCGATGGCGCCTGTCCGATCTCGCCTCACGTTCGTCTGCGTTTGGAGAACGTCGAGGGATGGCCCGGACCGGCTCGCCACGGCCTTCTCCAGAGCCGGCTGGAACCCACCTCCGAGATAGACGACGAGCTCGGCCCCGCGGACGCTCTCGACGTCCCGAGGCGTCAGCTCGAGATCGTGCGGCTCGCCGCCCGTCGGCGTCAGGTCGACGACGCGGACCGCGGGCCCCGCTACGCGCTGAGCCACCCACGCGAGCGGGTAGAAGCCGGCAACGACCGTGGTTCGCGCCCCCGAGTCGTCGGTACTACCGCAGCCCGAGAGCGCGAGCACGGCAACAAGCACCCCGAGGGAACGCACGCGGCCACCGTAGCACGTCTTTGAGAACGGGTATCATTATCAACGTGACGTGGGCCGACACGGCGATTGCTCGTCTGCGCGAGGCGAGCGGGCGGAGCGGAGGCGCGCGCAAGCTCGTCATCGAGCTGCTCGGAGAGCAGGAGTGCTGCCTGTCCGCGCAGGAGATCCACGAGCGAGTGCGTGCACGAGGCGCGCGCGTCGGCATCGCGAGCGTCTACCGCGCGCTCGACGGGCTGGACGAGCTCGGGCTTGTCCAGCGCATCGACCTCGGAGACGGGATCTCCCGCTTCGAGCCGGCTCATGGCGGTGGAGACCACCACCATCACCTCGTCTGCGACGACTGCGGCAAGGTCGAGCCTTTCGCGGACCAGTCACTCGAATCGGCGATCGCCCGGGTCGCCGACGGCCGCGGGTACGCGGTCGCCGCGCACGACGTCGTCCTCCGTGGAGCGTGCGAGGATTGCCGCCAGCACCGTGACTGACGCGAACTCGCGGAAGACGCTCGCCGACCTCCTCGAGGAGGCGCGGAGCAAGCTTCATCGGCTCGAGCCGCGGGCGGCATTGGAGGCTCAATCCAGAGGCGCGCTGCTGATCGACACGCGCTCGAGCGACGAGCGCCGACGAACGGGTGTCATTCCGGGATCACTACACGTCCCCCGCTCCGTCCTCGAGTGGCGCGTCGATCCCGATGCGGATCCGGCGTTCCACAATCCGCACATCGTCGGACTCGAGCAGGAGCTGATCCTCGTCTGCGCACACGGCGAGTCGACGAGCCTCGCCGCGTCGACGCTTCAGGATCTCGGCTTCGCACATGCGACCGACGTCGTCGGCGGGTTCGCTGCCTGGCAGTCAGCAGGGCTCCCGGTGCAGGCGGCCCCCGAGGTCGACGCTGAGGCCGTGCCCGGCATGGGCGATCCGACCCCTTCGTAGGGCTCAGTACCGGGGAACCGGGCCGCCAGTGTAGTAGTCGTACGCGCCTTCCCGCGCGTACCGCTCGACACAGCGCCGGAGAGCGGCCTCGTCGAGCTCGACGCCTAGACCCGGGCCTGTCGGGACGTCGACGAGGCCCGCCTCAGGCGAGAAAGGACCACCCTCGATGACGTCGTCCGCCGTCCATCGCAGTAGCGACTGGCTGGGGCCTGTCACGTGTGGCGTCGCCGCCGCGATCTGGAGGTATGCGGCGGTGGCGATCCCGAAGTCGCCGCTGTAGAACCAGAAGCCGACCCCGGCCTTCTCGCAGGCGTCGATGAAGCGCCGCGTTCCCGCGATCCCTCCGAACGGCCCGAGCCCTATGACGAGGGTGTCCGGCGCCCCTAGCCTTGCGGCCGCCTCCACGTCGGGCGTGTGCGCCGAGAAGGGAATCGTTGTCGTCCGCCGCAGATCGGCCATGTCCGCGAACGAGGCCACAGGTTCCTCGATGCTCGCGATGGAGAACGGCTCGAGCAGCTCGAGGGCTCGTCGGGCCGTCTCGGGTGCCCAGCCCATGTTCGCGTCGAGCCGTAGCTCGCGCTCGGTCCCGATGGCGGCTCGTATCTCCGACACCATCCGGACGTCCTGCTCGAGAGGCGATACGGCGACCTTGCCCTCGAAGACCTGCGAGTCGTGCTCCTCGACCATGCGCGCGCAGTACGCAGCGATGGCCGCCGGAGTTTCCTCTAGGCCGATCCGGTAGGCGAAGTATTCGGAGAATGCAACCGCCGTTCGACACGTATCGCCGAAGAGGTCACGCAGGGGAACGCCGGCCTCGCGCGCGGCGATGTCCCAGAGGGCGATCTCAACCCCGGTCTCAGGTCTCCGAATCACAACCTGGCCGTCCGTTCGGTGCTCCGGCGCCGGGAGCGGAAGCCGGGACAGCTCGTCGCGAACGAAGTCCGCCTCCCGCCCGACGAAGCTCGCTCCGAGCTCACCGAGGAGCTCGTCGGCGTCAGCTGGCGACGCGCTCTCTCCGAGCCCGACGACCCCGTCCTCTGTGGTGACACGAACGATCGTGCGACTGATTCCCGGGACGGTTCCCGTCGACATCAAGTAGGTCGCTTCGAGCGGAGCGTTCGCCGGCCATGCCTCGATGCGAGCGATCCGGCTCAAGGACTCGCTCCTAGCCGTCCATCGCGGCTGTGCAGAATGACGCCGTGACGAATCGTGCCCGCCTCGAGGCCCTGGCGCTCCGTGACCACGATCTCTCGCCCGAGGAGTGCAGCGAGCTCGCCCGCTCGGCCGCCGAGCTGGTCGAGCTCCGTTCGCTCGAGCGGGACAGCGACGGATCGTTCGAGCTCATCTGGCGCGACGAGCACTCGGAAGCCTGGCTCAATCAGTGGTGGCAACCGCGCGACACCGGCTTTCACGATCACGGCGGATCGTGCGTCGGCGTCTACGTGCTCGATGGCCGAGTCCGCAGCGAGGCGCTCGTCGTGGGCGGGCCGCGTCACGTCCGCGAGTACGTCGCCGGGGAGTCGTTCTCCGCGCCCGCGACGGGGATTCACCGCGTGGACCACGCCCCGGGTGCCGTGACGATCCACGTGTACTCGCCGCCACTGCGCGAGATCGGCCACTACGAGGTCGTGGACGCCGAACTGCGGCGACATGCCGGCGCGCCGGACGAGGTCTCGCCGCCGAGCCCCGAGCTCTCGGCTGCACTCGCTCACGAGCCGTAGGCGATCTCGCCCGAGCGGACGAGGTCGACGACGGGCTCGAGGTCCGGAGCGACCGCGTCTCCAGCGTCCGTGAACGGAACACGTTCCCGGACGAGCGCGTAGGCGCGACGCGTGCCGGCACCGAGGTCCGGCCGGCCGCGCAGATCGATCGCCTGAGCAGCGATGACGAGCTCGATCGCAGCCACGCGAGCGCCGAGGTCGACCATCTCGGCGAGCCGCCGAGCGGCGAGCGGCGCCATGGTCGTCCGATCCTCGATCCCCTCGTGCTGCGTCGTGCTCGCCAGCTCGAAGGACACCGGCTGCGCGAGCAGGCGGGCCTCGGCGGCGATTCCCTGGACCGCCGCGCCGAGCTCGCTGAGCGCCGCCTCGGCGAGGTGCGCTCTCGCCGCGAGACCCTCGGGGAGTCCTGTGAGAGACGACTGGAGCAGCTTGAGCGCGCGCTCCCCCGCGCTCGTTAGCGCCGGTGCGAGCGCGATACGAACGAAGTCGAGCGCAGCGGCAAGCGGTAGGACGTCGAAGTTCCCGGCCGGCACGACCCGACCGGCATCCGCCGACACGACGGGATTTCCCTGATGCGCGTTCAACTCGATCGCGAGGACTCCCTTCGCGTAGTCGAGCGCGTCGCGCGCGGCAGCAAGCACGTGCGGCAACGTGCGAAACGTGAGCGGGTCCTGGAGGTTCCGTGGTCGCTCGCTCCACAGCGCGCTCCCCTCGAGAAGTGTCCGGAGCCGAGAGATCGTCGCCGTGAGGGAGGGGTACGGGCGTGCGGCGGCGATGGCCGGATCCAGGAGGCTCGGATTCGCGGCGAAGCCCTCGAGGTCGAGCACCCCGGCGACGTCGAGGCCGTCCAGCAGCGTCGAGCAGTCCGCGATCGCGAGCGCCGCGAGGGCAGTCGAGAACGCGTTGTTGTCGACGAGCACGAGGGCCTCGCCCGCTGCGAGCTCGAACCCGCCCAGGATCCCGTGCACGAGGTCGGCGTTCGGCCCGAGGTCCGCCTGGCCGACCGACCCGAGCGTGCGCACCGGCGGTGTAGAACCGGCGTTCAGAGCGTCGACGAGGAGCTCGGCGAGCTCCGCTCGTGCGCCGCTGGTCCCTCGCGCCAGCATGTTCGCGAGCTTCAGCAGCATCGCGCGCACCACGTCGTCGGGCGCCGTCGGGCCCTGAGCCACGAGGTGGCCACGGACGAGCAGCCGGTTGAACCGAGCCTGGTCGTCCTCGATCGCGAAGAGCTTGCGCATCCCGACTCCGGTCGAGAACCCGTACACCTCTTCGCCACGCGCCAACGCAGCCTCCACGAGGTCGCGGGATGCACGCATGCGCTCGAGCGCGCCCACGTCGAGCTCGACCCGCTCACCCTCGCGGGCGACGCGAATGACGTCCTCGAGCACGAGCGTCGTCCCCGTGAGGACGACCGTCATCCCCACACCCGGGCGGCCGTCTCGGAGATGGTCTTGAGCTTGGCCGCCTGGTCCTCGACTGTCAGGGCGTTGCCGAGAACGGACGTGGCGAAGCCGCACTGCGGCGACAGGGCGAGTTGCTCGAGTGGACAGCAGGCGCTGGCAGCCCGGATCCGCGCCTCGAGCTCGTCGACCGACTCGCGGCGTCCGGTCTTCGTCGTGACGAGGCCGAGCACGGCGATCTTGTCGTCGGGCAGCGACCGCAATGGCTCGAACGAGCCTGACCGCTCGTCGTCGTACTCGAGGAGAAGCCTGTCCGCGCGCACACGCGAGAAGAGGCGCTCGGCGAGCCAGTCGTAGCCGCCCTCGACGAGCCAGCGGCTCGCCTGGTTCCCACGGCAGAGGTGCATCGAGAACGTGATGCCCTTGCGATAGCCGAAGACGTGGTTGTCGAGCTCGAGACCGAGCTCGAGCCAGCGGTCAGCCGGCCAGCCGCGGCTCGCATAGAAGTCGCGGTACGCCGGATCGACGAGCAGTGGATAGTGCGGCGCGTCCAGCTGGATGTAGGTCGCGCCCAGCCGGACGAGCTCGTCGACCTCCTCACGGAGAATCTCCGCGACTCGCTCGAGGAAGTCCTCGAGGCTCGCATACGCGCCCGCGGAGCGCTGTGGATCCCAGAAGTTCGCGAACAGGCTCGGGCTCGGGAGCGTCACCTTGAGCACGCGATCGGTTCGCCCGCGCGCGTACGTGAATTCCTCCGCCGACAGGAAGCGTCGTCGTCGCAGCGGAGCCTCGACGGCCAGCGACGGTCGCTCGACGTTCATCTCACCGAGCTCGTCGGAGTGCCATTCACCCCACAGGAACGCGTCGAGGTCCCACTCGCCGAAGCCGTCGACCGCCTCGGTCATCTGACTCTGGAACGAGAGGCGCCTCATCTCGCCGTCCGTGACGACGTCCAGCCCGGCCTCTTCCTGCAGACGAAGCGCGGCGTCGACGGCGTGCGTCCTCGATCCGCTTGAAGTCCGATAACGGAAGATCGCCGCCGTCTCGCCGTTTGCGCGCCTCGAGCAACTCCGGCGGGCGAAGCAGGCTGCCGACGACGTCGGTGCGAACGTCGAGCATCTGCGCCACTCTATGTGCCTCCGATCTATGAGCCTCCGATGGCGCGACGACACGAGATGACGACGTACGACCTCCACCAACACCTCTGGCCCGGAGCCTTCGTGGCTGCTCTTCGAGCACGCACGGAACCACCTCGGCTCGTGCAGGGCGAGCTCGATCACGATCGAGGGAAGATTCGAGATCGATCTCCGGGATCACGATCCCGAATCCCGCCTCCGGGCTCTCGATCGCGACGGCCTCGACGTCGCGGTCCTCTCGCTGCAGCCGAGCCTCGGGCTCGACGAGCTCTACCAGACGAGGAGCGCACGGAGCTCGAGGAGACCTGGGTCGTTTCGGCTCGAGAGCTCGTAGCGGCGAGCGCTGGACGCTTCCTCGCGTTCTCGCCGACACACGTGCGGGCGGGGTTCGCGGGAGTCTCGCTCGGATCGTCGAGCTTCGCAGACTTCGACCGGTCGGCGCGTTGCTCGACGCCGCCGCTGTGTCGGGGGCCGCGGTCTTCGTGCACCCGGACATCGACGGTCCGGCCGATCCAGCCCGGCCCGCGTGGTGGGAGTGGGTGAACGGCTATCCGGCACGGATGCAGGAGGCGTATCTCGCGTGGCTCGCTTTCGGGCGCGAACGCTGGCCGACCCTGCGTGTCCTCTTCGCCATGCTCGGCGGCGGGGGCCCGTTCCAGCTCGAACGCCTGGCGCGACGCGGCATCGACGTCCGCTCCGTGCTCGATCCCAACACGTTCTTCGAGGTTTCGACCCACGGGCGGCGGGCGATGGAGCTCTGCATCGAGACCTTCGGCGTGGGTCAGCTCGCCTACGGCAGCGACACGCCGGTGGTCGACTCGCAGCCGACACTGGATGCCGTCCGTGGTTTCGGAGATGCTGTGACTCACGTTCTCCAGTCCGACACACCTTCCCGGCTCCTAGCGTGAGTCAACTCGCGACCTGGCTCCGTGAACGTGTTCCTCCGGACACCGACCTCGACCGCCCGACGATGTCGAACATGGCAGCGGAGCTCGCTGCAACGGAGGACCTCTGGCGTCCGTTCGTGCGCCACGATGCTGAGGCGCGCTTCTATCAGCAGCTCTACCGCGACCCGAATCTGGACGTTTGGGTCATCTGCTGGGTCGACGGCCAGAGCACCGGATACCACGATCACGATCGCTCGTCGGGAGCCGTCTGCGTGTGCGAGGGAACGCTGTACGAGGACTGGTTCCGCGTGGAAGAGGACGGCTGGGTTCGCGAGCGCACCACCGAGCACACCGCAGGCGGCCGGTTCGACTTCGACGCGTCCGACATCCACGGTGTCCGCCATCCCGGGCCGGAGGCTCCACCCGCGACGTCCATCCACCTGTACTCACCGGCTCTCTGGCGCATGGGCCACTACGAGCCCGGCCCACGCGGTATGCGCCGCGTCGGGATGACGTACGCGGAAGAGCTGCACGGCGCCGCCTGACCGGGCAGGGACGTTGACGGAACCCCGGGGAGGGCGGGAACGACGCCGCGGCCGCAAGACCAGTGCTGCCGCATCCGAGCGACGGTCGCTCCGCTATCGGTCGTTGACGAACCCGTTCGCGCCGATCGAACCGCTGAGCGCCGACGCGGTCGAGCACCTCCATCGCTCGGCGCTCGAGCTCCTCCTACACCACGGGATCCGGGTGCTCCTCCCCGAGGCGCGCGAGATACTCCGAGCAGCGGGGGCGAGTGTCGACGAGGAGACCCAGCTCGTGCGATTCGAGGCGGAGCTGGTGGAGCAGGCGACCGCGACGGCGCCGAGCTCGTTCGAGCTGATCGGCCGCTCGCCGGAACGCACCGTCACGCTCGGTCGTCGGCACCTGGTGACGGTGCCTGTCAGCAGCCCACCCGCGGTCAGCGATCTCGACGGCGGCAAGCGGGTCGGCAACCTCGCCGACTTCCGCGACCTGCTGCGACTCACCCAGCACTTCGACGTCTTGCACGTGAACGGACCCTGCGTCGAGCCCCAGGACGTCGACCTCCCGTTCAGACACCTGCAGTCGGGGCTTGCGTATCTCACGCTGACCGACAAGGCGCCCTTCCTCTATTCCCGTGGCCGCGGCCAGGTGTCGGACGGGTTCGAGCTGGTCCGGATCGGTTACGGAGTCGACGCGGAAACGTTCGCGTCCGCACCGCGCTGCTACACGGTGATCAACAGCAACTCGCCGCGCCAGCTGGACATCCCCATGTGCATGGGCCTCATCGACTTCGCCGCGGCCGGACAGCTCTCCGTCGTCACCCCGTTCACTCTCGCCGGCGCGATGGCGCCGGTCACACTCGCCGGCGCTCTCACCCTCCAGCATGCCGAGGCCCTGGCCGGCATCACCCTGACACAGGCCGTGCGGCCCGGAGCGCCGGTCGTCTACGGGGCGTTCACGTCCAATGTCGACATGAAGTCGGGCGCCCCGGCTTTCGGGACACCCGAGTACTTCAAGGCCGCGCTCGCGAGCGGGCAGCTCGCACGGCACGTGGGGCTGCCCTACCGGTCGTCGGCGCCGAACGCCTCGAACGCGGTCGACGCCCAGGCCGTGTACGAGACGATGATCAGCCTCTTCGGAGCCGTGCTCGGTGGCTGCAACCTGCTGATCCACGCCGCAGGCTGGCTCGAAGGTGGGCTGACGGCGTCGAAGGAGAAGTTCATCCTGGACGTCGAGGTGCTGCAGATGCTCGCCGAGACGTTCGAGCCTCTGGTCGTCGACGACGAGGAGATCGGCCTCGAAGCGATCGGAGAGACCCCTCCCGGCGGTCACTTCTTCGGCGGCGAGCACACCTTGCAGCGTTACCGGACCGCGTTCTACGAGCCGCTCGTGTCCGACTGGTCGAACTTCGGGCAGTGGACCGAGGCGGGATCGCGCGATGCTACGCAACGGGCGAACGAGACGTGGAAGCGTGTGCTGGACGAGTACGACCCGCCGCCGCTGGACGACGCGATCGCCGCCGAGCTGGTGGAGTTCGTCGCGCGACGAACGGCCGAGGGCGGAGCTCTGCCCGAGTCGTGACCGCCCTCGAGGAGTGACGAGCCCGACGGAAGCTCCTCGGCGCAGCCTGATCGCAACGTTACGCCGGTTGACGAGAGCAGCCCGAGGCTGTCATAAACGGGCCGACACTCCAATGATGTCGATCTCGAGAGAGACGGCGGAGCGGCGCCAGCCGTAGAGCATGCGACCGAAGGGAGATTCGGGGATGGACCGCGAAACCAAGAGGCTGGTCGAGGAGTTTCGCCGCTCCGAGGCGGGGCCGATCGAAAACAACCTGATCGACGAGCTCGTGGTAGGCGAGCTCGACCGGCAAGAGTTCCTACGCCGCGCGAGCGTGTTCGGCCTGGGCGCCGGGACGGTCGGCCTGCTGCTCCGGTACCTGGGTGAAGCGGATCTCGCGTTCGGCGCGCCCATGCCTGCGGCAAAGGTCGGTGGAACCCTCCGCATCGGATCGGTCGCCTACAACTCGAAGCTCGAACCGTATGGGCTGCAGGGAGGCGGGCTCGCTCGGCCTCGCTGGGATTCCCGGCGAATACCTCACCTGGACGAACAACAAGTTCGAGGTGAAGCCGTGGCTGGCGACGAGCTGGAAGCCCAACGCCGACCTCACGGTGTGGACCTTCCAGATCCGCAAAGGCGTGAAGTTCCACAACGGCAAGACCCTGAACGCCGACGACGTCGTCGCGAGCATCAGGCAGTACCTCAACGGCAAGGACGTCCGAGAGTCCTCGGCGGCGCTGCCGCCGAGCATGATCGGCCCCGAGGGCGTCGTCAAGACGGGGCCGTACACGGTGCAGTTCCGGTTCAAGCGCCGAACAACGCGTTCCCGTTCCTCGTCAGCCAGACGACGTACCAGGCGATCATCCAGCCGGCCGCCATCGCGGCGAAGCCGGACACCTGGGTGTCGAGCGGAATGATCGGGACCGGCCCCTTCCGCCTGAAGAGCCAGAACAAGCAGCGCGCCGAGCTCGTTCGCAACAACAACTACTGGGGGGGCAAGCCCCCGCTCGACGGTGTCGTGATCACGTTCTACACCGACCCCGCGCCGATGGTGCTCGCACTGCGGGCGGGGCAGCTCGACCTCGTGCTGCAGATGTCGCCCCAGCAGGCTCGAGCATTCAAGAACAACAGCAAGTACCGCGTGTACATCGTTGCCGGTCTCGTCGCACAACATGTTCGGGATGCGGGTCGATCGCGACCCGTTCCGCGACGCCCGCGTGCGTCGAGCGGTCGCGCTCACGCTCAACCGTCCGGACATCATCAACCGCGTCCTGCTCGGCGCAGGCGCGCTCGGGAACGACACGCCGTTCTTCCCGGGATTCGCATCCACCGACCCGTCGATCCACCAGCGGAAGCAGAACCTCGACCTCGCGAAGGCGCTCTTGAGGGCGGCGGGCAAGGAAGACCTCAGGTTCACGATCACGACCCACAACCAGTTCGACGTCCCGGACTATGCGGCCGCCGTTCAGGCCGCCGGGTCGACAGGCGGGCATCACGATCGACCTGGACGTCATGACCTACGACGACTACTACGCGGCCGTCGGAGGCGGCGACTACGCGACGACGACCCCGTGGCTCAACAAGCCGGCGACCATCACCGAGTACGGCGCGCGCGGGGTCCCGAACCTGTACATGACAGCTGCCTACATGACGAACGGCATCTGGAACGCGTCCAAGTACTCGAACAGCGAGTTCGACTCGCAGGCTCGGACGTACCTCGCCTCGCCTGATCTCGACGTCGCAGCGCAAGGCGACGAAGCGAATGGCCGGGACTCCTCCTCCGCGACACACCCGTGATCACGGCCTACTTCCTGGCCTTCACGGCAGCCGCATCGTCCAAGGTGCAGAACTACCAGGCCGATCCGATCTCGCAGATCCGTGTCGCCAAGACGTCGCTCGCCTAGAGGAAACGTGCGGGCGGCCGGAGCCTGACTTCGGCCGCCCGCAGCCGAGCGACGATGGCGCGCTACGTCGCTAAACGCATCGGCCTCGCGCTGATCACGCTCGTCCTCTTGAGCATCATCATCTTCGCGGCAGCGCAGCTCCTGCCCGGAGATCTCGGACGATCCGTCCTCGGGAGGGACGCGACGGCCGAGGCGGTCGCCGAGTACAACCACGAGCACGGCACCGACCGCCCCGCCGTGGTGCAGTACCTGGACTGGGCGAGCGGTGTCGCACGTGGCGACTTCGGCAACTCGCTCGTGCCGCCCGAACAGCCCGTGTGGGACGTCATCGAGCCGGCGCTCCGCAACTCGCTCAAGCTCGCCGTCTTCGCGTTCGTCCTCGTCGTGCCGTTCGGGATCCTCGGCGGTGTCCTCTCCGGCCTGCGAGCAGGCAAGGCGACGGATCGCGGCATCACGGTCGTGGGGCTCTCGCTCGCGGTCGTTCCGGAGTTCGTCACGGGACTCGTGCTCATCCTCGTCCTCTCGATCTGGGCGGGCTGGCTGCCCGTCACCGCGCAGTGGGAGCCTGGATCGGGGCCGCTCACCCAGGTGAAGCATCTGACCCTGCCCGCGATCGCGCTCACGCTCGTCCTGTTCGGCTACGTCGCGCGCATCACGCGCGCCGGCGTCGTCGAGGCGCTCGAGGCCGACTACACGCGAACGGCGTACCTCAAGGGACTCCCGCGCAAGACGGTCATCAGGCGCCACGTGCTCCGAAACGCGATCTGCTCCCCACGATCGCGGTCGTCGCAACGCAGGTCGGGTATCTCCTCGGCGGGCTCGTCGCGATCGAGCTGCTCTTCAACTACCGCGGTATCGGGCTGACCACCCTCGAGGCCGCCAAACTGAAGGACTACACCGTGCTCGCGGCCGGCGTGCTGGTCATCGGATTCACGTACGTGGTCGTCACCCTCGTCGCGGACGTCATCTCCGCGCTCCTGAACCCACGCATCCGCTTCGAGGCGTCCGAATGAGCTCGACGACGGTGCCCGACCGGCCGCTCGGAGGCGAGCGTCGCCCGGCGCGAGCGGATACGCCTGCTCGTCAGGAGCCCGACGTTCATCGTCGGCGCGACGATCATCCTCTTCTGGGTCGCGTGCGCGATCCTCGGCTGCCCACATCACGCCGTACGACCCACGCTTCGACCAGACGCCGGAGATCGGCGCCGCGCCGTCGACGCAGCACTTCTTCGGAACGGACCGCCTCGGACGAGACGTCTTCTCGAGGGTGCTCGCAGGCTCGAGGGACATCCTCCTCATCGCGCCGCTCGCCACGCTGCTCGCAACGCTCGTCGGGACGACGCTCGGGCTCATCACCGGCTACTTCAAGGGGATCGCCGACGACACGATCAGCCGTGTCATCGACGCGCTGCTCGCCATCCCGCTCATTCTCCTCGCCGTCACGGTCGTGGCTGCTCTCGGCAGCCGCTCGACGTGGACAGTGACCATCGTCATCGCGGCAGTCTTCTCCCCCATCATCGCGCGCACGGTCCGAGCAGCCGTGCTCGGCGAGGCCGATCTCGACTACGTGGAGGCGGCGCGGCTTCGAGGAGAACGCGCACCGTACGTGATGTTCTCCGAGGTCCTCCCGAACGTCATGCCGCCCGATCCTCGTCGAGGCGACGATCCGGCTCGGGTATGCGATCTTCGCGGTCGCGACGCTCAGCTTCATCGGGTTCGGCCTGCAGCCGCCGTCACCCGACTGGGCCGTGCAGATCGCCGACAACTACCAGGATCTCGCGTTCGAGTGGTGGACGGTGCTCTTCCCGGCACTCGCGATCGCATCGCTCGTCGTCGCGGTCAACCTCGTCTCGGACTCGGTCCAGCAGGTGCTCGAACGGTGACCGAGGCAGCGCTCGAGCTCCGTGACCTCGACGTCGTCTACCGCGTGCGCGGAATCGATCGACCCGTGCTCCGCGGCGTGTCCTTCGAGATCGCGCGGGGTGAGTCGTACGGGCTCGTGGGCGAGTCCGGGTGCGGCAAGTCCACCGCGGCACTCGCGGTCGTCCGCTACCTCGCGCGCAACGGCCGCGTGTCGGGCGGGTCGATCTCGGTCGCCGGCCGCGACGTCCTCGCCCTTCGCAGTGGAGGCCTTCGCGAGTACCGAGCGCGGTCGGTCTCGATGGTCTACCAGAACCCCGGCGCGGCCTTGAACCCCTCGATCCGTGTCGGGAAACAGGTCGCGGAGGCGTTCACTGTCCTCGGCGCGCCGTCGAGCGACGCAGATCAACGAGCACGGGAGGCGCTCGCGACGGTCCAGATCGCGGATCCGGGGTCGGTCATGTCGCGCTACGCACACCAGCTGTCAGGTGGCATGCAGCAACGGGTGGTCATCGCGATGGCGCTCGCGAAGGACCCCGCGCTCCTCATCCTCGACGAGCCGACGACGGGTCTCGACGCGACCGTGGAAGCGGAGGTGCTCGACCTCGTGTCGCACCTGCAGGCAGAGCTCCATACATCCGTCCTCTTCATCAGTCACAACCTTGGCGTCATCTCGAAGATGTGCTCGCGTGTCGGCGTGCTCTACGCCGGCAGACTGGTCGAGGAGGGGCCCGTCGACACCGTGCTGCGGGATCCGCGTCATCCGTACACCGTCGGCCTCCTGCGCTGCATCCCGCGTGGCGGCGTGCGGAAGGATCACGGGCGGCTCGACACGATCCCCGGCTTCCTGCCGTCGCTCGGCGCCGAGCTAGCGGGCTGCGTCTTCGCGGAACGCTGCGCCCTCGCCGACGAGCGGTGCCACGCCGAGGAGCCGCCGCTCGTGACGGTGGAAGGAGGGCATCAGAGCCGCTGCTGGTACCACGAGCGCGCGCCAGACCTCCCGCGCGCAGAAGCTCCCGACCTCGAGCTGCCCGCCGTCTCGGGCGACGCCGCGCCGCTCGTTCGCGTCCACGAGCTCTCGAAGGTGTTCAAGCAGCGCGGCCACGAGGTGCACGCGCTCACGGAGGTGAGCGCGGACATCTGGCCGGGCGAGACCCTCGGGCTCGTCGGGGAGTCCGGGAGCGGGAAGACGACGCTCGCGCGGACGCTGCTCGGCATCGTCCCGCCGACCGCAGGGACGGCGCTCCTCGACGGGAACGAGCTGCCCGCCCGGTACCAAGAGCGTTCCCGTGAGGAGCTTCGTTCGCTGCAGATCGTGTTCCAGAACCCCGACTCGGCGCTGAACCGACGCCATTCGGTGCGGCGAATCCTGCTCCGCTCGATGCGGAAGCTCGCGGGTGTTACCGGCGCCGCAGCGGAGACGCACATGCACGACCTCGTCGACCGGGTGCGACTGTCGGAGCGCACGCTCACTCAGAAGCCCGTGCAGCTCTCGGGGGGACTGAAGCAGCGGGTCGCCATCGCTCGTGCGTTCGCGGGCGACCCGAAGCTCGTCGTGTGCGACGAGCCGACCTCGGCACTCGACGTCTCCGTCCAGGCGGCGATCCTCAACCTCCTCGTCGAGCTGCAGGGCGAGAAGCGGGTCGCGTACCTCTTCATCTCCCACGACCTCGGCGTCGTCCGCTACATCTCCGACCGGATCGCCGTACTCTATCTCGGCAGGCTCCAGGAGCTCGGCCCGGCGGAGGTCGTCTTCGACGGGCCGCACCACCCATACACGGAAGCCCTCCTCTCAGCGGTTCCGACGATCGACGGCGGCGGTCGCGACCGGATCCGGCTCGAAGGTGACATCCCAAGCGCGGCGTCGCCGCCTTCGGGCTGCGTCTTCCACACGCGGTGCCCACGCAAGCTCGGTGCCGTCTGTGAAGAGACAGAGCCCCCACTCCTCGAGGTCGACGCCGGCCACCAGATGCGCTGCCACATCCCGATCGACGAGCTGCGGCGGCTGCAACAGAAGGAGACAGCGGCCGTATGAAGGTCCGGACCGTCGTTCTCGAGGCCACAGGCGGACCGCTCACCCCGTGTGAGCTCGACCTCGCGGCGCCCGGGCCGGAAGAGGTCCTCGTCCGTCTCCACGCGAGCGGCGTCTGCCACTCCGATTGGAACGCGGTCGACGGGACGGCCGAGAACCCCTGTCCGTGCGTGCTCGGACACGAGGGCGCGGGGATCGTCGAGGCCGTCGGCGAGGGCGTGACGCGCGTGAGTGTCGGCGACCACGTCGCGTTGTCCTGGGCGCCCTGGTGCGGCGAGTGCGAGGAGTGCCGGCGAGACCTTCCCCAGCTGTGCTCGACGGTGTGGCCGGCGATGGGGACGGGAGGGCTCATGGACGGGACCCCACGGCTCTCCCGCGACGGTCAGCCCGTCTTCCATTACTCCTTCCTCTCGACCTTCGCGGAGGCCTGCGTCGTTCCCGAGCGCTCGTGCGTCCCGATCGCTCCGGACGTCCCGTTCGACGTCGCGGCTCTCGTCGGGTGCGCCGTGACGACGGGCGTGGGAGCCGTGTGGCGCACCGCGGGGGTTCGACCGGGAGACCGGGTCGCGGTCATCGGGTGCGGAGGCGTCGGGCTCTCGGCGCTCATGGCGGCGGCAGCGGTCGGAGCCGAGCCTGTGATCGCCGTCGACGCGGTGCCGGGCAAGCTCGAGATCGCGCGATCGTTCGGCGCGACGGCGAGCGTCCTCTGGCAGGGAGACGCCCGGTCGACGGGAGATGCGGTGCGCGAGGTATCCGGGGGAGGCGTCGACTACGCGATCGAGGCAACCGGTCGGCCGGAGGCGATGGAGGCAGCCTTCCTCTCTACCCGCGCGCGCGGTGCCGCCGTCCTCATCGGCATCTCGCGACCTGACGCGCTGCTGTCCCTGCCGGCAGCGACGATCCCGAGGATGGAGCGACGTATCCTCGGCTCGATCTACGGTTCGTCGAAACCCGAGCGGGACTTCCCGGACACCCTGGAGCGGTATCGGGCCGGCGACCTCCCGCTCGACCGACTGATCTCGCACCGTCTTCCGCTCGAGGAGGCAGGGCATGCCTTCGAGCTGATGCAGGCGGGCGAGGCCTTGCGGGTGGTGCTCCATTCGTGACGCTCGACGAGCTCGACGGTCGGATCGGCGAGGGCTGGAGCGGCGAGGCGCCGAACGGCTCGCACGTCAACGTCGTCCTCGCTAGCCGCGGGAGCCCGACGGCCGCGGCGGCGATCTCGATGCTCGCGCACCCGACGCCCGGGCACACGCCCGTCCTCGTGTGCGTGGGGCCGGCACAGGCCGAATACGAGCCGGTGTGGCCGCCGACGCTGATGATGAACAAGGCCACTGCGCTCGAGTCACGGCACCAGACGATGACCTGGGGTGCGGCGCAGCTCGGCATCGGGCAAGGCGTGCTCGATGCGGTCGCGGACGGGTTGCTCGAGGCGACCGGCGACCTGCTCGTCCTCGTCGCCGTCTGGGTCGACCCGGCGGCTGACGACGAGACTGCGCTTCGCGCGGCCAACCGGGCGGCGACCCGGAAGGCGATCGGCGTCTGCGTCGAAGGGCGGGATCCAGCGGCGGCTGCCGACCTGGTCGACCGGCGCGACTCGCTGCGCAACCCGTTCTACTCGGGCGAGTGAAGATCGCCTCGATCGAGACGCGGCGCTACCGCTATCCGCTCGAGCCGCCGTTCGCCGCCGCCTGGGATCCCGTGCCGCGTAGGCATCAGGACGCGACGGTGGTCATCGTCTCGTCCGACGACGGAGTCGACGGGTACGCGAGCGGCGACGCGAGCCCCGACCACGAGCTGCTCGCGCAGCTCCTCGCCGGACGCGAGTTCGACGACACGGACGGCGTCCACGGCGTCGTCGAGACGGTCGACTTCCATCACGGGCGCAACTGGATCGTCGAGGTCGCGGTGTGGGACCTCGTCGGCCGAGCGCGCGACGAGCCGCTCTGGCGACTCCTCGGCGGCGAGCGCGATCTAATTCCCGCCTATGCATCGACCGGCGAGCTCGTCGATGCCGAGGAGCGTGTCCGCCGATGCGGAGAGCTGAGGGACGCCGGGATCCGCGCCGTGAAGATTCGGCTCCACTCGGACGACTGGCGCCTTGACCTGCCGGTGATCGCCGCGGTTCGCGAGGCCGTACCCGAGCTCGACCTCATGGTCGACGCAAACCAGGGCTGGCGCATGCCGGGGGATTTGACGCCCCGCTGGGAGCTCGCGACTGCGCGCGAGTTCGCACACGAGCTCGCGGCGCTCGGGGTCTACTGGCTCGAGGAGCCGCTCCCGACGGACGACCTCGAGGGATACGCGGTCTTGGCGCGCGAGAGCGAGGTTCGGATCGCGGCCGGCGAGATGGTGCGGTCCGCAGCGGAGGCACGCGGACTCGTTCGCGCGGGCGTCGACGTGATCCAGCCCGACGTCGTGCTCTCCGGCGGGGTCACGGGCGCCCGGATCGTCGCGTCCTACGCAGCGGAGCACGGCTCGGCGTGGAGCCCACACACGTGGTCGAACGGCTACGGGTTGCTCGCGAACCTGCACGCCGCGCTCGCGCTCTCGAGCAGTGCGTATCTCGAGGTTCCACTCGATCCGCCTGCGTGGTCGGCTGAGCGTCGCGACTGGTTGCTTCCCGTCACGCTCGAGATCGCCGCCGACGGAATGATCGGCCCGCCCGCCGGGCCAGGGCTCGGCGCAGTCCCCGACTTCGACGCACTCGAGCAGTACCGGACCGGCTGAGAACCAGCCCCCGACCCGCACCCGAAGCGAGCGCCCGGCCGGAGCCGGGCGCTCGAGACCCCAACGGTTCCCGACGCGTTACGCCTTGATCGGGATCGCGCGGGCCTTCGCGTGCTCGATCTTCGGGATGTGCACCTCGAGGACGCCGGTGCGGAAGGTGGCGTCGATCTTCGCGGTGTCCACCTCGGCGGGAAGCGTGAACCGGCGCTCGAAGTGCTTCTCGAGCCGCTCGTGAAGGTAGAAGCTCTTCTCCGACTTCTCCTTCTCGGTCTTCCGCTCACCGGTGATCGTGAGCATGTGGTCCGTGACCTCGAGTGCGAGCTCCTTTTCCTCGAACCCAGGCACGTCCAGCTCCACAACGAGCTCCTTCTCGGTCTCGTAGACGTCTGCGGCCGGAAGCGCTGCGGGCGCGACGCCCCAGTCCTCGAGCATCCGCCGCATGCGGCGCTCGAAGACGTCGAGATCCTGGAAAGGAGCCCACTTGACGATGGTGGTCATCGTTCCCTCCTTTCTCAGGTCCATCGTGGCGCGCCGTCCGAGGCGAGGCATCGGGGAAACCCCTGAGCCGAGCAACAGAGACAGAAAGGCGAATGCGATACCCACGGCGCTCGCGACCACCGAGGCGGCGAGGTACTGCGGATGGAACTCGTAGGCGATGTTCAGCCCCGCCGCGATGAGGAGTGCGGCGATGTACGAGATCACGAGAGCGATGAGCCCGAGGCGGCAAGCTCCGATCACGCGTGCCGTTGTCAATGACCGGCGAGACCCGGGTGATGTGGTCGCTCCCACCTGGACCATGGCTCGCAACGGCTGCGGCTACTGCACGAGCTGGAGCATCTTGAACATCGGCAGGTACATCGCGATGACGATGATCCCGACGATCACGCCGACACCGATCATCATCAGCGGCTCGACGATCGACGTGAGAGAGGCGATCGACGTGTCGACCTCGTCCTCGTAGAAGTCGGCGATCTTGTCGAGCATCTTCTCCAGCTCGCCCGTCTCCTCTCCCACCTTGACCATCTGCGAGACGAGCGGAGGGAACACCGGATTCTCGAGCAGCGGCTGGGCGATGGGAACGCCCTGGTGCACCTTGGCGCGAACGTCGGCGAGCGCCGACTCGACGACCCAGTTGCCCGCTGTGGTGCCCGAGATCTCGAGCGCCTTGATGATGTCCACTCCAGCGCCTACGAGGGTTGCGAGCGTGCGCGAGAAGCGCGCCATCGTGACCTTCAGCACGACCTTGCCGATCCCGGCGGGAGCGTGCAGCTTGAATCGGTCCCACACCTGACGGCCGCCCGGGGTCTTCTTCCAGCGCATGAACCCGTAGACGCTGCCGCCCATGAGCGGGAAGAGGATGTACCAGTAGCCACGCACGAGGTCGGACGCGGCCACGACGATCTTCGTGAGGAATGGCAGGTCGCCACCGAGGTCGTCGAAGATCTTCTGGAAGACCGGCACGAGGAACAGAAGCATTCCGATCAGGACGAGCACGGCGAACACCAGCACGACGATCGGGTAGACCATCGCACCCTTCACGCGCCGCTTGATCTTCATCTCCTTCTCGATCTGCACCGCGACCCGGTCGAGGACGGTGTCGAGGATGCCGGCGGCCTCGCCCGCTTCGACCATGGAGATGTAGAGACGATCGAAGGCGGCGGGGTGCCGTGCCAGCGCCTGGGACAGGAGCATGCCTCCCTCGACGTCCGAGCGCACGTCACGGATGACCTCGGCGAGCGCGTTGTCATCGGTCTGCTGCTCGAGGATGACTAGTGACTGCACGACCGAGAGGCCTGCGTCGATCATCGTGGCGAACTGCCTCGAGAAGACCTGCAGCGAGCGCCCCTTGACCTTCTTGCGCCTGCTGGACCCCGAGGCGCCGGCAGCTTCGATCTCGGTGAGCGCAACGGGACGCAGACCCTTGTGGCGCAAGGCTTCGCGCGCCGAGTTCACGTCCGGCGCGGTGATCTGACCTGCCGACTCCGCGCCGAGCGCGTTGATGGCGTTGTACGCGTACGCGGCCATACAGTCGGCGTATCGGCAGCGCTCAGCGGCGCCTTGAGGAGTCTCTACGGAGCCTGAGGCGCCTTGGCCGAGGCTCCGCTCCCGACCGAGACGAGCTTGAGGCGGTACTGGGCGCCCGTCGTAGTGTTGACGAGCGTCATTGGCTTGCCGACGCGCAGCTTCGTGGTCTTCATTCCCCCGGCGTATTCGCCGCCCACGACCCCGATGACCACCGACTTCTTGTCCGGCTGCTCGGAGACGAGTACGAAGACCGGGTCGGAAGCCGGGAACGTGGCGCCCTCCTCTAGCGTCTGGCGGGCGCCGTTGACGGCGACGATCGTGAGTGCGTCCGCCGAGCTTCCCGTCGCGAACTCCTTGGCCGGCGTCCCAGCGGTCTCCTTGGCGCCCTCAGCGGGAGCGGTCGCTTCGGCGTCGCCGCTTCCGTTTCCTGAAGCGACTTGCTGAACGAACGGATTCTTGGCTGCGAAGGTCGAGAACGACCTCAACTTCCCTGGCGCGGTTCCCAGAGGAAGGCCGCCGCCGGTACTGACGAGCGCAGTGTTGACGGTCGTGGGAGTAGCACCGGGCACAGCGACCGGGCTCGTGAGCGTCGCCGCCGGCTCGGTCGCCGCAGCCTCGGCCGACGAGGATCCGCCAAGCAGCCGCGGGAGCTGAAAGGCGACGAGGCCGAGCAGGAGAAGCCCGCCGACAACGACGAAGATCTTCTGCTTGCGCTCCTTCGCTGCGCGCGCCGCGTCGGTGGTCATGGCGTGCCTCCGGCGGCCGACGCGGTCGAGGTCGGAGCCTCCTCATCGGCAGGTAGCGGAGTGCTCGGGGGCGCGATCGGCGCGTCGTAGACGTACGCGTTCACGGTGATCGTGGCGTCGAGTAGCGGAAAGCCATCGGTCGCGGACTCGGCGAGCTCGACGTTCTTGACGCTGAACAGCCGGCCCGTGGTGCGCAGCTCACCGTGCCGGACTACGACGAGCCCTCGCATCCGCTTGAGAAAAGTCCCTATCTGACGATACGACCCGCCGACGGTCGCGACAACCGGGATCGACGTCGCACCGCCCGCATCAACTGCGAGACCCTGCTGCGTCACGGAGCTCAGCGTGACTCCCGATGCGCGCGCCAATCGGTCGAGCTCAAGGATCAGCCCGGCCTGGTCACCGCTCGACGGCATCGCCTTGGCCAGCCTGAGAACGTCGGCGACAGGAGTTCCGTGCGTCCGCGGCCGATGAGCACCTGCCTGAAGCGCCGCGAGCCTGACGTCGGCAGCGGCCACATCGGCGGAGAGCGTCGCCGCCTGCGAACGTCGGGGCGAGATCACCAGGAGGAAGACGGCAAGTGCGTACACGAGCACTGCGCACGCGGCGAGGGCCATGCGTACCCGCGGTGAGAGTGCGGCCAGCCATGCATTCACGATGAACTCCCGTTCCGGAGCGAAGCCGAGATCGTGAAGGTCACCACCGGCTTCTGCTTGCTCTTGCTCTTGGTCTTCTTGTCCGTTGCGCTGTCGTCGGGCGGCAGGACCAGCGAGCTTCCCGTCAAGCGGACCTGCTCGAGCGACGGCAGCGTCGACAGCCGAGCGAGAACGCGCGCGACGGACTCCTGTGTGTACGTGGCGCCCTGGATCGTGATGCCGGGAGGCCCAGATGACGGAGTACCGGGCGGGACGGAGCCCGCTGCCGAGGCGGCCACCGGCGCCGCCGCTGTCATCCCGGTAAGCCAGGCGTCCTGCGGGAGCACGTACGAGAGGTCACGCAAGAGCCTGTCGAACGGCACGCGCGAGGTGAGTGCGGCGGCCAGCGCGACGGTGCGGTCGGTGCGCTCTTGCACGATCAAGGCGTTGGTCGGAGCCGACGGGCCTTGCGTCGGCACGGCTGCGATTGCAGCTTCGGTCGCCGCGAGCTCGTCGCGCTTCTCGTCGATCGTCGCCGCCGTCGAGAACGCAAGGACGACGGTTGCGACCGTCACCGCTCCGATCCCGCCCCCTGCGATGAGCAGCGGTGCGCGGCTGTTCTCGGAGCGACTGCGCTCGGAGTCGCGCGGCAGAAGGTTGACCGCTCGCATCAGTCGTCGATTCCCAGCCCTATGGCAACGGCAAGCGAGCCGTACTGGCTGTCATGCGCCACATTCGGCCCGACGCGGAGTCGCCGAAGTGGATCGCCGAGCCGAACCGGGACACCGACGAGCTGCCCCACTGCGTCGGGCAACCCGTCCATATGGGCAGCGCCTCCCGTGAGCACGACCTCGCCGATGCCGAGGGCACCGGGCTGTGCCTGGTAGAACTGCAGCGAGGCAACGAGGTCGCGGGAGAATCCGGCGAGAGCGCGCTGAGCGGCGTCCCTCGCCTTTGCGACCTGCCCTTCGGCAAGCCCTTCGACTTCCGTTGCGTGGGCGAACGAGAGCTGGCGCTTGATCGACTCGACCTCACTCGGGGCTCGGTCGAGCTCACGCGCGATCGCAACGTTCAGCGACCAGCCGCCCCAGTCGACGACACGTGCAAACTCGCAGTGGCGTCCGGTCGAGACGGCGATCGTCGTCCGATCGTGGCCAATCGCCACGGCAACGAGCGCCCCGGATGCCGGGTCGCGCTCCGAGGGAGCCTCGAGCGATCGAAGCACCGCAAAGGCCTCGAGATCGATCCCAATCACGTCGATCCCTGCACGCCGACACGCCTGGAGGTAGCGATCCACGACCTCCCTGTACGCCACGACGAGAAGGATGCGCTTCACCTGCCGCCCGTCGTCGCGCACGTGCTCGTCGAGGATCACGTAGTCGAGAACCGCCTGGTCGAGGGGAATCGGGAGGACCTCCTCGGCTCGGAAGCGGATGGCGTTCTCGAGTTGCTGCGGATCCTGAACGTCGTCGATCTCGAAGATCCGAACTCCGATCCGGTTGTTGGAGACGCCGAGCCGAATGCCCTTCTTCGGCAGCTTGTGAAGGTCGAAGAACCGCTTGAGCGCATCACCGAGCGACTCTGGATCACGGATCTCTCCCGAGACGACCAGGCCGGGCTCGAGCGGCTCGCGGAACACCTCGACGATTTCCGGGGCGCCATTGTTGACGACCTGTGCGGCGGCGATCTGTGACGCGCCGATCTTGAGGCCGACGAGCTTCTTCGTGCGCTTGCCGCCGCGTTCCTTCGCCGCGCGCGACTCGGAGCGGGAGCGCCCGAAGCCCCGCGTGCGACGCTCGGCAGGCTCGTCGATGCTCGGGTCCACGTCCGTGATCGCTGGCACGTCGTCGGCCGCGGCAAGCGCATCCTCGTCGACGGCACCGACGACCGTCTCCGGAGGAAGCCGATCGTGGTCGAGAGCGACCTCGGGCAAGAACGGCGTGGTCGCGTGCTCGGCCTCGGGCTCGAACTCGAGCTCGCGTGGGAACTCGAGCTCGGCGTGCGGCAACTCGAGCTCGGCGGCGGTCTCGGACTCGGACTCGTCCTTGTAGGCAGCGAGTCGGTCGATGACGTCGGCGTCGATCACCACGTCGGACTCGTCGTCCTCGACGCGCTCGTCGTCGTACTCGTCCAGCCGCAGCTCGTCCGTCATCCGCTCCCACTCCCCGCAAGACGCAGGCTGCCGCCGGAATCCGTGGCCGGCGCCGGAATCGAGACACCGCTTCGCTCGAGCATCCCGAGGAGCTGTTCCCTCCTGCTCGAGACGGCGAGCGCCACATCGGCAGTGACCACATGCTTGCGGATGAGCTCGGCGAGGCCGTGCTCCATCGTCTGCATCCCGCGCTGGGTCGACGTCTGCATCACGGAGTAGATCTGCTCCACCTTGCCCTGCCGAATGAGGTTCCGGACGGCGTCGTCAGGGAAGAGGATCTCCAGGCACGGGACTCGACCGAGCCCGTCGGAGGTGGGGAGGAGCGTCTGTGTGACGATGCCCTGGAGCGTGTTTGCGAGCTGCATCCGCACCTGCTCCTGCTGACCCGGCGGGAAGACGTCGATGATGCGGTCGATCGTGCTCGGCGCGCTCTGCGTGTGCAGTGTCGCGAGAACGAGGTGGCCGGTCTCTGCCGCGGTCAGCGACGTCGCGATCGTTTCGAGATCGCGCATCTCGCCAAGTAGGATCACGTCCGGGTCCTGACGCAAGGCGGCACGCAGTGCTTCGGCGAACGTGGGCGCATCCGTCCCGATCTCGCGCTGTGTGACGACGCACCGCTTGTGGCGATGCACGAACTCGATCGGGTCCTCGATCGTGAGGATGTGGTGCGGCTTCTGGCGGTTCACCTCGTCGACCATCGACGCGAGCGTCGTGGACTTGCCGGAGCCGGTCGGCCCGGTGACGAGGACGAGGCCTCGCGGCTTCAGCGCGAGCTCGCGCAACGAGGGCGGCAGACCGAGCTCCTCGAGGGTGCGGAGCTCCTCCGGAATGTGGCGGAACGCAGCTGCGAGTGAGTCGCGCTGGAAGTGCACGTTCACGCGGAACCGCGCCAGGCCAGGGACCCCGTACGAGAAGTCGAGCTGCCTATTGACCTCGAGCTGCTTCTGCTGCTCGGTGGAGAGGATGCGATAGAGGAGCTCCCGCGTCGTCTCGGGCATGAGCCGGTCCGCATCGACGAGCGCTGTGAGATCGCCGTGGACGCGGACGGTCGGCGGCGCTCCGGGCACGACGTGAAGATCCGACGCGTCGGAGGCGACCGCGCGTTCGAGGAGGTCGTCGATCGAGGTCGGCGCAGCGTCCATGGACATTTGGCGTATCGGCAGCGTCTGCGGCGCGCTTGAGCCCATGAGCCCCGCCGGAGAGCCGATGGGTCGCAGTCCGCGGTGTCACCCACGAATCACCCATTCTGGGGTGGGCCTCCCCCACCGGTTGTCCGATGTTTCGACCGCATCCGCCCAACCCCTCAACTGCGGACTGCGGAAGGAGTAGCGGCATCATGTTCAAGCGGATTCGGTCCCGCCTCGACGGGAACTCGGAGCAGGGCTTCACCCTCATCGAGCTCCTCGTCGTGATCATCATCATCGGCATCCTGCTCGCCATCGCTGTCCCCTCGTATCTCGGGTTCCGCGATCGTGCAGCGAACAACGCAGCAAAGGCCAACCTCCGCGCGGCGCTGCCGGCGGCTGAGGCCTACTACGCAGACGACGTCGCGAGCGGCGGCGGCGGCGGCGCCTACACAGGCCTGACCGCGGTCAAGCTCAAGGCGATCGACGGAGGCGTCTCGCCCACGCTTGCCGTGGCCTCGGTGACGGCAACGACGTATTGCCTCACGGATACCGTGAGCGGCAAGATCTGGAGCGTCGCCGGCCCCGGCGCAACGTCCACGAGCTACAAGCCCAACGCGACCTGCGCGTAACCCAGGCCGTCGAGTCTGGTAGCGAGAAGAGGCGCGGGAGACCGCGTCTCTTCTCTTGCCGGGCCGCGAGCGGTCGATTTCAAGCCCGTCGATCCGCCTGCCGATATCGAAACCATGAGCGTAACTCTCGCCCCGCCCGCCCGCGTCGCCGCCCTCGTTGGAGCGCTCGTGCTGACCGGCCTGGCTGCAATCGCCTTCATGCTGGCACGCGGCGCGATCGTCGGCGACGGCTCGAGCGCCACACCGACCCCTGACGCACACGCCACTCGACAGGCGGCGACCACCCGGGCGAAGGCCAAGACGCCGGCCGCAGTCGCGAAGCCCACACGAGCGGCGAGCGGCTTTCCCAAGCCGGTCGACCACGCGCTGCGGTACGGCAACGTTGTCGTCGTCAGCGTCTCGATCCCGGGAGCCGCCGTCGATGCGGTCGTGCGACGCGAGGCACGCGCCGCAGCCGCGACGACGCACGCGAAGTTCGTACCGCTCAGCGCAGCCAATGAGCGCGCCATGGAAGCACTCTTCGCAAAGACGGGGGTCCTCCCCGCTCCGGCAGTCGTGATCGTGAAGCGTCCCGGAGTCGTCGAGACCGTGTTCTCGGTCACGGACGCGGCCACGATCGCACAGGCCGTGACCCAAGCCCGAAAATGAGCGAAGCTGCTGCCGACGCGCCACCAGGGCGCGAGCTCTACGTCCGGCACGCGCGGCTCGACGGGCGCTCGGTTGCCCGCCTTCGCGCTGTCGACGAAGGCGATCGCTGCGTCGTCGAAGCCGAGGTGTGGCCCGCTGGGACGAGCGAGACGCCGATAGCGGCTGGTCCGTACACCTTTCCGAGCCCGATCGAGGCCACGCGCTTCGTCACTCACGCAGTCGAGGCCTTCATCGCTCTCGGCTGCGACGTCGCCGCCGCGTAGCTCGGGTCGGCACGCCGGGCTCGATGGCCAGTCGCGTGCTCGGCGAGCGCCGGTGCTAGGAAAGGACCCGGGTCAACTCTTCGACTGACGTAAGGCCGGCGGCGACCTTCTCGACGCCGTCCTCCCAGAGCGATCGCATGCCGTTGGTTACGGCCGCACGAGCCACCTCGTCGCGGCTCGCATGCTGAACCGCAAGGGCGGCGATCTCTTCGGACATGCGCAGGAACTGAAAGACGCCGACACGGCCGCGGTACCCGGTGTGGTTGCACCGCGGGCAGCCCTTCTTGCGGTAGAAGACCGTCCCGTCGAGTCGGCTGAGAATCTCAGGCCCGACGCGCAGCTCGGACAGCTCGGTGTCGGTCGGCTGGTACGCCTCGCAGCAGTGCGTGCAGAGCTTGCGGGCAAGGCGCTGCGCGAGGACGGCCGAGACGGCTGCACCGGTCAGGAACGGCTCGACGCCCATCTCCCCGAGACGCGTGATCGTCGAGGGCGCGTCGTTCGTGTGCAGCGTGGTGAGGACGAAGTGTCCCGTGAGCGCAGCCTCGATCGAGATCTTCGCTGTCTCGGCGTCGCGGATCTCTCCGACCATGACGACGTCAGGATCCGAGCGGAGGATCGAGCGCAGTGCCGAGGCGAACGTCAGCCCTGCTCGGATGTTGATCTGCACCTGATTCACTCCGGCGAGCCGGTACTCGACCGGATCCTCGACCGTGATGACGTTGATCTCCGGCCGGTTCATCAGCGCAAGGCACCCGTACAGCGTCGTCGACTTGCCCGACCCGGTGGGGCCTGTGACGATGAGCGCTCCGGTCGGTAGCGCGACGATCGACTCGAGGTCGGCGCGCATCGCCTCCGACAACCCGAGCTCGGGCATCGTCGGAGGCTTGCGGGACTTGTCGAGGAGGCGCATGACGACCTTCTCGCCCTCGACCGTCGGGAGCGTCGCCACCCGGATGTCGAGCATCCGGCCGACCGCGGAGCTGGACAGCGTGATGCGACCGTCCTGCGGCTTGCGGCGCTCGGCGATGTCGAGCTTGGCGAGCACCTTCAGCCTGGTCGTGACACCCGGCGCCATCTTCTTCGGGATGCGCTGCACCTCTCGCAGGACGCCGTCCACCCGGAAACGCACGGCCAATGCATCCTCCTGCGCCTCGAAATGGACGTCCGAGGCGTTCTCCTCCGCGGCCTGGAAGATGAGCGCATTCACGAGACGTACGAGCGGACCGTCCGAGATCCCGTCGTCGGCCTCGAGATCGTCGCTCGAGTCTTCGACGGTCGCGTCGTCAAGATCGACAGCGACGACCGAGCCGATCGCGTCGGCGGTTCGCGCGAGGCGTTGGAGCTCCGCGAGGATGTCGTCGCGCGACGCGACGCCGAGCTCCAACGAGTGCTTCGTGGCTAGACGCAGCTCGTCGATCGCATGAAGGTTGCCGGGATCCGCCACTGCCACCTTGAGCACGTCGCCGTCCAGTGAATACGGCACCGCGGCCGAGCGTTCGAGTGTCTGGACCGGAATGAGCTGTGCGGCGTCGACACCGACGCCGACGCTCCCGAGGTCGACGATTTGCAGGTGATGGCGAGCGGCGAGCATGCGGGCGACCCCGTCGGCCGTGGTTGCGCCCTCGTCCACGAGCGCCTGTGTCACCGGCGTGCCGGTGGACGCTCGGTCGCGGACGAGGGCAAGCAGGTCCGGTTGGACCAGCGCCGCGCGCTCGAGGAGGTCGAGGAGAAGCTCGCCGGTCTCGTCGACCCCGAACGGAGACGCCAGCGAGCGTGCTGGAGCCGTCGCTCCAGCGTCCGCCGTAGTCGGCTCCTCGGCGCCCGATGCGCGTTTGATCTTCATGGCCGCTCCCTCGAAGGGGTTATCGGCAGCGGCTCAGCGCACCTTGACGCCGCGTGTCTCAGAACAGCGCGAGATACGCACCGAGGAGAACGTCGCCGAAGAAGAGCGCCAGCACGGACCCGAACGCGAGGAACGGCACGAGCGGAACGCTCATCTTCCGCGCCACCGCACCGTGTCTCGAAGCGAAGACAGCTGCCGGAACGAGTGCTGCGAGCAAGCCGACCAGGAGCGCGACCGTCACCGCAGTGCCGAGCATGGCTCCAAGAAGGAGTGCGAGCTTCACGTCCCCCATGCCGAGCCCTTTCGGATTGGCGAGCACGACGAGGAACAGACCGCCCGAGGCGATCAGCGCCCAGAGGGCCCAGGCCGGACTGGGATCGATCATCGTGTGCACCACCAACGTGGCCGCGGCGGCCGGAAGCACGATGCGGTTCGGGACGATGCGATGACGGAGGTCGATCACCGAGAGGGCCACGAGCACGGCGCAGAACCCAGCGCCGAGCACAGCCTGGGGAGTCGCGCCCCAGACCGCGAAGCAGGCCACGACGAGGACGGCCGTCACGACCTCGACCATGGCGTATACAGGCGAGATACGAGCTTCGCAGTGACGACATCGCCCGCCGAGGAGGAGATACGAAAGCACAGGGATGTTGTCGCGCCAGAGGATCTCCGTCGAGCACGATGCACACGACGAGGCTGGCCGGAGGACCGATCGGCTCGCCGGCACGCGCGCGACGACGACGTTTAGGAAGCTCCCGAGGGCGAGGGCAGGCGCGACAACGAACGCCGCGACCGCGGCGTTCACCGGCTGCTCCGAAAGCCCATGCTCGAGACGTCGGCTTTCGCTGGCCTGGGCTTGAATAGCCGATCTCGGATCACGCGTCCATGCGCCGCCAATGTTGAGAAAGAGCGCGCTGATGCCGATCTACTATCGCGTGAGAAGACGATCCACCCAGCGGGCTCGTGGGAGCGAGGAAGCAGGCTTCGGGCTCATCGAGATCCTCATCGCGATGACCGTGCTCATGATCGGGATCCTCGCTTTGTTCGGCATGTTCGAGGCCGGCATCCGCCAGCTCTCGCGGGCGAGCACGATTACCACCACTGGTGCTCTCGCCGACCGCGAGCTGGAGAGCTATGTGGCCATGCGCTATGACGCGATCGGCCTGCCCGAGAGCCTGGTCACGACCGCAGCTTCGCCTTACTCATCGGATCCTGCGTACGTGGCCAGCGCGTCCTCCCGCGTCGGCCTCAACGCCTGCGGGACGGCGCCATGCACGACCAAGGTGCCCGTGCAAACCCTCACCGGCGCCGACGGGAGGAGCTACCGCGTCGACACGTACGCGACGTGGGGGTCCGTCTCGGGCGGCCGGAATGTGAAGCGCGTGACGATCGTCGTCCGCGACGCGTCCAACACCGCGAAGGTGTGGGCGCGAACCACATCGACGTTCGACGCGTCGACCGGGCAGTAGTGACTCAGCTCGAGCGGTAGCTATCCGGCACGTTCTGGAGAGTCGGGGCTCCGGCTGTGTATCCGGGAGCCCCTGGGGGCAGTGACGTGAGCGGAATGAACGAGCCCGAGTTGTTCGCGATGCTGAGCTGGTTCGCCACGACCGGGCCCCAGTTCGCTGAGTTGTTCGCGAGCGAGTAGTCGGCGACGACATAGGCGCCGCCTTGGTACACGGCGTTGTTCGAGATCGTGAACGTCGTTCCACTCGGGCCTCCGACGACGAACACG
The DNA here is from genome assembly GCA_963709715.1 of uncultured Gaiellaceae bacterium. Lineage (GTDB taxonomy): Bacteria > Actinomycetota > Thermoleophilia > Gaiellales > Gaiellaceae > GMQP-bins7. The sequence continues at coordinate 41,376 of CAVPXQ010000001.1, forward strand.
AGGTAGTTCGTGTTCGTGTTCCAGCTGGCCGTGCAGCCTGAGATACCGCAGAGCTTCGCGTTGTTGCTGAGCGTAACGCTCCCGGAGGCGTAGATCGTTGCCCGGCCCTGATACACGGCGTTGGCGTTGTTCGGCATGGAGATGCTGCCGTCGAAGAAGATCGTCCCGTTGATAACGAGCGTTCCGGGACTCCCCGGCGTCCAGCTCAGCTCCCCGGTCGCGGTCTGGCAACTGTAGGCACTCGCGGGCGTGAGGTCGAAGGTCGGGCGGCTCCGATTCGGATTCGGTGGAACCGCTGTTCCTCCGGTCCCGCTGTCGAAGCCTCCGGGGACGCTGCCGACGGAGCATCCGTTGAGCGGTCCGGGCGAAGCGTTCTGGTACCAGTACGTCAGATCCACCGTCGGCTTGGTGAGCGTCGTCGGGTTCTGCGTCACGACGCCGTTGGCGTCATAGACATCGTCGGCGGAACCAGACACGCACGGGTGCGGATTCGGCGAGCCCCCGGTGCACCCACCGGCGACGTTGACCGTCGCGATCGGAGTGCCCGAGAACCCGACTGAGCCGTTGTTCCCCACGGTGAGCGTCCCGCCGACCTCGAGCGCAGAGCCTGTGAAGTGCGCGTTGTTCGAGACGCAGAGATCTCCTCTGACATAGAGCGGAGCGCTGAAGCTCGCGTTGTTGGCGATGGAGAGGCAGCCGGAGAGCGCGTCCGAGAAGTTGTAGCCCCAGACAGGGGATGCGCCACCAGAGCCGAGTACGACCTGCACGTCGCTCGACACGCTGCGGGTGACCGCCGCGGAGCCGCCGGTCGGGTTCGTGTAGGTCCCGGTGCCCGTCAGCGTCCAGATCTTCGTCGTCGCGTCGTAGGCTCCGGAATACGTCGCGGTCCCGCCCTCGAGCGTGATCGAGCTCGCCGGGACTGCGTTCGCCTGGGTCGGGTCCGTCGCGTTCCAGAGCACGGAACGGGCGTAGTTCATGCCCGCCTCGGCGATGTTGAGCGCCCGGGTGTCGTCCGCGGAGTACTCGGCGTGACGCGCGTTGGCGTTCGCGTAGAGGATCAGCGACGCTCCTGCCAGAGACAGGACCGACATGATGCACACCGCCATCACGAGTGTTACGCCGCTCTCGTCTCGAAGCTTCTGCCGCATGGGAAGGGGAATGGGACGCCGACCTAAGTGTCGGCTCGGGCGACGTCTACCGGCATCCCCCGCTCGGGGCCGGCGCGTACGTTCACAGTCGATCCGTATTTCGGAGGACGATGTCGTCCACGAGGCGCCAGCTCGTCCCAGCGTCGCTCGGGTTCACGTTGACCGGAAGATCGACGTGAAGCGTGCCGAGGGTGCCGGTCGCGGGCGCGTTGTAGGTGAAGGGCGTGCTCGTGGTGATGTAGTCGGCCACGGTCACGGTGCCAACGCTGTTCGTCCGGGTGAGCGTCCAGTGATTCGCGCCGACCGACTGCGTCGCGTAGGTCACCGACGTGTCCGCGCCCGAACAGATGCCGGGGAGCGTGACAGTGACGGATGCGACGGGGATCCCACTCGTGGCCGAGATCGCGCTGGCGCAGTGCAGCTCGCTCCGCAGGCGATCGAGCGCAATGCGGGCGTTCTGCTGAGCCTGGAACTTGCGGTCGGCACGCAGCTCGGCGTTCACTCCGGACGTGAACACCGTCGTGAGGCCGGTCATGACGATCAGAACGATCGCCATGACCGTCACGAGCTCAATGAGCGTGTACCCCTGCTCGCTCGCCGCGCCGCGCGTGGCCCGGGTCGCGATGGCGCCGAGCGGTATCACTGCTGGGAGGCGAGACGCAGCTCGCCGATCGCGGGGGCCGGGGGCTCGGCGGGCTCGACGTCCCGGGCCAGCTCCGCCGCCCGGCTCTTGAGCGCCCGCTCGAGCGCGATCTCGAAGTCGTGCCGAACCGTGGCGGCATTGGCAGCCGTTTCGAGGTCGACGTACTCGTGGAGAACGAGGTCGATCAGCGCCCTCGTGAAGGTCTGCATCTCGAAGAACTCGCCGTCGTCGATCGCGTCGGGGATCTCGTCGGGTACGCCGCTCTCGGATCAGCTCGGCGATGCGCGCGTTCGACACCATCACCTCGACCGCAGGAATGCGCCCTCCGCCGACGCGTGGGAGAAGCCGCTGGCTGACGACGCCGCGGAGCACGCCTGCGAGTATCGAGACGACCTGCGACTGCTTCTCGTGCGGAAAGAACTCGACGATGCGGCCGATGGTTTCCGCGGCGTCGAGCGTGTGCAGCGTCGAGAAGACGAGGTGCCCGGACTCCGCCGCCTGCAACGCGACCTGCGCAGTCTCGGCGTCGCGGAGCTCGCCGATGAGGATGACGTCGGGGTCCTGCCGGAGAACCCGTCGCAGCGCCTGCGCGAAGCTCTCGGTGTCGATACCCGACCTCGCGCTGGTTCACGATGCAGCCGCGATCGTGGTGGAGGATCTCGATCGGGTCCTCGATCGTGACGATGTGCTGCTGACGTGTGCGATTGATCTCGTCGATCATCGCCGCGAGCGTTGTCGTCTTTCCGGAGCCGGTGGCGCCGGTGACGAGCACGAGGCCACGCTGCTCCCGCGCGAGCCGCGCGACTCCGGGCGGGAGGTGGAGCTCGTCGAAGCCGGGGATCCTGTCCGGGATCACGCGAAAGGCGAACGAGATGGCGCCGCGCTGGCGGAATCCGTTCACGCGGAAGCGCGGAAGGTCGGGACTCGTGTACGCAAGATCGAGGTCGCCACTCTCGTCGAAGAGCTCGCGTCGCGCGGGCACCGCCGCGGTGACCTGGTCGAGCACGGCCTCGAGCTGGGCGTCGTCGAGCTCGCCGAGATCGGCGAGGTGGACGAGCTCGCCGTTCTTGCGCACGCACCGGTGGCTGCCCGACCTTCAGGTGGACGTCGCTGGCACCGACCCCGACGGCGCGCAGAAGGACGGCGTCTGAGATCCATCGGACACTCGTGCATCGGCACGAGCCGAGCGGCGCTTGAGGTCAGGCCGAGGGGGTTGCGTGACGCGCCAGGCGCGAGAGCGCGCGGAGCGGCGGGCGCGCGAGCCGTCGCGCTTCGCTCGGGTGCGCGAGGTCGCCGCGGAGGAGACCCGCGACTGCACCGAAGACGCCGGGTGCTCGAAGCGCCCAGAGGCAGGCGCGCGGATAGCGATCGGCCGCAGCGCTTCGCCTTCCACGACGCGGCGGCGTGTCGATCGAGCGCCGCCGAGAGCGCGGGCTCGTACTGCGTCCGGACGCCCCTCGACGATCGCGTCGGCTGCGAGCCTCGCGGAGACGAACGCCTCGTACATGCCGTCTCCCGACAGCGGATCGACGAGGCCCGCCGCGTCACCGACGAGGAGAACGCGGCCCCGCGCCGCCGGAGGCGCCGAGCTCGCGCATCGGGAGCCGGTGGCCGCGAACGTCGTCGAGCGCGCGACGGGATCGACGCCGTGAGCGCGCGCGAGCCGGTCGAGATGGGCGCGCAGGTGCGGACCCTCGGTCATCCACCCGCCGACGCCGAGGTTCGCGTGATCGCCCTTCGGGAACACCCAGCCGTACCCGCCGGGCACGACCCCGAGCTCGACCCAGGCCGTCCCGTCGTAGCGCGATGCGGTCGAGCGCGCTCCACGGAACGTTCCCCTCGAGCGCGACGCCGCGGACGATGCCTTCGCCGAGCCCGGCCGCCCGCGCGACGACACCGTTGGCGCCGTCGGCCCCGACGAGGAACGACGCGCCGACGAGCCGCGACCCGCCGACGCGCGCCGTCACGCCGTCGTCGTCGAGCTCGACGTCGCTCCGACGGCGACTCCGTCGCGGAAGTCGGCGCCCGGCGGCCGCCGCCTGCTCGGCGAGATGGAGGTCGAGCCGGCGCCGCTGGGTCATCTCGATGAGCGGCTCCGCGCTCCGCCGCGCCGAGCTTCGCGCGGTACCCGACGCGGACGACCATGCGGTCGACGACGTGCTCCACGACCGGGTCGACGTCGCACGGCAGATGCCGAAGCGCGCGCCCCGTCAGCCCTCCGCCGCACGGCTTGTCGCGCGGGAAGCGCGCCTTGTCGACGAGCAGAACGCTGCACCCGGCCCGCGCGAGGTGGATCGCCGTCGCCGAGCCGGCCGGCCCGGCACCGACGACGAGAACGTCGAAACGCTCCACCCCGCGATCGTAGGACGCCCGCGGCGAGCCGCGGCTACAATTGCCCGCCCCGCAGGGGTTCCCGAGTGGCCAAAGGGGGCGGGCTGTAAACCCGCTGGCTCAGCCTTCGGAGGTTCGAATCCTCCCCCCTGCATGAGCGGGGAGCGCTCTCGCGCTCCCCGCGATCATGTCGTCAGGCGCGGGCGGGCGTGACGCCGAGTGTCGTCGACAGCAGCAACTCGCCGAAGTTCGTCTCGGTGAGCGTGATGTCGTCGGCCATGTTCTCCGCGACCCATCCTGCGGCTGCTTCGTTCGCGGACTCGGCCTCGTCGATCGAGTCCCAGACGCTGAACGAGAAGATCTCGTCGCCGCTCACGGCGATCGAGTACGCGCGGAAGCCGGGCGAGCTCTCGAAGAGCGGGAGCATCCCCTTCTCCGCGCGCTCGGCCAGCGTATGCGGGTCGATGCTCGCCGTGTAGCGCGCCATCCGTACGTGCATTCGGACTCCCTTCCGCGTCGGCCTCGCTCCGAGGCCGATCCCCGACAGCCGAGCCGGCGCTGCCGGGACCCTTACAGACGAGCGACGCGGTGGCAAGCGGCCGGAACCGCCTCGATGCCAGAGGGCTACACTCGCGACACGCCCTCTTAGCTCAGTCGGTAGAGCACCTCCATGGTAAGGAGGGGGTCGACGGTTCGAGTCCGTCAGAGGGCTTGGCCGCTTTGCAGGGGCTTTGCCCTCGCTAGTCCGTCCCGGACTCCGTTCGTGGGTACAGGATGGGTACATGCGCTTCTCGCGCAGCACGGATCATCGTCTCCGCGGAGCGCCGATCCACACCGGTCAGCTCCTCGAAGACGTGCGCGTACGTGTCGAGCGACATCGTTGGCGATTGGCCGGCCTGCGGAGCGACCTCAACGACGGAGGCCCTTCCGCGATGAGGAGCGAGACGAAGGCGTGCCGGAGGTCGCGTACAAGGGTCACATCACGCTTCAGGCCTGAGGCGACACTGCCAAGAGCGACGTTATCCGGGAGGTCCGGCCAACTCGGTGGGCTTCCCGGAGCTTCAGTTCACGCTCGCCTCGAGCTCTCGCTCCTCGATCCTGACCTTCGCTGCGACCTCGGCATCGTCATCACGACCTCGACGAAGCGCTCGGCGTCCTCGCGTCGGGCGAACACCTCGAGCTTGACGCCGAGCGGGACGTCGGGCGAGAGGGCGTCGTCCACGACGGCGTAGACGATCACGCCGGGATGGTGACACTGCGGGGGGCGGCGGCTAGTGGCCGCTCGGGACGTGTCTGGGTTGCATTAAATCGCTACTCACGGGCAGCTTCCTGCCTATGGCTTCCCGTCCGCAGCCGACCTGTGCCAGTGGTCGAGCTCTGATCTTCCCGTCCTGTCTGTCATGCCCGCCCAGCGGGCGGCCTCCCTCCCTGCTTCCCGCTCATGTGGTGAACTTGATCCCACACTGCGTGCGCTCGAAGTTCGTGATCTTCGTGACGTCGGCCAGCGTCATCGGTGCGAGCGGCGTGGTCTTCGAGTAGTGGTTGGCCTTGATGTGCCTGAAGTACGCCATCTGATGCACGACGGCGGTCTTGATCGAGCTCGGCGCGAGCGCGATGTATGTGCTGCCGTTCGCGACGGCCGCGTCGACGACCTTCTTCCACATGGCCGGCGTGATCTTGTCGGGGGCAAGAAACCGTTTGTTCTTCATCGTCCCGACCCTCGTGTTCGCGTCGATGACGGCCTTGCACCACGACTTCGTGTCGACCACGCTGGCCGTCGTCGTGGACGTGCTGTTCGTGGCGGCGGCCGGTGCCACGGCGATGAACGCCGCCACGACCGCGATCGGAATGACTGCTCGCATCAGGGCTCCTTTCTGTCCTCCACTAGTTGCTGTCTGGTTCGGTCCCGCTCACGCTCCTCGATCCGTAGGTAGCTCGCGAGCCGTGCAAGTGAGCATCGGCGGGGCGACACCTTCACGAGCGCCGCGAGCGGCGAGTGCGGCCCCGTCTCGACGAGGTCGATCACCCGGAGCAAGAGGATCGGGCCCTGGCCGAGCCCTTCCATGGCAGTGCGGCATGCGCGATCCTGACCGGTTGTGGCAGTCCTCGACGCGCGACGGCTTGCTGCGGCCGACATGTGGGGCACGGCCGGCTCGCTGCGGCGTCGACGCGTGATACGAGCGGAGTTCGTGATCGGCGCACTCGGCTGCACCATCCTTGGCGTGCTCGTCATCTTCTCGGCCAGCAGCATGACATGGGTCGTCGTCGGCGTATGGCTCGTTGGTGCTGGCGTCAACTACGTCCCTCTTGCTTTGTACGCGCAGTCGCTCTCGCGGCCTGGGGAACTCGAAGCGGAACTACACGGCCTCGATCTGCGGCGCGAGTTGCGTCGGGCGGGGGTGCGGCAGTTCTGGATCGCTGTCCCCTTCGCCGTTGCGATCGCAGCGTTGACGGCTGAGGTGGGCCGCAGGCGCTAGCAGCGGCCGACCGCAGTGGCCGTCCGCCGACCGCAAGGCGGGATCGACGGTAAACGTGGGTACACGATGGGTACACCAGCGAGTCACACCGCGTCCTCTCGCGGGATCGGCGGTTGAGCGCGAAGTGCGGAATTAGCAGGGAGAGAGTGCCCGCGAGTGCCGGCCGTGCCCGCCGATACCGCCTCTGAACTTCCATGGTAAGGAGGGGGTCGACGGTTCGAGTCCGTCAGAGGGCTTGGCTCTACGGCAGGGTTCGCCGCACATCTGGTGTCCGTGACTAGCCTCGTTTTTGCGTCTGGGTCAGATCTGGGTCAGATCGTCTCTCGAGCCCGTGTCTGTTGAAACGCGATACACGAGTCTCGGATCGAGTCATGAGCACTGACTCGAGCACACCGTCGATCACTGGCGCACACCTGGTGACCGACGCCGCGTTTGCTGGCACTTCGCATCGAGTCCCGGCTAGTAGAGCCGGCGCATTACTGCCGGCTCGCTGAACAGTGGCCGGACGTCGCCGTCTGCTCCGGAGGCCGCCGGCGCGCTCTCGTATCGTGGGTACGTGAAGCGCCTCTTCCTGCTTCGTCATGCGAAGTCGTCCTGGGACGATCCAGCGCTCCGTGACCGCGACCGCCCGCTCGCACCCCGGGGGCGCAAGGCTTGCAAACGGGTGGCGCGCTGGGCGAAGAAGCACGCCGTCAACCCGCAGCTAGTCGTCTGTTCCAGTGCGGTCCGCGCGCAGCAGACGCTGCAGCGAGTGCTTCCCTCGCTCGGCGAGCCCGAAGTGTGGTTCGAGGTCACCCTCTACGCAGCCTCGGCCGAAACACTGCTCGCCCGCATCCGGACCCTTCCCGACGAAGTCGACGAGGTGATGCTCGTTGGGCACAACCCCGGCCTTATGGACGTGTTGCTGCTGCTCGCTGCGCCGGGCAAACTCCGAGAGCGCGCCGACGTGAATGTCCCGGCAGGGGCGCTTGCTCAGCTCGAGGCGGACGTCGCACGCTGGGCCGACGTTGCTCCCGGCGAGGCCCGGCTGACTGCGTTTGTCGTGCCGCGGGAGCTCAAGTAGTCCCGCGGGCAAACGAAAACTCCTTCGCCCGTCCAGCGGCTCTCGGCTAGCTGAACCGAGACTCAGTTGTACACGGTAGGCCGACAGCGGATTCCAGTCACGGTTTCGTCCGAAACGGTGACCGTATTTCGTGTCGGCGAACCAACGGCGCCACCGCAAATCTGACATCGGTCTGACACAGAAAGAAGGCGCGTCGGTTCGTCGAGGATTCCGAGCGACCTCCGATCATGCATGTCGGTGTTCGTGTCGCGGACGTTCCTTGCCAGCACCCCACGCCCCCTCACGAGGTTCAACGAGACTGGGGGCCTGCCCGCGGGGGCCTCGTCGCGCCCGATTCGTGACGATCCTCGCGCGCACGCGCGCGCACGCGTAATAGAAAGGCGTGACGGTACCCCACCTCCCGAACGTGTTGATCGAGGCGGGACCTGGTGGCGGCGGGAGGGCTGGTGAACGTGATCACCCGCACATAAGCCCCACAACTCCGAACAGAATGGCTACGCGGCAGTAGGCGGTCCGAACCAGGTAGTCAGCGCGTCGCGCAATCCGGTATCTGTGCCGTCCCCCACCCACGCGACGTAACCATCCGGTCGGACGAGCGCGGCAGCGGGAGCAATGACCGCCCCGAGTGCCGGAAGCTCCCACGTACCGGCGTATTCGGCGTCGATCAACTGAACCCGATCTGCCCAGGGAGTGATGTCGAAGACGCCGGGCTCACCGAGGTTGAGAAGCACCGGCCGGGCGTCGTGCAGCAGGGTGAAGACCCGCAGCGGGCCGTTGGCGGTGACCAGGTCGAGGTCGGGAATGCGGCGGCCGAGCAGTGGGTGTCCCTCGCCGAGGTCGTAGTGGATGTCCAGGCCAGAGGCGAGCCCGGCGATGCGGTCGCGTGCTTCGGCGATGTCGAGCAGGTCACCGACTATTTCAATCAGCGCGCTGGTGCGGTCATCACCCCGCTGAAGGGCGGTGAGCGCCATGGTGTACGTGAGTACCCGGGCGGCGACCGGGTACCGCTCGGCGTGGTACGTGTCGAGCAGATCGGCGAGCGCGGCTCCGGTGACGACCTGCGCGAGCTTCCAGCCAAGATTCACAGCGTCCTGCACGCCGAGGTTCAGGCCCTGCCCACCGGCCGGGTAGTGAATGTGTGCGGCGTCACCGGCCAGCAGCACGCGCCCGGCTCGGTAGTTCGCTGCCTGGCGAGTGGCGTCGGTGAAGCGCGAGATCATGTCGGCAGATACGAGCCCGAAGTCTGATCCCCAAACAGCGAAGATCGCCGCGCGTAAATCCTCCAGCGTCAGATCACTCTCGCGGTCGAGGTTCTCATCGCGCACGACAAGGCCCACGCGCCCGCCCTCCAACGGGCGCATGGCGTTGACGCCAAGCGCGTCGTTGCGGAAGCCGAACTCAGGTTCACCCTGCATCTCGACCTCGGCGATGATCGAACTCACCGACGGGCCCCATCCGGGAAAGTCAATGCCAGCGAGCTTTCGCACGAGGCTGCGACCTCCATCACAGCCGACGACGTAACCCGCACGCAGCGTGTTGCCGTCGGCAAGGTGAATATCGACGCCATCGTCGTCCTGCGCCAGGCCCGTCATCTCCCGCCCATACTGGGCCACCACGCCGACCTCGCTCCCCCACACACCGAGGATGCGCTCGGTGTGTTTCTGCCACAGCGCCAGGCCATAGGGATGCCGCGTAGGGAAGTCGCCAAGGTCAAGCGTGACGCCCGCGAAGGCGGCCACCTGCATCGCCTTCCCCTCTTCGAGAAAGCGCTCAGCGACCCCACGCTGATCCAACACCTCAATCGTGCGTGCGTGCAGCCCGCCCGCCCGCGCACGGGAACTCTCGACCTCCGCGCTCGGTCGCCGCTCCAGCACGACTGCCTCGACCCCGGCGAGTGCGAGTTCGGCCGCCAACATCATCCCGGTCGGCCCACCTCCGACGATCACGACAGCATGCTTGGCCTCATGGAGCAGGGGTTCGGACGTCGATTCCTCTACGGTCGTGGTCACGGCGCCCCCGGCCCGGGTTCGACGTCCACCTCGCTCGCGTGGATCGGCTCGCCGCAGTGGGCGCAGCGAAGCTCGGCCTGGGTCAGGTGCCCGCACGTGCGGTGGCGGCGGAGAACAGGCGGGCCAGTCTCGCCTGCCGTCCAGCGGTCGCCCCAGGCGCTGATCGCGAGCAGGATGTCGGCGAGCTCCCATCCCTTCTGCGTCAGCAGGTACTCGTGGCGAAGCGGTCGCTCCGAGTAGACGCGCTGCTCGAGCACGCCATGGCGAACGAGCCACTTGAGGCGCTCGGTGAGCACCTTGCGCGAGATCCCGAGGTCGCGCTGGATCTCGTCGAAGCGGGTCAGGCCCACCCACACGTCGCGGATGATGAGCGGCGACCAGGGCTCGCCGGCGACCTCGAGCGTGCGCGCGATCGAGCAGACCATGTCGCCGAAACGGGTCCGCTGCATGAGCGCATCCTAGCTTAGTTCCCTTAGGAGACTATATGCATGGTAGCGTGAGTTCCCTCAAGGAACCGAATGAGGAGGACCATGCGCAAGATCATCGCCAATGCATTCATGAGCCTCGACGGCGTCATCCAGTCCAGCGGCTCGGACGACGACCCCACGGGGGGTTTCCGCCACGGCGGCTGGCACCTCCCCTACTTCGACGAGACTGCGATTCAATGGGTCGTCGAGGGTTACCAGGCGGCCGGCGGCTTCCTCTTCGGCCGCCGGACGTACGAGCTCCTCGCGGGCTACTGGCCGAACGCGAGCGACGACCAGCAGGCGGTCGCACGCCCCTTGAACGATCTACCGAAATATGTGGCGACGACCACGCTCTCCGATCCGCTCGAGTGGGAGAACGCACACGTTCTCCGGGGCGACGTTCCCGAGGCGGTTCGTGCGTTGAAGGCAGAGGAAGGCGGTGATCTCCACATCGTCGGCAGCAGTCGGCTGACGCAGACGCTCGTCCAAGACGATCTGGTGGACGGCTTCCGGCTGATGATCATTCCGCTCGTCCTCGGCGGCGGCAAGCGTTTCCTGCCCGACGACGGAGCCAAGAGGCCGCTGCGACTCGTCGAGAGCCAGGCGACGACCACCGGCGCGATTCTCGCCACGTACGAGACGACAGCGAGCTGACATGCACAACCGATGCTCGCGCAGCGCCTCAGCTCGGACGAGTGAGAACGAGTCTCGAGTCTGAGCGAAAGCGCCTTCGTCTGCCCGAGTGTTCAGAAATGTCGCTTGAACGCAGCGACCGGTAACGCCCGATCCCTTGCGCTGCCCGGCGCCCGGACAGCGCAAGGGCTTCGGTCAGCTCATGCGACGGTCGCGGTCACCTTCGCTGCGACTGTGGCTGCTGCCGCTTCCTTGATCAGGTCTGCGATGGCAGCGGGTTGCGAGACGTAGACGGAGTGGCTCGCATCGACGTCGCTCACGTTCGCGCCGATGCGCTCGGACATCGACCTTTGCGCGTCGGGCGGGATCATCAGATCCCCGGTCGTGACGAGGTACCAGCTTGGCTTACTGCGCCAGGCGGGTTCGCTGATCGTGCCACCCAGGGCCTCCACGCCCCACGGGACCTGCGAGTCGGCGTAGAACGCAGCCTGCTTCGCGGGTAGGTCTCCCGCGAACGAATGGTGGAACTTCTCGCGGTCGAGGAAGAGGAAGCCGTCGACCGGAGGCAGGATCGGTGGCTGCGGCCCGTCGGTCGGGAACGTCCCGATCAGCGTGTTGACCGATTCACCTGCGTCGGGTGCGAAAGCGCAGATGTAGACGAGCCCTGCGACATGCTCGTGCGTACCCGCTTCACTGATGACTGCTCCGCCATACGAGTGCCCCACGAGGATCGTCGGCCCATCCTGTCGGTCGAGGATCATTCGCGTCGCTGCCGCGTCCCCTTCGAGGGACAGCGTCGGGTTCTGCACGATGCTCACTCGGTAGCCATCGGCGGCGAGCAGGTCGTATACGCCCTGCCACCCAGAACCGTCGACGAAGCCGCCGTGAACCAACACGACACTCGGCTTGTCGCTCATCACCCCACCTCCTTTGCACGGCCCTTGGGGGCCGGCATCGATGTGCCGGAGCGCCGCCTCTCATGCGGTGACGACCGCTACCGCCTCCCGGATGGCAAGTCCGACGGCAATTGACCACCCGAGAGTTACAAATCGCGGCTCGCCGCGCCATGGGCGGCTAGTTGCCATTCGGCGTCGACCTGGCGAGAAGACCGCGCCGTGCCCGAGTGTTCAGGAGATGTCCCTTGACGCCACGGGCCACCTGCATCAGGACGTGACGCCTGTCATGCCGCATTGGTGACGCGCGGCTCTACCGGCGCGGCGTAGCGATCTCGAAGATGAAGCACGCACCCCACGACGGTTGAACCAGCGACCGCCGCACGAGCTACTGACCGCAAGCCGAGAAGGAGAAGAGATGTCCCATCCCACTCGTCGCCGAATTGCCACCGTCCTCCTTGCGCCGACCGCAGCCCTCGTCACCTGGGCGCTCATCCGGCTCTTCGGGATCGACCTCGTCGTAACAGCAGGAGACGGAACCGTCGGACCTGCCGACGTGTTCGCGGCCGCACTGGTCGGCGCCGCGGCCGGATGGTTGGTCGTCTTGCTGCTCGAACGGCGCATCCGGCACCCCAGACCGTGGTGGACATTCATCGGGTCGACCGCGTTGGCGGTGTCGATGATCGGACCGAGCTACTTCGCCGACGGTGCGAGCGCAATCGCTCTCATCACGCTGCACATCGTGACTGCGATCGTCGTGATCGTCGGCTTCGCAGGGACACTGCCCGTGCTTCGCAGCGGCGACGCGACTCGGTGTCCGCCGTGGTGGCCGTGCAGTTGCGGCTATCCGTCACGATGAGGACGTGATCGGGGTCGACGGCGCGACAGCAATCCGCTGGCGGACGCGCCTCGGGAGGCTCCGCGCCCCCCAGCTGCTCGGCTTGCTCTTCCTGATCGGCCCGCTCTCGGATCTCGACACAGCCTCGAACTCGCCGGCGCACGACGCCGCGATCGTGGTCGCGCTTGTTGGCTTCGTGGCGCTCTACCTTGCGTTGCTTCCGCCTGTTCGAGCGCTGGCCGCGAGAGGACAGCGCGCGATTCGTGTCGGGCTCGCGCTCCTCACGGCGATAGCGGTGCTAACGCTGGCGCTGGGAGCTCCACGTTCGTTTGCACTCCTCTTCGTCTACGTCGCGGCCGTGGCCGGGTGGGTGTTGCCACCTACGGGAGCGGTAGCCGCGATCGGCGCCACCGCCGCGGGTGTTGGAGCAGGGCTCGCGGCCACCGGCTCCGATGGCTCCACGGTGGCCGCGTACACGCTCACGATCCTCGCCGTCGGGTCGATCATGGCCGCCCTCGGCGGCGCGACGCGGGCGAACCAGGAGCTCCGCGCGACACGCGAGGAGCTCGCACGGATCGCGGTCTCCGAGGAGCGCGTGCGGATTGCCCGCGACCTGCATGACCTCCTCGGGCACACGCTCTCCCTGATCGCACTCAAGAGTGAGCTCGCGGCGAAGCTCGTCGCGAGCGACCCGCGCCGAGCACAGACAGAGATGGACGACGTCCAGCGCGTAACCCGGCAGGCTTTGACCGAGGTCCGTGAAGCCGTCCACGGATACCGCCAGCCCGCGTTCGCTGACGCGCTCGAGGGCGCCCGCGAAGCGCTCCTGGCGGCCGGCATCGAATGTCACGTCAACTCCCCCACATCCGAGCTGCCGGCCGAAATCGAGAGCACGCTCGCCTGGGCAGTTCGCGAGGCGGCCACCAACGTCGTCCGGCACAGCGGCGCCCGCGCGTGCACGATCGAGCTCGCAACAGACGCCGAGACGGTCTCGCTCCAGGTCGACGACGACGGCTCGTCCCCCTCAGCACGCTCGGACGACGGAGACGGCCTCGCGGGACTTGCCGAACGGGCACGCCGTCTCGACGGCACACTCCAGACCGGCGTCGGACCTGAGGGCGGCTTCCGTCTCCTGATCATTCTGCCCCTCCGAGCGACATGATCCGCGTTCTCATCGCGGAGGACCAGGCGATGGTCCGTGGCGCACTCGCCAGCCTGCTTGCGCTCGAGGACGACATCGAGGTTGTGGCCGAGGTTGACCGCGGCGACGCCGTTCTCGCTGCAGCCCGCGCACAGCTCGTCGACGTGGCCCTGCTCGACATCGAGATGCCGGGCCAGGACGGGATCTCTGCCTGCGCCGAGCTCGCCCGCGAGTTGCCCGGTACGCGAACACTGATCCTGACCACCTTCGGCCGTCCCGGCTACCTCCGTCGCGCGATCGAGAACGGCGCGGACGGCTTCCTGCTCAAGGACGCACCGGCCGACCAACTCGCCGAAGCGATACGCGAGGTCAACGCCGGGCGACGGGTGATCGACCCCGGTCTCGCAGCAGATGCGATAGCAGACGGCGTCAGCCCACTCACCGAGCGCGAGCACGACGTCCTCGCCGCTGCCACCAAGTGGGCGACCGCCGCCGAGATCGCTGCCGAGCTCTATCTGTCGGAGGGAACAGTTCGGAACTACCTCAGTGCCGCGATCCGCAAGCTGGGAGCGCGCAACCGTACTGAGGCCATTCGGATCGCCGAGGAGAAGGGCTGGCTCTAGCAACTCAGCATTGCCAGGACGCTCGTCGATCAGGAAGCCAAGAAGGACGAGTTCGACGCCAAGGTCGCCGAGAACGACGCAGAATGGGCGGAGGCAGCCGCGATCGACGCCGTCGACTTCGCGTCGGCCGCGATCGAGGAGGCTCAGTACGCGGTGCTCGATGCCGTGTTGGCGCGAAGGAAGGCCGACGTCATGGCTGCCGCCGTCTGACCTCGGGCTGCGCACGCCGCCTAAGACATCCGCCTCGGAGTAGTTCAGGTTCCGAGGTTGAGCGCCACCAGCGCTGCTGCAGTCAGGTCTCGACTCATCCGGCCCCAGCTCGACCGGAGAGCAGGTATCGACGGGGCCGCGCCTAGCCTGCGAGCGCGTGGGCGATCGCGGACAGCTCCTCGTCGCTCTCCGAGACGAGCTCGCGGGCACGCTCGCCGAGGCAGGCGACGTTGTCCGGTCGCGAGTCGTCCATCGTGAAGCTGCACGGCCCGACCGTGGTCTGTAGGCGCCAATAACGAATTCGCTCACCGTCGGCGAGACCAGTAAGGAGTCCGTGGATCAAGTGCCCGCCCCCGCTCGCGACGGCCTCGAGCAGCGTTCGAGCGGCGCCAAACGAATCGCCCACGTGCGCCTCCGCCGCCGAGAGCGGGATCCGCGGCGGCCGTGTCCCGGTGCCCAGCGAGACGAGGACGAGCGGGCGCTCCTCGCCGGTAGCCGCCTCCACACCGAGCAGGTAGCCGAGCACCGCCGGGTTGTTCACGTACACGCCGCCGTCGACGAGGATGCGCTCTCGATCTCCATCCGTGATGACCTGCGGCTTGAAGAACGTGGGGGCCGCGCAGGTGGCACGCGCCGCGACGACCATCGACACGTCGCTGACGAAGCCCGGCCGCGGACGGCTGGAGAGCATCACCGGCTCGCCGTACGCGAGGTCGTAGCTCGTCACGACGACGTCGATCAAGGCGGCCGTCAACCGAGTGTCTGCGAGGTAGCTGTCGAGCAGCCGTTCGAGCCCGGCGACGGAGTACCGGGCTCCCTCGCGCACTCGCTGGGGGAGGCTGGCGGGGCCGCCTCCCGGAAAGATCGTCTCGGCGTCGTTCAGGTAGAGGTCGAGGAGCCGTTCCGCGGGATGTCGAGGCCGGTCGCCGTCTGGCACGGTCAGGCCGAGCGCGATGATCCCACCCGTCGACGTACCGACGATCAGATCGAAGACGTTGGCGACGCGGCGTGGCGCCAGCCGTCGCTCCAGATCGACGAGCACAGTTGCAGGGATGATCCCTCGGATCCCGCCACCGTCGATCGCGAGCACCCGGAAGGGCGCGGCCACTTCCCCACCCTACCCCTCGCGCTGAGGGCTAGCTGGCGGTCGGTATCGCGCGTGGGTGCCGTGGCGTCCGGTAAGGCGACGGCGATGGTGTGGACTTGCTTTGTCAGCTCGAGGATCTGGTGTGAGAGATCGAGCAGCTCCTCGTTCTGCTTGTCCTCGACCTGAACGGTCTTCCACTGCTGATCGGCAATGACTTGTCGCTTCGCGTCCGTCCGGTTCTGACTGATCATCACGAACGTCGAGAGAAAGATTGCCTCGAGCGACACGATCATCGTCAAGAGGGCGTACGGGTACTCCTCGACGCCGAACGCGATCCAGCAGCCGAACCAGAGGATGGAGAGGTAGACAAAGCGCATCGAGCCGGCGAAGGCCGTGATCCGATCTGCGATCCGGTTTTCCACACTCTCGGCGCGCTCGCGGGCGTGCTCGATGAGCGCCGGGTTCGGTTCGAGCGGCAACCACTTCGCGTGCTCAACCTGCTGAGACTGGCTACCGGTCGTGGCCATCAGCTCTGGAGGGGTTTGGCTCCTGCACGATTTTCGAGCATGCCTCGATCTTTTCGTTTCCTACCGGGCTGCACCTGCATGCGCGAGCGTACTGTCGCTTGAGCCTCTCCAGTCACGTTTCTGTCCGAAACCGTGTACCGATTGCCGGAGTCCGCTCCGGAACTCCGGAAACGAGGCTCATTACGCATGCGTTCTGGGCACTGGCGCGGGTGTGGCGCGCGCCCTGCGATTTGCAGCGCTTGAGTGTCTCCCGGCTATGCGAACCGACGCTTGTCATCGACGTCGTCTGCCCTCTCCCGCAGCAAAGGCACGCATGGCAGCGCCCGGAATTCGACCTCGATCAGTTCACGCGGTGGAAACCCGTGTAGAGCACGGCACTCGGTTGGCGCACCCGACTGGCCCAGCTGGTGACACGGGACTCGTACTCCTCGCGCGGGGATGCCTTCCCGCCTTGGTAAGGAGGGGGTCGACGGTTCGAATCCGTCAGAGGGCTTGGCTCTTGGTCAGGGTCCGCCGCACATCTGGTGTCCGTGACTAGGCTCGTTCTTGCGGCTGGGTTAGATCTGGGTCAGATCGTCTCTCGAGCCGTGTTGTTGAAAACGCGATTACACATGTCGCACCGGTGAAGGACGCCGTGTCAATTCGAATCGAGTCAAAGGGGACGATCTACGGGGGCGTAGTCGCGGATCCTCGATCGTCGCGGCGAACGGGGCAGAGCAGCCTCCCCCTTCGCGCGATAGGTTGTACCGACGAGCTACGAGGAAGGCGCTTCACTGGGCTCGCGAGACAGCGCTCTTCCCACCAAGGAGGTTGAAGTGTTGCTTGCCGCAAGTGGATGGTGGCTCTGGTCCATCCTCGCTCTCATTGTCTGGATCGCAATCGCGTTCTGGCCGGCCAGGGTCGCGGGTCGAAAGGGTCACAGCTTCATTCTCTTCTTCCTGTTCAGCCTCGTCTTCTTTCCCGCTGCACTGATCGTCGCGTACCTGATTTCGGATCGAACTGCGATGGCGTGAGTGTCGGTGTGAGCCACCTAGGCCAGTCGTATTCCCGCGTTCGCAACCCCAGGTCAGACTCGTGACGACCCGCGCTGAGCAAGCCCCGAAGCCCAGAGCGACTTCCCGTATGCGCGTCATCGGCACCCGTGTGCTGACCGTTCTCGCGATCCTGCTCGCGCTCGTCGGGATGGTCGCCTTCTACGTCGAGCACACGGCTCTCGACCCGGGCGGCTTCGAGACGATCTCCCGCAACATGATCGAGAACGACGAGATCCGAACGCAGGTCGCGGCCAAGTCCGTCGACACGCTGTTCGAGAACGTCGATGTCGAGGCCGCCATCGCAGAGCGCCTGCCTCCCGCGCAGCAGGGGCTCGCCCCGGTTCTGGCCGGTCTCGCGCGCTCGGGCGCAGACCGGGCAGCCGACGCGGCGCTCGAACGGCCACGTGTGCAGACGGTGTGGGTGGAGGTGACGACCAGGGCGCAGCGACAGCTCGTGCGCCTCTTGGACGACGACACGACCTTCATCCAGACCGAGGGCGGCGCGGTCGTGCTCGACCTGCGGCCGATAGTGATCGAACTCGGCGATCAGGTCGCGGTCATCGGAAAGGTTTCCGAGAGGCTCCCAGAGTCCTCGGGGAAGATCGCCATCATCGAGAAGAGCCAGCTCGAGACGGCACAGTCGATTACGAAGATCCTGCGCGCAGTCGCGGACTGGATGTGGCTCGTCGCGCTTGCGGTCGCCGCGTTCGCGATCTGGCTGGCGCGCGGTCGCCGCAGGCTCGAACTCCGTGCGCTCGCAATCGGCGTGCTCGTCGTGGGGCTGTTGATGCTGGCTGTGCGCCGCTTCGCCGGCGACTACCTGGTCGACTCACTCGTGAAGGACGACGCGGTCAAGCCGGCCGGACACGATGCATGGAGCATCCTCACGCAGACCCTCGCCGACCGTGCCTGGGTGTGGATCATCCTCGGCGTCATCATCCTCGTCGGAGTCTGGTTCGTCGGCGAGACTCGTCGTGCTGCAGATGCGCGCCGTGCAGCGCGCCCCGTTTTGGAGAATCGCGTCACGACCTACGCTCTTGCCGCCGGCGCTCTGCTCGTGCTCGCACTCGTCGCTCCGGCCATCGCCCG
Organism: uncultured Gaiellaceae bacterium; assembly: GCA_963709715.1. Classification (GTDB taxonomy): domain Bacteria; phylum Actinomycetota; class Thermoleophilia; order Gaiellales; family Gaiellaceae; genus GMQP-bins7. The sequence continues at coordinate 59,589 of CAVPXQ010000001.1, forward strand.
GGGCTGGCTGTCGGCGCTGGTTCTGCTCGCCCTCATCATCGTTGGTGTGGAGGTCGTCCGGAACATCGTCTTGCGAGAAGCACCGCAGCAGAGGTAGCGGGCGGCGCGGTACGGAGCGTCCTCTCGATCGCGGCCAGCCGTGAATCGAGCTGCCTGAGCAGCTCCCGCGTCGGGCCTTGTGTTTGCTAAGGAGACAGCCTCGCCCGAGCAGACGTCCCCAGGCTCAAACGGGCTCGATCACCCTGCTCACGATCCAGGCGTGCTTGCCGACGCGGCGACCCCGGGCGAAGCCGTACTGCTCGAAGAGCTCGACCGTCGCGCTGAAGAGGAAGCGGCCCTGTGCCTCGCGACCGGCGGTCACCTCGGAGATGGCCTCGACGAGGCCGCCGCCGAGACGGGCGATCTGGTCGAGCGCGCCCTCCAGGCCTGCCCGAGCGATGCCTTGACCGCGATGCCTCTTGTCGACGAAGACGCAGGTGATCCGCCAATCCGGCAGTGGTGGAGCGTCCTTCTCGTACTCGCGCCTGTGCTTGATGCCCGGGAGCTCCTCCGGGCTACCGTACTGGCACCAGCCCTGGGCGGCGCCGTTCTCGTCGATGACAAGCGCGGCATGAGCGCGCCCCGTGCGGACCCGAACCTCTTTGGCGTCGCGATAGTTGATTCCCCTCTCTGCGCACTCGGGGTGGTAGCCGATGCACCAGCAGCCACCGTAGACCCCGTTGTTGCGCTCGACGAGCTCGGCGAAAGCGTCCCATGTTGATGGGTCGAGTTGTCGAATCGCATACAGCATGGTCAGGTCCTTCGATAGTAGGTGCTTCATCGTCCTGGATCTCGGGGCGATCCGTCTCGGGTCAACCGCTGGTCACCACCGCTGATGCGACGTGTGCCATGTCACGGGCGGCACACCGGGTACGTGACCTTCGCCGGGCACGCGCGGCGCACGACGTATGTTCGCGGTCCACTGGAACGGCGTCGGCAGCGATGCGATCTCGGCGAAGGGCGACTACCTCGACGAGCGCTCTGCCGCTAGCCGGCTGTTCGAGAGCAACGGCCTGCGCGGGACGCGATAGCGTCGCGCGAACACGAATGACGGGAGGATCGGAGTGGAAGGTCATGTGTCGTGGATTCTCGAGTGCTCCGTCAAGGACGGTCAACGCGCCGCGCTCGACGAGGTTCTGAAGGACATGATCGAGGGGACGAGCACCGAGCCCGGAGCGCTCGCCTACGAGTGGTACATCTCCGAAGACGGCACGACCTTGCACGGCCTCGAGAAGTACGCGAGCTCCGAGGCGGCGATCGCGCACCTCAACGGCTTCATCGAGAACTGGGCCCGCCGCTTCTTCGCTGCGGTGGACGTAACGAGGTACGTCGTCTACGGGGATCCGAGCCCTGCCGCGCGCGAGATCCTCGACGCCTCGCGCGCGACGTACATGGATCCCATGGGAGGCTTCTCGCGCTTCTCGTGAGGAAGTGACGGAAGGCGGGCCACAGGGGCCCGCCACTGCTGTCAGCTCTCCGAGCGCACGTAGTCGATGTACCCGCGCACGTCGGCCACGGGCTCGGAGTACGAATCGCCGAGCGCGCCCTCCATCCGCTCGAGGTACTCCTCCGCCCAGCCCGGGAAGTCGTAGTCGATCGCACGCAGGAACTCGAGTGTGGCCGCCCAGCGGATGTCCGCGATCGAAGGCTCGTCTCCGCCGACGAACGGCCTGCCCGCCAGGAAGAACGCGTTGAACACCTCGAGCGGCGTGGCGAGCGCGGACTCCGCGTCCTTGCGTGCCTGCTCCTTCGCCTCGTCGTCGACATTCGCGGTCGCGACCTCTCCCGCGTACTGCGGGAAGCCGAGCACGGGATAGGTCGCGCGTGCGAGAAGCGGGTAGAACGTGCCGATCAGGTAGAACATCGCGCTGTCGACCATTGCCCGCTCGCCGGGATCGGTCGAGTAGAAGCGATCGAGGCCGTGCTCGTTGCAGAGGTACTGCATGATCGCGCAGCTCTCCCAGAGCGAGCCCTTCGGCAGTCCTGCCTCCTCGAGAAGCGGCGTGAGGTCGGCCGGGTCCTTCGCGAGAAACTCGGGCGTCGACTTCTTCCCCCAGACGTCGATCTCCTCGAAGTCGAGCCCGGCCGCACGTACGAAGATGCGGACGGTCAGGTTGTTCACGCTCGGCTTGAGGATGCTCAGTGTGTGCGTGGCCATGACTCCTCCTTCTTGAGCTAGGGGTACGGGTTCTTCGGCGAGCGGTCGTCCGAGAGCGACGCCTGTGAGCGCGTGACGAGGAGCTCGATCGCGTCGGCGAGGTGGACGCGGTCGATGTTCGGGTCGCCGCGCTCGACTCGCAGCTTGTGCGCCTCGAGCAGGACGTCGGTGTGCGTGTGCCCGGCCGGCGGCTCGAAGCGATACGACGCGAGCTCGACGAGCAGGCCGAGCGGGTCCTCGAAGTAGATCGAGTCCATGAAGCCGCGATCCTTGACCCCGGAGTGCTCGATCCCGCGCTCGTCGAGGCGCTCGACGGTCTGTGCGAACGTGGCCTGCGAGAGCGAGAACGCGAGGTGATGCACGATGCCCGGCTCCCTCGGTGCCGACTTCCGCTCCGGCGCGCGCTCCTCGTTCGTGAAGACGGTGATGAGGCGCCCGTCGCCGGGATCGAAGTAGAGGTGGCTCTCGGAGGCGTTGTCGAGGTTCGGCTGCTCGAAGACGAACGGCATTCCGAGCACGCCCTCCCAGAAGTCGATCGACGTCTGGCGGTTCGCGCCGTTGATCGTGATGTGGTGGACACCCTGGGTCTGGAGCTTTCTCATGCGTTCCGCTCCACGAGCTGCCCCTTGTACTCGCTGCGCGCCAGGCTCCCCCACGGCACGAGCTCGACGCGTGTCTGGACGACGAGCACGGCGCGGAGTCTCTCACGGATCGCCTCGGCGAGGTCCGCGTCTGGCTCGACTCCCTCGGCGAGCTCGACGGCGACCGGGAGCGGCGGCTCCTGCTTGACGCCGTGCGACGCGGGCCGACGCGGATGTGGCCGCTCACGCGCGGGGCGAAGCGCGCCGACGACGTCGCGCACCGCGGTCGGGAAGACGTTGACGCCGCGCACGATCAGCATGTCGTCGGTCCGGCCGACACAGCGAACCCGCGGCCCCGTGCGTCCGCACGGGCACGGGCTCGTCCGCACGTGGACGTGGTCGCGCGTCCGGAACCGCAGGAGCGGCGCCGCCTGGTGGCGAAGGTGGGTGAGCACGAGCTCGCCCGACGCGCCGTCCTCGATCGGACAGCTCTCGCCGGTCGCGGGATCGATCAGCTCGGGGTGGACGAACCCGCGCGCGCCGAGATGCATGCCGTCCTGCTCCTCGCACTCGCCCCAGAGCGAGATCCCGATGTCGCCGATCCCCATCGCTTCGGTGACGCGCGCGCCCCAGCCCTCCTCGAGCCTCGCCCGCAGCGCCGGCTCGCCGCCGCCCGGCTCGCCCGGCGACGAGCACGCGCTCGACGCTCGAGCCGCGCAGGTCGAAGCCGCGCTCGGCCGCTCCACTCGAGCAGGTAGGCCGCGTACGACGGCGTGAGGACGGCCGCCTCCGGCCGCAGCAGCTCGATCGCGCGGACGAGCCGCTCCGTGTTCCCCGTCCCGACCGGGATGTGGCAGAGGCCGATCAGGTCGAAGGAGGCGAGCGCGGCGCCGGCGACGAACGGCCCGGCGTTGTACGTCGACACGATCCGCTTGACCGGCGCTGATGCCCGGACGCCGCGTAGCTCCGCGCCGAGCCGGTGATCCAGTCGTCCAGGTCGCGCGCGGTCAGCGGGATGTAGCTCGGCGTCCCGGTCGTGCCGCTCGTCGAGTAGATGCGGACGATCTCGGATCGATCGACGCAGAGGTGCGCGCCGACCGGGTTCTCGGCCGTCGCGGTCGCCTTGAGCTCGGGCTTCTCGGTCAGCGGCAGCGCGCCGATGTCGGCGAGCCCGCCCGCCTCCTCGCGCGGATGCGAGGCCGAGCTTCTCCCGGTAGAACGGCGAGCGCTCGAGCAGGTACGCGAGCTGCGCGCGGTAGGCCGCGTCGTCGAGCGCGAGCTGCTCGTCCCACGGACGCGTCTCGACCTCCGGCTCGAGCATCACTCGGCCGCGCGGAGGCTCGTACGCGACGGCCTCCTCGGCCTTCCCGGCCAGGAAGAAGCCGAGCGGGTTCTCCTGCTCCTCGGCGAGGTGCGCGAGCAGGCCCGCGGTGCGCGCGAGGATCGGAACCGCCTTGACGGTCGACACCGGAGTAGCCGAGGTCGAGCATCACCGCGGCGATCGGGAGCGAGACGTTCATCGGCAGCGGCTTCCCCCACTCCGGCCGCGACCGCGTCGCGCAGCGAGCCGCGCGAGCTCCACGTTGGCGCCGCTCACGCCGCGCTCGTCGGCGAGCTCGAGGATCCGCTCCGCGCGCGGGTCGACCGGGCGATGCACGGGATGTCCGAAGCCGGGCACCCTGGCGCCGGCTCGTGCGCGCTCGCGACGACGTCCGCGACGACGTCGTCGGGTCGCTCCCCGCCTCGACGCGCGCGCTCGCGTCCGCGAGCAGCCGCGCGCACTCCTCGGACGTCCCGAGCACGACCGGGCCGGCGCCGAGGATGCCCGCCGCGACGGCCCCTGCAGCGCCGTCGGGTCCGCCGCGAGCGTCATCCGCGCGGCGACGTTCGTCGGCATCATCCCGTGCTCGGCGATCGAGACGAGCAGGAGGTCGAGGAAGAAGCGCTGGTCGTCGGTCGGCTCGTCGCCCGGTGAGCAGCAGATGGACGTACTCCGTGAACGTCAGCGCGGCCCATGAGGTCGCCCGTCAGGTCGCGCCCGCGCACCTCGACGCGATCGGGGTACGCCTGCGAGATCCCGCTCACCGGCCGGCTCGGGCTCCCTCCCGATCGGCGTCACGACCCGCAGCTCGTCGTCGACGAGGCGCGCGCCCTCGACCATCGCCTTCAGCTTCGCGAACGCGAGCTCGCGCGAGAGGTACTTCATCCCGCAGTCGGGCGCGACGACGAGCCGCTCGGGCTGGAGGACCGTGAGCGCCCGGCGGATACGCCCCGCGACGATCTCCGGCGTCTCCGCTCGTCGGGGTCCCGAGGTCGAGGACGCCGAGCACGATGACCTTGTCCGGAACGTCGCGCAGCACCTCGGGGTCGAGGTCCGGCTGCGCCGCCTCGAGCGAGAGGTGCGTCGCGACGCAGCCCTGGAGCTCGCGCAGGAACGGGTAGCCGGGGAGGCGGTCGTGGACGATGTGCGCGTACCCGAAGCACGTGTGCAGGACGGTGTCACCCTCGACACCTTCGAGCGCACGGTTGATCGCCTCGATCGCGTACTCGCGGGCCGGCTCGGGGCGCGCCTGCAGGTAGGGCTCGTCGATCTGGACGACGTCCGCGCCCGCCGCCTTGAGGTCGCGGAGCTCTTCGTTCACCGCCTCGGCGTAGCCGAGCGCGAGCGTCGCGATCGTCGCCGTAGTGGTCGTTCTGCGCCTGCTGCGTCATCGTGAACGGCCCCGGCACGGTGATCTTGATCCGCCGGTCCGTGATCGAGCGGAGGAACTCGACGTCGCGCACCTCGACCGGCTCCCGGCGCCGAATCGGGCCCACGACGCGCGGGACGGGGTTCTGGTGACCCGTTCGATCGAGCGCGACGCCGGGCGTGTCGAGGTCGACCCCGTCGAGCGCCGTCGCGAACCGGTTCGAGTAGCTCTCGCGCCGCATCTCGCCGTCCGTGACGATGTCGACGCCGGCGCGCTCCATGTCGTCGACGGCGATCCGGGTCGCGTCGTCCTGCGCCTCCTCGAGGTACGGCTCGGCGATGCGCCAGAGCTCGCGCGCCCGCACGCGCGGCGGCAGCCGCTCTCCGAGCCGCTCTCGATCGATGAGCCAGTCGGGCTGCGGGTAGCTGCCGACGACGGTCGTGACGAGCGCTGCCATGGCGCGAACATAGCCGCGAAGCGGCCCGGCAGCGAGCGCGATAGGCTCGGAGCTTCGGCCATCTTCCGCGAGAGGAGGCAGGCGATGTCGGTCGCGAAGGTCATCGAGGTGACGGCGACGTCGACGGAGAGCTTCGACGATGCCGTGAAGGCGGGGATCGAGAAGAGCGGCGAGTCGCTCCGGCACATCAAGGGCGCGTGGGTGTCCGAGCAGAAGGTGGACGTGGAGGACGGGGGATCGTCGCCTACCGCGTCACGCTGCGAATCACGTTCGTCCTCGAGTAGACGGCTCAGGCGCAGCGATGAGCGAGGAGCTCGCTCCCGGAGGTCGAGGAAGCCCGGACTGGGGTCGTCGCCTCGTGGGGCGGCGCGCTCGTCGTCGTCCTCGTCGTCGCGGTGCTCGTCGCGTCGGCGACGGTGCCACGCTGGTGGGCTCACCGGATCGGCGATCAGGTCGACGGGAGCATCACGCAGGGAACGCTGCTCGGCCTCTTCTACGGGTTCGTCTTCACGTTCCTGCCGATCTCGCTCGTCGTCCTCATCCTCCGTTGGCGCCGTACGTGGAAGACGATCCATTCGCGGCCATCGTCATCGGTCTCGTTTTCGCGCTTCCGAACCTCATGACGCTCAGCGATCGTGGTCGGTCGCGGGAACGCCGCGCATGCCGGCGATCGCACGCTCGACGTCGACGCACCCGCGTTTCGCGGCGCGTCGCTCGTGGGAGCGATCGTCGCGGGCTCCTCCTTCTGTTCATCGCGTACCTGATGGTCTCGCGCGACCGGGCACACTCGAAGGCTCGCCATGCGCGGGGAGAGCTCGAAGCTTCGAAGAAGCCGCCGCTCGGAGGAACCGGGCGAAGAGTAGGTCGGAGCTACCCCACGCTCGTGCGCGCGAACGTAGCGAGCCGCAGACGTGCGGCGTCGAGGAGCTCGAGCGAGCTGCCGTCCACGCGGTAACTCGCGGCTCGCGGCAGCAGCGCGAGGTACGCCGTCTCCTGCTCGGTCGCTCCCTTGGGCACAACACATGCCAGCTTCGTCGACGCCGGCGTTCCGATCTCGATCGTGTCGTTCGCGGTCTTGAACGATGCGGCATACGTGTTGCAGCCGCCCGAGCCGGTCACCGATCCATTGTCTTCGAAGAACGCGGTGATCATCGTGCCAGGGACCGGGCTGGAAAACGCGGCGCCCTGCTGGAGCCCGGTCGCCCGCCAGCCACCGAGCAGCGTCGCCGGTGCGAATCGCAGCGGCTCGCCGCCTTCATCGAGATCGAGGATCAGGTCCTCCCCCTCGATCTGCCAGCCAGTTACGTTCGCGAGCGCCGCGTCGAACGAAGCCTCGACCGCGTCCGCCGCGGGCTGGCATGCCATCTGTGTCTTCGTGATCGGCCCGAGCTCGAGCGAGGCGCCGTCGAGCGTGTACTCGGCCGAGTAGTCGTTGCACCCGTTCGAGCCGCTGATGCGGCCTTCGGCGAAGCTCGCGCTGGGAACGGTCACGGCGGAATCCTGGGGAACGGCGATCCCGGCGACGAGCACCCACGAATGCGCCTCGAGCGCGGCGGCATCCGCCGCACCGTCATCTCCTCCACAGCCCACTGCGGCCGCAGCAAGAAGGAGCGCGAGCGCTGCCAGAAGCCGGCGCACGCCGCTAGACGCGGCCCGTGAACGTGTCGCAGCTCTGCGGGCCCGAGCCCTCGATGCCGCGCACGAACCAGCTCTGCCGCTGCTCGGCGGAGCCGTGCGTCCACGACTCCGGGATCGACCCGACCCTGCGTGCGCTCCTGGATGCGGTCGTCGCCGACTGCCGCGGCGGCGTCGAGCGCGTCGGCGACGTCCTGACGCGTGAGGTCCTCGACGAAGCCGGTGTCGAGCGCGTGGCCGACCCAGAGCCCGGCGTAGCAGTCCGCCTGGAGCTCGACGCGCACCTGCCCGCCCTGCGGGCCGGTGTCGCGGTCGGCGCTCCGCAGGACGCCCGTCAGGTTCTGGACGTGGTGGCCGTACTCGTGCGCGAGGACGTACGCCTCGGCGAGCGGCCCGCCGCGTGCGCCGAGCTGCGACTGCAGCTGGTCGAAGAAGCCGAGGTCGATGTAGACGTAGCGATCGCGCGGGCAGTAGAACGGGCCGGTCGCCGACGACGCCGGGCCGCAGCCCGTCTGGATCCCGCCGTCGAAGAAGCGCGTTCGCGTCGGCTCGTAGCCGCGGAGCGCGTCGACTCCAGTACGCCTGGACGCTGTTGATGACCGCGACGATGCGGCAGTCCTCGCGCTCGTTCGCGTCCGCGCCCGTCTGGCACTCCTGCGCGAGCTCGCCCGACGGCTGCCCCGTCGGCCCGACCGTCTGGCCGGCGAGCGAGCCGAGGTCGCCGAGGCCGCCGCCGCCGCTCGAGGAAGAGGAACGCGACGAGGACGATGATCGCGATGAGCCCGCCTCCGCCGCCGAGCGTGACCGGCATCCCGCCGGGAAGGCCGCCCGTCCTCTGTCCGCGGTAGTCCTCGACCTGCGACGTGTCGAGCCGCGCGTCCTTGCGGAAGCGCATCCGCGGAACCTACCCGCGACAGGCGCATCCGGAACCCGCCCGTGACGACGGGCTCCGGATGCGTGTCGAGAAGCTCAGGCGGCGGGCTCGAGCGCCGGCTCGACGACGCGCGACCTCCTGCTGCTGGAGGTCGCGGCCGCGGACGACGAAGATCGAGACGAGCACGACCGGCGAACGAGATCGCCGCGCCCGCCCAGAACGCGGCCGCGAACCCGTCGGTGAGCGCCACCGCCTGCTGCGACCCGCTGGCGAACGCATCGTCGGTCGTGGACACCGCGATCGTCGAGAGGATCGCGATCCCGACGGCGCCGCCGATCTGCTGCGACGTGTTGATGAGACCCGGACGCGAGACCCGCCTCCTCCGGCTTCGTGCCCGCGACCGCGGCGATCGTGACCGGGACGAACGCGAACGGCATCCCGAGCCCGATGATGAGGAAGCCCGGGAAGAGATCGGTCCAGTAGCGAGCCGTCAGGCGAGACCTGCGTGAAGTACAGGAGCCCGACCGTCATGAGCGACATCCCGAACACGAGCGCCGGCTTGACGCCGACCCGCGTCACCGCCGCGGCCGCGACGTTCGCCCAGATGATCGCCGTGCCGGCGACTGCGAGGTAGCCGACGCCCGTCTCGAGCGGCGAGAGCCCGAGCACCTGCTGCATGTAGAGCGTCAGCATCAGGAACATCGCGAAGAGCGCGGTGCCGAGGATGAAGCCGACGATGTTCGCCGCCGTCAGCGTCTGCAGCCGGAAGATCGAGAACGGGACGAGCGGATGCTCGACACGCGCTGCTCCCAGATGACGAACGCGAGCAGGAGAACAGCGGACAGAGGCGAAGACCCCGATCGTCGTCGCCGAGGTCCAGCCCCACCCGTGGCCCTGCGTGATGCCGAGCACGAAGAGTCGAGAGACCCGAGGTGACGAGGATCGCGCCGAGAGCGTCGAAGCCCTGGCCGTGCTTGTCGAGGCTCTCGGAGAGCAGGAACGGCGCGAGGATCAGCGCGGCGACGCCGACGGGGACGTTGACGAAGAAGATCCACTCCCACGAGAGGAAGTCGACGAGGATGCCGCCGAAGAGGACGCCGAAGGCGGCGCCGACGCCGCCGACGGCGCCCCAGGCGCCCAGGGCGATGTTGCGCTCGCGGCCTTCCTTGAAGGTCGCAGACGAGGATCGAGAGCGCTGCCGGCGTGATCGTCGCGGCACCGAGACCCTGGAGCGCACGGAAGGCGATCAGCGACGCCTCGCTCCAGGCGAGCCCGCAGAGGAGCGAGCCGAGCGTGAAGAGCAGCGTGCCGGCCATGAAGACGCGCCGCCGGCCGAGCAGGTCGGCCGAGCGTCCTCCGAGCAGGAGGAATCCGCCGAACATGAGCGCGTAGGCGCTGATGACCCACTGCAGGTTCTCCTGCGAGAACCCGAGATCGAGCTGGATCGACGGCAGCGCGACGTTGACGATCGCGATGTCGAGGATGGTCATGAACTGCACCGCGAGGATGAGCGCGAGTGCGAACCACTTTCTTCCTGTCCGAGCCGACCATGGGAACCCCCGTTTCGAGCCTGCTGGCCTTCGTGTCTGAGTGAGTGGGGGATGCTACACGAATCTACTTGCGATTCGCAAGTAGAGACTTCCAATTTCGTAGTCGAAGCGGCTACACTCGGCTCGATGGCCAGGAGCTACGACCAGTACTGCCCGGTCGCACACGCCCTCGACCTCGTCGGCGAGCGCTGGTCGCTGCTCGTCGTGCGCGAGCTGCTCGAGGACGGGCCGCTGCGCTACTCGGACCTCCATGCCCGGCTCGACGGCTGCGGCACGAACATCCTCGCGGCGCGCCTGAAGACGCTCGAGCAGGCGGCGTCGTCCGGCGCCGCCGGCTCGACCCTCCGGCCGCGTCGTGGGTCTACGAGCTGACCGAGTACGGCGAGGGCCTTCGCGAGGTGCTCCACGTTCTCGCGCACTGGGGCGCACGGTCGCTCGGCCCGCCGGCCGTCGACCGGCGACCTCGAGCCCGGCTGGCTTCCCGGCGCGTTGCGAATCGCGCTTCCTTCGGACTGCGGAGCAAGGCGCATCGAGTTCCGCATCGGCGACGAGATCGCCGGGGTGGACGGCAACCAGGTCGTGCGCCGGAGCGGTTTCCGACGCGGACGTGGTCGTCACGGCCGACGCCGCCGGGTTCTACTCCCTCCTGGTCGAGCGCGACATCGACGCCGTTACCGTTGACGGCGACATGGAAGTTCTGCGCTCGCTGCTCGCGTCGCTTCCTCCCTTCCGGCCGGCCGAGACTTCCCTCGCCCGCGTAGCGGCGCGCGCCGTCAGGCGCCCTAGGGCAGGTCGATCGCAGCGACGTCGTTGCTGCCGAGGCCGAACGTCGACCCGTCGAAGTACAGGCTCGAGTTGTAGGTTCCGCTCGTTGTAGCGCCCAGGCTCGTGGGGTTGAAGACGAAGACGTCCTCGTTCGCACCGCTCGTTCCGGAGACCGAGAAGGCGCCGCTCGTGGACAGGTAGACCCGCCCCGCGGCGTCGACCGCAGCCGCGTCGACGTCTTCCCCCGACGCCGAGAGACCGACGTCCGAGCCGTCGAAGTACATCCCCCACGTGCCGCTCGTGGTCGGCCCGAGCGACCCGGGCGTGAAGACCAGGAGATCCTCGTCGCCTGCGGAGACGCTCGGAACGCTCACCGCGCCCGCCGTCGAGAAGACGAGGGTTCCGTTGGCCAGGGTCTCGAAGGCATCGACGTCCTCGCTCGACGTCGTGAGACCGACGTCCGAGCCGTCGAAGTACACGCTGAAGGTTCCGCTCGTCGTGGTTCCGAGTGACGTGGCGTCGAAGCGAACGATGTCGGATTCGTCGATCGTCCCCGAGATGCCAGGCAGGCTCGCCCCGTCCGTGTCGAGCGAGAACAAGAGCGTGCTCGCGCCCAGCCAGCTGAAGGCGTCGATACGGCGGCTCGAGAGGCCGACGTCAGAGCCGTCGAAGGCGATGCTGAACGTCGACACTCCGTCGAACGAGACGACGTCTTCGTTGGCCACGGAGATCCCACCCACGCTTCCGCCGTTCAGGAGCGTGAAGGAGAGCGGCTTCGGGGCCCCCGCGTCGTCGCGGCCGCCAGGTTCGTGTACAGCCCTCGGTTCCCACTGGTGTCCTCCGCCCGGACGCGATACGTGTACGAGGTCGATGCGCTCAGGCCCGTGTCCGGGTAGGTCGTGCCGGTCGTGGTCGCGATCTCCTGGAAGTTCGCGCAGCTCGGACCGGAGCAGCGCTCGATCCGGTACTGGCCGATCCCGACGTCGTCCGTCGCGGCCCCCCAGGCCAGGTCGATCTGGCTCGCCGAGACCGCGGAGGCACTCAGCGGCCCCGGAGCGGATGGTGGTTGGGAGTCCGGCGGCGCCGGTGTGGTCGCGCTCGCCGTGTTCGAGTACGCGCTGAGGTTGTTCGCGGCATCCTGCGCGCGCACGCGGTAGCTGTAGGCGGTGGAGGCGAGGGCGCTCGAGTCGGAGTAGCCGGTCGCGCCCGCGGCGGCGGTCGCGATCTGGGCGAAGCTGCTGCAGCCGGCGCCGGAGCAGCGCTCGACCAGGTACTGGGTGACGCCGACGTTGTCGGTGGCCGCGGTCCAGCTGAGGTTGACCTGGGTGGCGGAGACGGGGGTCGCGCCCAGCGAGCCGGGAGCGGTGGGAGGCGTCGCGTCGGGAGCTGCCGGTGTGGTCGCGCTCGCCGTGTTCGAGTACGCGCTGAGGTTGTTCGCGGCATCCTGCGCGCGCACGCGGTAGGTGTAGGCGGTGGAGGCGAGGGCGCTCGAGTCGGAGTAGCCGGTCGCGCCCGCGGCGGCGGTCGCGATCTGGGCGAAGCTGCTGCAGCCGGCGCCGGAGCAGCGCTCGATCAGGTACTGGGTGACGCCGACGTTGTCGGTGGCCGCGGTCCAGCTGAGGTTGATCTGGCTCGGCGGAGACGGCGGTCGCGCTCAGCGAGCCGGGAGCGGTGGGAGGCGTCGTGTCGGGAGCTGCCGGCGTGGTCGCGCTCGCCGTGTTCGAGTACGCGCTGAGGTTGTTCGCGGCATCCTGCGCGCGCACGCGGTAGGTGTAGGCGGTGGAGGCGAGGGCGCTCGAGTCGGAGTAGCCGGTCGCGCCCGCGGCGGCGGTCGCGATCTGGGCGAAGTTGCTGCAGCCGGCGCCGGAGCAGCGCTCGATCAGGTACTGGGTGACGCCGACGTTGTCGGTGGCCGCGGTCCAGCTGAGGTTGATCTGGCTCGCGGAGACGGGGGTCGCGCTCAGCGAGCCGGGTGCGGTGGGAGGCGTCGTGTCGGGCGGCGGGCCGCCGAGCGTCCGGCCACCGAAGTCGTCGAGACGGCCGGTCGTCCCGCGCAGGCCGACGCCGACGAAGCCGGACGCGCCGTAGGTGGCATCCTGGACGACGCCGAGCCGTGACCACGTGCTCGCCGCGTCAGGCGCCAGGCCTCGATCGACGTGCCCTTCGCGCGCAGGAGCAGCGTGTCGCCCACGGTTAGCTCCTGGGGATCGTCAGTAGACGCGTGACAGCGCCCGATGTCGAAGCGCTCGAGCCAGACCTCGTCGGTTCCGCTCAGCTGGTTCGTGCGCAGCATGTAGCCGGACGACGCAGCCGGGTTGGTGCAGGCGCACGTACAGGCGAAGCTGGTTGTTGACCCCGGGCAGGGTCGTGAACTGCGCGTACACCTCGACGTCGGGGCCGTACTGGGCGTTGTTGCGCCAGGCGGTGCAGGTCGTCGACGTCGTGCAGGCGAGCTGGTTGGACGTGACGTTGAGGCCCGACTTCGAGCGTGCCTCCGATGACGTCGTTCGACCAGCGACCTGCGTCGGAGAGCGGGTTCTCGTTCGGCCGGTTGAAGTTGTCGAGGATCGGCGAGCGGCATGGCCGGCGAGGTCGACGGTCGGCGGGCGTCGCCGACGCCTCGTTCGAGGGCGGGCCCTCGCCGTTGCCGTTGACGGCGGACACCTTGTAGTAGTAGGTCGTGCCGTTGGCAGCGCTCCGCGTCGACGTAGCTCGTCGACCCGACGCCAGCTCGTGAGCACCGCGTGTCGGATTCGGGCTCGTGCCGCGGTAGATCGTGTAGCCCGTGATCTGGCGAGCCGCCGTCGAAGGCAGGCGCCGTCCACGAGAGCCCGACGGTCGAGTCCCCGCGGTCGCGGTCAGCCCGATCGGAGCGCCGGGGGGGCCCGCGGAGCCGAGGCTACGCCCACCGAAGTCGTCCAGGCGCCCGGTGTTCCCGCGCAAGCCGACGCCACGTAGCCGGCGGCGCCGTGCGTGGCGTCCTGGACGACCCCGAGCCGTGACCAGGTGCCGCCGCTCTGGCGCCACGCCTCGATCGACGCGCCCTTCGCGCGGAGGAGCATCGTGTCGCCCGCGTTGATCTCCTGGGGGATCGTCAGTAGACGGGTGGCAGATCCCGAGTCGAAGCGCTCGAGCCAGACCTCGTCGGTCCCGCTCAGCTGGTTCGTGCGGAGCATGTAGCCGGACGACGCGCCGGGTTGGTGGAGACGCACGTAGAGGCGAAGCTGGTTGTCGATGCCCGGAAGCGTCGTAAACCGCGCCCACACTTCCGAGTCCGGCCCGTACTGGGCGTTGTTGCGCCACGCCGTGCAGGTCGTCGTCCGCGAGCAGGCGAGCTGGTTGGCCGTCGATGTACAGACCTGCCTCGTTGTTGCCGCCGATGACGTCGTTCGACCAGCGTCCCGCGTCCGAGAGCGGGTTCTCGTCGGCGACGGTTGAAGCTGTCGAGGACCGTGCAGCGGAGTCGCAGGCGGCGACGGCCGCCATCGGCGTGTGCGCTCGACCTCGTTCGACGGCGGGCCCTCGCCGTTCACGTTGACGGCGCTGACACCTTGTAGTAGTAGGTCGTCCCGTTCTGCAGTCCGGAGTCGATGAAGCTCGTCGAGCCGCCGCCGCTCGCGGGTCAGCGCGTCGTCGGATTCGGGCTCGTGCCCGCGGTACACCCGGTAGCCGTGATCGCGGAGCCGCCGTCGAAGGCGGGCGCCGTCCAGGAGAGCGCGACCTGTCCGTCGCCGGCGATCGCCGTTCAGGCCGGTGGGGGCACCGGGCGGCCCGGGCCCAGCCGGCGCGCCGTCGATCGTGACGTTGAAACGCTGGAGCACTGCATCGATCGGGTTGGCGATCGTCAGCCCGTCGCCGCCGGCGAAGAGCAGTCCGACCGGCTGGTTCCCGCCCTGCGTGACGAGGAGCGAGCCCGAGTCGCCGGAGGCGCTGAAGGGTGCGCCGGCGGGATCGAGAACTGGTTGACGTAGTGAGCCTCGAATCCAGGGAAGCAGATCGTCTCGGTCAGCGGGAAGTAGCAGACGTCGACGTCGACGTTGACTGCGTTGATCGATCCGGTCGTGAATCCGGTCGTACGCCCGTACTTCTGCACCGGCAGCCGACGGACGGCGGCGTCGTCGTCGAGCTCGGCGCGCCGTAGCCGTCCGGCAGGGTCGCGGTGCCGACGTCCGCCGTCGTCGTGAGCGCGATCGCGGCGTCGATCGTGTTCGTGCCACCGGAAGTCGATCGTCTGGTAGTCGGCGAGCGTGCGCGATGCGGTCGGCCGGATCGGTGCCTCCGTCCTCGATCGGGCCGGGCTGGAGGATCGGATCCCCGATGCTCGCGGTGTTGACACCGGCGAAGACGTGGTTGTTCGAGAGCGCGTAGACGTTCGTCCCGTTCGTCACCCGCGCTCCGAGCGTGCCCGTCGCGAAGTCGGCAAGGCCGGTCGAGACGCCGATCGGAACGGGCCGCGGGTAGCGGAGCGTCGCCGAGCGCGCCACGATCATCCCCGTGACGACGGGCCGCACACGGACACCGTCGAGCGTCTTCGGAACGCGGACGCCCGGACGTCGTGGTCGAAGACCTCGATGACCGGCTGCCCGGTCCGGTGTGAGCGCCGACGCCGATACCGACGATCCCCGGGCCTTGCGCCATCGTGCGCGTGCGCTCGTCTGGGCGGCGATCGCCTTGTCGAGGACGGGCAGGGCGCGCGCTGTCGGAGCCTGGCACGCTCGACGCGTGGCGCGTCTGTCGCGGCCGACGATCGACCGCGAGCGCCGACGCCGACGAGCACGGCGAGCCCGCAGAACGACCTGAGCCCTCCGTACCACCACCCCGTGCCTCTCTTTCGAGACGCATCCCCTCGGCGCGCACAGCCTAGTACCGAAAGGCACCAAATACCAGGGTGATCGACGTATCCCCCGTTAGACGAGGCCCCCGGGGTAGCTCCACGGCCCGGGCTCGAGCTTGATGCCGCGCTTGCGGCAGAACTCGCGCACCGAGTCGAGCACGACACCGCCCGCTCCCGTGCACGCGGCGGCCGAGGAGATCGATCACGGCGACGCCGTCGGGCACGTCGCCACGCACGTCGAGCGCGAGGACGACCGCGGGGGCGTCGACGCCGCCGCGATAGCTCTGCGTGAAGGTGACGCGCGTTCCCTCGATCTCGAAGCCGTCGTCCTCGATCGCCGAGACCTCGTGCCCGCGGAGCGCGAGCAGCTCGTGCAGGTCGTCGATGAAGCGCCGCGCGAGCTCGCAGCCGGCGTGCGTCCGAGAGCTTGTGGCTCGAGCTGCCCGTCGCCTTCGCCGGCACTCCGATCGCGAACGCACCCGCGGGGATGTCGCCGACGACGTACGAGTTCGACGCGACGATCGCCTCCCGCCCCGACGCGCGCGCCCGCGTAGAGCACCGCGCCGAGACCCACCTGCGAGCGATCCTCGAGCACGACCGGCGCGAAGCGGTTCTCGAACCCTTCGAGCACCGAGTGGCCGATGTTGTGCGTGACGATGATCGAGCGCATCGTGAGGAAGACCTCGCGGCCGATGAGCACCGGGCCGGCAGACGTTGACGAACGCCTCGTCGCCGACGAACGCGAGATCGCCGATCGGCGAGCGTCGCCCACGGGTCGCGATGACCGCCACCGCCGAAGCGAACCGAGCGCCCGCCCCAGATGCCCGCGCCGAGGAACGCGCGCCGGCAGCGGAGCTCCAGGTCGGCGCCGAACTGCGTGAGCTCGCCGATCGCGACGACCTCCTCGCAGACGACCGTCGCGCGCGGCGCCGAGCCGAACACCGTCCTCGATCACGATCCGCGGCGCGACGACGAGCGAGCCCTCGCCCGAGGTCGACGCCGTCGCCGATCCGGGCACCGGCATCGCGCAGCGCGGCGACCTTGTGCTCGGACGAGAGCGCGCGGAACGCCTCGTGGTCGAGCGACTCGAGGAACGCGAGATCGAGCTCGCCCGTCGCTCTCGTCGAGCTCGAACGTGGACGGGCAGCGAGACGCCGTCGGTCGAGACGCCCGCGAGAGCCGGCCCCGCGAGCCGGCGCGGCGGACGCCTTCTGCAGCGCGATGAGCGCCTCGACGTCCTTCTCGGTGATGAAGCCGCGCTTCTCGATCGTCGCGAGATCGATGCCGTGCAGCTCTGCGAGCTCGACGGCCTTGCGCGTCGCCTTGCGCTCGCCGGCGGCGGGCTTCGGCGCGGGCTTCTCCTCCGCCCTCGCGTCGATCGACGCGAGCTCGTCCGCCGACTCCGCGACGTACGCGATCGTCTTGCCGAGCTCGACCTCGACCTCCTCGCCGTACAGCTGCACGATCGTGCCGGCGCCGGGCGCCTCGACCTCGACGGTGGCCTTCGTCGTCTCGACGACGCAGACCGGCTGGCCTGCCGTCGACCTCGGAGCGGTCCTCGACGAGCCACTCTGCGAGGAGGGCGTACTCGGTGTTCGCGTCCTCGCGCGTGAGGACGATCTCGAGCACTAGCGGCTCACGCCGTCGAGCGACATGACCGCCTCGACGACGTCCTCGACGCTCGGGAGCATCGCGTCTTCGAGCGGTCGCGCCGAGGGGATGATCCCGTCGCGCGCCGCGATGCGCTGCACCGGCGCGCGCAGGTCGCTCCACGCCGCCTCCTGCACCCGGGCGGCGATCTCGGCGCCGAAGCCGCCCGTGAGCGTCCCCTCCTCCGCCGTGACGAGCGCGCCCGTTCGTGCGACGGACTCGAGCACGGCGTCGAGCTCCATCGGCACGAGCTGCGACAGCGCGACGACCTCGCAGAAGATCTCGTGCTCGAGAACGAGCTCGGTCACGGCGTCGAGGACGAGCGGGAGCATCCCGCCGTAGGTCACGATCGTCGCGGAGCCCTCGGTGAAGTCCGGTGGCGGAGAACGTGAGCGCCGGATACGGATCGCCGCTCTCGCGGACGGCGAGCTCGCCGATGTGCCCGTCCTCGGGCCGGCGAATCGTGCGCCCGTACAGGAGCTTGTTCTCGATGAAGAAGACGGGCCGCTCGTCCTCGACCGCCGCCGCGAGCAGCGCTCCGATGTCGTGGCACTCGCTCGCGGCGACGACGACGATGTTCGGGATCCCGAGCAGGAGCTTCTCGAGCGACTGCGAGTGCGTCGGCCCGTAGCCGCGGCGCGCGCCCATCGGCGCTCGCACGACGAGCGGCACGGTCACCTGGTCGTCGTACATCTCGCGGAACTTCGAGATCCCGTTGACGATCTGGTCGAGCCCGAGCGCGACGAAGTCGCCGAACATGATCTCGAGGATCGGCCGCTGACCTCGCAGCGCCATCCCGGCGGCGACGCCGAACAGCGACGCCTCGCTGATCGGCGTCGTGAGGACACGGTCCGGGTACGCGTCGCTGAGCCCCGCCGTCACCTTGAAGGCTCCGCCGTACGGATCGAGCACGTCCTCACCGAAGAGGACGACGTCGTCGCGCTCCGCGAAGATCGAGTGCAGCGTCTCGTTCAGCACCTGGACGCCGCGCTTCCCTGACGCAACGGAGCTCACGCGGCCACTCCGGGTGCGGCAGCCGGTGCCGCGTCCGCCGCCTCGACCGTCTCGGCGAGCCGCTCCTCGCAGCGGGCCTCGATCGCCGAGCGCTCGTCGTCGGAGAGCCGCTCGGCGGCGAGCGACAGCGGGTCGCGCGTCCGGCGCTCCTCGATCTCGGCGGGATCGCGCTGGTCGTCCGACTTCGAGTGCGGGCTGAAGCGGTAGGTGTTGAGCACGAGGAAGAACGGCGCGCCCGTCTCGCGAATGCGGCCGATCGCGCGACCAGCCGCGTCGTGGATCAGCTCGACGTCGGTCGTGTCGAGCTCGTCGACCTCGATTCCGAACGCTGCCCCGCGCGCCGCGATCGACCCCGCGAGCTCGAGCTCGACCGGCGTCGACTGCGCGTAGTGGTTGTTCTCGACGACGAAGAGCACCGGCAGCCGCCACAGCGACGCGATGTTGAGCGACTCGTAGGTGACGCCCTCGCCGAGGGTGCCGTCGCCGAGGAACACGGTCGAGACCGCACCCGTCCCCTTCCGCTTCTCGGCGAGCGCGATCCCGGTCGCCACCGGGACGATGCTCCCGAGGACGCCGTTCGAGTAGAAGTTGCCCTTGCACAGGTGCTGGCTGCCGCCCTTGCCGCCGCACACGCCCGGCGCCTTCCCCATCACCTCGCAGAGCAGCCCGAACGCGTCGTCGGTGAACGCGAGGTAGTGGCCGTGACAGCGATGGTTGGAGAAGATCGTGTCGACGTCCGGGTCGAGATGCTCGATGAGCCCGACCGCGTTCGCCTCCTGGCCGATGTACGTGTGCGTCGTGCCGACGAGCTTCCCGAGCGAGAAGAGGTCGAGGAGCGTCTCCTCGAAGCGGCGGATGAAGAACATCCGCTCGTAGAAGGTCGCGAGCGTCGTCACTAGAGGTAGCCGAGGTCCGAGAGTCGCTTCGCGACGGTGGCCTCTTCCTCCTCCGTCAGCTCGTGACGCTCGGCGCTCTCGAGCTCGCGGAAGACGATCCCGCGAAGCTCGGGCGGTACGTCCGTGCGTGGCTCCGAGCTCGCGCGGATCGAGGTCGAGACGGTACGCCTCCTCTTCTCCGCTCTCGACGTCGAGGATCAGCTTCCACGGCGGCTTGCGAATCGCGAGCTTCGTGAGCGCGCCCATGTCGGTGCCCGCGATGATCGCCGCGCGGTCGCCGTCGACCGCGAGCAGCGACTCGCCGTCCGTCTCCCGCGCCGGCAGACCGGCGAGCTCGAGAAGGGTCGGCATGAGGTCGACCGTGCGCACCTGCGACTCGACGACTGCAGGGCTCGAGGCGCCGGGGCGCCGAGAGGATCAGCGGAACTTCGACGATCTCGTCGTAGAGCGTCGCGCCGTGCATGTGGTAGACGCCCTTGACGCCGTCCTTCGCCGTGAAGCGCTCGCCCCACGACTCGCCGTGGTCGGAGAGGAACGCGAACACGGTGCTCTCGCGGAGGCCGAGCGACTCGAGCTCCTCGAGGAACGACGCGACGAGCACCTCGGACTGACGCTCGACTGCCTTCCGATACCCCTCGCGCATCGCCTCGAGCGCCGAGGCGGAGTCGGACTGGATGCCGTCGATCACCTCCTGCTTCGCCGCGAGCCAGTTCTTGCGGTCGGCGTGGACGATGTCGTAGGGCATGTGCGTCGCCCAGTTGTGGACGTACAGGAAGAACGGCCTGTCGCGGTTCTGCCGCAGGAACGCGAGGGCGCCGTCGAGCGTCTCGGACGTGCCGAGGACGTTCGCCTCGGCGCAGATCCTTGAAGAGGTAGTTCGTGTCGAAGACGAAGCTGCCGACCTCGTACCCGTGCGCCGAGAAGGCGCGGAACCACGTCTCGATCGTCGGGTCGAGCTCGGCGTCCCAGTGCAGATAGCCGTGGTGGTGCGCGTAGATCCCCGTGACGATCGACGTCGTCGACGGCGCGGTCCACGGCGCAGCCGAGATCGCGTGCGCGTAGCGCACACCGCCGGCCGCGAGCTCGTCGATCGTCTTCGTGTTGACGTAGCGGGCGCCGTAGCAGCCGAGGTGGTCCGTGCGCAGCGCGTCGGAGACGTAGACGACGACGTTCATGAGCGCGGCGGATTGTAGTGACGGCGCCGTTCCGGCCCTCCCGCGCTCTCCGCCGACCTAGCATCGCGATCGTGCCCGCACGCGTGCCGCTCTCCACCCTCCTCTCCCAGGCTCTCGTCGCACACACGATCGAGCTCGACAACGAGTTCGAGCGGCGACTGGCGGAATCGGGTGAGAGCGCGCGTGTCACGTCCGTCGTCATGTGGTCGAACTTCCTCCGCTTCGTCGGGGACGGGATCACCGTGGGTGAGCTCACCGACTCGGCGGGCCTTCCCAAGGCGCGAGTGCTCTCGAATCTGGGCGGAATGGAACGCTGGCGCTACGTCTTCGTCGCGCCTGCGTCTGCCGACCAGCCGCCGAAGGAGAGACGCGAGGGTTGGGGCAGCGCCCGCGGCCTTCGGGGCGACTGGCTCGTCCACCCCACGCCAGCCGGACGCGTCGCGCGCGAGATCTGGCCCACACTGTTCGAGGAGATCGAGCAGCGGTGGAGGCTGCGGTTCGGCGCGGACACGGTCGGAGAGCTTCGAGGTTCGCTCGAGTCGATCGTCGGTCGCCTCGACCTCGACCTCCCCGAGTACCCGCCGATCGTCGCGAGCACGGACGCGCTGGCGGCCGGATTCTCGCCCAGACCGCGCTCGCGGAGTCCAGTCCCCGTACAGCTCGGCACCTTGCTCGCGCAGGCGCTGCTCGCGCTCACACTCGACTTCGAGAGCAGTTCCGAGCTGTCGCTGCCGCTGAGCGCGAACTTCGTGCGTGTTCTCGACGAGGTCGGGGTGCTCGTGCGCGACATTCCCGCGTGCGGCGGGCGTGTCGAAGGAGGCAACCAGCGTGGCGCTGACGGCGCTCACGAAGGGCGGATACGTCGCCGTCCAGGGAAGCACGGTCGCAACGAAGGAGGCGCGCCTCACGGCCAGGGGTCGTGATGCGTCGAAGCGCGCTGCCGCAGGTGCATGCCGAGATCGATGCGGCCTGGGCCGATCGCTTCGGAGCTGACGAGGTGCGTCGCCTTCGGTCGGCGCTCGCCAGCGTGCTCGAGCACCCCGATCTCGCCGTGGGACTGCGTCCCTACGCGGGCGGCTGGCGCGCGAGCAAGCCGTACCTCGCGCGCACAGAGGCACTGCTCGAAAATCCCCGCACGGCGCTGCCGCACTACCCGATGGTGTTGCACCGTGGCGGGTGGCCCGACGGCAGCTGACTTTCCACCTGCGCTCGTCGACACGGTCGAGCGCGAGTTCAGGGACGGGTCAGCGAGCCGCGAAGGCGGGCTGGAGACTGCTCCCGCGTAGCCCGTCCGGCTCCTCGATCCCGAGGATCTCGAGCACCGTCGGGGCGATGTCGAGCAGGTGCGCGTCCTGTCGGCCCGACGCCTCGATCCCAGGCCCGGCGACGACGTAGAGCCCGTCCTGCGCGTGGTTCGCGTCGTCCGGGCCGGTGTCGTTCTCGAGCGTCTGGACGCCCTCGTCGCCGCCGATCGTCCCGACCGAGCGCCAGTAGAGGTCGCCGAAGACGACGATGAGGTCGGGCGCGACGCCCTGCGGCTCGCCGTACAGCTCCTCGGGCTTGTAGACCGCGGTCGGGATCGGATTGCCAGCGTCGTCGGGGATCGCGGCGATGCGGCGAGCGAGGTCGTCGCGTACGGCCTCGTACTCCTCGGGCGCGATCGTCCCCTCGGGCTCACGCCCCGCGACGTTGAGGAAGACGCGCGCGTAGTAGCCACCCTCGCCCCACGCCGTCGTCCGCGACCAGTCGACGCCGACGTCGCGGAGCGACGAGACGCCGTTCGGCTCGGAGAGCGTCGCGAGCAGCCCCTCGCGTCGCAGCCACTCGTTGATGCGGATCCCGCCGTCGAGTCGCTTCGCGCCGTGGTCAGAGAGGACGAAGACGACGGTGTCGTCGTCGGCGTGCTCGAGCAGCCTGCCGATGAGCCCGTCGACGTGGCGGTGGTAGTCGAGGATCGCGGTCTCGTACGGGTTCCCGGGCTCGTGCTTTCGGTGCTCGGAGTCCATGTACTTCCAGAAACCGTGGTGCATCCGGTCAGGCCCCATCTCGACCATCGCGAAGAGCGTCCACGGCTTCGTCTCGAGCAGGTGCTGCGGCGAGCGCGAAGCGGCGATCGGTCATCTCGTAGACCTGCCGCAGGAGGTACTCCTTGTCGTCCGTGCGGAAGTCCTTCGTGTCGAAGAGGTACTCGCCCACGACGTCGGCGATCTCGTCCTTCAGCGCGGCCGGATAGGTGTACTTCGACTCGATCGACGGCGTGAGGAAGCACCCGACCATGACGCCGTTGAGCGGCTTCGGCGGATAGCAGCCGGGCACGGAGAGGACGATCGACGAGCCGCCCGCGCGCGTGACGTAGTCCCAGAGGCGCGGCTCGTGGATCGCGTCGACATCGCGATGAACGCCACCGTCGTACGTGTGGTCCGAGCGGTTCCGGAAGCCGTAGACGCCGAGGTCGCCCGGCGTCTTCGAGGACATCATGCAGGACCAGGCCGGGACGGTGATCGGCGGGATGACAGACGTGAGCCGTCCGTACGAGCCACGCTCCATGAGGCCCGAGATCGTCGGAAGCTCGTCCCGCCAGCGCTCGAGGACGAGTGAAGGCTCCGCGCAGTCGAGCCCGATGAGCATGACCTTCCGCGGCACGCGGGGAGCGTAGATGGTTGATCGGCAATCAGCGCCGCGCGGGAGGCGGCTGCGACACTTCGCCGGATGGCGCCGCCCTCACTCGCACGTATTCCCGATACGCGCTCGCTCGGGCGGCGTCCCCGGCTTGGTCGCAGCCATCCCCGCATCGACGCCAATTACCGATCAACCATCTAGCCGCAGCCGCGTGACCGCCCCAGCAGCCACAATCGCGCGGTGACCGTCACGCCGGAGCCGGCGAGCGAGACCGTCGTCATGAAGTTCGGCGGGTCGTCGGTCGCCGACCCCGACAAGATCCGGCACGTCGCGCAGCGGCTCGTGGACGCCCGCACGCGCGGTGTTCGTGTCGTCGCGACCGTCTCGGCGATGGGCGACACGACCGACGGGCTGCTCGAGCTCGCCCACCAGGTCTCGCCGCAGCCGAACCCCCGCGAGCTCGACATGCTCCTGTCGACCGGAGAGCGGATCGCCTGCGCGCTCGTTGCGATGGCCGTGCACGACCTCGGGTACGAGGCCGTGTCGTTCACGGGCTCGCAGGCGGGGATCATCACCGACCCCGTGCACACGAAGGCGAAGATCCGCGAGATCACCCCGGTTCGCGTGGTCGAGGCGCTCGACCGCGGGCGGATCGTCCTCGTCGCCGGCTACCAGGGCTTCTCCCGCGACACGATGGACGTGACGACGCTCGGGCGCGGCGGCACCGACGCGACGGCCGTCGCTCTCGCCGCGGCGCTCGGCGCCTCGTGCGAGATCTACTCGGACGTCGAAGGCGTCTTCACGGCCGACCCGCGCATCGTCCCCGAGGCCCGCAAGCTCGACCGCGTCTCGTACGAGGAGATGCTCGAGATGGCCGCCTCCGGCGCGAAGGTGCTCATGCTCCGCGCGGTCGAGATCGCCCGGAACCAGGATGTGCGCATCCACGCGCGGTCGACCTTCTCCACCGACGCGGGAACCTGGATCGAGGACGCCGAAGGGCTCGAGCAGCCGATCGTCTCCGCGGTGACGCACTCCGAGGACGAGGTCGTCTTCTCGCTCCGCGACATTCCCGACCGGCCCGGATCGGCGGCGGCGATCTTCGACGCGGTCGCGGTCGAGCACGTGAACGTCGACACGATCCTCCAGAACGTCGTCCACGACACGGCCGAGCTCTCGTTCTCCGTCCCGCAGGACGACGTGCCCGCGACGCGCCGCGCGCTCGAGCGCGCCCAGGAGGTGATCGGGCGCTCTGCAGATCGAGGAGATCTCCGACCTCGGAAAGGTCTCGCTCGTCGGCGCCGGAATGCGCTCGCACCCGGGCGTCGCGGCACGCATGTTCCGCACGCTCGCCGACGAGCAGATCAACCTGCGTCTCATCTCGACCTCGCCGATCAAGGTCTCGTGCCTCATCCCGCGCGCCGACGTCGAGCGCGCAGTGCGCGCGCTTCACGCCGCGTTCTCGCTCGGCGACGAGTAGCCTCAGCGCCGATGAGCGCCGCCGCAGAGCCGCCTGCAGCCGAGCCGCGGCGCCGTCAGAGCCGTGGACGCTCGACTGCCGTCTGGGTCGTGCTCGTCATCGCCGGCCTGTTCCTGCTGCTCTCGTCGTTCGCGGTCTGGGTCAACCGCGTCGCGCTCAATACGAGCGTCTTCACCGACACGTCGAGCTCGCTCCTCGACGACCCGGAGATCCGGAGCGCCGTCGCGAACCGCGCCGTCGACGAGCTCTTCGCGAACGTCGACGTCCAGGCCGAGGTCGAGAAGCAGCTTCCGGCCGACTACCAGGGGCTCTCCGGCGCAGCCACCGCCGGCCTCCGGCAGGCGTCGTACCAGATCGTCGATCGCGCGCTCGAGCAGCCGGTGTTCCAGACGCTCTTCAAGGCGACGCTCGAGGAGACGCACAAGACGCTCGTCCAGGTGCTCGAGGGCGGCGGCGACCGCGTCTCGACGGAGGGCGGCGAGGTGACGCTCGACCTGCGGCCGATCATCGCAGGAGGCAGCCGACCGCATCGGCATCGGCGCAGCAGGTCGGCGGACAAGATCCCGGAGGACGCCGGACGCATCGTGATCCTGCGCGCGGACGAGCTCGACACCGCACAGAACGCGTTCCAGCTCCTGAAGACGCTCGCGTGGGTTCTTCCGCTCCTCACGCTCGTCGCGTTCGCCCTCGCCGTGTGGCTCGCGCGGGACCGGCGGCGGCGCCGTTCGCGGCATCGGGCATCGTGCTCGTCGTCGTCGGAGTCCTCGGCCTCGCTCGCGGCGAAACTCACGCGGAACTACGTCGTCGACTCGCTCGTCGCACGCGAGGACGATCGCCAGCGCCGCGAACAACGCCTGGAACATCCTCACCGAGCTCATGCGCGGCTCGTTCCGGCTGATGGTCGTCGTCGGGCTCCTCTTCGTCGTCGCCGCCTGGCTCGCCGGTCCCGGCCGCCGCGCGCTGACGACCCGCGCGGCTGGCTCGCTCCCGGCACTGCAGAACCGCGTGTGGGCGTACGTCGTGCTCGCCGTCGTCGGGCTCTTCCTGCTCTTCAACGTCAGAGGTCACGACTTCACGCGGCTGCTCTTCGTCGTGATCGTCGCTGCGCGCTCGGCGCTACGTGGATCGAGCTGACGCGCCGGCAGACGCTCGCACGAGTTCCCCGACGCGGGGTCCGACGTTCGTCGCCGACACACGCGCGCGCATGTCCGAGCTGGTGGGACGAGCCGCGCGCGCAGCCGGCCGCGAGCACCGACCGGCGCCGGGCGCGACCGACGTCACGGCTCGGCTCGCATCGCTCTGGCGGATCTGCACGCGAAGGGCGAGCTGACCGACGAGGAGTACGCGTCGGCCAAGGCACGCGTCCTCGCCGGCGGCTGAGGCAGGCTCACCGCGACTCCGCGCCGAACATCGCGGCGTGGACTCGAACCTCGCCGACGCGCTCGTCACCGCAGCGATCTGGATCGTCGTCCTCGTCGTCGTCCGCTTGCTGCTCTGCGCTGCGCGTTCGACCGCTACGAGCGACGACTCGCGGAGCGCGACCCGACCGTCGCGGCTCGCCGGCGAACGACGTTCAGCTTCCTGCTGCGCGTGGTCGTCGCGCTCGTCGCGCTCATCGGCGTCTGGAGCGTCCTCTCGATGTTCCCGGCGACCCAGGAGGTCGCGCGCGCGTTCCTCGCCTCGAGCGCCGTGCTCGCCGTCATCGCCGGCCTCGCGCTCACGACGCCGCTCGGCAACCTCGGCTCGGGCGTCCTGCTCGCGTTCACGCAGCCCGTCCGGCTCGGCGACCGGATCACGGTCGACGACCACACCGGCATCGTCGACGAGATCTCGCTCAGCTACACGGCGCTGACGACCGACGAGGGGCGGCGGATCTTCGTCCCGAACACGCGCATGGTCTCGACGACGCTCGTGAACCGCTCCGTCGACGATCCGCGCCGCCTCGTCACGGTCGAGCTCCCGGTGCGACTCGGCGCGCCGCTCGACGACGCGCGACGCATCGCGATGGAGGCCGCCGCCCGCGCTCCCGCAGGGCGAGAACCTCGCGATCTACGTCCAGGTCGGCGAGCCTCACCGAGCGGACCGCGTGGCTGCAACGTCGTCGCGTACGCGCCGTTCGGCGCGGACGTCTCGCAGGTCGCGAGCGAGATCCGCGAGCAGGCCGTCGCGGCGCTCGGCGACGGCCGAGCTGCTGCCCGCCTAGAGGTCGAGGCTCTCGCCCGACCGCGCAGCACCCGCACCTCGACGTCGGGCGCCGTCTCCTTCATCGCCGCGGCGAACTCGACCGGCGGCAGGTCGACGAAGCCGGGCTTCCCCGTCAGCCCGAGGTGGATCGGGAAGTACGTGCCCCAGTGGATCGGGATGACGAGTCCGCGGACGGATGCGCGCGACCGCCTCGGCCGCGCGCTCGGGATCGAGATGGCCGCCGCCGCCGAGCCCGGCCCCCACCCCCAGATCGGGATGAGCCCGACGTCGACCGGGCCGAGGTCGCGCATCTCGTCGAAGAGGTCCGTGTCGCCGGCGAAGTAGATCGACTTCGAGCCCGGAGATGACGTAGCCGACGGGATCGGCCGACGCGCCGAACGGCCCGCGGCTCGCGGTCGTGCTCCGCCGGGACGGCGCGGATCTCGAGCTCGCCGATCGCGAGCGTCTCGCCCTCCTCGACCTCGAGCACCGCCTCGAACCGCCGCTTGCGCAGCAGCCCGCCGAGACCCTTGCGGGACGACGACCGGCAGCTTCTTGCCGAGCTTCTCGAGCGACGGCAGGTCGAGGTGGTCGTAGTGCGCGTGCGAGATGAGCACCGCGTCGACACCGCGCCGCGTCCGCGCCGAGACGGGCGTCGAGCGGCGCAGGTGCGCCACGCGGTTGCGCAGCAGCGGGTCGGTCAGCAGGCGCACGCCGTCGAGGTCGACGAAGACCGTCGCGTGTCCGACGTACTCGATTCTCGCGCGCAAGACCGGAAGTCTGCTCGCGCAGACCTTCCGGTCGCGCAAGACCCCTAAACGCGGCCGCTCCGCGGCCGCAGGCTTGCCCACAAACTCATCCGGCGTGCCTCACACGCAGTCTTTGAGCCCCTGCGCCTCCGGAAGCGACTCGAGCTTCTTCAGCGTGTTGTTCTCGATCTGCCGGATGCGCTCGCGCGTCACGCCGAAGGCCTGGCCGACCTCCTCGAGCGTGCACGGCTGCGAGCCGTCGAGGCCGTAGCGGAGCTCGATCACGCGCCGCTCGCGCTCGGGCAGCGCCGACAGCGCGAGCTCGACGTCCTCGCGACGCAGCGACAGCGACGCCGTGTCGAACGGCGACTCCGCCGCCTCGTCCGGGACGAAGTCGCCGAGCGACGAGTCCTCCTCCTCGCCGATCGGCTTCTCGAGCGAGATCGGAAGCTGCGACATGCGCAGGATCTCGCGCACCTCCTCGACGTCGATCTCGAGCTCGTCGGCGATCTCCTCCGGGAGCGGCTCGCGCCCGAGCCGCTGGACGAGCTGACGCTCGATGTGGACGACCTTGTTCAGCTTCTCGACCATGTGCACGGGGATGCGGATCGTCCGCGCCTTGTCGGCGATCGCCCGTGTGACCGCCTGGCGGATCCACCAGGTCGCGTACGTCGAGAACTTGAAGCCGCGCCGGTAGTCGAACTTCTCGACGGCGCGGATGAGGCCGAGCGAGCCCTCCTGGATGAGGTCGAGGAACGAGAGGCCGCGCCCGAGGTAGCCCTTCGCGATCGAGACGACGAGCCGCAGGTTCGCCTCGATCATGTGCTGCTTCGCCGCCATGTCGCCGCGCTCGATGAGCCTTCGCGAGCGACACCTCCTGGTCGGCCGTCAGGAGCGGCACCTTCCCGATCTCGCGCAGGTAGAGACGGAGCGAGTCGAGCGACGGCTCGACCGAGAGATCGAGCTTCGGCTCGACCTTCTCCTCCTCGACGGGAAGGGGCTCCGCATGCGGGAGCTCCTTGTGCTCGACGCCCTCGTGCAGCTCGATCGCATGGTCGATCAGGTACGCGTAGAAGTCCTCGATCTGCTCCTTCGTCGAGCTCGACGTCGTCGAGGCCCGAGACGATCTCGTCGTACGTGAGGAATCCCTTCTCGAGCCCCTGCTCGACCAGGCGCTGGAGCTCCTCGACCTCGGGGAGGGCGATATCGACGGACAGCATGGGCTGGCTTTCTCCTCTCGCGCTCGAACGGGTACTGACCTTCCGACATGCACTGAGCCGGCCCGCCTGCCGCCCCGGCTCCACCACCAAAGCGCGCGGATCGTAGTCCGAAAAGGACGACGTGTGAAGAGGACCACTTTGTTAACGCGCGGCCGCTATCTGGTGACGCGAAGCTCGCCGACGACCTCGCCCCGGGAGTTCTCGACCGGGGCAGTCGCAAGATCGCCGGACTCGAGCCCGAGTTGCCCGAGGAACGCCGCCAGCGCGACCCCGATCGGTCGCTGCGCGCCGTCCTCGACCTTGAGCGCAATGCCGAGCCCTTCCCGCGTCGCGCACAGGAGCCCCTCCGCTCCTCCCTTCGCGACCCAGCCGTCGCCGAGGCGCATGAGCTCGGTGTCGGGAGCGCCCTCGCCACGTACGAGCTCCGGGCGAGCCCGCATCGCGTCGGCGGCACGGACCCCTCCGTCGAGGCTCTCGAAGCGCGAGAAGGCATGCGCCATGCGCTCCAGCGTCAGCCCATACGTCACGACGCCGCACCCGTCGACCGCCGTCGGCATCGAGTCGGGCTCGACCTCGGCTGCCGCCGCGACCTCTTCGAGTATGGCCCGCTGACACGGATGCTCCGCGAGGCGGTAGCCCTCGATCGGCCAGCCGCGCTCGCGGCAAAGGAGCAGCATCGCCGCGTGCTTTCCCGAGCAGTTGTGCTCGAGCCGCGTCGGCTCCGGGCCGCACTCGAGGTCGTCCTCCGTCGCAGCTGCCTTCAGCAGGAGGCTGCGGACGGGGTCGAGCTGGTCGGGACGATGGAGATGCGACGCGCATGCGATCGCGATCTCCGCGTCGTCGAGATCCGGCCGAGCGCGGGCGATCGGGAGCGCCTGCAGCGGCTTCGCCGAGCTCCGGAAGAACGTGACGAGCTCCGGCTCCCCGCAGGAACCGACGATGTCGCCGCCCGAGACGGCCACCGCATGCACGCGATGCCTCGCCTCTGCGACGGCGCCACGCATCACTTCGACGACGATCGGCTCCACCGCGTCCACCCTACGGGACAGACGTTGCCGCTCTCAGGGCCCGGTCACTTGTGAGCGACCGCCTGTCGACGATAATCCGAGACCGAGGGTGAAGCCTGCGGCAGCTTCCACGGCAACACGTCGTCCGCGCTCACGGCCTGGCGACGTGACGCTGCCTCTCGACGAGCTGGCGATCTCGTTTCGGGGTCGTCCCGACCTCGACGATCTGTGGAATCGCCTCTCCTCGGGCCGGCCAATCGAGGATCCGGCCGAGAGGATCCTGATCCAGCTGGCCGAGTCGCGCGCCCACGAGCGCGCCGGTCGGCTCGGCGACGCTGCCACGAGCGCGAGGGCCGCAATCGAGGCGGCGAGCGCGATCGAGGATCCACTCGGCATCGCGGGCGGGCTGAGCCATCTCGCCTACGCCACGTATCGGCTGGGGAATCCAAGCGAGGCCTCGCAGTTGGCGACCGAGGCCTTCGCCGAGACGGGGCCCCATGCCCACACCGTGACGGCGCTCTTGGTGCTCGGGCTGGTTGCCACGGACGCCTGCCGCTGGGAGGAGGCGCGCGAGCGGTTCCTCACCGCCCGCTCCTGGAGCACCGAGATCGGATACCCGCTCGGGGTCATGCTCGCCCTGCACAACCTCTCGGTGGTCTATTTCCACACCGGGCGCTTCGACCTCTCCCTCGGTGCCGCCAATGACGTCGGCCGGCTCAACCAGGAGATCCAGTACCCGGGCTGGGCGTATCCGTGGACCCGGGCGATCGTCTCCCAGATCGTGGGAGACCGCCAGGCGGCCCGAGACGCCCTCGACGAGCTGTACGCCATCGAGCCTCCTCCGGCGTTCGCCACCGCTCTGGGCAGGATGCTGGAGGCGCAGCTCGCTCTCGACGAGGAGGACGTCGACCGGGCAGAGCGGGCGCTGGTCGCCGCCCGCGTCGAGGCCGAGCGACTGGGCAACCCGATGGTGCGCTCGATGGTGCTGCTGGTGACGAGCCGCGTGCGTCGAGCCCGTGACGACCCTGCATCGGCCCGCGGCTGGATCGACGAGGCGATCGGCGAGGTGGATCGAAGCGGGCTGAGCACACTCGACGGCTGGATGGGCCTCGAGCTGGCACGCGTGCACTGGGCGCTCGGCGATCTGGACGCGGCCGATACCTCGGTCCGCGACGTCCTCGCTGCAGCCGTCGACCGCGATGCCGCCCACATCGTCGCCGAGGCGAGCATCCTGGCGGCGGTACTGGCAACCGAGCGAGGAGGCCCCGGGGCCGACGCCGCCTGGGTCGAGGCGGCTCAGCGCGTCACCACGGGTGGCTACGGTTTCCTCCTGGAGAGAGAGCGATCGGCCGCTCTGCCCTCCATCGTCGAGCTCACGCGCAGTGACAACGACGAGGTGCGTCACGCCGGCCAGGCGCTGCTCGACCTGTGCGCGCGTACCGCGCCGGTGCCGCTACGGATCGTGGGCCTCGGCCGGTTCGAGGTGTCGCAGGGTCGGCGCGTGATTCCGGACGGCGAGTGGCGCCGGCGGCGGGCGGGTGAGCTCTTCCGTTTCCTGCTGCTGCACCGTGGCCGGCGCGCCCTGCGCGATGCCGTGGTCGATGCGCTGTGGCCGGACCAGGATCCCGAGAGCGCCCACTCACTCCTGCACCAGGCGAGCTCGGCGCTGCGACGGGTGCTCGAGCCCGACCTACCGGGCAAGTTCCCCTCGCGCTACCTGCGCGTGCGCGACGAGACGATCGAGCTGGTTCTTCCGCCCGGGTCAACAGTCGACTTCGAGCAGTTCGAGGCGCTGGCCGCCGACTGCCTGCGGAACGGCGATCGTTCTCCAGAGCAGCTGACCGACGTGCTCGACCTCTACGCCGGAGAGCTGTTCCCCGAGGACCGCTACTCGGATTGGGCCACGCCTCGACGTGAGAGCGTCGCGCGCCTGGCTGCCAGTGCCGGTGTGGCCGCGGCCGAGGAGTTGCTGGGGAGCGGTGACGCGATTGCGGCCCGAGACGCCGGCATGCTGGCCCTGGAGCGCGACCTGCTCGACGAGGAGGCCGTCAGGATCTCGATGCGGGCGTCGATCGCGCTCGGCGACCGCATCGGCGCGCTGCGCTTGTATCGCGGCTACGAGCGGCAGCTCGCCGACGACCTCGGCGGCGTCCCGTCGGCAGAGCTCCGCAAGCTGGCGGCGACCGTCGGAGCCGAGCCTCTCGACCCTGCGGGCTAGCAGACTCGCCCGTCCGACCCGCCCAGCGGGGGCGCGGGTCGCCGGGGATCACACGAGACCGAACTGCGCTGGAGCACCAGGGGATTCCAAGCCGGCCCCGCGCCCGTCTCAGGTCCCGTCGTGCCGTCAGTGAAGTGTCAGTGACGAGCTGTACGGTCGAAAGCGTCGGTCCTCGTGCGACGCGACCACGAGCAGCGGCCGAGAAGGGCGGCGCGACAGAGGAGGAGGCAGGAGTGAGCAGGCTGCGGCAGCGATTCGGCATTCGGCCCTCGAAGGTCGCGACGACGACGTGGCTCCTGGCCACCCTCGGCGTGGTCGCGGTTGCACTGTTCCCCGGTACGTCGGGCGCGGTGCCGAGCATGGAGATTCCGGGCAGCCTCGAGATGAGGTCGGCAGTCCCCAATCCTTCCCTGCCTAACGACCCCGACCGCTGCGCAGCGCTGATCTTCGTCGAGTTCGCGGACGTGCCCGACGCGACGGGCTACCGCGCCGAGGTCATCCGCACGAGCACCGGCGACCTAGAGAACTACGGCCGTCCGCCGATCGTCGACGACTACCAGGTCTTCTGGGCACAGGGGAACATCTCGACTCTCGATACCCCCGACGGTATGCACTGGATTGGCCCGCTTTCCGCCTATTCGGTCGGGATCGGGGGCTGCCCGGTAGCAAGAGCCGGCGTCGAAGGAGCCTGGAGCCTCGTTCGTGTCCAAGCCCTTTTTGGCGGGAACCTGCCGCCGTTCGCGATTCTCACGCCGGATATCCACGGCCTCGGCGTCGACTTCGACGGGTCCCAGTCGGGCGACAATGACGGGAGCGTGGTCGACTATTCGTGGGACTTCGGCGACGGCCACGCGGGAAGCGGACAGAAGACGAGCCACACCTACGACAAGGCCGGGTCGTATCGCGTGAAGCTCACCGTCACGGACGACGACGGCGCGAAGGACGACTACTGGAAGACGATCAACGTCGCCTCCAGGCTCACCGTCAGCGGCGAGCTCGTCGGCCCTGACGGTCGCAACTTCGTCGGCCCCACTGACACGGCGACAGTGCACGTGCAGGCGTCAGCGGTGCAAACCGTCGACGAGCTCGTGCTCGAGGCCCCGGTACCGGCGGGCTCCAAGCTCGTGCCCGGCTCGATCACGGACGGCGGCGCACTGAATGGGACAACGGTGAGTTGGGGCTTCACGAAGGTCTCTGAGACGCCGACGGTGACGTTCGCAGTGAAGGTCGACGGCCTCGCCGACCTACCGGCCGACCTGCGCGCGCTCGAGAGCAAGGTCACAGCGAGGGCGACTACCAACGGCGTCGAGGACGCCGGAGAGACCACCCTGTCGATCGAGCTGCGGCGACAGAGTGGGCTCGTCGTCAACTCGGTCGGCGACGCCGGCGACCTCGTCACCACGGAACAGGATCACAGCTGCGACACGGGCGAGACGATCGACCGGAACGGGACGAAGGAGCCCGAGTGCACGCTTCGGGCGGCGATCGATGAAGCGAACGTCCGGGCCGGGCAGGACAGCATTGCGTTCGACATCCCAGGGGGCCTCCAACCACGGATCGAGACGTCGCTTCAGCTGACGACGCCCGTTCTGATCGACGGATCGACGCAGCCCGGAACCCGCAGGGTCTGGCTCGACGGCGACGGGTCCCGGGCCGTCGGACTCGCCGTCGTCGGCGACGACACGACACTCGAGGGTCTCGCAGTCAGCGGTTACACGGACAACGCGATCGAGATCTCCGGGGATGGCAACGTCCTCCAGGCGACCTTCGTCGGAACTGACCTGTCGGGCACGACGCTCGTCGAGGGCGGCGGCGTCTTGGTCACGGGAGACGACAACCGCGTGGGCGGCACCCGCCCCGCCGGGACCTGTTTCGGCAATTGCAACGTGCTCGTCGGCGGAGGCATCGGCGTGAACGTGCTCGGTGGAAACGAGAACGGCGTCCTCGGGAACTTCATCGGGATCGGAGCGAACGGCGCGCCTCTGGGGCACCTTTTCGACGGCATCCAGGTCGCCGGCGGACTCGCGGGAATCGAGGGTGAGGGCTTTGGCAACCAGATCGTCGGGAACGTGATTGCTGGCGACGTCCAGGTGGGAGTGCACGTCGTCGCCGAGATCACAGGCGTACACGACAACCTCGTCGGCACCGACCCGACGGGCACTCGCGACGGTACGACCGGAGACATCGGGATGGAGATCAGCGGCCCAGGGGGTGAGAATCACCGGCTGACGGGCAACGTCGTCTCCGGATGGAAGATCGGCATCCTCGTCGAAGGCACCAACGCTGTCTTTCAAGAAAACATGATTGGCCGTGGTCTTCACGGGGAAGACATCGGAAACGACGAGGCGGGCATCATCGTCCAGGGCGACGACGCGCCGACCATCATCAGAAACACGATCAGCGTCGAGTATCCGTTCACGCCCGGGGCTGGAGTGGGAGTGCGCGTGCAGGGAGGCCACGCCACCATCTCGGAGAACGCGATCTTCGCGCGACAGACGTTGGGGATCGACCTCGATGCGAGCACGTCGCCCGTCGGGGCCACGACCCCGAACGACACCATCGCCGGCGACTTCGACACCGGACCGAACGGGCTCCAGAACTACCCCGTGCTGAACGCGGCGACGCTCGTCGAGGGCGGGCTCCACGTCACGGGAGTCCTCGACAGCGGGTTCGGCGACGCCTATACGATCGAGTTGTTCGCGTCGTCTCAGTGCACCGGCGCGCGACCCGGACAGCCGGAACTCGGACTGGGGCACGGACCGGGCCAGCGGTTCCTCGAGGCTTTCAACGTGACCACGAACCTCGTGGGTCACGCGAGCTTCGACCGGACCCTGCCGTTCGCCGTGGCCCCCGGCGAGGTCATCACGGCGACGGCGACGGGCCGCGGAGGAACCTCGGAGTTCTCGCAGTGCGTCCAGATCACTGAACCGAGCGGCGCCAGCCTGAGTGCCCCGGCGCCGGCCGGCACGACGCAACTCCCCGTGACCTCCGCCAGCGGCCTCGCCGGCAAGGTAATCGCGATCGGCGCAGGCCCGACGCTCGAGACGAACTTCGCCACAGCCTCGGGGCCACTGCCGCTGACCCGGGCGGCGACTGCAGCGGCGGCGAGCTCGCTGATCCTAGCCCGGCCGACCCGCTTCGCCCACGCTGCCGGCGAGACAGTCGTCCCAGTCGCCGACACGCTTTTCGTCTCGGTCGACAAGGCGGTCATCACCCGCTCGTCCAAACTGCCGGATCTCGCGGTCTTGACTGGCCGCTTGCGTGCCGTCCAGGGTCGCAATTTCGCCTGCGGCGAGGACGTCACCCTGAGCCTGGGCGGCAACGCGGTCGCGCAGAAGGTGCCGGGCACGAAGTTCACGCGTCAGTCGGGCAACCGCTGCGTGTTCGTCGCGAAGACGGAGAACGGTATCGGTCGCCTCGAGCTCGACCTCGGCAAGGGAACGTGGAACGCGCAGGTCATCCGCAAGGACCTGGAGAAGCTCACCAACCCCGTCGAGATCGGGCTGAAGATCGGAGACGACGCGGGAAGCGAGACCCTGAAGTTCAAGACGAACGGGGCGATCTGGACGTACATCCGTTGACGACGCACTGAGGGACCCCGAGCCGCCAGACAGGCGCTCGGGGTCTCTCGCAGTCCATGCTTGTGAATGGTCGGGAAATCCCGTATGTTCCGCGATCATCGACCGTTATCCCGACTACGAGCTCGACGACGTCCTCGTGGTCGAGGATCCGAAGCAGCTGCGCGCGCTCGGGGACTCGATGCGCGCCCGGATCGTGATGATGCTGCGCGAGCGCGCGGCGAGCACGACCGAGCTCGCGACCGCTCTCGAGAGCCCGAAGGGAACCGTGGGCCACCACCTCAAGGTGCTCGAGAGAGCCGGGCTTATCCGCGTCGTCCGCACACGCAAGGTGCGGGCGCTGACGGAGAAGTACTACGGCCGTGTCGCGCGGCTCTTCGTCCTCAAGAGTGACGAGTCGATGCCCGACGAGCTGCGAGGCGGCGTCCTCGCGGCGATGATGCTGCGCCAGGCGGCCGACGAGCTCATCGCGTCGGGCGACGAGAAGGAGACGTCAGCTCTCGTCCACGTGCGCCTCACGCCGGCGAAGCAGCGCCGCTTCGAGCAGCGATGAACCGCCTCGTCGCCGATCTCCAGCGCGCGGACGACCCGGAGGGGACGAGCCATGCCCTCGCGTATGCACTTTTCCGCGCGCCGACGCCCCTGCCGCCACCGCCCGTCGACCATGCGTAACCTCTGGCCGAAGGGCGGGCTCTGGCGCCACGCCGACTTCGTGAAGCTCTGGTCGGCCGAGACGATCAGCGTCTTCGGGTCGCAGGTCGGGCAGCTCGCCGTGCCGCTGGTCGCGATCCTCGTTCTCGACGCGACCGCGTTCGAGGTGGCCGCGCTCGGAACGGTCCTCTTCCTCCCCTTCATCTTCTTCACGCTCCCTGCCGGCGTGTGGGTCGACCGCATGCGCCGGCGGCCGATCCTCATCGTGGGCGACTTCGGTCGGGCTGCGCTCCTGGTCACGATTCCGATCGCGTACGTCGCCGACGCGCTCACGCTCGTGCAGCTGTTCGTCGTCGCCTTCCTCGTCGGCACGCTGCAGGTCTTCTTCGACGTCGCCTACCAGTCGTACCTGCCTTCCCTCGTCGAGCGCGAGCAGATCATCGACGGCAACTCGAAGCTCGAGATCAGCAGGTCGGCGGCACAGGTCGGCGGGCCGGGGCTCGGCGGTGCGCTCGTGCAGATCTTCACCGCGCCGTACGCCGTGCTGGTGGACGCAATCAGCTTCCTCGGCTCGGGCCTCTTCCTGCTGCGGATCCGCAAGCACGAGGAGCCTCCGGTGGCGGTCGACGCCAACGGACAGAAGCCGAGCATGTGGACGGATCTCAAGGAAGGGTTGCGCTTCGTGCTCGGCAACCCGAACCTCCGCGCACAAGCGGGGTGCACCGCAATGTCGAACTTCTTCTCGAACGTCGCCTTCGCGACCATTCTCGTGTTCGCCATCCGCGAGCTGGAGCTCTCACCGGGTGCGATCGGGCTCATCCTGTCGCTCGGATCCGTGGGCTCGCTCGTGGCCGCCTTCACGTCCACCCGCCTGTCGGCCCGCTTCGGCATCGGGCCGACTTCGATCGCCGTTGCCGCGCTCTTCGGCCCGGCGGTGCTGCTCATTGCATTTGCACCCGTGGGGAACGCGGGGATTCCGGTACTCGTCGTGTCGCAGCTCGTCTTCGGATACTCGGTCGTCGTCTACAACATCGTCCAGGTGAGCTACCGGCAGGCGATCTGCCCGCCACGACTCCAGGGCCGGATGAACTCCGTGATGCGCTTCATGGTCTGGGGCACCATCCCGCTCGGATCGCTGCTCGGCGGCGCATTCGCCACGTGGTTCGGGCTGCGCGAGACGATCGTCATCGGCGCGATCGGCGGCGGCCTCGCCTTCCTGTGGCTCCTCCTCTCGCCACAGCGCCATCTGCACGAGATGCCCGAGCCTGTTCACGACGACGTCGTGCCCGAGCCGGCGCCCGCGTAGGCGCTACCGTCAGCTCCGATGCCGGAGCTGCCCGAAGTCGAAGCCTGGGTACGCGAGCTCGACCCGCTGGTCACGCGCGCGGCGATCGAGAAGGCAGGGCCGGCGCACATCGCCACCCTCAAGACGTTCGATCCTCCACTCTCGGCGCTCGAGGGACGCCGCTTCGAGGGCGCGCGACGACGTGGGAAGAACCTCCTTTTCCCCGTCGACGGAGACGACCTCGTGCTCCGTATCCACCTGATGAGCGCCGGACGGCTCCGCTACCTCGAGCCGGGCGCCAAGGGCCCGAAGACGCCGATGTTCCGCGCGCGGTTCGTCGGTGGCGGCGAGCTCGTGCTCACCGAAGCCGGAAAGAAGAAGCGCGCCGGCGTGTGGCTCGTGACGTCGGAGCAGCTCGACGAGGATCTCTCGCATCTCGGCCCGGATGCCCTGGACCTCGACCCCGCCGCGCTCGCCGAGATCCTCCGTCGCGAGCGGCGGCAGCTCCACCCGCTCCTCCGCGACCAGCGCGCGATCGCAGGCATCGGGCGCGCGCACGCCAACGAGGTCCTCCTCCGCGCGCGCATGTCACCGTTCAAGGCGTCGACGGAGCTCTCTGACGACGAGGTCGAACACCTCGCCACCGCGATCCACGACGACCTGACACGCGCGCTCGAGCTGCGCGAGCGAGGCAGGGGCGACTCGGTGGTCTACCTCGTCCACGACCGGCTCGGGGAGCCGTGCCCTCAATGCGGGACGCCCATCGCGCGGGTGGACTTCGAGGAGCACACGATCTACTACTGCCCGAGCTGCCAGACCGGCGGGAGGATTCTCAAGGACAGGCGTCTCTCGCGCCTCCTGCGCTAGCAATCTGGACAGCGTCAGCCCACGTATCCGTTGCTACGGTGGCACGCGTGGCGAACGGTGTGAAGCTCGAGGACGACCTCCAGGCCTCGCCGCCCGAGATCGCGCTCGCGCTCTCGCGTGCGGGGGTCAACGGCGCGCAGAAGGCGGTGCGCATCCGCCGGGGCGACGCGGAGACGGTGATGGCAGCCGTGATCGACTGCACCGTCGACCTTGCGGCTGACCAGAAGGGCGTGCACATGTCGCGGTTCCCCGAGCTCTTCGAGGAGGCGATCGAGCTCGTCGTCGAGCGCGAGGCCCTCCTCGTCGAGGTGCTCGCCGAGCACATCGCGAGCCGGGTCGTCGAGCGACAGGGGGCGCTGAGAGCCGAAGTGTGGATCCGGGCGCAGTGGCCGATCCACAGGAGAACACCCGTGACCGGGCTCGCGACCCAGGAGATGGTCACCCTCTGCGGGATCGCAGCGGCGTCCGAGTCCGGGACGCGCCGTGCCGTCGGCGTCGAGGCGACCGGGATCAACGCGTGTCCGTGCGCCCAGGGCCTCGTTCGCAACCGTGCTTCCGAGCGGCTGCTCGACGCGGGCTTCGAAGCGGACGACATCGAGAAGATCCTCGAACTCGTCCCCATCGCCACGCACAACCAACGCGGCCGGCAGACGCTCTTCGTCGGGACCGAGCAGGACCTCGACGCCGAGGTCCTC
Organism: uncultured Gaiellaceae bacterium; assembly: GCA_963709715.1. Lineage (GTDB taxonomy): Bacteria > Actinomycetota > Thermoleophilia > Gaiellales > Gaiellaceae > GMQP-bins7. Next base: position 98,457 of record CAVPXQ010000001.1, read on the forward strand.
GTGGACATCGCCGAGCGCTCGATGAGCGCTCCGATCTACGACCTTCTCAAGCGTCCGGACGAGCTCTTCGTCGTCGAGCACGCGCACCTGCAGCCGCGATTCGTCGAGGACTCCGTACGGCACGCGCTTCGCGATGCGCTCGACACCCTCCCCGAGCTCGACGACGGCGACTTCCTCGTGTCGAGGCAGGTCAACTTCGAGACGATCCACGTCCACGATGTCGTCGCCGAGCGCTTCGGGACGGTCGGCGAGCTTCGCAGCGAGCTCGCGACGGGCGAGCCGAGCCTGCACCAGACGACGCTCGCCACCTGGCTCGCCGGCTGACGCCGACTATGCGGCGCGCGCGACGATCTCGTCGTGCCTGCGCGGAACGATCTCGAGGAAGACGGACTCGCCCGTCGGCCGTCCAGTGAGCTTCATGCTCAACACGTAGGCCTTCTCGATCAGCCACTTCTGCCAGCCGTACTTCTCCGTCTGCAGCCGGCGTACGCGCGGACCCTCGTCGACGACTCGCGCAACGCCGTCGATGGGCTCGCCCGCGATCTTCCCGCGACTGCTACAGGCCGCGACCCGCACGTGGGGGTTGCGCTTGATGCGGCGAACCTTCCACGTGTCCGCGCCGGTGGCCACGAAGACCCGCCGCCCGAGATCGTCGGAGACGAACCACACAGGAGTCGAGGCCTCCGATCCGTCGCGCCGAAAAGTCGTGATCGAAAGGTACTTCTCGCCCGCCAGCGCCGAGAACCCGTTCTGCTCGACCTCGGTCGTCATGTCGAACACCTCCTTCGGTGCGATCGTCCACCCACGCAAACGGCGTGACATCCGTGGAAATCGCGGATCGAGCGCGCCTCAGGCGCGGCCTGGCCGCCGGAGCTCGAAGCGGTGCTCCGTGCCGGCGAAGAGCCGGCGGATGTTCTGGTGGTGCATCGCGATGACGACGGCCGCGCCCAGGACGCCGAAGACGACGATCGGCCACGGGTAACCGAACGCGATCACGAACACGGCGAGCCCGGCCGCGGTCACCATCGAGGCGAGCGAGGCGAAGCGCGTCAGGAGAAAGACAACGAGCCAGATGCCGACGCAGCAGAAGGCGGCCAGCGGCGCGAGCGCAAAGGCCGCTCCTCCCGCCGTGGCGACCATCTTCCCGCCCTTCTGGAACCGCATGAACACGGGACGTGCGTGCCCGAGCATCGCGGCCGCCGCGGCGAGCACGCCGACGAGAGGGCCTCCGGCCCAGAGCCCGAGAGATGCCGCGGCGAAGCCCTTCGCGATGTCGAGGCCGGCGACGGGCACGCCGAGCGAGCGCCCGTAGACCCGGAAGACATTCGACGCTCCGACGTTCCCGCTGCCCTTCGTGCGAATGTCCTCGCCCCGCACGAGCCGCGGCACCCAGTAGCCGAACGGCAGCGATCCGAGGAGATACCCGCCGACGATGGCGAGCACATCCCTCACGAGCTACTCCGCCGGGATCCGGTACGAGTCGACCCAGGCGTTGACGACGCCCCAGTCGAGGTTCGCGAGGAACGCTTCGATGTAGGCGGCGCGGTCGGTCTGGTAGTCGAGGAAGTACGCGTGCTCGTAGACGTCGAGCGCCACGAGCGGCGTTGCGTTCCAGACCGGGAAGGTGTTCTGGGCGTCACCGATGTAGTTGAAGAGGCGCCCCTCGTCCCAGTCGAACGCCGTCCACGCCCAGCCTCGCCCGGCCATGCCGGTCGCGCGCAGATCAGCGCGCCACGCGTCCGCAGACCCGAAGTCACGCTCCACGCGCACGGCGAACGCACCGTCGGGGTCGCCGCCGTTGCCACCGAGGTGCTCGAAGTAGAGCTCGTGATTCTTGATCCCCCCGACGGCGAACGTGAGGTCGAGCTTCAACGCGCGGACCTCGGAGTAGACCTGGTTCGCCGCACCGAGGTCGACCGACGCGAGGCGCCCGAGGATCTCGTTCCGCTTCGCGACATACCCCTGGTACAGCCGATAGTGCGCCTCGATCGTCGTCCGCGAGATGCCGTCCAGCTCGAGAAGCTCCGGCTTGAGCTCGCGCGGCCTGATCTCGACGAAGTTCGACATCGGTCTCCTCCGGGGCGGGGCAGGAACGCGCGGAGCATATCCTTGCCCGGACGGAATCCGTACCGAGAGGAGAGCAGGCAATGGCGTTCAGCGTTCCCGACCTCGCCTACGCGTTCGACGCGCTCGAGCCGCACATCGACGCGCGCACGATGGAGATCCACCACGACAAACACCACGCGGCGTACGTGAACAACCTCAACGCCGCGATCGACGGCACGGAGTGGGCCGAGCAGTCGCTCGAGACGATCCTGACCAGCCTCGACTCGATCCCCGAGGACAAGCGAATGGCCGTCCGCAACAACGGCGGCGGGCATGCGAACCACACCCTGTTCTGGGAGATCATGGGCCCGAACGGCGGCGGCGACCCGTCCGGTGCGCTCGCGGACGCGATCGCGGACGCCTTCGGCGGCGTCACCGAGCTGAAGGCAGCCGTGAACGATGCCGGCGTGAAGCGCTTCGGATCCGGCTGGACCTGGCTCGTGTGGGACGGGACCGGCCTCGCGGTGAAGTCGACACCCAACCAGGACACGCCGATCATGGACGGCGGCACGCCGCTCCTCGGCATCGACGTGTGGGAGCACGCCTACTACCTCAACTACCAGAATCGACGACCCGACTACCTCGAGGCGTGGTGGAACGTCGTCGACTGGGACGCGGTCGCGGCAAAGTTCGCCGCCGCACGAAGCTGAGCCGACACCTGCCGACGTGCCGCCGGGGCACATGAAGGACCGGATGCTGCGCGGCGAGCTCTACCTGGCCGACGACCCGGAGCTCGCCGCCGACCACGCTCGAGCGCAGGCGCTTCTCGAGCGCTACAACACGACCCCGCACACGGCCCAGGACGAGCGCGACCGGTTGCTACGTGAGCTCCTCGGAGCCGTCGGCGACGGCGTCGTCGTCAAGCCGCCGTTCCGCTGCGACTACGGCAGGCAGATCGGGATCGGCGATCGCACGTTCGTCAACTACGACTGCGTGATGCTCGACGTCGCGCCGATCCGAATCGGGTCGGCATGCCAGATCGCCACCCGTGTCCAGCTGCTCACGGCAGCTCATCCGCTCGAGCCCGAGCCGCGACGGGAGGGTTGGGAGTTCGGGCTGCCGATCACGATCGGCGACAACGTCTGGCTCGGCGGAGGCGTGATCGTCTGTCCGGGAGTCACGATCGGCGACAACACTGTCGTCGGGGCCGGCGCCGTCGTCACGCGCGATCTTCCGGCCGACGTCGTGGCGGTCGGTGTTCCGGCGCAGGTTCGACGCGGTGTCAACGGAGAGCGACACGACCAAACCGCCCAGGACGTCGGCGCGTAGCAATGCACACATGGCTGCGACGCTCGCGCTGCGGGCCGGCTCGCCCCTGGCGGAACCGGCCATCATTCAGCGTGTGGAGCTCGTCTCCGAACCGACCGACGGTCAGCTGATCGTCCGCATCGCCGCAGGGGACCGCCGCGCGTTCGACGAGCTCTACGGCCGCTACGCGCGAGCGGTGCTCGGGCTCGCGCTCAGGCGACTCGGCGACCGTGGCCAGGCCGAGGACGCCACCCAGGACGCGTTCGTCGCGATCTGGCGCTCGGCGAGGACCTACGACCCGACACGCGGGCGTGGCGCGGCATGGCTGTACGCGGTCGCCCGAAACGCGATCACGGACGGGCTCAGGCGGCGCCCCGAACCGGCAGCCGAGCTCGAGGACGGCCCGAGCGGCGAACCAGACCCGGCCGACGAGGCCGAGCAGTCGTGGAGAGCGTGGCAGGTGCACCGTGCACTCGAGGTCTTGCCCGACCACGAACGTCCTGTCATCGAGCTCGCCTACTGGAGCGGGCTCTCGCAGAGCGAGATCGCGCGCCGCCTCGAGATACCGCTGGGTACGGTCAAGACACGCACGCGAAGCGCGCTCGCCCGGCTCGCGGACGCGCTCGAGGAGGAGCTACGGTGACGCCCGACTTCGACGAGCTCGTCGGATCCGGCCTGGATCCTGGCGAGCGCTCACGGCTCGAACGAGTCCACGAGCTGCTCGTCGCCGCAGGCCCCCCACCCGAGCTCACCGCGTCGGTCGTCGAGTTGCGACCGCGCAGGCGCTGGGGAGCAGCGATCGCAATCGCAGCGGCCATTGCGATCGCCGCGTTCGCACTTGGCGCAACGCTCGTGGACGGCGCGCGAAGCGTCGACTTCGTGGAGTCCATGGCTGGCACGCACGCCGCGCCCGACGCGTCGGGCTCGCTCGTCGTCTTCGATCTCGACGACGCGGGGAACTGGCCGATGGAGCTCTCCGTGCAGGGTCTGCCGCGCGCGAAGAGCGGTCACCCGTTCGAGCTGTGGCTGATGCGAGACGGCGAGCTCGACGCACTCTGCGGGGCATTCCGCACGGACGCAAGCGGCGCCGCATCGGTACCGATGAACGCGCCCTACCGCTTCTCCGACTTCGACGGCTGGGTCGTCGTAGAGGAGGGCTCCGAGACGCCGCTCCTGACAACCTGACCCGGACATCCCGGAAGACGACAGCGCCGCGAGCAAGCGCCGGACGAGCGGCTATCGTCGGAACGATGGCCCAGTACGAGGATTTCGTGCGCCATGTGCTCACTGCGGGCGAGCCCAAGGCCGACCGCACCGGCACGGGGACGGTGAGCACGTTCGGCTATCAGATGCGCTTCGACCTCGCCGAGGGCTTTCCGCTCGTGACCACGAAGAAGGTGCACTTCAAGTCGGTCGCGATCGAGCTCCTCTGGTTCCTGCGGGGCGACTCGAACGTGCGCTGGCTCCAGGCGCAGGGGGTGTCGATCTGGGACGAGTGGGCCGACGAGAACGGCGAGCTCGGGCCCGTGTACGGCGTCCAATGGCGCAGCTGGCCGACTCCCGACGGAGGCCACGTCGACCAGATCGCCGAGGTGGTTCGGCTCCTGCGCGAAGACCAGGACTCACGGCGCATCGTCGTGAGCGCCTGGAATGTCGGCGACATCCCGCAGATGGCCCTTGCGCCGTGCCACGCGTTCTTCCAGTTCCACGTCGCAGGAGGCGAGCGGCTCTCGTGCCAGATCTACCAACGCTCGGCCGACGTGTTCCTCGGCGTCCCCTTCAACATCGCGAGCTACGCGCTCCTGACGCATCTGCTCGCGCAGCAAGCCGACCTCGAGGTCGGCGATCTCGTGTGGACGGGCGGCGACTGCCACATCTACGACAACCACCGCGAGCAGGTCGAGACACTCCTGTCCCGCGACCCGTTCCCGTCCCCCACGCTCCGCCTGCACCGACGTCCACCATCGATCTTGGAGTACGCGTACGAGGACTTCGAGGTTGTCGGCTACGAGCACCACCCGGCGATCCCCGCGCCGATCGCGGTGTGACGGTCACACTGGTCGCCGCGGTCGCGCGCGGCGGCGTCATCGGCCGGGACGGCGGGATCCCGTGGCGGATCCCCGAGGACGTCGCGCGGTTCAAGGCGCTCACGACCGGTCACGCGGTCGTGATGGGGCGCCGGACGTGGGAGTCCATCCCCGATCGGTTTCGCCCGCTGCCCGACCGGCGGAACGTCGTCGTCACTCGAAACAGCGCGTGGGCCGCCGACGGAGCCGAGCGCGCGGGCTCCGTCGAGGAGGCGTTGGAGCTCCTCACGGGCGAGGATCCCGTCTTCGTGATCGGCGGCGCCGAGGTCTACGAGGCGGCGCTCGCGTTCGCCGACGAGCTCGAGCTGACCGAGATCGCTCTCGACGTCGAGGGCGACACGTTCTTTCCCGAATGGGATCGCAATGCGTTCGTCGAAGTCGCGCGCGCGGAGCACATGGCCGCCAACGGCACGACGTTCGCATTCGTGACGTATGTTCGAGTCACGGCCCGATAAGGCACTACATGTGGGTTAGACTTGTTACTACAATGGAATCCGTGGAGGTCGGGATCCGCGAGCTTCGGCTGAATCTGAGCCGGTACGTGGCACGCATTCGCGCGGGAGAAGCCGAGGTGATCGTCACCGACCGTGGCGAGCCGGTGGCTCGGCTGTCGCCGATCGACCGCCAGGAGGCTCACATCACGCGCTTGCTGCGCGAGGGGGTCGTCAAGCCCGCCAAGCGCCCGAAGAGCACCACGCTGCTGCCGCCACCCGTGCCGATGGAAGGGGATGGCCCTCTCGCCAGCGAGATCGTCTTGCGAGATCGGCGCTGATCGCGTACTTCGACGCCTCGGCGTTCGTGAAGCTCGTCCTCGACGAACCGGGAACCGAAGATGCTCGAGATCTCCTCACCGGGACGACCTCGGTTCACTCGTCGAGGCTCCTCGTGCCCGAAGCCTGGTCGGCGATAGCGCGGGCGACCGCTGCTGGGCCGTTTACGCCGGCAGGCACGGCTCGGGCGTTCACGCTTCTCGAGCTCCTTCTGGACGTCGTGCAACCTGTCGAGCTCGAAGACGAGGTGACATCGCGAGCCGGCGACCTCGCGAGGTCGCTGCGCCTGCGCGGGTCGGACGCTGTCCATCTGGCGTCCTACGAGCGGATCGAGGACGGAGACGCCGTCCTCGTCGCCGCGGACGGCGAGCTCGCGCGTGCTGCGGGCTCACTCGGCTACGCGATCGCCGTACCGGGCGCCCGCTAGCATTGCCCGCCGATGAGCACCGGCCTGCGCGCGACACGCGAAGACCTCGATAGGCACCTCGACGGGCTGCGCGCGTTGCCGACCGACGTCGGCACGCTGGACGTCATCGTCGTCCGTCCGTCAGAAGGGGAGCGCGAGACACCAGAGTCGGCTGACCTCACGTTCCAGGACGGACTCGTCGGCGACCGCTGGCTCGCGAGTGCCGGCCACCGGGTAAGCGCGCAGGGATCCATCGACCGCGGCAATCAGCTGACGCTCATGTCCACTCGAATGCTCGAGCTCATCGCCGAGCGAGAGCGGTGGCCGCTCTCCGGCGACAACCTGCTCGTGGGCATGGGCCTCGACCGGGAGGATCTGCCCGCCGGCAGCAGACTCGCGATCGGCGACGAGGTGGTCATCGAGATCTCTGCCGAGCCGCATACCGGCTGTGCGAAGTTCAGGGCGCGATTCGGCTCGGATGCGCTCAAGTTCATCAACTCTCCCGAAGGACGCGAGCTCAGGCTTCGCGGCGCGAACGCGTTCGTCGTGCAGCCCGGGCGGATCGCGGTCGGCGACTCGATCCGCCGGCTCTAGGAGCCTGCGGCCAGCTCGAGAACGGCCTCGCGGAAGACCTCGATGTGGAGGTCGCCACCAGCTCTCGCCAGCGAGGATGCGCCTCGACGAAGCGGCCGTCCTCCCGCGCCTGAAGCTCGGCGAGCGACGGCACTACGTGCGTCGAATGCCGAGGACTCGCGCTTTCCACGAGCCGCTCGGCGCCGCGATCTCGACCACGTCGCCGACCGCGGCTCCCATGAGCGCGCCACCCAGCGGCGAGTCCGGTGAGACACCGCCGACGGCCGAGATCTCCACCTCCATCTCGTCGCCGGCCTCGTCGGCAATCTCGACGATCGAGCCGACGCCGACGTGCTCGTCCGTGTCGTGTTCGACCGTGACCGCGTGGTTCAGCCGTCCGCGGAGCGTACGAATGCGCGCCTCGAGGAGGCCCTGCTCGTTCTTGGCGGCGTGGTACTCGAAGTTCTCGGAGAGATCGCCGAACTCGCGGGCCGTCTTGATCGCCTGGACGGCAGCCTTCCGCTTCGGCCCCTCGAGCTCTGCGAGCTCGGCTTCCAGAGCGGCTCTCTGGTCGGCGGTCAGGTACTCGATTCTCGGCTCGCTCATGGGGACGGAACGCTAGTTGCTGCACTAGGCTCCCGCACGACAACGCTGGAGAGCAAAGGAGGCAGCGGTGGCGACCGATCTGGAGCGCTTCGTCAAGGAGAGGGGGCGCGCAGCGCTCGTGAAGGACGTTCACCGGCGCATCGACGCCGAGGGGATCTCCTACATCTACTACCAGTTCCCTTCGGTCACGGGGCGCATCATGGGCAAGGGCGTTCCGGCCCAGCACTGGGAGACGATCGCCGAGAACGGTTTCCAGCTCGTGTACGGCGCGACGGCGAACCTGTTCACCGACCGCCACGGCGACTACATCGGCTACGGCCCCGAGGCCGCGGAGCTCGTCGGCATCCCCGAGCCCGACACGTTTCAGCCGCTTCCATGGGACCCGAAGGTCGCGCGCGTGTGGTGCGTCTGCTTCCGCAACCGGGAGGAGCGGAAGGACCCCGCGGCGTTCCTCACGTCGGACTGTCGCGGAAATCTGAAGCGGCAGCAGGCCGAGTTCGAGAAGAGCACAGGTCTACACCTTCGCGCCGGCACGGAGCCCGAGATGATGTGGCTCAAGCTCAACGAGGACGGAACGCCCTCGGTCGAGGGCAAGACGAAGCCCTACTGCTACCACATCGACCAGTTCTCCGAGCTCCAGCCGATCATCCACAAGGTCGTCGAGTACGGCCAAGCCATGGGGCTGGACATGATCCAGGGCGACCACGAGGACGCCCCCGGCCAGATCGAGCTGAACTTCGGCTTCGACCGGGCCGAGAACACCGCGGACAACCTCTCGACGTTCCGTCAGATCTGCAAGGCCGTCGGACGCGAGCTCGGCGCCTTCCCGTGCTTCATGCCCAAGCCGTTCATGGGCGTGTCGGCCAACGGCTGCCACCACAACATCTCGCTCTGGAAGGGCGACGAGAACGCCTTCATGCCCGACACCAAGGACTTGCAGAAGCCGAGCAAGATCGGTCTGTACGCGATCGGTGGGATCCTCGAGCACCTCGGCGCGCTCACCGCCGTCACGGCCTCGACGGTGAACTCCTATCGCCGCCTCTGGGACACCGGCTTCTGGGCACCCGTCTTCGCCGACTGGGGCTTTCAGAACAGGACGACCGCTCTGCGCGTCTCGGCGCCCGGTCGCTTCGAGTACCGATCGGTCGACTCGGCCGTGAACCCGTACCTCTCGATGGCCGTCCTCATCGCAGCGATGCGCGACGGTATCGAGCGCAAGCTCGACCCGGGCGAGCCGGAGGAGAGGAACATCTACGAAGCGATGCAGGCCGGCAAGGAGGTCAGGCGCATCCCGATGACCTTCGGTGACGCGCTCGACGCGCTGGACGCAGACGAGGTCGTGAAGAGCGCGCTACCCGGCGAGATGTACACCGTCTTCATGCACTACAAGAGGGACGAGTGGGAGAGGTACTGTGCAACCGTCAGCGACTGGGACGTGACGGAGTACCTCGACGTTCTGCCGTAGCGAAGGGACGGGCGCTCACATGTGTGGAATCGCCGGGATCATCTACCGGGACGGCACGGAGCACGCGATCGGCGACGAGATGACACGGATGCTCCAGTCGATGAAGCACCGTGGGCCTGACTCGACCGGCTATGCGCTGTACGGGAACGCGGAGAACGGCAACCTCGTCATGCGCTACAAGCTCGCGGATGCGAACACACCGCGCGACTTCGACTTCGAGGACCGCCTCAGACGGCATCGCTTCGAGGTCGAGGCCCGCCTCGCGGCACTCGGCGCACGCATCCACGAGACCGACGAGGAGACGCCATACGCCTTCCGCGTCACGTTTGCGTACGACGGCGACCTCAAGCTTCTGGCCGACTTCGTCGAGGACATCCCCGAGGCCGAGGTGCTCTCACTCGGTCACACGCTCGAGATCGTGAAGGACCTCGGGGACGCGGAGTCCGTCCACGAGCAGTACGGGCTCGCCAAGTTCACGGGCACGCACGCGATCGGTCATGTGCGCATGGCGACGGAGTCTGAGGTCGACATCGCCGGTGCCCACCCGTACTGGGCGTACCCGTACTCCGATGTCGCGGTCGTCCACAACGGGCAGCTGACGAACTACTTCATGTGGCGCCGCCGGCTCGAGCGCGCAGGCCGTCGCTTCGTGTCCGAGTGCGACTCGGAGATCATCGCCGTCTACCTCGCGGAGGAGATGTCGAAGGGCGCAACGCTCGAGGAGTCGATGCACAAGTCGCTCGACGAGCTCGACGGCGTGTTCACGTACATCGCCGTGACGAAGGACGAGCTCGGCGTGGCCAAGGACGAGCTCGCGGCGAAGCCGCTCGTCCTCTACGAATCGGACGATCTCGTCGCGCTCGCGTCCGAGGAGATTGCGATCCGCCAGCTGGTCGAACACGAGATCGACACCTACGACCCCTACGAGCGCGAGGTGCTCGTGTGGCAGCGGTAGGCGAGCGCTCGATCTCGTACGACGCCCGCGGACTGGCCGAGCCTGTCGCCGAGGCGCCACGCTCTGCGGTGATCGAGAACGGCGTCGCAACGTTCGACGCCCGCGAGCTGACGACGCGGACGATCAACCTCGAGCTCCGCCGCCTCCTCTACGAAGAGGGGATCGACGAGGTCGTGGTCCAGAACCCGCAGGGACGACACTCGCTCGGAGTCGGAATCCTCCGCCGCTGCAAGATCCGGTTCGAGGGCTCGCTCGGCTACTTCGCGTGTGGCCTGATCGACGGGCCGGAGATCCACATCACCGGACGGGTCGGCTGGTCGGCCTGCGAGAACATGATGTCCGGCGTCGTCGTCGTGGACGGGAACGGCGGCTCGCTGACCGGCGCCGCGATGCGGGGCGGCGACCTCGTCGTGAGAGGCCGCGTCGGTGCCCGCACGGGGATCGACCAGAAGGGCGGCACGATCATCGTGTGCGGCTCGGTCGGGTCGATGACCGGCTTCATGATGCAGCGCGGTCGTCAGATCATCTGCGGCGACGTGGGCCCCGGCCTCGGCGACTCGATGTACGACGGGACGATCTACGTCGCGGGAAAGGTCAAGTCGCTCGGCATCGACTGCGTGCCGGGCGAATGGACCGACGCCGACACGGAGCTCATCGAGCGCAAGTTCCGGATCTACGGACTCGGCTCGCCACCCGAGTTCCGGAAGTTCGTGTGCGGGAAGGTTCTCTACAACTACGACTCGCTCGAGCCCTCCGAGAAGAAGCTGGTGATCTGATGGCCACAGAGAATGGCCCTGGCGCCAAGGACGTCCTCGGGCGGAGCCGCATCTTCACGCCCGAGGTCATCAACGACATCCACATCAAGGCGGAGCTCGGCCGCTACCGGATGCGGGGCTTCTCGATCTTCAAGCCGATCCCCCACTGGGACGAGCTCGTCTTTCTCCCCGGCACGCTCACACGCTTCGTCATCGAGGGCTACCGCGAGAAGTGCGACACGACGACGGTGCTCGGCGGGCGCTTCGCGAAGAACCCGCTGACCCTCGACATCCCGATCTACATCACGGGCATGTCGTTCGGCGCGCTCTCGCTCGAGGCGAAGATGGCGCTCGCGAAGGGCGCGTCGATGGCCGGGACGGCGACCTGCTCGGGCGAGGGCGGGATGATCCCACCCGAGCGCGACTACTCGACGAAGTGGTACTACCAGTGCATCCAGTCGCGGTACGGGTTCAACCCGCACCACCTGATGCTCGCCGACGCGTGCGAGTTCTTCATCGGCCAGGGCTGCAAGGTCGGCCTCGGCGGGCACCTCATGGGGCAGAAGGTCACCGAGCAGGTCGCGGAGATGCGCTCGCTGCCGGCCGGCATCGACCAGCGCTCGCCGGCGCGGCACCCTGACTGGCTGGGGCCGGACGACCTCTCGCTGAAGGTGCAGGAGGTCCGTGAGGCGACCGACTACCGCATCCCGATCCAGCTGAAGCTCGGCGCGTCACGCGTCTACGACGACGTGCGCATGGCCGCGAAGTGCGGCCCGGACATCATCTACCTGGACGGCGCCGAGGGCTCGACGGGCGCAGGTCCGCACATCGCGACCGAGGAGACCGGCATCCCACTGATGGCTGCGATTCCGGAGGCGCGGCGCGCGCTCGAGGACGTCGGACTCTCTGACGAGATCGACCTCGTGGTCGCGGGCGGGATCCGCAACGGCGCCGACGTCGCCAAGTGTCTCGCGCTCGGGGCAAAAGCAGTTGCGATCGGCCATTCGGCGCTGATGGCGCTCAACTGCAACAAGGAGATCCCTGGCGTTACCGACTACGAGGGAACGGTTGGCGTCCCTGCCGGTCAGTGCTACCACTGTCACACGGGTCGCTGTCCAGTCGGGATCACGACCCAAGACCCAGAACTCCGCAAGCGACTCGTCGTCGAGGAGGCCTCGGAGCGTGTCTACAACTTCCTGACCGCGATGACCATGGAGCTGCAGATGCTCGCACGGGCGTGCGGCAAGACGAACGTGCACTCGCTCGAGCCGGAGGACCTCGCGGCACTGACAGTCGAAGCCTCCGCGATGGCTCGTGTGCCGCTGGCAGGGACGACCTACACCGCCGGCCAGACCGAGCGCGAGATCCTCGCCGAGGTGCAGCGGCTCCTCGCGATCAACGCGGAAGAGGAGCTCGTCGCCAACCCGACCGCACAGATCCACGACCTGCGGACGATCGAGTCCTAGCGTGAGCGATCAGCCGCACTCGCACGAGCTCGCCTACGCCGAGCCCGAGAAGATCAAGTCGCTCGACGCGGAGTTCCTCGCGGGGCACCGCTTTCCGTACCAGGGGGACATGTCGCTCGTCGAGGACGTCGACCTCATGGCGGCGACGCCCGGCGAGGACATCAACTGGCTCGAGGACGTCGCGCTCCTCGAGGAGGACGGCGCCCCGGCCGTGTTCGACCGCTACTCGAACGCGTTCCTGAAGATCTACTTCCCGATCCCCGAGGGTCGCGAGGACGAGCTCGCACGCAAGGTGCTCATCAAGCACCTGACGAGCGGCAACTCGTACGGGATCCAGCTCAAGGAGCAACACGCGAAGTTCCCCCAGCCCGAGCTCGGCCCGTGGGTCGAGGGGTCGAAGACGGTCGGCACCGACTACAAGCCTCCCGTCCTCGAGGGCTGGGAGAAGCCCGCAGGTCACTGAACGACGAAGCCCGCCGAAGGGTGCGTGCTTCGTTCGACTAGTGCCCGTTGACGGAGAAGTGCATGTAGTCCTGCGTGTTTCCGGTCCAGCCTCCACCCCAGCCCCAGCCGATCGAGCGAAACGCGCGGACAACGGCCGGCGTCACCATGCCGCGGCGCAGCGGAGTGCGGTCGGCGAACCGAAGGCTCGCCGGGTCGTGTGCCATCCCGCATCCCACATACGGGTTCTCGCGAGGATTGAGGTCGATCGCGTATCCGTAGGCGTGGTTCGACCAGTTGCCCGACCCCGTGCCGCACGGGGACGGGACGGCCTTTCTGCAGTGGAACGCGCCGGTGATGTCGTTGTCCGGCGGACGCGAGCTCGCCGGCCCGTACATGTCCGCGAGTTGCATGTGGCGGATCGGGAACCGCTGCGCGTAGAGCTGCCGGAAGACGCCCTCGAGTGGGACGGCCGCCGAGCGATTCACGATGAGCTGACCCGTCTGGGTACGTCCGTCGAAGTCCCAGTGCGTGACGGTGAGCAGCCGGAGCTGCGAGAAACCGACTGGACAGCCCGGATGCCAGAAGCGGCCATCGAGCTGCGCGCGGAGCTCGACGGGTAGCGGGCGAACGGAGCTGCGGAAGCCGTCCTTCCCCGACGCCTGGATCGGTATGACTGCGAGCGCGAGGAACACGACGATGGCGAGCCTTGCCACCCGTCCATTCTGGGCGTGCGCCGAGCACGCGGCAACGCGACTTGCGTCCGCGCGTATGAAGTCGCGTTCAGTCGCGCCACCGCATATGCTCGGCGCTGCCGTGGACGAGGCGGCCGAGCGGACGATGCGCAGCGTCTACTGGTGGGGAATCCCCACGTTCTTCGGCTGCCCGCACGTACCGGACCCGGCCGATGCCGACGTCGCGCTGATCGGCCTCCCGCACTCCACGGGGAACGGCTCGACCGAGCGCGACCAGCACCTCGGCCCACGCGCGATCCGGAACATCTCGAACAACTGGCGGCCTGCGCACGTCCGCTTCGAGATCGACCCCTGGACGGTCGCGACGGTCGTCGACGCGGGCGACCTCCTGATGCCGAGCTTCATGGTCTCCGACACGGCGCTCCGTGAGGCCGAGGAACACTTGCGTCGCATTCTCTCGAGCGGCGCTCGCCCGATCGTGGTCGGCGGAGATCACTCCGTGCCGCTGCCGGTGCTGCGCGCTCTCGCGGGCCCGGCCGGCCGTCTCGGGCGTCCGGTCGCACTCGTCCACTTCGATGCGCACTACGACACGTTCGACCGGATGCCCGACTGGTTCGGCGTCGTCGACTCCGCCGGGCATTGGGCGAGCCGCGCAGTGCACGAGGGTCTCGTCGACCCGGGACACAGCCTGCTCGTGGGCCGGCGTGGCCATCTCTCCGTATTCGCGCAGACAGCAGTCTCCGAGGAGCTCGGCTACCGCGTGATCGACAAGGACGAGTTCGACGACCTCGGGATCGACGGCACAGTCGCTGCGATTCGTGAACGAGTCGGCAACCTGCCCGTCTACGTGAGCTTCGACCTCGACGTGCTCGACCCGAGCGTCGCACCTGCGGTCTCCAATCTCGTCTTCGGCGAGGAAGGGCTCACGATGAAGGAGGCACTGCGCACGCTGCAAGGCCTCCGCGGGCTCGACCTCGCAGGCGGCGACCTCGTCTGCATCATGCCCACCAAGGACAGCCCGAACCAGATCACGGCAGGCAACGGTGCCGCGATCCTCTTCGAGCTCGTCAGCCTGATGGCCGACCGGCTCTCGAGCGCCTGACCGCGTGCGGACGCTCGTCCTCCAGCACATCGCGTGCGAGCCGCCGGGCGTCTTCGAGGACGTACTGCACGAGCGCGGCAGCGAGCTCCACCGCGTCGAGCTCGACGAGGGCGACCCGCTTCCGGACTGGCGCGGGTTCGACGCGATCGTCGCCATGGGCGGGCCGATGTCGGTGAACGACGATGCGACGCTGCCCTGGCTGACAGGAGAGAAGCGGGCGATCGGTGAAGCCGTACGAGCCGGGAAGCCGTTCTGGGGCGTCTGCCTCGGCGTCCAGCTGCTCGCGGCGTCGCTCGGCGCCCGTGTCTATCCCGGGTCGGAGCCCGAGGTCGGGCTCCTTCCCGTCGAGCTGACCGACGAGGGTCGGGACGATCCCGTCTTCGGCGGGCTCGAGAACGGCCTCGCGACGCTCCAGTGGCACGGGGACACCTTCGACCTCCCGGCGGGCGCGATGCGGCTCGCGAGCTCGCCCGCATACGCGAACCAGGCATTCCGCTTCGAGCGCGCGTACGGAGTCCAGTTCCACCTCGAGCTTTCGGGAGACATGGCACGCGAGTGGGCCGAGGTTCCCGAGTACGTCGAGTCGCTCGAGCGAACGCTCGGCGTCGAAGGTGCCCCGGCCTTCCTGGCCGCGATCGAAGAAGGCGCCGACGAGATGCGCTCCGCCGGACGCGCACTCTTCGAGCGCTGGCTCGACCGCGTCGCGAGCGAGCGAACTACCGGCGGCCCGACATGAGCGCCGCCACGCGAGCTGTGGTCGCCTCGTCCACCAGTCCGCGGTAGAAGAGCGTCGTCCTGCGTCGCAGGATGTCGTCGGGAGTCCTGGCCCACTCGTGAGTCGCGGCATGGAGAACCTGGGCCGCGACGTCAGGCCCGTCCGGATGGAGCCGCTCGAGAAGGCTTGGATCGTCGCGTGCCGGCGCGAGCACGTCGGGCGCGCGGCTCCCGTAGAGGTGGAGAAGATGGTCGCGCACCGCGGGGTCGAGGTCAGCCGGAAACGGAACCGAGCCGAGCCCGCTCGCCCCGGGCAGCGGCCACGGCCTCTTGTCGATCCGGTGCAGCCCGAGCTCGACGCGAAGCCGTTCGAGGACTTCGAGGGCGATGCGCCGGTACGTGGTGAGCTTCCCACCGGCCACGCTCAGCATGCCGGCCGGGCCGCGAGTGAACACGGTCTCGCGGCGCGCACTCACGACTTCGCCCTCGCCCGCGGGGAGGACGCGCAGACCCGCATACGCTGCGCGGACGAGGCCGCGGTCGAGGATCCGAGCATCGAGCGCCTGGGCCGCCTCGCGCAGGATCTGCTCCGTATCGGCGGGCGCCGCCACGACGGAAGCAGGATCGCCGTCGAACTGGGACTCAGTCGTGCCGAGGAGGAGCATCCCGGACCACGGAACCGCGAACGTGACCCGAACCTCGTCCTGAGGGACCGTGAGGGCGGCACGCCACGCACTGTCCGAGGCGAGCAGGACGTGGGCCCCCTTGCTCAGGCGCACGGAGGTTCCGGCCTTCGGATCCTCGAGCCTCCGCACATGATCGACCCACGGGCCGGCGGCGTTCACGACCTGCCGCGCATCCACCGCGACTGTCGTCCCGTCGACTCGGACCTCCGCGCCCACGACGCGTCCCTCGAGTAGCCGCAGAGCCACGACCTCGGCGCCGTTCAACACGCATGCGCCGGCATCCGCCGCAGCGCGGACGTTGGCAAGGCAGAGGCGCGAGTCGTTCGTCGTCGCATCCGCGTAGAGGGCGCACGACCGAAGACCTTGCGTGCGCAACTCCGGGACGAGCTCACGGGCGCTGCCTGGTCCGACGAGCCAGTTGAGCCGCGAGCGGGCCAGCGCCGAGTAGACGACGATCCCGCTCTGCACGAAGGCGGGCCTGTAGGGGCCGTGGTCGTACAGGGGGAGAAGGAACTGGATCCGGCGGACGAGGTGCGGCGCGAGGATCTTCGTCAGCACGCGCCGTTCCTGGTGGGCCTCCCGAACGAGCCCGAAGTCGCCAAGCCGCAGGTACCGGAGCCCCCCGTGGATGAGCTTCGACGAGGCACTCGACGTCCCCCCGGCGAAGTCCCGCGCCTCGACGAGCGCGACCGCGAGCCCGAGACGAGCGGCGTGCGCCGCGACGGCTGCGCCGACGATGCCCCCTCCGACGACGAGGAGATCGAAGCGCCGCGAGCCGAGCTCCTCGATCGCCCGGGACCGGTCGGATGAGCTGTCGACGCTGGCCACGATCGAAGGATCGTGCCCCAATCGCGGGGCCGTGGTTGGATCAGGGCGCAGATGCCGGCTACTGCACTTGCCCTGGCTCTCGGAGCGGCGTTCCTCCACGCCTTCTGGAACCTGCTTCTCGCACGGGCGCCCGACATCGAGGCGGCGACGGCAGTCGCGCTGATCGTCGGCGTCGTCGCGTTCGCACCCGTCGCGGCGTTCGCGTGGCGGGCGGAGGCCCAGGTATGGCCGTATCTCGTCGTGACGTCGCTCCTCCAGCTCACGTACTTCGTCTTCCTCACTGCTGCCTACAGCCGTGCGGACCTCTCGTTCGTCTATCCCATTGCACGTGGGTCGGCGCCCGTGATCGTGCTGGTCGTCGCCGTGCTCGTGCTGGGCGAGGCTGCGTCCGGCGCACAGGTCGCCGGCGTGCTGACCATCACGGCCGGAGTGCTCCTCGTCCGCGGCGTCGGAGGGCACGCGAGCCTCGGTGATCTCGCACTGGCGCTCGCCGTCGGCGGCTGCATCGCCGCCTACACGCTCGTCGACTCCCGCGGTATCCGCTACGCGTCTCCGATCGTCTACCAGGAGCTCTCGATGATCCCGGCGGCGGTCGGGTTCTTGCTTTTGACCCTGCACCGGCGAAGCCAGTCAGCCGTTCGCGGAGCCGTGAGCCGCGCCTCGGTCGCGGCTGGGCTCGCGACGTTCGGCGCGTACATCCTCGTCCTCGCGGCGCTCGCCCGTGCGCCGGCTGCGTCCGTGGCGGCCGTGCGCGAGTCGAGTGTCGTCATCGCGACGGTACTCGCCGTCCCGCTCCTCCATGAGCGCGTCAAGCCCGCGCGGCTCGCCGGAGCGGTGCTGGTGGTCCTCGGCGTGATCGTGCTCGCGCTCTAGGCACCCGGCATCTCGATCGCACGCCCCACGCCCTCCGGGACCGGCAGCTCCGCATGCGCGGCGGCGGCCGCGGCGACTCGCGCGGCGACCGGCTCCTCCCACTTGCTCGCTCGGCCGGCAGTTGCGTCGACGTGGAGGAGCATCTGCTCTCCCGTCGCGAGGGTCTCGCCACTCGGGCCGTGCCTCAGCGTGTGGAACACGTGCAGGCGCTTCGCGTCCGCGCCGAGGATCTGCGTCTCGACGGCGATCGGCTCGAGACCAGAGACCTCGTGCAGATGCCGGATGTGGGTCTCGACGGTGTACGCGCTGAAGCCGCGGCCGAGATAGTCGGCGTCGACTCCCACGTGGACGAGGAGGGCGTCCGTGGCCTCGGCGAAGACCTGCAGATAGCGGGACTCGGTCATGTGGCCGTTGTAGTCGACCCAGGATGGGTCGACCGCTCCCTGGTACAGGGGAAGCGGCCGTTCCGGGTCGGCCGCAATCGCGGGAGCTCCCTCTTCGAGCAGGCGCGCCTCGTGCTCGTGCAGCACCTCGCCGGCGGCGTAGCGGCGGGCACGCAGAGCCTGCAGCACGGCGACGAGGTTGTCGTCGCGGATCCGCTCGAGCTCGCGCACCGAGAGCCCGGCCGCCTGCGTGTCCGACTGAGACGCGATCCGGTCGATGAGCTCCGAATCGAGCTCGGGAACGTCGGTCAGCTTCGTCCACGGCCACCGTAGCGCAGGACCGAACTGCTCGAGGAAGTGGTGCATCCCGTCCTCGCCACCCGCGATCCGGTACGTGAGGAACGTGCCCATCTGCGCCCACCGCAGTCCCGGCCCGAACCGGATCGCGTCGTCGATCTCCTCGACCGTGGCCACGTCGTCCTCGACGAGCCAGAGCGCCTCACGCCACAGCGCCTCGAGCAGCCTGTCTGCGACGAACCCGTCGATCTCGGTGCGAACATGAAGCGGCTTCATGCCGAGCGACGCGTAGATCGCTGCTGCGCGCGCGATCGCCTCCTCCGACGTGCGCTCGCCGCCGACCAGCTCGACGAGTGGGAGGAGGTACACGGGGTTGAACGGATGAGCGACGAGGAACCGCTCCGGCCAGGCGAGATCGGCCTGGAGCAGTGACGGCAGGAGGCCCGAGGTCGACGACGCTATGAGCGCGTCGGGCGGAGCTGCGTCCTCGATCCGGGCGAGCAGGCGACGCTTCAGTTCCGGGTCTTCGGGGACGCTCTCCTGCACGAGCTCGGCGTCGCCCACGGCCTCCTCGAGCGACGTGGAGAACGTTACGACTCCCCGGACGCGCGGGGCTTGCGTCAGCTGGGCCCACGCGCGCTCCGCGTTCTCGAGGACCTCGCCGGACCCGCCGCTCGGCATCGGGGTGCGGATCGAAGATCCGGACGTCGACGCCGTTCTCGACGAACCGGCCGGCCCAGCCGCCGCCGATGACGCCACCGCCGACGAGCGCGACGCGCATCGCCTACGCAAGATCGGAAGCCGCGAGTGCGGATTCCGGTCGCGACAATCCCTGAAGGCGTCCGCTTCGCGGCCGCTGCCACTGGCTTGCCATCTGGATGGTTGATGCCACGAGATCGCCGACTCCGGAGCGTGAGCTGACCGCTCCGGGGCGCGACGGGAGAGCGGTGGCGATGCTGGACGCCTCGGTGCCGCTCTTCCGTCGCGAAGCGCACGCCCGACGCGAGGCCGCTGCGCGGCCCGCGTCCGGGCGGGAGCGGCCCGGACACGTCAGATCGCGCAACCGGACGCGTGAGATCGTGGCATCAACCATCTAGCCTCCGGTGAGCCCCAGCTTCTCGCGCGTCTCGTCGGGCCCGAGCACGCGGACGTTCATCGCCTCGAGGATCGCGACCGCACGCTCCACGAGCTGTCCGTTCGTCGCCTTCACGCCTCGCTCGAGCCAGATGTTGTCCTCGAGCCCGATCCGGACGTTGCCACCGACGATGGGTGCGAGGGCGACGTAGGGAAGCTGCATGCGCCCGATCGCGAACGCGGAGAACACGCAACCCGCAGGAAGCTGGTTCACGAGCGCGAGCAACGTCCCGGGATCGTCAGGCGCGCCGTACGAGATGCCCATGCAGAGCTGCAGCATCACCGGCTCGTCGACGAGGCCCTCTGCGACGAGCTGCTTCGCGAAGACGAGGTGGCCCGTGTCGAAGATCTCGATCTCGGGGCGAACGCCGAGGCCGCGGATCTGGCGCGCCATCTCGCGCAGCATCGAAGGCGTGTTGGTCATGACGTAGTCGCCCTCGGCGAAGTTCATCGTTCCGCAGTCGAGCGTGCAGATCTCGGGCCGGAGCTCGGCGACGTGTGCGAGTCGTTCCGTCGCGCCGGCCATGTCCGTCCCCTGCTCGCTCAGCGGGAGCGGCGACTCGACGCCGCCGAGAACGAGATCGCCTCCCATCCCAGCCGTGAGGTTGAGGATGACGTCGACATCCGAGGCGCGGATCTGCTCGACGACGTCGCGGTAGAGCGCAGGGTCGCGCGACGGGCCGCCGGTCTCCGGATCGCGGACGTGGATGTGCACGATCGCCGCTCCGGCGCGCGCTGCTTCGAGCGCAGCGTCGGCGATCTGAGCCGGCGTGACGGGAACGAGCTCCGAGCGGTCGGTCGTCGCGCCGACGCCCGTGACGGGACACGTGATGAAGACCTCGGTGTTCACGAGCGGGACTCTACGACTCCAACTGCGTGACCCGCCGCTCGGCGCGCGCGAGCCAGCCGGGCGAGATCTCCACTCCCCAGCCCGGCCCCTCCGGGACCTGCACACGGCCGTTCTCGACCCGCGGACGCGGCTCGTACATGTCCCGTTGCCACAGGTAGTCCTCGTCCGGCTCGATCGAGAACTCGAGGTACGGCCCCGGATTCTCGATCGCCGCCAGCAGATGGAGCGTGAAGACGAGCACGAGCGAGTGGTTCGCGGCATGCGGCGTGCACGGCAGACCGGCGCCCGCTGCCAGGCGGGCGATGCGAAGCGCGCGCAGCAGGCCGCCTACGTAGCAGATGTCGGGCTGGACGACGTCGACGACGCGTTTGGCGACCATCTCTTCCCAGACGAACCTCGTCCCAGTCCTGCTCGCCGCCTGCGACGTCGAGGTCGAGGGCCTGCGTGACCTCGCGCGTCCAGTCGAGCCGCCAGTACGGGCACGGCTCCTCGAAGTGGAGAACGCCGTACTGCTCGAGCATGCGCCCGACCTCGATCGCCCGCGCAGGCGTGTAGCCGCTGTTGGCGTCGACGAGGAGGGCGACGTCGTTCCCGAGTGCCGCCCGCACCGTTTCGACGAGAGCTTCAGTGCGTCCGGGCCACTCGTCCTGATCGTGACCGCAGACGCTGCCGATGCGGATCTTGAACGCCTCGAAGGCGTCCCGCTCACGAAGAGCGACGAGACGCGCGGACTCCTCCTCCGGGGTGATGTCGCGTCGCTGGCTCGCGCCGTACGCAGCGAAGCTCGCCGGCTTGCCGCCCAGGAGCTCGCAGACGCCCTTTTCCTCGAGCTTCCCCCGGAGGTCCCAGAGCGCCGTTTCGAGTCCCGCGAGAGCGCGGAAGAGATGCGAGCCCCGAAACTTGTACTCGAGCTCGGGGATCTCGTCGATGACCTCCTCGATCGCCAGCGGATCGCGGCCGAGAGCGTGCGGCGCGACCTGGCGGTGGAGCACCTCGACGGTCGTATCCGCGTGGTAAGGGGCCACCTGACCCCACCCCTCGGCTCCTTCGTCGGTCTGCACGCGCACGAGCGCGACGTCTCTCATTCCGAAGGTCTCGACGGATGCGATCCTCATGCAGGGTCGAGGACGACGACGTTTCGGAGCGTGTCCCCGTCGGTAGCGGATGCAATCGCCTCGTTGATCTCCGAGAGTGGGTACCGGCCCGTGATCAGCTCGTCCAGCTTCAGCCGCCCGTCGTCGTACATGCCCACGAGCCGGGGGATGACGTCGACGAGGCGGCCCGAGCCGGAGCCGATCTTGTAGCCGAGGACGCGCTTGTCGTCGTGCACGAGGTCGACGCCCACGAGCGTGAACGTCTCCCCCGACGGGGGTATACCGAGCACGGCGAGCGTGCCTCCCCGCCGGACGAGGCCGAACGCCGACTCGACGACGTCCCCCCTGCCGACTCCGACGAAGGCGAAGTCCGCGCCTCGTCCCTCGGTGAGCGACCGAACCGTCGACGCAGCGTCCTCCTCGACGGGATCGACGACGTGCGTCGCGCCGAAGATCGCCGCCGCAGACCGCTTCGCGGCCGACGTGTCCACCGCGACCACGATCTCCGCACCCGCGGCGCGGGCTCCCTGGACGGCGTTGATCCCGACCCCACCCGTCCCGATCACGACGACGCTCGAGCCCGGGCTCACGCCGAGCCGATCGACCACGGCTCCGACCCCGGTGATGACGCCGCAGCCGAGGAGCGACGCCACGTCCAGCGGCATCGACGGCGGGACGGGAGCGACCTGCGACTCGTGTACGACGACCTCCTCCGCGAAGGCGCCAGTGCGCATCGCCTGGACGACGGCCTCTCCCTCCACCGTGTGCAGTCGGGGCCTGGCGTCGCCGGGGAACTCCCCGTTGCAGAGATGACCCTCACCTCGTTGGCAGAAGTAGCAACGCCCACACGAGCGAATGAGGCTGACAACGACGCGATCGCCAGGCCGGACGTCGCTCACACCCGAGCCCAGCTCCTGCACCACGCCGGCCGCCTCGTGACCGTAGACGGCGGGCAGGCCTCCGCCCCACGCGCCTTCCGCGAACGCGATGTCGCTGTGACAGATCGCGCACGCGCCGAGGACGACCCTGACCTCGCCTGGCCCCGGAGGTTCGAGCCGAAGCTCCTCGATCTCGAGCGGCGTGCCGAAGCTGCGACAGACCGCGGCCTTCACGGGGCCGGCGGAAACCGGGACTGCCGATCGCGAAGGGCCACGTCCATGGTGTTGCGGGTGTACTGCTTCGCGGCGAGGCGCGACGGCTGGTAGTCCCAGGGATGCGACGCGCCCTGCTGGAGCGCGCGGAACACGGCGAGTCGCTCCTGCTGGCTCTCCCGTACGTCGCGGTCGAGCGCCTCGAGATCCCAGCGCGCGGCGACCTCGGCACGGAACTCCCGCACGATCGCCTCGTGCTCGGATCGCTCAGCGAGGTTCGCGAGCTCGAGCGGATCGGTCTCGAGGTCGAAGAGCTGGTCCGGATCGCTCGCCGTGTGGATGAACTTCCACGGCCCACGACGGATCATGACCATCGGCCCGAGGGCGCTTTCGGCCAGGTACTCCCCGACCGCCGTCGCGTCGTCCGTCTCGGCCGCGCCCTCGAGCACGGGCACGAGGCTGCGACCGTCGACCGGACGCGCGAGCGCGCTCGACAGTCCGGGGCGCGCGAGATCGGCGATGGTCGGCAGGAGATCCACGAGCGACACGGGCTCACGCACACGGCGTGGCTCGAATCGCCCCGGAGCCGAGACGACGAGCGGCACGCGCGAGGCATGCTCGCGGAAGGACATCTTGTAGAAGAGCCCGTGCTCGCCCAGGAGGTCGCCGTGATCGGAGGTGAAGATCACGACCGAGTCCTCGGCGAGGCCGCAGGACTCGAAGGCGTCGAGCACCTCTCCGATCTTCTCGTCGACGTACGAGAGACTCGCGTAGTAGCCGTGGCGCGACGCCCGGACGTCGTCGTCCGTGATCTCGACGTCGCCCATGGCGCAGTCACGCCACAGGCGGCGACCGTGGGGATCCATGTCCTCGAACGACACCGCCGCAGCCGGAAGGTCGATCTCGTCATCGGCGTAGAGGTCCCAGTACCGCTGCCGCGCCACGTACGGGTCGTGCGGATGGCTGAACGAGGCGCACAGAAATAGGGGCGCATCACCCTCGAAGCGGGCGTAATCGTAGAGTCGGCGGACCGCATGGAAGGCCACCTCGTCGTCGTACTCGAGCTGGTTCGTGATCTCGGCGACACCCGCCTCCTTGACCGAGCTCATGTTGTGGTACCACCAGTCGACCCTCTCGCCGGGCCGGCTCCAGTCGGGTGTCCAGCCGAAGTCCCCGGGATACACGTCGGTCGTGAGCCGCTCCTCGAACCCGTGCAGCTGGTCCGGTCCGACGAAGTGCATCTTCCCGCTCAGGCACGTCCGGTAGCCCTCGAGACGGAGGTAATGGGCGAAGGTCGGAAGCGACGACGCGAACTCGGCCGAGTTGTCGTACACGCGACTTCTGCTCGGCATGAGGCCGGTCATGAGCGACGCCCGCGAAGGTGCGCACAGCGGGCTCGGCGTGTACGCGTTCTCGAAGACGACACCCGTCTCGGCCAGCCGATCGACGGTCGGCGCCTTCGTCACCGGATGGCCGTACGCGCGAAGGAACGGCGCCGCGAGCTGGTCGACCACCACGAGGAGGATGTGCGGCCGGTCGCCCATCGGCCGGGCTGACGCTATCAACGAGCAGCAGGCTCGTTCGTCGGGGACTGCGGGCGTCTTCCCTCGAGCACGTCACGCACCGCCTCCGCAGCCCGCTCCACGGCGACCTCCGCTGCACGCTCGCTGTACCAGCCCGCGTGCGGGTTCACGACGAGGCGTGGAGCCGCCGGGGCAGGCGCGTCCGCGGCGGGCGGTTCGACGTCGAGCACGTCGAGCGCGACCCCTCCCAGGTGTCCGCTGTCCAGCGCACCAAGCAGCGCATCCGTGTCGACGACGGGCGCGCGCGACGCGTTGACGACGAATGCCCCGCGCGGGAGTAGCGCGAGCTCGTCGGCTCCGATCAGGCCGCGGGTCTCCGGCGTCAAGGGAGCGTGCACCGAGACGGCGTCGGAGCGTCGGAGCAGGTCTGCGAGCGGCGCGGCTTGAACGCCCGCCTCCTCGATCTCCGAGTCGGCGAGAAATGCGTCATGGGCCGCGACCTCCATCCCGAGCGCGCGAGCGCGGGCCGCGACCGCGCGCCCGATGCGGCCGAACCCGACGATGCCGAGTCGAACGTCGGCGATGCGACGCAGCTCACCGGCCGCCTGGTAGTCCCAGTCGCCGTTCCGGACGCTGCGGTCGAGCTCCACGACCCCGCGCACGAGCGCGAGCAGAAGTGCCAGCGTGTGATCGGCCATCTCGTCGACGCAGTAGTCCGGGACATTGCACACCCAGACGCCCTGCTCGGTCGCTGCTGCAACGTCCACGTGGTCGAAGCCCACGCTCGGAGTGGAGACGACGCGCAACGCGGGAAGCCGCGCGAGGTCATCCGCAGTCACCGGGTGGAACGTGAGGACGCCGACCACGTCGTCCCCCGACCATCCGCCGGCGACCACGTCGACGTCGACATCCATCCCGGTGAGCACGCGGCGGACGTGCTCGAGCGCGATGTCGGGATCGCAGAGAACGCGGCTCACGCGACCGGGGCGGCTCGCAACGACGCGCACACGTCGCGCAGCTCCACCCCGAGGCGGTCCATGAGCTCGGGCGGACCGACGGTGATCCGGACGTACCCGTTCAGCCCGTAGTCGGAGCCCGGGCGAATGAGCAGCCCCCGCTCGGCCATGCGATCTCCGAGCAGCACGTCGTCGACGTCGACGCGCGCGAGCACAAAGTTCGCCTCGGATGGGAGCGGCTCGAATCCGATATCGCGAAGGTCGTTCGCCAGCTCGTCCCTCGCCGCCGCCACCTGGGCACGGCGTTCGTCGACTGCCGCTCGCGCCCGAAGGCAGGCGCACCCCGCCGCGAGTGCGACGCAGTTGACGTTGAAGGGCTCCTCGAGCAGGTCGAAGTACGGAACGAGCGGCTCGTCGACGAGCGCATAGCCGAGCCGCAACCCCGCCAGCCCGAACAGCTTGGAGAAGCTCCTGAGGACGATCACACGGCGACCCTCGGCGATATCGAGCTCGCGGCGGACGCGGTGCTCGGGTGCGACGAAGTCCGCATAGGCCTCGTCGACCACGGCGACGCAGTGATCCGGCAACGCGTCGAGGAAAGCTCTCCACTCGTCCCGGTCGAGTGCTGCGCCGGTCGGATTGTTGGGGTCGCAGATCCACACGATGCGCGCATCGACGGCGTGCGCCAGCTCGCTCACAGCGCCGAGATCGATCGCGAGCCCGCGCATCGGCACACGGTGGACGACGGCTCCACGCGTGGCGGAGAGCTGCGCGTACAGACCGTAGGTCAGCTCGGGCACGACGACGTTGTCGCCGGGGCGAAGGAGCAGGCTCGAGACGTGACCGAGCAGCGCGAGGCTGCCATGCGCCGGAACGACATTGGTCGCGCGCGCACCGGAATAGGCCGCCACCTCGTTGCGGAAGTCGATGTACGGCTGCTCGGGATAGAGCCAGATGTTGTCGAGCTCGGCGTGGATCGCATCGAGCACCCCAGGCAACGGCCCGAACAGGTTCTCGTTCCAGCTCATCTTGACGACCTCGTCGAGGCCGTACAGCTCCTTCACCTCGGCGATCGTCAGCCCGAGCGCGAACTGGTCGAGCTGCTCGAGCTCGGGGACAACGATGCCGCTCCAGTCCGCCATGCGGGAACTCTATTCACGAAATCGGTGCTTGCTTTCTTGGCTGTACGGGGGTTGAATTGCGCCGAACCCTGTGGGGGGTCATCGCTAAGCCCGAGGAGGCGCGAATGACAACGGCCGACGAAGCACTGAGCCGCGAAGTAAGGCGCGGCATGACGCGGCAGGACGTCCTCCGCCGAGCGGCTGCGCTCGGCATCGTGGTAACCGGGGGGGCGTTCGGACCAGCCACCGAGGCGGCGTTCGCCTCGAGCCAGATCAAGCGAGGGGGCACGTTCCGCCAGGCGACCGCCGGCGGTACGACCGACTTCATCGACGGTCAGCACATCGTCGCGAAGTCGGACATCGTGCGGCTCGTCGCGACGTTCGACGCTCTCGCCCGCTTCGACGAGAAGGGCAAGATCCAGCTCCATCTCGCCGAGGAGCTGAAGGCGGAGAAGGCAAACCAGTACCTCATCCGCGTGCGCAAGGGCGTCGAGTTCCACAACGGCAAGACGCTTAATATCGACGACGTCATCTACTCGATCAGGCGCACGAAGAACCCGAAGCTCAAGCTGTTCGGCAACGCGGCCTTCGGCGCGATCGACCTCAACAACATCAAGAAGCTCGACAAGTACACGTGCAGGCTCATCCTGTCCCGCCCGGACGTGACGCTCATGGAGGCATTTGCACAGTACTTCCAGGGCGTCGTCCCGAAGGGCTACCAGCCGAACGCCGTGGGCCAGGGGCCGCTCCAATACATCGGGACCGGGCCGTTCAAGGTCAAGAGCTTCACACCTGGCCGCGAGAGCGTCCACACGAAGAACCGGAACTACTGGATCGACGGCCAGCCGTACTTCAACGAGGTGCGGATCATCAACTTCCCGTCCGACGCGGCGAAGGTCAACGCGCTCCTGTCGGGACAGGTGGAGGCGATGGCCGACGTGCCGTTCGCGCAGGTACCGGTGGTGAAGGGTCGCGGGAAGAAAGTCCTCGTCTCCCCGACGGGCGCGTGGACGCCGCTCTGCATGCGCGTCGACACCCCGCCGTTCGACGACGTGCGCGTCCGGCGGGCGTTCCGCCTCCTCATCAACCGGCCGCAGGTCATCCAGCAGGGCCTCTCCGGCTACGGGTTCGTCGGTAACGACATCTACTCGCCATTCGATCCCGCGTACGCGGGCGACGAGTTCCCGCAGCGCAAGTACGACCCCGAGCAGGCGAAGTCGCTGCTCAAGCAGGCGGGCCACGACAGCCTGTCTGTCGAGCTCGTCACGAGCCCGGCGGACACCGGGATGGTCGAGGGTGCGACGATCTTCGCCCAGAACGCGAAGGCCGGCGGCGTCAACGTCACCGTCAGGAACGTCGACGGCGGCACGATCTACGGCGACCAGTACCTGAAGTGGCCTTTCTCCGCGGACTACTGGGGGACGCGCAACTACCTCCTCCAGGCCGCCACCGCCGTGATGAAGACGGCGCCGTTCAACGAGACCCACTGGGACGCGTACTCCGGGTACTCGAAGTTCGAGTCGTTGTATAGGCAAGCGCTGGCGACGGTCGACGACAAGAAGCGCGCCGCGATCATCAAGGAGATGCAGCGGATGGAGTACAACGACGGCGGGCTCATCATCTGGGGCTTCAAGAGCCTGACCGACGGCTACTCCGCCAAGGTCGGCGGCTACAAGGTCGACAAGGGCACGCTGAACCTCAACAAGTACGGCAACGGCTTCCGCACGATCTACTTCGTCTAGGAGCCGACGGGGTGTCGGGTCGCGTGCGGCCCGGCACCCCTCGTCGCATGCGGATCCGGCGAGCCGAGAGCCCTGACGTCCCCGCGATCATCGCGATCGTCGCGGCGGCCTATATCCGATACGTGCCGCGCATCGGCCGTCGCCCCGCGCCCATGAACGCCGACTACGAAGCGCTCGTCGCGGCGGGAGAGGTGTGGGTCGGCGAAGACGACCGCGACGGAGCGGTCGGCATCCTCGTGATCCGGCCCGCGGGGGACGCCCTGGAGCTGGAGAACATCGCGGTGGATCCCGCACGGCAGGGCCTCGGACACGGCCGTGCCCTGATCGCGTTCGCCGAGCTCCAGGCCCGTGAGCTCGGCCTGACGGCCGTCGAGCTGTACACGAACGAGGCGATGACCGAGAACCTCGAGCTCTATCCAGTGCTCGGCTTCGTCGAGACGGGTCGCCGGGTCGAGGACGGTTACCGCCGCGTCTTCTTCAGAAAGAGCCTGGACTCTCCCGCGCTGCAGCGTTAGCCTCGTCTCGCACGATGAGTCTCAGGCACGGCCTGTCCGGCTTCATCATCCGCCGACTGCTCCTCGGTCTGGTCACGCTGTGGATCACGTCGGTCATCATCTTCGCCGCGACACAGGCGCTTCCGGGCGACGCCGCCCGCTCGATTCTCGGACGGAGCGCCACGCCGGAGTCGCTCGCCGAGCTCCGAAGCCAGCTCGGGCTCGACAAGCCGCTGCTCACGCAGTACTGGGAGTGGATCAGCGGGATCGTCACCGGCGACCTCGGTATGTCCTTGGCGAACCGACTCCCCGTCACCGACGTGATCGGCGAGCGGCTCGTCTACACGCTCTTCCTGATGCTCATCGCGGGCGCGATCGCCGTCCCGCTCGGAATCTTCCTCGGCGCACTCAGCGCGCGCAAGCGTGACGGCACCTTCGACCAGACGACGTCCGTGGCTTCATTGGGGCTCGCTGCCATGCCCGAGTTCGTGGTCGGGATCACGCTGGCTGTGATCTTCTCGACCACGGTCTTCCATGTCCTCCCGAGCGTGATCGTGACCGAACCTGGGTCGAGACCGTGGGAGTACCCGAGAGAGCTCGTGCTCCCCGTCATCACGTTGATCATCGCCGTCGTCCCGTACACGACGCGGATCATGCGCGCGTCGACGGTCGAGATCCTCGAGAGCGACTTCGTGGAGATGGCGCGGCTCAAGGGGCTTTCCGAGCGACGCGTCCTCTGGCGGCACGCGGTCCCGAACGCTCTCGCTCCCGACGCTCCAGGTCACGGCACTCAACCTCGCGTACCTCGCGGGGGGCATCGTCGTCGTCGAGGCCGTCTTCAACTACCCGGGCATCGGACTCCTCCTCGTCGAGTCGGTCCGTGCCCGTGACATGCCGACGGTGCAGGCGATCGCGCTCTTCATCGCGGCGCTGTACGTCGTGCTCGAACCTTGCGGCCGACGTCGCGACGATCCTCGTCAGCCCGCGTCTGAGGACGTCGCTCCAATGACAACGCTCGCCTGCCGGCTCGCGTTGCGCGGGGGAGAACGCCATGTTTCCTCCCGCGATGCCCCATTCTTCTCGAGAACCACGGGGAACCTCCCGGTTCCCCGCGGGACCCTCCTCCACGGCTCACTGTGCCGAGGAGCGGCCCATGACCGATGTGGCTGGTCGACCGACGGGCTCGACCATCGAGGTCGACCGACGACCCGCTCGCGGCCCCTGCGCGTCCTCTTCTCCGCAGCCTGGAGGCAGCACCGCACGAAGATCGGGCTCGGCATCACGCTGCTGCTCGTCGGCATCGCCGCTCTTCGGCCGGCTCGTCGCCCCGTACGAGCCCGACCAGGGCGTCGAGGGCCTGCTGCCGTACGCACCGCCGTCGAGCGACGCGTGGCTCGGGACGGACAACCTCGGCCGCGACGTGCTCAGCCGTTTCCTGTACGGGGGTCTCTCCGTCCTCTTGCTCTCCGGGCTCGCGACGGCACTCGGAATGACGCTGGGGGTGACGGTCGGCCTCCTCGCCGCCTACTCGCGGGGGAAGCTCGACGACGTGCTCATGCGGACGATGGACGTCTTCCTCTCGCTGCCGCAGATCGTGTTCGCGCTGGTGCTCGCCGCCACGGTCGGCCCGAAGCTCTGGCTGCTCGTCCTGGCGGTCGGGTTCACGACGATGCCTCGGGCTGCACGCGTCACACGAGGCGCGGCCGCCGAGGTCGTCGAGCGGGACTTCGTGCGGGCCGCCGAGGCGATCGGGATCCCACGGCGCCGGATCATTCTCTCCGAGCTGCTTCCGAACGTCTCGAGCCCGCTCATCGCCGAGACGACGCTGCGCATGTCGTTCAACGTCGCCGTCGTCGCGGGGCTCAGCTTCCTCGGCTTCGGGCTGCAGCCGCCCGCGGCCGACTGGGGGTTGATGATCAACGAGAACCAGAACGGGCTGACGCTGCAGCCCTGGCCGGTGCTCCTTCCCGTGATTGCGATCGCGCTCCTCACGATCGGGACGAGTCTCGTCGGGGACGGCCTCGCTCGAGCTGCCATCGGCATCAGAGCGAGGACGAGGCGGACGGGGGGCGAGTGAGCAGGCGCGTGGCTCCCGCACTCGAAGTCGTCGACCTGCGCGTCGAGATCGAGTACGGCGCGCACGAGGACATCGTGGACGGCATCTCGTTCCACGTCGCCGCGGGCGAGGTCCTCGGCCTCGTCGGCGAGTCGGGATCCGGGAAGACGACGGTCGGCCTCGCGGTGCTCGGTCACACGCGTCGCGGCGCGCGAGTCGCGCGAGGCGAGGTCCGCATCGAGGGTCGAGACATCCTCCTGCTCCCCCCGCTCGAGCGCCAGCAGCTCCGAGGCAAGCTCGTCTCCTACGTCCCCCAGGACCCCGCGTCCTCCCTGAACCCGGCGCTGAAGATCGAGACGCAGCTCGACGAGACGCTGTCGGCCCACGGCTTCGGCTCGTCCAACGAGGAGCGGCGCGCGCGCATCGTCGAGACGCTCGGCGAGGTGCTGCTCCCGAGCGACGACGTGTTCCTGCACCGCTATCCGCACCAGCTGTCGGGCGGCCAGCAGCAGCGGGTCGCGCTCGCCATGGCCTTCGCCAACCGGCCCCGTGTGATCGTGCTCGACGAGCCGACGACCGGACTCGACGTGACGACGCAGGCGCACGTGCTCGAGACGGTCCGCGACCTGTGCGCCGCGCACGGCGTCGCTGCGGTCTACGTGAGCCACGACCTGGCCGTGGTCGCGACGCTCGCCGATCGGGTCGCGGTCATGTACGGGGGACGGCTCGCCGAGCTCGGACCGACGGGAGCGCTCTTCCGCCAGGCCGCGCACCCGTACACACGCCGACTCGTGGAGGCCATCCCCGAGATGTCGGGTCTGCAGCCACTCGTCGGCATCCCGGGCACGGCACCGCGACCCGGACACAGGCCGACGGGCTGCTTCTTCGCCCCACGCTGCACGTACGTCGAGGACCGGTGCGACGACCGCAGAGCCGCCGCTCGAATCGGTGTCCGACGACCACCTCGTCCGCTGCATCCGTCATGTCGACGTGCTGCGCGACGCGGCGACGCCCCGGCGGACGGCGACCCCGAGGCCCGAGATCGAGGTCGACGACGCGCTGGTGGCAATGCGGGACGTGAACGCGTCGTACGGGACACGTCAGGTGCTGTACGACATCGAGCTCATGATCCGGCCCCGCGAGTGCCTCGCTCTGGTGGGCGAGTCGGGCTCCGGCAAGACGACGCTCGCTCGTTGCGTCGCCGGGCTCCACGCGAACTACAGCGGGAGAGATGTTCTACCGCGGGAAGCCACTGCGCCCCGGGCCCGCGGGCACGCGACGCGGATACGCGACGGGAGATCCAGTACGTGTTTCAGAGCCCCTACAACTCGCTCAATCCGCGGAAGACGATCGCGCAGATCATCGAGCAGCCGCTCCGCCACTTCTTCTCTACCGGTGGCTCGGAGGGACGCGGTCGAGTGCGACGCGCACTCGATCGCGTCCAGCTCTCGACCACGTGCCTCGAGCGCTACCCCCACCAGCTGTCGGGCGGAGAGCGTCAGCGGGTCGCGATCGCCCGCGCGCTCATCGCGGAGCCGCAGCTGCTGGTCTGCGACGAGGTCACGTCCGCCCTCGACGTGTCGGTGCAGGCCGCGATCATCGACGTGCTCGCCGAGCTGCAGCGCGAGCTGGACATCGGGCTCCTGTTCGTCACGCACAACCTCGCGCTGATCCGGACGCTGTCGCAGGAGGTCGCGGTCATGAACGAGGGACGGATCGTGGAGCGCGGACTCGTCGACGCCGTGCTCGACGCACCCAAGGCGGAGTACACGAGGAAGCTCCTCTCCGACACGCCGAGCCTCGAGGCGGCGCTCGCTGCGTCGAGCGCCTAGCGGCGGTCGCTCACTGCCGGCGCGCCCGTGAGCACGCGCGCGGGAGGAATGCTCCGCTGCCAGGGCGAGCTCGAGCGACTTCCCGTTCCTGCTCTCCTCGAGACATGCGAGCTGTACCTCGAGCTCGTGCGGCCTCTGCTCGGTGAGCGCGAGTACGAGACGACCCGACGCGCGGTCGCGGACTTCATTCGACCCCGAGGTGCCGGCGAGACGCTGCAGCAGCGCCTCCTGCGCTGGAACGAGACGTCCGCGCCGGACAACTGGCTCGACCCGTTCTGGGACGACTGGTATCTCTGCGACGACACGCCACTCGTGGTCAACGTGAGCCCCGGGTTCGCCCTGACCGGCAGACGACCAGCCACAGATCGAGCGCGCCGCACGGCTTCTCGCAGCGGCGTTCGAGGTGAAGGCGCTCGTCGACGACGAGGAACTGGCGCCGGATCTCGACAACGGGGCTCCCCGCTGCATGCGCGAGTACACGCGACTCTTCTCGTCGACGCGGATCCCGGGAGCGACGAGCGACGAGCTCAAGCCGTACCCAGACAGCCGCCATGTCGTCGTCGTTCACGAGGGTCACTTCTTCGCGCTCGACGTGCTCGATCGGGAGGGCCGTCCTTACCCGGTCTCCTCGCTCGAGCGTGCGCTCGGGCGGATCGTCGAGCCCGCGCGCGGTGAGCGAGCGGTCGCTCGGCGTCCTCACGACGGCCGATCGCCGGACGTGGGCCGAGATGCGCGAGCGGCATCTTCGGCAAGGCCCTGACGCAAACCGCGTATGGCTCGAGACGGTCGAGCGGGCGATTCTCGTCCTCGTCCTCGAGAGCGGACCACCACCTCCGCGTCCGCGCTCGAGCGAAGCGGCTCGTCTGTTCCTGCACGGCGACGGCGCGGCCGGTGGTTCGACAAGTCGATCCAGCTCGTCGTCGCCCGGAACGGCGTCGCCGGCTTCTGCATGGAGCACTCGGGCTTCGACGGGAGCACCGCCGTGAGGCTCGCCGAGCTCCTGGTCGAGCACGAGGAAGCGCCGCAGCCACGAAGCGGCGACGACGTCGAACCAAAACCACTTCGCCACGAGGAGACGGGTCCGCTGCGGGACGCGATCTCGAGCTCGCAGGACGACGTCGACGCACTGCTCCAGCGGACCGATCTTGTCGTGCTCGACGTCGTCGATCTCGGCAAGCATCGCATCGTCCGCCATGGAGTGAGCCCCGACGCGTTCGTGCAGATGGCGTTCCAGCTCGCGTTTTTCACGCTCACGGGCGAGACGGCGTCGACCTACGAGTCGGTCGACACGAAGCGCTTCCTGCACGGACGCACGGAGGCGATGCGATCCGTCTCCGACGAAAGCGTCGCGTTCGTGCGCTCGCTGCGCACGCCCGGGCGAACGAGCTCCAGAGCCGACGTGCACCTTCGCGCCGCGATCGAGCGTCATGTCGCGACGCTCGCTCGCTGCAAGGAAGGGCGCGGCGTCGACCGGCATCTGCTCGGACTCCGCCGCATGGTCGAGCCGGACGAGGAACCACCGGAGATCTTCACCGACAACGGACTACACGACCCTCACGCGCAGCGTCCTCTCGACGAGCGCGCTTGCCCAGCTCGACGGGTGTCGCACTCTCGTGCTTCGGACCGGTCGTCGACGAGGGCTTCGGCCTGTCGTACACGGTCCACGACGACTCGCCTGGTCTGCGTCGTCACGAACTTCCACGGGCTGGCGAACGACTTCGCCGTGGAGCTCGAGCGCAGCCTCGAGGAGATGGACGCGCTGCTCGTCCTAGACGCCGGCTCCGGCTCCAGCACGCGGAACGCCCAGACGCGAACGAGCACGTCCGGCTCGCCCTTCGGCAGCGCCTGGAACTCGTCGCCCTTGTCGACGAGCGTCCACCGCCTCGCCCGCTCCAGCTCGGCGATCTTGTCGTCGAACCCCGGAAGCGCAGTGTCGGACCTGAGCGTGAAGATGACGTGCCCGCCGCGGTCGTGTAACGCGGACGAGCTCGTCGAGGCTCGTCGCCGGTGCGTGACCGGCGGTGAGGACGCCCGCCGACACGACTGCGTCGTACGAGCCGGTCTCGTAGCCGAGCTCTTCGCCGAGCGTTCCGACTCGCACGTCGCGGTAGACGCCCTTGCGCACGGCCTCGTCCGAGCATCCCGCTGGACATGTCGAGGCCGTCGAGCCGTCGAAACCCGGCGCGAGCGAGCTCCACTCCGAGCAGGCCCGTCCCCGCACCGGCGTCGAGGACGCGTGCGTCGGGCTCGATCAGCCGTCGCGCGACCTCGGCGACCGCCGCGGAGACGCGTAGCCCATCGTCCTCGCCCACGCCGACGTCGTAGACGGGAGCTATCCGGTCGTACTCGCTCCGCAAGGACGTCGAGATCGGCGGCGCCGTACAGGCGGTCGAGGTCGACGGCGTCGTAGCTCGCATCACGCGTCGGCTCCCCGCGCGGAGGAGCCAGAGACCGATGATCGCACAGAACGCGATCATCACCGCGTACGCCGTCCGATCGCCGGCGGAGTCCGCGATCGCGCCCGGCGAGAATCGGGCCGACCGTCGACGCAGCCGCCCAGCCGAGCATGACGAGCCCCATCACCGAGCCGCGGCCCAGTGCCGAGCGGTGCGCACCCGCGGCCGCGAGCGGGTAGATGATCGTGTCCATCGTCGACCAGGGCGGCGCGCGCAGCAGCACGAACGCAACCGCCGCGACGGTCGACGGGCTGCTCAGGACAAGGACGATCGACACACCCGACGAGCAGCGCCGAGACCCCTCCGACGCGGAGCGTGGCCGAGCGCTCACCGAGGCGAGCAACGATCGCGCTCACCACCGTGTAGACGGCGGAGGCGACGGAGAAGAGAAGACCGATCTGGGCCGCGGACACGCCGTTCGTCTTCAGCTGCAGCGGGACGAGCAGGTTCACACCGCCGCCGACGAGACCGATGAGCACGATGATCGCGATGCCGGCGAGGACGAGCTCGTCACGCCGCACCACACGGAGGACCTCTCGCAGCGACTGAGTGGTCACATCCGTCGCATCCGCCGGCGGAACGACGAAGAGCGTCGCGGTCACGACCGCGGCCGCGAGCGCGAGCACGAGAAATGGAGTGCCTGTCTCGAAGCGGTCGGCGACGACCCCGGCGAAGACCGGGCCGATCGTGAATCCGACACCCGCGACGGTCGTGGCTGCTGCGAGAGCAGCCGACCCGGCGGTCGTCGGAGAGCGAGTTGGAGAGCCATGACGCGCCCGCGGCCCAGAGCGCGCCGAACGCCATGCCGAAGCCGATACGAGCGACCAGCAGCGACCCCGAACTCGTTCGCCAGTCCCTGCCCGAGTGTCGCCAGCGTGAAGAGAACAGCGGAGGCGATCGTGACCTGCCGCGCGCCGAAGCGATCCGCGAGGATGCCGAGAGGAAGCGCGACCACGAGCGCCGCGAGCGACGCCGCGGCCAGTATCGCGCCGGCCTCCACCCCCGAGAGCCCGAACTCGTCGGCGTACGTCGGCGCGAGCGGGACGATCGCGATCCACGTGAGCGTCTCGAGCAGAAACAGCGCGTAGATCGGGAGGACGGTGCGCGGCAACTACGCGCCGCGCGGTGACCGGTCTTCCAGCGCCACCCGCATCAGGTCGCGGATGGAGACGATCCCGACGACCTCGCCGTTCTCGACCACCGGTAGGTGCCGGAAGCCCCCGTGGATCATGAGCGACGCGGCGTGGTCCGTGGTATCCCCCGTCTCGATCGTGTCCGGATGACGCGTCATCCACTCGGAGACGGGAGCGCTGCCGTCGCGACCGGCAGCGACCGCCTTCATGACGTCGCGCTCGGTGAGAATTGCCGCGATCCTCGCGCCCTCGAGAACGACGATCGCGCCGACGCTTCGCTCGGCCATCTTCGCCGCTGCCTCTCCGAGCGTCGCACCCGGCTCGACCGTCAGCACGCTTCTCGTCATGTGGTCTCCGACGAGCGGCATCAGCCGATTCTACGATCCGCTCATGGAAAGTGCCGCGCCGAGAGCGACCGGTCGCTGCCTCTGTGGTGCGGTCACGTACGAGGTGCGTGGCCCGCTCCGCGACGTCATCCTCTGCCACTGCGTCGAGTGCCGACGCTGGAGCGGTCACCTCGGTGCGTTCTCGGCCACGCACGATGAGCATCTCGTCATCGGCGAGACCGACGCGCTTCGCTGGATCGACAGCCCGGAGAGCGATCTGAACGCGCGACGAGGCTTCTGCGCCGAGTGCGGGTCGAGCCTCTTCTGGAACTCGCCGACGAGAGACCGCATCAGCATCGCCGCCGGGACGCTCGACCGGCCGACCGGCCTCCGCATCGCAGGGCACATCTTCACGCACCAGGCCGGCGACTGGGACGTCATCACCGACGACGGCCTTCCGACGGGTAGTGGCCTCACCTCCAGCGAGATCCGCTGGAGCTGAGCGACGGAAGCGCCGAAGAGGACGACGACAACGTCGCCGCTGACCTTCTCGGGCGTCCGTCCGTGGCGGTCGAGGATCGTGCGCACCTCCTCGAAGTAGCGTCTGCTGACGCCGCTCGAACGGCCACGGAGGGGTCCTTGCCGCGAGTCGGCGGAGAGGCCTACGATGCGCCGCGAGAACGCCAATCCGGTGGAGGTGAGCATGTCCGAGAAGATGTGGGGAGGCGAGCCGTTCTGGGGACTCGGCTACGAGTGGGATCCCGACTGGGTCTTGACCGACCGCCAGAAGGAGCTCCGCGCGACGCTCATCGAGCTCTGCGAGAAGGAGATGCGCGCGAACGCGAAGCGCTCCGACGACGAGCTCCTGTTCCCGCGGCGCAACCTCGAGCTGCTCGGCGAGCACGGCTTCCTCGCACTCACCGTCCCCGAGGAGTACGGCGGACTGGGCGAGAACCACGTCGCCTACGCGATGACGTGCGAGACGATCTCGCGCTACGGCTGCGCCTCGACCGCGATGTGCTACGTGATGCACATCGGCGCGGTGAACGCCGATGATGCTCCGCCCGACGGACGAGCTGATCGACAAGTACATCCGCCCGCTCAACTCGGGGAAGATCGGCACGCTCTCGTACTCGGATCCCGAGACCGGATCGCACTTCTGGTACCCGATCTCGTCCGGCGCCGAGCGCGTCAACGGCGGCTACAAGGTGCGCAAGAAGGCGTCGTGGACCACGTCCGCCGGCTTCGCCGACTTCTACGTCGTGCAGACGACGAGCCCCGACTTCTCCGGCTACGACGACCTCTCCGTGTTCGTCATCGACGGCGAGGACGCGCAGGCGCAGCCGTCGCTCTGGGACGCGCTCGGGCTGCGCGGCAACCAGTCGGGGCCGCTCGAGGTGCCCGACGTCGAGATCCCCGGAGAGCAGCTCGTCGGCCCTGTGGGTGACGGCGCCGCATCGAACGACGAGTCCGTCGACCCGTGGTTCCTGATCGGGTCGTCGTCCGTCTGGAACGGCATCGCGATGGGCGCGATCGACATCGCGAAGCGGCACACGACGCGCAAGCGACACGTCGACGTCGGCCTGCGGGTCGCGGACTACCCGACGATCCAGGACTACGTCGGCGAGGCGCTCATGGACACGAACGCCGCGCGGCTGTTCGTCTACTCGGTCGCGCAGGCGATGGACGGCGCGACCGACAACAACACGAAAGTGCTCGCCGTCGGCGAGCTCGCCCGCGCCGACTTCCTGCACTGGGCCTGGCAGATCAAGTTCGAGGCGGCGAAGAACGTCGCCCACGTCGTCGACAAGATGCTGCACGCGTGCGGAGGCTCGGGCTACAAGCGCGACATGGAGCTCGAGCGCTACCTGCGCGACGCCAAGGCCGGCTGGGTCATGGGCCCGACGAACGAGGTGCTGCGCCAGTTCGTCGGCAAGGCCGTGCTCCTCGGGTTCGACGCGCTCGACTACTGGAACCAGTCGTACAACCGCCGAGCCGTCGAGAACGAGGTGAAGAAGCTCGACGCCGACGGCAAGCGCGAGCTGGCGGAGAAGCTCGTGGCCGAGGCGGCCGAGATGGAGGCGAAGGCGCCGGCGAGCGCGTGACATGTCGAGCTCGCCGGCCCTGATCCGGGGCCTGCTCCCGGAGGATCCGTTCGTCGAGACGTACGTCGTCCGCCCTGGTGGCGCGACCGTGTTCGCCCTCGGACCGGACGAGCGGCTGACGGTGACCGACTCGCGCGGGAGCCAGGCCGCAGAGGTGTCCGTGCTCGGCGCCGACGGGCGCGACGACGCTGCCGCGCTCGAAGCTCGGGCCGACGCACCCGCGACGGTGATTCGAGCGGCTCTCGCCGACCGAAACGGAAGCCTGCTCGCTCACGAGCTCGCCTCGCGCGGACTCGACCCGGCCGACGCCGACGGCGGTCCCGCTCTTCGGCGAGTGGTCCCCGCCAGGGTCCGCGCACACATTCCGCGCCGAGCGAGCCGTCACGGTCGTCGTCGCCGCTCCCGGCGGCCGCATCGTGGACGGCGAGCCCCCGCCCTCGGAGCTTCTCGTCGAGGTGCGGCGCGTCGACGCCGCGCAGCTACGAGCAGCAGGAGCTTCCTCCCCCTCTCGCCGAGCCGCGGCTCGACATCCGGGTCGACTGCGGCCACGGCGCTCGCGTACGAGGTGCGCGCAGGCGAGTTCATCCAGGTGATCGACGTCGAGGGCAAGCAGTGCTCGGACTTCCTCGCGTTCCACCGGCGCAAGCTCGAGATCGGGCCTCGAGCGCGGGCTCGACGCGACGACGACGCGCTCGCTCATGGGACAGGCGTACCCGCAGCCCGGCCTGCGCGGGAAGTTCTACGACGTCGACAAGGACCCGCTGATCGAGGTGGTCCGGGACACGGTCGGCCGCCACGACACCTTCGGCCTCGCCTGCACCGCGAAGTACTACGAGGACAAGGGCTACCCCGGCCACGTCAACTGCACCGACAACTTCAACGGGGAGGTCGACGCCCTTCGGAATCGCGCCGCGGACGGGCTGGGAGGCGCTCAACTTCTTCTACAACACCGGCTTCGACGCGAACAACGTGTTCGTGATGGACGAGCCGTGGTCGCGGCCGGGCGACTACGTCCTCGCTGCGGGCGATGAGCGACCTCGTGTGCGCCTCGTCCTCGTGCCCCGACGACATCGACCCGGCGAACGGCTGGCAGATCACGCCGATCCACGTGCGGGTCTACGCGCCCGACAACACGTTCTCGGTGGCGATCGCGCACCGCGTGACCGCCGGACGCCGACCCGGTGCTCACGAAGGAGACGACCTTCCATCCGCGCACGAGCGAGCTGACGAAGAGCTTCGTCGAGTACCGCGGCTACTGGCTTCCGCACTGCTTCGACAACGAGGGCGCGATCGCCGAGTACTGGGCCTGCCGCGAGAAGGTCGCGATCATGGATCTCTCGCCGCTTCGCAAGTGGGAGATCCTCGGCCCCGACGCCGAAGCGCTCGTCCAGCGCGCGATCACGCGCGATGCGCGCCGGCTCTCGGTCGGCCAGGTCACGTACACGGCCGTCTGCAACGAGACCGGCGGGATGATCGACGACGCGACCGTCTACCGGCTCGGCCAGGACAACTTCCGCTTCGTCGGCGGCGACGAGTACGACGGCATCTGGCTCAACGAGCTCGCGGAGCGCAACGACCTGAAGGTCTGGGTCAAGCCCTCGACCGACCAGCTCCACAACGTCGCCGTCCAGGGGCCCGAGAGCCGCGAGCTCCTGAGGAAGATCGTGTGGACGCCGCCGACGCAGACCTCGCTCGAGGACCTCAAGTGGTTCCGGTTCACGGTCGGGCGGATCGGGACGTACGACGGGATCCCGATCGTCGTCTCGCGCACCGGCTACACGGGCGAGCTCGGGTACGAGGTGTGGTGCCATCCTTCGCGACGGCCCGGCGGTCTGGGACGCGATCTGGGAGGCGGGCGAGGAGCACGGGCTGACGCCGCTCGGCCTCGCGGCGCTCGACATCCTTCGCATCGAGTCGGGGCTGATCTTCGCCGGCTACGAGTTCGACGACCAGACCGACCCGTTCGAGGCCGGGATCGGCTTCGCCGTCGACCTGAAGACCGACGAGGACTTCGTCGGCCGCGAGCGCGCTCGAGGAGCGCGCTTCACATCCGCAGCGAAGGCTCGTCGGCCTCGAGCTCGAGGGCAACGAGACCGCCGGTCACGGCGACGAGATCTACGTCGGCCGCCAGCGTGTCGGCGTCGTGACGAGCGGCACGCGCAGTCCGATACTCAAGAAGAACATCGCGCTCGCGCGGGTCGCGGTGCAGTACGCGGAGCTCGGAACCCCGCTCGAGGTGGGCAAGCTCGACGGGCTCCAGAAGCGCATCGCCGCGACGGTCGTCCGCGTCCCGTTCTACGACCCGGACAAGACCCGCCCGCGCTCGTAGACGGATGATTCGCATCGGATCGATCGTTCTCCGGGTGGACGATCTCCAGCGCCAGACGGAGTTCTGGCAGGCGGCGCTCGGTTACGAGCGACGCCGCGAGGCCGACAACGACGACTTCGTGTTGCTCGCCCCCAGAGACGGCGTGGGGCCGAACCTCGCGCTCGACCAGGTTCGCTCGACCTTGCAGATCCCGCCGCGCCTCCACCTCGACCTCTACACGAAGGATCAAGCCGGTGAGGTCCAGCGCTTGCTCGCGCTGGGCGCCACCGAGGTCCACTGGGACAAGCGGCCGCCGGACGCGGACTACGTCATCCTCGCCGACCCCGAGGGTAATCGCTTCTGCGTCGTCGACACCGGCATGGCGTGATCGAGTCGTTCACCGCGGAGCAGGTCGAAGGGTTCGCACGCGATGGCTTCCTGATCGTCGACGAGGCGCTCGTGTCGGAGCGTGGGCTCGAGCTGCTGCTCGAGCGCTACCTCAAGCTCTTCGACGGCGAGTACGAGACGGGCATCCGGCCGGACGAGGTGAACTGGGTACCGGGGCGCGACTCCGAGGACCGCACGCGCCAGCTCTGCAACGCGTGGAAGTCGGACAACGTCGTGGCCGCGCAGGTGCTCTCGGACCGGATCGGCCGACTCGCCGCCCAGCTCGCCGGCTACTCGGGCGTGCGCATCCTCCAGGACAACATCCTCTGGAAACCGCCCGGGGCGAAGGCGATCGGATTCCACCAGGACTCCTCGTACGCGGACTACCTCGTGCCGCCCGAGATGGTCACGTGCTGGATCTCGCTCCACGAGACACAAGCGGACGCGGGGCCGATCGAGTTCGTCCGCGGCTCGCACACGTGGCCGAAGTCGCCACCCGCGCGCT
The DNA here is from genome assembly GCA_963709715.1 of uncultured Gaiellaceae bacterium. Classification (GTDB taxonomy): domain Bacteria; phylum Actinomycetota; class Thermoleophilia; order Gaiellales; family Gaiellaceae; genus GMQP-bins7. The sequence continues at coordinate 140,026 of CAVPXQ010000001.1, forward strand.
CGCAGTTCCACGCGCCGGACGACTGGCTCGTAGGCCCGCGCGCTGCGGCGCCGGACCGCAGTGAGGAGCTCGACCTCGTCCCGGTCGTGGTGAAGGCCGGCGGAGGCTCCTTCCACCACGGCCTGACCTGGCACGGCTCTCCCCCGAACACCTCGGGGGCGGTGGCCCGCATGGCACTCGTCTCGCACTTCGTGCAGGTGGACACACGCTTCCACGAGACGAACGTCGACGTCACCTACTCGCGCTACCGACGGCGAGACGACCTCTCGCTCGACGAGTCGTTCTTCCCGGTCGTCTGGGACGAGTCCGGCTACCGCACGCCCTGGCTCGCCGAGCTACCCGACCTCGACTAACCGGGGAGAAAGCTCCCGAGACGCTCGAGCGTCTCGAGGATGAGCCACGGGGGAACAGACTCGGCCGCTCTGCGCACGAGGGGGACCAGAGCCCCCGGCAGCGTGCCGTCCTGCTCCGCCTGGTCGACCGCATGTACGAGGCCGTCGTGGACCGCGCGCTCCGCGTCTTCCCGTTCGATGCCATGCTCCGCCGTGAACGCGTCGAATGCCTCTTCGCTGCGCAGGGCGAGCACGAGATCTTCGCGGGACACACCGAGCTGGCAGGCAACGCCGTCGACGGCGACGAGCGCGATGCGCTCAACGGTCCCGCTCAGGCCCTCCGCCTCGGACTGGTTGCGCGTCTCGCACGGGTCGGCGACCGGCGTGGGCTCGAACCGTCCGCCGCCGAGTGCCAGGTAGGGCACGACGACGGCGGCGACGAGACCGAGCGAGACGAGCAGGGGGAGAACACGTCTCATGTCGGCCGCCGGCGAGCGAAGGCCAGTGGGACAAGGGCACAGAGGGCTAGCGCAGCAGCGAGCAGGAACGGGCCCGAGAAGGCGTTCGTCACCGCGCGGTCGAGCTGGTCCTGCAGCGCGGACACGAGCGCGCCCCACTCGTCGTCGTCCGGCCGATCCGCGAATGCCCGGTCGAGGTCCGGAAGCTCTCCCGCGTCGTTGGAGCGATCCACTTCGGCGAGGACGTCCTGCGCGACGCCCAGCTTGTCGAGTGGCGGGATGTCGCTGTCGAGCACGATCGCCGCACCGGCACGAATCGCCTCGTCGCGGTTCTCGTCCAGGGCACTCGTGAGCACCGGGGCGAGAAGGAGCAGTCCCACGACCACGCCGGCATGACGGGCAGCGATCGTCCAGCCGCCGTGCACGACCTGATCCGGACGACCACGGAGCGCGAGCTCGGTGAGCCCCGCGACCGTGAGCCCGAGCCCGGCGCCGGCGAGCACCTGTGGTGGGATCGTCCAGCCCCAGCCGGCGCGCGGCATGAGCGCGAGCGCGGTGAGCCCGCCCGCGAGCAGGACCACTCCGCAGACGATCCCCTGCACCGCCCCGAGCGACGCCGGGCGGAGGCGGCTCACCGCGATTGCGGTGAGCGGCAGGATCGTGACCACGACTCCGGCCGCCGCCGGCGACATGCCCCACCCGTCGACGAGGAGGAGCACGATCAAGAAAAGGGCTCCGACGAGGCCGCCGGCGACGAAGAGAAGTGCTGCGTTCGCCGTGATCGACGGTCGCCCGGCTGGAGTCGGAACGGGGCTCACGACCACACCACGCAGCGCCACGAGCAAGACGATCGCGATCGGCACTTGCGCGAGGAAGATCGACTCCCAACCGAGGAGCTCCGTGAGGATCCCGCCGGCCGCCGGGCCGAGCGCCGCGCCGACGACGCCTGCCGCGACCCAGATCTGGACGGCGCGCTCGTCACTCCCCTCGAGCTCCGACAGCAGGTCGAGCGCCGCCGTCACGAGCAGCGCGGCCCCGGCCGCCTGAGCGCACCGCGCGCCCACGAGCACGTCGAACGACGGGGCAAGCCCGCAAGTGAGCGACGCACCGGCGAAGACGACGACACCGACTCCGAAGGACCGCCTTGGACGGCGCCGAGACACGTATGCGGCCGGGACGGCGAGGACGGCGAGGACGAGGTTGAACGACGTGAGCACCCAGGCCACGGAGGTAATCGCGACGTCGAACTCGCCGAGGATGTCGGGCAGCGCCAGGGTGACGATCGAGGAGTCCGCCAGCGCGAGCCCCACGCCGAGGGCGAGCAGCGCCCTTTGGAACTTCACGCCGTCTCGCGGAAGCGCGCGGCGAGCACCTCGATCAGCGCGATCGCCGCCCGCGGATCCGCCTCGAGCGCGGACAGCAGCGCGTCGCGTGTCACCGCGATCGCCCGCACCGGCTCGACCGCGTGGATGTCCGCGATGCGACCTCCGCTCGGGTCGAGGACTTCGATCTCGCCGATGAGCTCGCCCGGCCCCACGGTCGACGAGTAGCCAGGTCGCTGCACGCGCACGGTGCCCTCGACGATCAGCATCAGGTCACAGCCCTGCTCGCCAATCTCCATCAGCGGCTCGTCGGCGGAGAACGTGCGCTCCTCGCCGAGGGCGAGGAGCGGGTCGAGGAGCTCGCGCGGGAGAAGCGAGAAGACGTGCGGGTCCTCGATCAGCCGTTCATAGCGGCCGCGATGGAACAGGAGCGGTCGGCCTTCGCCGTAGCGCGCGAACTCGACCTGGCCGAGGAACAGCGAGTGGTCGCCGCCCCAGTACGAGCGCACGACCCGCGCGACGAGATGCGCGAGCGCCCCCTCGACGAGCGGCGCCTCGTGCACGATTTCGAAGGTCGGCTCGGGAAGATCGTCCGCGGTGCGGCCGGCGAACTTGTCCGACAGACGTGTCTGCTGCGCCTCGAGCACGCTGACGCCGAATCGCGTCCCCTCGTGGAGCAGCGCGCCCATCCGCGCCCTGCGGTCGATCGAGACGAGCACGAGCGGCGGTTGGAGCGAGACGGACATGAATGCGTTTGCCGTCATGCCGTGCACCTGCTCGGCGACCCGCGTAGTGAGCACGGTCACCCCCGTCGCGAACATTCCGAGCGTTCGGCGAAAGGCGAGCGCGGGATCGCCCTCCAGGCCTTCGCCGAGCTCGAGCTCAGCCGCAGGCGGCGCAGCGTCGAACGAGGCGCCGAACGCCTCGGGCGCTTCGATCGCACCGCCTATCGCGACCTCGAACTCACGCGGTGCCGCCGAGCCTTCCATCAGCGCGGATTCTGACGGCTACGCGGAAGGGGCGGCCGGAGCCTCGCCTTCGACCCGCGGTGCAAGGACGGTTGCGCCGCCGCCCGTGCCCGATTCGGCTCAGTTACGGGGAGTGAGAGAAGGCTCAGTCGCCGTCAGTCGCCGTGAGTCGCCGCGTGTCGCCGCCCACGTGCTGACAAGATGCTGACGACCGCGTTCTGGACAGGCCCTAATGCAGGTCTGCCGTCGCCATCTTGTCGATACGGTAATACCGTCTCAGCCGGTCGTGGCAGACTCGATCGTGTCGAGCATCCTGGTGAGAAACGGGTACTGGAGCGGATGCTCTCGCGCGAAAGAACGCATCGCCGGCGACATCGTGAGGATGAACTTCGTCCAGTCGTCCCAGTCGGTTCGGATGTCGAGTGTCCGGATCCTCCGCTCCCAACAACGCAACATCTTTGCCCTGGTAGAGCCAATCGGTGGACTGGAGGGCGTCACCGATCAGTTCGGTCATCGCGAGAACGCGCGCCCGGGCTGTCGAATCTTCAGGCACCTCCACACCTTCGTAGAAGTACTGGCGAAGCTCTGGGTAATCGATGAAACGGGTGATGACGTGATCCCACAGCTCGTAACCCTGCGCCAAGGCCCGAGCACCAGCCAGCTCGTTGGCGACCAAGAACTGTTCAACTGACTGGCTGGTCTGACGTGCAAGGAACAGCACCGACCCCGCCACCGCAGCTGCGGTTACAAGAGCAGCGATGAGGGTCGCCCACTCCAACGCGTCGTAACAATAGGCACGACGATGCGAACGTGACGGCTGCGGTTGACCCGATTCCGTTCACGTCTTGTGCTCATCGTGCACTGATCGACACGCAGAGCAGTGCCGCGAGTGCTATCGTCCCGTGCAATAGCGTTGCGTGGGAGGCAATAGTGACAGTTCCCGGGTCGTCGCCCTATGTTGTCGTCGGCGCAGGCATCCACGGCCTCTCGACGGCGTACCACCTCGCGAAGGAGCTGCGCACGCGCGGCATCGGCTCAGGCGCCGACATCGCAGTTCTCGACAAGACCGCTCCGGGCGCCGGCGCCAGTGGGATCGCCTGCGGCGTCGTCCGCAACAACTACTTCCAGCCGGCCATGAGCGAGCTCATGCAGGCATGCGTCGAGGTATGGGAGTCGGATCCCGCGGCGTACCACTACAACGCGGTGGGCTACATCGCGCTGGGCGCCAAGGTGCAGGAGTCCGATCTCGCCGCGACCTTCCAGCGCCAGGAGCGCATCGGCTATCGCTCCGAGCTGATCACGGGCGAGTCCGAGGTCGACGCGCACATGAAGGCACTCTTTCCGGACTGGCGCGCCAAGGGGGTCACGGCCTGCCTCCACGAGCACCAGGGCGGGTTTGCGTTCAACGTCGAGTCGGTGCTGGGACTCCGCGACAAATGCCTGAGCGAGGGCGTACAGGTGCTCGAAGGCGTCGAGGTCACGGGCTTTACGGCTCGTGACGACGGCTCGGTCTCGTCCGTCGAGACGAGCGAGGGGCCGATCGAGGTCGGCGAGCAGGTCGTCGTCGCGCCCGGGCCGTGGGCCGCGCGCTTCTGGTCGCTACTGGGAATGCCCGACACAATCGACATCACGGCCCCGTCCGGCGAGGTCGTCCACGACCGCCCGATGTGGACCTACTGGAACCTGCAGGAGGGCGAGATCACGGTCGACCCGCTCATGTTCGCGACTGCGGGCAGGGGCGCTCCGCCCGTCATCCACCTCGACACCGACGCGCCGCTCTACACCGACGACGGCGAGCTGGTCACCGACGAGCTGTGGGGGATCTACTTCAAGCGCGACCGCCACGGCGTCCAGGGTGGCGCGTCGCCGCTGACGGTCGAGGGCGAGGTCGAGCTCGACCCCTACCCGTCGACCACCGACGTCGACCCGACCTTCCCGGACATGTGGTGCGCAGCACTCTCGCACTCGCTGAGCCGCTTCGAGGGTTGCCGCGCGCAGTACAAGATGGCGCGTTCGGGCGGCGTCGGCGCCTTCACGGCGGACAACTTCCCGGTCTTCGACTACGTCCGTCCCAACGTCTACGGGATCTTCGACTCGAACCACGGGTACAAGATGATCGGCGTCGGACGTGAGGTTGCGACGGTCCTCCTCGGCGACCACTCCCGCCTCCTCTACCCGTTCCGCTTCGAGCGCTTCGCGACGGGCGACCTCCACCCCGTCTCGAGCTCGCCTTATCCCTGGTCCTGACCCGGCGCGGTCGGCGGCGGGACGCTCGGCGCGGCCGTCCCAGTGAAGATGCGCTCGAGCGCTGCGCCGTCCTCCGGTTGCGCGTAGACGTGCACGCGGTCGCCCCCGGTTAGGGCCACGTCGTCGTCGACCGAGTGCGGCCTCCCGTCCCGAATGAGGACGCCCAGCCACGCGCGTTCTCCGAGCGGCAGATCGCGGATGCGCCGTCCCTTGGCGAACGATCGCTCTCCCACGACGAACTCGCGCACCTCCGCAAGGTCGTGGTCGATACGCCTGAACGGGATGCGCAGCCGGCGCGCGACGTACGGCACGGACGAGCCCTGCACAATGACCGAGAACAGCACCACGATGAACACGATTCCGTACAGGGTCGCCGAGCTCTCCACGCCGGCGAGCACGGCGAGCGCCCCGAGGAGGATCGGAACGGCGCCCTTGAGGCCGCCCCAGGCGATGAAGAGGCGCTCTCCGCGAGTGAGCCGCGCAGGGAGGAGGAGCGGTAAGACAGCGAGCGGTCGTGCGATGAAGGCCAGGATCGCGGCCAGCGCCAACCCGTCGATCCAGGTGTCGAGCCCGAGATCGGCCTCGGTGATCGTCAACCCGAGTGCGATGAAGACGGCGATCTCGGCGAGGACGGCGATCGACGACTGGAAGCTCTCGATCTCGCCCTTGCGCAGCATCGCCGCGTCGCCGAGGACCACGCCGGCCACGAAGACCGCGAGGAAGCCGGAGCCTCCGGCGACGGCCGCGATTCCGTAGACGAGCCCAGCGACGGCGAGGACCCGGATCGGATAGAGCGCGAGCCCCGTCAGCCGAACCCGGCGGAGGACCGGCAGGACCAGAAGCGCGACCGCGAGCCCCACGACAAGCCCAACGCCCATCTCGACCGCGAACTCGCGGACGACGATCCAGAAGCTGCCGTCGTCCTCCTGTGCGAGCTCGATCATCCCGATCATGAGCGCGATTCCGACCGGGTCGTTCATTCCCGCCTCGCCTTCCAGGATCGTGCCCGAGCGCCCTCGGATCTCGCGTCCCGCGAAGACGGAGAACGTGACCGCGGGATCCGTCGGTGCGATCGCCGCGCCGACGAGCCCAGCCTCGATCCAGCTGAACCCGAGCACGTAGCGAGCGGCGAGCGCGACCACGCCTGCCGTCAGGAACGTCCCGACGACCCCTAGGCCGAGGATCGGCCGGACCGACCGCCGGAAACGTGCCGCGCCGATGTGCAGGCCGCCGTCGAAAAGGATCACGACGAGGGCGACGACCGCGATTCGCTGCACCTCCTCCACCGAGAGCACCGTCTGGAGATCGGTCCAGATGGAGGTGACGACCGCGGCCGCGACGAGGATCAGAGCCGCGTACGGAAGTGATGCGCGATCGGCGAGTCGCATGCAGAGGAGCGCCAGGAACAGCGCCACAGAGACGGCGAGGACGATCGCACCGAAGTCGGTGATCTCGCTCACGCGGGCAGAGGTGCGAGTGGCATCCACACGGCCATGCGGGCGATTCTGCACTGCCCCCGAACGACAAGGGCACATACGGAGCGAGAGTCTCTAGCTTCGTCGGACGACCGTTCGGTGTACGCGCTGCGACTCGAGGAAGGGACGGCCGTCGGGCCTGGCTTCGCGAGCCGGTCCGTCGCGCTCGTCGCCGTCGCCCAGGGCATCGAGCACCGACTTCGCGTAACTCGGCTACGCCAGGTCGGAGCGCTCGTCGAGACTCAGCCTGCGGCCGAGCCAGACCTTCGTGGTCGTCTGCAGTGCGAGGGTCGCCACGATCGCGACGGCTACCGTCGTCACGATCAACTCCGCGTGGGGGACGTCGCGGGCCACCATCAGGCCCGCGAGCGCGGCCGCGACGACCCCGGTCTCGCGTCGTCCACGACGAGGAAGACCATCTCCTCGCGGAGTCCAGCGCCCGCGGCGATCTGCGCCGAGACAGAGAAGCACCGTGGCAGGGCGGGCGAGAACGATGAGCCCGACCAGCACGACGCCGAGCGCCGGTACCGAGGTTGTCCCAGATGTCACTCCACGGCAGATTCGCGCCGAGCGTGACGAAGACGAGGATCACGACGACCTCCGTGATCGTGCCGACGAGCGAGCGCATGTCCCGCTCGTGCTCCGAGTGCATCCCGAGCCGGAAACGGTCCATGTTCCCGACGATGAGACCGGCGAGGAACGCACCGAGGTAGCCGCTTCCACCGGCCGAGTCGGTCGAGAAGTACCCGACGGCGACGACTGCGACGACCGCGATCGCAGCCGACTCCTTCCAGACCCCGGCGCGGCGATCCGAGACGACGAGCGAGAGCAGGATCCCGAACGCGATCCCGAGCACGGTCGAGATGGCCGAGGTCCGTGAGGAAATCGACGACCGGCTCCGCGATCGACGCATCGCCGCTCTGCACGACTCCGGCGAGCACGAGCGCGAGCACCGCGCCGGTCGCGTCGTTCAGCGCCGACTCGGCGATCGCCGTCTGCTCGATCTTCTGGCGGATCCCGATGCGGTCGAAGAGCGGGATGAGGATGGCGGGGTCGGTCGGCGCGACGACCGCACCGATCAGGAGCCCGGTCGACAACGGCACGTCGAAGACCACGGCAGCGACGACACCGGTCGACGAGCGCGGTGATGACGACGCCGGGCACGGCGAGCAGCCCGATTCCGACGGCGACCCGGCTGAGGACTCCGACCGAGAGCTGCAGCCCGCCGAAGAAGAGGATGAACGAGACCCCGAGCGTCAGGAGGAGCTCGGCGCCCGTCGAGTCGAGCGGCACGTCGATCGCGTCGGTGACGGACGGCCCGAGCAGCGTTCCGACCGAGCAGGAGCACGAGCATCCGCGGAGCTCGCACGCGCGTCGGCGACGACCTGGCAGACGAGGCCGGCCACGAGCATGACCCCGAGCGTGAGGATGATGTCCTTCGTCGACACGGCGCCGATTCTCTTCCACGCGGACGTCGGACGCGCGGCGACGGTCGCGTGACAGCCCGCGCCAGAGCGCCATACGATGACCGCGTGCTCATCTTCATCCTGCTCGGCTGGGTGCCGTGGCCGCTCCTGCTCGCACTCGCCGTCGTGCATGTGGCTGACGGTCGTCGAGCTCCTCGAGTGGCGCCCGCACTACGTCTGGTGGTTCTGGTGGCTCCTGCTCGTCTTCATGACGAACTTCATCGGCTACCTGTTCCTCAGGGCCTACCGTGTCTACCGCCGGTACAAGCTCGAACGGGCATAAGGCCGCGCGCCGAAGGCCGGCGCGGGACCTCCGCGACCGGCCGCTGTTCCGGGTCGCCGCGCTCGTCGCCGTCCTCCTCGTCGCGTTCGTCGCGACGAAGAGCTGCGCGCGGCAGCAGCACAACATCAGCCAGGACGAGGCCGTCGCGATCGCGCAGAAGGAGATCGACTTCAAGCCGACGAGGTACCAGGTCAAGTACCTCCCGCAGGGCGTGCCGCCGGTCTACTACTGGGCCGTCAACTTCGCAGTGGAGGACGAGAACGGACAGGTCGTGCACGACGGAGGTCGTGCTCGTCAACGCGAACACCGGCGAGGTCGCCCCGTAGCGCCCGATGTAGCAAACCTCCATAAGCCGCGCCTCAACGCAGGCCTCGGCGCACATGGAAGGACGCGAGATCGCGTCTCGTAGGTTTGACCGGCCCAGCAGGTGCGGCCTGAGGAGGACGCGGATGCTCTCGTCGGTCTTGTCGTTGCTCGCCCAAGAAGCACCCACGATCGAGGAGGTCAAGAAGCAGCTCGACCTCGACTCGCTCGATCATGACCGAGACGTTCTACTACTGGACCGTCGTGATCATGTGGCTGATCCACGTCGGCTTCATGGCGTACGAGGCAGGCGTCGCCCGACGCAAGAACATCATGTCGACGGCGATGAAGAACATCCTCACCATCGCCGTCGTCACGCCGACGTTCTACTACTTCGGCTGGTACATCTACGGCTGCTTCGAGGAAGGCTGGCCGAAGAGCGGCCACGCCAGCCCAGACGCGGTTCCGGGCTTCTGCGGGCTGACCGCACCATGGAGCTCGGGCCTCGGGCCCAACATGGAGAGCAACCTCACAGGGCACCTGAGCCTCGTCTTCTTCCTCGCGTTCCTCCTCTTCTCGTGGACGACCGGCTCGATCATGTCCGGGCGCGCTCATCGAGCGCGTCCGCCTCTCGGCGTACCTGCATGCTCACGGTCGTGCTCGGCTCGGTCGTGTGGATCATGGACGCCGCCTGGGGCTGGAGCGGCGGCGGCTGGCTGACGACGCGGTACGGCTTCCACGACTCGATCGCGTCGCTCGTCGTGCACGGTGTCGCCGGCGCGTTCACCCTCGGCGTCCTGCTCAACCTCGGCCCACGCATCGGCAAGTACGACGTGCTGGGGCGGGCGAGAGCGTTCAGACCCCACAACACGCACATGACGTTGATGGGGCTGATGCTGATCTTCACCGGCTTCTACGGCTTCTACGCCGCCTGCCTGTTCATCCAGTCGACGGCGTTCCCGGGTTGGCTGAACATCTACCTCTCGCCGACGACGCTCGGCGCGATCGCGATGGTGATCACGTTCGGGTTCGCCGGCGGCTTCACGGGCGGCTGGTTCGCGAGCAAGGGCGACCCGTTCTGGACGCTGTCGGGCGGACTCGCAGGCGTGATCTCGGTCTCGGCGGGCGCGGACGTCTACCACCCGTCGCTCGCGTACCTGCTGTCGTTCTCCGGCGGCATGCTCGCCGTCTGGGTCGGCGGCTACATCGAGAAGAGCCTCCGCGTCGACGACGCCGTGGGGGCGGTCGCCGTGCACGGCTTCTGCGGCTTCTACGGCGTGTTCCTCGTCGGGATCTTCTGCGGCGGATATCCGACCGGGATCAACAACATCCCGGTGTCGTTCGGCGGCCAGCTCATGGGCATGATGGCGTTCCTGCCGCTCGCGTTCCTGCCCGGGTACTGCCTGAGCTGGATCCTCAAGAAGCTGAACCTCCTGCGCGTCCCGCCGGAGGTCGAGCTCGAGGGTCTCGACCTGGCCGAGTTCCAGCAGGACTTCTACCCGGAGTTCGAGCGGGTGCCGGAGGTCATCGTCGTGCCCGACGGCGAGGAGGTCGAGTCGGCGAGCATCCTGCTCGAGGCGTACAGGGCAACCAACGGCAGCGCACCGGCGAAGGTCGAGGCGTAAGGAGGAGCGATGTTCGACAGCTTCCCGTACGACGAGTGGAGCGACACCGTCACCGACTTCTGGACGTGGGGCGGGCCAACTCCACCGGCACGTACATCATGACCGTGCTCGGCTGCATCCTCATGGTCGCGTCGCTCATCGGCTGGGTCGTCATGGAGAAGCGGAAGCTCGAGCGCCAGGCCGCCACGCTTCGGGCGTCAGGCGCGTTCGACGCCGCCACAACCGTCGCGTCCGCGAGCGTAGGAGAGGAGCGACGATGGCCGACAAGCAGATCGACTTCCCCCCGCTGCAGAAGGAGAAGTCGTGGGTCGCGCCGTTCATGATCGGCCTCTCGATCCTCTGCATCATCATCGTCGTGATCATCCTGAACACCGATCTCGAGGCGCCCGTTCATCGGGCCGTGGGGGTAGGTAGCCTGCGCGTAACGTGGCGCTCTACCTCCACTGCGCGATCTGTAGCCGGAAGCAGGCCGACGGCCTGCTCTCCGGCGCCGCGTGGGGACGACTGGAGCTTCCGCGCGGCGCCGACGGTCGAGCACCCGGCGCTCAGGGGCTCGACGTTCCGCTGCTGCCCGACGTGCGTGCAGCGACACCCGACTGGCAGGAGGACCTCCTGGTCTCGCTCGGGCTCTCGCAGGTCTCGGGCGCCTCGTGCGCTGCTCAGTAGAAACCCGGCCGACGGCACCGCAGAGTCCGCGGATGCCCGACGGCAGGACGTCGGACGACGAGTCGCCGACGACTCATGACACAGGGAGGCTCGATGAACATCCTTCTCGCGTACAACGACACGGACGTCGTCGAACCGGGCGCTCGAGCGCGCTGCGCAGCTGGCGAAGCTCTACGACGCGAAGCTCGTCGTGACGAGCGTCACCCCGGTCGTCGTCGGCGCGGCGCCGAGCATGGAGCCGGGGCCGAGCTCCAGCGCGCCGACGAGCGACTCGCGAGCTGGGAGTCGAGGCCGAGCTCGTCGAGGCGATCGGCGACATCGCGTCGGCGATCGTCGAGGTCGCCGAGACGCACGAGCGCGGGCCTGATCGTCGTCGGGACGCGGGAGCCGAGCCAGGTCGAGCGGCATGCTCGGGCACTCGGTGTCCGAGCAGCGTGCAGCGCATGGCGCACTGCGACGTGCTCATCGTGCATTAGCGCAGATCGGAATCGCTGACACGCGGATTCCGATCGCGCGAAGACCCTAAAGCGCCCGCTTCGCGGGCGGCCGTCGCTGCCTCGACTCAGCCCTGGCGTGGCTAGAACAGCCCGACCGTCTCGCCCGTACTCGTCGATGTCGATGGCGAAGGCCGCGGGCGTCTTCCCGAGGCCGGGCATCGTCATCATGTCGCCGCACAGCGCGACGATCCACCCCGCGCCCGTGTAGGGCCGCAGGTCGCGGACGGTCACGGTGAAGCCGGTCGGCGCGTTCCTGAGCGCCGGGTCGTGCGAGAGCGAGAGGTGCGTCTTCGCCATGCAGATCGGGAGCCGCGCGAGGTCGGAGTCGGCCCAGTCGGCGGCCTTCTTCTTCGCCGGCGGCAGGAGCTCGACGCCGTCGGCGCCGTAGACGCGCGTCGCGATGAGGCGGATCTTCTCCTCGATCGGCGCGTCGAGCGTGTACGCGAAGTCGAAGGAGTTCGGCTCGTCGGCCGCCGCGACGACCGCCTCGGCGAGCGCGGTCGCGCCGTCGCCGCCGTGCTCGAACGCCGTGTTGATCTCCGCGGCGTACGCGCCGGCCTCGCGTCGCGAGCCGCCGCACGAGCTCGAGCTCCTCCTCCGTGTCCGTCGGGAACTTGTTCACGCCGACGACCGCCTGCAGCCCGAAGCCGTTGACGATCCCGATGTGGCGCGCGAGGTTCGCGGCGCCGGCCTCGATCTCGGCGGCGCCGCCGTCGAGGTCGCCGCCGTGGTGCTTGAGCGCCCTCACCGTCGCGACGAGCACGACGGCGCTCGGCCGCAGCTCGCCGATGCGGCAGGTGATGTCGAAGAACTTCTCCATCCCCATGTCCGACGCGAAGCCGGACTCGGTGATGACGTACTCGCCGAGCTTGAGCCCGACGCGATCGGCGACGAGCGAGTTGTTGCCGTGCGCGATGTTCGCGAACGGGCCGCAGTGGACGAACGCCGGCTGGCCCTCGAGCGTCTGGACGAGGTTCGGCTTGATCGCGTCCTTGAGGACGACGGCCATCGCGCCCGCCGCCTTGATGTCCTCGGCCGTGACCGGCTCGCCCTCGTAGCGTCTGCCCGACGGTGATGCGGCCGAGCCGCTCGCGCAGGTCGGCGAGGTCGCGCGCGACGGCGACGAGCCCCATGATCTCGCTCGCGGCGGTGATGTCGAAGCCCGTCTCGCGCGGCGCGCCGTGCGCGCGGCCGCCGAGGCCCGGTGATCGACGTTCCGGAGGTTCCGGTCGTTCATGTCCATGCAGCGGCGCCACGAGATCGCGAGCGGGTCGAGCCCGGACGCGTTGCCGTGGTGCAGGTGCGCGTCGATCAGCGCGGCGAGGAGGTTGTTCGCGGCCGTGATCGCGTGCAGGTCGCCGGTGAAGTGGAGGTTCAGGTCCTCCATCGGGACGACCTGCGCGTAGCCGCCGCCGGCCGCGCCGCCCTTCACGCCGAACACCGGGCCGAGCGACGCCTCGCGCAGGCAGAGGACCGGCTTGCGGCCGAGCTTCGCCGAGGCCCTGCGTGAGCGAGACCGACGTCGTCGTCTTCCCCTCGCCGGCGGGCGTCGGCGTGATCGCGGTGACGTTGATCAGCTTCGCGTCGGGCCGGTCGGCGAGCCGGTCGATGACGGAGAGGTCGACCTTCGCCTTGTAGCGCCCGTACGGCTCGACCTCGTCGTGCAGGAGCCCGAGCTCGTCGGCGACGTCGCCGATCGGGCGCAGGGTCGCGGCCTGGGCGATCTCGAGACTGGAGGGCATCGTCGTGGCCATCGGGCGATGCTTTCAGTGGCTCACCGCGGCCGCGGCCAGCTCGGAGACGAGGGTGTCGGTGTGGAAGCGCTCCATGCGCGAACGGCGCGATGAGCTCGGGCGTCTTCCCGCTCGCGACGAGCTCGGCCAGCGTGACGCCGACGATCGGCGCCGCCTTGAAGCCGTACGTCCCCCACCCCGTCGAGACGTGGAAGTTGTCGATCTCCGTCTTGCCGAGGATCGGGCTGTAGTCCGGCGAGAGGTCGCAGAGCCCCGTCCACGTGCGCAGGACCTTCGTGCGCTCGAGCTGCGGGAGGAGCTCGATCGCGTGCGCCGCCGAGTACTCGAGGAACGAGAGCGTGCCGGTGCGACTTGTACGTCGTGTACGGCTCGATCTCGGCGCCGATGAGGAACTCGCCGCGGTCCGTCTGCGACACGTAGACGTGGAGCTGCGACGAGACGAGGACGACGTCGAGGAACGGCTTCACGGGCTCGGTGACGAAGGCCTGGAGGATGTGCGTCGTGATCGGCAGGCGGAGGCCGACGAGCCGGCCGACGAGCGACGACCAGCCTGCGGTCGCGCTCACGACCTGGCCGCACTCGACGCGCCCGCGGTTCGTCTCGACGGCGGTGATCCGATCGCCGCTGCGCTCGAAGCCCGACGACCTCCGTGTCCTGGTGGATCTCGACGCCGCGCCGATCGGCCGCGCGCGCGAAGCCCCAGACGACCGCGTCGTGGCGGATGATCCCGCCCGGCGGGTGGTAGAGCGCGCCGACGATCGGATACGCGGGCCGCTGGGAGAGGTCGAGCTCGGGGCAGAGCTCGCGCGATGCGAGGCGGGTAGATGACGCTCGAGTTGATCCCGAGGAGCTTGTTCACCTCGGCGCGCTCCTGCATCGTGATCATCGCCCGGTCCGAGTGCGCGAGCGTCAGGTGCCCGTGCTGCGAGAACATGAGGTTGAAGTCGAGCTCGTCCGAGAGCCCCTCGTACAGGCGGACGCTCTCGCCGTAGAACGCGGCGCCCTCGGGCGTGCGGTAGTTCGAGCGGATGATCGTCGTGTTGCGGCCCGAGGCACCGGAGCCGATGTACGACTTCTCGAGGATCGCGACGTCGCGTGATCCCGTGCCGCTTCGCGAGGTAGTACGCAGTCGCGAGCCCGTGCGAGCCGCCGCCGACGATGACGACCTCGTAGCGGCGCTTCAGCTCCGGCCGCTGCCGCCACATGCGCTTCGGGAAGAAGATCTCGCTCAGGCCCATGCCGCTCGCCTCCAGCCCCGCGATCGCGTCGAGCACGGCCTCGGCGACGTAGTGCCCGAGCTCCTGCTGGACGTAGACGCGGAACCAGCCGTCGGCGTCGCGTCGGAAGAGCGCCGTCACGTGCGCGAACGGCCCTGCAGTCGGGATCGAGCTCGAGGTCGAGATCGGTGAGCCGCCGCATGACCTGCTCGCTCGCGATCGCGATCCCCGCGAGCGCGCCGGTCGCGTCGTAGGCAAGGGCACCTGCCGCGCGAACTCGCTCGACGACCTCGGCCGGATCGTCGTCCGTGAAGAGGAAGGCGCGCCGCGGCGAGAGCCGCACGAGCTCCTCGCCGTCGCCGGAGCACGACGGCATCGACGCTTGCCGCGAACCTCGACGATGCCGCTCGAGCGAGAGGTCGCGCACGGCCGCTGGGTCGGCGCCTTCGAGCGCGCGCCGGAGCGGCGACGTCGTCGTGCCTTCGGCGCAGCGCGACGGCGACAGAAACGAGAGCGTCACGAGCGCATCCGCTCCCCGGACGGGTCGAAGAACGCGCCGTGCGTGATGCGCGCGCCGCGGCGCAGCCGGTCGATCTGGATCTCGACACGCGTCCCCGGCTCCGAGCGCTCGGTCGGCACCCACGCCAGCCCGATGACCTGCCCGACCGCCTCGCTGCGGCGTGCGCTCGTCACGCGCCCGACGGGCAGGCCCTCGATCACGATCTGTGCGCCCTCGGCCGGGAGGACGTCCTCCTCCATCGTGAAGCCGACGAGCTTCTCCTTCTCGTCGCGCTGCGCGAAGTGCTCGAGCGCGAACTTGCCGACGAAGTCGTCCTTGTCCAGCTTCGGGAGCCACGACATGCGCCGACGGAGTAGAGGTTCGACTCGGAGTCGGTGTCCTGCCCGACGATGACGTGTCCCTTCTCGAGGCGGAGCACGCGCTGCGGCTCGAGGCCGAACGGTCGCGCTCCCTCCGCGACGAGCGCGTCCCACAGGTGCTCGCCCGCGGGGCTCGGGAAGTGGAGCTCGTACCCGAGCTCGCCGACGAAGCCGATGCGGAGCGCCAGCGTCGGCACGCCTGCGACGTCGAGCTGCTTCGCGTCGAGGTACTTGAACTCGTCGGCGGAGACGTCGTCCGGATCCTCGACGAGCCGTCCGAGCGCATCGCGCGCCTGCGGACCTGCGAGGTTCACGGCCGCCAGCGCGCCCGTCACGTTGACGATCTCCGCCTCGTAGCCCCAGACCGCGTTCCACCACTCGAACCAGGCGGTCACCGCGTCGGCGCCGGTCGAGGTCGTCGTGACGTAGAAGAGGTCGTCGGCGAGCCGCGCGATCGTGCCGTCGTCCATGATCCGCCCGCCGTCCGAGGTGAGGACGCCGTAGCGGATGCGACCTGGCTTCATGTCGCCGAAGCGGTTCGGATAGAGGCGCTCGAGGAGCTGCGACGGCTTCCGGGCCCTCGACGAGGAGCTTCCCGAGCGTCGAGACGTCGATGACCCCGAGCGACTCGTGCACGGCGCGCACCTCGTCCTCGGGGTGCTCGCCGTAGGCGTACGGCCGCTTCCACGGCCCCGCCCACTGGATCGTCGCGCCCGCCTCCTCGTGACGCCAGTGGATCGAGCCGCGCCGCGTCGGCGTCAGCTCGCGTCCGGCCAGCAGTCCGAGCTCGACCGGCGCCCACGGCGGCCGGGCGGTCGTCGTCCCGATCGCGGACTCGTACATCCGGTTCTCCTGCGCGTACACGCGGATGCTCGAGAGGTGGCAGAGCTTCCCCTGGCAGGGCCCCATCGTCGCCGTCGTGTAGCGCTTCGCGAGCTCGATCGAGTCGAAGCCCTCGCCGATCGCGCGCTTCATGTCCTTCGTCGTCACGTCCTCGCAGACGCACACGAAGCACTTGCCCTTGCCGGGGTACGCCGGCTCGGGAGCGATCCGCGAGAGGCCCTCGCCGGTGACGCTGCCGACCGCCTCGACACCGTCGGGAAGCTCGGTCGGCACGAACACGCCGAGCGCATCGTCGTACTCGACCCGCGCACCCGCCTGCGCGAGGAGCGAGTACGCGGGCTGCCGCCCGCCGGACGCGACGACGAGGTCGCAGCTGTGGCTCTCGCCGTCGAGGACGAGGCGGCGGACGCGCCCCTTGCCGCCTTGCGCGACGAGCTCGCGCGGCCGCGCGTCGCGTAGGTCGACGACCTTGACGATCTCGGTCGCCGATCTCGTCGAGCTCGTCCGCGATCGCCAGCGTCTCGTCGTCCGCGCCGAGGACGATCGCGCGCTCGCCCGGCCTGATCGAGAAGTCGCGGACGAGGCGGCGGACGCCGTCGGGGAGCATCACGCCGACGAGGTCGTTCCCCGGGAAGACGAGCGGCTGCTCGGTCGCGCCGGTCGCGACGACGATCCGTCTCGGCGCGGAAGCGGTAGAGGATCGTGCCCGCGTCGACCGGGACGAGACCGCCCTCCCAGATCCCGAGCGCGGACGCCGGCGCGAGCACCTCGACGCCCGGCGAGCGAGAGCCCGGCGAGGCGCGCGTCCTCGTCGACGAGCACGACGCCGGGCCCTGCCTTCGCCGCCTCGAGCGCGGCCGCGCGGCCCGGCCTCGCCGCCGCCCACGACGAGCACGCGCGCCCTGCGGTGCTCGGTGTCGTAGCGGCGCGAATGCCCCGCGTGCGGGTCGAGCTTCCCGAGACCGGCTGCGCTGCGCAGGAACTTCTCGTACAGCGGCCAGCGCCGCCCGCGGGCGGATGAAGGTGCGGTAGTAGAAGCCGACCGGCGTGAACGGGCCGCCGATCTTGTCCGTGACGGACATGAAGTCGAAGTCGAGCGACCAGCGGACGTTCTGCCCCTCGACGACAGCGCCCTCGCGGATCGGCTCGGTGCAGACCCGGACGTTCGGGACGCCGTCGACGGTCATCTGGCAGTTCGGGCAGTGGCCCGAGCAGCAGAGGAGGCCGCGCGGCCGGTGGTACTTGAAGGAGCGCGAGAAGACGCGCTTGCCGGCGGCGAACGCGGCCGACGCGATCGTGTCGCCCTCGAAGCCCGTGACCTTCCAGCCGGCGAACGTGAACGAGACCGGCTTCGAGCGGTCGATCCGCTCGCCCGCGCGCGCCTCGAGCCTCACGCTGTCGACCTCCTGACGCCAGGAGCCTCGTCGGACTTCCTCGGCTCGGGAAGGATCACCTCGAGCACCTCGTTCGTCCGCGTGTCGCGCTCGGCGAGGAACCACTCGCCACAGCCGGTGCGGTGCTGCCACCACTCGCGCTGGACGCCCGCGACGTTGTCGCGGAAGTACACGTAGTCGGTCAGCTCGCGGAGGCTCGGCGAGCCGGTCGGCCGCTTCGTCACCTCGCCGAAGTAGGCGTACTCGTCCACCGGGCCGCGGGCCGCAGAAGGGGCAGGCGAGGAGAAACGACATCAGATACCTCGCGCAGATCAAATCTGCGAGCGCAGATTCGGATCGCGCGCAAATCCCTGAAGGCGGCTGCTTCGCAGCCGCGGTGCTTTGGCCCTCTATCCGCACTGTAATTGCACTTTCAGCAACGCTGTGCCAGAATCCGCAACGAACCTACACCGATGTCGCGCACTCGTCAACCGTCCACCCGTCGAATTGGCGCTGCCGAGCGGGCGATCACGGTGCTCGACACCCTTGCAGAAGGCGGCGAGCTCGGCACGAACGAGATCGCACGCCGCACGGGCATGACGCCGAGCACGGTGTCGCGCCAGCTCGGGACGCTCGCTGCGTCCGGGCTCGTCGAGCGCGTCGACGCCACCGGCCGCTACCGGCTCGGGATCCGGCTCGTCCACCTCGCGAACGCGGTGCTCGCACGGCTCGACGTGCGCGAGGTCGCCCGCCCGCATCTCGTCGCGCTCGTCGAGGCGACCGGCGAGACCGCAACGCTCTCGGTGCCGGGCGACGAGGACGCGATCACGGTCGACTTCGTCTCGGGCACGCACCAGATCCAGCCCGTGTCCCGGCTCGGCCGGCCGTCGATCGCGCACGCGACGTCGGCGGGCAAGGTGATGCTCGCGTTCTCCGGACGCGAGCTCCCCGAGGGCCCGTTCCGCGCGTACACGGCCCGCACGATCACCGATCCGCAGGCGCTCGCCGACCGAGATCGAGCGCGTGCGCGAGCGCGGGTACGCACAGGCGGCCGGCGAGCGCGAGCCCGGGCTCACGGCGATCGCCGCGCCGATCCACTCGGCCCGCGGCGAGCTCGAGGCGATCGTCGCGCTCCAGGGCCCGAGCGAGCGCTTCGACGACGGGGCGGTCGAGGCGGCGCTGCCGCTTCTCCTCGAGCGGGCGAGCGACGATCTCGCGCGAGCTCGGCTGGACCGGTTGACGCATGCCTGCCCGGGAGCTCTCGGAGCCGCTGGAGGTCCTGTACGAGAGCGACGAACTCCGCGGCGCAGACCTTCCGCCCGAGCTCGAGCGTCTGCACGGGGGTGGGCTCTTCCTCGCACCCAACTGTGTCTACGCGAACTTCGTGGCGACGCTCGACGGCGTCGTCGCGATCCCGCCGCTGCCGCGCTCGAACGAGTTCATCGCGGGCGACAGCGACGCGGACCGGTTTCTCATGGGCCTCCTCCGCGCGCACGCCGACGCCGTGCTCATCGGCGCCGGGGTGCTGCGGGCGAGCCCTCGCGGCACGTGGCGCGCCGAGAGCATCTACCCGCCGGCCGCGGCCCACTACGCCGAGCTCCGCAGAGTGCTCGGCATCGCGCCCGATCCCGAAGTTGCCGTCCTCACGGGAAGCGGCGCCGATCGACCCGGAGCATCCGCTGTTCGAAGCGGGGGCGCTCGTTCTGACGAGCGAGGCGGGGGCCGCGCGTCTCGAGGGGCGCCTACCGAGCGCGACGACGGTGCTCACCCTCGGCGACTCGCGGAGGATCGACACCCGCTCGGTGCTGCAGACGCTGCACGCCCGCGGCCGTCGACGGATCCTGTGCGAGGCGGGCCCGCACACGTTCGGCGCGCTCCTCGCCGCGAATCTCGTCGACGAGCTCTTCCTGACGACCTCCCCGCTCCTCGTCGGCGCCGACGGACGGGGCTCGCGATTCTGGCTCGTCGAGGGCTCCGACCTCATGCCTGGCGGGCGCCGCGCCAGGCTGCTGAGCATCCGCCGCCACGGGTCACACGTCTTCGGGCGCTACGCGCTCGAACGTGCGTAGAGGCTTGATGTGAACTTCGTGCGCGATCGTGGATGCCGCCTGCAGTCTCACATCAAGCCTCTAGGCGGAGCTCGCGAGCCGCTCGCCGAGCGCGCGCACGCTCGCGCGTAGCTCGTCCGGGCTCCGGATCCGGAAGGCGCAGCCGAGCCCGGCGAGCACGGTCGCCACCCAGTCGAGCGAGCTCACGCGCATGCGGAGCAGCGTGTGCGCCGTCCTCGTCGACGAGCTCGGCGAGCGTCGCCGGGACCCGCCGCACCGCCTCCTCGACCGAGCAGGTCGAGCACGACCTCGACCTCGTACGGCCAGGGCACGCGGGCGAGCGACGTGCTCACGTACGCGACCGCGTCGAAGCCATCGGGCGCCTCGAGCGCGGCGTCCTCGGAGTCACCGCGATCCGGCGCATGCGGTCGACCCTGAACGTGCGAAGGTCGTCGCGGAGGTGGTCGTACGCCGCCAGGTACCAGCGACCGGAGTGGACGACGAGGCCGTGCGGGCTCAGCTCCGCCGCGACGCGTCGCCCGAGAACGCGCGGTACGAGATCCGGATTCGCCGCCGTCGCCGAGTGGCGTCGGCGAGGAGCAGCACCGTGTCGCCCTGCGACGGGTGCGCCCGGCCTCGCGCGCGCAGTGAAGTCGAGCGTCGTCTCGAGCGCCTCGACGCGCCGTCGGAGCCCGTCCGGCAGGACGCGGTGGATCTTCGCGAGCGCACCGTCGACCGCGTCGGCGGAGCCGGACAGCCCGAGCCGTCCCGCCGCCTGCACGCCGAGCGCGACGGCGACGGCCTCGTCGTCCGTGAGCATGAGCGGCGGCAGCCGGTAGCCCGGACGAATGCGGTAGCCGCCGCCGACGCCGCGCTGGCCCTCGACCGGGATGCTCGAGCCGCTGCAGCGCATCGACGTAGCGCCGCACCGTGCGCGCGTCGATCCCGAGCCGCTCGGAGATCTCGCGGCCCGTGATCAGCGGCTGCGCCTGGAGGAGCTCGAGCAACTCGAGCAGCCGGGCCGTCGGAGTGAGCACGCGCGGAGTGAAGCACAGATAGAGGGCGAGATCCGCCCTATTTGTGCGATAGGTTCGACCTGCTCGAAACGACCTGGAGGTGTGACGTGACAGCGGCAGTGAAGGAACGGGCGACGTCTCACGGACTTCGACTTCTGGATGGGGAAGTGGAAGGTGCGGAACCGCCGACTCGTGCGGCGGCTCGCCGGATGCGACGAGTGGGACGAGTTCGACGCGACAGGTCGCGGCGAGACCGCTGCCCGGCGGCCTCGGGCAACGAGGACGTGTTCTGCACCGAGCTACGGCGGCGGATTCGTCGGGATGTCGTTCCGCTTCTTCGACCCCGAGACCGGCCTGTGGTCGATCTACTGGGCGGACAGCCGGCGACCGGGACTGCTCGAGCGCGCCGGTGATCGGCTCGTTCTCGGGTGACACCGGCGTCTTCGAGGGCGAGGACACCTTCGACGGACGCCCGATCCGTCGTGCGGTTCACCTGGTCGGGCGTCACGACGCCGACACCGCGCTGGGAGCAGGCGTTCTCCGACGACGGCGGCGAGACGTGGGAGACGAACTGGATCATGGACTTCACGCGCGCACTCGCGGTGGCGTCATGAGCGCGCTCGAGCACGACCGTCGGGCGTCACGCCGGACTACCGCCACGTCGAGAAGGTGCGCAACGCCCGAGCCGAGCCTCGCGCTCGGCGACACGATCCTCAAGTGGTACGACGTCGCGCCAGACGACGCTCCGGTGCCGCTCGCGATCCGGGCTCTCGCGCGACGCAATCTCCGCGATGCGGCCCACGACGGCACGCGTCGGCGACCTCGGCGAGCTCGGCTTCGTGATCCTCCATCGCTGCGGCGAGGGCTTCTACTTCCTGCTCGTCTGCACGTGGCGAAACGAGAACGAGCTCTGGGAGACGGTCTGGGCGAAGGACGGCGATGCCGACGTCTTCTTCCGCCCGTGGCCGATCGAGGAGACGCATCGCCCGACGTTCTGCGTGTGGGAGCTCGGCGCGGTCGTCCACGAGCGCGAAGCCTGGGCGCGCTTCCTGTTCTCGAGCCGCGACGAGTCGGCGAGACACGCCTACCTCCGCGACGCCTACGCGGGACTGGTGTGAGTCACTACGTCAGGGGATAGATGCGCCCGTCGTCGGCAGATCCCGCGTAGAGCTCTCCGCACTCGAGCCGCCGCTCCCGGGCTCGCGCTCACCTTCGGCGCAGCTCGAGGGGTGAGTCTCACACAACGCGCTCGGAGTCGGCCGACGCTAGCGTCCGGCGGATGGCGATTCGGGCCGAGACCGTGGGGATCCTCAGCCTGGGCGCGATGGGAAGCGCGGTCGCCGATGCGCTCGGTCGCGGAGGTGTGCGCGTCGTCGCGACGACGGACGGAAGGAGCGCGAGGACAATCGCGCTCGCAGCGAGGACCGGGGTCGAGCTCCTGCCCGACGGCTCGGCAGTCATCGGCGAGGCCGACGTCGTCCTCTCGATCGTCCCTCCCGAAGCAGCCGTGGCTGTCGCAACGGACATCGCCGAGGCGGCGGTCGCGGCGAGCGCGGCACCGCTCGTGGTCGATCTGAACGCGATCGCGCCGACGACGTCGCTGCAAATCGGCAGCCTGGTCACGCAGCCGGCTGCGAGCACGTCGACGGCTCGATCTCCGGACCACCGCCGTGGAAGGCGGGGACGACGCGCATCTACCTGGCCGGAGCGCGCGCCGCCGACGTCGCGGAGTTGCTCTTCACGGCGTCGAGCGGATCGTCGTGGGGAACGAGGTGGGCGCGGCGTCGGCGGTGAAGATGAGCACGGCGTCCGTCTACAAGGGAAGCTCGGCGCTCGTCCTGCAGGCGCTCCGAGCCGCACACGCGAACGGCGTCCTCGACCACGTGCTCGACGACCTGCGAATCGGCTCGCCGGAGCTCGTCGCGAGGATCGAGAGGCGGCTCGCCTTGGCTGCGTCGAAGTCTGGCCGCTACGTGGGCGAGATGCGCGAGATCGCCGCGACCCAGGCCGCCGCCGGCCTCACGCCGTCGCTCTTCGAGGGAATTGCCGACGTGTATGCGGCGCTGTCGGAAACGCCGCTGGCCCAGCGTGATCCCGAGGATGTGCCTCTCGAGCCGAGCCTCGAGAGCCTTCTGCGACGGGTCTGCGCGTCTAGAGACCCGGGATCCAGTCGGTGCCGGCGAGCGGCACCTTCGCCATCGCGGCGGCCTCGACGGTGAGCGCGACGAGGTCCTCCGGCTCGAGGTTGTGGACGTGCGACTTGCCGCACGCGCGCGCGAGCGTCTGCGTCTCGAGCGTGAGGACGCGAAGGTAGTTGGCGATGCGCCGTCCACCGAGGACCGGGTCGAAGCGCGCCGCGAGCTCGTCGTCCTGGGTCGAGATCCCGATCGGGTCGCGGCCGGCCTGCCAGTCGTCGTAGATAGCCGGCGGCGCTGCCGATCTCGCGATACGCCTCTTCGTGCTCGGGGCTGTTGTCGCCCATCGCGACGAGCGCGGCCGTCCCGATCGAGACGGCGTCCGCACCGAGCGCGAGCGCCTTCGCGACGTCCGCCCCGCTCCGGATCCCGCCCGAGACGATCAGCTGCACCTTGCGGTGCATCCCGAGCTCCTGGAGCGCGTCGACGGCGATCCGCGTCGCCGGGCAGCGTCGGGATGCCGACGTGCTCGATGAAGACGTCCTGCGTCGCCGCCGTGCCGCCCTGCATGCCGTCGACGACGATCACGTCCGCGCCCGCCTTCACGGCGAGCTGCACGTCGTAGTACGTCCGGGTCGCGCCGACCTTGACGAAGATCGGCTTCTCCCAGTCGGTGATCTCGCGCAGCTCGTGGATCTTGATCTCGAGGTCGTCCGGCCCGGTCCAGTCCGGGTGACGGGAGGCCGAGCGCTGGTCGATCCCCTTCGGGAGCGAGCGCATCTCGGCGACGCGGTCGGAGATCTTGTGGCCGAGGAGCATCCCACCGCCGCCCGGCTTCGCGCCCTGGCCGACGACGACCTCGATCGCGTCGGCCCGCGCAGGTCGTCGGGGTTCATCCCGTAGCGCGACGGGAGGAGCTGGTAGACGAGCGTCTTCGAGTGCTCGCGCTCCTCCGGCGTCATGCCGCCGTCGCCCGTCGTCGTCGACGTGCCGACCTCGGTCGCGCCGCGGCCGAGCGCCTCCTTCGCCGGCGCGGAGAGCGCGCCGAAGCTCATGCCGGCGATCGTGACCGGGATCTTCAGCTCGAGCGGCGTGCGCGCGAAGCGCGTCCCGAGGACGACGTCGGTCGCGCAGCGCTCGCGGTAGCCCTCGAGCGGGTAGCGCGAGATCGACGCACCGAGGAAGAGGAGGTCGTCGAAGTGCGGGAGCCGCCGCTTCGCGCCGAATCCGCGGATGTCGTAGATGCCCTCGGTCGCGGCGCGCTGGATCTCGGCGATGACCGTGCGGTCGAAGAGGTACGACTCGCGGAGGTTCCAGGGACGCGGCTCGGTCGTCGACATCAGTAGGCGGCCGCGTTGTCGACCTTGAAGGTGTAGAGCTGTCGCGCCGAGCCGTAGCGGCGGAAGTCGGCCGGGTCGGCGTCGATCACCGCAGCCTCGAGCAGGTCGCGCAGCTGCACGAGGTGCTCGTCGCGGAGCTCCTTCTCGATGCAGTCGGCACCGAGGCTCGCGACCGAGCCGCGCACGTAGAGCCGCGCCTCGTAGATCGAGTCGCCGAGCGCCTCGCCTGCGTCGCCGCAGACGACGAGGCAGCCCGTCTGCGCCATGAACGCGCTCATGTGGCCGACGGAGCCGCCGACGACGATGTCGATCCCCTTCATCGAGATGCCGCAGCGAGACGATGCGTTGCCGCGAACGACGAGGAGACCGCCTCGGCCGGTCGCACCGGCCGACTGGCTGACGTTCCCGTCGACGCTCCACGCGCCCGGACATCATGTTCTCCGCGATGCCGGTGCTCGCGTTGCCGTGCACGCGCACGGTCGCGAGCTTGTTCATGCCGGCGCAGTAGTAGCCGACGTGCCCGTCGATCTCGACCTCGATCTCGGCGTCGAGCCCGCACGCGACGGCGTGCGCACCGCTCGGGTTGACGATGCGCCAGTGACGCGGACCGGGCGCACCCCCGGCGAGGTCGTGCAGGCGCTGGTTCAGCTCACGCAGCGACGTCGTCGCGAGGTCGACGACCTCGACGGCTGCGTGCTCACGCTCGGCGACCGCCATCAGACGAGCGCCTTCTCCCAGACGTAGACGACACCCGGCTCCGGCTCCCACGCCCGCGCGTCGGCCGCGCCTGGAAGCACCGCGATCGACACGCCACTCGGACGACATCGCGACCCACGTCGTCGGTCTCCGCGAGGACGGCCGGCTTGCACGCGATCGGGTCGCGCAGCACCGCGAAGCCCGTCGGCCGTCCCGACGGCGAAGGTGTAGAAGCCGTCGAGGTCGTCGAGGCAGCCCTCGAGCGCCTGCTCGAGGGTCGCGCCCTCCCGCAGCCGCCACGCGAGGTAGCCGGCAGCGACCTCGGTGTCGTTCTCGGTCTGGAACTCGATGCCCTCGCGCCGGAGGTTCTCGCGGAGGCGGTTGTGGTTCGAGAGCGAGCCGTTGTGGACGAGGCAGAGGTCGAGCCCGGTCGAGAACGGATGCGAGCCCTCGGTCGTCACGCGGCTCTCGGTCGCCATGCGCGTGTGACCGAGCGCGTGCGTTCCCCGGAAGTCCTCGAGCGCGAACGCCCGCGCGAACTCCTCCGGCAGCCCCGTCTCCTTGTAGATCTCGATGACCTGCCCGGCGCTCATCACGCGCAGGTCGGGACGATTCGCGCGCACCCAGCGCTCGGCCTCCGCCGCGTCGGCGTCGACGGCACGAAGACGGCGTGGCTCGCACGGACCGCCGGCTCGGCGCACACGCCGAATGCGTCGCAGAGGCCGTCGCGGACCGCCCCCCAGCGCTCGTGCGCGTCCGCCGAGTAGAGGGTCAGCTTGCTCGAGCCGCTCGGCGCCGGATCTCGATAGACGGCGACGCCGGCCGAGTCCGGCCCACGGCTCGACATCTGTACGAGCATCGCCGCGAGGTGCTCGCCGAGGCGCTCCTCGATCTCGGGCGACTTCGCGAACAGTCCGACGATCCCGCACATGTGGTCAGTATCTCCACATCTAGTGCCGATAACCACCATTTTTCGTCGATCAGTATGGAGGACTTCCTCCACACTCCTAGAACCGCGTCAGGTACTCGCGGATCTCCCACGGCGTCACCTGCTCGTGGTAGCGGAACCACTCGTCGCGCTTCACGCGAGCGAAGTAGTCGACGTAGTCCTCGTCGCGTCCGCGACCGAGCGCCGCCCGCAGGACGTCGTCGCCGCTCGAGCTCTCCGATCGCCTCGAGAAGGTTGGCCGGAAGCGACTCGAGACCGCGCGCGCGGAGCTCCTCGTGCGGGAACGAGTAGAGGTTCTCGGAGTTCGGCTCGCCGGCGTCGAGCCCGCACTCGATCCCGTCGAGGCCCGCCGCGAGCACGGCCGCCGCCGCGAGGTACGGGTTGCACGAGCCGTCGATGGTGCGATCCTCGATGCGGCCCGGTCCCGGGATGCGCAGCATCTGCGTGCGGTTGTTGTAGCCGTACGAGATCCAGACGGGCGACCAGGTGGCACCGCTCGCGGTCGTCCCGAGCTTCAGCCGCTTGTACGAGTTCACGGTCGGCGCCGTGACGCCGCTGTACGCGCGGGCGTGCGACTGGAGGCCGCCGATGAAGTGGTACGCGGTGTCCGAGAGACCGAGACCGCGCGGATCCGACTCGTCGAGGAAGAGATTCGTGTCGCCGTCCCAGAGCGACATGTGGAAGTGGCAGCCGTTCCCCGTCAGGTGCGAGAACGGCTTCGGCATGAAGGTCGCGATCATCCCGTTGTGCTCGGCCAGCGTGTGCACCATGTAGCGGAAGAAGATCGCGCGGTCGCAGGAGATGAGCGCGTCGTCGTACGTGAAGTTCTGCTCGAACTGGCCGTTCGCGTCCTCGTGGTCGTTCGCGTAGTTGCCCCACCCGAGCTCGTTGCAGTAGCGGGAGACCGTCGTCAGGAAGTCGTAGCGGCGGGTGAGGCCGAGCCATGTCGTAGCAGGGCTTCTCGAGGTGTCGTAGGGATCGGCGATCTCGATCGAGCCGTCCTCGCGCTGCGTCACGAGGAAGTACTCGAGCTCGAGCCCCATCTGGAACTCGAAGCCCTTCTCCTTCGCCTGGGCGAGCACGCGCCGGAGGATCGTGCGCGGGCAGTACGGCCACTCCTCGCCCTCGACGGTGACGTCGCACGCGAAACGCGCCAGGTTCGGCTGCCAGGGAACGGGCGTGTAGCTCGCGAGATCGGGGATCGCACCGATGTCGGGGTCGCTCGGCTCCTGCCCTATCTCGCCCGCCGCGAATCCTGCGAAACCCGCGCCGTCCGCGACCAGGCCGTCGAACGCCTCGCGCGACCCGACCGGGACGAGCTTCGCGCTCGGTCGCGCGTACATGTCGACGAACTGCGCGAACACGAACTCGATGCCGCGCATCCTGCATGTTCTTGCCAAATCGCGTCGGCAGAAACCGTCCCACCCATCGCAAGGCCTCCTCTGACGTCGGGTCGCATAGCCCTACCAGTCGACGGGCGCTGCGAGAAGGTGCGAGACGCACACCTTCTCGGCCTCGATGTGTGCGAATCAGCTGGTCTTGGCGGAACCGAGCGCCTGCTGGAGCTTCACCATCTTCACGGCGATCTCGATCGCGAGCCAGTCGTCTCGTCGCAGGTCGAGTCCCGAGAGCTCGGCGATGCGGCGAAGTCGCTGGCGCAGCGTGTTCGGATGGACGTACAGAGCCTCCGAGGTCGCGCTGATCGAGCCGTGTCTGCGCAGGAACTCCTCGAGCGTCGCGACCAGCTGCGCTCCGCGCTGCGCGTCGTACTCAGCGAGCTTCCCGACCGCGTCGACGGTCGCGTCGCGGATGCCGCCGTCCGACGGCGACGCGAAGCAGGTACTTGTACGCACCGAGGTCGTCGTAGGCGAGGACGCCCGCCTTGTCCGAGAGCACGACCGTGCCGACGAGCGCCTGCTGCGCCTCGGCGAACCCCTCGGCGAACGCCGCTTCCCCTCGACAGACGCTCGAGATTCCGATCGCGACACGGCTCGGCGAGATTCGAGTGGAGCCGCCGGAGGCGCTCGAGGAACGAGTCGCTCGACGGCGCGATCAGCTTCACGAGCACACGCAGCGAGTCCTCGCGATGGTCGAACAGAGAGCCCGGTGCGGCGACGCCGGAGCGCACGCGCGAGCGCAGTCGCTCCACGGCTCGGCTACCAGGACGACGTGCGGCTGGTCGAGGTCGCACCCGAGCCGCGCCGCGCGCCCCTCGAGATCTCCCCGCGAGCGTCCGCCCGCGAGCTCCTCGAAGAAGTCCTTGATGAGGTTCTTCTCCGTCAGCTGCTCGATGACCTGCACCTTCTTGACGCCGACCGCGACCTGGCTCGCGATCGCGCGGCCGAGCTCGACGCGTGTGCTCCCCTCGGCGACGAGGAGGCCGATGAGCTCGCCGTTCGCGACGAG
Source organism: uncultured Gaiellaceae bacterium (assembly GCA_963709715.1). Classification (GTDB taxonomy): domain Bacteria; phylum Actinomycetota; class Thermoleophilia; order Gaiellales; family Gaiellaceae; genus GMQP-bins7. Next base: position 168,324 of record CAVPXQ010000001.1, read on the forward strand.
CGGGACGGCGAGGCGCGTGCTGCGGCCACCACGCGCGAGCTCGGGGCCGAGCTCGGCGAGGCCGAGCGTCTGACGCGCGTTCCCCGGCTCGGGATCGCTCGCCGTGCGATCGAGCTCCTCGCGCGCCGGGTCGAGGAGGTAGACGTGGCACGCCCGCGCGCCGAGGAGCGGACGGGCGTCGGCCACGACCGTCTGCAGGAGCTCGTCGAGCGCGTCCGCCCGCGCGATTGCCTCCGCGAGCTCGGTCAGCTGCTCGAGCTCGGTGACACGCAGCCGCGTCTCCTCGTACAGGCGCGCGTTCTCGATGGCGCTCGCGACGAGCGACGCAGACGTGACGACGAAGTCGACCTCGTCGTCGGTGAACTCGCGCGGCGCCTCCGTGTGCGCGGTGATCGCGCCGATCGCCTCACCCGATGCGACCGACGATCGGCACGGCGAGGAGCGACTGGAACCGCTCCTCCTCGAGCTCGGGTACGTACTTCACGCGCGGGTCGGCGAGCGCGTTGTCGCGGATGAACGCGGGCTCGCCGTGCTCGATCGCCCACCAGGCGAGGCTCTCGCCACGCTCGAGCGACGACCTTGCCGGCCTGGCGCTCGTACGGCGAGGACGCCGCACGCAGGACGAGCCGGTGTCGTCCTCGAGGAGGTACACGAAGCACGCGTGCACACCGCTCGCGTCGGACATCAGACGCACGACCGCGGGAAGCACCTCGGCGAGCTCGAGCGACGACGCGACGGTCGAGACGATCTCCTGCAGGAACTTCTCGCTCGTTTGCAGGGACATCGCAGCGGATCGTACGACGCTCGCGCGAGCCGCGGCGGACAGTCGGAGTGCCAGGTGCGTCAGCTGCGGAGGCGCCGCGGCTCCAGCGTGACGCTGCCACGCGACCGTGCTCGACGATCTCGGCGATCTGGGCGACGACGAAGCGGATCTCGTCGTCGGTGGTGAAGAAGTGCGGACCGACGCGGATGCCTGCGCCCGGGCGGAAGTCGCCGAGGATCCCACGCTCCTCGAGCTCCGCGTAGACGGCAGCGGCCTCGGGCACGCTCACGATGACCGCACCTCCGCGCCGCGCCGGATCACGCGTGCTGTGCACGCCGAAGCCGGCCGCGTCGGCCAGCTCGATGAGGAGCTGGGTCTGGCGCAGCGAGTTCTCGCGGATGCGCTCGACGCCGATCTCCTCGATGAGGTCGTAGCCGGCGGTCCCGGCCATGTGCGCCGCCGGGTTCGGCGTGCCGCGTGAGGAACCGCGCAGCGCCGGGTCGCGTACTCGATCTCCTCCTCGAACGCGAAGGGTCGCGCGTGCGCCTGCCAGCCCGATGTAGGTCGGCTCGAGACGCTCCGCGAGGTCGGGCCGTACGTACAGCCACCCGTTCGCAGGCCCGCCGCACAGCCACTTCACCGAGCCGCCCACTGCGAAGTCGACCCCGAGCGCCGTCAGGTCGACGGGGACGATCCCGGCGGACTGGTAGCAGTCGAGGATCACGTGCGCGCCCACCTCGTGAGCGCGGCGCACGATCGGCTCGACGTCCTGGATCTCCGAGTCCTTGAAGAGGACGTGGCTGATCGGGAACGAGGAGCGTCCGCTCGTCGATCCGCTCGACGATCTCGTCGTCGTCCTCGCACACGACGACCTCGAGGTCCGGCTGGGCCTGGTAGAGGTAGCGCACGGACGGGAAGTTCCCGCGCTCGTAGACGACGCGGTTCCGCGTCGGATCGACCGGCCGGAAGCACGAGAGCACGATCGCCTCGGCGATCGCGACGTTCTGCTGCATGACGGTCGAGCCCGCCGGGCGCGCCGACGATCCGCCCGATCTGGTCGCCGACCTCGATCGGCGTCCTCCACCACCCCTCCGCCCACGCGCGGATCCCGCGCTCGGCCCACATCCGCGCGAACTCGGCGAGTCGCTCCGCCGCGCGCCGCGGCATCGGCCCGAGCGTGTGGCTCGCGAGGTACGTCGTATGCTCGAGAATCGGGAACTCGGAGCGGTAGTCGAGGAGGTCGCGCATGAGCATGAGTCTGCCGGAGATGGGTGATTGGGACTCGGTCTTCGACGAGACGTACCTCCAGACGTACCTCCCCTCGTTCGACGAGCAGCGGACGCGCGCGGAGGCGCTCGGCGCTGCCTCTCTGGCCGAGGTCGAGCCGGGCGCGGAGATCCTCGACTGCCCGACGGGCTTCGGTCGCCATGCGCTCGTTCTCGCCGAGGAGGGATACCGCGTGACCGGTCTCGACCGCTCGCCGACCATGCTCGCGGAGGCCGAGTCGAGGCGAAGCGACGCCGAGTGGCCACGACTCGTCGCGGCGACTACCGTGAGCTGCCGTTCGAGGACGCGAGCTTCGATGCGGTCTTCAACCTGTTCTCGTCGCTCGGATACCTCGAGCGGGACGAGGACGTCGGCGTCCTTCGCGAGTTCCGCCGGGTGCTGCGACCGGGTGGGGCACTCATCATGGAGACGGCCCACCGCGACGGGTTCGCACGCTTCGCCCAGGCCTTCGCGCGGCGTTGGGACCGGCTTCCCGACGGCTCGCTGTACCTCGAGGAGCGCACGCCCGACTGGGCGCGGGAACGATCGACACTTACCGCGTCATCGTCTCGCCCACGGGCGAGCGCGTCGAGCGGCCGTACCTCCTCCACGTGTACTCGGTGAAGGAGTGGGTCGAGATGCTGCGCGAGGCCGGGTTCGCCGAAGTCGAGGCATTCGGCGCGTGGGACGGAGTCACATCGTTCACGCCCGACGCCTGGCGACTCATCCTTCGCGCCCGCTGAGCCGTGGCGTAGGCTCGCGCCCGATGCGCGTCCAGTTCGACCGCTTCTACACGTACGCCGAGCTGACGAAGACGCTCGAGGCGTGGGCCGCCGAGCACCCAGAGCTGTTCTCGTCGGAGGTCGATCGGGAAGTCCTACGAGGGCCGCGACATCTGGCTCTGCACGGTCACGAACTCGGAGACGGGTCCGGCGGACGAGAAGCCGGCGGTCTTCGTCCACGCGCAGATCCACGCGATGGAGTTCACGGGCACGACCGCCGCGCTGAACCTGCTCGACCATCTTCTCCACTCCGACGATCCACAGCGTGCGTCATGCCGTCGACACGCGCACGTTCTACGTCGTCCCGCGCGTGAACCCCGACGGCGCGGAGGCCGGGCTCGCGGACGGACGCTTCCGACGCTCGAGCGTGCGGCCGTACCCGCGCGACGAGCCCGAGGACGGCCTCCACCGCGAGGACGTCGACGGCGACGGGCGCGTCCTCTTCATGCGCATGAAGGACCCGAACGGCTCGTGGAAGCCGCATCCCGACGACGCACGCGCTGCTGGTCGCCCGCGCACCCGACGACGTGGAGGGCGACTTCTACCGCGTGCTCCCGGAGGGCACGATCCACAACTGGGACGGCGTGAACATCCCGATCGCGCCGCCGCTCGAAGGTCTCGACCTCAACCGCAACTGGCCCGCGGACTGGGCGCCGGAGGCGGAGCAGCAGGGCGCCGGGCCGTTCCCGACGTCGGAGCCCGAGGTGCGCGCGCTCGTCGAGGCGATCGTCGCGCGCAAGAACATCACCTCGTACATCGGGTACCACACGTTCTCCGGCGTCCACCTGCGCCCGTGGTCCGGCCACTCGGACGACGACTTCCCGGTGCCGGATCTGCGCGCCTTCAAGCTCATCGGGCGAGGAGGCGACGCGGCTCACCGGCTACCCGTCGATCTCGATCTTCCACGACTTCAAGTACCACCCGAAGATGGTCATCAAGGGCGGCGACGTCGACTGGGTCTACGACCACCTCGGCGCGTACGCGTGGGTGACCGAGTTCTGGAGCCCGCAGCGCCGCGCCGGGCTCTCGGACTACCACTTCATCGACTGGCTCCGCGAGCACTCGCCCGAAGACGAGCTCGCGGTGCTCAAGGTCGCGGACGAGCTCGGCGAGGGCTACGTCGACTGGTACCCGTTCGAGCACCCGCAGCTCGGGCCCGGTCGAGCTCGGAGGCTGGGACATCGTCCGCTTCTGGTTCAACCCACCGCTCTCGCAGCTCGAGGAAGAGGTGAGGCCGCACGCGGACTTCGCGCTCTACCTCGCGCTCGTCTCGCCGCGGCTCGAGCTCCGCTCGTTCGAGTCCGAGCCCGTCGCCGAGGGCGCGTTCCGACTCCGGCTCGTGCTCGAGAACGCGGGCTGGCTCCCGACGAACGTCACGGAGAAGGCGCTCGAGCGGCAGGCAGTGCGCCCGATCGAGGTCGAGCTCGAGCTGCCGGAGGGAGCGCGTATCGCGACCGGGAAGGAGCGCGAGGAGGTCGGCCAGCTCGGCGGGCGCGTCGAGCGGCGCCAGGTCACCTGGTGGGGCACGGATCACTCGACGGCCGAGCGCACGAAGGTCGAGTGGGTGATCGAGGCCGACGCGGGCGACCGCGTTGGCGTGGTCGCCCGGCACGAGCGCGCCGGCACGGTCCGCGCCGAGCTCGTGCTCTAGAGCGCCTTCGCCATGTGGACGTCCTCGGGCTCGAGCTCGAAGAGCTCGGGGAGCGGCTCGCTCATCGGGCTCGTAGCCGCGGCCGACGTAGAAGCGCACCGTGTTCAGCGACGGCGTCGCAGAGACGACGATCGACGTATCGCCGGCGTCCCGGGCCTGCCGCTCGAGCGTGTCGGAGAGGTGCCCGCCGAGGCCGAGATCGCGATAGCCGTGGCTCACGTGCAGGTAGGCGAGCTGCGCGATCCCGGGTCGAATGTGCGGCATCACGATCCCGATACCAACGAGCCGCTCGCCCTCGAACGCGCCGAGTGCGGTCGCACCTGCTCGAGGTACGCCGCGCACTCCCTCCTCTGGGCGGCGACGGAGTGCTCCCCGTCACCGTCGACGAACCAGGCGCGCGCGCTCCAGTCGCCCGTGCGTTCCTCGAGCTCGGTGCCTCGCTGGACGACCAGCGTGTCGATGCGCTCGGTCCGGTCGATGTCGCCGATGCGCGCGAGATCGTCGCGCTCGAGCCACCGGTAGTGGATCGCGCCTGCCGGTTGCCGATCCGCATCCACCGCGACAGGATCTCAGGTCATGCGGGCGATGGTCCTCGAAAAGGCTGGTGTCCCCCTGCAGGCACGCGACCTTGCGGAGCCCGAGCCAGGTCCCGGCCAGGTTCTCCTACGCGTGCGCGCGTGCGGCGTGTGCCGCACGGATCTCCACATCGTCGACGGCGAGCTCACGGCACCGAAGCGCCAGCTCGTTCCAGGGCATCAGATCGTGGGCGAGGTCGTGGACGAGGGAGCGAGATTCGCGCCGGGTGAGCGCGTCGGCGTCCCCTGGCTCGGCTGGACTTGCGGCGAGTGTCGTTACTGCAGAGCCGGCGCCGAGAATCTCTGCGATCGCGCGCGCTTCACCGGCTATGACCTCGACGGTGGCTACGCCGAGTTCGCAGTAGCGGACGAACGCTACTGCTTCCCGATCCCCGACGGGTATCCCGACGACGAGGCGGCCCCGCTCCTCTGTGCCGGGCTCATCGGCTACCGCTCGCTTCGACTCGCCGGAGACGCGGAACGCATCGGCCTGTACGGCTTCGGCGCCTCGGCGCACATCGTCTGCCAGGTGGCCGTCGCGCGGGGGCAACGCGTCTTCGCGGGCACACGCTCGGGCGACGACGAGACACAGGCATTCGCCCGCTCGCTCGGAGCCGCCTGGGCGGGCGACGCGCTCGCAGGGCCGCCGGAGGAGCTCGACGCCGTGATCGTGTTCGCCCCAGCCGGCGAGCTCGTGCCTGCAGCATTGCGCCACGTCCGCAAAGGCGGTTCGATCGTCTGCGCAGGGATCCACATGAGCGATATCCCGTCGTTTCCGTACGAGGCGCTGTGGGGTGAGCGGGTGATCCGCTCGGTCGCGAATCTCACCCGCGCCGACGGAGAGGAGTTCCTCGAGCTCGCACCGACCATTCCGGTGCACACGGAGGTGGAGACCTTCTCACTCGAGGACGCGAACGAGGTCCTCGACCGCGTTCGCCGCGGAGCACTGCGAGGGGCCGGCGTCCTCCTGATTTAGAAGCGGGCGATCTCGACGAGGCCGCCGTCGACCGCGTGGTCGACCTGCAACGTGGTGTGCTCGATGCCGAACTCGTCGTGGAGCAGGAGCTCGAGCTCCCGCCGGCGCCCATGGCAGTCCTCGCCAGGTCGGACGAGTACGTGCGCCGAGAGCGCCTGGAAGCCGGAAGTGATCGTCCAGACGTGGAGGTCGTGGACCTCGACGACACCGGGCGCCGAGGCGAGCCGGTGGCCGAGGACGTCGACGTCGATCCCGCGGGGAGTCGCCTCCAGGAGGATCGGCGGTCGAGTCGCGAAGGATCGACCAGGCACTCGCGAGGACGAGGACGCCGATGAAGATGCTCACGAGCGGATCGACCGCGTCCCAGCCGGTCGTGAGGATCACGACGCCGGCGACCGCGACGCCGAACGACCCGAGAAGGTCGGCGAACACGTGCCTGAACGCCGCATCGACGTTGAGGCTGCTCTGTCGCGCTCGGGCGAGCACCAGCCCGGCGGCGGCGTTGACGGCGAGCCCGATGAGAGCGATGACGACCATCCAGCCGCCGAGTGGCTCTCCAGGATCGCGAAGCCGCATGGCAGCCTCCACGAAGATCCAGATCGCGAGAGCGACGAGCAACACGCCGTTCGCAAGCGCCGCGAGCACCTCGGCGCGCTTGTAGCCGAACGTCCTCTCTGCGGTCGCCGGCTTCGTCGCGAGCCAGACCGCGACGAGCGCGAGCGCGAGCGCGACGTTGTCGGAGAGCATGTGCACGGCGTCCGCCAGCAGCGCGAGGCTGCCGGCCGCAGATACCGCCGACCACCTCGACGGCGGTGTACGAGACCGTCAGCGAGAGGGCCAGGGCGAGCGCCCGCCGGCTCTCCACGCGGCCGTGATCGTGATCGTGGTTCACGAAGACGTTCTACCGCGCCGAGCGGGCGGTCGTCGGCGTCGAAGCGTCGATCGGAGGGGGAGCCACGTTCGTCAGGATCGCGGCCGCGAGCAGGACGGCGAACGCGACCGCAGCCTCTCCGACGAGGCTCGGGCCGAGGTCCAGCTCGTCGCCCGCCTCGAGCCGCGGTCGGACGACGAAGTGATGGACCGCGCCCCAGACGAGCGCGATCGCCACGATCGCCGACTTGAGCAGGAGGAAGCGGCCGTACTGGGTCTCCCAGAGGTCGCGGACCTCGGGAAGTCGTTCGAATGCGAGATACGCCCCCGCGAGCACCATCACGGCGACGAGCGCGACCGCGAGCCGGGCAAAGCGCAGGAACGCCTGCCGCCGGAGCACGGACGGAGCCTGGGGCCAGACGAGAAATGCCAGCGCGGCCACGCCGCCAACCCAGATCGAGGCCGCGACGAAGTGAAGCCAGTCGGCGAGCTCCGAGAACGACGACGCGTTCGGCTCGGTCGCCTGATGACCCGAGAGCGAGAGCGCCGAGACGAGCAGCAGCGAGAGAGCCAGCGCCGCCCAGCGCAGCCCGACGCGATCGAACACCCAGCTCACGAGCAGCAGCGCAGCTATCACCCCGAACCCGAAGGTCATCACGAGGAACGCGATCCCGAATCGCGTCTTCTCGGCGAACGGCTCAGATCCCCGTACGGGAAATCGGCGATCGGGAGCTGGAGCGCGTCGGACGCGCGGAGAACGAACGCGACAATCCCCACGTCGATGACGAGGAATGCGGCCACGACACCGACGAGATGGAAGAGCCACTCGAGACGGCTCGGCACCGGCCCACCTCGAAGGACGAGCAGGCGGACGACGAGCGGTCCAATCAGGAGCGCGAGAGCCCCGAAGAGGGCCCAGCGCGCGAGGTCGTCTCGCCACGTCGTGCCGGATGCGCCGACCGCTTCGGTCGGTGGCGGAGCCGCCACGCCGACCCCGAACGTGAAGACGCCGGCGGGCGAGTGACCATCGGTGCCGATGACGCGCCAGCGGACCGTGTAACCCTGACCGCGAACGAGGTTCGAAACGGGCGCGACGACGACGTACCCGTCCTCCACGGTGCGCGCCGACCCGGAGAGCACTGTCCCATCAGCGGCCAGCACCCGGATCGCATTCGATGTGATCGTCACGGGCTGGTTGAACCGCAGCCGTATCACTGTCGGCGGTACGTCGAGTCTCGACTCCGTGACGGGCTCGGAGCTCACGAGCTGCACGTGGGCCCACGCGGCCGACGGCACGACCAGCGCGCCGATAAGGGGAAGCAGCAGAACGAGCCGCCGCATCAGGGACCGCCGAGCCCGAACCGGCCGAAGATGGGTGCGGCGTCGCGGTCGGCGAAGAGGAGGAGCGCGAGCAGCACGAAGGTCAGCGCGTAGCCGACCCGCCACACGTGCGCCCGCGGTTGCAGCGCACGTCCGAGCGGGAACAGGGAGACCACGACGAGCGACCAGCCGATCGCATGGTGCAGGAACGCAGAGCGCGAGTACAGCCAGGGATTCGGCTCGTGCACGAGGAACGCGACACCCGAGGCGAGGAGCGCGAGCGCAGGCACGAGCGACCACCGCGGGTTCGTGAGCTTGCCGCGGACGACCGCCAGCTCGACTGCACCGGCGACGAGCGCCGCCTGCGCCCAGATCGCATGGGCAAGCAGGTGCATCGTCGAGAACGTGGAGAAGACGGTGATCACCCAGAGCAGGACGCTCGACGCGACGACGATCGACGGAAAGAGATATGCGCGCCAGGCACGGCGCCGGAAGACCTCGGGGCCGACGATCACCTCCGCGATCAGGATGAGGCCGATCAGGAGCGCGACCGCGGCTGCGATCCAGTGTGCCGTCTCAGCCCTCGGAACCACGGCGATCCTCCGCCTCGAGATCGGCGACCAGGCCCGGGGCGATGCACAGCGCGAAGACAACTCCGACGAGCACGACGAGGAGCGGCGCCTGGACGAGGTAGTCGTACGGACCCTTCCGGCACGGTCGAACAACACGATCCGGTACGGCTGGGCGACCGCCCACACGAGCCCGGCCACGATCGTGACCGGCCCGAGAAGCTGCACGGCGAGCGCCCTCCACGGGCGGCGCGCGGCCGCTTGCTGCAGCTCTTCCGTCGGGATGCTGGTCGCGATCTTGGAGCTCACCCGGTACCTCCCTGCACGAAAGTCTTGCGAGCGTGCGACTTCCCGCGCAAGGCTCGACTCTCAGACGCCTCCTCGGAGACGGGCATCATGGAGCGATGTCGGTGCGGATCACCGCCATCGTGGCGGCCGTCGCGGCGGCTGCAGCGCTCGCCGTCGTCGCCCTGGCCGGAACCTCCGCGAACGGCCTCCCCGCGTATACGAACGGCTACGCGAAGTGGCCGCGGATCAACGAGAAGCCGTTCACGAGCACCGGCCCGCTCTCGTCCGCACACCGCGGCCTCAAGAACGTCTACGTGAGCAGGAAGATGCGCGGAACGCGCTACCCCGAGGGAACGATCGTCGTGAAGACCGTTCAGCCCGCAGGACGCAAGGGGAAGCCGGAGCAGGTAGCGGTGATGCGTAAGGCCGACGGTAGCTGGCGATACGCGGAGTATCAGCTTTCGGGCTCGAGGTACCGGGACCTCGGCTACGCGCAGAGCCTCTGCCGCGGATGCCACTTCCAGGCGCGCGGGAACGACTACGTGTTCACGAAGAGGTAGTCGTCGCCACGGGCGGGGGCCCCCCTACGCAGGCGCGCGTCGCCTGCGCTGCAACGTCATTCCACAACGCCCCGACCCCGCCGATCATGCAGATGAGGCCGATGACGAAGCCGACCGGGCCGAGGAATGCCATGAACAGCACGCCTGCGACGCCTAGACCGAGACCGACAATGTTGAGTGCCATGGCGCTCAGAGTTCGACGGCACGATGCCGTCTACTCGCCGCAGCGAGAAGCCGGATCAGCTCGTTCCGTACTTCTTGCGCCGGTACGTCATCCAGATCGCCATGATCCCACCGATGACCATGATCAAACCGATGATGATCCCCAGAAAGTTCAGGAAGTAGGCGAAGAGGATGCCCGCGATGATGAGGCCGAGGCCGACGATGTTGACGGGCCAGTTTTCCATTCACCCATCTTCGATACCGCGGCTCTGACTCCTCATCCCCTATTCGGGCCGAACGCGCACGAACGCCTCGATCGCGCGTTCGAGGTGCTCGGGCTCGAGCGCCGCTGACATCTGCACGCGAATCCGTGCCGTACCCTCGGGAACGACCGGAAACCCGAATCCCGTGACGAACACATGTTCGTCGAGAAGGCGCGCTGACAGAGCCATCGCGTCGGCGGTCCCGCCGATGATGATGGGAATGATCGCCGCCTCGCCGTCGAGAGGTCGGTAGCCCGCCTCGATCAGCAGCGCCCGGAAGCTGCGCGCGTTCTCGCGCAGTCGCCCGAGCAGTTCCGGCCGTTCGAGCATGAGCTCGATCGACCGCAGCGCGCTGCACGCGACCGTCGGTGGAAGCGCGTTCGAGAAGAGCTGCGGACGCGAGCGTTGCGCGAGGATGTCGCACACGTCCTCCGAGGCCGCGACGTAGCCGCCGGCAGCGCCACCCAGCGCCTTGCCGAGCGTGCCGGTGATCACGTCCACCTCGCCGAGGAGTCCGAAGTGCTCGACGGTGCCGCACCCCGTCTCGCCCAGCACACCGACGCCGTGCGAGTCGTCCACGACCACCACCGCGTCGAACTCACGAGCGAGATCGACGATCTCGGGCAGCTTCGCGAGGTCGCCCTCCATCGAGAAGACCCCGTCGGTCACGATCAGCTTGCGGGCACCCCGCGGTGCCGCCGCAAGCCCGTCGCGAAGCGCGGTCATGTCCGAGTGCGGATAGATGACCTTCCCTGCCGGCCGTGAAAGGCGGATCGCGTCGATGAGGCTCGCGTGGTTGAGAGCGTCGGTGAGGATGACCGTCGTCTCGTCGGTGAGACTCGGGATGCACGCCTCGTTCGCGTTCCAGCACGACACGTACGTCAGTGCCGCCTGGGTGCCCGAGATCTCGGCGAGCTTCCGCTCCAGCGCGAGGTGCGGCTCGAACGTCCCGCAGATGAAGCGCACTGACGCCGTCCCCGCCCCGTAGCGCTCGAGGCCGTCGATCCCGGCGCGAACCACCTCCGGATGCCCGGCGAGCCCGAGGTAGTTGTTCGACGAGAGGACGATCACCTCGCCCCGCCCCTCCATCAGCACGACCGGCCCCTGCTGCGACTGCAGCGTCAGGAAGCGCTTGTACGTCCGGGCCGCGCGCAGCGCGTCGAGCTCGTCGCCGAGCTGCTGGTCGAGAGTCGTCGTCACGGGCTCGCTCCGTTCGGTCGTAGGACGATCTTGCAGGCCTCACCCGACTCGAGCAGCCCGAACGCTTCGTCGTAGCGCTCGAGCGACATCTCCGCCGTGATCAACGGGTGGAGGTCGACGACGCCGTGCTCGAGGAGCCAGCGCGTCGTGTACCACGTCTCCCAGATCTCTCGTCCGTTGACGGCGGTGACGGTGAGGTTCTTGAAGATGAGCGACTCGGCGATGTCGATCGTCGCGGGCTGCCCCGGAATTCCGAAGAGCACGATGTGGCCCCCGTGCCGCACGATGTTGAACGCGTCCTGGATCGCGCGCAGAGCACCCGACATCTCGAAGACGACGCCGACACCGACGCCCTCGTTCTGCTCGACGAACCACGCCGGAACGTCGTCGACCTCGTCCACGTTCACCACCGCCTCGGCGCCGAGCTGCTGCGCCAGCTGCATGCGGAACGGCACGTGATCGGAAGCCAGCAGCCGGCCCGCTCCGAACGCCTTGGCGATCGCGATCGTGAAGAGGCCGACCGGACCGCATCCGAGCACGGCGACCGCGCGGCCCGCGAGATCCTGGGTCGAGGTCGCGAAGACAGCGTTCCCGAACGGCTCCTGCAGGCACGCGATCTCGGGAGGCAGCTTCGAGCGGTCGTTCCGCCAGACGACGGAAGCCGGGAGCGCCGCATAGTCGGCGAACCCGCCGTCCCGATCCACGCCGAGGATCTGCGTCTGCTCGCACATGTGCGCCTTGCCCGTGCGGCAGTGGAAGCAGACCCCACAGGTGACATGGCTCTCCGCAGAGACGAAGTCGCCCTCCGCGATGTCGCGCACCGAGCTTCCGACCGTGACCACGGTCCCGCAGAGCTCATGGCCGAGTGTCAGCGGGGGCTCGACGCGCTCGGACGACCACTGATCCCAGCGAGCGATGTGGAGGTCGGTCCCGCAGATGGACGCTGCCTCGATCCGGACGAGCACCTCGTCCGGCCCGGGTGTCGGTACGGGCACCTCCTCGAGCGTGAGCCCGGGGCCGGACTCGCGCTTGCGGATGGCGCGCATCGTCTCCACGGCGAAACGATCTTACGGTTACGGTCACCGCCGCGAAGTCCTGGATACCAGGGCCGGGATCGAGGTCGACGTAGTTCGTCGGATAGAGGTCTTGCCCGAGGATCCCTGCCTGCGGATAGAAGGTCAGCTCGCCTGCTGCTTTCGGCCTCGCGCCCGCTGCGGCCCCGGCGACCACGAGCGCGAGAGCGAACGTGACGGCAGGCGTTGGACGCGACTCGGGCGCATCGAGCCCGACACCGTATCCGGCGCTCAGCGCACGGTTACTGGGGTTCCGACCTCGACGAAGCCGTAGACGCGCTGGGCCTCGCCCTCCGGCAGGCGCACGCAGCCGTGCGAGGCGGGATAGGACGGGACGTCGGGCGACTGGTGCGTCGCGATCCCACCGCGGAAGTACGCCGCGTACGGCATCCACACGTGGAACGGGACCGACCACGAATAGAGGGACTTGGCATACACCTTGAAGTCGCCGACCGGCGTCGCTCCGCCCGCCCCGGTGGACGTGTGCACCGCTCGCACCACCTCGCCGTCCTCGGCCATGAGGAGGACGCCGCGGTCGCGGTAGATCTCGATTTGCCGCCCCGGTTCCCGCGAGGCCGGCTTCGGTCGCTTCGCACGGAGCAGCTCGACCTGCGTCTGTCCCGTCACGGTCCCCGTGCGGGCGATGCCCTCCCACCCCTGGAACGCGAGCAGCGCCTGCCCGGTCAGGTAGTCCTCCGAACCCGTCACGCTCGAACGGTCGAGGTAACCGAGCTCCACCAGCCGTGCCTGCAGGCCGCGGACGGAGTAGAGGTAGTCGTTCTCTCCGATCTCCGCATTCCACTTCCCGGGCCGCACGCCGAGGTGGACGGACGTCAAGAAGCGTCCCTCCGTCGCGAGCGCGAGATACTGCTCGTCGGCGAGCAGGGCGAGCGTCGCGGCGATCTGCCAGAGCCTGGTTCGCTTCGTCTCCCCCGAGCCGGATCCGAAGGTCGAGCGCGAGAAGCTCGCGAGCCACGACTCTCCGGCGTGCCGAATCGAGCGCAAGCGCGCGCCGGCCGGAAGTGCGCTCCGAATCCCCTTTCGTCGCTCGGCCCTCGTCGGGTCCCTGTGTCAGCTCACGAAGCGCCGCCTCGGCTGGCGCCATGCGTCGCGGGACGATGCGCTCGACGCGCACGAGCCAGCCGTTCCTGACGAAGGCGACCTCGACGGTGTCCGGAGCGCGCACGGGCTTCTTCACCTCACGGTCGGCGGCAGTGATGGCCGCACGCGGCGCCGAGGAGGACTGCAGGTCGACGGCCAGCAGGCCCGCGAGCGCGAAGACGAGGACGACGAACGAGATGCGCATCTTCGGGCCGTCCGGATTCGCCGCGTTGCGCAAGATGCCTGCATGCGGACGCTCACGCTGCGCGAGCTCAACCGCGCGCTGCTCGCGCGCCAGCTCCTCCTCCGGCGCCATCGGCTCTCGGTCACGCAGGCGATGGGGCGACTCGCGGGCGTCCAGGCGCAGTGGCCGCCGTCGCCCTACCTCGCCCTCTGGTCACGCGTCGAAAACTTGCGGGAGGACGATCTCGTGCGCGCCGTGCTGAGACGAACCGTCGTGAAGGCGACACTCATGCGTACGACGCTCCATCTCGTGAGCTCGACGGACTACCTCGCGTATGCGGGCGTCTATCGCGAGCGGCGCATCTCGGAGCTGCAACGGCAGCTCGGCATGCTCGGAGAGAAACCCGACTTCACCGCAGATGGGGAGCACCTCGCGACGCTCGCCGCCGAGCGGCCCCGCAGCCGTCCCGAGCTGCTCGCCGGCCTCGGGAGACCGAAGCTGCGCATCGAGGACCGGCGACCGTGGCTCGTCTGGTACGGGCTCTCCGCCCACGCCGGCCTCCTCAACGGACCCTCGTCGTCCGCGTGGCGCTCGCACACTGCAGGGGGCACGTTCGTGCCTGCAAGAACCTGGCTCGGAGCCGACGGCGCGTCGGACGACGCTGCCGTCGCGCACCTCGTCCGCCGCTACCTCGCTGCCTTCGGCCCAGCGAGCCGGCCCGACATCGCCCAGTGGACGGGTCTTCCTGTCGCGGTCGTCGAGCAGGGCCTCGAGCGGCTCGTCCTGCGGCGGTTCGAGGACGAGCGCGGCCGCGAGCTCTTCGACCTTCCGCGCGCACCGCTCCCTCGACCCGACACGGCGGCCCCTGCTCGTCTGCTCCCCCGCTTCGACAATCTCGTGCTGAGCCACGACGACAGACGACGGGTCCTGCCCGAGAAGTACCGCGCCGCGGTGATCCAGGGCGGCGAGGTCAAGGCGACGTTGCTCGTCGACGGATATGTCGTGGGACTGTGGTCGCTCGAGGAGGGGAGAATCCGCCTCAACCCGTTCGAACCGCTCCCCCGCGTCGCCCGGCGCGAGGCCGAGGAGGAGGCGGCGCGGCTGCAGGCGTTCCTACGCGCGTCTGGGAAGCTCTGATGGACCCCTGGCTCAACCCGAACGAGCTGCGGGTCGGACTCGGCTGCATGCGGCTCTCGACCGACTCGGACGCGAACCAGACGCGCGCACGCGAGACGATCGCCGCCGCGCTCGAAGCGGGGATCACGATCTTCGACACGGCACGCGCGTATGGCGACAACGAGCGGCTGCTCGCCGGAGTCTTGAAGGACGCCGGTGCCTCGCGAGCTCGCGTCGTGACGAAGGGAGGAATGGCCCGCGTCGATGCCGCGTGGGTGCCCGACGGGCGGGCCCGTTCGATCCGGGCGAGCTGCGAGGCGAGCCTCGTAGCGCTCGACGGCCTGCCGATCGATCTCTACCTCCTCCACGCGCCCGATCCGCGGACGCCCTGGCGGACGTCCGTGCGAGCGCTCGCGAAGCTCCTCGACGAGCGCCTCGTCCAGCGGGTCGGCATCTGCAACGTCAACCGGACGCTGCTCGACGAGGCGGTCGAGCATGCGCCAATCTCGGCCGTGCAGGTCGGCCTCAGCATTCTCGACGACACCGCGCTGCGTGGTGGGATCGTGGACCGCTGCAGCGAGCTCGGCATCGCGCTGATCGCACACTCGCCCCTCGGCGGGACGCGTCGCGCAGGCACGCTCGCTCGCCGGAACGCGCTTGCAGATCTCGCGCGCGCCCATGGCGCGACCGAGGCCGAGGTGGCGCTCGCCTGGGTCCTCTCGCTCGGCCGGAACGTCGTCGCCGTCCCGGGCGCCCGTCGGCCCGAGACGGCGCGGTCCGCGGCGAGAGCGGCGAAGCTCCAGCTCGATCGCGAGGAGCTGGCGCGGCTCGGCGGATCGCGACCACGACCCGCGCGAGGACGCCGCAAGGGGGACGTCGTCGTGGTCATGGGAATCCCGGGGGCGGGGAAGTCCCGGATCGCCGAGCGGTACGTCGAGCAGGGGTACCTCCGCCTCAACCGCGACGAGCGCGGAGGCTCGCTCCGGGAGCTGTCGGGCGCGCTCGACGAGGTGCTGGCGACGGGCTCTCGGAACGTCGTCCTCGACAACACGTACCTCACGCGCGCCAGGCGAAGTCACGTCGTGGAGGCCGCCGGCCGGAACGGAGTATCTGCGCGCTGTGTCTGGCTCGACACGCCGCTCGCCCAGGCGCAGGTCAACCTGGTCGAGCGCCTGCTCGAGCGGTTCGGAGCCGTGCCCACTCCAGAGGAGCTCAGCGCCCTCGCTCGCCACGAACCGGGCGTGTTGCCGCCGACCCGACAGATGCGTGCGCTCCGCGAGCTCGAGCCGCCGGGCGAGGACGAGGGCTTTGCGTCCGTCGAGCGCGTGCCGTACGTCCGTGAGCGGCGCGAGGGGCGGTCGGGAGTCTTCGCAGCCGCGGCCGCCGTCGCCGATCTCGCGAGCGCCGCAGCCGATCCCGCGTCGCCCCATCTGGTGTTCGACTGGAATCCGGCCGGCTCGGTCGCCGACCTCGCCGCCGCCGCTTCAACCGTGGCCGGGCTTGTCTCGGGCCCGGTCGAAACGGCGCTCTGCAGCCATCCGGGAGGCCCGCCCATTTGCTGGTGTCGCCCGCCGCTCCCCGGAATCCCTCTGGCGTTCGCCCGCAGGCACGGCATCGACCCTGCGCGCTCGATCCTCGTCGGAGCGAGCGCGGCCCACCGCACGCTCGCGAACGCGCTCGGCGCGCGCTACGTGGAGGCCCGTGCATGAGCTTCGTTCGGGCCAAGCGCGCCCGTCCCGCTGGAGTCCGCTCGGAACGGGCGCCTTGCCTGACGCCACTACGTGTGCGGCGGCAGGAACGTATCCGTCTCGTAGCTGTGCAACACCGCGGACGTGTGCAAGCCGACGTGCGCGATCGGAGCTCCGATCGGGTTCAGCGTGAGAAGCGTCGGGGCACTCCAGATCACGTCACCGCGAAGCGGCTTCGACATCTTGTCCGAGCGGAAGTCGCTGTAGCCGGAGTGGTAGACGAACGTCATCGCCAGCGAAGCGGCAAGGGCAACGACTCCGATCGCGACCTTGCCTGCGAAGCGGCGATTGAGCCGCGTTCCAGCGAATGCGGCGAACACCACGAGGATCGGAAAGACGGACAAGAGCAGCCCGTCGGTGATCCCGTAGACGACTCCGCGCCAGGCCAGTGCAGCGACGAGATCCAGACCGCCCGGACGAGCGGTCGCTTCCTCCGTACGCACCACGATGGTCGCCAGGACGCCTGCCGAGGCGAGTCCGAGCAGGAGTGCCGCAACCCAGCGTCGCCGAACCGCCTCGACGAGGTCGTAGTCGGTCGAGCGAGACCAGAGCCAGAAGAGGCCCGCGACGGAGACGGCGTAGATCCCGTAGAAGAGATCACGGTTGATCTCGAGCATGTCGGCGAGGAAGAACGGCACCGCGAAGGCGAGTGCGAAGCCGCCGGCGAGCCACGCCCAGTGAACGGAGAAACCGTGCCAAACCTGCACCCCGGCGGGACGGCCTACTGCATGAGTGGTCATCTGTCCTCCTTTCGAGCACAGCCTGTAGCAGCCGCTCGAAGGGGACATCCGTAGGGGTCGGCAGGTGCCCTTCGGACTTTTCCGAGTCCGTGGCGATCAAGCCCAGCTTAGTGGATGTGCCCGCTCACCTCGCCTGGATCGGTCGTCGACACGAGGCGCCACGAGTCCCAGGTGATCTTGAAGATGACGAGAGTGATGGCCAGACCGACCACGGGATCCGCACGCGGCAAGCCGATGCCAACGAGGATCGCGCTCAAGACCACGCCGAGCGACACGTAGCCGTCGGTTCGAGCGTGGTTTCCGTCCGCGACGAGAGCCGGGCTCGAAAGTCGGTGCCCGGCGCGAAGCCGGACCTGCGCTGCCAGCTCGTTCCCCACGAACCCGATGAGGCCAGCGGCGGCCAGCACCCACAGGTGGGTCAGCTCCTCAGGATGAACGAAACGCTGGATCGTCTCGTAGAGGGCGACGCACGCCGACACGAAGATGGCGAGCACCACAGCGAGACCAGCGAGCTTCTCCGCTCGGAAGTTGCGGAGGTAGAACGCGATCCCGAGCGGCACGGCCGTAAGCGCATCGCCGAAGTTGTGGACGAGGTCGGCGAACAGCGCGACGGAGCTCGTCACGACGAAGATCGCGAGTTGTGCGAAAGCCGTCAGGCCGAGGATCGCGAGACTGGCCGCAACCGCCCTGACTCCCTCGCGCGATCGGATGATCGACCGGTCGACGAGGCCATGTGAGTGACCGTGCGAGTGTCCGTCTGCGTGGTCGCGACGAGCGCCGTGCGGGCCGTGGCCATGCGGCGGATCGACGCCGGCCTCCGATCTCCTGAGACCGAGGCGAAGGTGACGATGCGCGCCCGCGTACGGATGAGCGTGGCGCCACCGCCCGTGCCGATGCCAGTTGACGGTTTCGGTCACGGAACGGAGCGTACGCGGATGCGCGGCCGCGACGGCATAGGCTCACGGCGTGTCGCTCGAGACCACCGCGGGTGTGCTCCTGATCGTCTCGGCGATCTGGTTCAACACCTGGTTCACGATCCTCGCGAAGCGCTTCGACTACCCGGACATCCTCCGTCGACCGACGGAGGAGATCCTCGTCCGATTCCGCGCGGGTGGCTCGACGTTGATCCTGACGTGGTGGGCTTTCATGGCCTCTGGCGGACTGCTCGCGGTGTCCGTCGTGCTCCTCGCCCGCGTCCTCGGCCCGGATGCGCCGACTGCTGCGCTGTTCGCCCTCGTTCTCGGCATCCTCGCCGCACTCGTGCAGGTGCTCGGGCTGCTGCGGTGGGTGTACCTCGTGCCGTCACTCGCACGCACGTACGGTGATCCGGCGTCGAGCGAGGCCGACCGCGTGGCCGTGGCGGTGACGTTCCGTGCCTTCCACCAGTACCTCGGCGTCGGCGTCGGCGAGCACCTCGGCTACCTGCTGACCGGCGCCTGGACGATCGCGGTCGGGATAGGGGTCGTGACCGGAGACGCCGTCACCGCGTGGCTCGGGTGGGTCGCACTCCCGATCGGCGCCGGTCTCGCCGTCGGCTCGGCCGAGTTCCTCGGCCCAAACGAGGAGACGGGCTGGAAGCCTGCCGAGAAGGCGATCCCGCTGCTCTACGTCGCCTGGTCGGTGTGGCTCGTCGCCCTCGGCGTCGCCCTCATCGTGTAAGGCGCCGACCGCCAGGTCACGTCGAAGCCGACGCCCGGACTCGAACCGCGGACCCCTTCACTCCGGGACGGGTGCCAGTCGTGACGACGCCGATCGGGGCTCCGTAGAAACCGCCTTCCCACGCGTACAAGCACGGATGATGCAACGCGAGCCCCGTGATCTCCTTGGTCTATCCACAAGAGAAAAGGAGGGACACCGGTGGCAACCGAGCGCGTTACGAACGGAACGCTGCCCTATCAGGACACGACGTCCTCGGGTCTCTACTTCGAGGCCAAAGAGCCAGCTGGCTCGGGCCTTCTGATCTTCGTCATGGCCATGATGGCCTTCGCTGGAATGTGGGCGATCTTCGAAGGCATCGCAGCGATCGCGGGTTCGAGGGTGTTCGTCGCAGACGCGGTGTTCATCTTCAGCGACCTCAACACCTGGGGCTGGGTCGTGCTTGGTCTGGGAGTGCTTCTTCTGCTTTCGGCCTTCACGCTCTTCACTGGCAGCCAGTTCGCCCGCTGGTTCGGGATCACCGCGGCAGGGTTGAATGCTGCTGGCCAGCTGTTCTTCCTCCAGGCCTATCCGCTTTGGGCCATTTGCATGTTCGCGGCCGACATCATCGTCATCTACGCGCTCGCGACGTACGCAGGGCCAAAGCTGAAGCTGACGAGGTGAGACAGCCGTAGGGGCACACGAACCGCACGCACTTCGGCCCGCTACGGCGGGCCGAAGGCATAGAAGAGTCGTCCGAGCCGAGCCGACAAGCCCTGGGAAGTGCGTCAGTTGTACGTTGAACTCGGGCTCGACGAGCCGAACGAGGCCGCCAAGACCGCATCAGAGCTGGAAGCCGACGCCCGGACTCGAACCGGGGACCCCTTCATTACGAGAGCGGCCCGGGGTTCGCCGTCGGTCGCCGTGTGTGCCCGATTCGGCTCAGCTACACGGGTTGAGGCATCGGCGCGGGTCGCGCAAGTCGCCACCTGTAGCCGCCTCTACTTCGCACGTACTTCGCACGGCGGGACGTGTCCGAAGGGGACACCTGAGCGGGTCGCGCATCTATCCTTCGTCTAGCGCGATGAGGCTCGCGCCTAACCGCCCCTCGGGGCTGATGGCCTCTACTGATCGTCTTACGACGCAGTTAGGAGGCCAGGTTGGACGCCATAGAGCTAGCCGCAGTGCTCGTGACGCTCGCGCTCGTCGCGAGCATGATCTCGGTGGAAGTCGGTGTGACCGTCGCTCTGATCGAGCTGACGCTCGGTGTGGCGGCGGGAAACGTACTGGACATTCAGAGCCAGGACTGGCTGACGTTCGTCGCAGCCTTTGCGTCCATCGTTCTCACGTTCCTAGCGGGTATGGAGGTCGATCCCGCGTACATGCGCCAACGGTTAGGCGCGTCGGTCGGCATCGGCGTCGTCTCGTTCATCGGCCCCTTCGTCGTCGCGTCACTGGCCGCTTTCTTCGTGCTCGACTGGAGCGCCAGGGCATCGTTGATCGCGGGCACTGCACTCTCGACAACCTCACTCGCGGTCGTCTATTCGGTACTCGTCGAACGAGGTCTGACGGAGGCGAGCATCGGGAAGCTGCTGATAAGCACGACGTTCGTGACCGATCTCTGCACCGCACTCGCGCTGTCAGCGATCTTCATCAAGCCGAGCGTGTGGTTTCCGATCTTCCTCGCCGTCTCGCTGGCCCTCATTCTTGCGTTGCCGCGCATCGCGCCCTGGTTCTTCGGCCGCTATGGCGACCGGGTGATCGAACCGGAGATCAAGCTTGTGTTCGCCTGTCTCTTGCTTCTCATGGTGCTGGCCGATGCATCGAACGGACACGCGGTGTTGCCCGCGTTCGTGCTCGGACTTGTGATGAGCCAGCACTACGCCGAGCACCGCGAGGAGCAGAAGCGGTTGCGTGTAGTCGCGTTCGCGTTCCTGACGCCGTTCTTCTTCATCAAGGGCGGCCTGAATGTGTCGCTCGCGGCAGTCGGAGCGAACCTCGGCCTACTGACCGTGCTCCTCGCCGCGAAGATGATTCCCAAGATCGCGTTCGTGTACCCCCTCGCTCGCCGCGCCGATCCGCGTCACGCCACCTTCGCCACGCTCCTGATGAGTACCGGACTCACGTTCGGCACCATCGCATCGCTATACGGCCTCAACGCCGGGATCATCGACAAGACTCAGTTCTCGCTCCTCGTTACCGTCGTCGTTCTGTCGGCGGTGATCCCCACGGCCATCGCCGAACGCTGGTTCCTTCCCGACACGGAACGCGATCTCGGTGTCGGGCGTCGCCGCGCATACGCAGAGACCGAGGAGTACGTATAGCTACCGCCTCCACAACACGACCGGCGACGACCTCGGCGTGATCGCGCATAGAGGCGGGCAGGCTGAACTAGGCGCTACTTCTGCGCAGGCGACCAGACAGGCTGGCTTTCGCGATCAGCGCCTCGCGTCAGCTTTCGCTGTCCGCTCCCGTCGGCGTTCATGACGTAGATGTCGAACTGCTTCGCGAACGCGATCTTCCGGCCATCGGGCGACCAGACGGGGTGCGTACTGGATTGCCCCAGCATGCGCGCCTTGTTGCCGTCTGCCAGCTTCCGCGCCTCGCTGCCGTCCGCATTCATGACGTAGACCTGGAAGCTCACCCTCCCGGCGCACCGGCTGCACTGGCCGTATTCAAGAGGCGTATTTCTGTATATCTGTCGTCCGACCCGGCGCTCGAACACGATCCGCTGCCCGTCGGGAGACCAGGCCGGAGCGAAGTTGCGCGCCCCGTTGCGGGTAAGTCTGCGCTCCCCGCTGCCGTCGGCGTTCATGACCCAGACTTGCCAGTTGCTCACGAAGGCGATCCTCCGTCCGTCGGGAGACCAGACGGGGTCGCTGTCTCGCACCGTGTTGCGCGTCAGCCTGCGCTGCCCGCTCCCGTCAGCGTTCATGCCGTAGATCTCTAAGTTGCCGTCGCGCCGACTAACGAAGGCGATCCTTCGCCCGTCGGGAGACCATGCAGGAACGAAGTCGCCCCACCCTTTGCGCGTAAGCCTGCGCAGCCCGCTCCCGTCGGCGTTCACGACTCTGATGCCGCTACCGAGAAATGCGATCCTCCGTCCGTCCGGCGACCAGGCCGGAGAATTTTCCCGGGCGTTGTCACGCGTCAGCTCCCGCTGCCCGCTGCCGTCGGCGTTCATGACGTAGATCGTGGGCGGGGAGAGACCGCTCACGAAGGCGATCTGCCGCCCGTCGAGCGACCAGGCATGACCCCACTCCTGCCCGCACCCAGGGACCCCGCCATTGGCCAGCCTGCGCTGCCCGCTGCCGTCGGCGTTCATGACCCAGACAGTGCCGCAGTAGCCGCCGCCGGGACCCTCGTTGATGAAAGCGATCTTCGACGTCGCTGTTGCGGCGGGAAGGCTCGACCGTGCGGAGAGCCGCGCAGACGCCGTCTGGGACTGCGCGCTTCGTCCGAGGAGGGCGAAGAGTGCGACTCCGACGAACGCGACGATGCTCACGACGACCGCGTTCCGTCGCCGGCGACGCCGCTGTCGCTGTCGGGCTTCCTCTATCAGCGCCTCGACGAGGGCGTCGAACTCCCCGTGCGTGACGGGATCGCTCGGGCGCGGGCGCGGTGGGCGAGGCGGAGCGGTGACGGTCATGCCTGCCTCCCTGAAACTTGGATTGCGCTAGTGTTACTAACACCATGATCAATGTCAAGGTTGACAAGTCCGACCCCACCGATCTCTACGAGCAGGTCGCAGGGGAGATCCGCCGCGCGATTGCCGAGGGCGAGGCGAAGCCGGGAGAGCGCCTGCCACCCGCGAAGGACCTCGCCGCCGTCCTCGGCGTCAACACGAACACCGTGTTCCGGTCGCTACGCCTGCTGCGTGACGAGGGGCTGTTGGAGTTCCGGCGCGGGCGCGGTATCTCGGTTGCCGGGACGCCCGAGCGTGGGGCCGTCGTGCAGCGAGCGCGGGAGCTTGTCGAGTTCGCTCGCAGCCAGGGCTACCGTCTGGACGAGCTGGTCGAGATTATCGAGGACGTTGTCTGACCGAGACGTTCGGCGCGAGGGACCGCCGGCCGAGCGGCATGCCTGTTACCAACTTCAAGCGGAGCACCAAGCTCTACAACGTCGCGATGTCGCACAACCGCGGCGCGGCCTCGACCGCGACAAGGACGGGATCGCCTGCGAGAAGGCGTAGGCCCGCCCCAGCGTTCCGACCACTCTCGTCCCAGAACTCGGGAGCGTTCTCCCGGTCGCAGCACGGTAGATCGTGACGCTGGCCCATCTGGGCCAGGCGCTGATGCCGTCGTGCCATCTGAGAACAGCTCCGTTGGCCCATCTGGGCCAGGCGCTACCGCAGCTGGTGAGGCAGCGCATGTGGCTGCGGCAAGGGCTGCTGGCGGGCGGAGGCCGCGCGTCTTGTCGCCAGCTCCGCAGCGCCCACTAGTGAGCGCACTCCTCGCCTTCCCACGACTCGCGGCCCTCGCGCACCGCGACGTAGGCGATGAACAGGCCCGCCAGCGGGTCGAGCCACCACGCTCCGAAGAGCGTGTTGCCGAGTAGCCCGGCAAGCACGGCAAGAGACAGGTACGCGCAGAGCATGTTCTGCGTCCCTTCGGCGGCGGTCGCAGCCGATCCGAGTTCAGCCCCGACCCGCTTCTTGGCGATCCCGAACACGGGCATGAGCGCCGCGCTCACGATGGTCAGCGCGATGCCGAGGTAACTCGTCGACGCCTCGTGCCCCGTCACGAGCGCCCGCACGGACTCAATGGCGACGTAGGGCGCAAGCAGGAAGAAGCTCACGGCGACGAGCTTCTGCGCTCGTCGCTCCGCCCGTTCGGACAGCGCACGAGCGCCCCAGAAGCGCCAGATGATGATGACGCTGGCGATGCCCTCGATGGCGCTGTCGAGGCCGAAGCCGAGGAGGGCAATGCTCCCGGCGTTGATTCCGGCAACGACTGCGATGACGCCTTCGACGGTCATCCACGCAAGGCTCGACCAGGCGAGGAGTTGTGCGCGGCGAACGAGTTGCTCGCGCCTGGGAGCCGAGAGTGCCGTCGCGGAGGCGCTCACGACTGGAGGCTACGTGGTCACCCAGCCCTCCGAGCCTGTTGCGGAGTCGTGCCCGCTGCGCCGCGACCCGCTCCATGCACGCGCCCTCGACACCGAGGCCGAGGGCGAGGTCGGCCAGTTCCTCGTCGGTGAAGCGCCGGAGCCACCCTCACCATTCTCGGCTCGTGACGTTCCGGACAGGTGTCGCCATAGCCCTCGCAACTGCCGGTGCGACGGTTCTACTGGCCAGCTGCGGCGCTGATGACGCCAGCAAGATGCATGCCACGCTGACCGACGACGACTGCACCTACGAGGGGAACACGACGCACGCGGCAGGCATGTTCTCCATCGAGATCGAAAACCAGACCCAGGACTCCGGCAACTTCGGTCTTGTGGGCCTCGGGGACGGCTTCGTGTTCAAGGATATTGAGCCACTTCTAAACAAGTTGGTGGACCTGGAGACCCAGGGGAAGACGCCTCGCGACCTGCCGCCGTGGTTCCGGTCGGTTTGGAATTCGGCCATCGTCGATGGCGGAGCGAGCACGTTTCTGCCGGTCGATGTACCCCCTGGTACGTACGCCCTCGCGTGTTGGGACATCGATCAGGGGAAAGAGCGGGCCGAGGTCGCCACGCAGCTGGACGTGACCGGATAGCGCACGCTGTCCGCCGAGCGCGCCTCACCGAAGTACGAACGGGGCGCTGCGCTGGCCGGGGCGCTACCTGACGGAGAGCGAGTCGAAGCTCCAGCACCTACTCAGTCGGGCTACACGGCCGACATGCTCCCGAGGGCCGTACTTCGCACGTACTTCGCATGAACCTCCGAGCGCCTCGCCCGAGTACCGGGATTCGGCTCAGAACCTAGAGCCGACGCCCGGACTCGAACCGGGGACCCCTTCATTACGAGTGAAGTGCTCTACCAGCTGAGCTACGTCGGCGGGGCGGTCAGTGTAGCGCCGCCCTCACGGCATCTTTTCGCTCGAAGCCGAGACGCAGCGGGCTAGAGAGGTCGCCGATCACCAGCACCTCGACCCCCCTTGTCGAGCGGCTCGCGATTCGCGTACGGGGGAGCGATGCGCGCCGGTGGGTCGGTATGAGGATCGTGGCGCAGACCGCGCTAGGCGTGAACCACGGCACGGAGCTCACGGCGTAGCTGCACGAAGAGCGCCTCGAGCGCGAGCGACGGGTTGAGGTTGAACTCCTCGAGCGCGCGCCACGTCTGGCGCGCCGACCTCGGCGGCCTCGACCGCTCCCTCCGCAGCGCCGGCGGCGACGTCCTCGCGAAGCTCGTCCAGCCGGTCGGCGTGCACGGCCGCGGCATCGGCGCCGGCGCCCACGACCACGAGGTCGCGGTACCAGGCCTCGAGGCCCTCGAGCGCGGCGAGGAGCTCGTCGCGCTCGGCGCCCCGCTGCGCGCGCCTCACGCGCTGCTCCGCGTCGCGGGTCGGGAGGTCGAGCGTGTCGACGATCGCCTGCTCGCTGTCTCGCGCAGCCTCCTCCGCTCTCGGACGCCGCCGCCGAGCGAGCAAGTGCTCGCGGCGTCCGCCGGCTCGAAGTCCGTCCACGGTAGACGGCGCGCGCGGTCGCGATCAAGCTCGTCACGTCGGGCGGCGGCCTCGGGATCGAGCAGTCGCCGCGCGCGATCGAGCCGCCCGGCCGCCGCACGAGCGAGCACGCGCACCTCGTCGTCGCTCCGCTCGGGCGCCTGCGCCGCGATCCACTCGCGCACGGCGCTCTCGGAGAGCCGCCGGAAGGGGACGAGCTGACAGCGGGAGAGGATCGTCGGCGGGAGCGGGCCGAGCTCGCTCGGCGACGAGGACGATGACGGCGTACGGCGGCGGCTCCTCGAGGTCCTTGAGCAGCGCGTCGGCCGCGTCCTCGTTCATGCGATCGGCGTCGAGGATCAGGTAGACCCGCCGGTCGGCCTCGAACGGCCGCATGTGCAGGTCGTGGCGAAGCGCGCGGATGTCGTCGATCCGGATCATCTCGCCGAGCGGCTGCAGGACGTAGAGGTCGGGGTGCGAGCGCGCCTCGACGCGCCGCTCGTCCCGAGCATCGCCGACAGCGAACGCGAACGCCGCCGTCCGCTTCCCGACGCCGGCGGGCCCGTGCAGGAGATACGCGTGCGCCGCCGCCGTCGGCGAGCGCCGCGGCCAGCAGCCGCTTCGCCTCGGGCTGCTCAGGTACGGACGCGAAGGGCTCCATACACCTCCTCGGCGAGCTCGTCGGCCGGTCGCGTCGCGTCGAGCACGACGATCCGCTCGGGGAACCGTGCCGCAAGCTGGCGGTAGCCGTCTGCGGCGCGCTCGCGGAAGTCGTCTCCCTCGCGTTCGAGCCGGTCGTAGTGCCGCTGGATGCGCGACGGGACCTCGCTCGGATCGAGCTCGAGCAGGAACGTGCGATCGGGAAGCAGACCTCCGACCGCGGCGAGGTTGAGGTCGAGCATGCGGTCGAGCCCCAGCTCGCGCCCGACGCCCTGGTAGGCGACCGACGAGTCGACGTAGCGGTCGCAGATGACCGCCGCGCCACGCTCGAGCGCAGGACGGATGACCTCGTCGACGAGCTGCGCACGGGCGGCGACGTAGAGGAGCGCCTCCGCCCATGGGCCGACGTGCCCTCCGTGCAGGACGAGGTCGCGAACTCCCTCGCCGAGCTCGGTGCCACCCGGCTCGCGCGTCGACACGACGTCGACTCCGTCGGCTTCGAGCCGCGCGCGCAGGAGCTCGGCCTGCGTCGACTTGCCGGAGCCGTCGAGGCCCTCGAACGTCACGAACATCGCGCCCATCCTACGGTCGTCCGTAGGATCAGACCGTGCGGGCGATCGTCACCGGAGGCGCCGGGTTCATCGGCTCGCACGTCGTCGACGCGCTCGTGACGCGGCGGAAGCGAGGTTGCGATCGTCGACACGCTCGTCCGCGGCAAGCGAGGAGAACGTGTCGGCCGAGGCCGAGCTGCACGTGCGGGACATCCGGGACGCCCTCGACGACGTCTTCGACACGGTGCGCCCGGACGCCGTCTTCCACCTCGCCGCGCAGGCCGACGTGCGGGTCTCCGTGGAGACCCCCGGTCGAGGACGCGCACGTGAACGTGCTCGGAACGGTGCACATCCTCGAGGAGGCACGTCGCCACGGCGCCCAGGTCGGTCTTCGCGTCGACCGGCGGTGCGATCTACGGCGAGTGCGACGAGCCTGCACGCGAAGACTCACCCCGCGAGCCGCTCTCGCCCTACGGCACCGCGAAGCTCGCCGCGGAGGAGTACCTGCGCACGTACAACCGCCTCTACGGCACGAAACACGTCTCGCTGCGCTACGGGAACGTCTACGGGCCCGCGGCAGGATCCCCACGGCGAGGCCGGCGTCGTCGCCATCTTCCTCGGCGCGCTCGCGCGCGGGGAGCAGGCGAAGGTCTTCGGCGACGGCCTCCAGACGCGCGATTACGTGTACGTGGGCGACGTCGCGCGAGTGACCGTCTCGGCGGTCGGCCACGATGGCGGCGTCTTCAACGTCGGGACCGGGCGGCGAGACGTCGGTCGTCGACCTGTACGGGCTCTGCGCAAGGGTCGCGGGGTCGGAGACGCCGGCCGAGCACGCTCCCGCGCGACTCGGCGAGGTGCGGCGGAGCTTCCTCGACCCCTCTCTCGCGGCGAGCGAGCTCGGGTTCACGCCGATGGTCGGGCTCGAGGACGGCCTCGCCGCGACCTGGGAGTGGGTTCGCGGTGCAGGAGATAGCCGGCGGGCGGGCGAAACGATCGCCCGTGGATCATCCACTCTCGGCTCCCGACGCTCTCGTCCGCCCGTGGCGCACGGCCGCCTACGTCGCGGTTGCGGTCGCGCCTCGTCGAGCTCCTCCTCCTCCTGCTGCTCGGCGGAGGCAAGCTCGCCGGCTGGGCGTCGGGCAGGATGGAGCTCGCCGCGACGGAGCACGTCCTCGCTCCGGCTCCACACACGGCCAGCACACCACGCGCGATTCGCAAGCCGTCCCCGCCCCGGTCGCCAAGCGACCGCGCTCGACGACGGTCGTGCTCGTCCTCAACGGCAACGGCCGCACCGGCGCCGCAGCGCCGCCGCGGCGCGGGTTCACGCGCAAGGGCTACAAGATCGGCGCGGTCACGAATGCCCCGCAGCTCGTGCCGCGGAGCATCGTCATGTACAGGCCGGGTTTCGCTGGTGAGGGCAGGCGGCTCGGAGGAGATCTCGGCGTGAAGCTCGTGACGCCGCTCGACGGCATGCGCGCCGGGCAGCTCGGACGCGCCCAGGTCGTCTTCATCCTCGGCCCCTAGCCTCTACGAGCCGGGCGCGCACCCTCCCCCGTTCACTGCGTTGCGCGAAACGTCGAGTGGCCCTCCCGGGCGCCACTGGTTCCCGGCGGGATCGAGCGTGTACGAGTTGTTGAGGAAGCGATACGCCGCGCACAGGTTGTTGCGCACGTCGAACTCGAAGATCCCGAGCGTGTACCACGTCAGCGGGTTGTCCGGCTGAAGCTCGACCGCGCGGATGTAGAAGCGTTCGGCCCGCCACGGGACGCGCTGCCGCTCCGCCACGCGGGCGCGGGCGAACAGCGGGTCGACCGACACCGGGTTGAAGAACGGCGCGCCCAGAGAGCCTCGTCGAGGGCGCGGTCGAGGTCGCCCGCCGCGAGCGCGCGCGTCGAGCGCCGCTCGGCTCCGTCGGCCAGTCGCGGGAACGAGAACGACATGAGCACAACGGCGGCGAGTAGCGACCAGGCCGATCCCGAGGATCGGCCTCCGCCGAGCCGACGACCGACGCACGACCTGCGCCCGCGAGAGCGCCCAGCGCGACCATCGTCGGCGCCGTCACCGCGAGGAAGTCCCAGTTGTAGTCGACGAGCGCGTGCCCGAGGTACGCGGTCGGGGCGGCGACGAGCGCGACGGCCGCGACGCGCTCGCGGCCGGCAGCCGTCGCAGCGCACACACGCACACGCCGAGTCCCGAGAGGATCACGACGACGAAGAGCCCGAGGGCGACGACGCCTCCGTCGGCGAGCTGCTGCAGGGGAACGCTGTGGGGCTGAAGCACGGTCTCCGGCATTCGGACGGAACCGCTTGCGTGCGATCTCGAAGGTGCCGGCTCCCGCCCCCGGGCGCGTTGTGGGCGAAGACGTCCCATGCTTCGCCCCACCAACAGAGCCGGTTGCCCACGTCGAGCGAGCTGAGCCGGCTCGGGTCGTTCACGACCGCGGCGCAGTCGCGGCTGGACACCGCGTCAGCCGCCTTGACCGACGCGCCGCCGCGGCCGCGGCGACGAGGAGAACGGCCGCAGTGACGACGAGGACCCGACCGAGCCTCCGCCGCGCGTGCTCGGTCATCGTTCTTCGCAGGCCGAGGGCCACGACGATCACGACGACCGCCGCGCCCACGAGAGCGAGAACGCCGAAGACCGCCCCGTCGTGCCGCTCGCTGCGAGTGCGGCGCGAGATCCTCCGTCAGCCCGGGTCGCGTGAAAGCCCAACCGGCGATCACGAGAGCCGGCCCTGCGGACGCAAGCAGAAGGAGTCCGCTCGGACACGCTCGCGTCGATCAGCACGAGCCAGAGCGCGAGGACGGCGACAGCCGAGCGACGACACCGGCCCGTGACACCGTGAGCATCAACGCGAGCGTCGCGACATACACGAGGAGTGCGCCAGCGACCCGCAGCACCCGCCGGTGCGTCGACTCGGTCCCGAGCCAGAGACCGAGCACGATCGCGATGTCGGCGAGCAGCGCGAGCGCGTTCCAGTGATCGACCGGCTCGTTGAGGCGCGCGACGCGCTCGTCCTCCGCGAGCGCGGGAATCGCCTTCGTGACGAGAGCCCAGACGAGCGTCGTCGCGATGACGATCGCGAGCATCACTGCGGCGAGACGCGGCCGCGATCGCGCGTCCGATCGCCGCGAGCACGAAGCCCAGCCCGAGGAAGGCGACATACGCGACGCTCTTGTTGAAGGCGTCCCAGCTCCGATCGCGCGACGATCGACCACCAGACGGTGACGCCGCTCCAGGCAACGAGGAGGACGAACGAGCCGAGACGAGGAGCACGCATCCCGGATGCGGCCGATCCTCGGCGCGGGCAGCCTGCCCGAACGCGACCGCGACAGCAGCGACCGCGAGCAGCGAGCAGCGCGCCGCCCCTCCAACCGGCAGCGTCCCGCCGGACGCCCGACCCGTCCCCGGCGAACATCGCACCGCGAGCGGCCCCGACGAGCGCGCAGGACGAGGGGCCGGTCGCGGACGCGCGGACGGCTCCGACGCCGAGTCCATGGCGGGCCACGCTAGCACGTCGGCGAGCCCACGGCGTCCGAGCGGCCGGCACGAAGGCGCGCCGAGTCGCCACGGCTACGACAGCGGCCGCGAAGCGGCGCCTTCAGGGGTCTCGCGAACGGATGCCGCGCGAGCGGTATCCGCTCTGCGCACAGGCAGGGTATGGCCGTCTGTCTAACAATTCGTTTACTCTCCCCACACCACCGGCTCACCGCGCGCCGGAAGACTCCGCTCGCCCGGGCTTCCGGCCCTTTCTCGTGAGATCTCACTCGTGACACGCAACGGTTTACTTCTGACGGCTCGTGGCTTCGTCGCCCTCGCCCTCGGAGCGCGTCACTGCGCTCTCCGCTGCTGACTCGGCGAGCGCCACGACACCGTGCGGGAAGAAGGTGCTCGCCGACTGGTACGACAACGGCCGGATCGACAAGCTCTACCCCCTCAACTGCTACGAGGACGCGATCGACGCGATCCCGGACGACATCGGGCCGTACGTCGACGCCGCGGACGTCATCACCCGAGCGCTCCAGGGAGCCCTCGACGGCAAGATCGTCAACGGAGGGTGCGACCCGAGCGCCGACGGCTCACCGGACGACTGCGCCAACAAGCCGGGCGGCGCGAAGAACAACGGCAAGGGCTCGGGCAACGACTCGGGCAGCGGGGGAGAGGGCGGAGGCGACTCGCCGGCAGGCAGCTCCGCCCATCGACACATCGGGCCCGTCGTCCGTGCCAGTGCCCCTGATCGTGCTCGGTGGAATGTCGATCGCACTCCTGGCCGCAGGCGGCCTCGGATACGTCTCGCGTCGTCGCCAAGCGGCACACGCAGACGATTTCGACGGCGACGACACCGCCGTCTAGGGAAGTCCCGTCCGACGCCGGCAGAGCTTCGGCGGGTACAATGAGCGCCTGACCGGTTTAAGCCTATTTGCAGGGATTTCTTCGCCGAAACGTACCGTCCGGCCCGCGACCTACCATCCCCTGCCCGCTCGCATGACGATCATTGCTCGACCCGGGCGGGAAGACGTGATGTCGAACTCGGTTCGGGAGGAAACGATGGCAACAGCGGAGCAGACGCAGGCAGCGGAGAAGGCGACCGACGAGGTCGTGAACACGGTCGTCGACACCGACGCGAGCGTCGCTCCGAGGCGCTATTTCACGGTGCCGGGCATCGACGCGTTCGACCAGATCGAGTGGGAGCTGCGCGATGCGCACATCCCCGGCAAGGACGGTCCGACGTTCGAGCAGAAGGACGTCGAGTTCCCGAAGTTCTGGTCGCAGACCGCGACGAACATCGTCGCGCAGAAGTACTTCCGCGGCCGTATGGCATCGCCGGAGCGCGAGCGCTCCGTCAAGCAGATGATCGGCCGCGTCGTCGACACGATCGGCTCGTGGGGCCGCGCCGGCGGCTACTTCGCAACGGACGAGGAGGCGGACACCTTCGAGGCCGAGCTCGAAGGCGATCCTCGTCAACCAGTACGCGTCCTTCAACTCCCCGGTCTGGTTCAACGTCGGCTTCGAGAAGGAGCCGCAGTGCAGCGCGTGCTTCATCCTCTCGATCGACGACTCGATGGAGTCGATCCTCGACTGGATCCGTCGCGAGGGCATCATCTTCCGCGGCGGCTCGGGCTCCGGCCTCAACCTCTCCCGCCTGCGCTCCTCGAAGGAGCAGCTCTCGAAGGGCGGCTATGCATCCGGGCCCGTCTCCTTCATGCGCGGCGCCGACGCCTCCGCCGGCACGATCAAGTCGGGCGGCAAGACGCGGCGCGCGGCGAAGATGGTCGTGCTCGACGTCGACCACCCGGACGTCGAGGAGTTCATCTGGTGCAAGGCCAAGGAGGAGCGCAAGGCGCGCGTCCTCGAGCAGGCAGGCTACGACATGTCCCTGAACTCGCCGGACTGGGCATCGATCCAGTACCAGAACGCGAACAACTCGGTGCGCGTCACGGACGGGTTCATGGAGGGCGTGATCGAGGGCAAGGAGTGGAACCTCACCGCACGCACCGACGGCTCGGTGGTCGAAACCACCGACGCGCGTGCACTGCTCAGGCAGATCGCCGAGGCCGCATGGGAGTGCGCCGATCCCGGCGTCCAGTACGACACGACCATCAACTCCTGGCACACGCTCCCGAACACGGGACGGATCAACGCGTCGAACCCGTGCTCGGAGTACATGTCGATCGACGACTCGGCGTGCAACCTCGCCTCGCTGAACCTCATGAAGTTCCGCCGCGAGGACGGCGAGTTCGACGTCGAGGCGTTCGAGCACGCCGTCGACGTCGTGTTCCTCGCGCAGGAGATCGCGGTCGGCTACTCGTCGTATCCGACGCCCGAGATCGGCCGCAACGCGAAGGCGTACCGCCAGCTCGGGCTCGGCTACGCGAACCTCGGCGCGCTGCTCATGGCGCGCGGGCTCCCGTACGACTCGGACGAGGGTCGTGCGTACGCAGCGGCGATCACCGCGCTCATGACCGGCCGCGGCTACCGCAAGTCGGCTGAGGTCGCCAGGCGCATGGGCCCGTTCGCCGGCTATCAGCCGAACGCGGCAGCGATGACGGGTGTCATCGCGAAGCACCGCGCGGCGGTGGGGAACATCGACAATGCGCACTCGGTGCCCGACGACCTGCTCTCGGCCGCCCGCCGCGCCTGGGACGACGCGCTCTCACTCGGCGAGGTGTCGGGCTTCCGGAACGCGCAGGCGACGGTGCTCGCACCCACCGGGACGATCAGCTTCATGATGGATTGCGACACGACCGGGGTGGAGCCGGACTTCTCGCTCGTGAAGTCGAAGAAGCTCGTCGGCGGCGGCGAGATCACGATCGTCAACAAGACGATCCCGATGGCACTCGGCGAGCTCGGCTACACGCCGACGGAGACAGACGAGATCGTCGCCTTCATCGACGAGCGCAACACGGTCGTCGGCGCCCCGCACCTCAAGACCGAGCACTACCCGGTCTTCGACTGCGCAATCGGCGACCGCGCGATCCACTACATGGGCCACGTGAAGATGATGGGCGCCGTCCAGCCGTTCATCTCGGGCGCCATCTCGAAGACGGTGAACCTGCCCGAGGAGATCACGGTCGACGAGATCTCGCAGCTCCTGATCGAGTCCTGGCAGCTTGGCGTGAAGGCGATCGCGATCTACCGCGACAACTGCAAGGTCGCGCAACCGCTCTCGAAGAAGGGTGACGCGGGCGCGACGACCCTCGCCCCGGTCTCAACGGCCCCCGGCACACTGCCGCAGCGGCGGCGCCTGCCAGACGACCGGGTGGAGGTCGGCCGCAAGTTCAAGGTCGGCGAGTACGAGGGCTACATCCACGTCGGCCTCTTCGAGGACGGCACGCCCGGCGACATCTTCGTGGACATCGCGAAGGAGGGCACGACTCTCGCCGGTCTCATGAACTCGTTCATGATCTCCGTCTCGCTCGGCCTGCAGTACGGTGTGCCGCTCGAGGTCTACGTCTCGAAGTTCAGCCACATGCGGTTCGAGCCGTCCGGGATGACGAACGACCCGGACATCCGCGTGGCGAAGTCGATCGTCGACTACATCTTCCGCTGGATGGGCAAGAAGTTCCTCTCCACCGACCAGCAGGAGGAAGCCGGCATCCTCACCGCCGAGGTGAAACAGCGCCTTGCGGCGGCGTATGCGGACGCGGGCGGCGAGGCGGCGACTGCAGCCGCAGCTGCGCTCGAGCCGGTGCCGCCGGGCCAAACGGCGCTCTTCAACCAGTGGGAGGACGCGCAGGAGTGCGCCCGCTGCGGCGGCCGCATGGTGCGGACGGGCTCGTGCTACACCTGCCGCGACTGCGGCACCAACACCGGCTGCAGCTAGCCCGGCGTCGCCACACGTACATGTAAGAGAGCCGCGGAGACGCGGCTCTCTTTCTGTGGGCCCAGCACAGAGGGCTGCGACCTGCGCCTATGATCGATGAACCGATCGGGGAGCTCCAGTGTCGCCAAGTGGTAGGCACGAGCGATCGCAGGATGACGAGTGGAGACAAGTGCTGCTCGGCGAGAAGCGCGGGCACGTCTGCTGGTCCCCGTGGATGCGCCGGATCAGCAGGGCGATTCCCTCCGATCCACGCTGCAAGCTCTGCGACACACCGTTCGGGCCGCCCGGCAACATCATGCGCTACATCGGGTTCGGTCCGTCCAGCCTGAACCGCCGAATCTGCAGCGGGTGTATTCATGCGCTCGAGAAGCGGCCAGGTGGCGCCGAGATCGCGCTGAGCCTGATGTTCGCCGACGTGCGCAGCTCGACTCAACTCGCCGAGCGCATGGGCTCTGAGGAGTTCTCAGAACTCATGGCTCGCTTCTACGGGGCGGCTGCGACGGCGGTCGATCGCTATGACGGCATCGTGGACAAGTTCGTGGGCGACGAGGTTGTAGCGCTCTTCATCCCGGGATTCGCGGGCGACGACCACGCCGCTGATGCGCTTTCCTCGGCTCGCGATCTACTGGTTGCCACGGGCCACCTCGAAGTCACCCCCTGGCTGCCGGTCGGGGCGGGTATTCACACCGGTGTCGCGTACGTCGGAGTAATCGGGGAGGGCGACGCTCGGGACTTCACCGCGCTCGGCGACGCAGTCAACACGGCCGCTCGGCTCGCATCGAGCGCCGCGGCGGGTGAGATCCTCGTCAGCCGAACGGCAGCAGAAGCAGCGGCCGTGGATACCAAGGGGCTCGGCTCACGGACGCTCGACCTTCACGGAGTGTCCGAGAGCGTCGACGTCTGGGTGATGGCCGCGGGTTAGTGCCTTCCGTCCACTGTGTCGGCTGGCCTTGCCTAGCATCCTCGGCGCCATGGAACTTGCGGTGCATACGCAGTGGGTCGTCCTCGTCGAAGGCACGAGCGACCTGGCGGCGGTCGAGACGCTTGCGCGACGCCTCGGGCGCGACCTAGCCCAGGAACGAGTCGCGGTCGTCTCGATCGGCGGCGCGCATGCGATCGGCAGAGCTCTCACCGAACTGCCGGCCGACGTCCGAGCAGCTGGACTCTGCGACGCAGGCGAAGTCAGCGCATTCGGGCGCGCCCTCGAACGCGCCGGCATCGGATCTGCCGCGACCGTCGCCGACCTCGAGGCGCTCGGCTTCTACGTCTGCAATCCCGACCTGGAGGGTGAGCTGATCCGCGGACTCGGCGCGGAGGGTGTCGAGGCTGTGCTCGAGCGGAGCGGCAAGCTCACCTCGTTCCGCACATTCCAGAAGCAGCCGCAGTGGCGAGGCCGACCGGTCGAGGCCCAGCTCCGCAGGTTCTTTGGAAGCAGCGCAGGCAAGCCTAGGCACGCGCCGCTCATGGTCGAGGCGCTCGACCTCCAGCGGATTCCGCGGCCGCTCGACGCGCTACTCGCGCACGTCGGCGAGCCTGTCGCGCGCGCATAGGTGGGAGGGCTTGGCTCGCCACGGATCGCAGGTAGTCGGACCCGCGCACCGGTCGAAGAGACGGTCGCGTCGCTAGCCGACAAGTCACAGACGAACGCGGAATGTCCGGCGAAGGACCCGCCCGGACTCCGAGGTCACGTCGACGCGCGCAACCGCGGGCCCTGCGAGATGCGCTCGATACCGAAACTGGAGCACGCCTCGTGTTCCTGGACGAAGTTCCCTCGAATCGGCCATGAGCTTCGCGAAGCGTCGTCCGCCACGGAGAAGAGATACAACCGCTCGCGAGCGACTGAACGATTCGGTGATGTTGCCGCGGTTCTTCACCACGAGCTCGAGCACCGAGGACCGGCGACTGCGAACGACGTGAAGCCCACTCAGCTGGAGCCGGTGGACCACCGTTCCCGGCGCGCGCACGACGACGAGGACGCCCATCCTCATCCGTACTGCGAGGCCATCATGTGCGCGACGCCGGGTCGTTAGAAGGACGAGAGCATCGTGGTCGCCGGGCTCGGCAGCGACCGGCAGTTTCGAGGCCACCGTCACGGAGCCGGACGTCCCCGGAGGCAACACGAGCTTGCGCGGTCGTAGAGCAAGCCAGCCGACGGCGCTCCGTGTTGCTCCCTGCCGGGCGACGATTCGCGGGCGACCGCGGAGATCGAGCGCGAAGCCCGCTCGAGTGACGTCGAGCGCAACGCGGCTGGCTCCGGCATTCGTGATCCGGACCGCGACCTGGCCGTTGCCGGCGATCTCGACGCGCGAGGGCGAGGCGGTCAGAGCAACCGGCGGCCGGGCTGCGCCGTCGCCCGCGCCCGCCGAAGCGGACGCGGGCACGAGTGCGAGCACGAGCACGGCGGCTGCACGAATGGCAGCCCGGGACCTCATCGCCCGATCACGGTGAATGTCATGGTCGCCGTGTAGCGGCCAGGCGGCACGACGGGAAGCGAGCCGACGAAACTGATGTTCGTCTGCCACGCATCACCGCCCGTTGCGCTCCTGGCCGAGGTCGTCCCGATCAGGAGGTCGAGCGCCGGTGCGATCGGGATGGCCGCCTTGGAGCCACCCGCGAGTTGCGCGCCGATCGTGCCGCCGGTCGGCGCTGACGCGGTCATGCCGAGCGGGAGGTCCGCCGGCGAGAACGCCGAGCGATGCACGCTCAGCGCGTATCCGGCCGCGTTGTTGCTCGAGACCGACACGCGCTCCGAGATCGCCGCGGGGCTGTCGCCCGCGAGCGCGTTGCCGAAGCTGATGGTCGGGCGCTCGAGCGCGATCGAGAGGACGGGTTGGATGTCGATGTCCACGCCCGCGTTCGCCGAGGCGCTCTCCGATGACGGGGGCGGCGGGCCTCCCGAGCAGGGTGCGGCCGCTGCCGCAGAGTTGCGCGGCGTCGGCGTGGCGCCTGCGAAGTCGCTCGAGTTGGCGTCCGTGTCGGTGCAACCACCGTCGGCACGCATCGCCGCGGTCGTGTTGTTCAGACCCATTGCGGCGCCGGCGCCCTCGAAGTCGGCTGCCGAGCCGTAGCCGATGAAGTCAGCGACGTTCGAATCAGAGGAGCAGCTCCCCGCCGAGGCGCCGCATGTCAGAGCCGCGGCGCTGCGAACGAGCGCGACCTTGCCACCTGCATTCGCGAGGTTCGAGATCCCCGTCGCATCGGGCGCAGGAAGCGCAGCGCCGATCGCTGCGGCGGAGGCGAGCTGCACGAGGTAGTGGTGGCCCGGCTGGGCCGAGCCCGAGAGAGCGGTCACCTGCCAGCTCGTGCCGGCGGCGGAGGCGTACTGGATCGACCACGCGGAGAGGTCGACGGCTGCCGATCCGCGGTTGAACAGCTCGACGAAATCGTTCGCATAGGTCGCGCCGCTGTTGCCGCCGCCGGCGTAGACCTGGCTCACGACCATGTCTGCCGAGGCACTCCGCGCGGATGGCGCGACAAGCAGCGCAACCGCGAAGAGGAGAGTGAGGACGAGTCGAGCTCGAGGCATGGGCAGCTCCGATCGGGAGAGGGACGTGTGCACCCCCTGGTACCGCAGCCTGTCCGCGACCGGAACTGTCCTTTCGCGAATCGTCGCTGGCTCGCGCCGATCTTGTTGCACTCGCCACGCCGCTAGCGTGTCGAGCCATGCTCGAGCTCAGGCCGAACTGTGAGCTGTGCGACAAGGACCTACCGCCCGCGGCTCCCGATGCCCGGATCTGCGGCTACGAGTGCACGTTCTGCGCAGCCTGCGTCGACGAAGTCCTCCACGACGTCTGCCCGAACTGCGGCGGCGGTTTCCGGCCACGCCCTATCCGACCGACCGGTATGTGGCGTGAGGGAACCGGCCTCTCGCACGATCCCGCAGGTACCGCGCGGCGCATGACCGACTACACGCGGCCGGAGATCGACGCCTTCGTTGCGGCGCTCCGCGACATGTCTCCGAACGAGCGCTAGGGAGCTTTCAACACGCGGACGCGCTCGGCAGACTCGGCCACGCGGGCACGGAAAGGAGGGTCTCGACGCGCGACGTCGAGGAGGTGTCGGTACACCGGCGCGTACGACGACTTGCCGGTGAGGAGCAGCAGATCGGCGCCGGCCCGGACCGCGCGCTCCGAAGTGTCCGTGATAGAGCCCGTGGCGAGGGACGCTCGCGCCTCCATCGAGTCGGTCACGACGACGCCGCGGAAGCGGAGCTCGTCGCGCAGCAACCCGACGATGATCGCGCTCGACTGCGATGCGATCCGCGAGCGGTCGAGAGCGGGATACCGGGCGTGGCCGACCATGACGATCGGCACTCCGGCGGCGATCGCAGCGCGGAACGGCGCGAGGTCGACTGCTTCGAGGTTCGCGCGCGACCGCCTGACGACGACGTTCGCGCGGTCGGTGTTCGCCCCCGCGCCGCCCAGTCCGGGGAAGTGCTTCACGGCGGGGGAGACGCCTCCCGCCCGCCAGCCGCGGACAGCCTCGCGCACCGCCGCCGCCACCTCGAGCGGGTCGCGAGAGAACGCACGACCCGCGAGCGCCGAGTCGCGGACGCTCGGGACGTCCGCGACGGGTGCGAGGGAGACGGTGACGCCAACGGCTCGGAGCGCACGCGCGGCGGCTGCCGCGTCGGAGCGAGCCGTGCCCACGGCGAACTGCTCAGCGGCCGAGCGGACGGGAGGCGCCCACGGCACGCGCCGCACCGATCCGCCCTCCTGGTCGACCGCCACGATCGGTCGACCACCCCGTCGGCGCAGCGAGTGCGTGAGCGCACCTAGCTGCTCGGGTGATCGAATGTTCCCGCCAAAGAGGATCACGCCGGCGACCCGTCTCGCCTGCAGGGCGTCGAGGACGTACCCGGGCGCGGTCTGACCCTTGAAGCTCAGGACGAGGAGCTGGCCGACCTGTTGCTCGAGCGTTGCATCCGCCGACGCACTCCTTCCAGATGCCCCCGACGGAAGCAGGAGTAGGGCGGCGAGGGTCACGACCGCCGGGGCAACCTTCCCCCACGGGCCGCGCCCGGCTGTCGCCCTCCGTCCGCGCATCTGCTCAGCGCGCAGCGTAGACTCGGCCGAGTGAGCTTCGCCGTCCCGGCCGAGGCGTATGACCGCTTCATGGGCAGGTACTCGACGCCGCTCGCGCCGCTGTTCGCCGACTTCGCGGAGATCGCGGACGGGCAGCACGTCATCGACGTTGGCTCGGGCCCAGGCGCACTCACCAGCGAGCTCGTGCGACGGGTCGGCGCTGAGCGAGTCGCTGCCGCGGATCCGTCGGAGCCCTTCGTCGAAGCGCTGAGCGAGCGTCATCCGGACGTGGACGTGCGTCAGGCACCAGCCGAGGCGCTGCCGTTCGAGGACGCGAGCTTCGACGCGGCACTGGCCCAGCTCGTCGTCCACTTCATGACGGATCCGGTCGCCGGCCTGCGCGAGATGGCTCGGGTCGCGCGCCCGGGCGGTGTCGTCGCTGCCTCCGTCTGGGACCACGGCGGCGGCCACGGCCCGCTCAGCACCTGCTGGGAGATCGCCCGTGAGCTCGATCCGACGGTCGACGACGAATCTCAGCTCGCCGGAGCCAACCGTGGAGACCTGACCGCGCTCTTCAAGAGCGCCGGCATCGGTGACGTCAGGGAGGTCGCGCTCACCGTCCATGTCACACACGAGACCTTCGACGACTGGTGGGAGCCCTACACCTTCGGCGTCGGGCCGATGGGTGCATACGTGGCAGGCCTCGACGACGAGCGGCGCGAGGAGCTGCGGGCACGAGCTGCGGCGAGGCTCAGGGAACCCTTCACCATCGAGGCGCTGGCCTGGGCAGCTCGGGGTCGCGCTTAGCCGTCTCGGGCGATCCCCTTTCGCGCGAGCGCGGCTCTGATGCGAGCGTCGATTTCGTCGCCGAGAGAAGCCACGCGGGCCGCGATGTCGTCGACGCCGGAAGCGTCCTCGGCCGAACGCTCCACGGGAAGGGACCGCTGCTCGAGGGTCCGCAGGACGCGCTCCTGGATGTCGGCCGCAAGGCGAGCGCCGAGGTCGTCGAATCGGGTCGTCGAGGCGTCCGGCTCGTGCGTCGGCTCGGCGGCTGCGGCCACGGGCTCTGGTGCAGCGGCGGCCTCTTCCACCTCAGCCTCCGCCGCGTCATGCGGCATGTCGTCGATGGCGATCTCGAAGACACGTTCGGGCTCGTCGATTCCCCGGAGGTGCCGCTGCCCGAGCGGGAAGACCGAGACACCATCGGGGAGGCCCGAGCCGAGGAGCGCGCGCGTCGTCTCGGAGAGCAGGATCTGTCCGCCACGTCCGAGGGTGCAGATGCGGGCAGCCCGCACGACGTCCAGCCCGACGTAGCCCTCCTCGTGCAACGCAGGCTCGCCGGTGTGTAGCCCCATGCGGACGCGGATCGGGGCGTCGCCCGACCAGCTCGCGGACGCGTGCTCGCGCTGCGCGTCGACCGCCGCAGCGACGGCGTCCCGGGCGCTCCTGAAGACGTAGAAGAACGCGTCTCCCTGTGTGTCGATCTCGACGCCGTCGCGGGCGCCGAAAGAGTCCCGGACGATCTTCCTGTGCGCCGTGAGAACCGCGGCGTACTCGTCTCCGAGGCGCTTCAGATGCTCGGTCGAGTCCTCGATGTCGGTGAACACGAACGTCACCGTTCCTGACGGCAGCTCGGGCACGGGGCGATCGTACGCCGGTCCTCGGGTCAGATGCCGAGCGCCTCGGCCAGTTGGCGCGCGACAGGCCACGCGCCGTCGGTCCAGTTCGAGACGACGGTGCACGTCGTGTCCGTCGTCGGGTCGTGGAGCGAGCGGAACGAGACACCAGCGTCGTAACCCTCGAGTATCACGGTGTCGGTCGACTCGTGGAGCCAGAATCCGAGGCCGTAGCGACGGCCGTGCTCCGGGACGCTGCGGGGCGTCGTCATCTCCATGACCCAGGCGGGCGAGACGATGCGGCCGTCGAAGAGGGCGACCCACATGCGCCGGACGTCTGCTGCCGTCGTCGAGATCCCGCCGTCGCCCGATCCGCACACGGGAAGGTGCAGCACGTTCGTCCGGAGTCCGTCGACGAACAGGTAGCCGGCCGCATGGTCTCCCGGCAGCTCGTCCGAGCGCAGGAATGCCGTGTCGGTCATACCGGCGGGCTCGCACACGCGCTGGCCGACGAGCTCGTGAAACGAGGTACCCGCCGCGCGCTCTGCGAGGAGCGCGAGCACGACGTATCCGCCGTTGCAGTACGAGAAGCGCTCGCCGGGAGCGAACTTGGGCGGGTGACCGTCGAGCACCGCCAGGTAGTCCTCGGTCGTTGCAAGCTCGTGGACCGGCACGGGCATGACGTAGTCGGTGATCGTCTCTGTCGGCTTCCTCGTCGAGGTAGTCCCCGATGCCCGAGCGATGGGCGAGGAGGTGCTCGACGGTCACGTCGTCCGTGATCAGCGGAAGCTCCTCACCGAG
This sequence comes from uncultured Gaiellaceae bacterium, assembly GCA_963709715.1. Taxonomy (GTDB): domain Bacteria; phylum Actinomycetota; class Thermoleophilia; order Gaiellales; family Gaiellaceae; genus GMQP-bins7. Next base: position 209,729 of record CAVPXQ010000001.1, read on the forward strand.
CAGGGAGCGCGCCGGCGTCTCGAGGGCCAGCACGCCCTCCTCGATCAGACTGACGACCGTCAGCGCCGTCATGCACTTCACGCCGCTCGCGATCGCGAACCGCGTACTCGTCGTATTGGGGACGCCGACGCCACGGTTTGCGAAGCCATATGCGTTCTCGAGGACGACGTCGTCGCCTCGATCCACGCGCACGACGCCGGAGAAGCTCGCCTCGGCGGCGAGCGCATCGATCGCTTCGATCACGTTCGGTAGCGCACCAGCGTCACGCCCGAGTCGAAGCTCTCCGCACCGGCGAGCTCCGTGCTCAGCCTCACGTCATCACCGAGCGGGCGCTTCGGGCGACGGACACGACCGCCTCCACCGTCATCGTCGTCGTGAGGATGAGCCTACTCACGCTGTCCATATTAGGATCGGCTGGTGGTTCCCGAGGCTGAGCTCCAGGAAACCGAACGCGGGCGGGTCGCGGCCGGCGACGGCTGGTATGTCGTCAACGCGCGCGACACGCGCTGGTACTACGTTCAGGGACGAGGCGCCTTCTGCGACTTCGAAGGGGAGCAGAACTTCCCGCAGGTAGGCATCAACGTGCAGGTGTTCGAGCCGGGCGAGGCGATGGCCATGTACCACTGGGAGTCGGACCAGGAGGACTTCCTCGTGGTGCACGGCGAGGCATTGCTCATCATCGAAGGCGAGGAGCGGCCGCTGCGGACGTGGGACTTCGTGCATTGCCCACCGCACGCGACGCACACGATCGTCGGAGCAGGAGACGGGCCGTGCGTCGTGATCGCAGTCGGCGCGCGCGAGCATCAGGACACGCCGGAATGGGGTGGGTACACGGTCGACGAGGTGGCACTTCGCCACGAAGCGGGCGTCGAGCAGGAGACGACCGTGCCGGACGAGGCGTACGCCGCGGTTCGTGCGCGATTCGGCCCGCGCGAGCCGACCCGCTACCGCGACGGCTGGCTGCCCTAGCCGCGTCTGGACAGGCGAAAGCCGCTCGGCGTCGTGCGAACATGTGTTCGTGTCGGCCGGCGACGATCCTCCACGCCGACCTCGACTCGTTCTTCGCGTCGGTCGAGCAGCGCGACGACCCAGCGCTTCGGGGACGCCCGGTCATCGTCGGCGGCGGGGTCGTGCTCGCGGCGAGCTACGAGGCGAAGGCGTACGGCGTCAGGACGGCGATGGGCGGGCGTCAGGCGAAGCGGCTGTGCCCGCGGGCGATCGTCGTGCGGCCACGCATGGCGGCGTACTCGGAGGCGAGCAAGGCGGTGTTCGAGGTGTTCGACGACACGACGCCGCTCGTCGAGGGGCTCTCGATCGACGAGGCCTTCCTCGACGTTCGCGGTCTCGAGCGACTCGCGGGCCCGCCGCCGGCGATCGCGGCGCGGCTGCGGCGAGCGGGTACGCGACGAGGTCGGGCTTCCGATCACCGTCGGGATCGCGCGGACGAAGTTCCTCGCGAAGGTCGCGAGCGGCGTGGCGAAGCCGGACGGCCTGCTCGTCGGTGCCTCCCGAGGCGAGCTCGGCGTTCCTGCATCCGCTGCCGGTCGAGCGCGCTCTGGGGTGTCGGGCCGCGTCACGGCGGCGAAGCTGCACGACCGCGGGATCCGGACGGTCGGCCACGTCGCCGCGCTCGACGAGGCGATGCTCGTCCACCTGCTCGGCCGCGCATCGGGGCGCCACCTCCACGCGCTCGCGCACAACCGGGATCCGCGGCCCGTCGTGCAGAGGCCGACGACGGCGTTCGATCGGCTCTCAGCGCGCGCTCGGACGGCGGCCGAGGTCGCTCGACGAGATCGACGCGACGCTCGTCGCCATCGTCGACCGGGTCACACGCCGTCTGCGCGCCGGGCGCCGGGTGTGCCGGACGGTCGTTCTCCGCCTCCGCTTCGACGACTTCACGCGCGCGACGAGGTCCTTCTCGATGCCTCGATTGACTGCCCAGTCACACACGATCCTCGAGGCCGCACGCGCACTCCTCGCGGCGGCCCTGCCGCTCGTCCTCACACGCGGGCTCACACTCGTCGGCCTCTCGCTGACGAACCTCGAGGACGCCGACCGGATGCAGCTGACCTTGGTCGACGACTGGCGCCCCGACGCGATCGACGCAGCGCTCGACGCGATACACGATCGGTTCGGCGCTTCGGCGGTGACGCGGGCAGTACTCCTGGGACGTGACCCGGGGATCTCGATGCCACTGGTCCCCGACCAGCGCTAGCCGGAGCCCGTGTCGACCTGGCGATACGGGTCGAGCGCGGTTCCCGGACATGCACCCCAGAGCCCGCGGCGCTCCGCCCGTGCCCGCTGCGCCACGGCGAGCAGTGTTGCCGCGTATCTGCCGCGATCCCTGTCGTAGAAGTAGGGCGCGGCTGCGCCCGCTCGGACGAGCGCGATGTTCACATTGGTCTGGCCCAAAATCACGTAGCGGAGTAGCCGCCCGTAACGGTCGACGAGATCGAGCGACGGGTCGACCTCGAGCACCACACGCGAGCCGGCGGGAACCCGCCGCGTGAGTGCGGTGCGGGCAGCGCTCGCGAAGCACTCGTGCGTACCGAGCTCCGGCGAGTCGATCTGGAGCAGCCGCACACGCGCGCCGGACACGAGGCGCAGCGTGTCGCCGTCCGTGATCGAGGCGACGACGCCCGTTGCCGCCGTCAGCCCCATCGCCGCCGTCGCCGCTGTCGAGCCCGAGACGGCGGAGGCCAACGCGAGAGCGAGCAGCGCACAGACGACCATGCTGATTGACCGTTCAGTCACCGTACTGAGCCGGGCGAACCGGCGAACCCTGAGAGCGGCTGAAACGAACACGGGTTGGAGTTTTCAGGCGACACGCCCACTCTCCTCCGCCCCAACCCGCCAACCGCCGACCAACTCGCCTCCCCAAACGCCAGCACGGCCGGGTACGCGAGCACGGGGATCAGGTCGCTGTCGAGAACCGAGCGGTTCTCGACCGGGGCATCAGGGCGAAGACTTCCCCTTCCGTACTTCCTGTAGGACCCAGGTGTTGCCGTCCGGGTCGGCGAAGTCCGCGAAGGAGGCGTAGTCGGTGTGCTCCGGATCGGGGCCTGGCTGCCACCCGGCCGGCGTCATGTGCCGGATTTCGCCGACCTCGACGCCACGTGAGACGAGCCCCTCGCGAGCCACCTCGATGTCGCGAACGACGAGATGCGTTCCGCGGTACGACCCCGGCTCGGCGCTCGTGATGCCGACCCCGACCGTCACCGAGCAGGACGACCCGGGAGGCGTCATCTGCACCACGCGGAAGTCGTCGCTCGGCTGATGATCGACGTCCACGCTCCAACCGAGCTTCTCCACGTAGAACGTCTTCGTCCGGTCGACATCCGAGACCGGAAGCAGTACGAGCTCGAGTCTGTACTCCATCTTCTCCTCCATCCTCAGGCGGCCTCGACGGCCGGCTCGGCGGCGACGTGGGGGTGCGTCGCGGTACGCGGTCGCAGGAACACGGCGCCGACCACTGCCGCGCCCGCCGCGAACAACGCGCCGACGAAGAAGGCCGCGTGGTAACCGCCGGCGAGCGCGACGAGCTCGCTGCTCCCGTCCGCCGTCAGCATGTCGGTGCGTGATGCAGCGAGGCTCGCGAGCACTGCCAGCCCGAGTGCCCCGCCCATCATGAACGCGGTGTTGACGACACCGGACGCAAGACCCGCCTCGTCCTGCGGCACGTCGCTCATCGCGGCGAGAAGGACGGGGTTGAAGGCCATGCCCGCGCCGATGCCGAGCAGGACCATGCTCGGGAGCACGTCCACGACGAACGTGCCGTCCACGGGAGCGCGGGCGAAGAGCAGCAGCCCGATCGCAGCGAGCCCGAGGCCGACGCCGAGCGGGAGCCGGATCCCGAAGCGCATCACGATCCTGGCGGAGAGCCCGAGTGAGAACACGGCCATGATGAGGTTGCCGGGCAGGAACGCGAGCCCGACCTCGAGCGGGCTGTAGCCGAGCACGAGCTGCAGGTAGAGCGCCGAGAGGAAGAACCAGGCGAACATCCCCGCCGACCAGAGGATGCCGACCACGTTGGAGACGGCGAGGTTGCGCAGCCGGAAGAGACCGAGCGGCACGAGCGGCGCCTCGACGCGCGACTCGATGAGCACGAACAGCCCGAGCAACGCGCCCGCAGCCGCGAGGAGACCGAGCGTCTGCACGGTCGTCCAGCCGACCTCGTTCCCGTTGACGATGGCGTACACGGCGACCATCACGGCCGCGGTCACAGTGACGGCACCCGCGATGTCGAGCCCTGCTCCGCTCGCGGCGCCGTGACGACCCGGCAACACCACGAGCGACAACACCCCGACCGCGATCCCGATCGGAACGTTCACGAGGAAGATCCAGTTCCACGCGAGCGCGTCGGTGAGGATGCCTCCGAGGAGAACGCCGATGGAGCCGCCGCCCGCAGCGACGAAGCCGAAAACGCCCATCGCCTTCGCTCGCTCTGCGGGCTCGGTGAAGAGCGTGACGATCAGCGATAGCGCAACTGCGGAGACGATCGCTCCCCCGATGCCCTGGACCGAGCGGGCGACGATCAACGCGGACTGCGAGCCGGCGAAACCGCATGCGAGCGACGCGGCCGTGAACAGCCCGATGCCGGCAATGAAGAGCCGGCGGTGCCCGAAGAGGTCACCCAGGCGCCCGCCGAGCAGGAGGAATCCGCCGAACGTCAGCAGGTAGGCGTTCACCACCCACGCGAGGGACGCTTCCGAGAAGCCGAGGTCTTCGCGGATCGACGGAAGCGCGACGCCCACGATCGTGACGTCGAGGACGATCATCAGGTCGCCGAGGCAGACGATCAGGAGTGCGAGCCAGCGCGAGCGGGAGTCGAGGATCATCGTGCGTCCTTTCGCGGTCGTCGGGTATCTCCTGAGAGACGCCCGACGACCGCGAAACTCATCTATGCCTCGCTCGGCTCCGGCGTCGGCACGGGCGCACGCGCAGGCTCGGTGCCGTCCTGCGGCGGCTCGATCGTGATGTTCGGAAGGACCTTGTCGAGCCAGCGCGGGATGTACCACGTCTTCTCACCGATGAGCGTCATGAAGGCGGGGATGAGCGTCATCTTCACGATCAGCGCATCCGTGAGGATCGCGACCGCGAGCAGCAGTCCGAACTCCTTCGAGATGCGGTCAGGCGTGAGGATGAACGCCGAGAAGACCGTTGCCATGATGATCGCGGCAGCGACGACGACACGGCCGATCGCCGCGATGCCGTGCTCGACGGCCGCTCTCGTCTCCAGGCCGTGGACGTGCTCCTCCCGGATGCGGCTCGTGAGGAAGACCATGTAGTCCATGGACAGGCCGAAGAGGATCGCGAACGCGATCGGCGGGACGAACGTCTCGATCGGGCCCGTAACGTCGAGCCCCATCAGATTCATGAGGTGGCCCTCCTGCACCACGAGCGTGAGGACGCCGAAGCCGACGAAGGCGGACAGGATCGTCGTGATCGCCGCCGTCAGGGAGACGATGATCGACCGGAACGCCATCGCGAGGACGAGGAAGGTGACGCCGATGACGTAGAGGAGGAAGATCGGCATCCGCTGCATGATCCGGTCGGCAATGTCGATGAACGCTGCGTTCAGGCCGGACACGTAGACAGCAGCGGGACTGCCTTCAGTCGCGGCGGGTACAACGTCGCTTCGGAGGTGGTCGACGAGATTCGCCGTCGCCTCGTCCTGCGGCGCGGAGCTTGGCGTGACGAACACGATCGCGACCGACTTCGAGTCGTTGAACTGCGGCTCGCCGACCGAGGCCACGTCGCCCTGCTCTCCAAGCGCCTTGACGCCCTCGTACACGCGCTGGGGTGCCTCGGTGTCTCCGTTCACGTCGACGACAATGGGGATCGGGCCGTTGAAGCCCGGGCCGAAGCCCTCCGCGAGCAGGTCGTATGCGCGTCGAGCGGTCTGCTTCGTCGGCTGCGTCCCTTGATCAGACGCACCGAGCCGCACAAGTGCCGAGCTTCCGGCGAGCAGCAGACCGAATGCGAGCAGGATCCAGAACACGGGCTTCGCGTGCGCCGTCACGAAGCGGCCCCAGCGCGCGATCAACGTCTTCTCGCGCCCAGCCTCGGAGTCGTCGATCCTCCTGAGGAAAGGCACCTTCAGCCGATCGACCTTGTGGCCAAGCTTCGCGAGGACGGCGATGAGCAGCGAGTTCGCGATCAGGACAGTCGTCAGCACGCCGAGCGCGCCGCCGATCCCGAGCTTCGTCACGAAGTCGAGGCCGAAGAACGCGAGACCCGTCACCGAGATCGCGACCGTGAGGCCCGCGAAGATCACGGCTCGTCCCGCCGACGCCCCGGCCTCGGCCGCCGCATCGCATGGCGGCAGCCCGTCGTGCAGGTACTGCCTGAACCGGGTGACGATGAAGAGCGAGTAGTCGATGCCGACGCCGATGCCGATCATCGACACGAGGATGGGTGTGATCGTGTTGATCGTCGTGAGCCCAGCGAGGATGAAGAGCAGGAGGAAAGCCGTTCCCACGGCCACGAGCGCGAGGGCGATCGGGATTGAGGTCGCGACGAACGTCCGGAAGACGACGAGCAGCACCAGGAACGCCGCGAGGAAGCCGAGCAGCTCCTGCGTCCCCTGCTCGATCGGCGGAAACTCGGCGTCGCCGTTGAACTCGACGGTCACACCGGCGGGTTCGACCGTCTCGCGCATCGCGTCCTGGACGGCGACGACCCGTGATCGGTCCGCCGTCTCGATGACGTCGGAGAACTGTGCTTCGGTATAGGCGATGCGCCCGTCGTCGGAGAAGGTCTGTTCGCTAAACGGGTCGCCCACGCTGTCGATGCCGACCTCGTCCCCGCTCGCGGCGAACTCTGAGGTCTTGAGCTTCGCAATCGCCTCTTCGATCGCGGCCTTGCGCTCGGACGTATCGAGGCGCTCGCCCTCGGGAGCCGCGAAGACGAGATTCAGGACCGAGCCCTGCTCGGACGCGAACTCCTGCTCGATGAGGTCCGTCGCTCGCTGCGTGTCGGAGCCCGGGATCTCGAACTCGTCATTGAGGCTGCCGCCGACGGTCGCAACCAGCAGAACGAGCCCGGCGATGATCGCCACCCAGCCCAGGACCACCGTCCACGTGTGGTTGGCGCACCAACGCATCCAGCGCGCGAGCCCTCCGGTTGACAGTCGCTCGTGCGCGGCGAGCCGTTCCGAGTCCGTTCCGATCGAGTGCTCCGCCATGAGTCGTGCCCCCTCGTTCGCTTGCGTTTCGCGTTCAGACAGGTTGACGTCCTAGAACTCATCGCTGCCGCGATTTCTTCCGACGCGACACACGAGCCCGGACACGGTGGACGGCGTCGGCCCGCGGTCGCGTCGTGTGCCCCCTCGTTTATCAAACTGACGCATGTCGCTGCAGCGAGGTCTCACGCTCGGGATCACGTACGGCGTCGTCGTGCGGAATCCGGCCGATGAGTTCCCCACTCTCTCACCGTCTGCTTCCGCGATGGCCACATCAGGGTCGCCTACGGTCGTGTTCACGATTCGCGGCCCGATCCGCCGTGCGGATCTTCCCGGCCTGTGCGACCGCGTGTGCGGAATTCTCGGGAGCACCGAGCCGCCGTTCGTCTGCGACGTCGCCGGGGTCGAGCCCGATGCGGTGACCGTCGACGCGCTGGGCCGGCTCCAACTCGCCGCCCAGCGACGCGGCTGCGGGATCGCGCTCCGAAACGCGTCGGTGTCGCTGTTGGAGCTGGTCGAGCTGATGGGCCTCGATCACGTGCTCGTCAGCGAGGTGTAGGGTCGCGCGCAACTCGCACGGCGACGAGCCGCCACACGCAGTGCGGTGGACCCGGGAGTGAGCGCCGCTACGCGGCCGAGAGCTCGAGAGGCAGCCCGAAGCGCGGGAAGAGCTTCTCGACGTCGAGGAAGAACGTGAGCTCGACGATGCGCCCGTTCTCGATCTCGAGCACCTGGAGCGCCCACGGCTCGTAGCCTGAGCCGTCCTCGCTCGGCTTGTACTGCCCGAATGCCGGCGCACCGTTGGCCGATTCCACCGGGACGACGCGCGAGTCGCGGCAGCCGATCCCCGGCCCGAACCACCAGGTGAGGATGTCGTCGCGGCCGGCGAGCCAGAGGTCGAACGGCGGCATCGACTGCGTCGCGTCCTCGTGGATGAGCGAGGTCAGCGCCTCCATGTCGTACTGCTCGAAGGCCGCGACGTAGCGCCGGAGGAGCTCCTCGTCGGCGGCGTCGACCGACGGCGACGTCGTCGTCGGTGTGACGGCGCTCGCCTCGAGCGTGGCTCGCGCGCGCTGGAGCGCACTGTTCACCGAGGCGACGCTCGTCTCGAGCAGCTCGGCGACCTCGGACGCCTTCCAGCGCAGGACCTCGCAGAGGATCAGCACCGCCCGCTGTCGCGGCGGAAGCTGCTGGAGTGCGGCGACGAACGCGAGCCGGACGGATTCGCGCGCACCGACGATCTCGGCCGGGTCGCCGTCCGGCACGACGAGACCGTCGCGCATCGGCTCGATCCAGAGCTGGTCGGGCGTGCGCAGGTTCTCGACCACCGGCTCGCCCGCAGGGCCGAGGTCCATCGGCCGAGCTCGCCGCTTCCGGCTCTCGAGCATGTCGAGGCATACGTTCGTCGCGATCCGGTAGAGCCAGGAGCGAAGTGACGCGCGGCCTTCGAAGCGGTCGAGGTTGCGCCAGGCGCGGACGAGGGTCTCCTGGACCGCATCCTCGGCGTCCGCCGAGCCGAGCATCCGGTAGCAGTAACCGGTCAGCTCGACGCGGTAGGTCTCGAGCTGCTGCTCGACGGCGAGCGTGGCGGACGACATCGCATCGTCCCATCGTAGCGGAACGCGCGTCAGCGCCGAGCAGCGGAAGCACGCGGTCGCAGATGAGCTCGACGCCGGCGAGCGGCGTGCGGCCCTGCGGCGTCCCGAGCTCGACGCGGTCGGCGCCGGCATTCCAGAGCTCGACGACCCGCTCGGCGACCTCCTCCGGCGTCCCTGCGATGCAGAAGCGCTCGAACGGTGGCGTCTCGCCCGGCGCGAGGTCCAGCGTCGGGTCGAGGTGCGCGACGACGTCGAGGTACGGGGCGACTGCCTCGCGCGCGCGGCCTCGCGCCCACTCGCCGTCCTCGTCGACGACGCTCACCGAGCCGACGACAAGCGTCACGTTCGGGTTGCCGACCCAGCCACGAGCCACCGGGACGAAGTCGGGGTTCGCGCTACCGCCGATCTTCAGCTCGTCCGCCACGGTGCCTACCCAGCGGGCGGTCTCGGGTCCCCAGGTGCCGATCAGGAGCGGCACGCGGTCGCGTTCGCGCGGGTAGGAGAGCACCGTGCCCGCGGCGAGCGAGAAGCGGTCACCCTCGAAGCCCGAGTCGTCGCCCGCGAGCAGAGCCCGGACGATCGCGACCGCCTCGCGCAGCGCGGCGAGCGGCCGCTCCTCGTCGATGCCGAGCCGGTCGAGCCACGCTCCTTTGGCCAGACCCAGGAACGCGCGCCCCCCGGAGACAGAGTCGAGCATCGCGATCTGCCCCGCGATCTCGTAGGGGTGCAGCGTGAACGGGTTCAGCGCCGCCGGGCCGAGCCGGATCCGCTCCGTGACCCGGGCCATGAGGAGAAGCGGGCCGATCGCCGGCTGGTCCAGGAGGTCGTGGTAGACGGAGAGGACGTCGATGCCGCTCTCCTCGGCGCGCCGCGCGAGCGCCTCGTACTCCTCGGGCCTCAGGTTCGTCCGGACCCCGATGCCGAGCTCGCGCGCTACGTGAGTTCCTCGGTGACGAGCGTTCGCTCGCCGATCCGCTCGATGCGCATCACCAGGCGCTCGTCGGGGTCGGGACACGCAACGAGCGAGTCCCGCTCGAGCCAGTCCTCGTCCGGTAGCCGCCGCATCTTCGCCGGGAGGAGCGGGAGCACTGCTTGTATCGCGAACAGGCAGAAGTGCTTTCCCTCGGGGATGCGCACACGAGAGGACTCGCTCACCTCGAAGTAGTCACCCACAGCGAGGCCGCAGACCGAGCGCCCTTCGATCTGCTCGACGGTCACGCGCAGGTCGTAGAGGCGCATCTCGGTCACCTCCAGGTGACCATAACCCGATCGTCTACCGTGCGCGGCTCATGGCGGAGATCGCTCTCGGTCACCCGAAGGCGCAGCGGCACCACGTCAACCCGTGGCTCGTCCTCTGCCTCGTCTGCATGGCGCAGTTCATGGTGATCCTCGACGCGACGATCGTGAACGTCGCTCTGCCGTCGATCCAGCGCGACCTGGCGATGTCCGACTCGGACCTGCAATGGATCGTGAACGCCTACACGCTCGTGTTCGGCGGCTTCCTGCTGCTCGGCGGTCGAGCTGGAGACCTCGCCGGGCGCAAGAAGATCTTCCTGGTCGGCCTCATCGTCTTCACGGTCGCGTCGCTCCTGAACGGACTCGCTCCGACCTCGGAGGTCCTCATCGTCTTCCGCGGGCTGCAGGGTCTCGGCGCGGCGCTCATCGCGCCCGCGGCGCTCTCGATCATCACCGCCACGTTCGCCGAGGGCGCCGAGCGGACGAAGGCGATGGGTGTCTGGGCGGCCATCGCGGTCGGAGGCGGCGCGGTCGGCCTCGTCCTCGGCGGGATCCTGGTCGAGGCGCTCTCGTGGCCGTGGATCTTCTTCGTCAACGTCCCCGTCGGCATCGCCGTGTTCATCGCCGCGCTGCGCTACGTCCCCGAGTCGAAGGACGAGCACGCCCACAAGAGCTTCGACTTGGCCGGCGCAGCCACGGTCACTGCGGGCCTGATCACGCTCGTCTACGGGATCGTCAAGGCTCAGGAGAAGGGCTGGACGTCGCTGCACACGGGAGGCTTCTTCGCGCTCGCCGTGATCCTGCTGGGAGCGTTCCTCGTGATCGAGAGCCGCTCCGCAGAGCCGCTCGTCCGCCTGTCGATCTTCCGCGTTCGGACCGTGCGCGCCGCGAACGTCGTGATGTTCCTCGTCGCGTCGGGTCTCTTCGCGATGTTCTACTTCAACACGCTCTACCTCCAGCGGGTGCTCGGCTATACGCCGCTCGAGGCGGGTCTCGCCTTCCTCCCGTTCACGGCCGGGATCATCATCGGCGCCGGTCTCTCGCAGCAACTCGTCCCGAAGCTCGGGGCTCGCGAGGTGCCGCTGATCGGGATGGTCGATGGCGGTCGTCGGGCTGCTCCTCTTCGTCCGCCTCGAGCCGGGCGGTAGCTACGTGACCGACTTCCTGCCTGGCGTCATGCTCGCCTCGATCGGCATGGGCCTGACGTTCGTCCCGGTCACGCTCATCGCGACGAGCGGGATCCCGACCGACGATGCCGGGCTCGCCTCGGGTCTGTACAACACGTCGCAGCAGGTCGGCGGCGCACTCGGGCTCGCGATCCTCTCGACGCTCGCCGTCAGCAAGACCGATGACACCCTCAGCGGGCTCGGTCGAGAGCCTGGACCGGCGGACCAGCTCCAGGCGCTCGTCGACGGCTTCCATGTCGCCTACATCGGCGGGGCGATCCTGATCGCGCTCGCCGCTGTCTTGCTCGCTGTGCTCCTGCGGCGCAGCGACGTCGTCGCCGTCGGCGAGGGCGTCGCCGAGCACGCCGTCTGACTCACTCGAACCAGACGACGGTGGCGAGCACGGCGTACGTGGCGACGAGTGCGAAGCCCTCGTAGACGGCCGCTTCGCCGTCGCCCGTAATCTGCCAGATCGCGAGCGCCGTGAACACGAGCGCGACGACGAGCACGAGTCCCGCTGACGGAAGGCCGAACGTGAGCCGGTTCGTGAAGAGGAGCGAGATGAGGACGAGCGCCGGGTAGAGGAATGCCGCGATCTGCGCGACCGAGTTCTTGATCACCGAGATCGCGAGGTCGAACCGCCGCTTCCAGGCGAGCTGGATGCCGACGACGTTCTCGACCGCGTTTCCGGCGATCGCGACGATGACGAGACCGGTGAACGCCTTCGAGATGCCGAGCTCCTGCGTCGCCGGGTCGATGACGGCGACGAACCACTCGGAGGTGAAGGCGGCCGCGACGCCCGCCAGAGCGAGAACGGCGAGGCCGACACGGAAGCTGAGGTTGGGAGCATGGTGCTCCGCGATTGCAGGCTCCTGGCCGGCGCCGGCTCGGAGGTAGCTCGCGATCCACGCGCCGTAGACAACGAGGATGAGGATCGCTCCGATGACCGAGATGGTCTCCGCGTTGTCCGCCGCCGCGTCGTCCAGCGCGAGAGAGGTCGAGATGATCGCGATGATGAAGACGACGAGCATGAGGAGCATCGCCGTGTCGTTCGGCAGGCGCGGCTGGAAGCGCATGATCCCGTCGTCCGAGCGGAACGCGCCCGCGATGATCGCGAGCCCGAGCACGAGGAGTGCATTCGCGAGCAGCGACCCGAGGATCGACGTCTGCGCGACGACGATCTCTCCGGCGCGCAGCGCGAAGATCACGATGAAGAGCTCCGGGAGGTTCCCGAGGGTCGACTGCAGGACGCCGGTCATCGCAGGCCCGAACCGCGAGGCGACCGTCTCGGTGCCGACGCCGACCGTCCAGGCGAGAAGCGCGAGCGCGAGGATGCCGACGCAGAACTGGAGGACGGCGTTCGCGTCTGCGTGGTGGAGCACGCCCAGGAACGCCGCGACGGCGAACGCAGTGCCGATCCCGATCCACGTCCTCACGCCGCGCCGAGACTATCGTCCGGCCGTGGCCGACTGGGGCACCGTTCGCCGGATTGCTTCCTCGCTGCCGGGTGCCGAGGAGTCGACGACGTACGGGCAGCCCTGCTTCAAGGTCGCAGGAAAGCTGTTCGTCTGGCTGAGCCCCGATAAGACGGCCGACGGCGCGCTGGCCGTGCGCGTCGACCCCGGCGAGCTGCCGCTCTTCGTGGAAACGGCGCCCGAGCGCTACTTCCAGACGCCGCACTACCACGGCCACCCGATCCTGCTGATCCGGCTCGACCAGGTCGACCCGCGTGAGCTCGCGGAGCGGATCGAGGACTCGTGGCTGCTCCGTGCGCCGAAGCGGCTCGTCGACGGATACGTCTCGGAGATGTGACCCGGTGGCCACCTGGAAGACCGTCCGCGAGCTCGCACTCTCGTTCCCCGAGGTCGAGGAAGGCACCGGGGACCGCAGGGCGTACAGCGTCCGCGGGAAAGGGTTCGCCTGGGAAGCTCGCGAGCGCGACGGCGGTGGCCTCGCGGTGCGCTGCGACCGCGAGGAGAAGGAGCTCATCCTCGATTCCAACCCCGACGTCTACTTCACGAGCCCCCACTACCGCGGCTTTCCGGCCGTGCAGATCAGCGTCGACGCGATCTCCCGCGCGGAGCTGCGGGAACGGCTCGAGGACGCCTGGCTCATCCAGGCGCCGAAGACGCTCGCCGCAGCGTACGTCGCAGACCAGGGCTCCTGACTCTCACTCCGACCAGGTCGGAGGCCGACGGCGAAACGCCGCGAAGAGCATGAGGTCGTACGTGCTCTTGACGACGCCCGCGATCACGAACGGGGCACCGAGCGAGACCTGCAGGATCGGCGCAGCGACGAGCGGGCCAACCGGACGCACGGCGTAGCGGGCAGTGTTCGTGTACGCGGCGGCCGCCGTCCGCTCCTCCGGATCGACGACGCCGACGACGTATGCCTGCCGCACCGGGACGTCCATCTGGGCGAGCGCGGAGCGCGCGAAGAGAAGCAAGAACGCGGCGGCCTGGCTCGGGGCGAAGGGGATGAGCGCGAGCAGCACGTTCGACGGGAGGTGCGTGAAGACCATCGTGTTCACGAGGCCGATTCGGGGAGCCAGCCGAACGGCGACCTGGAACGAGAGCGCTTGCAGGAGGCCCAAGGTGAAGAAGGCAACACCGAGCACCTCTGTCGAGGTGCCGAACGTCGTCGCGAACCAATAGGCGATGAAAGCCTGCGTCACGAAGCCGCCACCGAACGAGTCGAGAGCGAAGAGACCGGCGAGGCGTCTTACCGTCCCGCGCGAGCGCTCGAGCGGTTCGCGGCGGGCAGCCGCGGCATCGACCGAGCTCGAGAGGCCGCGCGCGAGGAGGGCGCCGCCGACACCGATCGCGACGTAGACGAGGAGAAGGCGCTGCGGCGCGGTGCCGAGAAGCGCGGTGACCGCTGCCGCCAGCGCGCCGAGGGAGCCGGCGACCGTCGCCACCGCGTTGTACGTGCCGAAGAGCCGCGTTGGATCGCCCCGCGCGGCGCTCGGGAGCATCGCCTGCTCGAGCGACGTGAACGGGCCCGACTCGACGACCTCGGTCGAAAGTGTTCCCGTGAGCGCCGCCAGCACCAGGAGCCACGTGGCGTCGGTCAGTGCGAAGACGGCGCCTGCCACCGCCATCACGAGGAGGAGCCCGATGTACCAGCGTCGACGCCCCACGCGGTCGCCGCTTCGCGCGACCGCGATCGACACGAGCGCGACTCCGGCGAGCATGCAGGCGAGCACGAGACCCACCTCCCAGCCCGAGAGCCCACGCTCTGCGAGCAACACGCCGATGAGGACGCTGCCCAGCCCGTACCCGAATCCGCGCAGCGCCTGGACGGCGAGAATCCGCCGTGCGTCGCCGGTCAGGCCGTTGCTGCTTGCGTCTCGCTCCGGCACCACGCGTAGAGCGCGTCGTACACCGGGAGGCTGAGCTCGAGCTGCCGGTGGTCGTCGAGCTCCAGCAGGTGGAACCCCTCTGCGATGGCGAGCAGCCCGCGCGACTGTGGGGTTGCGTCGCGATCGTCGGCGATGTCCGCGCCGTGGACGATTCGGGCCATCAGCGCGACCGCCGGATCGGCGATCTCGAACTCCTCGGCGAGGACCTCGAAGGTGCAGAGCCTGTCGCGATGCGTATACCGAGCGTCCGGAGCGTCGTACGAGTGTGCGCCTTCGCGCTCCGCCACTGCGAGGACCTCTCCGGCCGGGACGTAGAGGAGCTCCGCGTCGGGGTCGATGAAGTTGAGGATCAACCACGGACAGGCGATGCGATCCGTCTTCGGACGCTCGCGCGTGACCCACTTCACCGGGCCAACGCTACATCGTGTCTTCCGCTCTACGTCGCGTCAGCGACGAATGCGGCGATGGCCGACGTGAAAGCGAGTCGGCTCGTCTCCCACGCATAGAACATGTGGCCGCCTCCGTAGTGCTGCACCGTGAGACGACCGGCAACCTGTGGGTCGAGGCGCATGAGGTTTCGCAGGCGATCGCTCGTGTAGTACGGCGTGACGAGGTCGTACTGCCCGTGCGTGATGAACGCCTTCATGTGCGGGTTGAGCGCCATCCCGTAACGGAAGTCGTCCGTCGCACCGGGCGGCGGAGCGAACGCGTGCTGCTGCTCCGCGTCGTTGCGCCACGCGAGGTTCACCTCGTACGAGAGCAGCATGTACTCGCGGTCGGTCTCGACGCCGATCTCCGATCTCAGCATGCGGTTGACCGCCATCGTGTACGCGGGACTGATCCCCGAGAGCGTCGGATCCGGCCAGGCGAACTCGTCTCGGTCCGGAAACGGGTTCGTCGCGGTGATCGTCGTGTCGTAGAGGCCGACCACCTTGCCCTCGTCGCGCAGCAGCTCACGCGCATAGGTGACGATGCCGACGCGACCTTCGGCACGGGTCACGAGCTCGAGCGGGAGCCCGATGGTGTCGGCGAGCTGTGTGAGGATCCGTGTCCGCTCTTTCGCCGGAAGCGAGGCGCCGCGGGTGAGGAACGAGGCGTAGTCGCCCGTCGCGAACTCCTCCGACGCGCGCAGCGCCTTCTCGAGCGACGTGCCCTTGCGGAACGCGCGCGACCGCCCGTGGTGGAGCGCCGCGGCGGCCATCGTCGGCACCCGGTCGAGCCACCCGAGGACGTTGTAGTCACTTGGCGCGAGCCCGGTGATCTCGAGCGCCGGTGAGATGAGGATCGCCCCGTTGAGGCCGATTCCGGCAGTCTCCTGGAGCGAGCGCGCGAGACGCCCGACCCGATAGCCGCCGTAGCTCTCGCCGGCGATGAAGACCGGCGAGCCCCAGCGGCGGTTGTCCGAGAGCCAGCGCCCCATGAACTCGCAGAGCGACTCGAGGTCGCGCTTGTACCCGAAGTACTCCTTCGGGTCGGCGGCGTCCTCGGGCTTCGCCCCGGCGGTGCCATCCTTCCCTTCTCCAGGCTTCTTCTCGGGCTCGATGATGCGGCTGAAGCCCGTTCCGACCGGATCGACGAAGACGAGATCGGAGAAGGCGAGCCACGACGACTCGTTCTCGACGAGCTTCGGCGGCATCGTCGGGAGCGTCCCGTCGGGCGGGAACACCACACGCTTGGGGCCGACAGCGCCCATGTGCAGGAACGCCGACGCGGCACCGGGCCCGCCGTTGAAGACGAACGTCACGGGCCGGCCGTCGTCGTCGCCCTCCGCGACGTACGACACCGAGAAGATCTCGGCCGCGGGCTTCTCCTTCTTGCGCAGGACGGTCCAGCCGGCGGTCGCCTTGTACTCGATGGCCTTGCGTCCACGGCCCCATGTTCCCGTGGTCTCGGCTCCCTTCGGCGGCTCGTGGTCGGGCTTCTTCTCGCTCGTGTCGTTCTTCTGGTCGTCGCTCATGGGCGGGCAGGCTACCCGTTGTTCCCCGCAGCGGCGCGCGGAGGTTCACGGATGGCAGGCGGCTGGAGAGCGCGGAAACTGCGGCCACGAAGACAGGAGGTCACACGATGAGCCAGGTCGCGGTCGAGAGCACGCAGCCGAGATCCGTACGGGTTCCGCGGCACGTTCAGGGGACGACGTTCTTCGGCCTGATGGCAGGGTTGTGGGGCGCGCTCGTGACGCTGCTCGCCGTATCGCCAGGGACGCTCGACGACGCGTACGAGTGGTTACGCGACCTCCCGATCGTCTGGGAGATCCTCATGTGGATCCTCACGCTGCCCTGGACGGTCGCGTATCTCGTCTACGAGACCTCGTGGCAGCACTGGATCCGCGTCGTCATCGTCGCGCTGATCGTCGCCGTGCATCTGAGTGTGTGCGCTCCGCGAGCGCCACAGCCGGGGAAGTAGGCGTGTAAGAGTGTCGGCCATCGAGCCGCGCAGCGATTCCACGCCGTACCCCGTTCGCATCGAGGGTGAGCTCGACGCGAACGTCAGCCGCTGGCTGTGGCTCGTGAAGTGGGCCCTCGCGATCCCCCACTACGTCGTGCTGGCGTTCCTGTGGCTGACGCTCGCAGTCCTGACGGTGATCGCGTTCTTCGCGATCCTCTTCACGGGCCGCTATCCACGCGGCATCTTCGACTTCAACGTCGGCGTGCTGCGCTGGACCTGGCGCGTCGTCTTCTACTCCTACGCCGCTCTCGGCACCGACCGCTACCCACCGTTCACGCTCGGCGACGTGCCCGACTACCCGGCGCGCCTCGACGTCGAGTACCCGGAGCGCCTCTCGCGCGGCCTCGTGCTCGTCAAGTGGTGGCTCCTGGCGATCCCGCACTACGTGCTGGTCGGGATCTTCCTCGGGGGTGCGAGCTACGCGGCCTCACATGCCGGCCACTACGACAGCGCCTGGGGGGTCGGCTACCAGACCGGGCTCATCGGCATCCTCGTCTTCTTCGCCGGCGTCGCGCTGCTCTTCACGACGCGGTACCCGCGCGGCATCTTCGACGTCGTGCTCGGGCTCGACCGTTGGGTCGCGCGCGTCGCCGCCTACGTCCTCCTCATGCGGGACGAGTACCCGCCGTTCCGGCTCGATCAGGGAGGCAACGAGGAGGCGGCCGCAGCCGATGGCCCGCTTCCATCGGATCTCCACCCGCTGGCGTTGGAGTCGCCGACAGGAGTCGAGAAACCGGCCGGAGGGGGCGGAACGGCCGGCAAGATCGTGCTGATCGTCGTCGGCGTGATTGCAGGGATCATCGCGTTCGGACTGCTCGCGGGCGGGTGTGCGCTCGTCGCGGTCGACCGGACGCAGCGCGACGACGACGGGTTCCTCATGTCGCCGACGGTCGAGTTCTCGACCCAGACGTACGCGATCGTCTCGGAGAGCGCCGAGCTCGACACTCAGGGCGCCGAGTGGGCGCTCGACACCTTCCTCGGAGAGGTTCGGGTCCGCAGCGAGAGCGAGCGACCCGTGTTCGTCGGCATCGGAGAGGCGGCCCAAGTCGACCGCTACCTCGAAGGAGTGGAGTCCGACGTCGTGGACGACCTCAGCCCGGGCGGGCACCCGGAGTACGCACGGCGGGCCGGCGACGCACCCTCCGCCCCGCCCGCCGACCAGACGTTCTGGGCGGCGTCGGCGTCCGGCTCCGGCGAGCAGACGCTCGAGTGGGAGCCGGAGGACGGCGACTGGCGTGTCGTCGTCGATGAACGAGGACGCGTCGCGTGGCGTGTCGGCTGACATGAGCATCGGCGCGGAGCTCGATGCGGTTCTGTGGATCGGCCTCGGGATGCTCGGAGTGGGTGTGCTGTTCGCTGCGGGATGCGCGCTGGCGATCACGGGCGCTGTGCGACGCGGCTGACGCAACTCCACCGGTAGAACCCAGTTCGTGGAGATCGGCGTCTTCACGTTCGCGGACGTGCGAGAGGGCTCAGGTGCGGAGCAGCGCCTCCACGATCTCCTGGAGGAAGTCGAGCTCGCCGACGAGGTCGGACTCGACGTCTTCGGCGTCGGGGAGCACCACCGCCCGGACTTCGCCGTTTCGACGCCTGCCGTCGTGCTCGCGGCCGCGGCGGCAAGGACAAAGCGGATCCGCCTCACGAGCGCCGTCACGGTGCTCAGCTCGGACGACCCGATCCGCGTCTTCCAGGAATTCTCGGCAGTCGACCTGCTCTCCGGAGGACGCGCCGAGATCATGGTCGGCCGCGGCTCGTTCATCGAGTCGTTCCCGCTCTTCGGTTACGACCTCCGCGACTACGACGCGCTGTTCGAGGAGAAGCTCGCCGCACTGCTTCATCTTCGCGAGACCGGAACGTCGCTCGCCGGCCACGAGGTGTACCCGCAGCCCGTGCAGCAGCCGCTTCCCGTGTGGGTCGCCGTCGGGGGAACGCCCGAGTCGGCGGTCCGCGCGGGAATGCTCGGCCTGCCGATGGCTCTCGCGATCATCGGCGGGCTCGCCGAGCGGTTCAAGCCGTTCGCCGAGCTCCACCGCCGCGCTGCGATCGAAGCGGGTCGCGAGCAGCCGCCCCTCAGCATCAACTCGCACGGCTACATCGCGGACACGAAGCAGCAGGCGCTCGACGAGTCGTTTCCGTACGTGTCCGCTGCGATGAACCGGATCGGGCGCGAGCGAGGCTGGCCGCCGCTGGCACGTCCCGACTACGACGCCGCCGCCACACTCCGCGGTGCCAACTTCGTCGGGACGCCCGAGGACATGGTCGAGAAGATCCTCTTCCAGCACGAGATCTTCGGGCACGACCGGTTCATGGTCCAGTTCACGATCGGCGGGATCCCGCACGAGGGGATCCTCCGCTCGATCGAGCTCCTCGGTCGGGAGGTCGCGCCTGGGGTGCGCGACGCGGTGGCTCGCCGCGCGATGACCGCGTCATAGGATCGCGTCGATGGGAATCGAGAGCTTTGACCGCATTCCGCTCCTCTTCGGTCCGTCACCCGTCCACCCACTGGAACGGCTGAGCGAGCACCTCGGCGGCAAGGTCGAGATCTGGGCGAAGCGCGAGGACTGCAACTCGGGCCTCGCGTACGGCGGCAACAAGGTACGCAAGCTCGAATACCTGGCCGCTGACGCGGTCGCACAGGGATGTGACACGCTCGTGTCGATCGGCGGTGTGCAGTCGAACCACACGCGCCAGGTCGCGGCCGTCGCCGCGCGGCTCGGCCTCCGCTGCGTGCTCGTGCAGGAGCACTGGGTGGACTGGCCGGACGTCGTCTACGACAAGGTCGGGAACATCCTCCTCTCGCGACTCATGGGCGCGGACGTCCGGCTCGACCCGGCGGGGTTCGACATCGGGATCCGCAAGAGCTGGGAGGACGCGCTCGCCTCCGTCGAGGAGAGCGGCGGCAGGCCCTATGCCATCCCCGCGGGCGCGTCCGACCATCCACTCGGCGGTCTCGGCTTCGCGCGCTGGGCGGATGAGGTCGCCGAGCAGGAGCGAGAGCTCTCCGTCTTCTTCGACGCGGTGATCGTGTGCTCGGTGACAGGGTCGACTCAGGCAGGGATGATCGCCGGGTTCGCCGCACAGGACTCGGAGCGCGCGGTGCTCGGAATCGACGGCTCGGCCACGGTCGAGCAGACGTGGATCCAGATCGCACAGATCGCGCGCGCAACCGCGGAGGCGATCGAGCTCGGGCGCCCACTCGACGACTCGGAGATCGTGCTTTTGGACGAATGGCACGCCGGCACCTACGGGATCCCCGACCAGAAGACGATCGATGCAATCCGTCTTTGCGCCCGACTCGAAGGGATGCTGACCGACCCCGTCTACGAAGGGAAGTCGATGGCTGCGCTCATCGACCTCGTTCGGTCGGAGCGCATAGACCCGGGCTCGAGGGTGCTGTATGCGCACCTCGGCGGCCAGCCTGCTCTGAACGCCTACGCGGGCGCGTTCTGAGCGCACCCGGCGGCGACCCGCCACGAAGGACCACAATGAGACGCTCATGTCGCAGCTGATCGAATCGCACGACGAAGCCCGCGCCCTGGCCGCGCAGCAGGCGTGGCGGGGCGCGTACGCAGCTTTCGGCGAGGTCGACGGACAGTCGCTGACCGCCGAGGACGTCGAGAACTACGGAGAGGCTGCCTGGTGGAGCGGAAAGCTCGAGCAGGCGATCTCGCTCCGGGAACGCGCATACGCCGCATACAGCGCCGACGACGACGCACTCGGCGCGGCCCGTATGGCGTTGACGCTGTCCTGGGACTACGAAGGCCGCGGTGCCTTCGCCATTGCACGTGGCTGGTTCGCGAGCGCAGAGCGGCTGCTCGAGGACGTGCCCGAGGCGCCGGAGCACGGTCGCCTCATGCTCATGCACGCCCTCACAGCGATGTTCGCTGAGGGGCAGCTCGATCGTGCGGTGGAGCTCTTCGACGACGCCTACGCGCTCGCGAAGCGCGTGGGCAACCGCGACGTCCAGATGCTCGCGCTCTCGGGAAAGGGGAGGGCGTTCATCAAGGCCGGCAAGATCGACGAAGGTCTCGCCTTGCTCGACGAGGCGAGCGCGTCGGCGCTCTGCGGCGACCTCCGCGCCCACTCGGCCGGACTCGTCTACTGCATCACGATCAGCTCGTGCCAGGACGTCGGCGATTACCGCCGCGCTGCGGAGTGGACGGAAGCCGCGAACCGCTGGTGCGACACGCTCGACGTCACCGGGTTTCCGGGCGCATGCAGAGTTCACCGGGCCGAGGCGATGCGTCTTCGGGGCGACTGGACGGCCGCAGAGGCTCAGGCACTCGCAGCGTGCGAGGAGCTGAAGGACTTCGACCGGATCATCCCCGCGGCCGGTTACTACGAGGTCGGCGAGATCCGCCGGCGCCGCGGCGATCTCGTGGGCGCCGAGGAGGCATACCGCGCCTCGAGCGAGCTTGGGCGCGAGCCGCAGCCGGGGCTTTCGCTCCTCCGTCTCGCAGAGGGCAAGGTCGACGCAGCCGTCTCCGGCATCAGCCGGTCCGTCCAGGAGGCTGGCGAGCCCCTCTTCCGCTTGCGTCGGCTCCCCGCCCAGGTCGAGATCGCAATCGCGGCCGGCGATCTCAAGACCGCGCGAGCCGCAGCGCTGGACCTCGAGCAGATCGTCGACACCTACAAGATCGGAGACCGGCGAGCGGCGGCGTTCGACGCGACCGTGTCCTTCGCGCGCGGTCAGATCCTGCTCGCAGACAAGGACTGGGATGGCGCGATCACGGCGCTACAAAGTGCGCGAGACGTGTGGCAGGCCGTCGGCGCACCCTACGAGACGGCTCGCGCTCGAGCTGCGCTGGGAACGGCATACCGGCGAGTCGGCGACGACCACGGCAGCTCGGTCGAGCTCGAAGGCGCGCTCGCGACGTTCGAGCGCCTCGGGGCGCAGCCGGAGGAGGCGCGCATCAAGGAGCTGCTCGGTCGGGCGGAGACGCGCCGTACCTTCCTCTTCACCGACATCGTGGACTCGACGAAGCTGCTCGAGACGCTCGGCGACGAGAAGTGGAAGCGTCTCCTGAAGCGTCACGACGAGCTGATCCGCGAGCGGATCGCCGAGGCGGGCGGCGAGATCGTGAAGCAGACCGGCGACGGGTTCTTCGCGTCGTTCGAGAGCTCGAGGGCAGCGCTCGAGGCCGCCGTCGCGATCCAACGTGCGCTCGCGGACGAGATCGTCGCACCCGACGTCCGCATCGGCGTGCACGCGGGTGGCGCTTTCCGTACCGGGGCTGACACGACCGACTACGGCGGTCAGGGGGTGCATGTTGCATCCCGGATCGGTGCAGCCGCGGGCGCAGGAGAGATCCTCGTGAGCACCGAGACCACCGAAGGTGTGGACTCCGCGTACCGGCTCTCCGAAAGACGCCCCCAGGTGCTGAAGGGAATCGAAGAACCGGTCGAGGTCGTATCGATCGACTGGCGCTAGCCGGCGCCGCCCCTCACCACCGAGTACCGCGCACACGCGAAGTCACGGTTTCGCTCGAGCTCCTCGAGCCGCAGCTCGAGCCGGCGCGGCAGGAGCGGCTTGCCGGCACCCAGAGCAACGGGCGCGATGTAGACGATGACCTCGCCGAGGAGCCCGGCGTCCGCGAACTGGCCCGCTAGGTCGCCACCGCCCGCGATCCAGACGTTCTTCCCGGCCGCAGCCTCGACCATCGCAGTGTGCACCGTCGCGACGTCCTCGCTCGTGAAGGTGACGTCCGCGCTCGGGACCACCTCGAGCTGCCGGTGCGTGAAGACCCAGCACGGGATCTCGTACGGCCACTTCCACTCCTCAGGCGGCTTGTTCGAGAGCTCGTGCTCGAGGATCCACTCGTACGTCGTCGAGCCCATCGCGAGCGCGCCGACCTCCGCGAAGAACTCTGCATAGTTCAGCGGCCCGTCGTGATCCTGATCCCGTGTGAAGAGCCACTCGAGCGAGTCGTCGGGATCGGCGATGAACCCGTCGAGCGTCGTCGCCGTGTAGTACTGGGTGACGGTCATCGGTTCGCGTCGTTGTCGAGCCAGGAGCCGACGACCTGTGACCAGAACTCGGGCTGCGGCACGAACCCGAGCGCTTGGTAGAACGCCACCGCGTCGTCCGTCTGGAGCCCGACGTGCTGCCCCGGGACCTCGTCGAGCAGGTGGCGGATCATCGCCGATGCGACCCCCTGCCTCCTGTACGGAGACGCCGTCCACACGTCCACCAGGTACGCGTTGCACACGCCGTCCGAAAGGAGGCGCGCCATCCCGACGACACGGTCTCCATCGCGTGCGAACGCGACGTGTTGCGACTGCTCGAACGACCGCCGGAGCGCATCGGCACTTCGGCCGTTGTCGAAGTCGTCGGCCGCGAGGTCCGCCTTGGCCAGCACCCAGTCGATGCCTTCGAGAGATCCGTCCACCCGCACGTCCACGGCCCAACGATGACACGCCTGACGGTCGCGATCAGCAGGCCGCGGCCTCGGAGATCGCGCGGCTCGCGACGATCCTCGAACGAGAGCTCGGGAGCTCGGGAGCTCGGGAATTCGATCGCCATCGTGCAGCGGTTCGGTTTGACGTCGCGGTGACCGAGGAGGATGATCGCGCGTCGATGGAGCGCGTCAGCCTGACGACGATAGGTGCCATCTGCGCGATCGTCACGGTGGTCGGCTTCGTCGTCGGAATCGCGGTCATGGCGACCAGCGGCGTCCAGGTGCTCATTCCGGAGACGGGCAAGGAAGGGCTCGACGTGGATCGCGGACACCGAGGACGCAGGCGACGCGTTCGTTGCCGGCGCCGCGATCGTGGTCTTCGCGGGGATGTTCGGACTGGTGGCCTTCCTCGGGTTCTACGACGCGCTCAAGGGCGCCGGCCCGGTCATGATCGTGGCCCCGGTCGCCGGCGCCGCAGGCATGGTGCTCGTGACGATCTCCCACGCGACGCCGATCGCGCTCGCTCTCGAGCTCGCCCCCGGCTATTCGGCCGCCGACGAGGCCACGCGAGCTTCCCTCACGGTCACGATGGACACGCTCGCCGAGTTCTGCCTGCTCATGAACTACTTCGGAGACATCCTCGTCTGGGGCGTCACGACGCCGCTCTTCGCGCTCGCGATCCTGAAGACGAGACGCGTGCCACGCTGGATCGGCTGGGTCGGCCTCGTCTCCGCGTTCTTCGCAGGATGGCTCGGACTCCTGGCACCCGTGTCGAGCCTCGTCGAAGGGCTCACGACGATCGGCTTCTTCGCGTTCTTCGTCTTCCTTGCGAGCCTGGGCATCGCGTTGCTGCTGCGGCGCAGCGCGGCGCCGGCCGCGACGGACGCGACCGCCGCGGCCTGACGAACACCGTCGGATCAGACGGATAACGCACCGGGCACCTCGCGGCGCCCGGTGACGAGCCATGCGGGAAGGGCTAGTGCGATGCCTTCCCCTTTACGTTCCCCACGTTGAGCAGGCCGACCTGCCCCTGGTCGACCGCCGCGAACGCGTGCGAGACGAACGGGTACAGCCCCCGCTCGTCGATCTTCACGTCGAAGACGCCTCCACCACCGGCGGGCACGGTCACGGTCTGGACATTGTGGAGCGCATCCGCCGGGTTCATGTCACCGAACGGGTACGCCGTGTTCAGGATCGTCCCGACGATGTGGAAGTCGGTGTCGATCGACGGCCCGGCGTCGACCACCCAGAAGCGGACGAGCTCGCCGGGCTTGGCCGTCAGCGGATGCTTGACGTACTGGCCGGAGTAGCCGTTGAACGTCATCCAGTCCGGCTGCCGCGCGTGCGCCTTCGCCTGGTTGTAGAGCGCGGGCGCGTCGAGGCCGTCGGAGGCGAGGTACCACTCGCTCGCGACGAGGACGTAGTCCTTGTCCGCTTTCGGCAGGACGCCTTCGGGCGGGGAGACAACGATCGCGCCGTACATCCCGTTCGCGATGTGCATGAGAACGGGCTTGGTGCCGCAGTGGTACATGAAGACACCCGCATCGTTCGCGCGGAACGTGTAGCTCACCGACTGACCGGGCGCGACGTCCGCGAACGCCTTGTCCGGAGCGATCCGCGCGGCGTGGAAGTCGACCGAGTGCGGGATCGCGCCGTTGTTCGTCAGCGTGATCTTCACGAGCTGTCCCTGTCTGACGTGGATCACCGGACCCGGGGCGCCACCGGCCCATGCCCAGGCTGAGTACTTCACGCCGGGCGCGATCTCGACGGTGCGATCCGTCAGCTGGAGCTTGACGTCGGCAAGAGATCCGGCCGGCGCCGGAGGAAGGACGGCCGAGTACGGCTCGTGCGCGGCGGCGATCTCGTCCGCGTTCGCCGGAGCCGCACCCGCGTAGCTCGTCAGCGCGCCGGCACCCGACGAGACGGCACCCCCGTGGACGTGACCAGTCGTCGCGCTGTTGGCCTGGTCGCGCGCTTCGTGCGCGTCGGCCCACATGAGGAAGACGAAGAAGCCGAGCACCGCGACGAGGATCCCGAGCAGCAGCGCCGCTGTCCACGCCAGCCCGCTCCCGTCGCCCGTGTGCCTTGGTGCGTACGACCCACTGCTCATGACCGTTCTCCTTCCGATCTCGGTTTCTCCGATGAGGCGTAGGAAGAAGCCGGCTCCGCGAGATCCGTGTTTTCTACGAGTTCCCTCGTGAAAAACACCGGGCACACTCGAGTCATGGACGGCGAGCGGCAGCGAGAAGCGATCGTCGAGGCGTTACGAGACGCGCCGCGTGGTCTCGACACGGCCTCGCTGGCGACGCTCGTGGAGCTCCATGCGAACACCGTGCGCTGGCACGTGGGGCGACTCGCGGACGCCGGCCTCGTCGAGTCCGTGCCGGAGCGGCGCGGATCCCGCGGCCGACCGCGAATCGTCCATCGACTGACCCCGGACGGCGTCGTCTCCGGACGCGACGAGTACCGACTGCTCGCGACCATGCTCTCCGCGGCGCTCGCAACGGATCCCGATGGGGCGGAACGCTCGTACACGACCGGCGTTGCGTGGGGTCGACACCTCAGCGAGGCGGAGCCCGACGTCGACGTCGCCGGCCTGCTGGATAGGCAGGGTTTCGCCGCGGAGCGAGGAGACGACCGCATCGAGATGCGGCGGTGCCCGTTCTACGCGCTCGCGGAGACCGATCCCCAGGTGGTCTGCACCCTGCACCACGGGATCATCGACGGCGCGCTCGAGGCGGCGGGGTCGCCGCAACGGGTCGAGCGCCTCGACGCCTTCGTGGAGCCGACACTCTGCGTCGCACACCTCACGTCGTCTCGGCGGTCGACCCAGCCGGGCGTGGTCCGGCGCGGGTAACGTTCCAGCGGCAGGCTCGTCACGAAGAGGAGTCGAGATGAGACGGACGAGCGTGATCCTCCTGGTCGTCGCAGCGGTGGCAGTCGTAGCCGCAGTCGTCTTCGCCGTCCTCTATGCGACCAAGGACACTGGTGCGAGCGAGAGCGCCGCATGCGGCGATCGGAGCTACGGCCACATCTCCTCGCTCCAGGAGAAGGACGGCCAGTGGGAGCTGCGCTTCGATCCCGCCTGGTTCACGAGTGGGGTGACCGCGAACACGGCGGCTGCCGAGGACGGCGCCGTCGAGCCGGGCGAGCCGGTCCCGAACGACAACTACCGGATCGAGGAGGGCCATCGCCTGCTCACGTACCTCGTCGCGTCCGACGCCGACGTGCAGGTGCTCACACGCGAAGGTGACCCGGCCAACTTCGGCCTGACGCCGATCACCGTGGACGAGCTCGCGCAGCTCGTGAAGGGCGGGAAGCCTGTCGACCTCTTCGAGGCCCTCGACACCGGAGTCTGGATCCGCGTGAACGTCGACACGATCTGCTCCGTCGAGCAGCAGTACGTGCCATAGCGACTTCAGTCCGCGAGGAACGCCTCGAGGTCGGCGGCCTCTTCCTCGACTTCCCTCCGGTCCGTGCGCGAAAGAGCCGCGAACGGCTCGGCGACGACACGCCCGTCGTCGACGCGCCAGGTCCCCGCGACGAGGCGCCTATGCGGGAAGCCAGCCGTCGCGGTACGCGGTCGGCTCGCGACCGGGGACCGAGGAGTACGCGACGCCCCCGTCCGTCGTGTCCTCAGCGACGCTCGCGCCGTATCGCTTCGCGACGTCGTCAGCCGGGAATCCCAGCGAGTCGGGCTGTCCGTCGTGCGCGCGGGACGCGACGGCGATCACAAGGCACGGCCCGTTCCCCGCGCCGACGATCACGTGCCTCGTGTGCGGCGGACAGTGGACGAAGTCCCACGCGCGAAGCTCGCGCTCTTCGCCCTCGACGACGAGGACAGCCTCGCCCGAGACGACAAGGAAGCCCTCCTGGTCCGCTTCCCAGTGGTACATGGACATCGGCTCGCCCGGCATGAGGACGAACGGGTTGACGCCAAGCTGGTCCGCCGCACGCCGCCAGCCTTCGAAGTCGTCGGCGACCACGCAGACCGCGCCCCGCCCGTCCACGTGACGCCACTCGGCATCACGCATGTTGAGGACGTACCAGCCCCCGTCTTTCGGGACGAGCCCGTGTTCCGTCCTTTCCATCCTCGCCTCGGAGACCACGAGCGAAGCCTGCCCGAACGACGACGTTCGGTGCAATACCTACGCGCCGTGAACGGCGACGATCGTCGAAACTCGGGACGAGCAGCAACACCGAACAAAGGGGCAGCGCATGCCCATCGAAGGTTCGGACAAGGAGTACGCGCTCGTCGGCAGGGGGACGATCTTCGACGGAATCGCCTACTGGCTGATCCTCGCGGGCGTGCTAGATCGACCGACGCCGAGAAGCCTTCAGGCTGGTCGCAATGCGTCGATCGTCGCCGTGGGGACGACTCCTTCGACGCACCGGGCCAGCTCCGGGTCCAGGGTGATGAACGCGTCCGCCTGCAGCTGCGTGAGCGCGACGTACTCCGCGTCGTAGGTCTCCGCCCACCCGAGCTGCTCGGCCACTTCCCACGCCCGACGCCGCAGCACGGCATCCCCGAGGAGTCGGATCGGCATGGCGTTGATGCGGGCCAGCCGCTCGCGCGCGGCGTCGGCCTCGAGCTCGCCGCGGTGTACCGCCTCATGCAGAGCCGACAGCGTCTGGGAGCGCAGGAGCGTCGGAGCTAGAAGCTCGTGCTCGGGCGAGACCTCGATGCCCTCGCTCGCAAGGTGAACGACGACGCCGCAGTCGACGACGAATCTGGCCATGCGGCGACGCTACCGGACGCATCTCGGACACCCGGGCCCGAGGCTCGTTGATCGAGACGCGGCCACCTGATTTGATCGCCGCGTGAACGAGACACGTTCCGCGCGGACCTCCGACTCGAAGCTGACGATCGTCGCGGGTATCGCACTGCTCGTCGGCCTCGTGGTGTTCGGGTGGGCCGCCCCGGCGACGTACTCCGTCTACAAGATGATCCACGTCCTCGCGGCCGTGGTCTGGGTCGGCGGAGGCGCGACCCTCGTCGTGCTCGTGCTGCTGACCGAGCGGGAGAACGACCCGCGAGCGCTCGCGGCGCTTGCTCGCAAGATCGACTTCATGGCGACCCGCATCTTCGTCCCGTCTTCGTTGCTCGTACTCCTGTTCGGGATCCTGATGATGCTTAAGGGCGACCTCGACTGGGGGCAGTTCTGGGTGATCGTCGGGCTCCTCGGGTTCGCGGCGACGTTCCTGACTGGGGTCCTGTTCCTCACACCGCAGGTGAAGAAGTTCAAAGGGCTCGCCGAGGAGAAGGGCGCCGAGGCGCCGGAGACACAGGCAATCCTGCAAAGACTCCTCCTCGTCGCACGATTCGACATCGCCATGCTCTTGCTCGTCGTCGCGGACATGACCGCGAAGCCGTTTTCCTAGCGGCGCGCGCTCGCGGTCATCCGAGAAACGCGAGCACGCGCTGCCGGAGCTGGTCGGCAGCCGCGTCGTCGTGCTCGGCGAAGTAGTGCTCGGTGCCGGGATAGACGAAGAGCTCGGCGCCCTCGACGGTAGCTGCGAGCCCCTCCGCGTACTCGACGTCCTCGTCGCCCTCGAGAATGTGCAGCTGGAGCCCGACATCGCCAGGCCATGTCGCCGGCCAGTTGTCGCCCCACTCTCCGAGGGGCAACGCGGAATAGCAGAGCACGGCGCCGCGCGCGCCCGGGCGCGTCTGCGCGAGCGACTGCGCGGGCAGTACTCCGAGGGAGAAGCCGACGTACACGACCTCGCTCGGCAACGAGTCGACGGCCGCACGTCCGCGCTCGACGACCGCCATCGGCCCACCGAACTCCTCCGAGTACGCGACGCCATCCTCGATCTCGGTGAACGTCTGGCCGTCGAAGAGGTCCGGTGCGTGCACGGTGTGCCCCGCATCGCGCAGGTCGTCCGCGAAGCCCCGCACCCATTCGGTGAGTCCGAGTGCGTGGTGAAAGACGACGACCTCAGCCACGAGCAAGGACCATATGCAATGGCTCGACGCGGCGCGGCCATCGCGCACGGCGCTGGACCGGACGTGGATGAGTCAGCAACTTCCCCGATGCACCCGCGCGTGATGCATGCCAGGTTGAAGGTGGAGGTGCGCCATGCGTCGGTTTGTCTGGCTGCTCTCGTGGTTCATCGTGCTTCTTGCGTGTGCGGTGACGTCGTCCGAGAGCGCTACGCCGAAGCACTGGGTTATCACTGACATCGGTCCCGGTGCGGCGGCCGACCTCAACGAAAGCGGCCAGATCGCGGCCGGCGGCGCGTTCATCTGGCAGGACGGGAAGAGGACGCAGCTCGGCACGCTCGGCGGGCCGTCGAGCAGCGTCATCGCGATCGACGACCGTGGTGGTCAGGTGATCGGGGGCAGCCTCACCGCGAAGCCAATGCGCGGGCACGCGTTCGTCTGGCAGGACGGCAAGATGCGCGATCTCGGCACGCTTGGCGGCCGCCGCAGCGGCGCGCGTGCCATCAACAATCGTGGCCAGGTCGTCGGCGATGCAGCGACGACGAGCGGCACGTCTCACGCGTTCCTCTGGCACTACGGCAAGATGCGCGACCTCGGCACGCTCGGAGGCGCCAACAGCATCGCCCTCGCGATCAACGAGCGCGGCCAGGTGGTCGGCTCGAGTGACACGGCCAGCGGCGGCCAGCACGCGTTCCTCTGGCAGAACGGCAAGATGCGCGACCTCGGCACGCTGGGTGGTGACTACGCCGCGGAAGTGGCGCTGTCGACATCAACGATCGCGGGCAGGTCGTCGGATCGAGCTACAGCTCGACGATCTCCTACGGCCAGTGCGGACAGGGGGTGCACGCCTTCCTCTGGCAGAACGGCAAGATGCGCGACCTCGGCACGCTGGGTGGCAAATTGGCGACGAGCACGGCCGTGGCGATCAACGACCGCGGCTGGATCATCGGCAACAGCCCTGCAACCTGCAGCGGGAACCCGTTCCTGTGGCGGAACGGCCGGATGATCAAGCTCGGCAGCAGCACGAATGAGGCCGTCGCGATCAACGAGCGCGGCCAGGTGCTCTGCGGCTCGTCCGTCTGGACGAACGGCAGGATGACGAACCTTCCTGCCCTCAGCCCCATGAGCTCCTGGGTCTCCGCGACCGCACTCAACGAGCACGATCAGATCGTGGGCAACTCCACGACCGCACGCGGCCGGGGTCGAGCAGTCCTGTGGACTCTCGAACGCGGCACATAGACCTCTCGAGTGAGCATCGCATGCTCGCGCCGATCACGTTCGTCCCGGATGTGCCGAGTCGGGTGGGATGGAAGCCTGGAGACGGAAGGAGATGCGGGATGCCCGGAAGCGCCGGTGAAACCGAAGGCCGGCACAGCGCATCGCCCGGGGCCGGGCGGGGAACGTCCGTCGAACGGACTGGGACGAGGACAACGCGCGCTCGAGCGCGGCGCGATCGGTCGGCCCGCCATGCGCCGCGAGCACGTGCTCGACCGGCTTGTCCAACGGCCGCATCCCCTCGACGATGGACTCGTGCCTCACACCGTCCCGCAGCCACTGCAGCGGAATCTCGAGGCCGCCGCCGAAGTCGGCGAGTGTGTCGCCCGCGATGACGGCGTGATGGCTCTCGACCCAGAGAACCATGTCGTTGTGCTCGCGCTCCGGGAACGCCTCAACTCCGAAGGGCAGCCGATCCCCGGCCGCGTACGGGTGCCACTCGCCTCCACCGGCGCGGAGCCAGACGAGGTCGGGACTGCCGTCCCCGGCCTGCTCGGCAGGGATGCCGAACTTCTGCATGAGGTCCTCCCCCGTGTCGGGCGGCGGCGTACACCGGCGTCCCGAGACGCTCGACGAGGCCTTGCGTGTCCCGCTCGTGCCAGGGGGAGCACAGCACGACGGCGATCTCGCGACCGGCTGCGAGCTCCTCGACCTCGCCCGGGGGCGAGATCGGATCGAAGAGAAGCAGGCGGTCGCCCGCATCGACCGCATACGAGGAAACCTCCTGTCCCCACGGCTCACTCGGCCCCCACTCCGGATGCGGTGCCTCCCAATGCCACAGTCCGGGCGCCAGGTCGCGCACGAGGCGCGATGCTACTGAACCCGTCTCGCGCGAGCGAGCTAGCGATCTGCACTCGCCGCGAAGTCGATCCGCATCACGACGCGACGAGGAGTCGGGTGGCTGACTTCGTCGAACCCGGCCGCTGCGAAGATGCTCCGACTGCCGACGTGGAGCTCCCCCCAGACGATGTCCTCCCCGGGCTTCGTGAGCATCGGGTAGCCCTCGAGCGCACGGGCGCCGCGCACCCGCGCGAAGTCGACCGCCGCCCGCGCGAGCGCGTAACTGACGCCGCGCCTTCGGAAGCCTGCGCGCGTGACGAAACAGGTCGCGGCCCAGACGGTCTCATCGGCCTTGTCCTCCGTCCGGCCGGCCCACGGGACACGGTTCTTGAGCAGGAGCCGCGGGTAGGCGCTGCGCGGCTCGACGGCGCACCAGCCGACGGGCTCGCCGCCGAGGTAGGCGACGAGGCCGCTCGTCGTGTCGGAATCCGGCTGGCCGCACTCGGTCTGGGCGCGCAGACGGTGGCCGAGCTCATCGGGACCGACACGCGCCCATGACTCCCCGGGCGCCATCTTCAACCGCTGGCACTGGCACCGGCGTGGATCGCCGCGAGTGCCGAACACGGTCTGGATGTCGTCCCAGCTCGCCTCGTTGGCGGGGACGACTGTAACGCGGAGCGCAACGTCGTCCGTCATTCGTGAGGAGGCAGCTCGAAACGGGCGATGACACCCTGGTCGCTGCCCTCGGGTACCGGCCGTTCAGGATGGCGTGTCGCCACCCAGGCAACTCCCCGCTCCGGGTAGGCGACGACATCTGGGAAACGCTTGGTCGAGATACCAATCATCCTCACCGGCTCATCCGTGGGGTTCGAGAACGTGTGCAGTCCGTCTGGGCCTTCCGGGAAGTAGACGACGTCGCCGGGTGATAGCTCCTCCGCTCCCTGCGGGGTGCGGACGGTCGGTGTCCCACTGAGGACGAAGAACATCTCCTCGACGCCGTAGTGCATGTGCATTGGACTGTCAGGCGACCGAGGCAGATACTCGATCAGCGACGCCCCGAGCTGGTCGGCCCCGAAAGGGTGGCCGAACCAGCGGACACGGTTGATGTCGTCGTTTACCTCATCCCAGGGGTCGTCCTGCAGAAAGTTCAGTCGGCGCATGCGCTCCTCCGTCTCCGTGGCGGGCCGAGCGGAGATCATGCCGCTCTCGCGTCGAACGACGGCTACGAGTCCGGCGCGCCGTGCTCGAGCTGGCGGTCGTACTCGTCCTGGTCGTAGGTGCCTTTGGACTCCAGAACCAGGCCGTCCTCGCCCAGCGTCCACTCCTCGAAGCCCGAGATGCGCACCCGCTTACCGGTTCCGTCCGCCCCCGTGTTGGTGCCGGTGAACGTCCAGTGGAACTCGACCGTCTCGTCCGTGAACACGAGGTCGTCCATGAACACCTGGATGTCGGGGAACGCGTCGATGAACGAGCGCGCGACCTCCGTGATCTCCGCGGGCTCGCCGCCGTTGATCGCGATCGTCCCGCCGGGGACGTAATGCTCCGCAACTCGCGCGGGATCGTGGCTGCGCCACGCTTCCTCATAGCTGCGTGCGAAATCGCGCACGCGAGCTTGGTCGTGTGTCATCTGACCCTCCTGTCGCTCGACGGTGTGCGTGCCGCTCTCTCGAGTCTCCGCGACCCTAATTGCCGGACGCAACTTAGAGAGCATCGAATGTCGGACGATCCGCCTTAGGATCCCGACGTGACGGCGCTCGACCCCGATGCAGCGGCTGCGGTGCAGCCGTCCGGCGACGAGCCGATCCGCGCGGCCGAGGTCGTCGGGGCCATGTCGCTCGCCACCGACCTCGGGACCGGACAGCCACTCGAGCACGCGTTGCGGACCGCCGTGCTCGCGGTGCGCCTCGGGGAGCTCGCCGGCGCATCGGCGCAGGAGCTCGCCGACACGTACTACGTCGCGCTCCTCCACGCCTCAGGGTGCACGTCGAACGGCCACGAGGCGACCCAGCTCTTCGGCGACGACATCGAGCACAGAGCCGCGTTCTTCCTCATCGACACGACGAACCCGGCGGAGGTCCTGGCCTTCTACCGAGCCCACGTCGGCGTCGGTCGCAGCCCCGAGGTCCGCGAGGCGATGATCGAAGACGCGATCGCCAACGCGGGTCCCAGAGCCCGTGCCTCGTTCGCGACGATGTGCGAGGTCGCTCAGCGCTTCGCCGGATGGCTCGACCTCGGAGCGGACATCCAGACCGCCCTCGAGTACGTCTTCGCCCGCTGGGACGGCCAGGGATTCCCCGACGCTCGTGACGACGAGATCCCGTTTCCGATGCGGCTGCTGCACATCGGACGGGACGTCTCCCTCTTCCTCTCGGCCGGTGGGCCAGACGAAGCGCGGACGGTCGTCGAGCGTCGAAGCGGCGCTGCGTACGACCCTCAGCTCGCCGAGCTCGCGCTGCGGAACCTCGACGACCTCCTCAGCGAGCTGGACGAGACGCGGGTGTGGGAGCAGGCGCTCGCTGCCGAGCCGTTTCCGAAGATCTCGATCGCAGGCGACAGAGTCGACGCCGCCTTCAGGGCGATCGCAGCGCTCACCGGCCTCAAGTCACCGTGGCTGCGGGAGCATTCGACGGGCGTCGCCGAGCTCGCCGAGGCGGCCGCCTGGCGCCTGGGCCTCACCGCCGATGCCGTCACCCTCCTGCGCCGCGCCGCCCTCGCGCACGACCTCGGCCGGATAGGCGTCTCCAATGCGATCTGGGAGAAGCCGGGGCCACTCGGGTTCGGAGAGTGGGAGCGGGTGCGCCTCCACCCGCACTACACCGAGCGTGCGTTCGCTCAATCGCCTGCGCTCGCCCCGATCGGCATGCTCGCGGGCTCCCATCACGAGCGCCTGGACGGCTCGGGGTACCACCGCGGCACGCGTGGTGCCGCGCTCGACCAGACGACCCGCATTCTCGCTGCCGCAGACTGCTACGGGGCAATGCGTGAGGCGCGCCCCTACCGGCCGGCGCTCGACGAAGCGGCAGCCGAAGCGGAGCTGCTGAGGAAGGTCGACGAGGAGCGGCTCGACGCCACGGCCGTCGACGCGATACTCGCCGCCGCCGGCCACGTGATACGGGAGCGGCCGCGCGAGCTGCCCGCCGGGCTGACCCGGCGCGAGCTCGAGGTTCTCCTCGTGCTCGTGCGCGGCGAGTCGAACCAGGAGATCGCGACGCATCTCGGCATCTCCGCCAAGACGGTCGGCCACCACGTCCAGCACGTCTACGAGAAGGCCGGCGTTCGCAGCCGCGCCGCCGCGACGCTCTGGGCGTTCGAGAACGACCTCGTTCGCAGCGCATAGGGCGTTCGCCCGATGCCGCCCAGGCCTCCGACGGCGCACACTCGCAGCACCATCGGCGTCGATCGGCGGCGCCGAGAGCGACAGAGGAGGCAGCGATGATCCTGGCGACGACAACGGTGGAGGACTTCGATCGCTTCGTCGAGATCTACTCGACCAAGGGAGCCGAGAAGCGGAAGCTGCACGGGTGCAAGGGCTCGCGCGTCTACCGCGATCCCAACCAGACAGACCGGGTCTGGGCGATCTTCGACTGGGACGCGGACGGCTGGCAGAACTTCGCGTCCGACCCCGAGGTCCCGGGGATCATGCAGGAGGCCGGGCACAAGGGAAGGCCGCAGGTGTTGGAGCTCAGCGGCACGTTCGACGCGTAACGCGAGCCGCGCAGCTCACGCGGAAGGCGAGCGCTCCGGAACCGCCCGAAACCCCCGCACCGGCGGGGGTTTCGGGTCGGGTGGCTCTGACCGAGGCCAGGTCCGTGCGTCTCACATGGCCTCGCTTCCAGGCCAGTAGCATCGGGCGGTGCAATCCCGCGGGATTCACCATCTCGACCTGGTGGTGACCGACGTACAGAGGAGCAAGCAGTTCTACGCGGAGCTGCTGCGAGGGCTCGGCTGGTCGGGCGTATTGGAGCTCGCAGGGGAGCGCGGCGAGACGATCTGGTACCTGCAGGCGCAGGACACGTGGATCGGTCTCAGGGAGAAGCAGTCCGACGCGCACCCCGTCCCGTACGAGCGCTACGCCGTCGGCGTCCATCACCTCGCGTTCGAGGCATCGTCACGGGAGGCGGTCGATCGCTGCTGGAAGTGGGTGCTCCGCCAGGACGTCGAGACCGAAAGCGCGCCGAAGGAGTTCCCGCACTACGTCGAGGGGTACTACGCCGCGTTCTTCTTCGACCCGGACGGGATCAAGCTCGAGGTCGTCCACGAGCCGACGCGAGCTGTCACGACCTCTGCATGAGGAGGCTCGGTGAGCTTCGTCAGATCATCCATGACCGAGAAGTCGTTGGATGCGAGGTCGGCGACGGTGTCGTCCGCAACGACCGAGCGCCAGAGCTCGCTCGCGAGGAAGCCTCTGCCGAGTGCGAGGTGAGGCTTGCGAAGGGCTATGACAGAGACAGAGCGCGTTCGAGAGCGGCGCGGTCGAAGGGCCCGCCGTGCGTGGCGAGCACGTGCTCGACCGGCTTCTCCAGCAACGGACGCAGCCCATCGACGACCTGCTCCAGCGGCATGTCCGGGCCTAGCCACCGGGGATTGATCTCGAGGCCGCTACCGAAGTCGACGAGCGTGTCGCCTGCGATGACCGCGCAATGGCTCTCGATCCAGAGCACGGTGTCGTTCGGCTTCTGTCCGGGAAATGCCTCGATACCGACGTCGAGCCGGTCGCCCGCTGCGTAGGGGTGGGCCTCGCCGATCCCCTCCTTGACGAGCCAGGCGACGTCGGGGCTGCCGTCGCCCACCTGCTCAGCCGTGAGGCCCCACTTCTCCATGAGGTATTCGGCGGTATCCGGCAGCGGCGTGTACACGGGCAGACCGAGCCGCTCCACGAGGCCGCGCGAGTCGCGCTCGTGCCAGGGGTTCGTGAGCACGATTGCCGACTCGCGGTCGGCCGCGAGCTCCTCGATCTCGCGGGGCGGAGCAATCGGATCGAAGAGCGGTAGGTGCCGGCCGTCGTCGATCGCGTAGGACGAGACGTTCTGATCCCACGGCTCGCTCTCCCTCCACTGCGGATGTGGCGCACTCCAGTGCCATAGCCCCGGCCTCAACTCGCGCACGGCGCGATCGTATGGGATGCGTAGAGGAGGCTCGCGACCACCGGATAGCGTCCGTTGCATGAGGGTCAGCGCCGAGACCGCCCGTCGCTTTCTCGTCGCGCGCCACCGCCTCGCGCCAGCGCGTTCCCTCGAAGGAGGAGAGGACGCCGTGCTCGAGGTCTTCCGCCGTCTCGGCTCGATCCAGTTCGACCCGCTCAACGTCGCCGGCCGGAGCCACGACCTCGTCCTGCACGCGCGCGTGGCCGACTACGACCCTGCCTGGTGCGACCTTCTGTACGAGCGTCGCGAGGTCTTCGAGGCCCACAACAAGGGCCTTTCGCTCGTCCCGGTAGCGAACTACCCGTGGTTCCGCGGGACGTGGAGTCGGCACGCAGCGCGGGTTCTCGAGGAGAACGCAGACGTGGCCGAGCGCGTGCTCGAGCGCATCCGTGCCGAGGGTCCGCTCTCCGCGCTCGACTTCGAGCGTACGCAAGGACAGACGACCGACTGGTTCGGGCTGCCCACGAACGCGGTGCGCGCCGTGCTCGAGGCGTACGCGATAACGGGCGTGCTCGGCCTCGCGCGCCGTGACGCCAACCGCCGCTACTACGACCTGCTCGAGCGGCTCCTCCCGGCGGACCTGGTCACGCGGACGGTGCCGCTCGAGGAACAGCTCCGGCACAAGCTCCTCTCGCGCTACCGCGCCCACGGCCTCCTCGGGGTCGGCGGAGGCGGAGACATCTTCGCCGGGATCGGCCCCGCAAAGCCCGATCCGAGATTCCCGGGTTACCCAGGAAGGACGAACCTGCGTGAGGCGCTGATCGCCGACGGCGCGCTCGTTCCCGTCGAGGTCGAGAACGTGCGTGGGACACGGTTCGTGCTCAGGGAGGAGGTCGAACTGCTGGAGCGTCCACCCGAGCCCGCGCCTACCGTCGCTTTCCTACCCCCGTTCGACGCGTTGGTCTGGGACCGCCCTCTCCTCGGGTCCCTGTTCGACTTCGACTACGTATGGGAGCTCTTCGTCCCGCCCGAGAAGCGCCGCTGGGGCTGGTACGTGCTGCCGCTGCTCTTCGGCGACCGCTTCGTCGGCCGGATCGAGCCGCGCATCGACCGGGACGGCGGCCAGGTGCAGGTGCTCGACCTCTGGTGGAAGGACGGCTTCGCGCCGCGCCGCGCCGAGGGCTTCGTCGACGCGATGCGGGACGCGCTCCGCGCGTACCTGCGTTTCGCAGGCGTGACCCGCCTCGAGTGGCCGCCGCACCTCGCAACGGAGAAGCGACTGTTTCTCACGCGCCCCTAGGCGAACTCCATCATTCGAAGCCGAACAGCGGCGGCAGGACGACCACGACCGCGGCGGCGAACAAGGCGAGGACGGGGAGGTAGGACGTCTGCCATCGCTCGAGCTGGTGGAACGCGCTGCGTCGCCTGAGAAATCGGGCGGAAAGCCAGGCGGCCCCCGCCAGGTTCACGAGCAGGACAAGGTTGAGGCCGAGCGCCGCCGTGCGATTCGGGGTGAACCCGAGGTCGCCGATACGGGCGACCATCGCCCCGAGCACCATCAGGTCGAGCACGAGGGCGCTGACGACGGCGACCAGCTGGATGCCGTCCATCCACTTCGGCGACGTGGACGGCTCGCGCGCCGACATCCCGTATAGAACGAGCGCGAGGACGACCACCAGCAGTGCGTCGAAGACGCTCAGGAGCTCGCGATCGAACGCGCCACCGAACCCGGTCGCGGCGTACACGACGGCGGCACAGGCCAGCATCACCGCGAACAGCGGCGTGAAGAGCATCGTGAGCACCGGCGCCATGTTCTCGACGACCCGTTGCTTCGACTCGACGAGCCACGCGGCCACGATCACGGCACCCGCGGCACCTGACGGCAGCACCCACTCGGCGACGCGGTCGACGTCGACCCCCGTCGGCTCGAGGATCCCCGCGGTCAAGCCCATGAGCACGCCACCGCCCAGCGCGATCAGCACGTAGTAGATGAACCACTCGCCCGTGAAGCGGACGAAGTCCATGCGGCGCTCGTGCGATCGGATCGTGCCGCCCATGTACGGGTAAGCGACGGCGAACCACAGCACGACGGGCAGCGAAAGCGCGACGAGCATCTCGGTGTCCGAGTCCGCGTCGTACGGGTAGAGGTTCACCACGAGCGCAGCGAGCACGAACGGCACAGCTGTCAGCACCCATCCCCGGATGTCGAGCTGCCGTCGATGAGCGAAGTACGCGGCGAGGAACGGCAAGACGAACAGGCTGAGGTCCCGCGCGAACCAGGTCGTTTCGTCGCCGGGGAAGCCCGCAGCGAGGCGCGCAACCTGGATCGCCACAGCGGCAGCCGCGGCAAAGACGAAGGCCTCGAGTACGTCGCTCGATGCCCGCGCCGGCTCCTCGTCCCCCAGGACGAGCTGCTTCCACAGTCTGCCGCTGTGCTCGCGCGCGAACTCCCGGGAGAGGGTGTCGAGGTCGCCCATCCGTTTCACGGCGACGAGGAACCCCTCGTCAGGTGTGAGACCGGCTTCCGTCAGCTCGGCGATCTGGTGGCGAAGATGGTCTTCCAGCTCATCGGCGTCGTGCCCGTTGACGCCCGGGGCCCTTTCCACGAAGGCCCGCCATTCCGCGATCTGTGACTCGACGCTCTCCACGGCTCACGCCTCTCCGAGGGCTGCCAGCGGACCACCCGAACCCGGCCAGACGTCATTCAGCGCGCGGGTGACGGTCATCCACTGCCGCTGTTGCTCGGCAAGTGCAGCTCGTCCCTCCTCGGTGACCATGTAGTACCTGCGGCGACGCCCCTCCGGTGGCGTTCGCCACTCCGTCGTCACGTACCCGAGCCGTTGGAGGCGATGGAGCAGTGGGTAGAGCATTCCGTCGGTCCACTCGAGCTCGCCGCCGGAAAGCGCACGTACCCGCTTGAGGATGGCGTAGCCGTAGCTTTCACGGTCGGCGGCCAGGATCGCGAGCACGAGCGGTGTCGCCGAGGCTGCGACGAGGTCCTTATCGATGTGCATGCGCCTCCATAGCTCGAGCTACGATGCATAGAAGCACAAGGTAATGGTCAACGCAAGAGCGCGGTCACAGGTGATGTCGACTCATCGGAACGACGGCGAACTACCGATGGTGCACGAAGCACGCGGGTGTAGCGTCGACAGAGTCAACGAAAGGACACTTCATGGTCACGGAAACAACCGAGACTCCGGTCTTGGACCTCATCAAGGAGATGACGGCCAGTTCGATCGAGGCATCGACCCTCGACGAGAAGGAGCTCATGCTCGTGCGAATCGCCGCCCTCGTGGCGATCGACGCTCCGCCTGCTTCGTATCTCGTCAATCTCGGCGCAGCCACCGAGCTCGGGATCGAGCTCGATGACGTGCGCGGCATCCTCACTGCCATTGCCCCGATCGTGGGCACGCCCCGCGTCATGAGCGCGATCGGCAACATCATGCGCGCGCTGGGATTCGCGATCGAGCTCGAGGAGCTCGAAGAGGAGTACGACGTCGCGAAGTAGTTCATCAGGCGCACGGGTGATGCGCGCCACAGCCGAAGACCCGCAACGGCGGGTCTTCGGTTTTTCACCGGGCGCGCGGCTGCGGAGTTCTCCTGATGCTCGTCAGGCCCGTCGGTGCGAGGCTGAGGTCAGTACCTGGACGGAGTCACTTCATGAGGAGAGGGGGAGACATGGCCGAAGGCAAGGCGCGCCTACCACCACGATGGTTCATCGAGACCTTCTGGCGCGTGCACCGACAGATCGTGCGAGCAAGCGGCGGGCGCAAGGGGCTCTGGGCTCCCCGCCCGGGTAAGTGGGGCGCCTTGCGGCTCACCACCACAGGCCGACGCAGCGGCGAGCCGCGAAGCGTCATCCTCGGCTACTACGAGGACGGCCCCAACCTGGTCTCGATGGCCATGAACGGCTGGGGTGCCGCCGAGCCAGCCTGGTGGCTGAACCTGCAGGCCGACCAGCAGGCGGTCGTCGAGCTGGCGGGCGGGATCCGGCGCGAGGTGCTCGGCAGGCGCGCAGTCGAGGGGGAGCGCGCACGGCTCTGGGACCGCTGGCGTGAACTGGACAAGAACCTCGACAGCTACGCAGCCCGACGTCCGCACGAGACGGCCGTCGTCGTCCTCGAGCCGCACACCGCGCCCGCCTCGGCCGCACCATTGAGGGAAGGCGTCTCGGCACGCACCTGATCGAGCGAGCACGCTGATGGCGAGGTCCGCTCCGTGGAACCTGCCGATGTGAGCCTCGCTCGTTTCTCCGGGCCGATCCAGCCGGTTGAGCGAACGGGGTTCCAGTTCGCGATGAATGCGCGCTGGACGATCCGGTCTTGGTCGCTTAGAGCTTTCTCAGGCTTCTCTGGTTCGATGCTCTCCTGATGACCCGGATCAAGCGAGTGCTCGCAGGCGGGAGCAGTGGGAACGAACATCTAACGGCTGTCGTTGCGGCCGTATTGCTCCTGCTGCTGGCGATCGAGGGGGCAACGCTGCTGCGAGTGCGACCATTGCTCACGGTCCACGCCTTCGTCGGGATGCTCCTCATTCCCGTCGTCGCACTGAAGCTCGCGAGCACGAGTTGGCGCATGCTCCGCTACTACGGCGGCGGTGACGAGTACGTCCGTCGAGGCCCGCCGCCCCTGCTTCTGCGCGCGCTCGTAGCGCCGGTGCTGATCGTCTCGACGATCGTGCTCTTTGCGACAGGCACCGCGCTGCTCGTCCTCGGTCAGACCGAAGGGACTCTTGCCGGCCTGCACAAGGCGAGCTTCATCGTCTGGTTCGGCGCGGCTGCCGTCCACGTGCTGGCGCATGTCTTGAAGCTGCCTCGCCTCTTGCGGGCACGGGCCGCGGGGGCTGGTCTCCGTGTAGCTCTCGTCGTAGGTGCCCTCACCGCCGGAGCGGTCATCGCGGTCGCAACGCTGCCGGGGGCTGACCGGCTACAGGACCGCGCGTCGGCTCACGTCCACCTCGACGCACACTAGGCGCATCCCAGGGGAGTGCCCGTCCACGTGCTCCAGTGATCACGTGCGGCTCGAGCCACATTCCCTTTCAGGCGTTCGAGACGCTGACGCGCACGGTGTGCCCGTGCGGCGCGAATGCAGTGTCCGAAGCCAAGAAGCCGGTGACGATCTCGAACAGGAGCGCGTCGCCTGGAGCCTCGGCTGCATCGACGCTTCACCCCGGGACTCTCTCAGGGCATCATCGGATCCTGAGACATCGAGTCGCTCCCAGGAATCGTGAGGGCGGGGATCACGTCGGGAGCGGCGAGCACGAGTACGCCGAGCGCAAATAGCACTCCGGCCGTCCCATACGTCGCTGTACGACGTGAGGGAATCAGCTTCTCGATCGCAATCAGCCCCGCGACGAACGCCATCCAGACGATGCTCATCACCCCGAGCGCGAACAGTGACGCCATCAGTGCCCAGCAGCAGCCAACGCACCAGCCGCCGTGCCGCGCTCCCATCTGTAGCGCCCCGGAGAGCCCATCACGCCAGGAGCCGAGGAGAAAGCCGAGCGGGGTGCGGCACTTCCCGAGGCAGACGTCCTTGAGGGGCGTGAGCTCGTAGACGGCTGCCACGAGGAGCGTCACTCCTGCGACCCATCGACCCGCTCGGTCCCATGCGAGCACGTCGTCGAAGACCCGTCCGCCGAGTGTCGCGAGCGCAAAGGCGAGCACGCCGACAGTGCTCCACACCAGGAGATAGCCAGAAGTGAAGACGAGTGGAGCGGCCAGAGATCGAGACCTCGTGAGCTTCGAATAGAGAGCGACCGTCGGCGCGACCGAGGGAAACATCATCGCGGCCATCATCACGACCCACACACCGAGGAACCAGGCGAACGTCCCGAGGTCCGTCCACGGCCCACCGTCCATGTCCTGCATCTGCCCCGCCGTCCACCACCAGCCGACGGCGGCGAGCAGAAAGAGAAGACGCGACGAGCCCGAGCCGAGTCCGCGCAGCCGCAAATGCGGGCGCAAGGCCGGAGCCCCCCGGATCCTGCGCTTGAGCCGAGGCGATCAAGCGCCTAAGCGGCCCAGGAGAACTCTGACGTCGACAGCCCCGACTTCCCCTCGTACGCGATGCCGAAGGCGTTGATGTTCGACCGCTTCGCCTCCGCCATCGTGAGGTTCGGCGCGACCGGGTGGAACATGCCGTCGAAGCGCACCGGCTGCCCGGTCTCGATGCCGAACGGGACGATGTCCTCGATCTCGAAGTCGATCGCGTCCCCGATGCGGACGCTGTGGCGCAGGCCGTCGTCAACGACCTCGATCGGCGCCCGCTCCACGCCGAGCATCTCGCCCACGAGTGGTGCGAGACCGGCCATGGGTCCGCCCAGCTGGCCACCGAACACCGCCGTGAGCTTCTGCATCTGCTCGTCGGAGGCATGCTCGTCGACGAACATGCCGAGGCGCCAGTTGCCCTCGGTCATGACCTTGGGCGTGTCCGCGATGGCGGCGACCTTGAGGCCGCTCACGTCGGTGCCCTCGATCTCCCCCTCACGAATGTTGAACACGAGCGTGACTCGGCAGTAGTCGTATGTCGCGCCGTGGTCGAACGACATGTTGCATGGACACATCAGCTCGCACGAGCACGTCTCCGCGTAGCTGCCCTTAAGGCTCCATGACATGCCGACCTCCGTTCGCTTGGTGGCGTACGCGACCATTGATTCTCCGCGCTGGCGGCCTAGTGTGTCAACCGATCGCGACGTGAGATCCCCGCGGCGTGCGCGAGTGTGCGGG
Organism: uncultured Gaiellaceae bacterium; assembly: GCA_963709715.1. Lineage (GTDB taxonomy): Bacteria > Actinomycetota > Thermoleophilia > Gaiellales > Gaiellaceae > GMQP-bins7. The sequence goes on from CAVPXQ010000001.1 coordinate 252,932, forward strand.
AGTGTCCCTTGAGCGCAACCTTCGGACGGCGGTGGCATCCGCCGCGTGGGGGTACTGGCGATATCGTCGTCGATAGCTGGCTCAGAACCCGTTACGAACACCATCCTCGGGAAGGAGAGGACACTGGACAAAGCGTCGCTGCGGGCCATACAGGATCCATTGAAGGAGCGCTACCGAGAGCACCCGGAAGCGGCACTCGCGACGCTCTCTGCTTCAGGGGAACTCGGCGAGGGCATCACGTGCTCGGTGCAGGCCGGCCGCGCCCTCGCGACGGCTGGCCTCCATCCAGCAACCGGAGGTGACACCTCCACACTCTGCTCGGGTGACCTCCTGCTGCAGGCACTCGTTGCCTGCGCCGGCGTGACGCTGCGGGCTGTAGCAACCTCTCTCGAGATGTCGATCCCGGTCGGTCGCGTCCATGCCGAAGGAGAACTCGACGTGAGGGGCACACTGGCCGTCGACAAGGATGCGCCCGTCGGATTCCAGTCGATCCGGATGCGATTCGAGCTGGAGACCGACGCCACCGACGAACAGCTCGACACATTGCTTCAGTTGACCGAGCGGTACTGCGTCGTCTACCAAACGCTCGCGCATCCCGCTGCTCTGTCATCGACCTGGGTTCGCTCGTAACCCAGCGCCCCGCGTCTCGCGGAACTGATGGATCGTGTGCCCGCTACGACGTCGCCGTTCACCAAACGCCGGGAACCAGGCGTCGAGTGTGACTGGCGTATTCGGAATACGGCTCGCCGAGCTCTCGCCTCAGAAGCGCTTCCTCGCGTGGGATTCGCCGGACGAAGCCGATTGCAGGTAACAAGAGGCACGCTCCGAGGCTCAAGGCGTTCCCCAGCCCGATTCCGACACCCGCGAACATGAGGATCGCCCCCGTATAGGAGGGATGCCGTAGATGCTCATAGGGCCCATCGACGACAACAGTCTGTCCTGCCGCAACCTGGAGGTTGCGCGTGAAGTGAACGCCGAGGGTCCGGATCGCCCACCAGCGTAGGGTCACGCCCACAAGCCCGACCGCGCACCCGAGCACAGGCCAGAGCCATTCGCTCCCCGGCAGCGCCGCACCTGGAAACTGCTTCGCAAACAGCACCCCAAGGACGAGGCCGGCGATCTGCCAGGCCTCCAACTGCCAGTACGTCGGATCGGACCACCGATGCCTCGCATCACCGCGGAACCGCCGATGCTCGATCAGCACCGACACCACGGGAGCTCCGAACACGAGCAGCGTCGCAATGAAGTTGCTGAGAGCAAGCGGATCAGACATGGAAGACGTAACGTCGCGCCCGGCAATACTCCCAGCGCCGCTACCGCCCGTCTAGGCAGGTCCGGCCCGCCTGGGTCGGCGTGCGGAATGTCGCTTGACGCCAGGACATAGGTGGGGGCGCCTAGTCGAATTCGTAGGGAGGACGTACTCCCAGTCGTCGTCGGCGGTGGGACAGGCCGCCGCACCCGCTCTCTTCGTTGTCTTCTAGGTCGTCTGCTGGCTGTGAACGGCGAAGGCCGTCTCCTGCGGCGGCACCGTGAAGCCACCATCGATGCCCTCAGTCATGCGCGGCATCAGGATCCCGTCGCGGAAGCGCTCCCAGCTCTCCTGCGAGTCATGAATCGCGATGATGGTCCAGCCATTGGCTGACGGCCCGGCTGCGTGGAAGACCTGGCCGTCCGGCAGGCTCCCGTCGCTCGGATGGACGGCTGCGATCGACGCCTCGTACTGCTCCTTTGTACCTCCCGGAAACTGGTGCACGATGCCGTACGCCATGCGGTGCTCCCTTTCGCTAGCGGGTGGGAGCGATCCCCGCGAGGGACCGCTCAAGGCTGCGGGGTCATGCAGGAGCTGACCCGAGGCACATTACGCCGATCTGCGCGGGTGTGCGGGAATGTCGCTTGAGACCACCAAGGTAGGCGCTGCACGAAGTAGGCGAGGTCGATCGCTGCTACTGGGTCGCGGACCCTCGTTCTCAGCTTGCGGAGCCGAGCAGGGTTAGGCTGGACGGGTACCGATGAGCTCGACGAGTTACGCCGAGATCTGCGCAGGTCATCGCTGGGAGGTGCCTGCGCGGTACAACATCGCCGCCGACGTCTGCGACAAGCACCCGCGCAACAAGCCGGCGATGGTCTGGGAAAGCTTCGATGGCTCGATCCGTGAGCTCGAATGGGGCGAGCTGCAGGATCTGGCGAACCAGGCAGCGCACACGCTCGCCGCACGAGGTGTAACGCACGGCGACCGAGTCGCAGTCGTCCTGCCGCCGACCCCTGAGGCCGCGGCGATCTTCTTCGGAGTCTGGAAGCTCGGCGCGATCCTGCTCTCGATGTCCGTGCTGTACGGCGACGATGGGATCGAGCATCGGCTCTCGGACTCGGGCGCGAAGCTACTCGTCACTGACCCCGGCAATGCGCCGCGCTTTGACCGACCGTGGGTGCCAGACACGCTCGTGCTCACGCCGGACACCCTGGCAGCGGCCTCGATGGAGTTCGTTTGTGCCGATACCGCGGCTGACGAGCCTGCGCAGCTCTACTACACGTCCGGGACCACGGGGCTCGCGAAGGGTATCGTCCACGCACACCGCTACATCCTGGGCCATGAGGAGTTCCGCTACTGCCACGAGCTACAGGACGGCGAGCGCTTTCACGGAATGGGAGAGTGGGCCTGGGCCGCGGGGATCGCGCCGCTGCTCGGACCCTGGCGTCTCGGCGCGCTTCAGTGTGTCTACCAGCGTGAGGGCGGCTTCGACCCGCACAAGCAGCTCGACTTCCTGAGCCGCCACGCGGTGACGAACGTGTTCACGACGCCGACAGCGATGCGCTCGATGATGGCGGTCGAGGATGCAGCCGCTCGGTACCCGCAGGTGTTCCGCCGCGTGTGCTCTGCGGGAGAGCCCCTGAATCCGGAGGCGATCCGCTGGTTTCGCGAGCAGTACGGCCTTACCGTGCTCGACTATTATGGCCTTACCGAGTCGTATCCACTCGTCGCGAACTACCCCTTTCTCGAGGTGCGTGAGGGGTCGATGGGCAAGCCGATGCCGGGCTGGGACGTGCAGCTCCTCGACGAGGACGAGCAGCCAGTAGGACAGGGGGATCGAGGCGAGATCTGTCTGCGAGCCCGCTCGAACCCACACTATCCGCTCGGCTATTGGCGCAACGACGATGCGAGCGTGGAGACCTTCGGCGGTACGTGGTTCCACACGAAGGACGCCGCCGTCCAGGACGAGGACGGATACATCTGGTACGTCGGACGCGCCGACGACGTGATCATCGCGGCGGGTTACCGGATCGGCCCGTTCGAGGTCGAGTCGGCGTGCCTCGAACACGCCGCGGTTCGCGAGGCAGCAGTCGTAGCGTCGCCCGACGAGCTCCGGGGCAACGTCGTGAAGGCATTCATCGTCCTCGCAGACGGATACGAGCCGTCGGAGGCACTAGCCGACGAGATCAAGGGGCACGTGCGCAATTCCCTCTCCGCGTATGCGTACCCGCGCCGCGTCGAATTCGTATCCGAGCTGCCGAAGACGCTCACGGGAAAGATTCGCCGAATTGAGCTCCGCCAGCTCGAGCTCGACCGCGCCGCCACAGACACGGACTCCGGGCAGGTCGTCGGCGGCGGTGCAGCCTGAGACCCAGTGCGACGCCGAGGTCGATCGCGACGAGTCGCTAGTAGGTGTGCTGGTCGGCGATCTCGACGACGGTCGGCTCCATCTTGACGGGATACCTGCCCAGCACGCCCGTGCCGAGGAGCTTCTCCCGGAACCTCTGAGCCTCCTCGACTGAGGCAAAGTCCACTCGTACGAAGATGTCGTTCGGGTTGTCCACTCCTCGCGAGACGGTGTATCCCTTCGCAACTTCCGCACGGCCTGCGGGGTCGCTGTCGAAGATGGGCTTCCACTCGTCGTAGGGGGCATCGAAGTGGATGAGCATGGACGGCATGACCTCTCCTTTCGCGGCAGCCGTGGTAGCAGCCTTAACGACGCGATCTTAGGAGACGTTGGGCCAAGAAGCCCGACTTGCGTCCGAGACGTACTCCCGCTCAGATGGCAGCCCACCGCGGTGGGCACGCGTGCCGGAATGTCGCTGGAGCAGCAGGCTGCCGGGGACCATCCTCGCCGCCGAGCGCGTAAACGGCTCTATATTCGGCACATGCCCGGCCACGACCGCTGGCACAGAATCCGTGTCGGGTTGGTGGTCGCGCTTGTCCTCATCTTCGCCGGCGTGGTAATCGACTCGCTCTTCAGCGCCAGCTGGGCTCTGGACGACGGACTTCTCCTGGCGGCGGCAGCAGTCATCGCGCTGGCACTTCTCCTCACACGCGGTCGCGACCGGGCTGACGCGCGATGATCGTGGACTGCACGAGTGCGGGAATGTCGCTTGTCGCGGCACGGCGTACGGTGACGCAGAAAAAGTACGTCGCGCGCGGGGCTACGCAGGCTGCAGCTGGGTGAGCCGCTCTCGTACGCGGCGTGCCATGGCGAGGTTCTGTTTGCGCTCGTACCGGTCGAGTGCCTGGGTGAGCGCGACGCCCGCCTCGTCCGTGCGGCCCGCCAGCGCCAGTACCTCGCCGAGGTCGCCGTAGGCGTCCGCCACGTAGTTGAGCAGGTCGGCCTCTTCGCCGATCGCGAGCGCCTCGCGGGCGAGCCGCTCCGCCTCGGCATGCTCGGCCCGGCGCGCGAGCACCTTCGCCTTCACCTGCCGCCAGAGCATCTGTGTCCACGCGTCGTCGCTCGCGCCGAGCTCCGCCGCGCGGCCCGCCCATGTCTCGGCCTCGTCGAGTCGGCCCAGCTCGTAGAGCGCCTGCCCGAGCCTCCCGGCCGCCGTCGAGGCGCGGCCCCGCTCTCCAAACTCGTCGTACAGCCGCATCGCTTCAGAGCTGGACTCGGCGGCCGCCGCAGGATCGCCGGCCAAGAGTGCGAGCTCGGTGGAGGCCTGGCCGAGCACGTACGCGAGCGCGAAGCCGCCGCCGCGCTCCGCGGCCTTCGTTCGCACGTCCGTCATGATCGACTGCGCCTCGTCGAAGCGTCCGAGCATCGCGAGCGCGAGCGAACGTCGCACGTCGAGGCCAGGGAGACGCACGCCGCGCGCCTCCTGCTCGTCGAGCCACGCGAGCAGCTCTGAGATGGGCGTGGTGCCGTAGAAGCGCCCCGTCGCCCGGTAGTCGAGGAACTCGTCCGGACTTGGACCTCCTGCCCGCTGCGCGTGGGCTGCGGCGCGCTCATAGGCGTCCAGCATGGCGTCCACCTGCGCGCGCATGTTCCTCACCTGGCCGAGCGCGGCGTAGGCGACGTACAGAGCGGCGTCGTCACCGGCCTTCTCGAACTCGGGCATTGCCTCGTCCAAGAGCACGGCCAGCCGCTCGGTCGCGCCCTCCGGCTCGAGAAAAAGGCGGAACAGGCCCCCTTTGATCCTGGCGCACAGCTCGGCGATGCGATCGCCAGCAGCCGCGGCGCGATCTACGAGGGACCGCACCGAATCGAGGGCGTCGCTTCCCCTGCCCGCCCCGTAGAGGGCCTCGAGCAGGTCCAGTTCGAGCGCGAGGTCGATCGCGTCTGCAGGGACGAGCGCGACGGCACGTTCGAGCAGGTTCACGGCTGCAAGCTCGTCGCCGCGGACGCGAGCCCGCGCGCCGGCCGACGTCAGGCGCCGTCGCGCGGCCGCGGCGAGGGTGCCGTCGTCGTCGTCCAGCCCGAGCTCGCGGCGATAGCGGTACGCCTGCTCGAGGTGGTAGCCGAGGATCTCGTCCAGCTCGACGAGCGCTGCACCGTGCTCCTCCAACCAGTGCGCGAAGCGTTCGTGCAGCTCCGCGCGCGTCGCCTTCGCGAGCGCGTCGTAGGCGGCGTCGCGGATCAGCAGGTGGCGGAAGCGGAAGCCGTCCTCGCCCGGAAGCTGCGCCGCCTCCGGCGTGATCAGCTCCTTGCGCACGAGCGCGGCGAGTCGCGGCGTCACCTGCGGCTCGTCCGGCGCGAGCGCCTGCACGGCACCGCGGTGGAAGATCTCGCCCTCGACGGCGCCGCGCTCGAGCACACCTCGCTCGGACGGCGCGAGCTGGTCGAGGCGCGCGGCGAGGAGTGCCTGCAGCGTCGGCGGGACGATCACGTCCGCCTGCGCGTCGCTGGTCATCGCCAGCATCTCCGTGATGAAGAGCGGGTTGCCGCCGGCGGCTCGCGCGATCCGCTCCCGCAGCTCGGCGCCGAATCGCGGCGGAATGAGCTCCTCTACGTCTTCCGCGAGCAGCGGCTCGAGCCGTAGCGTCACGGGCCACTGCGGGCGGCGCTCAGTGAGCTCCGGCCGCGCCAGGCAGGCGAGCAGGATCGGCGCGTCCGTGGAGAGAAGCGCGACGTGCTCGATCAGGTCGAGAAAAGTCTCCTCGGCCCAGTGGACGTCGTCGAAGACGACCGTGAGCGGGCGCTCGCTCGCGGCCTGCTCGAACGTCTTGCGGACGGCCCAGGCGATCTCCTCCGCCGAGGTCTGGACCTCCGTCTCGCCGAGGAGAGACCGGATCGCAGCCGCCGCCGTCTCGTCGGCAGGCGCCACGCCGAGCTGCTTCAGCACCTCGACAACCGGCCAGTAGGTGATCCCCTCGCCGTAGGGGAGGCAGCGGCCGCGGACGACGGTAGCGTCGGCACGACCCAGGAGCTCGGCGACGAGGCGCGACTTGCCGACGCCAGCGTCTGCGACGATCGTCACCAGCTCGCAGCAGCGCTCCGTCTGCGCTCGCTCCCAGGCGCCCTGGAGCAGCGCGAGCTCGCGCTCCCGGCCGACGAAGCGCGTCTCGTGCCGCCGCTCCGGAGCCTCCTGCACACGTAGGAGTCGGTGGGCGGCAACCGGCTCCGCCTTTCCCTTGAGTGCGAGCGGCTCGACCTCCTCCACCTCGACCGCGTCGCGCACGAGCGCGAGCGTCGGCGCGCCGAGCAGGACCTCGCCGGGCTGCGCCGCCTGCTCGAGCCGGGCGGCGACGTTGACGGCGTCGCCCGTCGCCAGCCGCTCCTCGGTGCCTGTGATCACCTCGCCGGTGTTGACGCCGATCCGCGCCTGGACGTCGAGCTCGGGAAGCGCATCGCGCATCTCCGCCGCCGTACGCACCGCCCGCAGCGCGTCGTCCTCGTGCGCGACCGGCACGCCGAACACCGCCATCACGGCGTCTCCGATGAACTTCTCCACCGTGCCGCCGTGCGACTCGACAATCCCCTTCATCCGCTCGAAGTACCGCGCCAGCAGCGCCCGCAGAGCCTCTGGATCCGTTGACTCGCCCAGAGCGGTCGAGCCGGTCACATCGCAGAACAGCACGGTCACCGTCTTTCGCAACTCGCGCGCGGGCGCCGCAGTCGAGAACGGCGCCGCGCAATGGGGGCAGAACTGGAAGTCGCCCTCGCTCTCCCGGCCACAGCTCGCGCAGACCACGAGGAGGCGAGGCTAGATCATTCGGCGCCGATGCGATAGGCGCGGTGCCGAACCACCTCCTCGGCTGGACGCCGGATGAGGTCGGCCACCGGCCGGCCGTGTTGCTTCGTTCCTTCGCTCAACCGGCGACCAGGGCGACGGGTGCCTGCGCTGAGCCAGTGTGCGGAAATGCCCCTTGCGCGCGCCCCGACCGGTGTCTAGAGGTCGAGCGCCTTAGGATCCTCGCAAACCGCGGCGAGGAGGACTCGTGATCGTTCACTCGAGGCTCGACAGCTCGCATCTAGCAGCGAACCTGCTGGGTGATCCGAGCGAACGGGATCTGTTCGTCTATCTGCCACCGGGCTACGAGGAGTCGGATCGACTGTATCCGACGGCCTACCTGTTACATGCGTTCGGCGAGACCGCCGCGCAAGTGCTGACACCGGACACGGATGGACAGCGGTGGCGCCCGCCGATCGAAGACGTGCTCGACCCGGTGTTCGGCCGCCTGGGGGTGCCGCCGATGATCGTGGCCATCCCCGACGGCAACTCGCGCTGCGGCTGCGGACAGTGGGTGGACTCGCCGGTGACCGGCAACTTCGAGCAGTACGTGCTGCACGACGTCGTCCCTGCTGTCGACGCGACCTATCGGACGATCCCCGACGCGCGAAGCCGAGGCGTGTTCGGGTTCTCGTCCGGAGGCTTCGGCGCCTGGAACGTCGCCTCGCGCAACCCCGATGTCTTCGGCGCGCTGGCCATGCTCTCGGGCGACTCGTTCCTCGACATGACCCACAAGTTCATGCCGTACAAGTACTTCGACAGCATCTGGCCGGAGGCGCCCAACGGCCCGATCGAGGGGAACGTCTGGTCGCAGCTCGTCTACGACTACTCCGCGACGTATTCACCCAACCCGGATCGCCCGCCCTTCTACGTCGACCTGCCGGTGGCCTGGCCCAGCGGCGAGCTGATCCAGGAGGTCTGGGACCGCTGGCTCGCCTTCGACCCGGTCGTCAACGTGCACGAGCGCCTCGACAACCTCCGGAAGCTGTCCGGCATCCTGCTCGATGCAGGCTCCAACGACGACTACAACCTGCACTGGGGTCACCGCCTGCTCAGCCACTACCTCGACGAAGCCGGCATCGCACACGAACACAGCGAGAACCCGGGCAACCACGGCGGTCGCGCGAACGAGCGCTACCAGGTCGCGCTGGAGTGGCTTTCACACGTTCTCGAGCGCGACTGATTCGTCCTGCAACTGGGGATCAGGTCGCCGCTGTCGCGAGTGCGTG
>CAVPXQ010000002.1:0-690399 GCA_963709715.1 uncultured Gaiellaceae bacterium
CTCACCACGTTCTCGATCGCGAACGACGTCGCGAAGTACTTCGCCATCCTCCCGGCGATCTTCGCGACCACCTACGCAACGACCCCGGGTGCGGACGGCCCACTCGGAGACCTCAACGTGATGAATCTCGGCAGTCCCTACAGCGCGATCATCTCGGCGATCATCTTCAATGCGCTGGTGATCCCCGCCCTCGTGCCGCTTGCGCTGCGGGGCGTGAAGTACCGGGCGATCGGCGCGACGGCGCTCCTCCGACGCAACCTGCTGATCTACGGGCTCGGCGGAGTGATCCTGCCGTTCATCGGCATCAAGCTGATCGACCTGCTCATCCACAACGTCTTCGGCGCATAACCTCGAGGCATGCGCGGCCGCTACCGCATCCTCTTCGGCATGGCGGCCGGAGTCGGCAAGACCTACCGGATGCTGCAAGAGGGACGCCAGGCGCAGGCGGACGGGAGGGACGTCGTGATCGGATACCTCGAGCCGCACGACCGTCCGGTGACGGCGGCGCTCGCGGAGGGTCTCGAGGTCGTGCCGCGGTTGGGCATCGAGCACGGCACGCTCGAGCTCGAGGAGATGGACGTCGACGCGGTGATTCGACGCACGCCCGAGCTCGCGCTCGTCGACGAGCTCGCTCACACGAACGCGCAGGGCTCGCGGAACGAGAAGCGCTACCAGGACATCGAGGAGATCCTCGGCGCTGGGATCGACGTCATCTCCACGGTCAACATCCAGCACCTGGAGAGCCTCAACGACGCCGTGTTCGAGCTCACCGGCGTTCGGGTTCGCGAGACGTTCCCCGACCGCATGCTCGACGAGGCGGACGAGGTCATTCTGGTCGACATCTCACCCGAGGCGCTCCAGGACCGGCTGCGAGCCGGCAAGGTCTACCCCGGCGGGCAGGCGGAGCGGGCGCTCCTGAACTTCTTCCGCCAGGACAACCTCTCGGCCCTCCGCGAGCTCGCGTTGCGCGAGGTCGCAGAGGACGTCGAGGCGCGGCGCGGATCGACGGTGCTCGACCCGCTCAGCAAGCAGGCGGTCGGGGAGCGTGTGCTCGCGCTCGTCGAGCCGCAGCCGCGATCACAGCGCGTGCTCCGCCGTGCGTGGAGATCCGCGCAGCGGCTGGGAGGTGACATCGACGCGCTGTGGATGCGGCGGCCGGGTCAGCAGCTCGATCCGGAGGAGGCGACGCAGCTCGCCGCTCTTCGACGGCTCGCCTCCATCCTCGGCGTCCACTTCCTCGAGGAGGAGGGGGACGATCTGGTCGACGCGGTGCGCCGAGTGGCCGCCGAGCGCGGCTCGACGTACATCTTCGTCGGCACGCCCGACGAGCGGCGCTGGGTCGAGATCACGCGCGGATCGCTGATCTCGCGCATGATTCGCGAGCTGCCCGGCATCGACATACGCGTGGTCGCGCACCGGGCGCTGAGAGACGAGCTGCGCCAGTGAGGCTCTTCCGGAAGCCCGATCCCGCGCGTCGACCGGGTCAGCCACGACTGCTCGTCCCGTTCAGCGACCGTCAGCTCGATCCGACTGTCCTCGACGCGGCGCTGCGAATCGCCCGCGCCGAGGACGCTGTGCTCGTGCCCGCATACCTCCTCGTCGTCCCGCTCGAGTTCAGCCTCGACGCGCCGGTGCAGCACGCCGAGCTCGGCCGGGCGATGCCGATCCTCGAAGCCGTCGAGCTCGCAGCGCGTCGGGCGAGAGTCCCGGTCGACGCGCGTATCGAGCGCGGGCGCTCGCCGATCGACGTGCTCAGCCGGCTCTGGGAAGTCGAGTCGTTCGACCGCGTCGTCGTCCCCGCGCCGGCGCCGGGGCGTGCCGGCTTCTCCGCAAAAGACATCTCCTGGATGCTCGAGCACGCTCCGGGAGAGGTACTCGTCCTGCGGCCGGCGTCCAACGGCAACGACGGATCGGCCGCTACGCCCAGCCCGTGACGAGCCACTGTCGGCGCCGGAAGCGCGCTCCCATCAGGCTGAGCCGCACGACGATCAGCACGACGAGAGCCGCCCACACGCCGCGGATCCCCCAGTCGCTCTGCACCGCGGCCAGAAGCACCACAGCACACGCGACGAACGCCGCGACCATCGACAGGGCGAGAAACGGCCCGTCGCTCGCGCCGATGAGGATCCCGTCGAGTGCGAACACGGCGCCGTTCAACGGTTGCATGAGAGCGAAGAGCGGCCACAGGAGCGCGGCCTGGTCGAGCACGGACGCGTCGTCGGTGAACACCCGCGGCAGCACTCCGGCGAGCACGAGCATGAGCGCGGCGAACACACCACCGAGCGCGACGGAGAGCCAGATCATCCGCTCGCTTGCGCCGTAAGCCTCTTCGCGCCGTCCCGCGCCGAGCTCCCGCCCCACGATGATCTGACCCGCGATCGCCACGGAGTCGAGCACGAGCGCGAGAAACACCCACAGCTGGAACGCGACCTGGTGCGCAGCGATCGCCGCGTCGCCGAAGCGGGTGGCGACAGCACCGGCGAGGACGAACGAGAGCATGAGCGCCGTCGTGCGGATGAAGATCCACTTCCCGAGCGAGAGCACGCGGCGCGCCAGTGACAGCCGGATGCGCGCCTCGCCCGGCTCGAGACGGGCGAGGACGACGATCACGAACGCCGCCCCCATCCCGAGCTGCGCGAGTGCGGTTCCCCACGCGGACCCGGCGATCCCCCAGCCGAACCCGTAGACGAAGAGCACCTCGAGGAAGACGTTCACGACGTTCCCGGCGATGAGGATCTGAAGGGGCGTCCGCAGGTCGGCGACACCGCGGAGGAAGCCCTGCGCGGCGAGAGCGATGAATGCCGCCGGGAAACCGATGGCCGCGATCCGCAGATAGGTGACGGCGTAGTCCGCGGCCATGCCCTCGCCGCCCATGAGCTCGACCAGCTGCGGCGCGAGCGCTGCGATGAGCGCCGAGACTGCGACGCCGAACGCGAGCGAGAGCCAGACCGCCTGCGCCCCCAACCTCCGCGCCGTCTCCTCCTCCCCCGCTCCCCCCGCTCGCGCGACCTGCGCGGTCGTCCCGTACTGGAGGAAGTTGAAGATCGCGAACGTCCCGCCGAGGATCGTGATCGCGATGCCGAGCGCCGCGAGCTGCGGCCGGCCGAGGTGGCCGACGATGGCGGTGTCGACGAGGAGGTAGAGCGGCTCCGCGGCGAGTGCGCCCAGCGCCGGAAGCGCGAGCCGGACGATCTCGCGGTCGTACGGCGATCGCAGCGTCACTTGGTCGTTGCTTCGATCGTCGCCTCGTAGGCAGCGATGTAGTTCGCCACCATGTTCTCCGGCGAGAACCTGGCTTCGACCTCCTTGCGGATGACGACCGGATCGAGCGAGTCGGCGAGCTCGAACACCTCGGGCTCCTCCATGTCCCGGTAGTTCTCGACGACGACCCCGGTCTTCCCGTGCTCGACGATCTCGGGGACGGCGCCGCGACGCGTCGAGATGACAGGGGTCCCGCACGCCATCGCCTCGATCATCATCAGCCCGAACGGCTCCTCCCAGTCGATGGGCGAGATGAGCGCACGCGCGCCCATGAGCAGCTCCACCTTGTCCGCGTGGCCGACCTCGCCGACGTACTCGATCGAGCCGCCGAGGTGCGGCCGGATGAACTCGTCGAAGTACCGGATCTCGAGCGGCTCACGGCACTTCGCCGCGATCTTCAGCGGCAGTCCCGTCTCGAGCGCGACTGCGAGTGCGCGGTGCGCCCCCTTGTCCGGGCTCATGCGGCCGAGGAAGACGAGGTAGTCGCCGCCAGGCTTCCGCCGGAACGGGAACATCGAGAGGTCGAGCGCGTTCGGGCAGTTCCCGATCCACGGGAGGCTCGGCTTCGGCTTGCGCTGGTTCATGGAGATGGAGATGAGCTTGGCGTTCGGCGCGAGCTCGAGCACTTGCTCGTAGAGCCGGCCTGGCTGGCCGTCGAGCGGCCCGTGCACGGTGTGGCAGAAGGGGACGTCGATGAGGCCACCGAACGCGAGGCCGAGCATCCCCGTGTGGTCGTGGACGATCTCGAACTCCTCGGCCTTCCGGAACGCATGCACGGCGTGCTGCATCTCCCAGTACGTGTGGCCGATCCACTCGCTCGGCGCCGTGTGGAAGACCGACTCGAGGCGTGCGCGCGTCTGTGAGTCACCCGACGCGAACAGGGTGACGTCGTGACCGGCGTCGACGAGCCCGTCCGCGAGCAGCGCGACCACGCGCTCCGTGCCGCCGTACGCCTCCGGCGGAACCGGGAACCAGACCGGACAGATCAGGCCGATCCTCATTGCGCAAGACCGGATTCCGCGACCGCGGATTCCGGTCGCGCGAAGATCCCTGAAGGCGGGCGCTCCGCGCCCGCTGCCTGTGTGATGAGGCAAAACGTGGTCATACGCCTTCGGCAATCGTGACATGACCGCGCTCGACCGCAACCGTCCAGGTCCTGCCGTATGCGCGGACGCCCTCGATGCGCAGACCGTCGAGCCAGCTGGGGAGCTCGTCCGTCACGGTCGAGACGAGGCGCTGACGCTCGCGATCCGGCTCGATCCCGAGGAGCACGCGGACGAGCAGGATGGGGGTGCCTGCGGCCCAGGCTTGCGGCCGCGCCGCGGTCGGGTAGGCAATCGGGAACGGGGTCTCGTCGCGCGCGTAGCCTGCGAACACCTCCGGCAGCGACCAGTCGAAGTGGGCTGCGGCCTCGATGAGCGCCCGCCCGATCCGTCGGGCTTCCGCCACGTGGCCGTGGCGAGCGAGCCCCCACGCCGCGAGCGCGGAGTCGTGAGGCCAGACCGTGCCGTTGTGGTAGCTGATCGGGTTGAACGCGGCCGCGTCGCTGGCCATCGTCCGGATCCCCCAGCCCGACCAGAGCTCCTCGGAGAGGAGCTGGTCGACGACCGTGCTCACGCGTTCTGGCAGAACGATCCCGCTCCATAGGAGATGGCCCATGTTCGAGCTGCGCGAGTCGACGCGCCGCTTCTTGCCGTCGAGGGCGAGCGCGAAGAAGCCGCCGCGCTCACCGACCCAGAACGCCTCGTCGAAGCGCTCCCTCAGCTCGTCGGCTTCCCGCTCGAGCCGCTCCGCGAGCGCCTGGTCGCGCCACACCTCACGCGCGAGCTCGGCGAGCCCGCGCTTTGCGTCGTACACGTATCCCTGCACCTCGACTGCGGCGATGGGCGGCTCTGCGAACGTGCCGTCCTGGAAGCGCTGCGAGTCGCCGGAGTCCTTCCACGACTGGTTCGCGAGGCCGGAGTCGACCATCCGGCTGTACTCGACGAAGCCGTCGCCGTCGCGGTCGCCGTACTGGTCGATCCACTCGAGGGCGAGGAGTGCCGGCTCGCGCATGCGCTGCGCGAAGGACGAGTCGTCCGTCCAGCGCCAGGCCTCGGCGAGCAGCACGAGGTAGAGCGGCGTCGAGTCGATCGAGCCGTAATAGCGCGGGAACCATGTCTCCGCGCAGCGTCCTTCCCGGACCTCGTGCACGATCTTGCCCGGCTCGGCGTCGATCGTGGCGTCTTCCTCCCGCGCCTGCAGCTCGGTCAGGGCGTCGAGCGCTCCGACGGCGATCTCCGGCCCGAGCAGGAGCGTCTGGAGCGACGTGATCGCGGTATCGCGGCCGAAGACCGTCATGAACCACGGCATCCCTGCCGCGAACAGCGGCCGGCGCTCCTCGCCGGTGCGCATGCGCAGCGCGGCGAGGTCTCCGATCGAGCGGTCGAACGAGCGGCGCAGGCTCTCCCAGCCGCCGCGCACGCGCGGCACGCGCAGCGTCCAGGCGGCGACGACGTCGCCGGCGCTCTCGCGCTCATCGTCGAGCTCCTCGAATGTCTCGAGCTCGTGGTCGAGCCACGGGTGGACGTCGACCGAGAGGTCCCAGCGCTCGTGCGGCTCGAGCGCAAGCGCGAACGTCATTGCAGTGCCGTCGAGCCGGCCCGCCTTCGAGAAGACGAGCTGCGTCCCGAGGTCGCCCTTCGGATCGACGATCGAGACCTGTCGCCGCGCCTCGTCGTAGGTCGTCGGCGCCGACGGCGGGAGCTCCTGGGCGAGCTCAGGATCGCCGAGCGAGAAGTCGTGGTGCTTGACCGAGATGATGTCCGCGAAGTCCGACTCGGCCTCGAGAGCGACGTCGATCTCGAGCCGCCGCGCGCTCTCGTTTCGCAACGCGATGCGTTCCTGCATGCCTGTGCCGATGAAGCGCTCGCGGGAGATCGAGATGGAATCCTTCGGCAGCCCGTTGGCGGTGCGGTTGCGAAGGTAGAAGGCGGCCCGGAAGTGCTCGACGCGACCCGACGAGAGGAGCAAAGGGGCCGTGCCGCCGACCCGCAGGACGAGCCGCGAGAGGAACCGCGTGTCGTGTGCGAAGAAGCCGCTCGTGTCCGTCGCGATGTCGCCGCGGTCGTCCGAGATGCAGAACGTGGACCCCTCGAGGATCGTCAGCAACGGCTAGATGGTTGACCGGTAGTTGGCGTCGATGCGGGGATGGCTGCGACCGAGCCGGGGACGCCGCCCGAGCGAGCGCGTATCGGGAATACGCGCGAGTGAGGGCGGCGCGTCCGGCGATGTGTCGCAGCCACCTCCCGCGCGGCGATGAATTGCCGATCAACCATCTCGCGTCTCGCTGCGAAGGATCCGACCGCCGCTCGACTGTGCGAGCGCCTTGATCACGATCTCGTCCACGTTCACATGGAGCGGGCGCGTGAGGACGAAGAGGACGCATTCGGCGACGTCGTCCGCGGTCAGGGGTGTCACTCCCTTGTACGGCTCCGTCGCCTTCTCGGTGTCGCCCTTGAAGCGGACGAGCGAGAACTCGGTCTCGGCGAGACCCGGATCGACGGTGGTGATGCGAATGGGGCGTCCGAGCAGGTCCTCGCGCAGGCCGTAGACGAAGCCCCGTAGCGCGAACTTCGCAGCGACGTACACGGCTGCGTTCGGGTACGCCTGCCGTCCGGCGATCGACCCTGTGAACAGGATGTGTCCGCCGTCGCGCACGTGCGGGAGCGCAAGGCGAGTGACTCGGATTGCGCCGTCGACATTGGTGTGGAGGACGGTCGCCTCGTCGTCCGGCGTCGACTCCGTGAACGGATAGCGGCCGAGCGCGAGCCCCGCGTTGTTGTAGAGGATGTCGATCCCGCCGAGCTCCCCCGCGGCGCGCGTCACGAACGCCGCGCAGCTGTCCTCGTCGGTCACGTCGAGCGGGAGCGCGAGGTCAGCATCGATTCGCTCGACACGACGCGCGCCACCGACGACGCGCACGCCCGCCTCGCGCAGCTTGCGCACGGTCGCCGCGCCGAACCCGCTCGACGCGCCCGTGACGACAGCAGTCTTGCCCTCGAGCTCCACGGCCGGAGCCTAGATGGTTGATGCCACGATCTCACGCGTCCGGATGCGCGATCTGACGCGTTCAGGCCGCTGTCCGCCCGGAGATGGCGGTCTCCTGGCATCAACCATCTCGTGGCTACGAAATCGTGAGCGACTCGATGAGGACCGGCTCGAGCGGCCGGTCGCGGCTGTCTCGATCGACGAGGGAGATCTTGTCGGCGACGTCCTGTCCCGACGTCACGCGGCCGAAGACCGTGTGCTTCCCGTCGAGCCAGGGCGCCCCTTCCGTCGTGACGATGAAGAACTGCGAGCCGTTCGTGTTCGGCCCGGCATTCGCCATCGCGAGGTACCCGCGGGCGACCGGGTGGTCGTTGAACTCGTCCTCGAAGGAGTAGCCCGGCCCACCGGTGCCGTCGCCTTTCGGGCACCCGGCCTGGATCATGAAGTCGGGTATCACGCGGTGGAAGACGAGCCCGTCGTAGAACCCGTCGCCGGCGAGCTTCGTGAAGTTCTCCACCGTCTTCGGGGCGTCGTCCTCGAACAGCTCGAGCTCGATCGTCCCTTCACTCGTGGTCATGACCGCCGTGGACACGGCCGCGACGCTAGCAGGCGGCACAAACCTTCCGCCTCCACTGCCGTCCCTACACTTCGACGGTGGCGACCGAAGCGCAACCCGTGGGGGGTTTCCAGGAGGCCGAGCTCTCGACCGAGCTCGCCAGCCAGTGGCGCAGGCTGACGCGTGCCGCGACCGCCGTCGCGCTCATCACGGCACCCGCGCTCGTCGTCTGGTTCAACCAGACCGAGGGCTGGGCGTGGTACTGGTCGATCCTCGCCGGCGCTCCTCGTCGTCGTCTGCTTCCGCGGGGTCTTCGACCTCCTCTTCCACCGCATGATCCCGCGCCCGAGCCTCTTCGGCCTCGAGAGCCAGCAGCTGCGCGAGGAGGACGTCGTCGCGCGCCGGCGCGTCTGGTTCTGGCGCTTCTGGCTGAAGGTCGCGATCGCCGCCGTCGTCATCGGACTGATCGGCTCCCTGCTCGGGATCTCGTCGGCTCCTCGTCGGGATCCTGCCGCTCCTCGTGATCTTCCCCTTCTACATGATCTTCAACTTCGCGATTCTCTTCGGCCCGCTGCTCCTCATGAACCTGTCGCAGATCCAGGCCTTCGAGCCGGGCGACGCGGAGTGGGGAGTCAAGCTCGCGGACGTCCGCGGCCAGGCGGAGGCGAAGGAGGAGGTGCGCCGCGTCGTCTCGATCTGGCAGTCGGGCGAGGCGTTCGAGCGCGCAGGCGGCAAGCGCGAGCGCGGCCTGCTCTTCCTCGGCGCTCCGGGCACCGGGAAGACGATGCTCGCGAAGGCGCTCGCCACCGGGTTCAACTCGCCGTTCATCTCGATCCCCGGCTCGGGCTTCGCCGCGACGTTCATCGGCATCGACGCGATCGTCGTGCGGATCCTCGCGCGCCGCGCAAAGCGCCTCGCCCGCAAGTGGGGCGGGCAGTGCATCGTCTTCATCGACGAGATCGACGCGGTCGGCATGCGCCGGCAGGCGCTCAACCCGGGCTTCGGCGGGCTCGGCGGCGGCTCGCGGCCGCCGGACGTGCACGACCTCCTCTTCTACGGCCCGTGCGGCGCGCTCAACCCCTCGGGCGACCTCATCCTCGAGAACCGGCAGTGGCGCGAGCGGCTCTTCGCCGAGCGCGCGCCCGCAGTCGCCCGGAGCGCCCCGGCTGCGTCAACCGGCTGAACGGCATCGTCGACTTCATGTTCCCCGGAGGGATGGGTGGCGGCTCGCTCGCTCTCAACCAGCTGCTCGTCGTGATGGACGGCATCGACAACCCGCCGTTCTTCAAGAAGTTCTTCACGAACAAGACGAACACGTTCCTCGACGGGATCTACATCGTCCCGCGCCGCGTCGGGAAGCGCTCGCTGCGCATCCCCGCAGCGCGAGCCGCGACGCGAGCAGATCTACTTCATCGGCGCGACCAACGTGCCCGTCGACCGACTCGATCCGGCGCTGACGCGCCCGGGCCGCATGGGCCGCCACGTCTGGTTCCGGACGCCGACGAAGCAGGACCGCCTCGACGTCCTCGACCTCTACCTCGGCAAGGTCGCGCACGACGTCGGAGCTCGACCAGCCCCACAAGCGCGAGGAGATCGCGCGCGTCACGAACGGGTACGCCCCCGCGATGCTCGAGCAGGTCACGTCGATGGCGCTCACGATCGCGCACCACTCGAGCCGCGAGGCCTTGACCTGGGACGACCTCGTCGAGGCGATGACCACTCTCGAGGCCGGCACCGCAGTCGGCATCGAGTACGTACCGGAGGAGAGCCGTGCCGTCGCAATTCACGAGGCTGGCCATGCCGCCGCCGGCCACGTCTACTTGAAGGGCGCGGAGTCAACGCGGCTCTCCATCCGGATGCGCGGAGGCGCACTCGGACACCACCAGGCGCTCGAGAAGGAGGAGCGCTTCAGCCGCTTCCGCAGCGAGGAGTTCGCACGGCTCGTGTGGGCGCTCGGCGCGATGGCGGCCGAGCGCGTGTTCTACGGCGAGAACTCGAACGGCGTCGGCGGCGACGTGATGAGCGTGACCGCCCAGGCCGCGTACATGGTCGGCGCCTCGGCCATGGGCCCGGAGCCGTTCGCCATCACTCCGCGCGAGGACGAGACCGAGGAGGAGGCGCGCGAGCGCATCCTCAAGCGCTTCGAGAAGATCGGCCTTCAGATCGTCAACCGCACGGGAGGCGGCGGGCCGTTCTCCGAGAACCCCATCGGGGCGGTGCTCGGCGACCGGGACAAGCGCGCCATCGTCGGCCAGCTCGTCGGCCAGGCGTACGTCGCCGCGTACAACCTCGATCGTGCACAATCGCGAGGCCGTCGAGCACATCGCCGACGTGCTCAACGCGCGACGCGAGCTCTTCGGCGACGAGCTCCTCAATCTGCTCGACGAGTCGAAGATCACGATCCCCGACGTGGACCTGTCCGAGGAGAGCTCGTGGCCGACGATGTGATGGGGAAGGCCGCCGCCGACGCGAACACGGTCGCGGCGAACGGCGTCGGCCCGACCGTGGCGACGCGACCCGAGTCGCGCGCCGATCGCGCGCGGCGCGTCGCCTACCGGAACCGCTTCGCGGCGTTCTACGTCGTGCTCGCGATCGTCGCGGGCGCCGGCGTCGGAGCGCTGCTCGTCCTCGTCGGCCGCGGAAGCCCTGCGCCTGCTCCCGCCTGGTCGGCGTGGGAGCCGACCGGAAGCACCGATCGGCGAGTCGCGCAGATCGCCGACCACGTCGGCGACGGGTACCGCCTCCCGAGCGGCAAGGCGCTCGTCGCGGTCACCTATCGGGGCCGCCGGTCGGTACTCGGTCCGGACGGGTCGACGCTTCCAGGTCCGCGCGCTGGCCGTCGCAGCGCGCCCGACACGACCGGCGGGCGCGCCGACGCAGACGACATCGACACGATCGACGGCCCAGAACACGGTCAGTACAACCTCTGCGGGCTCGGGAAGCTCGTGCTCCATCGCCGAGGGGAAACCGACGGTCGCGCGCGGTCAGCTGCTCCGGCGCGAGGCGCTCGAGCTCGCGCTGTACTCGTTCAAGTACGTCGACGGCGTCGACTCGCGCTGATGCTGCTGCCGCCCCGCGCAGACGGACAGGCGGCGACCGCGGTCTTCCTCGAGCGAGGAACGACGTCGGCGCCATGCTCGGTCGACCACTCGACCAGACGCTCACCGCGCCGCTCACGCCCGGCGTCGGCGAGATCCGCGCCGACGAGCAGTCGGCGATCGACCGTACGACCTTGCCGCGGCTCTACGAGTACGGCTAGCTCCAGGCCCAGGACGGAAGCCTCGTCATGGTGCTCACTCCGGCGCTCAGTGGCTGAGCGCAAGATCGAATTCGCGAGCGCGAATCTCGATCGGGCAAGACCGCTGAAGGCGTCTGCGTCGCGGCCGCTGAGCTAGTGGACCCGTCATTCGTCGGTGCGCTGCAGCGCGCGAAGGCGCGACTCGACACGCTCGACTGGTACCCGGAGCCCGTGCGCACGAGCGCGTCCGCATCCTCGTCGCGCCGTGGTTCTTCCGGATCCCGGGCTTCCGCCGCTACGACGGCTACGCGTTCTGGCGGACGATCCTGCTGCGGCACGCGGACGCGTCGGACGACCTGTCACGCACGAGCTCTGCCACGTCTGGCAGGGGCAGCACCGCGCGCTGCACATGTCCTGGAAGCACGTGACCACGCGGTACCGCTCGAATCCGTACGAGATCGAAGCGCGCCGAGCGGTGGTGGAGACGCGCTCGTAGCGCCTGCTGGGGAACGATCACCCGGTTCCCCCAGACCTCTCCCCTGGACCGCTGACGGGGACAGGTCGCTCCGCGCCCCTCGATCGAGGGACGACCGTCGCGACGGCAACCGACGTTCATCCCATGCTGCGGCGTTCGGCTGCTCTGTCCTTGCTTGCGCTGAGCGCGTTCGGCGCGCTCGCGTCGAGCGGCGCGAACGCCACTCGAGCCCCGGCTCCCGGACATCGTCTCCGTCGACGCCGAACCCGTTCTCGGCCGTCGTGAAGTGGCACGTGCCCGACGCCGCCCGCGTCGTCCTCGAGGTCGGCGTCGACGACCGCTACGGGATCTGGTCGCCGACGACGGTCACGCGCGGAGACGTCGACCGGTCGCACGACGCTCGCCGGTCTCGAGCCGGCGCACGACAGTACCGCTTCCGCGTGGTCGCGCGCTGGCGCAACGGCATGACGGCCGAGGCACGCGGCTCGTTCCGCACCGATCCCTGGCCCGGCTCGACGGCCGCGAGCAGTCGCCGTCCGTCGACCGGCGGCGCGACTCGAGGCACGGCGGCGGCACCGACGGCGGCGGATCGCCCTTCGTCCTCCCGCCCGCACTGCCACCCGGCGTGAACCCGACGCCGCCCACGACGCCGCCCGCCTCGAGCCCGCTGCCGCCCGGCACGCCGACCGTCGAGAGCTCGGCGCCGCTCCGCGTGAACGGGAACGCGGTCTTCCCGCGGATGGTCTGGCGGCAGTGCCCGACGTACTACCCGACGTCGCTCGGCGCCGGCATCAACCTCTTCCTCGGCGTCGACTGCACGGACACCGACGAGCAGTTCGACGCCTCGCCGGCCACGCGATGTCCACGGTCGACGCGAAGACGCCCGGGATCTCGGGCCCGGGGCTCGTCGGCTGGCACCTCCCGGACGAGGCGGACATGTCCGTCCGCATCCCGGCGAACCTGCCCCAGCCCGCAGGGCCAGGGCCGCGTCACGTTCCTGACCGTGACCGACCACTTCTCGATGCGCGCCGCACCGCACGAGAGCGGACGCGAGATCTACAAGGAGTTCTTCGAGCGCGCCGACGTCGTCGGCTTCGACACGTACCCGGTCGAGGGCCGCTGCACGATCGAGCAGATCGACAACGTGTACTGGATGCAGCGCGAGATCGTCTCGCTGGCGGGCGGCAAGCCGACGTTCCAGTGGATCGAGGCCGGCCCGATGGAGCACTGCCGCGCAGAACGTGGATCCGACTCCCGCCGTCGTCCGCGCCGAGACCTGGCTCGCGATCGCGGGAGGCGCGCGCGGCATCGGCTACTTCCCCGACTGGTGGGAGGAGACGATCCGCAGCGAGGTGCGTCTGACGAACCGCGAGATCCTCGCGCTCGCCCCCGCACTCCTCTCCCCCGTCGCGAGGGCGAACTGGTCGACCGAGAGCCCCGTCCGCATCGGCGCCCGCCGCTACAACGGAGCGACCTACGTCATCGCGGTGAACTCGTCGACCTCGGAGGCGACCGCGGCCTTCTCCGTGCCCGGGCTCGGCGGACGCCCGCTGCGCGTCTTCCGTGACGGCCGCACCGTCAAGCCGTTCGGCGACCTCGTGACGGACAAGCTCCCGCGGCTCGGCGTCGCGGTCTACGTCGTCCCGCCGCCCGGCTGGTAGAGACGCGCCACGAGCTACCGTGGCGCGCGATGAGATCGGCCCTCGCTCTCGTCGCAGTCCTGCTCGGAGTCGTCGCTCTCTCGTCCTCGGCGCGCGGCGCCGAGAGCGCTCCCGCCGCGGGCCCGCGCGTGACGATGTTCGGAGACTCGATCGCGGACTCGCTCGACTACGTCCCCGAGGCACGGGAGCTCCTCGGCGAAGGAGTCGACCTCCGGCTCGAGCTCACGCCCTGCCGGAAGCTCGTGCCGGTCGGGTGCGCGTACATGGGCGCGCGCCCGCCCTCGGTGCTCGACATCGTGACGTCGTCGACGCTCGCGCAGCTCGGCAACATCGTCATCGTCGCGGTCGGCTACAACGACCCGGCGAACAACTACGAGACCGACATGGCGCAGGTCGCCAATGCTCTCGTCGAGCGCGGCGTCGGGCACGTGATCTGGGTCACGCTGCGCGACCAGACGGACGACTACCGGCAGATCAACGAGACCATCAAGGCGCAGGCGCCGCGCTGGCCCGAGCTCCGCGTCGCCGACTGGGAGGTGGAGTCGCGGCAAGGACTGGTTCAACCCGGACGGGCTGCACCTGAACGCCGACGGTGCGGTCGGCCTGGCGACGCTGCTCCGCCCGTTCGTGCTCACGGCCTGCGGATCGGCGTGCGAGGGCCCCGGCACGAAGGCGCCGCGCAACGTCCGGCTCCCGACGCTCCGGGGCACGCCCGAGGTCGGCCGCGCACTCACGTGCCGGCCTGGCGTCTGGAGCGGACACGGGCCGATCGTCTTCTCCTACCGCTGGCTCCGCGGCACGAAGGTGCTCCACACGCAGTCGGCGGCACGCACGTCGCTCGGGCGCGCCGACCGCGGCCGCGACGATCGCGTGCCGGGTCTGGGCGGGGAACGCCAGCGGCGCGACCGCCGCGACCTCGAAGCCCGTTCGCGTCCGCGCGACGCCGTGACCCACAGTCGACGGCATGGGCGGCGCAGGACTCGAACCTGCGGCCACCTGCCTGTAGAGCAGGCGCGTCGCGACCTAACGTCCTGCAGCCCGGCGGCTAGTAAGCAGCAAGAGTTGGCGGTGTAGGACTCGAGCCGTGAGGACGCTGAGCTCATCGAGTGGTACGCAGCGACGAGCCCGGCGCTGCGAGCGACGCGCGGGCGACGAGCGGGAGCCCGGGGCGGGAGGGCGGAACTGATCCGTTACTCGGGGGACCGGCTAATAGTGAGACTCAGCGGGCTTGCTCCAGATCGCCCCGACGATCCAGATGAGCGGGAGGAAGAAACCAAGGATGAAGAGGACGATGTGACCGTTCTTGATCGTGAGTACCCCGGCCGAGAGCAAGCACATCAGCCAGAGGAGGCCAAGCAATCCTCCCCACAGGTACCACTGGCTGTAGGCCAAGAGCACAAGACCCTCCTTCGTCGGCGTTGACCGAGAACTCTCACAGGCACATCGGACGCTTCGCCCGCTTGGCGTCTCGCCGAGCCTGCGAATCGCGGAGCCGAAGCTCGAGACGGGCGGACTGAACTGAGACCTGGCTGCCAGTCAACCGGACGACAGGATCGGTGTATCCCCTCTTGTCGCGGGGTGGTGAAGGTTTTGTGAGCAAGCGGCAGAAACCCGACACAGACCAGTGTGCAGCTGGCACGGTAGGACGATGTTGGACAGCATCGGCATCTCGCTCCTGTTGGGAGCGCCCTGGATCGTCTCGATCTTCTGGGCGTGGTCACGAGCACCGCGCTCCGATGCCGTGCCACCTTCGATGGCAGATCGCGCGCGTCAACGTCTCTGGACGTAGGCGGCTAGGGGCTACCTCACCGAGATTCGCGACGACCCGGCGAAGCTCGCGAGCTGCCTTCGAATCGAGGAGCGGGAGCTGGAGGAGGACGGAGCAGCTCGGAGACTGGTACCGTGGTTCGTACACAGCTCCCTCCTCCCGCCGCTTGAACCCACTCTGAGTTGCGCCAGGTTCGAGCCTTACGGGAGGAGAGCGTTGATGTCTGTATCCGCGCACCGTCCTGACACGCTGCTCGCGACGTTGGACGGGCTGCTCGATCAGGCCGTTAGAGTCGTGCCCCGGCCGCGCGACAACTTCTCGGCCGCGATTCGCGCAATGCATGACGGTCGATACGACGCTGCGAGGGATCGCTTCCGCCGCCTTGAGACTCACGAGCTGCTGGCGAGGGACATCAACGCAGCGGTCGATGCCGGGGTGCCGGAGCGCGAGTCCGAGTTCCTTCTGCGGGTCTCTGTGCGGCTTCGCGCCGACTGAGATCGCCAGCGTAGGTTCTCGTCGAGGACGCGCTCCGACTCGTCCATCTCTACGCCGAGCGCGGACCACCGAAGTACGAACGAACGGCGATGCGCTGGCTCGAGCGTTTACGTCACCGACTACGCGCCGCTCTCGCTTGCCGTGGCACGCGGCGAGAACTCATCGCAGGTAGCCGAGCCCCGGATCACACCGCGTACCAACCTGCACCCGCCGAGCCCGAGCGGAGGGAACATGTACTTGCAGTGGTCACACCGCACTTCGGGCGTGGTGGCAGGCCCGTAGTTCGCTGCCTTCTTCGATAGGCCCCAGATCCTCATACGCGACCTCCTCGACGAAGATCATCTCTCTCGAACCATAGACCTCTCCGGACTTCCCGGCTCGGAGGCGAGCTCGAGGTGTTCATCGAGGAGGTGCGGGGCGACGATCCCGAGGTCGCGGCGAAGAGGCGGACAGAGGAGCGGCGCATGAAGCCGACGGAAGGGACAGGCTTGCCATCTCGACCCTCGCGGTCCATGGCTGGATAGGGTCCGCGGTCAGCTCAGTGAAGGAGGATGACCGGTGCCCGACGTCGTCAGCATCCATTTCGTCAGCGGTGTAGACGCGGAGTTGTACGATCGGCTCGACGCCCTGGTGAGCCCCGGCGGCACCCCGCCCGAAGGGCTGATCTTCCACTGCGCGGGGCCTACTCCTGACGGTGGCTGGCGAATCGTCGACCTCTGGGAATCCCGCGCGACGTTCGACAGGTTTCTCGAGTCGGCGGTGATTCCCGCCATGACGGAGCTCGTGGGTGAGGAAGCGATGAAGTCCGCGGAACAGCCGCGGATCGACTCCTGGCCCGCCCACAACTTCCACAAGTAACGCTGGCACCTCATCGTGACGCCGGACTGCGGAGGCTTCGCCGTCGCAAGGGAAAGTGCTGATGTGCTCTGCTCCGGACCGGACGCGGATCGGGAGGCGCTTCGCGACGGCGTGGCCTCTTCTGAGGGATGAAATAGCGTGACCACCCCTCAAATCCTGCGGCTACCCTGTCCCGCGTGAACCTCGTGATCGTGGGAGTGCTTGTAGTCGCCGCCATCGCTGTCGCCTGGTTTCTGTGGGGGTCGAAGTGATGACCGCAAACGGCAACGGGCTCGTCGAGGTTCACGTCGGCCGGGGATCTGGCAGACGGCCTTAGGCGAGTGATTCCGATCGGGGAATCCCGCGCGACCAAGCTCCCGCCGCTCTACGACGGCTCTTTGCGGAAATGCAGCGCGACTCGAGAGCCGGCGAATACCCCCAGGACGATGAGGATCGCGGTCACGCCGAGGGGCGCGGTGTCCCTAGCGTTGCGAAAGACCACCTCGGTGAAGATGATGGCGACCGCGAAGCCGACGATGCCACCGGCGATTCGACCGACCCACAGCACGGCCGAAGAAGCGTAAGCGGTCTAACAAGGGCCACGCAAGCGACCCGATGGCCTGGCGCTCGTATGCGGCGGGCTCCGAGGTGGATCCACAGCGGTCATGGGAGCCGCGCTGCGCGTCCAAACGATGGAGGGCCCGGCAAAGCCGGGCCCTCCATCGAGTGCGTTGCGGTCGAGCTTACGCGGCGACCAGAACGCGGTCGCTGCTAGCCACGACGCGCCCGCTTGTGATCTTGGGCTCGTTGGGGACGATCGGGTCGAGCTTCTCGTCGCGGATCCACGTTGCGACGAACTTCGACGACTCCATGCCCTGCTCAGAAGTCTCGAAGAGGCTGAGCGAGCTGAAGACGCCGTTGCCGGCATCGATCAGGTAGTAGCCTTTGAACCCCGGAAGCTTGTTCAGCTTGGGGACGAGGGTCTCGCTGACCTTGCGGGTCAGCTCGATCGAGCGATTCTGGTCCACACCGTCGTAACGGCGAATGGTCGCAAACATGAGATGCTCCTTCGTTCCTATTCAAGGACAGGAGAGTTCGAACGAACTCCCTGCTGCGCTCCGGTCGATGCGACAGTCGAAGAGCAAGTGCGAAGCCTCGACGGCTTCAAAGACAACCAACGCGCTCAACCACCATAGCTGCGATATGGACGGGCCGTGTTGCGTCGCCTAAGTCGGGTGTACTTCCTAGCGACGTCGCGAGGCCGGACGCGCAGGAAATGGAACCGACGGCCGTTCCCGTCTTCCCGACGAACCGTGGCCCCCTCTTGTGACGGGCAGCCACACGCCCGGCCTCCGAGAGAGTATGCGCCTGTCGGCACGAGCAAGACAAGGAGCCGGACGCAGAAGGGGGGGATAGCTGCGGCACTACCGCCCCCTCGTCGCCCCCATCGGGGGCAAACGGCGTCCGACCTTCTCGCACAGTGTCCCGTATCGGCCCTTACCACGGCCATCCCCCTACCGGGGGCATAGAGACTCCGGCTCGTCCCCGCGCACCTCCTCGACGAAGCGCTCGGCATCCTCGCGGCGGATGAACACCTCGAGCTCGACAACGAGGAGGAAGTCGGGCGAGAGTGCGTCATCGACGACGGCGTAGACGATCACGAATCGAGAAGATAATTGGCACGACTGCGATGTCCCTCGCGCTGCCGACCCAGGGAAGCCGAAGCCTGACCGCAGGTCAGCGCATCCTCGTGTACGGACTGACCGGCTGGGCGGTCGACTCGATCTTCGTCTGGCTGCACACGGGCAGGCGACGCCCGAGCAGCCTCTTGAACCTCCCCGTCTACGGGCTTGCGCAACCCCTGTTCGAGCCCGTACACGATCGGTTGCGAGATCGGCCACGGCTGCTCCGCGCTTTGGTCTACGGCGTCGGCATCCTCGGCGTCGAGTATGCAAGCGGCTGCCTCCTCCGCCGACTCTTTGGCTCGGCCCCTTGGAACTACCGAGAGGCACGACTCGGGATCGGCGGTGGGCTGATCAGGCTCGACTACCTGCCGCTGTGGGGGGCATTCGGCCTCGGACTCGAGTGCCTGCACGACGCCCTCCGCCCAGCTGAGCGCCCTCGGTAGTTCCGGGTAGGCGAGGTCAGCGGCTGTACGGATGCCGCGAGCGGCGGGCGGCTGCACCCTCAGGGATGAAAGGGGGAGCAGCATGCAACGACTTCTCTTGATCCTTGGGGTTGCTTTGGCTGCGTTAGGGGTAACCGTTTCGAGCGCTGCGGGACCTTCTGCTCCTAGCGGCGAGATCGCCTACTTGCAGACGAAGGGCAAGATCTACGTCATCAGCGCTACTGGCAGCGAGCCACAGAAGCTGCTCGCTGGCTCGGCCATGGGCACATTCAACTGGTCGCCGGACGGCCGTCTCATCGCGTTCACCGCAGGACCGTGGCGTGAATCACCGGAGACCGTAGTCCGCATCTCCACAGCTGACGGCACGCTCGTCCGCAACCTGCCCCTCGGGCCATTGAAGGGCGCATTAGCGCCAACGTGGTCGCCGGATGGGAGACAACTTGCCTTCGCGGGCTTTGACCTCAGCGCGGGCTTTGACCTCAGGAGCGTCAGCCTGAGCATCTACGTGATCAACGCAGATGGAACGGGCTTGCGCAGGCTGACTCGCCACAAGTCACTTTGGGACGAGAATCCCGATTGGTCGCCCGACGGACGTTGGATCGCGTTCGAGCGGTACAACGCACTAGGAAGCAATTTCAGTGCCTCATCCGATGTCATGGCGGTGCGCCCAAACGGCACCGGACTGCATCGCATCGCGCGAGTCATCAACGGGCCGCAATGCGCATGTCCGGACTGGTCGCCCGACGGCTCGAAGATCACGTACCAAGCCAGCCCGACCGCAGCAACCAGCAAGTACCCAGAGATCTTTGTGATGAACGCCGACGGCACCAGCCGGACACAGCTGACCTTCACAGGGAACCGCGTCCGCGATGAGAACCCGGACTGGTCGCCCGATGGGAAGTGGATCGCCTTCTATAGCGAGCGCGTGGGCAACGCAGAGATCTACGTCATCGGGGCTGACGGACGCCACCTGACGCGTGTTACTCACGACCCTGCGTACGTCATGTATCCGCGCTGGCGACCCACGAGGTAGTGGCGCTTTCGCCACTCGTTGCGGTGCTGCCGCATCGGTAGTTCTGGTGGCGGCCGATCTCAGTCAGTTGATGCCGCCCGCCTCCAACATCCCAGCCCTGACCCTTCGCGCAACATCGAGATCCACTCGGCGTGAACTCGGCCGGATTTCTAGGGGTGCAAATAGGGGTGCAACATCCGAGCGAACGCAGCACTCCGGGCACACCCGACCCGCATGACCATGCGGTTTTGGCTCTATGACTCGGGCCGGAATGGGCGGTGCAGGACTCGAACCTGCGGCCACCTGCGTGTAAAGCAGGCGCTCTACCAGCTGAGCTAACCGCCCGCGCACCGTATTGAAACGGAAGCCGGGAGGACGCGGGGCATGCGCAGGTAGCCTCGCGCTCGCCGAATGACGACCTTCGACACGAAGATCGGCGTCGTCCTCCGCGACGACCTCGCCGTCTGGCAGAAGGCGAACGTCACAGCCTTCGTCGTAAGCGGCATCGCCGGCACCGACCCCGCCGTCGTCGGCGAGCCCTACCGGGACGCATCGGGCAATGAGTACATGCCGATGTTCGTCCAGCCCGTGCTCGTCTACGAGACGGACGCAACCGGGCTGCGCCGTGCGTACGAGCGCGCCATGGACCGCGGGACGAGGCCCGCGATCTACACGGCGGAGCTCTTCGAGACCGGCCACGACGAGGCGAACCGCGCCGAAGTGGCCAAGATTCGCGCCGAGGACCTCGACCTCGTCGGAATCGCGTTCCGCGCGGAGCGCAAGACCTTCGACAGGATCGTCGACAAACTTCGCTTACACCCATGAGAGATCGCTACACCCCAGCCGACGATCGCTACGAGCGGATGCCCTACCGCCGCACCGGCCGGAGCGGGCTCCTCCTGCCCGCGATCTCGCTCGGCCTCTGGTGGAACTTCGGCCACGACCGCCCACTCGAGACGAGCCGGGCGATCGTGCGGCGCGCGTTCGACCTCGGGATCACGCACTTCGACCTCGCGAACAACTACGGCCCGCCGTACGGCTCGGCCGAGGAGACCTTCGGCGTGCTCGTGGAACAAGATCTCCGCCCGTACCGCGACGAGCTCGTGATCTCGACGAAGGCCGGTTACGACATGTGGCCCGGGCCGTACGGGGAGTGCGGCTCGCGCAAGTACCTCCTCGCAAGCCTCGACCAGAGCCTCGCGCGCATGAGGCTCGACTACGTCGACATCTTCTACTCGCACCGCTTCGACCCCGAGACGCCGCTCGAGGAGACGATGGGAGCGCTCGACACGGCCGTGCGCACCGGCAAGGCGCTCTATGCGGGCATCTCGTCGTACTCGGCCGAGAAGACGCGCGAGGCGGCCGCAATCCTGCGCGATCTCGGGACACCGCTCCTCATCCACCAGCCGTCCTACTCGCTGCTCAACCGCTGGATCGAGCCCGAGCTGCTCGCTGCAGTCGGCGAGCTGGGCGTCGGCTGCATCGCGTTCTCCCCGCTCGCCCAGGGGATGCTCACGACGAAGTACCTGAACGGGATCCCTGAGGGCGCTCGCGCGAGCTGGCCGAGCTCGCTCTCCCCCGACCTCCTCACCGAAGAGGCTCTCGGCAAGATCCGCGCGCTGAACGAGATCGCCACCGGCCGTGGACAGACCCTCGCGCAGATGGCGCTCGCGTGGGTGCTCCGCGACGCGCGCGTGACGTCGGCGCTAATCGGAGCATCGAGCGTGGCCCAGCTCGAGGACAACGTCGCGGCGATCGAGCGGCTCGCCTTCACCTCGGACGAGCTCGCGGAGATCGACCGCTACGCCACAGACAGCTCGATCAACATCTGGGCCGCCTCGAGCGAGGCTTGAGCCGTGAACACGAGGCTCGCCGTCGTGCTCGCCGTCGCCTGGGTCGGCGTCAGCCTCGTCTCGTCGGCGCCGGGCGGTGTCGGCGCCGCGAGTCCATGGCTCACCCTCGAGCAGGCGAAGCGGGCCGTGCGCGCTCATCCCGCTCCACTGATCTACTGCGAGGTCGCGAGGGTCGGGAGCGACGCGTGCCCGGTGGGCTGGACGCCGCTCCTGCTCGACGTTCGCGCGGCGCACGTTCGCGGCTACGGCCCGGCGCGTTTCCTGAACGGCCGGCGCACCTGGCGGCAGTTCTCCGTCGCCGCCTCGTGCGCCCTCGACCGGAACTCCACGCGGCAGTTCAACGCGGTCTTCCTCTGGTCGTATCGAGCCGGGAACCGCCGCGTCGAGACCACGAGCCCGACGGACCCGGGGCTGGCCGGTGTCGCCCACCCCGGCTGCAAGTCCCCGCCCACCAGTCCTTGACACGCGCTCCGGTCTCACCGTCCAACTAGCGTTCCCGCCGTGCTCGAGGACCTCATCCGCTCGTGGGACGGGGAGGAAGTCGCACTCCACTACGACCACGAGAGCGGTGCCTGGATGTTCGTGTGCATCCACTCGACGAAGCGCGGGCCTGCAGGCGGCGGAACGCGGATGAAGGTCTACGCGACCCCGTCCGACGGGCTCGCGGACGCGATGCGGCTGGCCCACGGGATGACGATGAAGATGGCCGCGACGGACATCCCCTTCGGCGGCGCAAAGGCAGTTCTCGCCGTTCGCGAGCTGCCGGAGGGTGGCGAGCGCCGGCGACTCTTGCTCCGGTACGGGGAGCTCGCGGCCTCGCTCGGCGACACCTTCCATACCGGCCCCGACATGAACACCACCATCGCGGACATGGACGTGATCGCGGAACGGCACGCCAACGTCTTCTGCCGCAGCCCCGAGCTCGGCGGCTCGGGTGACCCCGGGCCGTACACGGCGCGAGGTGTCTTCCACGGGATCCAGGCGAGCGTGGATCACGTCTTCGGCTCGGCTGATCTCGGGGGCCGGAGCATCCTGGTGCAGGGCGTCGGTGACGTCGGCGCGCGGCTCGCAGAGCAGCTCGCGGAGGCCGGAGCGCGCGTCCTGGTCGCAGACATCGACGATGCGCGCGCGAACTCGGTGGCGGAGCGGATCGGCGCGGAGACGGTCGCCGTGGACGCCGCGATGACGGCCGAGTGCGACGTCTACGCACCGTGCGCCATGGGCGGAACGCTCAACGCCGAGTCGATCCCGCTGCTTCGGTGCCGGATCGTCGCGGGATGCGCGAACAACCAGCTCGCCGAGCCCGAGGACGCTGCCCGGCTCGACCACGCCGGCGTCCTCTACGCGCCCGACTACGTGATCAACGCCGGCGGAGTCATCTACGCCTGGGGCACGGAGTCGCTCCGCTGGGATGCCGAGACCGTCGAAACGAGGCTCGCAGGCATCGGCGACAGCCTCGCCGAGATCTACCGCCGCGCTCGTGCGGACGGCACCACGACGGAGGCTGCTGCCGAGAGCCTCGCCCGCTCGCGGCTCGAGTAGAGATCAGCGGTTTCTCCTGAGGTCTCCCGCTCGGAAGTCCGTCGCGCCAGCGATCGGCACTTTCAGCGCGATGCCCCCAGCGGGATTCGAACCCGCGCTACGGCCTTGAAAGGGCCGTGACCTGGACCGCTAGTCGATGGGGGCCCCGGTCGGGAGTGTAGAGGCGCCTCGCGGGTCGTCCCATGCGGTCGGGCCCGCCCTCCGCGACGCCTACACTGGCACCCCCGGGCCGGTAGCTCAGTTGGCAGAGCAGGGGACTTTTAATCCCAAGGTCGTTGGTTCGATTCCAACCCGGCCCATGTCGGAAAGCCCTGGTCACGCGGGGCTCTCTCGATACGAGAGCTGAGCAGACCCATGCGGGGGCTGGCGCTCACCAGTCCGTGTGCGAGCGCCGGAGTGGATCCGCCGGTGAGCCCATTGGCCGGACGAACACGGGCTATCGACCGAGCGGAGCCACGGCGTCACGCTTGTCATCACGGGAAAGGCAGCTCACCAAGCCGCCCCCGAACAGTCATTGCTCAGACTCGCACCATGGGCGTAGCATCGAATCAATCGTCCAAGGAGGGGTCATGGCTGTCGCCTACATCCAGGAGTTCACGATCGACATCCGCTCGACGGAGAACTACGACTTCGTTGCGGAGAAGATTGGCGATGGGCCGTTCGACGGCCTGATAGCGCACACCGCAGGCTTCGACGACGACGCCGGTGTGTTCAGGGTCCTCGACGTTTGGGAGTCGAAAGAGCAGGCGGAGCGCTTTCTCGCAGAGCACATCGAGCCGCTGATGACACTCGGGCCGGATGCCTTCCCGAATCCCACCACTGCTGCGCAACCGCCGACACGCGACGGCTTCTACGAACTGCATCACGTCGTTAGCCCTTCTCGCGCTCACGTGATCTCTTCATAGACCGCGACCTTCGCGTTCGTCCCCGTCCCCTCTCGACGGCGGGGCGAGGCTCTCAGACCGCGTACAGGACGAGAACGGCGGCTGTTGCCAAGATGATCACGGCGATGAACGCGAGCTCACTCGTGCGGTCGCGAAGGCCACTCACCAGGTAGACGATGAAGATCCACAGCGGGACGAACTGGCTGATGAAGTCCAGTTCCACATCGATCACATTCTTCGCGATGACGGCCTCGGCGAGCAGGCAGGCGGCAGTAACAAGAGCCACCGTGACCAGCGGATCGTGGATCTGGTCTCGCCAGGACACACTGCTAGGCGACCAGTTCAGTGCGCGCATCAAGAAACACCTCCACTTCCATCATGAATCCCTGCGCTGCGATTGGTATCGGGGAAACCGCGGACTCCTCTAGCCGGAACTGCCGAGGTCAGCCGCGCTTCAGCGTCCAGAGGGCGGCGTGCGGCGTATCCTGAACGACGATGCTCCGGATGCTTGCGGGCCTTGGGACGGCCGCAGTCGTAGCGGGCGGGCTCGCGCTTACCGCGTCCGGCACATCCGCTGCTTGCCAGCCGACTCGCAGTGATGGCGCGGGTCCCTTCCAGCAGAGCGGACTCTCTGCGCCGCGGCGGGCGAAGATCGGGACGGGCCACGTCCTCCAAGGACGCGTTCTCCGCACAGACTGCAAACCGATCGCGGGTGCTCTCGTCGTATTTTGGCAGGCAGGCCCGAACGGATACGCAGCTCGCGGGCGCGGCAGCGTTCGTACGGATCACGCAGGGAGATTCCGCTTTGAAGGACCCGTGCCCGCCTCCTACGGCGGCTTGCCGCACATCCACATCGCTGTCTTGCACCCGGCCTACGAAGAGCTCGTGACCCGGTACGTCGTCCGGCCCGGTTCGAAGACAGGACGCATCACGCTGGTACTTACCCCGCTGCTCTAGCCGGTGGCATCGTCCGTGATCGTCTACGCCGTCGTCGATGACGCACTCTCGCCCGACTTCCCGCTCGGTGTCGAGCTCGAGGTGTTCATCCGCCGCGAGGACGCTGAGCGCTTCATCACGAAGGCTCGTGGCACGATCCCGAGCTCGCGAGAGCGCCGAGCGCTCTGGCTAGCCGAGGACGCCGCGCCCAACTTGCCGAAGGCGATCCTAGAAGCGAATAGAGGAGCCCAGCTGTTTCAAACAAGCGGGGCTCCTCGATGCTTGACGAGAGCAGGCTGGTCTACGGGTGTGCGGCCGAGACGAAGCCTCCCACAAGCCAAACGATTAGAGCCACGACTGCGATGACCATGGCCAGGAAAATGGCACCAGCAGCGATGACCAAGCCGACCTCGAGCGCCGACGAGAACATGACGATGG
Source organism: uncultured Gaiellaceae bacterium (assembly GCA_963709715.1). Classification (GTDB taxonomy): domain Bacteria; phylum Actinomycetota; class Thermoleophilia; order Gaiellales; family Gaiellaceae; genus GMQP-bins7. Next base: position 25,114 of record CAVPXQ010000002.1, read on the forward strand.
AGGTCATCGGGTGCCTCCTTTCGTGGAATCGGTCCAGTGTCGCGCGAAGTGGGAGACGGCGTAACTGGGAGAACTACTGACTTCCAGGTACGAGCCGTATGGTCTTCGAGGAAGCGCTTGCCCGCGGTCAGGCCGCAAGTTCGCTGGATCGGCAGCGCGAGGGACATTCCACTCCTCTCCTATCTGGCCTCAAGAGCCTCTCTTAATCCCAGGGTCGTTGGTTCGATTCCAACCCGGCCCATAAGGCCCAGAAGACGCCGCGGGCAAGGTTCTCGTGATCCTCGACCGCTGCTCCTGCGGAGCGAGGCAGATTCGGCTGGCGGCCCTCGTACCGGGCAGGCGTTCGGCCGAAAGCCGCCAGCACTACTCCGTGAGACGGGCTCCCCGGTTCGCAGCTAGCGCACTTCACCGTCTCCGAACATGGGCTTCTCGGGAAGTTCGCGCGCCTCCGACAGCGCGTCCGCCTCGACGGCGGGCGGCGCGCCTTCGGGCGGACGCAGCACGAGCTCGAGGGGGCTAGGAGCGCAGCTCGACGAACCCCGCCGCCGCGAAGTCGCCGTCGAAGGCGAGCGCCTCCGTGATGCGCAGCTTGCGCATGAGCGCGAAGCTCGTTGCATCGACGAACGAGTATGGACGCTCGTCGTGCTGGCGGAGCCAGGTCCACGCCTCGTTCTCGATGCTGTGGTCGATCCGTTCGACGGTGACCTGCAGCTCTTCGTGAACACGGTCGAGCCACCGCATCGCCTGAAAGTGCCCGACCCTGTGCGACAGAAGGGTCCAGGTCTCACCCAAGACGAGATTCGACGTCACGGTGCTCGTATCGCGCGCCTCGTCCGCAAGCGCGCTCGCTTCGGCATGTCTGCCGTCTCGCGTGATTACTTCTGCGATCCAGAACGACGTGTCAACGAAGGCCACGCTTCCTCCGAGATCGGGCCGTAGAGGTACTCGTCGATGTTCTCGACCGGCTCGACATCCGGGAACATGCCGACGAGCCTCCACAGCCCGTTGTCGAACGGCTCCGACGGGAGCCCGCGATCGACGCACTCCCGGATGAGGGCGCTCTTGGACATTCCGCGCGCGGCCGCTTCGCGCTCGAGGCGATCGTCGAGCTCGGGATCGATGACGACTTGAATTCTCCGCATCCGCGCCATGGTTACACACTATTGGCCGTGAGTGTGTAATACAAGAGTGACGCTAGCCTTGCGGCGGATGATTGCGGCCATGTCCGAGTTGAAGGGGCCGGTGGAGATGCTCGCCGCGATCTCCGAGATCGCCGACCCGAACCTCGGCCAGTGGCTGCGCGAGTACCCTGGTTATCGGGGCATCTTCGTGCTGGCCGCCGAAGACGAGCGGAGCACCCGGCTCATCACGTTCTGGGAGACGGCCGAGGACGAGGCGAAGGCCCGGGCGTCTCGGGCCGCGATGCGCGACAACATCGCTGCGACTGCCGGCGTGGAGGTCGTCGAGTTCGGAGTCTTCGAAGTGCTCGCACACGAGCTCCTTCCCGACACCGAGCAGGCGTAGTGGTGGTGCCGAGAGCGGCTTGCGGTAGGTCGTCCAGGTGTTGACGATCTCGTAGCCGAGGCTCTCGTAGAGCTGGTACGCGCCGTTCGGGTTCTCGGTGTGGACGCCGAGGGCCACCTCGGTCATCCCGTGTGCGGCGAGCTCGCGTATCGACTCGACGATGAGCGCCTTCGCGACACCACGACGCCTCCACCGACGTGACGTCGAGATCGCTTCCGTCCACCCCCGCTTCCGCCCGTGCTCCTCGTTCTGCGCCGTGTCGATGAACGACTTCACCTGGCCCGCAACCCCGTCGTCGTCCCACGCGATCTTCCAGAGCGTGGGGTCGAGGTACGGGAACGCGCGGAACCGCTCGTAGTCCTCCTCGCTCTGCTCGACGTAGCCCCAGTGGTCCTTGAAGGCCTCCACGTCCGCCTCCCAGATCGTGCGGATGTCGTCCTCGCGGACAGGCCTGATCTCGAGACCAGGGGGCAGCGGATGCTCGGGAAGGTCGTCGACCGAGGGCCTGACCATCTCGGCCATGTACGTCACGGGCTGGTACCCCGCTCTGCGGACGAGGTCGGTCGCGGCCTGGTTGCGGTCACCCACCCAGGCCTGGACGATCTTGACCGGAACGTCGTGATCGGCCCCGATCTCGCGCAGCCGCGCCTCGTTCCACGCAAGAAGTGCGCTTCCGATGCCACGGCCGCCGTGGGCGGGATCGAGGAAGCACACGAACTTGTAAACCCGCCCGTCGGACTCGTCGTCCCACGTGACGCGGCTGTATCCGACCGGCACGCCGTCGACCTCGGCGACCAGCAGGTCGCGCGTCGGATCGCAGCGCGTCAGGTGGTCGTATCCGGAGGCGAGTCCCTGCGGCGTCTCGACGCGGTCGTCCCCCTCACCGCGCGCGGCGGCGGTGATGATGCGCGCTAGCGCCGGATAGTCCGCGGAGTCGCGGAACATGCGAAAGCCGACGCCGTCGAGCGCAGGGAGAGCCGCCACGCGGCCATTCTGGCGGATCGGTGGGATCAGACGACGATGCGGAGCGCCAGGTGAAGCGGGCAGCCTGCGCCGATGAGCTCACGCGTGCGCTGCAGGTCGGCTCCCGAGTCGACGAGGAGCCAGGCGTCCTCCTCCCCGTAGCCGAGGAGCCGGAACTGATCGAACCGCCAGCCGATGACGCGCTGGTCCTCGAGGGACAGCTCGAACGCAGGAAGTGGTGAGTGCTCCGCCGCCGACACGTACTGGATGAAACGACGGCGGCGCGCCGGAGTTTGTTGGGGAAACGTAAGGCGTGGTTGCGGGCACGTTGAGCGTTAGAGTCGCGGTCGCGAGGCGAGAGAGAAGGAGGCGACGTGGCGGACTACACGATCAAGCGGACCGACGAGGTCCAGAACGTCCTCGGCGACTACCCGGGCGAGATGCGGATGATGACGAGCGACCTCGAGGCCGAGCAGGTCGCGTTCACGTACCGGCGGATGCCGCAGCACACGGGCGGTAAGGGCTCGTACGGTCATCGCCACAAGGAGCAGGAGGAGGTCTACTTCGTTGCGTCGGGGAAGCTCCAGTTCAAGCTCAACGACGAGATCGTCGAGCTCGAGAAGGGCGCTGCCGTGCGCGTCCCGCCGCAGACGTGGCGCTCGGTCTGGAACAACGAGCCGGAGGACGCGGAGCTCATCATCGTCTCGAAGGTGGTGCCCGGCGGGTCGCGAGACGACGCCGAGTACCTCGAGAACTTCTGGCCCGAATAGCGCGCAAGACCGGAGCTCGCTAGCGCGAGACTCCGGTCGCGCGAAAACCCCTAAAGGCGGCCGCTTCGCGCCCGCTGGCCTCGCACCACACGGCCTCGAGCCTATTCAGCCGCGCGGCCAGGAGAGCACCTCCACGACCGGGCGCTGCCACTGCGCGTGGAACGCTGGGCCGCGCGGGCCGGCGCCGGCGGCGAGCGGGTCGCGGTCCGGCAGGTGGATGTACCCCGCCTCACCCCACGCGCCCGCAAACGTCATCCACGAGGGCGTGCGCGCGGTCACGCGAACGAGCTTCGGCCTGATCACTCGCCCTCCGCCCGTGTGGTCGGCCGGCACCGCGATCCCATAGGCCTTCATGACGTTGATCGAGGCCTGATCGACCGCCGGTGGCGCGAGCGGCTGCTCGCCGGTGTCGAAGAAGTTCGCGTGCGAGCCGAGGCCGACGTACACGCGCGGCCGCGGTCCGTGTTTCGGCACCTTTACCCAGGCACGGCGTTGCCCCTTCTGGTGCTGCGAGTAGCCCGCGACGAGGGGCCTTCCGGTGAGGTCGAGGATCACGGAGACCGCCTCCCAGTCCCCCTCGTGCACCTGCCAGAACGTCGTGGCCGGGTATCCGGGACTGAAGTCGTCGTACGGGTACCAGAGCCAGTACTGCAGGTCGATCCGAGTCTTCGTGCGGAACGCCGCGCCGTACACGACGGGCGTCGAGTCGTGCGTAGCCTGTGCGCCCGCGTAGCACGGAGTGGCGGCGAGGCCATCGATCGGCGCGCAGACGCGCTGGTCGAGCCGGAGGTCGGCACCGCCCGCCGGCACGGTGCCCGCGACCTTCTCCCACCCCGTCTCGGTCATCCGCGTGAGATCGGAGTCGGCGAGGAAGCCGTCGACGGAGACCGGAGCGAAGTGCTCGTCGGGATGGAGCACGAGGATCGGCACGTGGCGCTGCAGGAGCGTGGCGAGCGTCGGCGTGCGAGCCGGAGCCGCAGAGGAACCCGACGACGTCGCGGCGGCGACGAGGCAGACGGCGACGAAGCGCGTCGCGAGGCGCACGAGCCGAGTATGAGCGCTACGCGACCCGGGAGCTCAGGAGCATCGAGTCGAGCTCGGCGGCGGGCATCGGACGCGAGTAGTAGAAGCCCTGCCCGTACCGACACTTGAGCGCGCGCAGCCGGTCCCGCTGCTGCTCGAGCTCGATGCCTTCGGCAACGGTCTCGAGGCCCATCGTCGAGGAGAGGCGGAGGATCGCGGCGACGAGCCGGTCCTGCTCGGGGCTCGATCCAAGCTCCTCCACGAACGCCCTCGCGATCTTCAGCGAGTCGACCGGGAAGCGGCGGAGGTAGTTGAGCGAGGAGTACCCCGTGCCGAAGTCGTCGATCGCGATACGCACCCCGAGCCCGCGTAGCTCGTCGAGCCGGTTGATGACGGCGGGGCTGTCCAGGAGCGTGCTCTCGGTTATCTCGAGGGTGAGCGCCTCGGCTGCGAGAGCTGCTCCGGAGAGAGCGTCATTGACCTCGCCGGGGAGGTTCTTGCTCGCCAGCTGCTTCGCCGACAGGTTGACGCTGACCCCAAGCTGCTTGTGGCCCCGTTCGCGCCAGCTCGCCGTCTGCCGGCACGCCTGGTTCAGGACGTGCTTGCCGACCGGAAGGATGAGGCCCGTCTCTTCGGCGAGCCCGAGGAAGTCGGCCGGCGGAAGGATCCCGCGCTGCGGGTGGTTCCAGCGCACGAGCGCCTCGACACCGACGATGCCCCCCGTCCTGAGAGTGACGATCGGCTGGTAGTGGACGTCGAACTCGTCGGCCACGACCGCGCGCTGCAGGTCGGCTTTGAGCTCGAGTCGCTCGAGGACGAGCTCGTGCATCGACGGCTCGTAGATCGCGTACCGCCCCTTGCCCTCGCTCTTCGCCCGGTACATCGCGAGGTCCGCGCTCCGCATGATCTCGCTTGCCGTCTGGCCTCCGCCGCTCAGCGCGATGCCGATGCTTCCCTGGACGATCACGTCCGACTCGGCGATCACGAGCGGCTTGGCCATGGTCGCGAGGATCCGGCGAGCGACGGCCACGGCGCCCGCGAGGTCGTTGATGCCCTCGACCATCACGGCGAACTCGTCTCCACCGAGCCGCGCGCACGTGTCCTCGGGACGGATCGAGGCGCGGATCCGCTCGGCGACGTGCACGAGGAGCTCGTCGCCGGCTGCGTGGCCAAGGCTGTCGTTCACGGTCTTGAAGTCGTCGAGGTCGATGAACATGACCCCGATCAGGTTACGGTGACGCACTCCGCGCTCGATGGCATGCGAGATCCGCTCCGAGAAGAGCGCGCGGTTTGCGAGCCCGGTGAGCAAGTCGTGGAACGCCTGGTAGTGCAGCTGATCCTCGAGCGCTCGCCGCTCCGTGACGTCGCGGGCGGTGACCACGACCCCACCGACGTTCGCGACGTCGAGGAGGTTGTTGAAGACGCTCTCGAGCTGCACGAAGGAGCCGTCCTTCCGCCGCAAAGGGAGATCCCGCGGCATCGGCGTCCCGGGGATCGCACGCACCTCGGAGAAGAAGCCCTTGAGCTTCTCGGCCTCCTCGTGCTGGAGGAGGTCCGTGAGCCGGGTCCCGACGAGCTCCTCCTCGGCGTATCCGAGTACCCGCTGGACCGAGGGCGTGTGGTAGCGGATCATGAGGTCGGGCGAGAGCAGGGCGATGACGTCGCTCGAGTTCTGCACGAGCGACCGGAAGCGCTCGGCGCTCCGGCGCTCGTGCACCTCTTGCGCGTATGCCGCGCTCTCGAGGGCGAGGGCGACCTGGGAGGTGAGCGTCTCCACGCCCTCGCGAGCTTGCTTCGAAAGCCGTTCTCTCGTGTGGACGACGAGACTGCCGTCCTCTCCCGTTACCGACACCGGGAGCTCCGTACGAACTACCGACTCCTGTCCTGCACGACCGGCGCTTGCGATGACCTCGTCGTCGACGACGAGGTCGACGGCGCCCTCCTCGTCTCCGACGATGTCGAGTGCCGAGTCGACGGTCACGCGATAGATGTCGTCGCGGGTCCACGCGGTGACGAGCGCGGCCGCGGCCGCGCCGAGGACACGCTCGCGGCGCTCGGAGCGCTCGTGCCGGGCGACGAGCCCGGCGAGCCTGACGACGACGAGCGCGGACAGTGCCGCTCCCGCGCCGACGATGACGATGAGCTCGCTGGAGCCGGCCTCGACGGCAGCGACGGCAAGCATCGCCGGAGCCGTGAGGGTTGCAGCCGAGAGCACCGCGAGCCGCTTCCGCGAGAGCCGCTGTTCCGGATCGAGATTCGGCTCCGTGAGCTCGACCATGGAGGGATGGAGAGCCGCCGTGCCCCAGAGCACGGCAGCGACGACGAAGAGCAGGTCGACAGAGTCGCCGACTCGGTACCAGCCGTGGAGCGACCCGAAGCCGTACATCGCGTCGCCGACGAGCTGGAAGACGAGAGCGGTGGTGGCCATCGCGAAGGCCGGCGTGCGAAGACCCGGGCCTAGCACCATGCGCGCGGCGAGCGAGACGAGGAGGACGTCCATCACGGGGAACGCGAGCGCGACGGTCGTCTCGAGCGGGCTCGTGCCATCGGTGAGGCTGGGCTGCACGAGGAACGTCCAGCCGACGATGCCGACGCCGACCGTGACGATCCCCGCGTCGATGAGGCTCGGCCAGTCTCGCCCGGGAGCTTGCTTGCGGATCATGATGAAGAGCGCTGCCGCGAGGACGGCGTAGGCGCTGAGCGCGAAGTAGTCCGCGGCGGACGGGAACGGCACCGATCCGATCTGCTCGAGCTCGATCGCGTAGAGGGCGTCCGCGGTCACTCCGCAGAGGCCGCTGATCGCGACGAGGAACCACGGCGCCTTCGATCTCGGCTTGTTCAGCCAGACGCCGACGAGCGTCGCAACGACGGCCGCGACCGGGAAGATCTGGTACCAGCGGTCGTAGTACGCCGTGTCCCGGGGCAGGGAGACGTACGCGAGCACGGATGCGGTCGCGATGAAAAAGAACGCCCGGTCGGGGCGCGCGATGCTCACCAGGTGCCTATCGGCACGTTTCTGGCGTTTGTAAAGGGTCCGTTTAGGCCCGAGCCCAGGCTGCAAGAGCCTCGAGCAGTGACTCGAGCCGCCTGCCGTCAGCCGTCAGCACGTACTCGACGTGCGGCGGGCGCGCGTCACGCACCTCGCGCCGGAGCACGCCCGCCTCCTCGAGCTCCGCGAGCCGCTGCACCAGGGTCGCGGGCGGAATCGTGCCGAGGGCACGGCGAAACTCCGTGAACCGCGTGCACCCCTGATGTGACGCGTAGATGATCGAGACCGCGTAGCGGCGCTCGAGGACGTCCGCCGCGCGGCGGACGTCCTCTGGAACCGGCTGTTGTCGCTTACACCTCGACACTGCGCTGCACCGGTGCCTCCTCGAGCGCGAGGGTGAGCACCTCGCCGATCGACATCACCGGGTGGAACGCGATCTCCTCGCGCACGTTCTCGGGGATGTCCTCGAGGTCGGCGCGGTTGCGCTCGGGGATGATGATGTCCGTGATCCCCGCCGCGTGCGCGGCGAGCACCTTCTGCTTGAGGCCACCGATCGGCAGAACGCGCCCCTGGAGCGTGATCTCGCCGGTCATCCCGACGGTGTGCTTCACGGCACGGCCGGTCAGGAGCGACGCGAGCGCGGTCGCCATCGTGATGCCCGCGCTCGGGCCATCCTTCGGGATTGCGCCCGCTGGGACGTGAACGTGAAACGCGCGATTCTCGAACAGCTCCTCGTCGATGCCGAGCTGCGGCGCGAGCGCCCGGACCGAGGAAAGCGCGATCTGCGCCGACTCCTTCATGACGTCGCCGAGCTGCCCGGTCAGGACGAACTTGTCGCCGTCTCGGTGCGAGGTCGCCTCGATGAAGAGCACGTCGCCGCCCGTCGCCGTCGCAGCCAGGCCGGTGGCGACGCCCGGAACCGCGGTCCGCTTCGGCCACCTCGCGGTAGAACTTGCGTCGGCCGAGGCCCTTGCGCACCGCGTCCTCGTCGAGCGCGACAGGTGCTTCGACCTCCTCCGAGGCGATGCCCGTAGCGGTCTTGCGGAGCAGCGTCCCGAGCTCGCGCTCGAGCTGGCGGACACCCGCTTCGCGCGTGTACTCGGTGACGACGAGCTCGATGCCTTCGTCCGAGATCGAGACCTCGTCCTCGCGCAGGCCGTTCCGCTCGACCTGGCGCGGCCACAGGTAACCCTTCGCGATCGCGACCTTCTCGTCGGTCGTGTAGCCGTCGAAGCGGATGACCTCCATCCGATCGAGGAGCGGGCCGGGGATCGTCTCCGACATGTTCCCGGTCGCGATGAAGAAGACCTGGGAGAGGTCGAGCTCGACGTCGAGGTAGTGGTCGCGGAACGAGTGGTTCTGCGCCGGGTCGAGCACCTCGAGGAGCGCGGACGACGGGTCTCCGCGCCAGTCGGCGCCGACCTTGTCGACCTCGTCGAGCATGATCACCGGGTTCATCGTCCCCGCGTCGCGCAGTGCGCGAACCAGCCGTCCCGGGAGGGCTCCGATGTACGTGCGCCGGTGCCCGCGGATCTCCGCCTCGTCGCGGATGCCGCCGAGGGACATGCGGACGAACTCGCGGCCGGTCGCGCGAGCGATCGACTCGCCGATCGACGTCTTGCCGGTGCCGGGCGGCCCGATGAGCGTGAGAATCGCGCCGGAGCGCTTGTCGTCCTCGACGCCGCGCTCCTTGCGGAGCTTCGCGACCGCGATGTACTCGACGATGCGGTCCTTCACGTCGTCGAGGCCCGCGTGATCCGCGTCGAGCACCTCCCGGGTGTACTTCGGGTCGAGACGCTCCTCGGAGCGCTTGCTCCACGGGATCGCGAGCAGCCAGTCGAGGTAGTTGCGGATGACGGTCGCCTCGGGCGTCTGGTCGCCCATGCGCTCGAGTCGCGAGAGCTCACGCTCGGCCTGCTCGAGGACGTTTTCGGGCATCTCCGCCTCGGCGATCTTGGCGCGGTACTCCTCGACGACCGAGCCCTCGTCCTCGCCCAGCTCCTTGCGGATCGACTCGAGCTGGCGGCGGAGGATGTACTCGCGCTGCTGCTTGTCGACGTTCGTCTCGACGTCCTCCTGGATGCGCCGGCGCACCTGCATGAGGGCGAGCCGCTCGCGCTGGAGCTCGAGAGCCAGCTCGAGTCGTGCCCGGATGTCGACGGTCTCGAGCAGTTGCACCTTCTGCTCGAAGGTCAGGTCCGGCGAGTAGCCGGAGGTGTCGGCGAGCGCACCGGGCTCGGTGATCGAGCGGACGAAGGCCGCGATGCGGCCGTCGTCGCCGCGCAGCTCGAGGATCTCCTCGACCGTTGCACGGTACTCACGCTCGAGCTCACGGATGCTTCCGTCTGCGGAGTCGGCGTCCGGGCGCTCCTCGACGTCGACGAAGAGACGCCCCTGGGGATCGGTGGCCGCTGCGCCGGCAACGCCACGGTGCAACCCGTTCAGCGCAACCGCGCGACCGCCGCCGGGAAGTCGGATCCGATCGGTGACCTCGGCGACGGTCCCCACCTTCGCGAAGCCGTCGTCGTGCTTGGGCACGAGCAGCACGCGCTCCTCGTCGCCGACGTCGACGGTGAGGGTCACATTCATGTTGGGGAAGACGACGAGGTCTTCCAGGGGGACGAGGAGAAGGCGTGTGGTCTCGCTCAACGGATCTCGCTTTCGTCGTATGGATGCCGTAGTTGGTTCAGAAACTGTACCGACCCTGGCGAGGGCTGCGTCGAGCCGTAGGCAGGCGTGTCGTTACGAGAGCTTTCAGCCTTCGCTGCGGCGGAAGCGGCGGAGCGCGACGTCCGCGACGTGGCCGGCGAGGCGATCCGACGTCACGCTCACGCCCCACGACCTCCACGTCATGACGCCGGCGACGAACACGCCGCCTTCCCAGAACACGAGGCCGGTGTCGTGCCGCGCGGCGGAGATCCACCCGGCCTTGTGCAGAACGACGACGTGGTGCTGGCGTCCGACCGTCGTGTCGAGCTTCGGCTGGTCGTCCACGTGGGCAGTGAGCCAGAGAAGGTACCGGGCATCTACAGGACTCAGGCCGCGCTGCGCCGACCGGAGCGGGCCCTTGCCGCCCGACGCGAGCCAGAGCGCGCGCCAGAGCGCCGACAGGTCCGCGGCGGTCGTGTACTTGCCGACGCCGAATGCCGGCGCCTCGTCGACCTGTCGCGGGATCGCGCCCGCGGTCGTCCGTGTCTCGTACCCGCCGTACATGAGCGTGTCCGTGAGCCCGATCGAGCGCATCAGGTCGTTCACCCGGTAGCCACCGCCGCTGGTCGAGCCGCCGAGCCAGACGAGCAGCGAGTTCGCCGCCGCGTCGTCCGAGACGGTGATCATCTCGTGCAGCAGCGAGTCGAGCGAGGTACCCCGCGCCGGGATGCCGGGGCTGTGCGCGAGCACAGTCGTCGCAATCGCGAGCTTCACGGTCGAGGCCGCCGGGAAGCGAGCCTTCGCGTTCCAGGCGGCCCCCGCGCCGCCGGTCAGGCTCTGGACGTAGTACCCGGCCGTGCCCGCGAACCCACGGACGGTGGGTGTCAGCTTCCGGGCGAGCGTCGAATCCTCGTGCGCGGCGACGATGCGGGGACGAGCTGCGGCCGGCAAGCCGAAGACATCTCGAACGGCGGTCGACGATCTCCTCCCTCCCCGTGCGACGGTCGTGACGCGGACCGTGAGGTCACCCAGGGGCAAGGACACACGCAGGGAGAATCGGCGCCCCTCGAGCGGTCGGGCAGCGAGTCGCTTTCCGTTCGCGAAGACGAGGACGCGCGACGTCCCGCGCGCCGCCTGCCCGGTGACGATCCCGTAGGACACCTGACGGGGAGCCGGCTGCTCGATCGTCGGGGGCGGCAACGCCGGAAGAGCGGTCACGAGGCAACAGTAGCTTTGTCCACGTGAGGATCCTTGCGCACCTCGACCTCGACGCGTTCTTCGCCGCGGTCGAAGAGCTCGAGGATCCCGCGCTCGCCGACAGGCCGCTCGTCGTCGGTGGCGACCCGCATGGCCGTGGCGTCGTCTCGACTGCGAACTACGCCGCCCGGCGGTTCGGGATCCACTCCGCGATGAGTGCTGCGGAGGCGCTCCGGCGCTGCCCCGAGGCCGTGTTCCTCCGGCCGCGGCATGGTCTCTATCGGCAGTACTCGCGTGTCGTCTGGGACACCGTGGCCGAGCTCGTCCCGCGCATCGAGAAGACGGGGATCGACGAGGGCTACCTCGACCTGGGAACAGTGGCGCCCGACTTCACCCGCGCTCGGAAGCTCGCATCGGCGATCCAGACCGCCGTCCTCGGACACACGAAGCTCACGTGCTCACTCGGAGTAGGGACGTCGAAGGTCGTCTGCAAGATCGGGTCCGACCGTCGCAAGCCCGGCGGGATCACCGTCGTCCCGCCGGGAACCGAAGCGCGTTTCCTCGCACCGCTGCCGGTTCGACTGCTCCCGGGTGTCGGACCGCGAGCCGAGGCACGGCTGCACGCCGCCGGTGTCGACACGATCGGCGCTCTCGCGGCACTCGGCGACCCGGAGCTGCGGACGCTCGTGCCCGGCTCGCTGGGCCCGCTCCTCCGCAACCGTGCGCAGGGCATCGACCCGCGCGATCTCGACCTCGAGCTCGAACCGGTGTCCGCTTCCGCGGAGGACACGTTCGCGCGCGACGTCACGGACCGCGAGCGGCTCCACGACGAGGTGCGACGGCTCTCCGAGCTCGTGTCGGAGCGCCTTCGCAGCTCGGGGCTCTCCGGCAGGACCGTGACCGCGAAGCTGCGCTACGCGGACTTCTCCATCCGCACACGGTCGACGACCCTGCCCGCGGCGGTGGACGAGGCCGGGGTCATCGGCGAGGTCGCCTGCCGCCTCCTCGACCGCGGGCTCCGCGATCGTCCGGGCGCGCTCCGGCTCGTCGGTGTCGGCGTGTCCGGGCTTTCTCCGTACCGGCAGCTCACCCTCGACGAGTCGTGAGCTTCCGATGTGATGCTCGAGGCGGCGTTCCGGGGTCTCGTCACTGCGGGATCGCTGTGGGTCGGGGCAGCCCGGCTGGTTCCTCCTCGACAAGATGCCGACGGCAGGGGGCGCATTCGTGACGGCGCTCGCAGCCGGCGCGCTCCTCGTGATGCTCGCCGACACGCTCATGCCCGAGGCCTTCAAGCTCGGCGGCCGGGAGGCGGGGCTCGTGCCCGCGCTCGGCTTCGCCGTCGGCTTCGGCCTCTCGTAGGAGCGATCCGCTCCCGCAACGGCGCCAGTTCGTCCAGAATCGGCGCGTGCGCGCGCTCCCGTCGCAGTTCGTCCCGTATGCGTGGGCACCGTCGACTGCCGAGGTCGCTCGAGTGGCGGGCACCGCGGAGGACAAGGTCCTCCGCTTCGACGGAAACGTCCCCTCGGAGCCGCCGCCGACTGCGCGCGTCGAGGTCGTCGGAAACGAGCTTCGCCGCATCAACGAGTACCCCCACGGCGGCTACGCCCTCATCCACGAGGCGATTGCCGAGTACGCCGGGGTCGAGCCGTCGAACGTCGTCCTCGGCGCGGGCGCGGACGACCTGCTCATGCTCTGCGGCCGCGCTTTCGCAGGTCCGGGCGACGTCGTGGCGGTCGCGTACGAGCCCACGTACCCGGTTTTCCGGATGGCGGCCTGGGCCGCGGGCGCCGAGGTCGGAGACAGGAGTCCCGTGGTGACGTTCTGCTGCCGCCCGCACAACCCGACGGGTGCGCTCGTCGACCTCCCGGCCGCGCGGCCGCTCGTCGTGGACGAGGCCTATTTCGAGTACACAGGCGGCGAGACCGCCGCGGGGCTGCTCGACGACGGGGTAGTTGTCGTCCGGACGTTCTCGAAGGCGTTCGGGCTCGCGGCGGCCCGGATCGGCTACGCGCTCGCAGACACCGAGACTGCGACGGGGCTAAGGGACCGTCAGCATCCCGCCCCGGTCGGGACGATGTCGGTCGCGCTGGCGCTCGCCGGCCTCGCCGACCCACCGGACGTGACGCCGACGCTCAACGAGCGCGAGCGGTTGGTGGAGGAACTGCGCGCGATCGGGCTCGATCCGCTTCCCTCCGCGGCGAATTTCGTCTACGTGCCGACCGAGCGGGGCCGAGACCTGAGCGCCGGCCTGCTACGGCATGGCCTCCCGGTTCGCGGCTCGCCCAACGGAATCCGCATCACCGTGCGCGACCAACACGACGACGACGTGCTCGTGGCTGCGTTGGCCGACCTGCTGGGGGCCGAGGGGGCGTCCGGCTAAGAGGTCGCGCTCGTACTCAGATGCGCAGAAGAGGGCGGGTGAGGCAGGTCGGGCCGCCGTCGCCCTTCAGCGAGATCTCGTCCCCCTCGTAAACGACGACATCGACGCCGGCCTTCTCCATGCGGCGCCGTGTCTCCGGATTGCCGTCGAGGGCGAGCGCGCGACGAGGACCGAGGGCGAGCACGTTCGGTCCTTGTGTCTCGAACTCCTCGTCGGGCACTTCCACGACCTCGATCCCGCGCTCCGCGAGTAGCTCGAGCAGCCGCACCGGGGCAATGCGCGGATACACGACCGCGAGGTCGCGGTCGAGCGGGGAGATGAACGACATGAGATGCATCACCTCGCCGCTTCCGTTCCAGTGCGGGAGATCGAACGCGACCACCTCGACTTCAGGGAACGCCTCCGCGAGCGCGGCGAGTCCCGCCGGGTTCGTCCGGTAGCCGATCCCGACGAGCAGGGTCTCATCGTCGAGCCAGACCGTGTCACCGCCCTCGGCGAACGCGGGCTCGGCGAGCTCCGACGCGATCGGGACGTTCGCGGCCGCAAGTGCGGTCGCGATCGCCTTCGGCTCGCCTCGGCGCCCCTCCTTTCCCGGTCGCAGGAGCACCGCTCCCGCCGACCCGACGAGCACGGGGTCGTAGACGTAGATCGCGTCCGGATTCCCGGGATCGTGCTGGGAGACGACGACCTCGGCGCCGGCTGCCTCGAGAATCCCGCAAAAGTGCTCGTGCTCGGACGCGGCAGCCACAGGATCTGGCGCGGCGCGCCAGCCATAGTCCCGCCAGCGCGGAGTGTCTTCCGCGAGCGGTGGCCGTACGAGCACGCGCTCGAGCGTCCCCCACATCGACGTGCTCCCGTAGGCGGTCACGGCGGGACGCTACACGGGACTCGCGGACACTTCGTAGCTGACGTCCGCGCGTCCCCTGATGCGGAAATACCACCTGGCGTGGAGCATGGACCGGAAAGGAGGAGACGATGACGACGAAGCTCGAACGCTTCACGACCGAGGAGGCGCGCCGGATCGGTATCGAGATCGGGATCGACTGGGCAGCGTCACCGTTCGACGTCGAGCAGTTCCACAAGGGGCTCGAGGTCGAGCTCGAGCACGGGAGCCACGATCCCGAGACGAATGTCACGGGAGACGACCCGATCCTCACGGGAAAGATCGCGTGGGCGCATCTGAAGGAGCTGCCGGACTACTACACGCGTCTGGTTGCGATGGAAGGGGAAGCCGAGGGCTAGGGCTCAGTGCACCGCGTTCTCGGGAACTCGATCCTCGAGCAGGACCGCGCGGAGCGCGGACACGACGAGTCTGCCCATCGCGAGCCGCGTCTCGCGCGTCGCGCTCGCGATGTGCGGCGTGAGGACGACGTTCTCCATCGCGAGGAGCTCCTCGCTGACGGCCGGCTCGTGCTCGAAGACGTCGAGGGCGGCGCCGGCGACCGACCCGGACGCGAGCGCGTTCACGAGCGCAGCCTCGTCGACGACCGGCCCTCGCGCGGTGCTGACGAGAACCGCGTCCGGCTTCATCGCGGAGAGCGCGGCGGCGTCGACGAGGTGACGCGTTTCGGGAGTGAGAGGGCAGTGGAGCGTGACGACGTCGGCATGGGCGAGCAGAGCGTGGAGGTCGTCGGCGCGACCGGCGAACGTCACTCGGGCACCGAACGCGTCCACGAGTTCGGCCACGCGCAGGCCGATCCGCCCCGGCCCGACGACGAGGACTTCCTTGTCCTCAAGGCCCTCGCCGACCATGAAGTCCGGCCCCCACTCCCAGTGGTCGCGCCGGCGGAGCGACCGGTCGCCCTCTCCGATTCGGCGCAGGAGCGCGAGGATCAGTCCGATCGTGTGCTCGGCGACAGCGTTGGTCAGGACGCCCGGGGTGTTGGAGACGACGATGCCGCGTGCACGCGTCGCCTCGAAGTCGACGTTGTCGATCCCCACGGCGTAGTTCGCGACGATGCGGAGCTGCGGCCCGGCGGCGTCGAGGAACGCGGCGTCGACCGTCACGGCCGGTGTGACGATCACGCCGTCGGCTCCGGCAGGCTCGGCGACGAGCTCGAAGTCGGCCGTGAGCTCTCGCTCGATCTCGGACGGCACGCCTGCCGCTTCGTGGACAAGCGGCCGCGCCAACGGGCTACTCGTCGAGGAAGCGGGGGGTGTGGGACGACGAGTAGACGTCCTTACGCAGGATCAGGCCGTCCTCGAACGGGAACACGTCCACCCCGTCCCACTCGACCCGCCGACCCTCACGGTTCGTCGCGGCGGCAGTCCACTCGCTGACGACGAGGCCGTCGCGCGCATAGAGGCGGCGCCCGCTGAAGCGGAGGTCGGGGTTGCGCTCGAAGATCCCCGCGATGTGCGGGCCGACCGCATCGCCCTCGACCCGGTCGCCGGCGGTGTGGTTCTCGAAGACCATGCCGGGAGCGTGGAAGGACACGATCGTGGCCACGTCGTGCGCGTTCCAGGCTTCGTTGTAGCGCTCGATCGTGCGCTCGAGCTCCGCTGCGGAGTCACGCGGGTCCACGGACGCCGAGTATCGCAGCCCGTCGGCGACTCGTTCTTCAGAAGTGCGCCCTCGGTGGCCCGAGTCGGTCGCTGAGACGCTGGAGGAAGAAGCCGCCCGCGAGGAGGAGACCACCGACGAGGATGAAGGAGAACGCACGCGCGACCGAGCTCAGCGACGAGAGGTCGTACACGAAGATCTTCGCGAGGCTGAGGCCGAAAAGCGCCAGCCCTCCATAGCGGAGCGCAACCGAGCCGCGCAGCAGCCCGGCAACCAGAAGGCCGAGACCGACGAGCGCCCAGAGCGCGCTGACAGCCGTGTGGCCACGCTCGAAATCGGTCTCGACCGATGCCGAAGAAACCCGCTCCGCGACCTCGAGGATCCCGAGCGAGAGCGCGTACAGAGCGATTCCCCCAGCGATCACCTCGATCGCGACCCGCAGCTCCGCGTCGCGCCACGTCAGACCGACCAAGACAACGCTTGCAAGGCACGCGAGGAGGACCCAGAGGCCGTCTGCCGGCGTTCCGGACGCGGCGAGGAGATGCGAGGGAGGCGTCAGCGTCGCGACGACCGCGGCCGTGGTCGTCGCGACGACGATGCAACCGGCCGCCCACAGACGGTCATCTCGAAGCGGATGGGCAGCCAGCGCAGCCGCCGCTCCGGTGAACGCCGCGGCGACTGCGGTCGCGCGCCAGTCCTCGAGGAGCACACGCTCGGTTGCGATCAGCGCGACGATTCCGGCGCTCCAGAGCACGGTCGAGAGATCACGCCAGCGCTCGAGCCTCCACACGATGGCCGCGAGGCCGAACAGCGAGAGAGTGCAAGCGGCGACCGGGAGGACGAGGTGTCGCGTGGTCTCATCGGCGGCGAGAGGCGGCAACACCTGGGCGAAGAGCACGACCGCAGTCGTCGCGAGCGCGAGCGACCCGCCGGCGAGCCAGAGCCGCATCTCCCGAAGCGGTCGGGCGAGTGCGCCCACGCCGAGCGCTGTGGCGGCGATGAGGGCCGATCGCCAGTCGGCGTCGCGTACGAGCAGCGCTTCCGCGCCGACGAGCTCGACGAGCCCGAGCGACCACAGGATCGTCGACGCGTTCCGGAAGCCGTCGCGCCGGAAGACACCTCCGGCGAGTCCGACGAAGGAAAAGGCGACCAGCAGCATGCCGAATCCCGCGAGCCGTTCGTTGGCAGGGGCGAGAGCGGCGACCCCGGCCTCGGCCGAGAACGCTGCGACGACGGCGACGACACCGAGGAGCCAGTCGCGTCCGCGCCGATCCGGGTCGAGCAGGCGATGGACGTAGGCACCGAGGAGAAGGCCGGCAGAGGCAGCGAGAATCGACCAGCCTCCCGGTGAGAACAGGGTGGAGTCGTTCTCGAACCGCTCCGCGTCGAACCCGAAGGCTTCGCCGAGGACGACGGAGAGCCACACGTAGGAGGCCACGGCGAGCGGCGTCGAGCGGTTCCTCGCAGCGGCGGTCAGCAGGGTGGCGCCGACCGCAGCTGCGAGGATCGAGGCGACGATGTGTCCGCGCTCGAACGAGGCAGAGACCAGAAGGAAGGAGGCCGAGAGAGGGTTCCGAACGCGGCCCCGACGAACGCGAGTGTCTCCCGGATGCCTCGACGCCACAGTTTCAGCGCGGACCGGACGATCGCGACGAAAGCGAGCAGCCCGGTCTCGGTTCGCCCGCGGTAGGAGGCGGGCACGCAGATCGCACCCCCGATCGCCGCGACGGCGACGGCCCCGAGTGGGAGCACCGCCGCAAGCTGGTCCGCGGCCTCGTCGAAGAGGTGGTCCGGCGCACCCGTCGTTACCAAGACGCTCACCGCGGCCATGACCAGGTAGACGAGCCCCAGGGCCTGGAGACGGGCATCCTCGAGGCGCCTCGCCACGACGAAGAAGACGAGCGCCTCGGCCGCCCAGGCGAGCGTGAGCACCGAGTCCGAGAGAAGGTAGGCGCAGCCGACCGCGGCGAGGGCGAGCGCAGACACCCCCACGACGAGCGAAAGATCCCGAAGCCGCCGTGCGAGGAGGGCTCCGAATACGAGGGCCCAGATCGCGGCGGCGGCGAGCAACGTGATGCCTCGACCGTCCCGCTCGTCGAAGAGCTGGAACGTCAGGAGCATTGTCGCGCCGAACGAGGCGAGGATGTACGTCAGCGCGAGCGGATCGACCTCGGTTGCAGCCAACGCAAGCTGGCGTCCGATGCCAATCCCGAGCAGCACGAGGACGAACGCCGCTGCGACTACGAGCGTTCCCGGCGGCGCCGGTGGCGTCGCGTCGGCAGCCAGCCACTCGACCTGCGCGCCGACGACGAGCGAGATCACGGCGAGGAGTGGATGCCACCCGCGCGGGACGGCGGCAGCCGCGGTTGCGACGAGCACGATCGTCGCGAAGGCCGCGGACTCCCAGGTCATGTCGGCGTCGAGCGCCTGCAGGCCAGGGGCGAGAGCGGCACCGAGCAACGCTATTCCCGCGATCGTCTGCGATCCCCAGCGGATCGCGACCGGGGTGCCGGCGGCCGCGATGGCGCCGGCCAGCGGAAGGGCGAGCGGGTCTGGAACGAGGTCGTAGCGGACGGTTGCGGCAGCGAGCGTCGCATACGCCCCCGCGATGCCGGCCGCGACAGCCGCGAGCGCCGACCAGTACTGGCCATAGCGCGCCCGGAGGAGGAGTCCTGCTCCGAACACGAGTCCTGACGCGCCCGCACCGAGTGCGACCCGCATGCCCTCGCCGATCCAGCCGCGGTTGGCTGCGAGGACGAAGAAGAACCCGATGCCGAGCGCCATGACCGCGCCGCCGACGATCGCGAACCCCCGAGCGCCCACGAGATCCCAGTCGTCGCGCGAGCTCGCGGAGCGTGCGGCTCGGCCGGGGAACGGAGAGCGGTCGCGGCGCCGGCCACTGCTTCGCAGGCTCGGGCTCGCGTGCGGGCGGGGGAGGCGGCGGTGCCGGAGGTGGCTCCGTCGCGGAGACCTCGGCGACGGTCGCGACGCGTGGAGGCACTGCTTCGGGTATGGGCGGCGGCGCTGCAGGTTCAGGGGTGGCCGTCGGAACCGGAAGATCCGCAACAAGCGCCCGCACCTCGTCAAGCTCTGCGCGCAACTTGGCGAACCCGCGCGTGTACGAGTCGAGCCCCTCCTCCCCGCGTGCGAGCGCACGCTCCAAACGCGCGACCCGCTCGACCAACTCCGCTTCGTTCATGGCCGTACGGATACGGCCGGCGCCTCAAGGAACGCTCAAGAGAACGAGCAGCAGCCTCTAAGCGAGCAGGTGCTTGTTGCGGCGTAACGCCTCGAGGATGCGGTCGACGTCGTCCTCGACGTTGTAGAGATGGAAGGACACGCGCAGATTGGCGTCGCGCGTCGACGTGACGATCCGCTCCTCGGCCAGCGCGGCGACGAGAGCGTTCGGATCCGTCGAGAGGACACACACGAGGGCGCCGTGCGCACCGTTCGCCCGCGGCGTCACGGCCGTCGCACCCAGCTCGTCGAGGCCGTCGAAGAAGCGCTCGACGAGCCCTTCCACGTGCGCCTCGATCGCGGGCACACCTACCTCGGCGATCAGCTCCATGCCCGCGACGCCGGGATAGAGAGACGGCACGGGCGGCGTGCCGCTGTCGAAGCGGCGAGCGGTTGCATGCGGCGAGTAGTCGGCGATCGACATCGCGAAGATGTCCTCGTCGGCGAACCAGCCGGTCTGGATCGGCAACAGCTCCGAGCAGAGGGTCTCCCGCAGCCACATGAAGGCGAGGCCTGCGGAGCCGAGGAGGTACTTCACAGTCCCGCCGGTGACGACGTCCGCGCCGAGCGTGCGCACATCCAGCTCGAGTGCCCCGATCACCTGGTAGCTGTCGGCGAGGAGCAGCGCTCCCTCGGCGTGCGCGAGGTCGGCGATGGCCGACACGTCGTGGCGGTGACCCGAGCGGAACGAGACCGCCGTGCAGCAGACGAGGGCAGTCCGCGCGTCGATCGCCTCCGCGAAGCGCTCGAGCGGGATCAGGCCGTCGGCGTCGGGTCGCACGTGGACGACCTCGGCGCCGCGGAGTTCCTGCGCGTGAGCGATCTGACCGACGGTGGGGAACTCGTACTCGCTGATGACGATCCGATTGCGCTCTCCGCTGAGGTCGAGGGCGGATACGAGCGCGCTGACGCCTTGGGAGACCGACGTCGTGACGGCGACGTCGTCCGGCTCGGCGTGAACGAGCGCCGCGAAGGCGGCGCGGGCCGCCTCGTTTCGCTCGACCCAGAACTCCCATTCCGCGCCGTTCTCGTCCCAGCCCGCGAGCCACTCCTCCGCTGCGGCGCGCACGCGGTTGGCGAGCGCACCCTGGGAGCACGAGTTCGCGTACGTCGTGTGCTCGAAGATCGGGAACTCGGCGCGGATAGCGCGGCCGACCTCAGCCATGGCGATCTCGCGCTGCCGGGGCTGCGGTCGCAAGGGAGGTGAGGGCGAGCCGCGCAGGGCAGTACTCGACGTACGACCAAGCGGCGAGCCCGCAGGATCCTGCCGCGAGCGTCGCCAGTGCGTTCGCGGAGGCCGGCTGCGCCGGCCGTAGGCGAAGCGCGACGGGGGGCGGCGCGAGGGTCACCGGCCGAGGTAGGCCATACGTAGCTCCTCGTGCTGGATGAGCTCGGAGGCTTTTCCCTCCAACACGACTCGCCCGGTCGAGAGCACGTAACCACGATCGGCGATCGAGAGGGAGACGTTCGCATTCTGCTCGACGACCAGCACGGCGACCCCGGACTCGTGCACCTGCTGGATGATCTCGAAGCTGCGCTCCACAAGTATCGGAGCGAGACCCATGGACGGCTCGTCCATCAGCAGCAGCTTCGGCCGCGACATCAGCGCGCGGGCCATTGCCACCATCTGCTGCTCTCCGCCGGACAGTGTTCCCGCGAGCTGGGCGCGACGCTCGTAGAGAAGCGGGAAAAGACCGTAGACGCGATCGAAGTCCTCGCGCTCGCCCTTGCCGCGCAGATAGGCGCCCATCTGCAGGTTCTCGAGCACGCTCATCGGCGCGAACAGGCGCCTGTTCTCCGGCACGATCGCCATCCCCCGGGCGATCCTGTAACTCGTGTTCGTTGCGCTGATGTCGTCGCCCTCGAACACCACCCGCCCCGCCCGGGGCTTGACAATGCCGAGGCAGGTCTTCAGCGTCGTTGACTTCCCGGATGCGTTGCCGCCGAGGAGGCAGACGAGCTCGCCCGCGCCGACCTTGATGGAGATGTCGTTGAGGATGTGGATCTGGCCGTAGTACGTGTGCACATGGTCGAGCTCGAGCAACGACGTACTCTCGGGCACCGTGGCGGGGGTCGACGCGGCGTCCACCTACGACGCTGCCTCGTCATCAGCCGCGCGCGCACCAAGGTACGCATCGATGACATCCGGGTTCGTGGCCACCTCGTCGAAAGTGCCCTCCGCGATCTTGACGCCGTGGTCGAGCGCGACAACCCGGTCCGAGATGCCCTCGACGAGGTGCATGTCGTGCTCGATGACGAAGATGGTGAGCCCGAGCTCGTCCCGGAGCTTGCCGATCAGCTCCGTGATCTCGTGTGTCTCGACGGGGTTCATGCCGGCGGCCGGCTCGTCGAGCAGGAGGATCCTGGCGTTGGTCGCCATCGCACGCGCGATCTCGAGCCGCCGTCGGTTGGCGTACGAGAGCGAGTAGGCCGGCTGGTCCCAGCGATAGCCCATCAGCCGCTGGCCGAAGAATGAGAGCTTCTCCTCGGCCGTAGCACGGATCGCCCGCTCCTCCTTGCGCATGCCCGGCGTGCGCAGCACCGAGCGGACGACGCCTGCTCTCGTGTGACCGTATTCGGCAGCCATCACGTTCTCTTTCACGGACATGTTCAGGAACAGCCGCAGGTTCTGAAACGTGCGTGCGATGCCGCGCCGCGTGATCTTGTACGGCGGGAGCCCGACGATCGACTGACCTTCGAAGAGGATCTCGCCCTCGTCCGGCTCGTAGACGCCGGTGACGATGTTGAACAGCGTTGTCTTGCCCGCGCCGTTGGGGCCGATCACACTCACGATCTCGTGTTCGTCTACATGGAAGTCGAGCCTGTCGATCACCAACAACCCTCCGAAGGCCTTGGAGACGTTCGTGAGCTCCAGCATGCGGGCCATCAGACGACCTCCACCTTCGCCTGTCCGAAGAGCCCCTGCGGCCGGATGGTCATCACCCCGATCAGCAGCAGACCGAGGAGTACCTGCCGCGTCACCGACGGTTGCTGGATCATCAGGTTCTCCCACACGAACGCGGTGAGGTACAGCGTCGGTACGAGCACCCCGATCCGCCACCAGCCCTTGAGCTGCACGAGCACAGTGACGGAGACGATCAGCATGAGATAGCCGTAGACGGCGAGCCGGCTCGGATCAACCGGGATCAAGACCCAATTCCTGATGACACCGGCGAGGAAGCCTCCCGACGTAACCTCGCCGGCGGTTCCGTCGGACCAGATGGAACCGACGACCACGTGCACGAGGATGCCGAAGAGCGCAGTTCCACCGAACGCGGCGAGCCTCTGCGGCCAGGACTTCAGCGTGAAATAGACGGCGGCGATCACGGCGGCGTAGAAGAGAATGCGCGGCAGGTTCGGCGGCGATGTCGAGTCGAGCGCCTGGTTGGACGCGACGATCACGACGGCGCCGACGATCATTCCGGTGAGACTTCCCGTGCCTCCCAGGATCACGACGGCGTAAATGATGATCAGCACCGTCGTGCCGAAGTTCTGCGGGAACGCGCCGGTCTGCACGGCCGCGAAGATGCTGCCTGCGAGACCCGCGATGCCGGCGCCGAAGCTGAACGCCATGATCTTCAGCCGGTTGACCGGCATCCCCATCAGCTCGGCAGAGAGCGGGTCTTCGCGCGACGCTTTCCACGCGCGGCCGGTACGCGACTCGCTGAGGGTGTAGAGGACGACGAGGAGAAGGCCGACGGTGCCGAGCAGGAACCAGTAGTAGCCGCGTGTCGTGTCGATCACTATCCGGTCGCCGAAGAATGTCAGCGGGTCGACGTTGGCGAGACCGTTCGAGCCGTTCGTGATTCCGGCCGGGTTGGCGGCGTTCGTGAAGACGACGAAGGCCTGGCCGAAGAAGAGCGTCACGATCGCGAGGTAGTCGCCGAGTAGCCTGCGCGACGACGACCCCAGAAAGACACCGAGCAGCGCACACACGACAACGGCGATGGGGATCGTCTTCTCGGCGCCCCAGTGGAAGGTGTACGTGTGACCGCCCGCCGAGTGGGTGCCCGAGAGGAACGCATAGATGTACGCCCCGAAGCCGAAGAACGCGACGTAGCCGAGATCCAGCAGCCCGGCCCACCCGACGACGACGTTCAGCCCCAGCGCGAGCAGCGCGTAGATGAGGATGAAGACGCCGTAGTTGTAGAGGTTGCCGTTGCTGATCGGCAGAAACGGGACGATGATCGCCGGCGTCAGCAGGGCCAGTTTTCCGGCCGGCGGCAGGATCCCCCAGAGGTGCTCGATCCGACCACGCAGGCCGGGATGGCGCTCTCGACGCTCATCTGACTCGGCCACCCACTGGTCGACGCCGATGCCCCGGCTCTCGTCGGGCTCGGCATCCTCGGGTGTGCGGTCGGGGCGCTCGGTCACTGGATCTACACCTTCTGCAAGGCCGGGGTGCCGAGGATCCCGGTGGGCCGAACCAGCATGACTGCGATCAGGATTCCGAACACGACCAGCGAGGACCAGTTGCCGTTCAGATAACCGTTCGCCCACGACTCGACCAGCCCGACCAGCAGTCCGCCGAGCATCGCGCCGGGGATGCTGCCGATTCCGCCGACGACGGCCGCGGTGAAGCCCTTCAGGCCCGCCAGAAAGCCCATCAGATGGAAGATCTGGCTGAAGAGCAGCCCGAACATCACCCCGGCCGCCCCCGCCAGCGCGGAGCTGATGAAAAAGGTTCCGGCAATCACGCGGTCAGTGTCGATCCCCATCATGGACGCCGCCTCTCGGTCGAACGAGACGGCGCGGATCGCTTTCCCGAGCCGCGTCCAGCGGACGAGTGCGACGAGCGCGACCATGAGAGCGACGGCGAGGACGAAGACCATCAGCCCGAGGTACTGGACGAACACACCGCCGTCACCGCCGAGATGGAGCCCGTCGTAGCTGATCAGGGTGAAGCCGTCGTAGTTGCGGTATGAGGTGCCGAAGAGCAGCAGCGCCGAGTTCTCGAGAAAGAACGCCACGCCGAGCGCCGAGATGAGCGGCGCGATCCGCGGAGCGTCGCGCAGCGGCCGATACGCAAAGCGCTCGATCGCGAGCCCGAGGAGGCCCGAGCCGAGCATGGCGACCAGGAACATGCAGAGGACGAGCAGCACGACTGGAATCGCCGGGTTGAGCGGCCCACCGAGAACGGTCAAGACACCGAAGCCGATGAACGCGCCGATCATGTAGACGTCGCCGTGCGCGAAGTTCAGGAGCTTCAGGACTCCGTAGATCATCGTGTACCCGAGCGCGATCAGCGCATACAGACTGCCGAGAATGAGGCCGTTCACGGTGAGCTGGAGGAAGAAGACCCAGGGCGACGTGCCCGCCGGGACCGGGCCGAAGTACACCGCGATCAGCGTCCAGGCGATCAGCGCCACGCCCAGGCCGGTGAGGTTGACGAGCTGTTGCCGGAGGTTCGCGTTCACGGTCGGGTCCCCAACCCTTTCAGAACCGCATGCGACCCGTCACCGAACAGGCGGTCCTGACTGGCGCTTGTGCATCAGACAGACGTGCGGCCCACCGAGTGGGCCGCACGCCGTCTCGTCTGAGTCGGACCGAAGCGCTACCCGACCCGCTTGTAGGTTCCGTTGCTCTGGATCTGGTAGACACCGAACCCGCCGTGGCGGAGGTTGCCGTTCTTCTGGAAGTCGATACGGATTCCCAGGAGCGACTCTTTCGCCAGGACGTTGACCTTCGCCACTTGCGCACGGACCTCCGCGCGGGTGGCCGTGCCGTCGGCGCACGCCCTGGTGACCGCCAGGGTCGCGACCTGGGCTGCGACGTAGCTCGGAGCTCCGAAGGCCTGAGTACTGCCGTTCGCCTTTATGAACGCCGCGACGACCTTAGCCGACGTGTCGATCGGGAAGAACGAGACGTACGAACCGGTGATCTTCCAGGTGGCCGGGTCGAACAGGCCGTCCGAGCCGAACATCGTGATGCTGCCCTTACCGGCCGCCCTGAGCTGCTGACCGAAGGTCTGAGCCTGCGGCGACAGCTGCCACGGGGTGTAGACGATATCCGTATTGCCCGGGATCTTCGCGATGGTCGACGAGAAGTCCGTCGCCTGCTGACTGATGGAGTCGCGCGTGACGGTGACGCCCCTGGCTCTCAGAATCCCCTGCACACCGTCGGCGAGACCCTGCGAGTAGACCTCCTGGTCGTCGATGATGTAGACGCGGGTCGCCTTGAGCTTCTTGGTGATGTAGTTGGCCACAGTCGGGGCCTGGATCCCGTCGTTCGGCACCGTCCGATAGAAGTATCCGATGCGGTTGCCGTCGGTCTGGCCGTCGGTGAGCGAAATGCGTGTCGCCGAGCCGGAGATGAAGCCGAGCCCACCGGACACGTAGGCGGACGTCGAGGCGACGACCTCCTGGCTACCGGCCGGGCCGACAACCGCGAGCATCTTCGAGTTCGACGCGAACGACTGCGCGACGGACACGGCGAAAGACGTGTTGACGCCGAGCTGCGTGTCGCCCTGGATCAGCTTGATCTTGCGGTTCTTGTTCGCCGGCAGCTTGTTCCAGTTGCTCACGAAGAACTTCGCCCAAGTCAGCTGATCCGTCCCGATCGACGCAGCGGGACCTGTGATCGGCGCGGCCATACCGATGGTGCGGGTGCTGCCGCACGTGATGGTTGCCGCTTTAGCCGCCGCCGCGGCGGAGCCGTTGTCGGTCGTTGCGACCGCGACGGCCGCAAAGACGAGCGCGAGAATCGGCGCGACTACGAGCGTGACCTTCAATTTCATGCCTTGCCCTCCTGGGTGGGTTGCATCATCTATTCGACGTCGAAACGCCTCCGCATGTTGTTGTCCGCACTAGTGCGCGGCGCCCGTGCGACGCCGCACCGATCCAGTCTCACATCCAGACGTACGGCGTGTCAATCAGCTGGAGGGTCATCGCCGTCGGCCCGCCATAGAGGAAAAGGCCTGCGCATGGTGCTGTTCGATGTCCGCACGCATCGCGGCGGACACGCCGTTCCACGTCGCCGTGCGCGACGACGTCGAGTCGGCGGCCGGGCGGGAACGAGATCGGCGGCGCTAGAAGTAGAACTGCTTCCAGGCCTCCCACCACGTGTCTGCACGGGAAACGATGGTGCGGTCGTCGACCCGCTCGACGCCGTGCCGGTGGCGCAGGCGGTCGGCCTCCTCGGTGTGCTTGAACTCCGCCTTCACCTCGCAGGGGCTTCCGGGGTCGTACGGCTGAACTGCGCCGAGATCGGAGAGCGCCGTCCGAGCGGCCTCCTCGATGAGCTCGCGTGCGCGTAACGGCACGAGTGAGCGCGCCGACTCGGACCCGAGGCCCCACTTCACGGCAGCGGTCGTGAGCCCGTCGCCGAGCAGCTCGCGGGCCTCGCGACAGCAGGCCTCGTCGCCCGTCACGAGCAGCACCGGACACCCCCACGTTCCGCACAGCGCGGCGTTGATTCCCGTCTCGCCGACGAGCGCGCCGTTGAACCAGAGGTTGTGGTACGCGCGGCCGGAGATCGTGTGGTTCATGACGCCGTCCCGCGTTCCGGACCGGGCGTGCATCCCGACGAAAAGCGCGGCGTCACAGCCCTGCTCCAGGAACGCGGTGTACTCCGTCCACTCGTTCTGGACGACGAACTGGCAATCGGGATCGAGGTCCTCGGGGATGAGGGAGTTGAACGTCCACCCCTTCCCCGCACCATGGCAGTCCATGACGACGATCTCGGTCGCACCGGCGGCCCTGGCGCCTCGCACCGCGGCGTTGATCTCCTGCGTGTAGAGCTTGCGGCCCTCCTCGTACAGCGGCTCGCCGCCCGTCGTCTGCTGCCACTTCACGATTCCGGCGACGCCCTCCATGTCCGAGATGACGTGGACGCGCACGCGAGTAGCCTACGCCGATCGAGACGGGGCTTCAGGGCAAGGGCGTGGTCGTCACGGGGGCGTCGGGAGGCATCGGCGCCGCGTGCGCCCGCGCGTTCGCCGCGGAAGGTGCCCAGGTGCTCGTCCACTACCACCGCGGCGAGGACCGGGCACGTGCGCTCGCCGACGAGCTTTCAGGAGCGCCCGTTGCGCAGGCCGACCTCACCGTCGAGGCGGATGTCGATCGGCTCTTCGACGAGGCGCGCACGGCGCTCGGGCAGGTCGACGTCTGCGCGGCCGTCGCGGGAACGTGGCCCCGAGAGGACGTTCCGGTCTGGGAGCTCTCGCTCGAGCGCTGGGAGGACACCCTGCGAGCGAACCTCACCGCAGACTTCCTCGTCGCCCGCGCGTTCCTGCGCGAGGTCGAGCGAACCGGCCACGGGTCGCTCGTCTTCGTCGGCTCGACCGCCGGTGTGTTCGGCGAGGCCGGGCACGCCGACTACGCCGCGGCGAAGTCGGCGATCACCGCCGGCCTCCTGCTCTCGCTGAAGAACGAGATCACCCGCATCGCACCGCTCGGCCGGGTCAACGCAGTCGCCCCGGGCTGGACGGAGTCGCCGATGACCCGCGGGCTCGTGGATCCCGAGAGCGTGCGTGCGGTCTCGCGAACGATGGCGCTGCGCAAGGTGGCGCAGCCCGAGGACGTCGCGAGGCAGGTCGTCGTGCTCGCGTCGGACGCGCTGTCGGGCCACGTCACCGGCCAGCTGATCGTCGTGGCGGGAGGCATGGAAGGACGAACGATCCATGGCGACTGAGGGGGCCCCATGACCGACGCACCCGGCCGGAAGACCGTCAATGCCCATACGACGCCGTTCCTCGAGTACGACCTCGAGGGCCCGGTGCAGCCCGAGCTGAGCTGACTCCCGATCAGCTTCGACCGCGAGACCCAGCACGGCACGTACCTCATGCGCATGGAGCGGGGCGCAGTCACGATCGCGCACGACCACCCGGGATGGAGGAGTTTCTGATCCTCGAGGGCGACCTCATGGATTCCGACGGCACACGGTTCGGCCCGGCGACTTCGTGAGCTACGAAGGCGGGAACGCACCACAACTCCTGGACGGAGAACGGCTGCCTGATCGCCGTCTTCGAGTGGCAGAGACCCTGACCGAGGGTAAAGCCGCCCACGCGCCGTGCCGATAGCGAGGGCGACTCCCTGGCTGGGGACTGACGGCAATCAGCCCAGGCCTGGAGCTTCGAGTAGGGGCGGCGGACGACGCCGCCCTACTCATTGGTCGAGGAACTACGGATTCGTGCTCTGCCGAAAGGCCGGAATCCCGCATAAACACACGTAAACCGGCCCGCTCCGTCGTTTCCTCCACCTTGCAGATCGCGTCCGGTCATCGCGGTCCGTATCGTCCTCCTCGATGACGCCGCCCGACCCTGCTTCGTTCGTGATCGGCGTCATGCTCGCGGCCGCCCTCTCCGCTGCCGTCTTCGCCCATGCGAGCAAACGCGGCAGCGCGCACCCGACGGCATGGGGCATTGTGGTCTTCCTGTTCGCCGGCATCGCTGTTCCCGTCTACTTCATCCGGTTCTGGCTGCAGCGCCGCAACCGCGACTGACGGAGTTCGACTCACCGAAGCGGCCTCCGCTCACACAGAGCAGCTGCGTCGAACACCGCCCCGGCGCGTCGCGGCCGACTCCGAATGGGTCCGACCAAGTCGAGACCGCCCGCTCGCCCCGTCGCCCTGGGGGCGCAGATTGGGAGTTGAAGTCCTCGACCTCGGGGCTCTCGCCGACGCTACCGTCGTAGTGTGGAGCGAGCCGGCGGGAGCCCGTGGCTGTGGGTACGCGTCGCGTTGGTCGGCTTCGTGCTCGCGTGGATCCTCGGACCGATTGCGCTGCGAAACGCCGTGCCGATCCTGGTCGTCTTCCTCGTGGCTCTGGGCCTCGAAGTGCACTTCCTCGTCGGTGCACTTCGCGGCGGGCCTGCCCGGAGCCCCGACCGCGCGCCCCAGCAGATCGATCGCGATCGGTACGGGTTCGAGGTCGCCGATGTCGACGAGGCCGCCGCGGAGGATGACGAGGTCGAGCCGTGGCCCGAGCCCACGGAGCGGGCGCAGCCGCTCCGGAACTTCGCCGTGGGTGCCGGGATCATCGGCGTGCTCGTCCTCGTGGTCGTCGTCGTCGACGGGCGCACCGGCTGGCACTCGTTGTCCGGCGAGCGCAAGGCCGAGGCAGTTGCGCGGTTCTCCGCCGAAGCGTCGCGTATCGCGGAGAAGCGTGTCGATATCCGGTGCGACGAGGCGCGGGACTACGTCGGCGCCGTCCAGCACGCCGACGGGGTGGCGACCGTCGGCGGTGAGCTCGCCATCCTCACACCCGAGGTGTGCTTCGACCTCTATCGGCTCGCCTTCGCCGGCGAGGTCTCGGGGAGCCGGACCGGCCGCGCGGTCGCGGTCCTGGCCCACGAGGCCTGGCACCTGCACGGCGAGGCCGATGAGTCGGTCGCGGAGTGCTACGGGCTGCAGAGCGGCGTCGACCTCGGCCGGCGCCTTGGTCTCGGCGACGGACGGGCACGGCAACTCATGCGCCAGCAGCTGGTCGAGAACGAGCTGCACGGCATCGATAGCCTCCGCTACCGCGTCGGCCTGGACTGCCGCGACGGTGGCGCACTCGACCTCGATCCAGCGCGTACCGCGTTCCCGTAGCGCGAACTCCGCGCATTACGACCACCACCAGGGGCCGCCGACGTCCTCCCACAAGGCCACGGCATCGGTGCGCAGGACTCACCGCGATGGAACGGTGTCCGACGTTGCCTCGGGCAGAGCACAGGTTCCCGAGCCAGACCCATCGCAGAGGGGAGAGGAGCGGGGTGCCGCCAAGCCCCCGCTCGTCCCCGGCGAGCTCCTCCAATGGGAGGAACTGCTGCTTCACCCCTCGATCACACTCACAGGGCTGCCGCCGCATCGCCGCCCGTTGTGAGTGACCACACTGTGATCGATTCACCCACGATGGGCGTCACCCCGAGGAGCTTGACCGCTCCCCCGAGCGGTGTTGACTGCTCCGCTTGACTGGCTTCTAGGAGTAGCCGCCCGGACGGGCAATCTCGAGCGCTCGGGTCAGATCGCCCTCGTCACGCCTCGTGACGGCGTGCTCGAGCGCGTCTGCGATCTCGTCGGGCAGCGGCTGCTGCGAGGGTTCGAGCATCGCGCGGGCGTTCTCGAGGGCGCCGTCGACGTCGCCTCGTGCAAGCGCGACGCCGAGCAGCGGAAACCGCGCTGTCCACTGGAAGACGCCGTAGCCGAGGCGACCCTCGGACCCCCACTCGCGGAGCGCCACCTCCCCGAACTGCACGACCCGATCCGAATCTCCGTCCCGGTGTGCGACCCAGGCGGCACAGGCGCTGATCAGTCCGTGGTATCCGTGGAGCTCGTCGACGGACGCGAGCTGTGCGAGCCGAGCGCGCGCACGGTCGACGTCGTTGCGCCGACGCATCACGAGCAGCCCGTATACCAGGCTGCGCATCTCGAAGAGCGCGATCCCGGCCTGGCGGGCGGCCTCCAGCCCCAGCTCGAGATGCGCCTCTGCTTCGTCGAGCTTCCCCCTCCACAGGAGGCAGAACCCGAGCGTGAAGTCACCGGTGGCGATGCCACTCGCCCTGTCGAGGGCGTAGATCTCCCGCGCGAGCGTCTCCGTCTCCTCGGACAGCGCGTAGCGCTCGCTCCGGTACCGGTACTGCATCTGCGCATGCATCAGGTCGAGCCGCTGCTGCGGGGTACCGTGGGCAGCCACGGCAGGCTCGAGCTCGGCGAGCGCCGCCCCGTGCGCTTCCTGGTCGTTTTCGAAGTAGAAGAAGTGCGCCTGGTCGAGCTTGAGGGTGATCCAGCGCTCCCACCACGTCGAATCGCGATCGACGACCCAGTCGAGCACGCGCTCTCCCGCGAGGTAAGAGTCGAGCGCTTCTCTCGGTCGTCCGAGCAGGCGCTCGATCACACCCATGCGGTCGTGGAAGAACGCTGCCTCGAGCGGCTCGAGAGCTAGCTCGA
The DNA here is from genome assembly GCA_963709715.1 of uncultured Gaiellaceae bacterium. Lineage (GTDB taxonomy): Bacteria > Actinomycetota > Thermoleophilia > Gaiellales > Gaiellaceae > GMQP-bins7. Next base: position 56,217 of record CAVPXQ010000002.1, read on the forward strand.
GCACGCGACGCGTGACGGCCTCCGCCTCGGCGTAGCGCCCGCGCATGAAGTGCCGGTGCCAGAGCACGGCCGCGAGGACGACCGCCGCGGCCCGGTCGGGGCGGTCGGCCGACCACGCGAACGCCGCCCTGAGGTTGGCGAGCTCGAGCTCGAGGCGAGCAAGCTCTTCGCCCTCGAGCGTCTCCAACTCCTCCGACCCGAGCGCCGGAAGGCGGCTTGCGTACCACTGCAGGTGACGATCACGAAGGTCGCCGAGCTCGTTGGACGCCTCGAGCTCCTCGGCGGCGAACTCGCGGATCGTCTCGAGCATGAAGTACCGCGGTTCGTCGCCTGCGCTCGACGCCTGCCGAATGAGACTCTTGGAGACGAGCGACAGGACCTCCGTGAGATCAGCGTCGCACACCTCTTCGATCGCCGACAGCGAGGAGCCGCCGACGAACACCGCGAGGCGACGAAACACGCGTTGCTCGGGCTCGTCGAGCAGCTCGTAGCTCCACGCGATCGCAGCTCGCAGGGTGCGCTGGCGCTCGTCGACGTCGCGGGGACCCGTCAAGACGTCGAGGCGGGTAGCGAGACGCTCGAGCAGCGCTGCCGGCGGCAGCGCAGGCGTTCGTGCGGCTGCCAGCTCGACGGCGAGCGGGAGGTTGTCGAGCCGCGTGCAAAGCTCGGCCACCGCCGCCCCGGTCTCGACGGGGTCGGGGCTCGCGCCGGCGGCGCGAGCGCGAGCGTAAAAGAGCTCGATGGCGTCGGCCGAGACGAGAGGCTGCACCGCGAACACGTGCTCGCCGGTGATCGAGAGAGGCTCACGGCTCGTCGCGAGGACCAGGGTGTCCGCGCCGCGGCTGCCCACGGCTGCAGCGACCTCTGCCGCTGCGTCGACGAGGTGCTCGCAGTTGTCGAGGAGGAGAAGCAGACGCTTTCGCTCCACCGCACCAGCGATCGAGTCGGTCAGCGCCCTGCCCGGCTCCTCGTCGACGTCGAGGACACCGGCTACGGCGGAGGCCACGAGCCCACCGTCCCTGAGCGGGGCCAAGGGCACCCACCAGATCCCGTCCGGAAACGCGTCGGCGAGCTCGGCGGCCAGCTGCAGCGAGAGCCGCGTCTTCCCGGTCCCGCCCGGCCCCGTCAGGGTCAGGACACGGACTCCGGGCTGAGAGGCTCGCTCCACGAGCCCGGCGAGCTCCTGCTCGCGGCCGAGGAACGGCGTGGCCGGAACCGGGAGGTTCGTGCGGAAGAGCGCCTTCAGCGGCGGAAACTCGTCCTCGCCGAGCTGATGGAGCACGACCGGCGCGGCAAGATCCTTGAGACGGTGCGCTCCGAGCTCGCGAAGCGGGAACTCGCCCGGCTCGAGGAGGCCGACCGTTGCAGGCGAGATCACGACCTGGCCACCGTGCCCGCACGCCCCGATTCGCGCCGCACGGTGGACGTCCATCCCCAAGTAGTGCCCATCCACGACGAGGGCCTCGCCGGTGTGGATGCCGATGCGTACATGGGCGGAACCGGCTGCGAGGCGTTCCTGGATCGCACCGGCACACGCCACCGCCGCTCGCGCAGATTCGAACGCACAGAAGAACGCGTCTCCCTGCATGTCGACCTCGACGCCTCCGTGTTCTGCGAGCGCACTGCGGACGACGTCCCGGTGCCCGCCGAGGTCGGCCGCGTACCGCTCGGCACCGAGCTCCTCGAGGAGCCTGGTCGAGCCCTCCACGTCCGTGAAGAGGAACGTCACCGTGCCGGTTGGCAGCACCTCCGTCACGGGCGGAGCGTACGACCTGCGACCTCCGCGCGCCGTGGTGCAATGCGGCGGTGAGCCGGTTCCTCGAGCGACTCGCAAGCGGGCCGCCGCTCGTCGGCGACGGCGGGATGGGCACGCTGATCTCGAGCGCAGTCGCGCGCCTGCGCTGCCCCGAGGAGGCGAACATCCGGGCGCCCGAGAGCGTCCTCTCGCTCCACCTCGGCTTCATCCGAGCGGGAGCAGACATCATCGAGACGAACACGTTCGGCGCCAATCGCCGGAGGCTCTCGGAGCACTACCTCGAGGACGAGGTCGTCGCGATCAACGAGGCGGGCGTGAAGCTCGCGCGAGACGCGCGCGAGGTCTCGGGCTCCGACGTCTTCGTCGCCGGCGCGATCGGCCCGCTCGGCGGCCCCGCGAAGGATCGAGACGCCGTCTTCGCGGAGCAGGCGCAGCTCCTCGAGGGCCGCGGCGTCGACCTGTTCATGATCGAGACGTTCTACGAGCTCGACGAGCTGCTCGCCGCGATCGGCGCGGTCCGGAACGTCTCCTCGCTCCCGATCGTCGCTCTCCTCACCTTCGACGAGGACGCGCAGACGCTCGGAGGCGTCTCCGCAGAGCAAGCTGCGACCGCGCTTGCCGACGTGGATGTGGCTGCCGTCGGAGCAAATCACGGACTCGGCCTGCAGGCGGCGCTGCGGGCGCTCGAGCGGATGGGTGGGATCGACAAGCCGCTCGCGGCGCTGCCGAACGTCGGTCTGGCGAGCCTCGCGGGCGAGCGCGTCATCTTCCCGCACGCGACGCCCGAGTACTTCGCGGAGTTCGCAGCGCACGCGCGCGAGCTCGGGGCTCGCATCATCGGCGGCTGCTGCGGGACGACTCCGGTCGAGATCGCGGCGATCCGCAACGCCGTCGACGAGGATCGCGGGCCCCGCACGCAGCTCGTCGTCCGAGAGCGCGAGATCGTCGTCTCCACGCCGGAGCCCGAGCAGGAGACGCTCCTCCAGCGCAAGCTCCGGGAGGGCGAGTTCGTCGTCTCCGTCGAGATCGACCCTCCGCGCGGCGGAAACGCGACCGCCATGCTCGAGCTCGCGCGGACCTTGAAGGAGTCGGGCCACGTCGACGTCGTCGACGTGAACGACAACCCGCGGGCGCGAGCGCGGATGAGCGGGCTTATCGCCTCGGCGACGATCGAACGGGTCGTCGGGCTCGAGACGATCCCGCATCTGACACCGCGCGACGCCTCCATCGCCGGGCTCGAGTCGATGCTGCTCGGCGCCCATGCCGAGGGCATCCGCAACGTCCTCGCCGTGACAGGAGACCCACCCGAGGGCGGTGACTATCCCGGCGCGCGCGGCGTGTACGAGGTCGACTCGATCGGCCTCTCGCAGATCATCACGCGCATGAACGCGGGCGAGGACTACTACGGCCGTGAGATCGACGCACCCACCTCGTTCTTCCTCGGCGTCGCCGTGAACCCAGCGGCCGACGACCTCGAGTACGAGCTCGAGCGCTTCGAGCGAAAGGTCGAGGCCGGCGCTCGCTTCGCGATGACGCAGGTGCTCTTCGACCTCTCGTACCTGGAGTCGTTCCTCGACAAGCTCGGCGGCTCGTCACCGATCCCGCTCCTCGTCGGCGTCTTCTACGTACGCAGCTACCAGCTCGCCTTGCGCCTCCACAACGAGGTGCCAGGGATCGTCGTCCCCGAGCACGTGCAGGAACGGCTCGCGACGGCGGGGGCTGACGCGGCCGAAACCGGCCTCAGCATCGCGCGCGAGCTCGTCGAGGCGTCACGCGAGCTCGCGGCCGGCGTCTACCTCATCCCGCCGTTCCGCCAGCCGCACGCGGCACTCGATCTGTTCGGCTAGCGGGCGCAGTCGGTGGCGCCGACGGGAGTCCGGCCGGCCTGCGCGAGCACCTTCTGGACGATGTCCGCAGGGATTCCGTAGCCGCCCGTCTCGCGCGGCCGCCTCGCGAAGACCGTCGTGAGGACGTGCCCCTGGGCGTCGATGCCCGGCCCGCCCGAGCTCCCCGGCTCGACTGCGCCGCGGATCGTCGTCATCTGCCGTCTGACCGGGCCGTTCCCGTACGCGTCCCGACTCAGCACTTCCGCTGTTCCGCCGATCCGAGCGGGCGTCCGCGTGAGCGGGCCGTTCTGCGGGTACCCCACGAGCGCGACAGGCGTGCTGCGCTCGGGCGACGCGAGGGCGAGCGGCGCGACGCCGAGCCCACGCACGCGGAGCACCGCGACGTCGTTCGTCGGGTCGAACGCGACGACGTCTGCGACGAAGGCTCTCCCCGCCGCCGTATCGACGCGCGGTGCCCCGACGCCGGCGACAACGTGTGCATTCGTGATGACGAAACCGTCTCGTGCAACCCAGCCCGAGCCCTCGACCCCGAGCCCGCACGCGATTCCCGTCACCCGGACGACGCTCTTCGAAGCACGCACGACGTCTGCGTCCTTGACGATCGCCTGATCCGGCGGCGCGACGATCGCCGGCGGCCCGAGGAACACACCGATCGGGTCGACGCGCTCGAGCTCCTCGAGGAGCCGCTCGGGCGGGACGATGTCGTTGATCTCGGAGAGGATCAGCGAACGCTGTACCGAACGGCGGAGGTCGGTCTCTCCCGGCAGGTAGAGGAGGACCGCGCCGAGCGCCCAGCACAGGAAGACGCCGGCGACGAGGCCGAGCAGGAGCCCTGCGAACCGGTCGAGGAACCGCATCCCGGGAATCACGCCGATGCTGGTGCGCAGCAAACTGGCGAGCAGCGCGGCGAGACCGCGTCCGAGCATCCCCAGGAGGACCGCGCCGGCGAGCGCGACGACCGGGACGTAGGGCGACCCGTCGCTCAGGATCTGCGGCGCGAGGCGCGCTCCCAGGTAGGCGCCGACTGCGAATCCCGCCAGCGAGAACGCTCCGCGGAGGAAGCCGGCCGAGATCCCGTAGAGACCCGAGAGCGCGACAACGAGAATGACGACCCAGTCGGCGGTGGACACGTGGCTTCGGGCTACGAGCCGAAGGCTCCGATCCCTGCTGCCCGGCTACACTCTTTCGGCCCAGGGGGCGTAGTTCAGTTGGTTAGAACGCCGGCCTGTCACGCCGGAGGTCGCGGGTTCGAGTCCCGTCGCTCCCGTTCCCGCAACGTCAGTCCTACAACGGCGTTGCGGCTCAGGAGTCCGGCGAGCTGCTTCCGTCAGACGCCAGATCAACGCCAGAACGATTCGATCTCGCTTCCAGCCGAGCGCGGATCGCTTCCTCGGAATCACGGGCAAGGTGCCCGTACGTGCGGTCGATCTCCTTGACCGACGCACCCATCACCCGCGACAGCTCGAAAATCGAGATCCCCGAAGCAAGCGCCTCCGTCGCAAACGTGTGCCGCAGGTGGTACGGGCCGCGGCGTTCGATCCCGGCAGCTTCGAGCGCGGGGTACCACTCGCGCGTCCGCCAGTTGTCGAGCGAGACGTAACCGCCCTCAGGTGCCGGGAACAAGATTCGGGTATCGAGTCGCGCGGGCAACGCGTCGAACGCGAGCAACGCGCTCGTCGTCAGCGGGACGCGTCTCCGCGCTCGCTCGGTCTTCGGGTACGGCGTGACGACGCCATCGGCGACGCGGCGCTCGACGACCACGGCTCTCCCAGCGCGGTCAACGTCGCGACGTTCAAGCGCGATCCACTCGTTCGTTCGAAGGCCCGTCTCGACTGCGAAGACCGCGGCGGGCCGTGAACTGCGCCAAGCTCGATCTCGATCGCGTCGATCTCCTCCGGGCTGAAGGGGATGAACTCCTCTCGGCGCGGCATCGGGTTCTGACCGGCGTCGATCGCAGGGTTCCGGTGGAGGTAGCGCCACCGCATCCCGGCGTTCAACGCCTGCCGCATGGCGGCGGTCAGCCGATAGCGCGACGTGTCCGAGAGACCGGCGCGCCAGCGGGGCCACGTCGTCAGCGGCGTTCTCTAGGTCACGCAACATCCAGGCTCCGAAGTGTTCGCGCGCCGGTACAAGGCGCTCAGTGATCGTCTCCTTCGTCCTCCTGGAGACGGTCGCACCGTGACGTTCGAGGTAGAGATCGCAGAACACGTCGAAGGTGATCTCGCTCGATGGAGAGCCGTCTCGGAGTCTCGGCGCGACGCGGTCCGCGAACCAGCGGCGCGCCTCCGTCTTCGTCTTGAACCCGACGCGTTGCGGTCGGCGGCCCTCCTCGGGCCAACGGATGCCAAACCCGGCGCGGGTGTTGAACACGCTTCCGCGCGTCTCAGCAGGCATTAGGTTCCTCCTCGATTTCGGGCCGCGTGCTTGCGGCCGGGTGGTCTGACAGGACGAACGATACCCGCGACGTAGGCTCCGCCTCGGGTGCGGTCGGCTCGGGTGGTCTGACAACTCCTCGACCGGCCGCGCCCATTGAGCACTTAGCGAGCCACTTCTCGATCTCGTCCGGCACGTAGCGGATCGCTCCGCTCGGGAGCTTGACGGCCGGGATCTTGCGCTCTCGCGTCCAGCGGAGCAGCGTCCCCTTCGAGACCCCGAGCTGGCCCGCAAGGTCACGGGGCGTGAGAAGGTCAGGCGGCAGCGCGCAGCTCCTCGATCTCGTCGCCGAGCTTGCTGATCAGGGTTTCCGCGCTCCTCCGCGTCAGCATCCGAGCGGGGACGCCTGCAAGCTGCTGCGTCCGCGCTTTCCAGTCGGTCTCCGGGTCGAGCGTGGAGAGTTCGGAGATCAGCGCGCCGATCTCCGCGAACTGTTCGCCGGTCGCCTCAACCGGGGCGGCAGGCGAGCGCGTGGCGGTGTCGTTCTCGGCGGCCATCTCCTCGACGCTGGCAGGCTCGTACTCGGCCAAGATCACGACCTGCTCAAGCGGGCCGCGGAGTGCTCGGCTCGTCGCCCTCGTCTGCGCCATAGCCCGCAAGCTGAACGGGTCGCGCTTCGCCCATGTGCGCTCTGCGCGTGAGCACTCGGCTTCCGCGGCACCGACGAGTTCGCCCTCGCGCGTTCGTACCTCGACGCGCGCGATGTACCCATCGCCTGTCTCGTTCGGCCGCGTCCCGACGACGATCAGGAACAGCCCGAGCATCGCCCCGAGCGTTGTCCAGGCAGACACGAGCAGGTGCTTTCTGCCCGATATGACGACGTACAGCTTCCTATCCTCCACGACCTGGACGAGCGTCTTCGCCAACTCTCGCATCCGGGCGAGCGCCAGGTCGGGATCGGACGTATGAAAGAGCGTCGTCGGGACGAGCGGGTGCAGCTCAACCGCACCGGTCTCGGCGTCGATCACGCTGTCACTCATGGTCTCCTCCTCTCGTTTCTCGTCCTCGAACAGCGCGAGCTGACCGGGGAACGGTGTGTGCTTTGAGCCGGGGAACGTCCGCAACGGCGGCCGGTCGGCATCGGTCGGCCTACGGCGAGCCGTCTTCCCCGCTCGCCCCTGCTTGGCGCTCGCGTAACGCGCGCCAACCTCAGTCCACGCTTCGTCGTGGCAGGTGGGGCACAACCGGCTCACCGGCCCGAGGTCGAGGCTGTGGCGCGGGCATCGGGCCATGCCGCTGACCTTCACGGGCTCCGCACAGGGGATGCCCAGCTCGCTGGGAAAGCGCTGCAAACGGGCGGGTGGGCGCCAGTGCTGCGCCGGTCGCCTCCTCTCCTTTTCGGTGGTTCGAACTGACCTCCGACCATCCATGTCGGTCTGTACGCCTCCCCCTCGGGCTTCTCAGAGGAGCCGGGGCCTGCTCGGAGACGTGCGCGGCTGACGACTCGCCAGCTGCGCGACGGCGACATCCCTGCGCCGTTTGCACTGCCAGGTGCTGGCCTACGGCAAGAGTGTGCGGTTCAAGATCGCGAGGACGCGAGCTGTGTAGATGGCGGGATGGTCCTTGAGGCCCTGCGTATGGGGGCTCTTCGGCAGCTCCCACAGCTGAGCCTTCGTACCGCGTGTGTACGCGCGATCGAACTCGCGCTCGAGCCCTACGGTGCCGATCAGCAGCAGTGGTCGCGTCCGCGCGAGTGCGTGGACGAGCTCCATCAGTGGCTTCGGCTGGGCCTGGCCGGTAGCGAGCTCGATCTCGGCGCCTGCGACGGCAAACGGAAGCTCGATGGAGATGCGATCGCCGAAGGAGAGATGGCTCGCGTCGGAGGCCGTCCGTCCTTGGAGCCCATCTGCGACGACTGCTTCGACGCGCGCGTCGGATGCGGCTTCTGTGACGACTGCTTCGGCTCCGGTGGAGAGGCCGAGCAGGCCGATTCGGTGTACGCCTCGGGCGGCAAGGTAGAAGACGGCGCCGTGTACGTCGCGGTCCCACTGCCAGCCGAAGGCGTTTTCGTGGCCGCCGCTTTCGCCGCGTCCGCGCGCGTCGTAGAGGAGGACGCCGTAGCCGGCGCTCGCCAGCATGCGTGCGTGGAGGATCGTTCCTTGCCGGTCGCCGCCGCCGCCGTGTACAAGCACGATCGCCGCCCCGTTGCGCGAGGGCACGTACCAGCCCGCGAGGGGCACTCCGTCGGTCGCGGTGAACGTGACCTGCTCGTGCGCAAGCCCCAGTGCAGCCTGGTCGATCGGCGCGCGCGGCTTGGCGAGATAGTCGACCACGAGCATGGTCGGATAGACAACAAGGAAGGCAATGAGCACTGTTCCGACCGTTGCAAGGCCGCGGTTCGTCCAGGCGCGCACCCTCCGGCGACCCCGGTTGACGCCCCAGCCTCGACCGATGCCGACGAGCAGATAGAGCAGTCCGGCCGCGAGGAGTAGGTCGGCGCGTGCGATCAGGCCCGCCCGAGGCTGAGAACACCGAGCAGCAGCGCAACGGCGGTCGCGGCCGCGCGAGGCAGCCGAATGGAAGGACGCCCCGATCACGAGCGCGGGCAGTGCTACGGCGATCACCAGTCGGGACCCAGCTCCAAGCACGGTGAGCGCCACCAGCAGCGACGCCAGGGGTACAAGGAACCGCTGAAGCACCGGCAAGCGCGTCCAAACTCGGCGTCCAGCGGTCTTGGCGGGAGCGAGCGTCGTCATGCCGATCACGCGCCCCAGATCGTGTGCACAGGGTAGCCGTCGTGGTTCTCGTCCGACTGGACGTAGGCATAAGGGTGGTGGAACGCGTCGAGCGCCAAATGGCCGGCGATAGGGAGGCGGAAGCCGCTCTCGTCGAGGTGGTCGACGACCTCGACCGAGACTTCGTTGGAGGCGGGTTCCCAGAGGAGGGTGACCTCGAGGCCGTTCTGGTTGCGGTGGGCGAGTTCTCTGGGGGCTGCGTGCGACATCGAGGTTCCTTTCTCTTTGGCGGAGCTGGACTTGACTCGCCGATCATGCGTCTCGGTCTATGCCAATCGCGCCCGGGGCGACCCCACTCCTACCCCTGACCTTTCCAAGAGGGAGTGCCGCCCGTGGTGAGGCCGCTGGCTCGCGTGACGCAGTTGCCGCGGCTTTACGCTGGGGCGGCGAGAGCTGCGCCGAGCTGCCGACGGGAGGCGACGTCGAGCTTGCGGTAGACGCGTCTCAGGTGCTGCTCGACGGTCTTGACGGTGACGAAGAGCGCTTGGGCGATCTCCTTGTTGCTCACGTCCTCGGCCGCCATCCGGGCGACGCGCCGCTCGCTCGCTGTCAGGCGAATCGAGCCCACTGAGCAGGATCGTGCGCGGATGCGCGCCAGTCGCCGCGAGCTCCTCGTTTCCTCGTGCAACCAGGGCGATCGCGCCGCACCGATGGGCGAGCTCGACCCCCTCGCGCAGAAGCTTCCGGGCCTCGCTGCGGCTGTTTCGGCGCCGCAGCGCGCGCCCCGAGGTCGACCATTGCGCGAGCGTGCTCGAGTCGTGCGGGCGAGCCCTCGAGCACGTCAACCGCCTCCCACAGCAGTTGCTCGCCGACCGGGCCACCCTCGACGAGTCCCGCTGCTCGCAGCGAGACCCCGACTGTCCGCGGCGCACCCCATCGGCGAGAGAGCTCGATCTCCTCGCGGGCGAGCTCACGTGCCTCTTCCTGCCGGCCGAGCCGCTGTAGCGCAAGGGCACTAAGCGAACGCCAAGCCACGAACGCCGGATTCTCCGTCCCGGCGGCAGCTGCGATGTTCCTCGCCTCGATCAGCGCCGCGAGCGCGAGTTCAGTCCGTCCCGTCTCGAGCCGCACTCGCGCACTCGTCTCGAGGAGATGGATACGGAACCCGCTGTTCCCCGGTATGGGCCGGGCAACGAGCGCCTCGGCTTCTTCGATCTCGCCACGCTCGAGCAGCACCTCGGCGAGAAAGCCGGCCCGATAGGCCTGAAAGTCCGGTGAAGCATGGAACGCCGTAAGGTCGAGCGGCCGTAGATCCTCCTCGGCCAAGAGGAGCTCGCCCCGCTCGCTGCGGAGGTGCCCTCGGAACAGCTGAAACGCAGCGAGACTGAAGAGGTCGCCCTGTTTCTGCATGGAGGAGATCAGCACGGAATAGGTCTGCTCCGCCTCGTCCACCTCTCCGGCAAGACTGAGCGCGAAGAGGGCGTTCACGATGTTGAGCCGCTCGCCCGCCTCCTCGAACGCGCCGGTCCCCAGCGCGCGCTCGGCAAACTCGACGGCGCGAGCTCTCGAGTGACCACGGCGTGCCTCGACGATCGCCCACGCCGCCAAGAGCACCCCCGCTCCGATGCCAGCAACCAGCTGCCGCTCGTCGATCGCGTCCAAGCGCTCGATGGCCGCTGCGTACAGGGCCGGATCGAACCCGGCCCAGATGATCAGTCGGCCTTCGAGCCGCCGATACAAGTCCGGATCGAGATCGCGAGCGCTGTCGCTCAGCGCGAGCAGGACGTCATTCGCATCGCCGTGGCGGCCAAGCAGGTTGACTGCACGTTCGTAGGCAAGCGCGATATCGGGACGCCGAGCCGCCACCTCCAGATCCTCGACCGCTCGGCTCAGATGCTCCAACGCGTCGGTCGGGTTGGTGTTGAGTTCGGCCTCGCCAAGCTCGTAGAGCACATCGAGCCGCTCTGCCGCCGAGGGCGGCTCGTCAAGCGCACGACGCAGGTACGCGACGGCCGCCTCGGGCGCTCCGCGCGTAATCGCCCGCTCGGCCGCCGTGCGGAGTGTCGCCACGACGAAGGGATCGTCGCCGGGGACCGTCTGAGCGAGGTGTGACGCCGCTTGCTCGGGAACCACACCCGCCGCCAAGAGTGCCTTGGCCGCCCGGAGGTGAGCGTGCGCTCGTTCTGCCACGCTCGTGTCCTCGAGGACCGCGCTACGGACGACAGGGTGAATGAACTCGAGCGGGTTCTCATGGCGCAAGAGGTCCGCACGAACGAGTATGTTCGCTGCGCTTAGAGCTGCGGCGGTTTCCATTCCGGCGACTGCGGCGGCGAGCCGCAGGTCGGCCTGATCACCGACGATCGCCGCCGCGCGGAGCAACTCGGTCGCGTCGAGCGGAAGGCGTGCGAGACGGCTCGCGACTCCGCGCGCAACCGCTTGCGGGCCGACTTCGAGCACATGCGGCGCGTGCTGCTCAGTCGGGGCAGTTCCGTCGCGCGACAGCGCATCGAGCAAGGCGGCGAGATAGAGCGGATTGCCACCCGAACCTGTCTGCAGCGCTGCGACGAACGCCGGGTCAGGCTCTACCGCGAATCGGGCGCGTGCGAGGACACCGATCGACTCCTGCCCGAGGCTGCCCGGACGGATCACGGCGGCGTCCGGATCGGCCACGAGTTCGGTCACGAGTATGGGCGTCGCTGCCTATTCTGGAGGGCGCGTGCCGAGCAACACCAAGAGCGGCAATCCCTCGAGCCGCCGGGCGAGGTAGGCGAGCCAGCGCAGCGATGGCTCGTCAACCCAGTGCAAGTCGTCGACAACGAGGAGCGTCGGCCGGTGGAGGGCGAAGTTGGCGGCCAGCCAGTAGAGCCCGTGCAGCATCGCGAACGACGACTCGGCGCCCTCTCTAGACGAAGTAGCCGGCGTCGAGTCGAAGAGCGACACGCTCAGTCCGGCGGCGCCGCCGAGCAGTTCGGCACGCAGTTCCCGCGTCGCAGTGGCCAGCGGGGTCTCGAACAACTGCCGCACAAAGGAGCACCTGCCATGTCTGTCTCTCAGCTACGAGCGAACGCGACGCGTCTGCCTGCGCCCGCTTTCTCGCCAGCGGTCGTCTGCGCGAGCGGGCTCGTCCGCCGCTACGGCCAGGGCGACGCCGCCGTGAACGCTCTCCGTAAGGTTTCGCTCGAGATCGAGGAGGTCCGCCTGACCGCGATCATGGGCCCCTCCGGCTCGGGCAAGTCGACGCTGATGCACATCCTCGCCGGCCTCGACCAGCCTGACGAGGGCACGGTCACGATCGCCGGCGTCGAGCTCAGCGGCATGAACGACAAGCAGCTGACCCGGCTTCGCCGCGACCACATCGGCTTCGTCTTCCAGTTCTTCAACCTGCTGCGACGCTGACCGCGGAGGAAAACGTGCGCCTGCCGCGCTCGATCGCGCGGCGAAAGCCCGAGCGCGCCTGGCTCGAGGAGCTCGTCGAGACGGTCGAGCTCGGCGACCGGCGGGAGCACCGCCCCGCGGAGCTTTCCGGCGGGCAGCAGCAGCGCGTCTCGATCGCGCGCGCGCTGATCGCGAAACCGTCGGTGCTGTTCGCCGACGAGCCGACCGGCAACCTCGACTCGAACACGAGCAAGGACGTGCTCGCGCTACTTCGCCACTCGGTCGAAGAACTCGGCCAGACAACCGTGATGGTCACGCACGACGCGAGCGCGGCCGCGCTCGCCGACCGGATCCTCTTCCTCGCCGACGGCCAGATCGTCAAGGAAGTCCGCGGCTCGACCGCCGCGGAAGTGCTCGCCGCCATGCAGCAGGTGAGCGCACGATGATCAGCGTCGCGCTCAAAGGCATCCTCGGACGCAAGACCCGCACCACCCTCACCAGCTTCGCGATCGTGCTCGGCGTCGGCATGGTCGCCGGCACCTCATCTTCACCGACTCGGTACAGAAGGCGTTCAACGGCGTCTTCACCAGCTCTTACAAACACACCAGCCTCGTCGTCGACGGCAAACAGATCGTCACCGGCGCAGCCACACCGCCCACCGTGCCCGCCTCACTGCTGCGAAAGCAGGTCCGAGCTGTCCCCGGCGCGCCTGGCTGCGGCCGGCAACTTCCTCTTCGACACCGTCAAGCTCGTCGGCGACGACGGCAAGGCGATCGGAAACGGAGCGCCGCAGCTCGGCTTCGGCATCGCCGCCAGCAATCCGCGCTTCAACCCGCTCGCGCTCAAGACAGGTGACTGGCGACACGGCCCTCACCAAATCGCGATCGGAACGACAAGCGCAACCAGAGCGAATCTCGGCCTCGGCGACACGATCGGCGCCAAGGGCACCGGCGTCGTCCGCCGCTACACCGTCACCGGCCTCGTCGACTTTCCCGGCGCCTCCGCCGGGACTGCAACCATCGCCGTCTTCGACGTGCCGACCGCACAGGCGGTACTCGGTAAGCAAGGCCGCTACGACAGCATCGGCGATCGCGGCTGCAGGCCTACAGCCGCGGCAGCTGGCCGCGAGGATCAAGCCGTTGCTGACGGGCACGGAGATCGTGCGCACCGCGGACGAGCAAGCGAACAACGACCAGAAGAACATCGCCGGCGGCACGAGCATCGTTCGCTACATCCTGCTCGCGTTCGCGGCGATCGCGCTCTTCGTCGGCGCCTTCGTCATCTTCAACACCATCTCGATGACGGTCGCGCAGCGAACACGCGAGTTCGCGACCCTGCGCACACTCGGAGTGTCCAGGCGCCAGGCCCATCTGCGCTCTGTTCTAACCGAGAGCGTCGCGCTGGGAACAATCGCCTCACTGCTCGGGCTCGCGCTCGGGCTCGGCCTCGCGAAAGCCCTCAATCTGCTCTTCACCGGACTCCCGAAGGCCGGAACGATCGTCGAAGCCCGCACGGTCGTCGTCTCGGTCGCGACCGGGCTGGCCGTCACCGTCCTCGCCAGCCTCTTCCCCGCGCTGCGAGCGACGCGGGTCGCACCGATCGCAGCCGTACGCGAGGGATCGCCAGTGCAACCCTCGCGCTTCACCCGCTACAAGCCGTATGCGGCCGGCGTGCTGATCGTCCTCGCGCTGCTCCTGGTCGCCGCGGGTGTGTTCGGGCGGCGGCCCGAAGAGCGTCCTCGTTCCGGCCGGCGCCGGGACGCTGCTGCTCTTCATCGGGGTCGCGACGATATCGAGCCGCCTCGTCAAGCCGCTCGTCTTCGTCGTCGGAAGGCCCGCCCGTCAGTTCGGCGGCTCGAGCGGCCGTCTCGCATCAGCCAACGCCGCCCGCAACCCCGCTCGCACCGCCGGCACGGCGGCAGCACTGATGATCGGGCTCGCCCTCGTCACCTTCGTCGCCGCGCTCGCCGCAGGGCTCGAAGGCTCAACCCGTGACGACCTGAACCGCCAAGTCAAGAGCGACTACATCGTGCTCGCGAGCAAGAGCTCCAACTCCGGCTACATCAGCAGGCAAACAGAGACCGCGCTCCGCTCGGTACCTGACGGTGACCGAGGTATCAGGCGTGCGTAGCGACAAGGCGCGGGCCTTCGGATCGACCGTCTCGGTCTCCGGCATCAACGGCTCGACGATCGCCGACATCTACCGCTTCGCCTGGAAGGACGGCTCGAACGCCGTCCTCGCCCACCTCGGCGCCGGCGCAATCGTCGACTCCAGCTACGCCAAGAAGCACCACCTCACGATCGGCAGCCCCTTCGGTATCGAGACCTCCGCGGGCCGACTGCGGACCTTCGTCGTGCGGGCGACCTACCACTCGAACTTCCAGCCGCTCCTCGGCAGCGTCGTGAGTCGACCAAGCAGCCTTCGATCGCGCGTTCGCGAACCCACAGAACGTCTACACGCTCGTCAACGTCCGCGGCGGACCGAGTACCGAAACGACAACCGCACTGACGCAAGCGGTCTCCGGGTTCACCGACGTCAGCGTCGACACAAAGAAGGGCTTGATCAAACATCAGATCGAGGCGATCAAACAGGTCCTGACGATCTTCTACGCCTTCCTCGCGATGTCAGTGATCGTCAGCCTCTTCGGGATGGTCAACACGCTTGTGCTCGCCGTCTTCGAACGGACACGCGAGATCGGAATGCTCCGCGCAATCGGCGTGAGCCGCCGCCAGCTGCGCCGGATGATCCGCGACGAAAGCATCATCACGGGGCTGATCGGCGCCGCACTCGGCCTCCCGCTAGGCGTCTTCCTCGCTGCCATCCTCACCCGCGCACTGGCTAGCGAAGGCGTCTCCTTCCACCTCCCGATCAGCCAGCTCGTGATCTTCACGCTGATCGCGGTGACTCGCAGGAATCACGGCGGCCGTGCTGCCCGCACGCCGCGCCTCACGGCTGAACGTCCTCCAGGCGCTCCAGTACGAGTGATCCCAACCGCTGGCGTGCTCCCTGGCCAACGCGAGCGAGGGCGCGCCGGCTCAGCTAGCCGACACTCGAGGCAAAGGGCCCGCTAGCAGATGGTGCGCGCCACGTGCGCGCCAGTCACGGCGGCAGCGTTTTGACGCACTCAGACTCAGAGTTGTCAGCCGATCTGAGCTATCGCGCTTCGCAGCCTGCACGTGCTGGAGCAGCTGCACGGCCAGCCCGAACTCTTACAGGGTGACTCCTGCGACAAACGCCCCGACCTACCCGGAGACGAGTGGCCGCGGGGTAATCGTTTCATCGAGCTTGGGCACCGAAATGCCGTCCACGCTCATCCCGACGGGGGTGATCCGCGGCGGGTACGACGACGGCGCTCCGCGGCCAGCCGCGCAAGCTCAGCCCCACCGCCGCGCGGGAACCACACTGAATTGCGGCGCTCCACCCGTTGCTCGCGAAGTTCGTCCATTTCGTCAAGGATGCCGATCTCCGCATCCTCGGCGGCCTCGTCCTCGGCTGAGCGTGCGGAGCCAGTCACGAACGCCGCTCACGCAGGCCGCCCACCGCTGCGGCCAGCGCGCCTGCAACACGAAGCGGGCCGCTCGCCATTCCCCGCCCTGCGCGGCTTGTATCACCGCGGTGGCCATCGCGGTCTCGACCTGCTCGTCGGTCAGCGCCTCGCCGGACTCGAGGTCGAGGTCGGGAACGGAATGAAGCCGCCGACGAGCGACGGTTCCATCCTCGAGCCAGCGGGAGACAGTTCGCGGCGCGACTCCCGCGGTCGCGGCGGCGGCAGCGATCTTCGCGCCCTGGGCAAGCTCGCGCTCGACGACGGCAATGCGTTCGGGCGTGGCCAAGGTAGAACGGCCCACCCCGACATTGTTGCGTTTTGGCGCACGAAAAACCCGCGCTGTTCTTCGCGGCGGTCGTCCCCGCCGGGGCCCAGTCGTTCGTCGAGGGGGGTGTACCCCTCCTCCATCGTGACGCGCGGATCGCGAGTCGCGGATGATCCGACGCGGAGTGATGCTAGGAGCGACGACGTTCGAGTGGGTGCAGGTCTTCGCGGCCTCGATGGGCGTCATCGTGGCCGGGCTCGTTGCGTTCATGCCGTATGCGCGCCGGCCGAAACTCCGGATCAGAGAGGATCGTCAGCGAGCCGAGTCGGTCGTCGAGTCGAGCGCGATGGGCACGATGCCGCACGTCCGTCTACTCGTCACGAATACGAGGTGGCGACGCGCTGCGCAGGGGACGCGCGTCATCGTCGAGGGCTTCCGCGAGAGGCGGGCGCCGAACGCGACATTCCGAACACTCGGTCATCCCTCGCTGCAATGGCCGAGTACCGATGAGGTGACGGCGCAGACGAACGCCCTCACGGTGTTCGCGGGCGGAGCAGGCCGACTACGCTCGGTTACTTCATCCGCGCGTGGCCCGACGGCGGCGACCTCAGGTATCCGATCCTCGCGACCAATCCGACCGTTCAGTTCCCCGAGTCGCATTGGGCGAGGACCCCGGACTACGCGAAGGGGGGCCCCTACGAGTGGCGCCTCAGGCTCGCTATCGGCCTCGACATCAACGAGAACCGCGACAAACTTCGGGCCGTCGACGGGGGCTACACCGTTCGTCTTCTCGTCGGCGCCGAGGATGGGAAGGCGCGACCGTTCGAGGTCGATATCGATTGGGACGGGGATCCTGCACAGGCGGCCACTGACGTATTGGCGAGCGCCCTTGAGAACCTCGCCGTCCGAGACATGTCGTGGTGGGCGCGTCAGACGTGGCGACCGACGTTCTAGGTCGAGGCGCATAAGCGACCCGGGCGGCTCGATGCGCGGTTCGATCGTGACGACCTCGGGCTCGACCGATGGGAGCCTGAGGACGGTGAACTTGCGGCCGTCGCGCTCCTCGACCTCGACGCCGTTCAGACGGAGCCCGGCGAGGAGGAGCGGCGAGCCTAGGCTGTGGATGAGCCCCCGAAAGGAGTGCCATGCAGACCCGCCCGCTTCCCGAGACCCCAGATGCCCGCTCCCCCGCCGGGGCGGAGATCCGCTATTTGATGGAGGGCGCAACCGGCAACATGATCCATTCCACGGTCCCGCCAGGGCAGGTGAACCGGGCGACCGTCCATTCGACGGTGAGCGAGTTCTGGCACGTCCTATCCGGCCGGGGGGAGATTTGGCGCCGGGACGAGAGCGGGGAAGAAGTGACCGTTCTGATGCTGCCGGGTGTCTCCATCGACATCCCCGTCGGTACTGCCTTCCAGTACCGCTGCACCGGCGAGGAACCGCTGCGGTTTCTATGCATCGCGATGCCGCCTTGGCCGGGCAACGCGGAGGCAACCGAGATCGAAGGTCCATGGATGCCGACAGCGCCGGTCGGGCCGGTCACGCCCTGAGCCTACGACCCGACGCGAGAAAAACGCCAGAACGTCTCGAACTGAGGTCCCGGCGACGTCCGACGCTTTCACGACCGAGGCGCCGGATACCGCTTAGCCATGCGTCTTCCGGCGCCCCTCGTCGTCAGTCGTCTCCACTCGTCACCGGGCCCGACGCGGCCTGTCACGCCGGAGGTCGCGGGTTCGAGTCCCGTCGCTCCCGTGCTTCAAGGTGCCTGCAAACGGGCACGTTCTGTTGTCGGTTCTGGCGTAGCGGAGACAGCTCGTCGCCCAATCGTGGCGCTCGTTGTACGCTCGAAGTGCATGGACGGCGCTCTCCGCGACGCGCAACGTGAAGGATTGGCTGGCACGTCCAATGCGGGCTCGGACTCTTCGAGGAGTTACTCGTCAACCCAGCCCTGCTGACCCTCGCCAGACAACGAGGCGGGCTCGATTGCGGCGGGTTGAGGTTCGTAATCGTCGGCTACGGCAACTTCAACCAGGTCATCATCGAAACGCAGGGCGGGCATGTCTCCGTGTGTGTGGAACTCACGCCGATCCTGGAGCACCGTTTCGAAACGACGCTCCAATCCTGGACTTGAGTTTCCGTACTCCGAGCATCATGCTCTTCGGCTAGAGAGGAGGGGTGATGGCGCGAACGCCTTTGGCCCGCTGGGTCGGGCAGACCGTCCGCCGGTTGGATGCTGCCTCTCACCCTGCGTTACCGGCCGAGCGCGCACTGGAGCCATGTGGCGAGCTGCGCTCCACGCGGCGAGCCTTCGTCCGCGACGTGGGTGCGCTCGGAGTCGCCTTGGCGGGCGCGGGCACCCTCGGCCGCCTGGTGCCGGTCGCCCGCGCCGTGGCCGGACCTCGGATCGTCGTCGTCGGAGCGGGTCTGGCCGGACTCACTTGCACGTACCGGCTCCGACAGGCGGGCTACGCAGCCGAGCTGCACGAGGCGTCCGACCGTCTCGGCGGCCGTTGCTGGACGATCCGCGACGTCTTCGACGACGGCCAGCTCGGCGAGCACGGCGGCGAGTTCATGGACACCGGCCATCGCGAGATCCGGCGTCTTGCCAGAGAGCTCGATCTGGACCTTGACGACGTTAACGCTGCGGAGGCGCCGGGGACCGAGCTCACGTTCTACTTCAACGCCGAGCGCTACACGGAAGCGCAGGCGACCGCGGACATCCACAAGCCTTGGAAAACGTGGCGCGACGACACGAACGCGGCCGGGTACCCGACGACGTACAAGAGCTTCACTTCGCGCGGCCTCGAGCTCGATCACATGTCTGTCGCCGAGTATCTGGAGGCCACGATCCACGGGGGCCGTCGTTCCAAGCTCGGCCAGCTGCTCGACGTGGCCTACAACATCGAGTACGGAGCGGAGACGACTGAGCAGAGCGCGCTCAACTTCCTGTACCTCATAGGCTTCGCCAAGCAAACGACGCTCCAGCTGTACGGGGAGTCGGACGAGCGCTTCCACGTGCGAGGCGGGAACGACCAGATCGCGTCGCGGTTGGCCGAGCGACTTCCAGGCCAAGTCACGCTCGGGTCGGAGCTCGTCGGCATCGAGGAACGGGCTAACGGCACGTTCAGGCTCTCGTTCGACCAGGGCCTGAGCACGAGGACGGTGGTTGCCGACAAGGTGGTGCTCACGCTCCCCTTCTCGATCCTTCGCGACTCGGTCGACTACTCGGGAGCGGGTTTCACGCCGCGCAAGATCACGGCGATCGAGGAGCTGGGGATGGGAACGAACTCCAAGCTCCATGTCCAGTTCGAGAAACGTCGATGGGAGAATCTCGGTTACACCGGCGAGACGTACTCCGATCGCGGGTACCAGAGCACCTGGGAGGTGTCCCGCGCGCAACCCGGTCGCTCGGGGATCCTCGTCGACTACACAGGCGGCACGATCGGCGCGAGTTTCGGCACCGGCTCGCCCACCCAGCGGGCGAGGCAGTTCCTTCGCCAGATCGAACCCGTGCTGCCGGGGATCTCGGAGCGCTGGAACGGCAAGGCGACTGTCGATTTCTGGCCCGGCTACCCGTGGGCGAAGGGGTCGTACTCGTACTGGAAAGTCGGTCAGTACACGCGGTTCGCCGGCGTCGAGGAGGAGCCGGAGGGAAACTGCCACTTCGCAGGGGAGCACACCTCCATCGACGCCCAGGGCTTCCTGAACGGCGCGGTGGCGACCGGCGAGCGGGCGGCGGACGAGGTCATCGCGGACCTGAAGTTCGCTCGGGCCAGCTGAGAACGGCAGCTCGGCGCAGAAAAACTGTCTTCTGGGAGTCGATCATCGTCCCTCGATCCGCGACGAAACGCCTGCTCTGGTGCGTAATCCGAGGCGAACTCAGCCTTACCGGTCGAGACCGTTCCGGCCTAGTCACGCCGGAGGTCGCGGGTTCGAGTCCCGTTCGCTCGGGTCACCGTTGCGGCTCATACGCAGCACGCGGCCCGTGTCGTCACGGACCCAGAGCGATCCGAAGCCGAAGACGAGCCGGGTCGGATCGCCACCCACTCGAAACCGCGCGACGATACCGCCCGCGCGGGGGTTTGATCGCCGCGTGCTCGCCGTACTCGCCTACTTGCGGCGCTGACGGAGCGCCAATGCGCCGGAAGTCAGTCCGGGCGGCGCGCGAAGAAGACGAACTCCCGACCGGGGCGGTCGGGCGCGTCGCGGACGTCGTCCACGACGTAGCCGTGCTCGGCGAGCGAGGCCTGAACCTGGTCGCGCTCGCGAAACGACAGCGTCGAGTCCGACGTGAGCACGTCTCCGTCGGGGAACACGAACGTCCAGCGCCAGGTCACCAACGGCAGATCGACGGCCGTGAGCTCGGCCCAATGCTCGACCGCGCCGACGCCGTCGATCTCGGTGACCTCGTACGACGCCGCGCGTGTCCACTCGAGCCATGCTTCGCGTGCAGGGTCGCGGGTTTCGAAGACGAGGTACCCGCCCGGCCGCAGTGCCTCGTACGTGCCGCGCAGCGTTCCGCGCCAGGCCCCCTCGTCGGCGATCGCCTGAGCCACGTTTCCCGTCATCGTCGTCAGGTCGACGTCGAGCGGAGGCAACGACGTCGCATCGCCGAGTATCCAGCGGACGCGCTCGGACCCGGGCTTGGCACGCGCGACGTCGAGGGAGACACTCGCCGGATCGACAGCGGTCACCTCGATACCGTCGTCGGCGAGCAGGAGTGCGAAGGTGCCGGTCCCGCAGCCGACGTCCAGGACCCGACGAGCACCGAGCTCCTCGACGATCGCCCTGTAGACGGCGAGGTCGCTGCGGTCGGGGTCGAGCGCGTCGTACATCGAGGCCAGCCGCGGGTGCTCGAAGATCGCGTCAGCCATGTGTCATCTTGACCACACGGCCAGACCCGGGACGACGTCCTTCGCGCGCGACCCGCTTGACGAGGCCAGCAGCGCCAGAATCCGCCTCATGGATCGGACGCACACGCGGTCGGGCGGGGCGCCTGAGCGAAGACTGAGCGCGACCGAGCTCGGCACCGAGGCCGGGGTCGAGCCCGAGTACGTCCAGCGCCTCGCCGAGGCGGGCGCTCTTCGCGCTGACGCGGACGGTCGTCATGCACCGGCAGACGTCCTGCAGATCCGGCTCGTCCAGGCCCTGGCCGAGAGCGGGATCGATCTCGACGACCTCGTCTGGGCGATCCGAGATGCGGAACTGCCCTTGGACCGCGTCGGCGATATGTGGGCTCTCGCGGAGTCGAGCGGCCGCACATATGCCGAGTTCGAAGCGTCGCTCGGCAAACGTGGGAGATTGCTGCCGGCCGTCTACGCGGCATTCGGTCTTCCCTTGCATACCCCGGAGACGATCATGCGACGGGACGAGGAGGCCGTCATCACGGGTTTCCTCGAGGTGTGGGGGATGGTCGAGGATCGCCCGGACGTGTACGTCCGGGCGGCGCGCATCGCCGGCGAGGGGATCCGTCGCGTCGAGCTCGCAAGCCTCGATCTCTTCGACGAGCTCGGGGGAGCGCCACCGCCACGGCTACGCAAGGGCATGCCGCTGGCGGAAGCCGTACAGCCTTCGCACGTGATCAGCGGAGTCATGGAGCAGCTGTTCGTCTGGCTCCACCGGAGGCAGACCGAGCACGAGGTCTTCGAGCGAATCGTCGCCCACGTCGAAAGCGCGCTCGAGCAGGAAGGGCGCCGGCAGCGACGGCTTGCCGAGCCTCCCGCGATCGCGTTCGTGGACATCGCCGGCTACACCCACCTCGCGACAACAGGTGGGGACGACCTCGCCGCGCGGGCCGCCACGCAGCTCCACTCGCTCGCGCTGGACGCCGCGCGAGCGCAGGACGGGCGCGTGGTGAAGCTCCTCGGCGACGGCGTCCTGCTCCGCTATCCGTCGGCGCGCTCCGCAGTGGCGTCCGTGGTCGAGCTCATGACGCGGATCCCCGACGCCGGGTTGCCGCCGGCACACGCAGGAATCGCCGCGGGGCCGATCGTGTCCAGGGACGGTGACGTCTACGGCCATACCGTCAACCTCGCCGCGCGGATCGCGAGTCGTGCCTCAGCCGGCGAGCGCCTCGTTCCGGCTGACATTGCCCGTGACGTGACGGGAGCGGGTTACGAGGCGGAGGACGCGGGCGAAGCGTCCCTCAAGGGCCTTGCAGAGCCCGTGCGGCTTACACGCGTCCGATTACGGCAGCCGTCGGCATGACCGCCGCGGAAGCGCCGGCTCAGATGTCGAGGCGCTGGTCCTCGAGATCGAGGTCGCGACCGACGCGTAGCCACACATCGTTCGAGATGAAGCCGGAACGCCGAAGCTCGACGAGGGCGGTACGCTCGGCGTCGAGCAGCTCCCGCCGCAGACGCTGGTAGTCCTGTGAGCGCAGCTCGACGGATCCGTCGTCGCCGTCGTCGAGTCGAGCGCGGAATCGGGTCGTCCTGAAGCGGTACGCGCCACGCATGCGCTCGGCGGTGTCGTCGCGGACCCAGTCCTCGCTGACGAGCTCCTCGAGGCGGAGCAGTGCGGCCTCGGCGGCGTGGATCCGCGCCTTCGCATCCTCGCGCTCGTCGCGGCCGTCGTCCTCGAGGCGGAGCGCTCTGATCACGAAGGGGAGGGTGAGCCCCATGCCGACGAGCGTTGCCAGGATCACCGTGAACGTGAGGAAGAGAATGAGATCCCTTCCCGGGAAGGGATCGCCCGCGTCCGTCGTCAGCGGGAGCGCCAGCGCCGCCGCGAGCGACACGGCGCCGCGCATCCCTGCCCAGGAGACGAAGACGGCTCCGCGCCAGTTGGACATGCGACGCGCGATCTTCTTCGGCGCATGCAGGACGAGGAACACCCACGCGAAGCGGAGTGCGATGACCGTTGCGCTCACGAGCGCCGCGTAGCCGAGGAGGGTGGCGGGCGAGAACTCGTCGAGCGAGTCCACGACAACAGGGAGCTGGAGGCCGATGAGGACGAAGAGGAGCGCGTTCAGGAGGTACTGGACGATCTCCCAGACCGCAAGCCCCTGGAGCCGCACCTGGGGCGAGGTGAGCTCGGGCGTGTGCCAGCCGAGGTAGATGCCGGCCGTTACCGCCGCCAGCACGGCGGAGACGCCCATCAGCTCGGCCGGAATGAACGCGACGTACCCGGTGAGAAGCGAGATCGTGATCTCGGCGGGCGGGTTGTCGAGCCGTAGGCGGATCTGGCGGACGAGCCAGCCGACTGCGAGGCCGACGCCGATGCCCCCGACGACGCTCACGAGGAAGAGCCCTCCCGTGTAGAAGGCGGAGAACGACCCCGCCACCACGGCAGCGACCGCCACGCGATACGCGACGAGCCCCGTTCCGTCGTTCACGAGGCTCTCGCCCTCGACGATCATCACGAGCTTGCGGGGCACGCCGTAGCGACGCGCGATCGCCGTCGCAGCCAGTGGATCCGTCGGCGAGACGAGGGCGCCCAGCACGAAGGCGCTCGCCCACGAGAGGTCGTCGACGAAGGCATGCGCGACAAAGGCGACGCCGACCGTCGTGAAGACGACAAGGCCGACGGCGAGCAGCCCGATCGGACGGACGGCCGCTCGCAGGTCTCTCAGCGACGTGAAGAACGCGGAGCTGTAGAGGAGCGGTGGGAGGACACCGAAGAAGACGAGCTCCGGCTCGAGCTCGAACTCCGGCATACCCGGGATGAGCCCGAGGACGAGCCCTCCGAGGACGAGCAGGATCGGGTACGGGATCCGCAGCGTCGGCGCGACCGCGAGCATCGTCGCGACCGCGAGGATGAGCGTGAGCGCGACCAGCCCGTCCTGCAGATCCAGATGCATCACCACATCCTGCCGCGCGGACGACTCCCGACCCACGCGACGAGCGAGGGTCGGGAGTCGATGTGCCTTCTACGCCGAGACGGGAGTCCCCTCGGGCGCAGGCTCGGAGGTGTGCCCCCCACCCCTCGGCAGCCACTGGAGCCACTCGGGCAGGTACCAGTTCCAGTCGCCGAGCAGCTTCATCGACGCCGGCAGGAGCACCGCCCGGACGATCGTGGCGTCGATCAGGATCGCCACCGCGAGCCCGACGCCGAACTGCTTGAAGAACGGCATCGAGAGCGTCGCGAAGACCGCGAAGACCGCGACCATGACGAATGCGGCGCTCGTGACCACACCGGCCGTGGACTTGATCCCGTACGAGACCGCCTCGTCCATGCTCTTGCCGCGGTCATACGTCTCCCGGATGCGGCTGATGATGAAGACGTGGTAGTCCATCGAGAGGCCGAACAGGATCACGAACAGGAGCAGCGGCACGACCGCCTCGATCCCGGCGGTGGAGCTGATGCCGAGCAGACCCTTGCCGTACGCCGTGCTGGAAGACGAGCACGAGCACGCCGTAGGCGGCGGCCACGGAGAGCAGGTTGAGCAGGATCGCCTTGATGGCGATGACGATCGAGCGGAACGCGACCAGCATCAGGCTGAAGGCGAAGAGGAGGACGAAGGCGACGACGGGCGGCAGGTTCGACTTCAGCTCGTCGGCCTGGTCCCTCCACTCGGCCGTCTGCCCGGTGACGCCGGCCTCCGCGTTCGGAACCGCGCCGACGGTCTCGGGAACGACCGTCTCGCGCAGCATGCGGAAGGCGTCGTTCGAGGCGGCGTCGGTTCCGTTCCCTGCGATCGGGAGGGTGATGTTCGCGACCGTGCCGTCCTCGTTGACGTCGACGGTGATCGGCTCGAACGCGCGGCCGCTGGCGAGCGCCCGCTGCTTCGAGCTCGGCGATCGCCTCGCGCACCGCCGGTGCGTTCACGTTCGGCGCCTTCACGACGACGTTGGCAGGAAGCCCCGTGCCGGGAAACGCCTGCTGCATCCGGTCGTACGTCTTGATGACCTCGAGGGACTTCGGGAACGACTCGGGCCCCTGAGCCGCGAGGTGCAGCTGCAACGCGGGCGCGGCGAGCGCCAGCAGCAGCGTGCCGGCGAGGGCCGCCGAGAGCGCCGGCCGGCGCAGGACGCGGTCGACGATCGCGCCCCAGAACCGCCCTTCACCGTCGTCGCGGCGGAGCCGGCCGACGAGCGGGACGCGTCCCCGGTCGACCTTGTCGCCGAGCCGCGAGAGCAGAGCGGGAAGCACGGTCAGCGACCCGAGCACTGCGACGGCGACGACGAGGATCGTGGCGGCGGCGAGTGAGGAGAAGGTCGTGTCGCCGGTCAGGAACATGCCGGCCATCGCCACCATCACCGTCAGCCCCGAGATCAGCACCGAGCGGCCGGAGGTCGCGGCGGCGACTTCCAGGGCCGCCTGCTCGCTCCGACCGGCGGCCCGCTCCTGGCGCTCGCGCTTCAAGTAGAACATCGAGTAGTCGACGCCGACCGCGAGCCCGATCAGGAGCACCATCGCGGGAGCCTCCATCGCGACCGGCAGCACGGAGCTGGGCAGCGCGATCAGCCCGAACGTCGCGAAGACGGCGGTCAGCGCGAGCAGAAGCGGAATGCCTGCCGCCACGAGCGCGCCGAACGCGAGCACGAGGACGATCAGCGTGATCGGAAGCGAGAGCATTCCCGCCTTGCCGAGGTCGTCGGCGTACGCCGTCTCGACTCCCTTCTGGGCGCTGGCGTCGCCGAACTCGCCGATGACGAAGCCCGGATGGGCGCGCTGCGCAGCGGCGACGCTGTCGAGGACCGGGGCGATCTTGTCGACCGCCTTGTCCTTGTCGCCGCGGATGTCGAACTGGACGAGCGCGGAGTGCCCGTCCTTCGAGATCTGGTCCGCGTTGCCGGGCGCGAGCGGAGAGCGGACGTTCTGGACGTCCGCGACCTTCGAGACGCGGGCGACGACGTCCGCGATCGCTGCGTCGAAGGCGGCCGTGCCGACGCGAGCCGAGCGGCTCTGGATGAGGACGTTCTCGGCGGCCTGCGGCTTGAAGCCGGCCTCGAGGATCCGGTCCATGCGGCCCGACTCGCCCGGCCCGGCCGTGCTCGGGTCGATGCTCTTCGTCCCGACCATGCCTCCGAGCACGACGGCGACGACGACGAAGGCGAGCCAGCCGAACGTCGCGGTCTTCCAGTGAGCGGCGCTCCAGCGACCCATGCGGGCCGCGAGGTTGTGCGAGTGAGTGGTGTGCTTGGTGCGGGACATCGCTTGTTCCTCCTTGGAGTTCACGCCGCGTAGGCGAAGGGGTGGTAGAAGGCGTCGAGGGCGCGGTCGGGCGTGACCGCGAGCTGGAAGCGATCTCCGACGCGGGCGTCCTCGACCGAGACGGTGAGTGCGTCGTCGTCCGGGTGCCAGAGCAACAGGACGTGGATGCCGTCGCTCTCGCGGGCGGCGAGCTCGCGGGTCTGCGGCTGTCGTGGGGCTCATGGCTCCTCCTTCCGATGCGTCGAAGTGCATGCCTCGACGCTAGGAGCGGGCCGGCGCGCGGACGTCGTCGCGAGGCCGGATTCGCGCTCCGACCCGCCGACGATTCGCGCTCCTACCCAGGTAGGAGGCGGCGGCCGAGACCGTGGAGTACCTTCAGCGCGTGAGCCGGATCCGACATCTCGCGCGGGAGTACTGGTTCGAGCTGCTGATCGCTGCTCTGGCGGTGGCCGCCATGCTCCAGCTGCTCGTCAATCGCGATTCGCCGGGCGCTCCGCCGACGACGCTCTGGTTCTCGATCCCGGCGATGGCGGTTCTCGTGCTGCCGCTCCTCGCGCGTCGACGGTTCCCCTTCGCCGCCGCAGCTACCTACTGGCTCCTGGCCGTCGTCATCACGCTCGTCGACGGGACGCTGATCCCGTCCGTCGACAGCCTGAGCGTCGTCGGGCTGGCGGCCGCGTTCCTGCTCGGCAATCTGCGCGACAGCAGGCAGGCATGGCTCGGCCTCGCGATCGTCATCGGATCGATGCTGATCGTGGTCGACTACATCCCCGGCCCGCAGCTCTGGAGCTGGTACGTCTTCATCACCCTCCGGTACGTGGCCGCCTGGATCGCCGGCTACGCACTACGCGAGCGCTCCGAGCAGGCCGAAGCAGCCGAAGTCCGCGCGGCCCAGGCCGAGCGTGAGCGCGAGGCGGCGGCACGCGTCGCGGTGGCGGAGGAGCGCTCGCGGATCGCCAGGGAGCTCCACGACATCGTCGCCCACGCCGTCAGCGTCATGGTGCTCCAGGTCGGCGCGGTCAGGCACAAGCTGCCGGATGCGATGGCCGAGGATCGCGATGCGCTGAGGGGCGTCGAGCGAGCCGGCCGCACGGCACTGGCCGAGATGCGACGTCTGCTCGCCGCCATGCGCCCCGACGGAGACGAAGCCGAGTTCGTCCCCCAGCCCGGCCTCGACGGCCTCAACTCGTTGCTGGCCGAGGTCGGCCGTGCCGGACTGCCCGTCGAGCTCCACCTCGAAGGCGAGCCGTACCCGCTCCCGCGAGGGGTCGACCTCTCGGCCTATCGCATCGTCCAGGAAGGCCTGACGAACGCGCTCAAGCACGCACGCGCCAGCGACGCGGACGTGATCGTTCGCTATCGGCCGGACGAGGTGGAGATCGAGGTGCGGGACAACGGCAACGGCATCGTGACGAGCGACGGTCTGGGACACGGGCTGGTCGGGATTCGCGAGCGCGTCAAGATCTACGGTGGCGAGATGAGTGCGCATACGGAACCGGAGGGCGGTTTCGTCCTCAGCACGCGCCTTCCGGTCGTCGAGGAGCGAACATGACGACCCGGGTTCTCGTCGCCGACGATCAGTCGATGGTCCGCGCCGGCTTTCGGATGCTGCTCGCCGGCGAGGAGGACATCGAGGTGGTGGCCGAGGCGTCGAACGGACTCGAGGCGATCGAGAAGGCGGCGCGCTTCGACCCCACGGTGGTCCTGATGGACATCCGCATGCCCGAGCTCGACGGGCTCGAGGCGACTCGACGCATCCTCGCGGCGGACCGCGGCGCCCGAATCCTGATCCTCACGACCTTCGACCTCGACGAGTACGTCTACGAGGCGCTGCGAGCAGGCGCGAGCGGCTTCGTCCTCAAGGACGACTCTCCGGAGCAGCTGATCGCCGCGATCCGCACGGTGGCGGCCGGCGATGCGCTTCTCTCACCCACGGTGACGCGTCGCGTGATCCAGAAGTTCGCCGGCATGCCACGTCCGGCTCCTCCGAAGGAGCTCGAGGAGCTCAGTGAGCGCGAGCGTGACGTCTTTCGCCTGATGGCTCGCGGGCTGTCGAACGCGGAGATCGGTCAGGAGCTCTTCATCAGCGAGACGACCGTCAAGACGCACGTCACGCACATCCTCTCCAAGCTCGGCCTCCGCGACCGCGTGCAGGCCGTCGTGCTCGCGTACCAGACCGGGCTCGCCGACGTGGAACCGCTGGCGCCCAGGCGCGACGACGGCGTGACTGCCTGACTCGAGAGGCGCCCGACGCGACTCGCGGCTCGGCGATGGCATGCTGCCTGCAATGACGCGCGGAGACCTCCCCACCGGGACGGTCACATTCCTCTTCACCGACGTCGAGGGCTCGACAAGGCTGTTGCACGAGCTCGGAGCGTCTGCGTACGGCGAGGCGCTCGAGACGCATCGGGCGACCCTGCGCGAGGCGTTCGTCGCACACGACGGCGTCGAGGTCGACACGCAGGGGGACGCGTTCTTCTTCGCGTTCGCGTCGGCGCCGAACGCGGTCGCGGCGGCCGGCCGCGGGCGTGACGACCTCGAAGCTGGCCCGATCCAGGTGCGGATCGGAATTCACACGGGGTCGCCGCACGTGGGTACCGAGGGCTACGTGGGCGAGGACGTCCACCTGGCGGCCCGCATCGCGGCCGCGGGTCACGGCGGGCAGATCCTCGTCTCGGGGACCACGCGCACACTCGTGGACGACGAACTGCTCGACCTCGGCGAGCACCGGCTCAAGGACTTCGGCGACCCCGTGCCGATCTACCAGGTGGGAACGGCTTCCTTCCCCCCGCTCAAGACGATCTCGAACACGAACCTGCCGCGCCCGGCGAGCTCGTTCGTCGGACGGGAGCGTGAGGTCGCCGACGTCTCGTCCCTGCTCGGGAACGGAGCACGCTTCCTCACACTGACCGGCCCCGGCGGATCGGGCAAGACACGCCTCGCCATCGAGTCGGCCACGGGCCTCGTTCCGCAGTTCGGCGCCGGCGTCTTCTGGATCGGCCTTGCGCCGGTACGAGATCCGGAGCTCGTCACCACCACCATCGCGCAGGCCCTCGGCGCGAAGGAGGGCCTCGCGAGCCACATCGGAGAGCGTGAGCTCCTGCTCCTTCTCGACAACATGGAGCAGGTCGTGGACGCGGCGCCCGAGCTCGGGTCGCTCGTCGAGAGCTGCCCGAACCTCAGGCTGCTGGTGACGAGCCGGGAGCTGCTCCGCGTCCGCGGCGAGCACGAGTATCCGGTCCTCCCGCTCGGCGAGAGCGAGGCCGTCGAGCTCTTCTGTGCTCGCGCCGGCGCCGAGCCCGACGAGGACGTCCGCGAGCTGACCCTCGCGCTGGACAACCTCCCGCTCGCGCTCGAGCTCGCCGCGGCGAGGGCGAAGGTGCTCTCCCCGAGGCAGATCCGCGAGCGACTGTCGGAGCGCCTCGATCTGCTCGAAGGCGGACGCGACGCCGATCCACGGCAGCAGACCTTGCGGGCGACGATCGAATGGTCGTATGACCTCCTCGACAAGGACGAGAAGAGGCTCCTCGCGCGACTCTCGGTCTTCTCCGGGAGCTGCACGCTCGCTGCCGCCGAGGACGTCGCGGGCGCCGACGTTCGCCTCTTGCAGTCGCTGATCGAGAAGAGCCTGCTCCGACAGGCGGACGAGCGTTTCTGGCTGCTCGAGACGATTCGGGCGTTCGCGGCCGAGCGCCTGGCGGAGCTCGGTGAGGACGACGATCTTCGTCGTCGCCACGCCCACTACTTCCGCGACCTTGCGCAGCGCGAGGACGACGAGATCCGCGCCGGCGAGCCCGAGGAGGGCCCGGTCGCGGTTCTCGAACGCGAGATCCACAACCTCCGCGCAGCGGTGGAGTTCGGGCTGGAGACCGGCGACGTGGATCTCGTCAGAACGATCACGGTCGCGCTCCCGATGTACTGGCTGTTGCGCGGCCTGTACCGCGAGGCTCGAGCCTGGCTCGACCGTGCGCTCGACCTCACGGACGTCGAGGACGACACGCAGAGGCGCCTACTGTCCAGTCTCGGCAGGGTCGCCTACGTCCAGGGAGACCTCGTCGCAGCCAAGGCGGCCTCCGATCGTGCGGCGTCGCTCGCATCCGAGCTCGGCGGAGCGACGGACCGGCTTGACGTCCTGCGCGAGCAGGGGTGGGCGGCCATGAGGGACGACGACCTCGAGACTGCCGAGAGGATCTTCCGGGAGCGACTGGCACTCGCACTCGAGGTGGACAATGGAGTCGCGATCTCGTCGTGTCGTTTGAACCTCTCGGGGATCGCGAACCTGCGAGGACGCTACGACGACGCCGAGGAGCTCCTGGCCGAGAACCTCCCCTTCACGCGCTCGCGAGGTCAGGTGACGTGCGAGAGCGTCACGCTCGCCTCCCAGGCAGAGCTCTTCGCGCGGTACCGCGGACGTCCCGGGGACATCGGCGACGAGGCGCTTCGGTCCCTGGAGCTGGCGTTCGGTCTCAACGACACCCCGATGGTCGTGTACTGCCTCGATCTCTTCGCGTACGCGACCGCGGCGCGAGGGGATGCCCAGAGCGCCGTCGCTTGATCCTTGCGGCGACCGAGGCGGCGCGCGAGCGCATGGAGGTGGAGCCGGACGAGGACGACCTGGCGATCAGGACACCGGCGCTCGAACTCGTCGGCGCGGACGCGATCTCCAGCGATGCCTGGGCCGAGGGGCGCGCACTCGCTCTCGCGGACGCGGTCGAGCTGGCGAAGAGCAGCGAGACCGCCCTTGTCGCGGCGCTGTGAGCTCGCTGCCCTCCCGAGCGGCGACCCGCGCCACCTGAGGAGTCCGGCACGTGGCCGGCGACGTACACGCCGCGTTCGCTGACGCCGCGGCCGCGGACGGGATCGTGCTCGAGCCCAGGACGTTCGAATGGTTCTGCGAGCAGGGTCACATCGGGCTCGAGCGGGTCGCGAAGGAGCGCCGCGACCCGGCGATCGTGACGCCGGTGAAGAGCGCCCTCGCGACGCTCGCCGCGATCTACGCGCGGCTGGGCGGGGACGTCTCCGTCCTCCACGCCGCACGCGAGAACCTCCTGCTCCCGGTCGAGCTCTACCACGTCCCGAGCGGCACCGTGATCGAGGTCGACGACGCAGCGCACTTCACGACGTTCCGGCTGGCCGCACTCGAGCTCTACCCGCGCGACGCCGCGCTCGGGTTCGACCGCGAGGAGTACGAGCACCTGTGCCGTGACTGGTGCGCTCGGACGGACCAGCAGTCGCGCGGCCTCGCCGCGAAGGGGTTCGGGTTCGGCGGCATCCAGCGCGAGCGCGCGTATCACGACGCGCTCCTCGACCTCGCTGCCCCGGCGCTGGGACATCCGCCCGTCGTCCGGATCGAAGCGACGGACGGGGACGGCGCGGCGGCCTATGGCCGCACGCGCGCGGCGCTCAGCGAATCCGTATCGGCGAGCCCTTGATGTCCGTTACCGCGACGTTCACGGTCCCGCAGCGTGCGCACTTGATCCGGACCTTGAGCGTCATCTGGATGTCGTGCATCGACGCAGCGAGCACGTTGCCGCACTCGACGCAGACGTAGTCGTCCGGCCCGTTCCCGGTGAAGACGGGCCTGTCGGCATCCTCCTGGATGGCAGTCCCGCCGTCGCGAGGCACCTCGCCCTCGCTGATATGGCGCATCGCGATGGCCGCCATCTCGACGCGTCAGAGGTTGGCGACCTTGCCGGCGAAGTCCGCGACGAGCGCGTCGAGCACACTGGAGACGACGCCTTCGCCCATCGACGCGGCTTTACCGGTGATGCGGGCGTTGGTGTTGATCGTCCCTCCGCCCTCATGGAGAGTGAAGACGACGTCGGCGTCGGCGTACCCGGAGCCGCCGGCCTCCTTCGACCGGATGCTCATCGCAATCCGATGAGCCTCGGGGTCCTGCTCGACGACCTCGAGGGTGCCTTTGAAGTTCATCGCCATCGCGCCGAGCTTGACCTCGATCTGGGCCTGGACGGAGTTCGGCCCGGTCCTCTCGACGACGCTCCCACCCTCGACGCACGGTACGAGGCGATCGAGGTCGAGGATCGCCGCGTAGCTCTCGTCGACCGGCCTGGAGGTCGAGAACGAGTGCTCGAGCACGACGGCCATCTCCCGCCGGACCCTAGCGGAGCCTCATAGAGTCGTGTTCGCATGGCGATCCCAGCGGGCACGTACTCGTTCGGCCCCGAGAACGGCTCGATGTGGGTCAAGACCGAGCGTGGCGGTGCAGCGGCGGTCGCCGGCCACGACCTGATGATCCAGGTGACGGGCTGGGAGGTGACGCTTGAGGTCGGATCGGACCCCGCGCAGTCGAGCGTGACCGCCCGGGTGGATTCGACGTCGCTTCGCGTGCGCGAGGGCTTCGGGGGAATGCAGCCCCTCGACGATGCCGACAAGGAGAACATCCGGCAGACGATCGACGACGAGGTCCTCAAGGGGACGGAGATCGCCTTCCGCTCGACGTCCGTGCAGGTCTCCGAAGGCGGGTTCGCCGTCGAAGGCGAGCTCACGCTCGTCGACAACGTTCACCCGCTCGCGTTCGACATCTCCGTCGACGACAGCGGCAGGCTCGCGAGCACGATCGTGCTCAAGCAGACGGACTGGGGACTGCAGCCCTACTCGGCGCTGTTCGGGGCGCTCAAGGTCGCGGACGACCTCGAGATCACCGTCAACGCGCTCTCAGCGAGCGCCGAGACAGATTCGTTCGACGACGCGCCTGAGTGGACGGCACCTCCGGAGATGGTGTACCGGCAGATCCAGATCCTCGACCCGGGCGTCTCGAGCTTCATCTGGACAGCGTTGTTCTTTCTCTTTCTGTGGCTCGGGATGCTGGCGGTAGGCGTGGCCGCCGGAGCCGCACTGCTCCTTGCGCTCGTCGCAGCGTGCTTCATCTTCCTTTTCGTGCGAACGCACGGCATCGGCCGGCAAGACGGCTAGACGCGCGCGCGACCGGCCGCGCGCGATCAGTCGCGATAGACGGTCTGCGCGTCGAGCCCGCCCTCGACCCCGGGAGGCAGGGCCCCGGTGCCATGTGCGTAGAGCGCGATGTCCTCGATCGTCTTGACCTGCGACGGGTCGCCGTCGTCGCCGCCGACCCACGCGCCATTGTCCCAACGGAGCGCTTCCGGGGACGTCGACAGGGCGACTGACGCGAGCAACTGCGCCTTCGCCTTGATCTTTCCGGTGGCACTAACGATCGCGCCTGGCGTCCCGCCCGATGGGCTCGTGTTGAAGCCGTGCCCGTTGCCGAAGCGGTCCGTGTCCGCCGTGACGACCTTCACGTCGAGCGCGGGCACGCCGAGCTCCTCCGCGACGAGCTGTGCGTACTCGGTCTCCTTCCCGTCTGACTCCGTGGTCAGGCTCAGCACCATCTTCCCGGTCGGGTGGACGCGCAAGAACACCGCGCGGTACGCCTCGTCAGCCATCGCCGCATCTCCTCCTCGTCGCTCGAGACCTGATCATCGCTCGTCCGGGCCCCGATCGGAAGGGACCTCGCTCGCGAGCCGCCGGCGCTCCTGATGCGCAGTCAGGGCGTTGTGCTCCTCGAGCTCGCAGAAGGCGGGCTGCGGGCCGCCGAGCGGATGCGGCGGAACCGCGGGACGCTCGCATCCCGGGTAGATGCAGATCTTGACATCGTCCTCGCTCACTCCGCGCTCCCGGCCTCGTCGGTCACCCAGCCGGGGGTCGTGCTCCCACGCTTCGGGCCGTGCCCGCTCGGCATCGCAACCGAGCTGCCGGGGATCGGCGTCGCGCTCGCCCACGGCTCGGGCCCCTCGACGGCGTCGGCATCGCCGGACGCCAACGATTCACACCACACGCTCTTTGCGCCGATCGCCTCGACGACCTCGCCGAGGGCGTCCAGGCTGTGGCCGCTCACGAGCGCGTCGCAGTGAGGGAGCGCCGCCACCATCCCTCCCGACCGTACCGCGAACGCGTCGGCGCTCACTCTCGGGTTCACCCACACGATGCGATGGGCGAGCCGCGCGAGCCGCTCCATTTCACGTCCGACGAGCTTCGGGTCGCCGCGCTCCCAGCCGTCGGAGAGGATCACGACCACGGCGCCGCGAGCCATCCCGCGGCGTCCATGTCGGTCGTTGAACGTCTGCAGCGCCTCGCCGATCCGCGTTCCGCTCGACCAATCGGGAGCAGCCGCCGCCGCAGACTGGATCGCCCGCTCGGGGTTTCGGGAAGCCAGCGCCCGCGTGAGACGAGTGAGCCGTGTCGCGAACACGAACGCCTCGGCGTTCGGCCCTGCTCCCGAGGCGCAGGCGAGGAACTGGAGGTAGGCACGTGTGTACGGCTCCATCGACCCGGAGATGTCGCAGAGCAGGACGAGCCTCCGGCGCGCGATGCGGCGGCGGCGGCGTGCGAGGCGGATCGGATCGCCCCCGGTGCGAAGGCTCCTGCGCAACGTCCGTCGCAGATCGACGCGCTCACCACGCCGTCCTCTCTCGTGACGGCGCGTGAGGCGGAGCGGAGTCGAGAGCCTCATTCGCGACATGAGCCGGTAGAGCTCGGCCAGCTCGTGCGGCTCGAGGGCGTCGAAGCTCTTTCGCCGCAGCAGCTCCTCGTCGCTCGCCATCGCCAGCGGCACCTGGATCTCGGCGCCATCTTCCTCGTCGCCGTCGCTCGGAGGCGACGCTGAGAAGCTCGAACGCGGGTCGCGCTCCTCGGAGTCCCGGGCGGACGAGCGATGCCGCGATCTCGGTCGGTCATCCGGCGTGGTCTCGGAGGTCGGTGTGGTCTCGAGGTCCGGCGCCTCGTCGTCCGCCTGCAACCCGAACACCGAGAAGAACACCGAGTCGAACGCCCTCACCTGCGAGGGATCCGAGACGAAGACGGCGCGCGCAACCCAGTAGAGCCTGCGGCGAGTGATCGGCCGAGCGAGCGTGAGCGCACGCGCGAAGTCGGCCGAACGGGCCGGCGTCACCGGCACACCGCCCTCGTGCAAGCGCCGCCCGAATGCTCCTACGAGCGGCGGGAGGTCGAGCTCGATCGTCTCGACACCGAAGACGGCACCGTCAGCCACCTCCGTGCACGAGCTGCTCGAGACCGGCCGCGCGGACCACCTCCTGGTCGTCTGAGTACTTGAGAACGGATCCGAGCGTCCTGTCGATGGTCGCGACGTCGAGCTGCTCGACACCGAGAAGGGTCAGCGCGGCCAGCCAGTCGATCGACTCGGCGATGCCCGGCGGCTTCTGCACGTCGCTGTCACGCATGCGCGAGACGGCGTTCGCGACCTGGACGGCCAGCGTCTCCGATGCGCCCCTGACCCGCCGGCGCACGATCTCGACCTCGCGTTCGGGAGTCGGGTACTCGATCCGGTAGTAGAGACAGCGGCGCTTGACAGCGTCATGCAAGTCGCGCGTCCGGTTCGAGGTGAGGACGATGACCGGCGGGTGCGTCGCGCGGATCGTGCCGATCTCGGGAATCGTCACGGCGGCATCGCCGAGCAGCTCGAGCAGGAACGCCTCGAAGTCGTCGTCCGCTCGGTCGATCTCGTCGATCAGGAGCACTGCCGGTCGTGGACCGGGATGCTCGAGGGCCTGGAGAAGAGGGCGGCGAATGAGGTACTCGGAGCCGAAGAGCTCCTCCTCGGCCAGCGGCGCGTCGCGCGCGTCGGCGAGGCGGATGCTGAGGAGCTGCCGCGGATAGTTCCACTCGTACAGGGCCTCGGCCGCGTCGATCCCCTCGTAGCACTGCAGGCGGACCAGCGGCGTGTCGAGGACGAGCGCCAGGGCTTTCGCCGCCTCGGTCTTGCCGACTCCGGCCTCACCCTCGAGCAGCAGAGGCTGCGGCAGGCGCAGGCTCAGGAACATCGACGTCGCCAGGCCCTCGTCCACGAGGTAGTCGACGTCCGCGAGCCGAACGGCGAGCGTCTCGATGTCAGGTGCGAGCGCCCGGATCTCGCCAGCAGCGTCGCCCGTGACCTCGGGCGGGCTCACCGGGGCAACTCGCACACGCTCGACACCACCGAGTCAGTCAGCCGCAACGGCATTCTCGTGCTGCGCAAGGAAGGTCGACCTGCAGCCTTCGCAGCAGAAGTAGACGGTCTCTCCGTCGAGCTCGACCGACGGCGTCGTTTCGACCGCGGCGACCGTCATCCCGCAGATGGGGTCGACGGCGAGCTCCGACGGAATCGACTCGTCCGGGTCCGGAGTCACCGGCTCGTGCGGGCGATCGGGCGTCTCGGTACGCGTGCTCCGGCGAACCGAGATGACACTCGCGAGGATCGAGAGCGCGATCTCGGCCGGCGTCTGGGCGCCGATGTCGATGCCCGCAGGCACGTCGATGAGCTCGAGGTGCTGGTCGGATACGCCGTCCCTCCGCAGCTGGGCGAGCACTCCGGCACCGCGCTTGCGACTGGCGACGAGACCCACGTACGGAACCTCCGCCTCGAGCGCGCGGCGGAGGAGGTGGAGCTCGTCCCGCCCGTGCGAGGCGACGACGACCGCCAGATCGCCCTTCGCCGGCTCTGGGCTCGCTTCGTCCACGGCGATCGCCTGGAGCCCCAGCTCGGGGGCGAGTGACACCAGCGACGCGGCAATGGGCGACTCCCCGACCACCAGGACTCGAGGTGCGGGAAGCACCGGTTCGAGGAAGACCTCGATGCCACCTCCCGACAGGCACGTGTTCTGCACTGTCACAGCTCCCTCCTGGTTCGAGACCTCGACCCCGATCCCGTCCTCGTCGCCAACCGTTCCCTCGGGGAGGATGCGCAGGAGCAGAGCCTGCCCCGTGTCGATCGCCTGCAGCGAGTACGCCCGCACGCTGTGCTGGGTGCACACGCCGCCCACGAACCCCTCGATCGTCCCGTCATCGAGCACGAGCGCGACGTCACCCGCCTTCACGCTCGTCGGACGCTGCGCGCGGACGACCGTCGCCACCACGAACGCCGTGCCCTCCGCCGCAAGCTCCTGCGCCCGCGTCGACACGGCGCCCATGGTCACTGCGGCGGCTCGGCTCGCCCTTGCATCGCGGCCCAGACCCGAGCCGGCGTGCAGGGCATGTCGATGTGGTCGACGCCGTGCGTGGAATGCAGCGCGTCGATGATCGCGTTGACGATCGCGGGCGGCGAGCCGACGTTCGGCGACTCGCCGACGCCCTTCGCTCCGAGCGGGTGGTGCGGGCACGGTGTGACCGTCTCGCCGAGCTCGAAGTCGGGGCACTCGAGCGCGGTCGGGATCAGGTAGTCCATGAACGACGAGTTGAGGCAGTTCCCCTCTTCGTCGAACGTGATCACCTCCATCAGCGCGATGCCGATCCCCTCGGCGAGACCACCGTGGATCTGGCCGTCAACGACCATCGGGTTGATGCGCACGCCGCAGTCGTCGACCGCGATGAAGCGCCTGACCTTCACGTGCGCCGTGTCGGGGTCGATGTCGACGACGGCGATGTAGGCGCCGTACGGGTACGTGAGGTTCGGCGGGTCGTAGATCACCTGCGCGTCGAGACCCCCCTCCATGCCCTCGGGCAGCGTCTCGCCGCTGTAGGCGCGCAGCGCGATGTCCTCGATCAACACGCCCTTCTCGGGGTCGCCCTTCATGTACCAGCGACCCTTCTCCCACGCGAGGTCGTCGGGATTCGCCTCGAGCATCGTCGCTGCGATCAGCCGCGCCTTGTCGCGAACCTTGCGCGAGACGACCGCGACCGCCGCACCCGACACCGGGGTCGAGCGACTGCCGTAGGTGCCGAGCCCGTACGGCGAGCGATCCGTGTCGCCGTGACGGACCTCGACGTCCTCCGGTGGGATGCCGAGCTCCTCCGCCACGATCTGCGCGAACGTCGTCTCGTGGCCCTGACCCTGGGTCTGGGCGCTGATCGAAACGACGGCCTGGCCGGACGGGTGGACGCGCAGGTCGGCCCCGTCGTTCATCGCCAGCCCGAGGATGTCCATGTGCTTGCGCGGCCCCGCGCCGACGCCCTCCGTGAAGAAGGACACGCCGATCCCCATCAGCTCCCCGCGCTCGCGCCTCTCCGCCTGCTCGCGACGCAGCTCGTCGTAGCCGGCGATGTCCATCGCGACCCGCATCGTCTCGGCGTAGTTCCCCGAGTCGTAGGTCCACCCCGTCGTCGTCTCGTACGGGAACTGCTCGGGTTGGATGAAGCTCCGCATCCTCAGCTCGATCGGATCGGCGCCCATCTCGAGCGCAAGCGCGTCGACCATGCGCTCGACGAGGTAGACGGCCTCGGTGATCCGGAAGGAGCAGCGGTAGGCGACGCCCCCGGGCGCCTTGTTCGTGTAGACGGCCTTGACCTTGACATGCGACGCGGCGAGGTCGTACGAGCCGCACACGATGTGGAAGAAGCCGGCCGGGAACTTCGTCGGCTGCGCCGTCGAGTCGAACGCGCCGTGGTCGGCGATGACGTCGACGCGCAGCCCTGTGATCTTGCCGTCCTTCGAGCACATCTCGGCGTGCATCACGTAGTCACGGGCGAACCCGGTCGACATGAGGTTCTCCGAGCGGTTCTCCACCCACTTGACCGGCACGCCGGCGACGATCGAGCCGGCGATCGCGCACACGTAGCCGGGATACACCGGGACCTTGTTGCCGAAGCCGCCGCCTATGTCGGAGCACATGATCCGGATCATGTGCTCGGCGAGGCCGGCTACGTGCGCGTAGACGGTGCGATGCGCGTGCGGAGCCTGGTTTCCGTTGTAAATGTCGAGCTGGCCGGTCTCCGGGTTGAAGTCGGCGATCATCCCGCAGGTCTCGAGCGGCGCAGGATGGCAACGCGGGTAGATGATGTCCCGCGTCACGATCGTGTCCGCCTCGGCGAACACGCGGTCGGTCTCCGCCTGGTCGCCGGCCTCCCAGGTCGGGCTCGCGAGGTTGTCGCGCTGGCCGACCTTGTCGTCGCGGATCAGCGGCGCATCCGGATCGAGCGCCTTGCGGGCGTTGACGATCGCCGGCAGCGGCTCGTACTCGACGTCGATCAACTCGAGGGCATCGTTCGCCGAGTATTCGTCGGTCGCGATCACGAACGCGACCTCCTGCCCCTGGAACCGGACCTTGTCGCCCGCGAGCACCGCCTGCGTGTCGTACGAGATCGTCGGCATCCATGCGAGCCCGAGCGTCTCGAGATCCTTCGCCGTGATGACCGCGGCGACGTTCGGGTGCGCGAGCGCCTTCGACGTGTCGATCGAGACGATGCGCGCGTGCGCGTACGGGCTCCGGAGCATGGCGCCGTGGACCATCCCGGGCAGACGGATGTCGTCGAGGTAACGGCCCTTGCCGCGGATGAAGCGCATGTCTTCCTTGCGCTTCAGGCGACCGAAGCCGATCGGGCGCTCGGTCGTTGCGCTCGGAAGGTTCTCGACGACGGTCATGCTCGAACCTCCTGTCTCGTGGCGGATTCGTGCTCGGCCGCCCAGCGCACGGCGGCGACGATGTTCTTGTAGCCCGTGCACCTGCAGATACCGCCCGAGATCGCGGTGCGGATCTCGTCCTCGCTCGGATCCGGGTTCTCGTCGAGGAGGGCGCGGGCGGTCATCAGCATTCCCGGTGTGCAGAAACCGCACTGGAGACCGTGGTGCTCGTGGAAGCCCAGCTGCACCGAATCGAGCTTGCCGTCGACCTCGAGCGACTCCACCGTGCGGATCTCGTGCCCTTCGCACATGGCCGCCAGGATCGTGCAGGACTTCACCGGGGCGCCGTCCATGAGCACGACGCACGCGCCGCAGTTCGACGTATCACAGCCCCAGTGGGTGCCCGTGAGGTCGGGTGTCTCGCGGATGAAGTGGACGAGCAGCTGCCGCGGCTCTATCTCGCGCGAGACCTGCGAGCCGTTGATCGAGATGGAGACGTTCACGATGAGGCCCCCTCTCCCGCGGCGCGCGCAGCGGCGCGACTCAGCGCACGGTGCGTGAGGACACCGACGAGATGGCGTTTGTAGTCGACGGGACCCCGGCCGTCAGCCGAGGGCGAGCAGTCCGCCGAGGCAATCTCGCCCGCCTGCGCGAACAGCTCCTCGGACGGAGCCTGACCGCGCAAGAGCTCCTCGGCGCGAGTGAGGTGAACCGTCGTGATCCCCACTGCGGCGAGAGCGATGCCGGCGTCGGCGATCTTCCCGCCGTCGAGCCAGACCGCCGCCGACGCCGCGGCGATCGCCCAGTCTCCAGCACGACGTTCGACCTTCTCGTGCGCGCTGCCTGCACCCGGCCGCACCGGGATCCTGACCTCGGTCAGCAGCTCGTCGGCGCCCACGGCTGTCGTGAACGGCCCGACATGGAAGTCCGACATCGGAACGACGCGCTCGCCGTCGGCTCCCTGGATCACCGCGCTCGCCTTGAGCGCCGTGCACACAGCCGAGAGATCCTCCGCGGCATCGGCCTGGCAGAGCGACCCGCCGATGGTGCCGCGGTTACGTACGACCGGGTCGGCGATCACGTCCTCGGCGTCACGAAAGACCGGGAAGTGCCGTGCGAGCAGGTCCGACCTCTGGAGCTCCACATGCCGCGTCAGCGCCCCGATCCGGATCTCGCCGCCTTCCTCGCGGACGTACGCGAGGTCGGTCAGGTCGTTGATGTCGATCAGATGCCGGGGCTTCGCCAGGCGCAGCTTCATCATCGGAAGGAGGCTGTGCCCGCCCGCGATCACTCGCGCATCCGGGCCGGCTTTGCGGAGCGAGGCAACGGCACCCTCGACGCTCGTCGCTCGTTCGTAGTCGAATGGCGCAGGCGTTTGCACGGGGCTCCTCTCGTTTCAGGGTACGCAAATCGGGACGGGGTGGTTCGGTGCCGATCCCGGAGCGCTTCGATCCATCTGCGGGACCCGTGAGCTACGCGGCGTCCGACGGCCCCGGGGCCGCGACACGATCGGGGAGACGCTTGCGCGGTTGGCCGATGTCGTCGCGCTCCTCGTACTGAACGGGCGAGTCGGTGCCGATGACCGGGGACCTGGGAAGCGACTGCGGCCGCGATTGGCGCTCCTCCGGGTACAGGAGACGTGCAGCAAGACTTCCTTGCTCGACGTGTCGCAGGGCGGGACCCCCCGGGTTTCCAGCTGCGATCGGTGCTTCCCGGCCGAGCCGTGCCAACGTCAACGTGCCTCTCGTATAGACCTCCCCGATCCGCGGCGCCGTGATCCGAGTGCTCTCGGGGAAGTTCCGGAGACCCGCTGCGGCCGACCCGGGGTAGAGGCCCTCCACAAGGCCGACGGCGTCGGCGAGACCCGCCTTCTGCACGAGCATGCCCTCGAGCAGGTCGACCCCCGCGTCGAGCTGCTCGTTGATCGACGTCACGATGTCGTTGACGGGTGCGCTCTTCTCGACGATCTCGCCGACCGAGGCGATGGTCGCGTCGAGGCCCTTCGTGATCTTCCGCAGCTGGACGATGACGGACAGGAGGTAGTACACGAGCGCCAGCACGATCAGCGTCACCGCGATGATCGTCAGGGCACCCGCGCCGTTCATCGTTCCTCCGCCGGAGCGTCGTCGATGATCACGTCGAGGGATCCGCCGTAGTTCGCGACTCCGGCGACCGTCCTCTGCACCTGATCCTGTGTCGTCAAGAGCAGCGCGCCTGCGTCGAGGTCCTTGGAGCCCGCGGCAGCTGCAGCGGCGATGCGATCCACGCTCGGGACGATGCTCCTCGCGGCGTCGAGAACTCCCTTGAGCAGGTAGACGACCACCACGAGAACGACGAGGAGGACGAGGTCCCCGAGCCACCAGAGGATCATCGAGGCCTCCTCTCGGCGACGATCGCCGCCTTCTGCGCGATTCCCGGGAGCGCTCCGAGGATGATGTCGAACTGGGCGTTGATCGCGGTCACCGCACCCTCGAGCGGCCGCAGGTGCTGAGACTCGACGCCCTCGAGCGCTGAGCCGAGGGTCGCAAGCCCTTCAGAGATCCTCGAGAGGCCTCTCCGCACCTCGATCAATGCGACGGCCAGAACGAGCACGACGCCGGCCGCGAGCACGACACTGAGGAGGACGAGTGCGTCGGTGCGGCTCATCGTCCACCGAACCCGTCGGTGAGCGCGTTCATGTAACCGTCCTGCACCACGGCCTCGTCAACGATCAGCGCCAGCACGGGTGCCGTAGCCTCGAGTTGCGGAATGTTCGCCGTGTTCGAGCCGACGTTGCCCGCGATCTCGAGCAGGCCCTCGACCGAGCGCTCGATGCTCCCGACCGTCTCTACGAGGACGGTCAGCAGGATCGCGACGATGACTGCCGCGCCGAAAGCGATACCCAGGGAGATCGCCCAGTACTCGTTGAAGGACAGGGCGACGAGCGACGTTGTCATCTTCCTACCGCCACCTTTCGGAGCGATCGTGCGGCGTGCAGGATTCTCACGCCCGAGTCGTTTATCTGTGCGATGCCGCCAAGCTCGGTCGTCTGCTGGCGAACCACCTCGACCGCCTTCTCAGCCGTGGAGGCCTGCTGAGCAATCCTGATCGCGAGCCAGACGATCACGATCACGATCACCGCGGCGACCGCGATCACCGCTATCTCGAGAGCGATCTCCAGCTGCCACCAGCCGGAGGATGCGATCAGCGTGAGCATGTGACGCCTCGTCGTTGGACAGCCGGGGGAGCGTCGGTT
The DNA here is from genome assembly GCA_963709715.1 of uncultured Gaiellaceae bacterium. Lineage (GTDB taxonomy): Bacteria > Actinomycetota > Thermoleophilia > Gaiellales > Gaiellaceae > GMQP-bins7. The sequence continues at coordinate 98,757 of CAVPXQ010000002.1, forward strand.
CGTCTGGTCATCTCTGTCCCTCCGATGTCTCGTTCTTCGTGGTCACTGCTGGAGTGCCGTGGCCGGCGTCGGTGAGGGTTTTGGAGAGGCACTCGTTTCCGGTCTCCTGCGCCATGCAAGGAACACCATGAGAAGCCCGTAGATGATCACGATGATCCCGACGATCAGCACGAGAGGACCGATGAAGTCGATCGTCGAGGTCGAGACGAGATTCTCGTAGTTGCCCTGCTGCGTCTCGAGCACCGGGATCACGTCTGCTGCGAAGTACGTGCGAACGTCGGGCACGGTTTTGATTGGCGTGCCGTCGAACCGCGTTGCCGCGCCGATGTTCGGGACGTCGTTCCAACCGCCGGTGACAGCGGGCAGGGTGACGATCGATTGCGCGAGCCCCGGGAAGTTGGTGCTGAGCGCCTCGAGCAGCTCCGGTTCTGTCACGCCGAGCGACTTCTCGAGGAACGCGAGCAGGCCGGGCAGCTCCTCCGTCACCGACGAGAGCGGTATCGCCTGCAGGAGCGCCGTCGTCTTCGGGAAGTTCTGCTGGAGCGCTGCGAGGACCTCGGCCTGCGAGAGCCCGGTCTGCTGCGAGACGAACGCGATCAGCTTCGGCACCTCGGCCGCAGCGCCGCCCTCTTTGGTCATGATCGGGTCTTCCGCGTCGACGATCGCGGAGACCATCGTGATTCCGTCGCGGTCGCCTTCGATCCGTGCAGGGTCGTTTGCCGGGCCTAGGGCATCGAGCAAGGTCTGCCCGTTGTCGACGCGCGGGACCAGAGACACGACGAGCACGAGGGCGACGACTCCGACGCCGACGCCGACGACCACCAACGCGCTCCCGATAGCGAGTCCGCGTGAGACAGGACCTTTGAGGTTCAACCAGATCATGACGGCCGCGAACCCGATCACGATCAGCCCGACGATCAGGAGGAGCGGTGCGATCCAGTTCACGGTCGAGGTTCCGTCGAGGCTCGCAAAGTTGCTCTGCTGAGTCTCCAGAACGGGAACCAGATCCTCGCTGAAGTACGTCCTCAGATCGGGCACCGTCTTGATCGGCGTGCCGTCGAAGCGTGTGGCTCCCTCGATCGACTGGATGTCGTCCCACCCCGCGGTGACCGTCGGCAGGTTGACGATCGACTGCGTGAGCCGCGGAAAGTTCGCTTCGAGCGCCGCGAGCAGTTCGGCCTCCGACATGCCAAGCGTCTTCTCGAGAAACACGAACAGGGCCGGGAACTCGGCCGACACCGAAGACAGCGGGAGCGCCTGTATGAGCGCTGTCGTGTGCGGGAAGTTCTGCTGAAGCGCCGCGACGACTTCGGCCTGCGAGAGCCCGGTCTGCTGTGAGACGAATGCGATCAGCTTCGGCACCTCGGTTGCGCCGGTGCCCGACGTCGTCCCGATCGGATCCGCCATATCGACGTTCTTGGAGATGATGTCGATCCCTGCTCGCGCGCCGGTGACGCGCTCGGCCTCGAATGCCGGCCTGGCCGCGTCCAGGACCTTCTGGCCGTCGCCGAGTCGCGGAATCAGCTGTAGGACGAGGACGACGGTCGCGACCAGGACACCGACAACGAGCACGACGACCCACTGCAGAACTCCGGATCGGCTCCCACTATTGCCCTGCATCACGAACCTCCTCACACGCTCGTTGCGGGTGGATGGGTCGAGGCATTCCGGAGCGCAAGGATCAGCCCTCCGACCGTGGCAGCCGTAGCTGTGCGCTCGTCCGACCGAGGCGATGAATCGCGTCGAAAAGCGCCAGACCCGCAGCGTCGCTCGCAGCCTGAGCCCTGCTCACTTGATCGCCGAGACCCTAACGGCCGGGCGCCCGAGAATCAACGGTCACGCCAGGCGGCGTTAGGGGCAGCTGACCGCACCGCTGTTCACACGGAAGTTGTCGAACGCCACCTTGACTTCACCGGGCAGCGTGACGTTCGTGAAGATGCTGAGGTTTGCCGCCTGGCTCGTCGGTGGAGCGTAGGGCAGGCTCGTGAACGGCCACGGCATGTCCTTCGGGTCGGGCGTGCCCTTCGCTGGGCGGATCGCGGTCGAGGCGGACAGAGTCGGGGCGCCAACTGCGAGCAGAACGCACGCGAGGGCGACAGCAACGGGCGCCTTCCGGCCTATGGCACGCACGGAGCGACCATATGAGGCGCTTCCAGGGCGGTCAAGGCGTCGACGAAGAGGCTGCGATCAGTAGCTCAGCGTCGTCCGAGTGCGCGCAGCCGCTCGAGGCTCGATGCCGGCCAGAGCTCGTCCGTGTCGTAGTACGTGCTGAACGCGGGCACCCCCTCGGGGAGCGTCACCCAGGGCAGCTTCGAGCGCGTGAAGATGTGGACGTCCGGCGCGACGCCGGCGGGATCGTCGAGCGTTCCGGCGCGGACGAAGCGGATCGCGGCGAGCGTGTAGCGGCTGAAGAGAGCGACCTGGCACGTCGGGCAACGAAACACCCGCTGCGTCTTGCCTCCGCTGCGCGGCACGTCGACCGGCTGCGGCTCGCCAGCAAGTAGCTCGACGCGGTCGGTCTCGATCAGTACGTTGATCACGAACGCGCTCCCCGTCTGGCGCTGGCAGTTCAGGCAGTGACAGCAGTTGACGAAGAGCGGGTCGGAGGTCAGCCGGTATCGAACCTCCCCACACGCGCACCCGCCCGGGCCAAGGGCTGCAGGTTCGTCGGAACGACCGCCCACCCAGAGCACGCTACCCCGAACAGTTTTGGTTGACATGACCAAAACCCGATGCTAGGGTAATGGTCACTGTGACTAGAACTACCGAAGCGAGCGGCCCCGCAGGCTACGACCCTTCCGAGTTCCCTGCGTTCGCCGTCACCGTCGACGTCGTCATCCTGACGATGGCCGAGGGTCGGCTCTGCGTCCTCCTCGTGCGCCGTGGCGTCGAGCCGTTCGAGGGGCGTTGGGCGATCCCGGGCGGCTTCAAGCGACCGACCGAGACGCTCGACGCCGCTGCGCTGCGCGAGCTCCGCGAGGAGACCGGAATCGACGGGACACAGCTCCTCCACCAGTTCGGTGCGTACGGCGACCCCGGCCGCGACCCGCGGATGAACGTCGTGACGGTCGCCTACCTCGCGGTGCTCCGCGAGGTGACCGGAATCATCGCCGGCACCGATGCCGCCGGCGCCGCGCTGCACCCCGTGCTCGACGTACTCACGGGCGACTTCGAGCTCGCGTTCGACCACGAGCTGATCCTCCGCGACGCCGTCGAGCGCGTCCGCGTCGATCTCGAGCTCAATGGGATCGCGACCGCCTTCCTCGGCCCGACGTTCACGCTCGCCGAGCTGCGCGCGGTGTACGAGGCCGTCTGGGGAGTGCACCTCGACGGTGCGAACTTCCGGCGAAGCCTCCTCTCGGAAGACGGTTGGGTGATCCCGACCGGCCGCCGGGCACAACCCGGTGCGAGCGGCGGCAAGCCGGCCGAGCTCTATCGAGCCGGTCGCCTCTGGAAGCAGGGCGGCCCGATCCGCTACCCGCAGCAGTCCGACAAACGAAAGGGAACGACATGAAGGCAGTCGTGTTCGACCGCTACGGGCCCCCCGAGGTCCTGCGGGTCGAGGAGATCGAACGGCCGGTACCGAAGGACGACGAGGTCCTCGTGAAGGTCCATGCGTCGACCGTCAACCGGACGGACTGCGGCTTCCGCTCGGCAGAGCTGTTCATCAGTCGCTTCTTCACCGGTCTCCGCCGGCCCAAGTACCGCACGCCCGGCATGGAGCTCTCCGGCGAGGTCACGCAGGTGGGTTCCGCCGTGACGGAGTTCGCGGTCGGCGACGCCGTGTTCGGCGTACGCTCGTTCGGCGCGAACGCCGAGTACACGTGCATGCGCGAGGCGGGCGGGCTCGCCCACAAGCCGCGCGAACTGAGCTGGGAAGAGGCAGCGGCGGCCACCGACGGTCCTTCGATCGCGCTCGCGTGCCTCAAGCGAGCCGGGCTCGCACCGGGCACGAGCATCGTGATCTACGGCGCGTCCGGGTCGGTCGGCACTGCCGCCGTTCAGATCGCGAAGCACTACGGCGCCCGCGTGACCGCGGTGTGCGACACGCGGCGCGTCGAGCTCGTCCGCTCGCTCGGCGCCGACGAGGTGATCGACTACCTGCAGGAGGACTTTACGAGGAACGGCAAGACGTACGACGTGATCTTCGACGCGGTCGGTAAACACTCGTTCCGCCGCTGCAAGGCGTCGCTGAAGCCGGGCGGGATGTTCCTCGAGACCGACCTCGGATTCATGTGGCACGTTCCGGTCCTGATCCTCCTCACCAAGTGGATCGGCTCGAAGCGGGTCGTGCTCCCGATCCCGAAGTACACGAAGGAAGACGTGCTGTTCGTGAAGCAGCTCATCGAGGCGGGCGAGTACCGGCCCGTCATCGACCGGACGTACCCGCTCGACGACGTCGTCGAGGCAACCCACTACGTCGAGACCGGCCACAAGACCGGAAACGTCGTCCTCACCATGAACGGAGTCGCCCGATGAACGAGCACACCTTCCTGCAGCTGATCCGGGACCGCCGGCATGAACGCGAGCGAGATGCCCGACGCGGAGCGCCTCGCGCGCGAGGCTCGCGGTTCTCATACGCATCTCGCCGACCGCGCTGGACCAGGTCGGCGCTGATCGTGCTCGCCGTAAGACGCCTTGCAACGCAGTGAGATGAGAGCCGTCGTCCACGACCGTTACGGCCCGCCGGAAGTCCTCCGGATCGAGGACGTCGAGCGCCCCGTCCCCGAAGGACGACGAGGCACTCGTTCGTATTCACGCGACGACTGTCAATCGGACGGACTGCCACGTGCGTGCGGCCAAGCCCTTCTTCTGGCGATTCATGCTCGGCTTCGGCGCCCGAGGAACCGGATCCTCGGCAGCGAGCTCGCGGGCGTCGTTGTGGAGGTCGGCTCGCAGGTGACGGAGGTCGCGGTCGGCGACGAGGTCTTCGGCGTCCGCGCGTACCTGTCCGAGGGCTTCGGCTGCCATGCGGAGTACGTCTGCGTACGCGAGAAGCTGATCGCACACAAACCCGCGGGCGCGAGCTTCGAGCACGCCGCCGCGATCTGCGACGGCGGGCTCGCCGGGCTCGGTTCCGTGCGCACGGGGGGCGTCCGCAACGGCCGAAGCGTGCTCGTGTACGGGGCCTCGGGCTCGATCGGGACGGCCACGACGCAGCTCGCGGCGCATTTCGGCGCGCGTGTGACGGCGGTCTGCAACACGAAGAACCTCGAGCTCGTCCGCTCGCTCGGTGCCGAGGAGGTCCTCGACTACGACGCAGGAGGACTTCACGAAGAGCGGCGCCACCTACGACGTCGTCGTCGACGCGGTCGGCAAGCTCTCGTTCACCCGGTCGTCGCGGCTCGCTGAAGCCCGGCGGGCTCTTTCTCGCGACCGACGGCCTCCACAACTTCGCCCTTGCACCGATCACGCGCCGGCTTGCGGACCGGAAGGTCGTGTTCTCGATCCCGAAGTACACGCATGACGACGTGCAGCTCCTGCGAGGAGCTCGTGGAGCACGGCGACTATCGGCCCGTCGTCGACCGTACCTACCCGCTCGACGACGTCGTCGAGGCCACGCAAGTACGTCGAGACCGGGCAGAAGACGGGCAACGTCGTCCTCACGCTCAACGGCTCTCGCTCGATGAGAGCCGCCGTTCGCGAGAGGTACGGAGCGCCGGCCTCTGTCGTCGAGATCCGAGACGTGGAGAAGCCGACCCCGGCAGACGATGAGGTGCTCGTCCAGGTCAGGGCGGCCTCGGTCAACATCGCCGAGTGGTACTCGGTCGCGGGCCGGCCGTGGATCGCACGGCCGACCACAGGTCTCCGCCGCCCGAGGGAGACACGCCTCGGCTGCGACTACGCTGGCATCGTCGAGGCGGTCGGCAAGGACGTGACGCAGTTCCGTCCCGGGCGACGAGGTGTTCGGCGGGCGAAGCGGTGCGTACGCGGACTACGTCTGCGTTCGCGAGGCGCGCGCGATCGTGCCGAAGCCCGCAACGACGACGTTCGAGGAGGCCGCCGCAATCGGCACGGCTGCCCTCACCGCGCTCCAGGGTTTCCGCGACAAGGGCGGGCTCGAGCCCGGGCAGAAGGTGCTGGTCAACGGTGCGTCGGGGGGTGTCGGCACGTTCGCCGTCCAGATCGCCAAGGCCCTCGGCGCCGGCTTCGTCACCGCCGTCTGCAGCACGCCGAACGTGGAGATCGCCCGCTCGCTCGGGGCCGACCTCGTCGTCGACTACACGCAGGACGACTTCACCCGAGCGGACGAGCGCTACGACGTCGTCATGGACATCGCCGGCACGCGGCCATTCTCCGAGCTCAAGCGCATTCTCGAGCCGAACGCGACGGTCGTCGCCGTCGGAGGGAAGAGGGCGAATCGGTTCTGGGGGCCACTCGGCCACGTGATCGGACTGCGGCTGGCGGCGATCCGAGGGGGCCGGAACGTCGTCTTCTTCCTCGCGCAATTCAACAAGGAGGACATGGAGACGCTCCGCGGCCTCCTCGCGGACGGGAAGCTGACGTCGGTGATCGACAGCGTCTATTCGCTCGACCGGCTCGGGGACGCGCTCGAGCACATGGGCCACGGGCACCCGCGCGGCAAGATCGTCGTCACCGTGTAACGCGGACTAGGACGACGAGTCGCCGTCGAGCATGAAGGCGACCTCGTCGACGTAGCACCAGAACCAGTTCTCGTAGGGCTCGAGCGAGCGGATCACCGGATGGCCGCTCTCCGACGCGTGAGCCGTCGCGTGCCGGTGTGGAGAGTTGTCGCAGCACGCGATGTGGCCGCACGTCGTGCACCTGCGCAGGTGCACCCACCAGCCGTCGATCTTCAGGCAGTCCTCGCAGCCGGGAATGTCCTCGGGGACGTCCCGGAGCTCGATGGTGTCCAGATGGGCGCACGCCGGCACGGCAATCTGACGCTACCTGCACCGACTACGCTTGCCGCCCGTGAGCTCGGCGTTCGATGTCAGCCCGATCGACGGTTCGGCCCTCGCACTCGAGACGCGTGTCGTGGAAGCAGGACGCGAAGCAGCCCTCGGCGACGCTGCGAGCGACTCGCTGCTGTACGTGGCCGCGGGCAGCGGCCGGCTGTCCCTCGGAAGCGATGTCAGAGAGCTGCACCAGAGGAGCGCGAGCCTCGTGCTCGCGGGCGAGGGCGCGACGCTCGCCGCCGACATCGACATGACCGTGGTCGTGGCCAGCGTGGGTAACGACGTCGACCTGCACGCCCCCATGGGGGCACGCGACCTCGTGACCTCGCTCGACGACACGGATGCGCAGAGCGCGACGGGAGCACGCTCGTTTCAGATCCTCTACGGCCCCCACAACGGATCGACGCGCGCGACGCTCTTCGCGGGGTTCATCCCGCCCGGGAAAGCGCCCTGGCACTACCACCTCTACGACGAGATCGTCTGGGTCCCGGAGGGCCCGGGTCGACTCCATCTCGCGGAAGGTCACGAGTCGCTCGGCCCCGGCTCGGCGTTCCGGCTCCGTCCTCGCCAGGTGCACATCGTCGAGAACGCCGGCGCGCAGGAGATGACGATCATCGGGATCTTCACGCCCGCCGGCAGCCCCTCGGCTGCATACCTCACGGCGGACGTCGCGGCCGACTACCGCTTCGCCGGGTAGGCATTCGTGTCGATCTCGATTCCACTCGTGTGGAGCGAGGCGCATCGGCGGCACGCGCCGGAGACCGCAGTGTGGATCGGAGTGCCAATAGAGGGCGACGAGCTCCCGGAGCGCGCTGACCGGATCCGCGCCACGCTCGAGGACTCACCGCTCGAGGTCACGGAGTACGGCTTCTGCGAGGCGGGGCGTCGCATTGGCGCGCTCGGAGTCCGCACGGTCGTCCTCCAGGAAGGCGGCTACGTGCTCGACACCGTCGGTCCACCTGTGCACGCGACACTCGAGGGTCTGGAGGACGGAGCGCAGTGACCCGGAGCCCGTTCTGGACGTTCGTCTGGATCAGGGTTGTGTTCTGGCTCGGCACGGCCGCGACGCTCCTGTGGGCACCGGCCGCGGCTGACTCGGTCACGAACGAGCGAGCCTGGGATCCGGTCACCGATCTCGTTTTCGGGACGTTCGCGCAGTGGGATGCGCACTGGTTCCTGCGCATCGCGCGCGACGGTTACGACGAGGTCTCGGCCGCGTTCTTCCCCCTCTATCCGGCGCTCGTCTCCCTGCTCGGGTCGTCGGTCGTCTGGGGCACGCTCCTGTCCCTCGCCGCCGCTGGGCTCGGCGCGTGGTGCGTCGCCGGCATCGCACGCGCGAAGCTCGGCGACGACGGCGCTCGCGACACGGTCCTGATCCTCGCCCTCTTCCCCACCGCCTTCGTCTTCACGGCCGTCTACTCGGACGGGTTGTTCCTGCTCCTCTCCGCGGGATCGTTTCTCGCTGCCGAGCGAGGGCGCCCCTGGGTCGCGGGGATCGCGGGCGGGCTCGCAGTGGCCACTCGCTCGATGGGGCTCGCACTCCTCCCGGCCCTCGTCTACCTCCTGTGGCCGAGGACCCTCAGGCAGGCGTGGCGACTCGCTCCGCTGCTCCTGCTCCCCGCGGCTCTCGGCGCGTACGCGCTCTACCTCGACCGAGAGGTCGGCGATGCGTTCGCGTTCACGAATGCTCAGGCCACCGAGTGGGACCGCGAGGTTGGAACGCTCGGCCCCGTCACCGGCGCGTGGATGGCTGTCCAGGCGGGAGGGCACGGGGCCCTCGAGATCCTCCGCGAACTCCCGCGCACCGGTGCGGGCAGCGAGGGCTATTCACAGGCATTGCAGGTCTCGTTCTGGAACGCCACTCATCTCGTGCTGCTCGTGCCGCTCGCCTGGCTCACCTGGGTCGCCTGGCGGCAGCTCGGAGCAGCGCTGGGCCTGTATGCGGCGACGACGCTCGTCGTGATCCTCAGCGTCCCGTCCGAGGGTTTCCCGCTCGTGAGCATGCCGCGATTCGTCCTGACCGACTTCCCCGTCCTCATCGCGCTCGCCTCGGTGATCCGGCACAGGCCGACTCTCCGAACGGCCACGCTCGTCGGGCTCGGAGCTCTGAGCGCCGCCGCCGGCATTGCGTTCTCGCGCGGGGAGTGGATCGCGTGACACTCGGCCGACCCGTCCTGCTCTACGACGCCCACTGCCGCTTCTGTCGCTTCACGGCTCGTCTCGTCTCGCGCCTCGACCGCGGCGAGCGGCTCGCGTTCCTCCCGCTCGATGACCCCGCGGCAGACGAGCTCCTCCGCTCGATCCCCGCAGCCGAGCGGGTCGCGAGCTGGAGGCTCGTGCGTCGCAACGGCACCGTCTCCGGCTACGGCTGGATTCGCGGCCGCTTGCCGGACGCCGTCTACAAGGTCGTCGCGAGACACCGGGGGCACCTCGGGCGACTCGTGCCCGATGGCGCCGCACCGCGGCGCTATCCCTGACGCACCGTCACGCGAACCAGTCGCGCAACGGCAGCGACGCTCCGAGTGCGGAGAAGTCGCCGTTGTCCTGGATCGCCTTCGCTGCGTCTGCGAACGCGCGAACGGCGACCCACGTGAACCCTCCTCCTACGCTGACGCGCTGGGCGCCGGCAGCGGCGATCTCCGCGAAGGAGAGGCCGCCGAGCGCGAGGACGTTCACCGGTCTCGGCACGGCGTCGCAGACGGCGCGGATCTCGTCCACGGTGCGAAGGCCCGGTGCGTACAGGACGTCTGCGCCCGCGTCCGCGTACGCCTGGAGCCGCTCGACCGTGTCCTCGAGGTCCGGATTGCCGCGGATGTGGTTCTCAGCGCGTGCGGTGAGCACGAACGCGAAGCCGAGCCGGCGTGCCACTTCGACCGCTGCCGCCACGCGCTCTACCGCCTCGGCTGGCTCGTACAGGCGTCCTGACGGATCCCAGTCCTCGATCGAAGCACCGACCGCGCCGGCCTCGGCCACGCGAGCGACGGCCACGCCCACGCCCTCCGGGTCGATCGCGTAGCCGTTCTCGAGATCGACCGACACCGGCAGGTCGGTCGCACGATCGACCTGCTCGACGTGAGCACGGACCTCGTCGAGCGTCGCGGCGCCGTCGAGTCTTCCGAGCGTGAAGGCGAACCCCGAGCTGGTGGTCGCGAGCGCCTGGAAGCCGAGCGCCTCGAGGACCCGGGCCGACCCGGCGTCCCACGGGTTCGGGATGACGAACGGGTCGCCCTCGTGCAGCGTCCGGAACGCGACCCCCTTTTCCTCCTGGCTCCTCATCCGACCGCGACGCTACCCGCCGCGAACACTCGCGCGCAGCTCCCTGAGGCGGGCTGTCTCGAGTGCGATCGAGAGCACGATGATCACGATCACGACCCCGAGCGTGACGATCGCGTCGGGACCGTCGAGGAGCACGGCGACGACGAGAGCAGCTGCTCCGGCGGCGAGCCGCTCCCACGCGACTCGACGGATGACACGGAACCGCATGAGCGCGAAAGCCGTGAGGTAGACGGCGACACCGACACCCAGCGACCAGCGGCCCGCTTCCGGCAGCGGTTCGAGTGGATGCTCGAGCGTCTTCTTCGCCGCGACCGCGTAGAAGATGATCCCGAGCACGATCGGGTAGTGGAAGAAGGTGAAGAGGTCGCGGGCGAGCGGACCGCGAAACGACGGGGCGGCGCGGCGAAGCGCCCGCTCGGCGGCAACCGCGGTGAAGTCGAAGTAGGCCCACCACAGCGCAGCGACGCCGGCAAACGCGATGGCTACCGAGAGCGCGTAGATCGCATCCCGCTCGAGGTGGGACGTGGCGAGCCCGATCGCGACGATCGACTCGCCGAGGGCGATGATCACGATCAGCGCGAAGCGCTCGGCGAAGTGCGACGGCGATACGCGCCACTCCGCACGCGCGACCGTGAGGGTCCCGACGACGTCGATCGCGAGCGAGGCGAGCCAGACCCAGGCGCGGTAGTCGGGGCTCACGACTCCGCCGACCAGCGCGACGACGGCCGCGAGCAGGAACCAAGGGGCCAGCCGCAACGTTGCGCGCAGGTTCCCCGGGTCGTTGCGGACTCCCCACGAGTAGAGAGCCGATTGCAGGATGCGTACGACGAAGTAGGCGACCGCGAACCAGGAAGCTTCGTCCTGGAAGGCGTCCGGGACGGACAGCGCCATGAAGAAGGCGGCCACCATCGCCGCGAGGAGGATCAGACGGGTGACCACGTTCTCGACATCGATCGCGTTCGTCATCCACGCGTACGCCGACCACGCCCACCACACCATCGCGAGGACGAGCGTTGCCCGCGCGAAGCCCTGCAGGCTCGTGTCCTCGAGGATCAGCGCCGTCACCTGCGTGAAGGCGAAGACGAAGACGAGATCGAAGAAGAGCTCGAGGTAGCTGGTCTTTCGCTCGGCCTCCTCGCCCGTGTCCTCGCGCACGAGCGGCGAGACGTCCGTCATGCGGACGCGACGGCGCGCTCGAGGAACGCGACCGAGAGCGGCGCGCCCGTTGCCCGCTCGACGAGACGATCCCAGCGGATCGACTCACCCGAAGCGAAGAACCACTCCCGAAGGAGAGACCCGGCCTCGAGCCTGTCGACGATCCCGCCCGCAGCCTCCTCGAGCCACGCAGCCAGCTGCAGGGCGACGATCGCCCCGTAGAGATACGTGTGGTAGTAGACCGGCGAGACGGCGATGTGGATCTTCGCCGCCCAGTCCGGAGCACTCCGGTCGTGCGGGGGAGTGACTCGCTGGTAGCGCTCGACGAGCTCCCACCAGAGAGCATCGAGGTCGCCGTCGGGGTCCGCGTAGAGAGCGCGCTCGAAGGCGTTCATGACGAGGACCCAGCGGGTGAAGACGAGGAGCTCGGCAGCGCGAGCGGCGCGCAAGGAGCCCGCGAGCTCCGCCGTCTCACCCGCGCTCAGCCCGAGGACCTGCTCGAGCCAGTCGCAACTCCGCACGAGGGAGCCGAAGAGAAGCGCCGACGCCTCCGTCGCCACGAGGTGCGTCGACCGCAGAAGCCACGGCAGGTCGTCCGCAAACCCGAGGTCGTAGACGCCGTGCCCGAGCTCGTGGAGCATGGTCTCCGCCGAGTCCTGCGTCTGCACCAGGTTGGCGAACACACGAACGTCGCCTCGCCGGTCGATGTCGATGCAGAACGCGTGCTGGTTCTTCCCGTCACGCGGGTAGAGGTCGCTCCGCTCGATGATTCCCGTGACGTCGAGGCCGACGCCCTCGAGGGTTCGCTGCGCCAACGCCACGATGTCCGTGCCCTCCAGGTAGGGATCGAGATCGAGAGCACCGTCGGGCGGCGTCTCCTGGAAGAACGGATCCGCGTAGTGCCACGGACGAAGCTCGGTGAGCGCACAGCCGAACCTCGCCGCGAGCCGCTCGTCGAGCGCGCTCTTCCAGCGAGCGAAGGGGTCGGCCGTGACGCGGTCGGCCTCGGCCAGAGTCGTCGCGAGCTTGGTGTCGTCCACCTCGTCCGTCGCGAGCGCGAGCGCGAACCAGTCCCGATGTCCGAGCGCCCGCGCGGCCTCGTTGCGGAGCCGTGCGAGCTGTCGCACGTCGTCCGCCACGACGCTGCCGACCGTCTTCGAAGCCTCCCAGGCCTCGCGACGCTCTCCCGTGTCCTCGCTGTGCCGCAGGATGCGCTTGATCTCCGTGTCCCCCACCTCGCGGCTGCCGACGACGCCGCGGTGCCGCGAGTAGCGAAGGTCGACAGAGGTCTCGAGCTCGACGATGCTAGCTCTGAGCTCCGAAGGCACCTGGTGTCTGAGCATCGCGCTCGAGAGGAGGTCGAGACGGCGCGCGACGTCGCCGGTCCCGCCGTCTGCTCGAGCGCGTTCGACTGCGTCGAAGAGCTCGCGGTCGGCCAACGCATCCGACCAGGCGAGCTCGGCACGCTCGCGTCGTCTTGCAGTCTCCTCCGTCGCATCCACCTGCGAGCCCCACCACGCGAGTCCCGCCTCGAGCAAGAGGGGCGCGAGGCGAGCCTCCGCCCGGTCTACGACCTCGTGGACGTCCCTCATCAGGCGGCGGTGGACTCGACCAGCCGTACAAGCGGCGCGAGCCCGAGGCGGCGCAGCCCCGCGACGGCGGCCACGATGGCGGCGAGGCCGGCCTTCATGTCGCCGGCACCGCGTCCAAGAGCCAGTCGCCGTCGCGCACCGCTGCGAACGGCAGCGTGCGCCAGAGCCGCTCGGACGCAGGGCCGACGACGTCGACGTGGCCGTTGAGGACGAGCGACCGTCCGCCGGAGTGCCCGGCGGGCCAGTCGGCGACGACGTTGCGCTTCCCGCTGATGTCCCACTCGTGCGGCGCGGCTCTCGGATCGGAGCGCAGAAACGTCTCGTCCAGCGGAACGTCGACGGGGTCGGCGATCTCGGTGTCGGCGACCTCGACGCGTCCGCTCATTGGTGGGCGATCCTACCCATGGCCTCGGCGCGGGCGCACTCACACTATTTTCGCTGCAAAGCAACCACTTTTCTCCCCATATGAGGGTGTTCTGGCCCCCACCCTGGAGGTATGCGACGGAGTCTCGGCCCCTTGCTCTGCGAGCTCCATGCGCACACTCGCTGGAGCGACGGCGTGCTGACGGTCGGCGAGCTCGTCGACCTCCGCGGCTGGAAGACGCTCCTTCCGAGCCGGCACGACGAGGAGGCGGTCGTCGCCTACCTGCGCTTCGCCGCGCCCCGTGTACCTCACTCGACTCGACGACGAGCTCGCGCGCAGCGCCGCCTGACCGCTCGCTAGCCTGCGGCGATGAGCGCCGTCGACGTCCGCACGCTTCCGTGGAGCTGGTACACGGATCCCGCAGTCCTTCAGCTCGAGCGTGAGCGCATCTTTCGCCGCTCGTGGCAGTACGTGGGACACGCGGGCGACGTCCCCGAGCCCGGCTCGTTCTGGGCGACGTGGGTCGGAGACGTCCCCGTCGTCCTCGTCCGCGACCACGAGGACAACGTGCACGCTTTCCTCAACGTCTGTCGCCATCGCGGATCGCTCGTGTGCGAGGGCTCGGGTCGTCGCGAGACGCTCCAGTGCCCGTACCACGCATGGACGTACGGCCTCGACGGGCGGCTCATCACCGCGCCCCGCTCGAAGCGCGAGGGCGGTATCGACCGGGACGAACTCGGCCTCGTGCCCCTTCGGCTCGACGCATGGGGGCCGCTGCTCTTCGTCAACCCGGATGCCGACGCAGGGCCGCTCGACGACTTCCTCGACGGCCTGCCCGAGCGGATCACCGACGCAGGAATAGACCTCGACGCGTTGCGCTTCCTGCGGCGTTGGGAGTACGAGCTCGACTGCAACTGGAAGGTGTCCGCCGAGAACTTCCTCGAGTGCTACCACTGCCCGACGGCTCACCCGGGCTTCTCGGCCGTGATGAACGTGAACCCGGATGCGTACCTGCTCGAGACGAGCAATGGCCGGATGAGCCAGCACGGACCGCCGCGGGTCGAGCCCCGCGGCGCCTACGACCCCACGGGCGAGATCAAGCGCGGGCAGTTTCACCTCCTCTTCCCGGGCACCGTGATGAACGTGATGCCCGGGCGGCCGAACCTCTCCATCGGCCCGATCATCCCGCGGGGCCCCGAGAAGACCGGTCGCTTCCTCGACTACTTCGTGGCCGAGGACGCCGACGAGACCTGGATCGAGGAGTCGCTGGCCTTCGACGCGCAGGTCGGCATCGAGGACCGCGCGCTCGTCGAGCGCGTCCAGGCGGGAGTACGCACCGGGCTCGTCGAAGACGGCCGCCTCCTCCCCGAGTCGGAGACGACTCATCGGGCACTTCCAGGCGCTCGTCGTCGACGCGCTCGCCTGACCCCACCGCATTACCTTGGTCGATGCACTTCACCGCCTGGCGGCGGAATGACCACCTCACGTGTACCCATCGTCTCGCGCCGATATGCGATAACCGGAGCCGTAAGCCCTCCTGACGTCGAGCCTGCTGACCTCGACGACAGACCCTCCCCTCGGGGCCGGACCGCCGACCGGCTCAACGAGAAGGGGGACACGCCGAGTGGGGTCCGCCCAGGCCGACCCCGTTTGGCGTTCACCGGATCCTTACCCGAGCAGAGGCGCTGCCGATAAGAATGCAAGCGATGGTCACACGAGCCCGGATCGAGCCTGCGGAGACTCTCCTCAACCGGGAGCTCTCCCACCTCGAGTTCCACGCCCGCGTGCTCGAGCTCGCGACCGACGGGTCGCTGCCGCTTCTCGAGCGCGTGAAGTTCTGCGCGATCTTCTCCTCGAACCTCGACGAGTTCTTCCAGGTCCGCGTCGCCGGACTCCTCGGACAGGCCGAAGCCGGCGTGACCTTGCGCTCGGCGGACGGGCTCACGCCACAGCAGGCCCTCGCCCGCATCCGCGAGCGCGTCCTCGAGCTGAGCGCACTCCAGTCACGACTTTGGAAGCGCGAGCTGCGGCCGGCTCTTGCCGCGGAAGGCATCACGGTCGGCGGCATCGAGGACCTGAGCCAGAAGGAGGTTGCACAGCTCGAGAAGCGCTTCTACCGGGAGATCTATCCCGTGCTCACGCCTCTCGCAGTCGGGCCGGGGCAGCCATTCCCCTACATCTCCGGCCTCTCGCTCTCGCTCGCGATCTTCGCCGAGGATCCCGACAACGGCGAGTCACGGTTCGCGCGCGTGAAGATTCCGGAGGGACTGCCGCGCTTCTTCGAGCTCGGAAGTCGGGGACTGTACGTGCCCCTCGAGCAGATCATCGCCCACTTGCTCCCGGCGCTCTTCCCCGGAGTGACGCTCGTCGAGCGCGCAGTGTTCCGCGTGACGCGGGATGCCGACTTCGAGGTCTCCGACGATGCGGCCGACCTCCTCGAGGCCGTCGAGAGCCAGCTGCGCCGACGTCGTTTCGGCGACGTCGTGCGGGTCGAGGTGAGCTCGTCGGCGTCGTCCGAGATGGTGGCGCGCCTCCAGAGCGGGCTCGGCGCCGACGAGACCCAGATCTACCGGGTCGAGAGCCCACTCGATCTCTCCGAGCTCCGCGAGCTCGCGGCGATCGACCGGCCCGACCTCAAGGAGGAGCCCTGGATCCCAGCCATCCCGCCCCGGCTCGCGGCAGCGCAGAGCAACCTCCCGCAGATCTTCGACGAGATTCGGCGCGGAGACGTCCTCGTGCACCAGCCGTACGGGTCGTTCCGTGGGAGCTTCGAGATCTTCGCCCAGGCCGCCGTGCGCGACCCGAACGTGATCGCGATGAAGACCGCCGTCTATCGCACGAGCGACGACAGTGTGCTCGTCGGATCGCTCATCCAGTGCGCGGAGGACGGGAAGCAGTCGGTCTGTCTCGTCGAGCTCAAGGCTCGCTTCGACGAGCTTAGGAACATCGAGTGGTCGAGGGCGCTGGAGCAGGCGGGCGTCCACGTCGCCTACGGCTTCCCCGATCTCAAGATCCACGCGAAGATGACCCTGATCGTTCGCCGGGAGGGCAACGAGCTCCGCCGCTACGCCCACATCGGGACGGGCAACTACCACGCGGCCACGGCACGCCTGTACGAGGACCTCGGCGTATTCACGGCGGACGAGGAGATCACGGCCGACGTCGCAGACCTCTTCAACTACATCACCGGCTTCGGACGCCCGCAGAAGTTCCGCAAGCTGCTGGTCGCACCGTTCACCTTGCGCAGCGGCCTCGTCGAGGAGATCCGCGGCGTCGCGGCTGCCGCGGCAGATGGCAAGCACGCGCGCATCCGGCTCAAGCTCAACCACCTCGTCGACCCGAAGATCGTCGAAGAGCTCTACGAGGCATCGAGGGCCGGCGCTCGCATCGACATCATCGCCCGCTCGACGTGTGCCCTGCGACCCGGCGTGGAGGGTCTCTCCGAGAACATCCACGTTCGCTCCATCGCCGGCCGCTTCCTCGAGCACAGCCGTATCTACTCGTTCGAGGCAGGCGATCGCGTGACGACGTACATCGGCAGCCCCGACCTCATGCAGCGCAACCTCGACCACCGCATCGAGGTCTTGGTGCCGGTCGAGAACGCACGCGTCCGGCAGGAGATCCACGCGATTCTCGACAGCGCGCTCGACGACGACGTGAACTCGTGGGTGCTCGGTCCCGACGGCGACTGGAGGCGCGTCATCCCGGCGAAGCCGGAGAAGCGGCACTCGCATCACGAGGCGACGATGAGGCGCACGCTCAAGCGCGCGCAGCGCGGCGCCCGCGATCGGCGTGCTGGATAGCACCTCCGACCCGCCACGGAGAATCCCGACCGTGCGCGTCGCGGTCGTCGATGTCGGCTCGAACTCGGTCCGCCTTCTCGTCGCAGGCGTCGAACGAGGCCGAGTGCTCGAGCTCGAGCGCGATCGGGTCTACCTCCGACTGGGCGACGATGCGTACCGGCTCGGACGAATCGGTGCACGGAAGCTGAACGAGCTCGAGCTCGTCGCAGAGCACTTCGCACAGCGTGCCCGGATCGCCCGCGTCGAGCGCATCGAGTCCATCGTCACGGCCCCCGCACGGCAGTCGAGCAACGCAGACGAGGTGATCGACGTGCTGACGGACGCCACGCGAGCACCGGTGAGGGTGCTGACGGCCGAGGAGGAAGGTCGCCTGGCATGGGAGGGCGCGGTCTCGCTGATGGACGACGCGCCGCGGTCTGTCGGCGTCGTCGACCTGGGGGGCGGCTCTTGCGAGATCGCAATCGGTCGACCCGGTAGGGGTGCAACATCGGTGTTCTCGCGTGATGCGGGCGCGCTCCGAGTGGCACGCGCGTACCTCCCGCACGAGCGACCAAACGAGGATGCCGTCGCTCTCGCCCGAGCGGGAATCCGCGAGCTGCTCGACGGAGTCGATCCTCCGCACCCGGACGCCTCGCTCGCCGTTGGCGGAACAGCCAGGGCGGTCGGGAGACTCATCGGGTTGCGGTTCGGGCGGCGCAAGCTCGACGAGCTCGCAGAACGAATCGTCCGCGACGGCGTTCGGGCGGTGACGTCCGAGCTCGACATCACGGAGGGTCGCCGCGAGACGCTGCTCGCCGGGATCCTCGTTCTCGCGGATATCGCCGGCCGCCTCGACTCGAAGCTCGAGGTCGGCCGCGGCGGATTGCGGGAGGGCGCCGCCCTCGCTCTCGCCGAGACCGCCACGGCCGCGGCCTAGGAACGACTCACGCGACCTCCGGGCGGGCCGCACACAGCTGCTCTCAGACGGGCTGGCGCTGCGACATGTTCACGACCGCCGGCGCCTCGAGGTAGAGCGTAGGCACGAGCTCGTGCCCTTCTCGCTCGAGGACCCAAACGGCGCCCTTCTCGCACGGCGCGTCCGGTCCGAGGAGCTTGTCGAACACCTCGCGGTGCGTGCAGGCGAGCGTCGAGTCCGGAAGGTCGACGAGGAGCGTTCGCACATCCTCTGCCGTCACGTCGGGCGCGAGCTCCCAGTGCTGCTCGACGACGACCCCGCGGCTCGCGGCAAGTGGCACCACGGACTCGACGCATCTGGGAAACGGGCTCGAGACGACCTTCGTGATCTCGTAGTCAGCGAGAGCCCAGACGAGCTGGCGAGCCATCGTGCGACCCACGTCGTCGATCGGCCGGAACCGGTCCACCCCCGGCGAGGACAACCGCTGACCAGCGCTGACGTGTCTCAGCAACAGCATGGCGCCCCTCTCGTTTCCTTCGGGCCTCTCCCCGGCCCACGAGCTGATTCTCTGCACTCACAATAGGCCGGTCAAGGGGGTACGGCGCAAATTCACTCTTTCGAGCAGGCCGCGACCGAGTGAGGGTTACGCCGCCGCGATGCGTCGCTGCGTCACGAGGCTCCCGATGAGGTCGAGCACGCGCGGCGCGAAGCGGTAGTACGCGAACGTCCCTCACTTCTCACGTTTGAGCGCACCGGCATCGACGAGCTGCCTCAGGTGGTGGCTGACCGTCGGCTGTTAGAGGCCCCGGCAGCCGATGACGATCGGATGGCGAACGCCATCGATGCACAAGTAGCGCCGTCCAACCACGAAGCGGCCCGGAGGCCGCTTCGTGGGGACAGGTGTCGGTCGGAGGGAGAAACTAGGACTTGTTCGCGGCCTTCACGGCGAGGATGAAGTTCGTCCTTGCGCGCTTCAACTGCTTCGGCGTCAGCGAGATGAAGTCGGCGCGGTTCGCGATCGCGACCTCGTTGTCGAACATGTAGTCGAGGAACGCCTGCACTTCCTTCCGCTTGAACGACGAGCCCTTCGCGTAGATGAAGAGCGGCCGCGAGAGCGGCTTGTACGTGTTGTTGAACACGGTCGCCTTGGACGGCGCGACGCACGTGTCCGTCTTCGGGTTGCGTGATCTGGATTGCGTTCAGCCTGCTCTGGTTCTCGACGAAGTACGAGTAGCCGAAGTAGCCCATGCCCGCCACGCTCGCCCGATACACCCTGCACCGTGACGTTGTCGTCCTCGGTGGCCTGGTAGTCGGT
Source organism: uncultured Gaiellaceae bacterium (assembly GCA_963709715.1). GTDB lineage: Bacteria > Actinomycetota > Thermoleophilia > Gaiellales > Gaiellaceae > GMQP-bins7. The sequence goes on from CAVPXQ010000002.1 coordinate 118,077, forward strand.
ACGGCTGGCCTTCGCCTTGCCGTTGATCGCCTCGGTGAAGTAGTCGAACGTGCCCGAGTCGGTTCCGGCGCCGAACAGCTTCAGCGGCACATCCGGGAAGCCCGCGCGAACGTCCTTCCAGTTGTTCACCTTCGAGCCCGGCTCCCAGATCTTCTTCAGCTCGGCGACTGTGAGGCACTTCGCCCATGTGTTCTGCTGGTTGACGACGACGGTCAGTGCGTCGTTGGCGACGGTGAACGCGCGCCAGGAGCCGACGTTGTTGTCCTTGCAGGCTGCTTCGCCTCGCTGATCTTCATCGGCCGCGAGGCATCGGACAGATCGATCTCGCCCTTGCAGAAGCGCTGGAAGCCACCGCCGGTGCCGGAGATGCCGACGGTGACCTTGACGCCGCCGGCGCCCGCCTTGCGGAAGAGCTCCGCAGCGGCGGTCGTGTACGGGCCGACCGTCGACGAGCCGTCGGCGGTGATCGAGCCATTGAGCTCTTGAGGTTGTACGTGGGGCCTGCCGTCGACCCCGCGATCGCTGTCGACGCGATCGACCGTCGCTGCGACAGCTCCTACGGCCACCGCGACGCCGCGGCGCCCGAGTGGAATCTCATCGTGTTCCCATCTCCTCGTGTCGAATTGCCCCTGCCGACGCGATGGTCGCGATGGCGCGTCGCGCGCATGGGGCGACGACGAGTGAACGTCCGGTGGCGAGGTGGTGAACGAGAGAGCGGAAGCTCAGCTCAGTGCGACGCGTCCGTGAACTCGGCGAACTCGCCGGTCACGAGGAACGCCGTCTGTTCGCCGATGTCGACGGCGTTGTCGCCGATCCGCTCGAAGCAGCGCGCGACCGTGATCTGTCGCATGCCCCACTCGAGCGCCTCGGGATCGTTGACGTACCCGAGCACCTCGTCGAACACCTGCCGGTTGGCTCGGTCGACGAGCTCGTCGAGCCCGTGGAGTCCCCGCGCCCTCTCGACATCCCGCTCCGCGAACGCGTCGAGCGACACCTTCACCATCTCCTCGCAGCGCTCGCCCATGTCGACGAGGCTCTCGATCACCGTCTGCTTCGTGTCGAGGTGGCTCGAGAGCTTCGTCAGCTTCGCGATCGTGACGCACTGGTCGCCCATGCGCTCGACGTGGAGCCCCGAGTGGAGAAGTGCGAGCACGAGCCGCAGGTCACCGGCGACCGGGGTCTGGCGTGCGAGCACGAGCTCGATCTGCTTCTCGAGCGCGTGGTAGCGGTGGTCGATCTCGTCGTCGAACGCGATGACCTCGTCGCAGAGCTCGACGTCCTGCGTGCGGAGCGCGTCGACCACGCCTCGGATCGACCGCAGCACGATCTCGCCGGCCTCCTGGAAGCCCGCCTCGAGGGCGTCGAGCTCACCCTGGAACTCGACCCTCATCCGAATCTCCCCGTGACGTAGTCCTCGGTGCGCTTGTCGGAGGGCGTCGTGAAGATCTTCGTGGTCGAGTCGTACTCCACGAGAATGCCACGCCTCCCGCCGCCGTCCTCGTCGACGACCACGCTGAAGAACGCGGTCATGTCCGCGACCCGTGCCGCCTGCTGCATGTTGTGCGTGACGATGACGATCGTGTACTCGCGCTTGAGCTCGTGCATGAGGTCCTCGATGCGCGTCGTCGAGATCGGGTCGAGCGCGGACGCCGGCTCGTCCATGAGGATGACGTCGGGCTCGACGGCGAGCGCACGCGCGATGCACAGCCGCTGCTGCTGACCACCGGAGAGGCCGAGTGCGCCGTCCTTCAGCCGGTCCTTCACCTCGTCCCAGAGCGCCGCCTGCCGCAGCGCCTGCTCGACACGCTCGTCCATCGATCCCTTCATGCCGAGCACACGCGGGCCGAACGCGATGTTGTCGTAGATCGACTTCGGGAACGGGTTCGGCTTCTGGAAGACCATGCCGATGCGCCGCCGGATCTCGACCGCGTCGACGTCGCGGGAGTACAGATCCTGGCCGTGGTAGAGCACGGTTCCGGAGACCTTCGCCCCCGGGATGAGGTCGTTCATGCGGTTGAAGCAGCGGATGAACGTGCTCTTCCCGCACCCCGACGGACCGATGAACGCCGTCACCGTGTTCTTGTGCACTTCCGAGCGCGACGCCCTGCAAGTGCAACGTTGCCGCTGTACGCGACGCTCAGGTCGGAGACCGAGAACACCTTCTCGCGGCTCTCGACCTCGGAGCGGTCGAGCCCGTGTGAGACCTCGGCGATCCGACCGCTGTCGATTCGTGGAGCTTCCATCTGCGTCATATCCTCACTCACCACTGCTTGCGATAGCGATTACGAAGGAAGATCGCCACCGCGTTCATGCTGAGCACGATGACGAGAAGGACGATCGCGCCGGCCGCCGCGAGCGTCTGGAAGTCGGCGTCCGGCTGCTTCGTCCAGTTGTAGATCTGCACCGGGAGCGCGGTGTACGGCCCGATCAGCGTCGGGTTGAACGCCACGTATGTGATCGCGCCGACCATGATCAGCGGCGCGGTTTCGCCGACCGCACGCGAGAGGGCAAGGATCGAGCCGGTCGCGATGCCGGGGATCGACGCCGGGCAGCACCTGCCGCCACACGACCTGCCACTTCGTCGCGCCGAGCGCGAAGGCGCCCTGGCGAATCGAGTCCGGAACGGCGCGAATTGCTTCGCGCGATGACACGACGACCGTCGGCAGGACGACGAGTGTGAGGATCAGTCCGCCTGCGAGCACGACGCGGCCGACACCGATCCCGCGCACGATGAATGCGAGGCCCAGGATCCCGTAGACGATCGCCGGAACTGCGGCGAGGTTCTGGATGTTCACCTCGATCAGGCGATTCCACCAGCGCTCGCGGTTCGCGTACTCCTCGAGGTAGATCGCCGTCAGTACGCCGATCGGCACCGAGAAGAGCAGGACGAGCAGGCCGAGGTAGAGCGTCGCCAGAATCGCAGGGCGCGCACCTGCCTCCGCCGGCACCGTCGACGGCGAGCCCGGTCAGCAGTTGCTTGGAGAGCGCCGGCCAGCCGGTGATGAACGTGTCGACGAGCAGGACGATGAGCGTCCCGAACGCGACGAACATGCAGAAGCAGCATCGCGAGCTTGAACAGGCGATTCCGCCAGGCGCGTCGAGGACGCCCGCCCTGGATCGAGACCGTGGCGCCAGCGGATGTCATTCGTAGACCTCGCGGTACTTGCGGACGAGCCGGATCGAGATGAGGTTCATGATCAGCGTCATCACGAAGAGCGTGAGGCCGACCGCGAAGATCGTCTTGTACTCGATCGAGCCAGTCGGCACGTCGCCGTTCCCGGTCGCGCCGATGAACGCCGTGATCGTCTCGATCGTCTCGCGCGGATCGAACGTGATCTGAGCAAGCTGGCCCGCCGCGATGAGGACGATCATCGTCTCTCCGACCGCGCGCGAGAACGCGAGCACGAACGCAGCGATGATCCCGGAGATCGGCCGCCGGCACGACGATGCGCGTCGACACCTGCAGCTTGTCGGAGCCGAGCGCATAGCCGCCGTCGCGCAGGTCGCGCGGCACGGCCGCCATCGCGTCCTCCGAGAGGGTCGCAACGGTGGGAATGAGCATGATCCCGAGCACGAGGCTCGCCGACAGCGCGTTGAAGATCTCCACCTGAACGTTCGAGCTGGTCGCGGAGAAACGGCGTCACGAACGTGAGCGCGAAGTAGCCGAGGACGACCGTCGGGATCGCCGCGAGGATCTCGAGGATCGGCTTCAGGAACGCCGTGGCGCGAGGAGCCGCGTACTCGCTGAGATAGATCGCGACGCCGATGCCGAGCGGGAACGCAACGAGCGCCGACCAGAACGAGATCATCAGCGTCCCGACGACGAGCGGGAGCACGCCGAACTGCGCGTCGAGGAAGAGCGGCGCCCACGTCGTACCCGTGAAGAAGTCCACCGGGCTCACCTCGCGGAAGAAGTCGAGGGCGGGAAGCACCAGCGAGAGGACGATGCCGACGGTCGTGAGCACCGAGATGGCGGCGGCAATGAACAGCACGACGTAGACGATCTGCTCGCCCCAGCGGATCTTCTTCTTGGGAAGCGCGGTCGCCACCGGCCGCGCGACCGCTGACGTCGGCAGTCGTCATCTACGACGTTGCGTCCTCGAGCTTCTGGAGTTGCTCGTCGATCTGCTCCTGGCTCAGCGGTACGAACTTGGCCTCCGTCGGCGATGGTGTCGGCGTTCTCGAGCGCGTAGCGGACGAAGTCGCGACATCCGACTCGTTGTCCTCGAGCGAGCTCAGCTTGACGTAGATGAAGAGAGGTCGGGACAGCGGCGTGTACGAGCCGTCCTGCGCGTGCGCCGACGCTCGGCGCGACACAGCCTGACGCCGCCGTCGACCTCGACCGCCTTCAGCGTGTCCTGGTTCTCCTCGAAGTACGAGAAGCCGAAGTAGCCGAGCGCACCCTCGTCGCCCGAGACGCCCTGGACGGTGACGTTGTCGTCCTCGGTCGCGGAGAAGTCCGGAGCGGCTCGCTCCTTCCTCGCCGTTGATGCACGTCGGTGAAGTAGTCGAAGGTCCCGGAGTCGGTGCCGGGACCGTAGAGCTTGAGCGGGACGTCGGGAACGACGGATCGACCTGGTTCCAGTTCGTCACCCTCGACTCCGGCCCCCAGATCATGTGCGAGCTGCTCGACCGTGAGGCAGGTCGCCCAGTCGTTCGTCGAGGTTGACGACGTTGGTGAGCGCGTCGGTCGCGACCTGGAGCTCGACGTATTCGATCCCGTTCTCCTTGCGCAGATCGCTGTCTCGTCGTCCTCGATCGCGCGCGAGGCGTTCGAGATGTCCGTCTCGTCCGCGCAGAAGCGCTCGAAGCCGCCACCGGTGCCCGAGATACCGACCGTCACGTCCCCGCCGCCGGCCGCCTTCCAGTCCTCGGCGGCCTTGGTCGTGAAAGGGCCAACGGTGCTCGAGCCATCCGCAGTGATCACCCCGCTCGTCGAGGAGTCCGCGCCGCCGCATCCGGCGGCTGCGAGCGCGAGCTGCGCCCATGCAGGCGACCACCGTCAGAAGGGCGCGCACGCTCATGCCGCCAGTGTCCTCGGAGCGTTCTTCGCCCCGGGATGCCCATGGTGAACATGTGGTGACGATCAGGTGAACGGGCTACGGGATCGGGAACTCGCACCGGATCTCGAGGCCGCGGCCAAGACCGCCGTGCGCCTCGACCGTGCCGCCCGCCTGCGTCACGACGTGCTTCACGATCGCGAGCCCGAGGCCCGTTCCGCGCGACGCACGCGCGCGGTCGGACACGGTAGAAGCGCTCGAACAGACGCGGGAGCTCCGCCTCCTCGACGCCGATGCCGTCGTCGGCACCAGCGACCGTGACCGTGTCGCCGACGCGGGTCACCGACAGCGTGAACGTCGCCCCGGGGCCTGCGTAGCGGATCGCGTTCTCGGCGAGGTTCTGGGCGACGACGCGGAGCATGCGCGGCCGGATCTGGAGCTCGACGTCGGCGTCGCACTCGAGGCGGAGCTCGACACCGGCACGGGCGGCCCGCTCTGCGAGTTCCTCGACAGCGTCCTCGAGCACGGGTGCGACGGGCGTGGCTCCGAGTGCGACGACACGCGCGCCCGATTCGAGCTCGGAGAGAAAGAGCACCTCGTCGATGAGCTCGGTGATCTGGTCGATCTCGCCACGAGCCTGCTCGACGAGCGCCGGCACGTCCTCGCCGGGGAGTGCGGTCGTCTCGAGGAGGGTGAGGAGGCGGGCAAGCGGGGTTCGAAGCTCGTGGGACACCGCAGCCGTGAAGCCCGCCCGCAGCTCCTCGTACGCCGCAAGGTCGCCTTCGCGCGAGAGGTACACGAGTCGCTCGCGTCTTCCGCCGACCTCATACGGGACGACGAGCGGAATGACGCCGCGCCCGCCGGCCAGCAGGTCCGGAGGAAGCGGCTCGCCCTCGTGCACGCCGTCGATCGACTGCCGCGCGCGGCGGCTCGCGAGCATGACCCGGTCCTCGTCGTCGAGGACGACGATCGCCTCCCGGCTCTCCTCGACGAGCGCGCGGCCTCGGATGGCTTCCGCGTCGGTCACGTCACAGCGTTCTAACAGAAGGTTTGCGAAGCGCTTGCCGGACGCTCAAAGCGTCCGAACTCACATGTCGGTGAATGCGTGCGTCCCTACGGAAAGGAGAGACGCATGAAGCTCAGTGGGTTCGTGGTATTCGGGATCGTCGCATCGCTCGTCGCGACCGCACTCGCGACGGCAGCGGTGATCGTCGGGACGCCGGGAGACGACGTCTTGCGCGGCACCGACCAGGCCGACCGGATCTCGGCGTTCGCCGGCAACGACATGGTCTACGCTCGCGACGGCTCTGACGACATCAGGGCGGGTGCCGGCAACGACGTGGTTCGCGGTGCTGACGGCGCCGACCTCGCGTACGGAGGCGTCGGAGACGACCAGATCGGCGGCGGCAACGGCCCCGACCGGGTCTACGGCGGCTCCGGGGCGGACGACGTGAACGGCGGCGACGGGGACGACCGCGTTGCGGGCAACAAGGGTGCCGACGCCGTCTCGGGAGGCAACGGCTCCGACTCGCTGTTCGGCGGCTGGGGATCCGACCGCGCGTTCGGCGGGGACGGCGACGACCAGCTGCACGCGCTCGCGCCCGACGGCGATCCCGATCTCCTCAACTGCGGATCGGGGAACGACAAGGCCTGGGTGCTTCGCTCGGAGCGCCCGCGGACGCAGCTCGTCGGCTGTGAGGTGGTCTTCGTCGTGGATCAGGCGACGCCTGACCAGGACGAGGGCGAGAACGCCGACGCCGACACAGAGGCCGACGGATAGCTGCCTCGGCTGAGGGGCGGGCGCGAGCCCGCCCCTCAGCCGCGAAGCCGCAGCACGACGACCGCGACGAGATAGGCGATCCCGGCGATCGCCCCAAGTTGCGCGTATGGGCTGCCGTCGTGCCCACGCGCCACGTCGACGAGGAACGCGCCGATGATCGCCGTGATCACGACGATGCCTGCGATCGCGGTGGCGGCGACGTCGATCTGGCGGAAGCGCTCGTCGCGGCCGTCACCCCGAAGACCACGGATCGTCTCGCTGCGACCTCCGAAGAGAATGAGCGCGGCGAATGCGGTCATGATCGCGAGCGAGACGACCGCGTTACGTACATCGCCCCCGATCCACATCGCGGCGAAGATGAGCAGCCCCGAGCGCGAGCGCCACGACAGGCTGGAACCACCTGGACCTAGTCATCTGCATCGAAGATCTCCTCGATCGGGACGCCGAAGAAGCGGCTGAGAGCCAGTGCAAGCGGCAGCGATGGCGTGTAACGCTCGGTCTCGATCGAGTTGATCGTCTGGCGAGAGACGCCCATCGCCTGCGCGAGCTCGGCCTGCGAGAGACCCCGCTGTGTTCGCCGCTCCTTGATGTCGTTGTGCAACTCGATGTCAAGCTAGCTTGTCATGAGTGCTGTGTCAAGCGCACTTGACACATCCAAGGTGGTGTGTTCACCAGCCGCTTACCAGATGACCACCATCCCTGCGCCCCCGGAGCGTCGGGCGGCGGACACTATGGTGTTGCCGGATGGCGAAAGTCCTGATCATCGAAGACGACGACGTCATCGCACGCGGGATGGCGCGGCACCTGGAGACGGCGGGGTTCGATGCCGTCGGGGTCGCGAACGGCGAGACGGGTCTTGCCCGCCTTCGCTACGAGCGGCCTGACGTCTGTGTCCTCGACCTGATGCTTCCCGGAATCGACGGCTGGCGCGTGATCGAGCAGGCGCGCGATGAGGGGATCGGCACGCCGATCGTGGTCGTCTCCGCACGGGGCACCGAGCACGACCGCGTCCACGCACTCGAGATCGGGGCCGACGACTACCTCGTGAAGCCGTTCTCGATGAAGGAGCTCGCCGCACGAGTCCGGGCAGCCGCCCGCCGCGGCGTGAGCGACGCCGAGCCCCGCCGCGCCGACACGATCGAGATCGAGGAGCTCCGGCTCGATCCGGACAACGTTCAGGCGTACGTCGACGGGACGAGCGCCGACCTGACCCCGACCGAGTTCCGGCTCGTCTACACCCTCGCCCGCGAGCAGGGGCGCGTTCTCACCCGCGACGAGCTACTCCAGCGCGTCTGGGGTCGACGGGCGACGCACCGCGACCGGACGGTGGACGTCTTCGTCCGCAAGCTCAGGGAGAAGATCGACCGCCGCGCATCGCGCCACACGTTCATCCACACGCGCTACGGGGTCGGCTACAAGCTCGAGGCCGAGCCGAAGTAACGCGCGCCACTCACTCGACGGCGGCGGACGCCGGCGCGGTGCTCGGCGAGCCCGTGCTGCACCGGATCCTCTGGGTTCGGAAGCGCCGTGGCGGCGAGCCAACCCGTCGCGGCGGCGAGAACCGCTATCGGAGCCACGTCGAATGCCGAAGAACCCATGAGCAGCGATACGAGCAGGACCGCGGTGAACGGCACCCTCAGGACGGCCGTCGTCCCCGCCGCGATTCCGGCCGCAACCGCCGGCGTCGTGTGGAGCCCTGGGAACAGGTTGGCGCCCACCATCGCGGCCGCGACCCCGAGCGCAATCGCCGGGAACACCGGCCCACCCCGGAATCCGGCGCCGAGCGACAGCGCATAGGCCAGACCCTTGGTCACGACGAGGATGACGAGCACTCCCGCCGATCCCTCGGCGACGAGCGCCGGCAGCTCGTTCTGACCCGAGAAGAGGACGAAGTCGACGGGCCGGTCGGTGGTCGCACGAAAGACCACTGCGAGCGCGCCGACTCCGAGACCGGCGACGATCAGGAGTCTGACCGGCCCGAGAGTGGGCTGGGCCGCGATGCGATGTGCCAGGTGCCGGATCGCAACGATGACCGCAGCGACGACGACAGCGATGACCAGGCACCAGGCGACGTCGGTGAGCCGCAGGCGTGTCGTACGGCGGGAGCGCAGGCAGCGCGAGATTCGCCTGGTGCAGCCCGTTCCAGCCGGCGATCCCGGTGAAGACGATCGCTCCCGTCCCCGCAGCCACGAACCCCGGTAGGAGGGCGCGCCCGATCTGCTGCGCGGGGATCTTCCCGCTCGCGGCCGTCACCTCGAACAGAAGGAACGCTGCGACCAAGGGGCCTCCGAAGAGCGCGGCCACGGCCGCAAAGGCACCGGCGAGGACGAGGAGTTGAGCTCCCGTTCCCTCCAATCGAATCAGCCTGACCGAGAGCGCACCGAGACCCAGCCCGAGCGCGATCAGAGGAGCTTCAGGACCGAGAACGAGCCCGAGCCCGAGAGTCGCGAGCGCGGCGGGGAGGATGCTCGCGAGTGCGATCGGCGGAATCGGATCTGCTCCGAGACCTTCGAGCGGCGAGTGTCCGCCGTGGCCCGGCAGCCGAACGGCCATGGCAACCAGCAGCCCTGCGAGCCCGGGGACGAGGATCACGTACCACCAGGCCGGCTCGCTCCAGCCGAGTTCGTCGGGGACCACATCCCACACGAGGTGAATCACGTCGTGGATCGCGGTCTGGAAGAGCACCGCTGCGAACGCGACTGGGACGCCGAGCAGCGCGGCGAACACGAGCGTTCGGACGTATGCCCTCGCCTCTGAGTCGCGCATGGGCGGACACTACTGCGGCTGCACGACCCGACTGTCCGCGGAGGATCGAAGGCGCCGCGTCGAGGACTCGCCAGCAGGCCACCCCTCCGAGAGGGTTGCTACGTACGAGGCTCGGTCGACACGAGCGGGAGGGCCCAGTCGTGCGCGCGGAGGAGTTGTGCCGCAACGCTCCCACGCTGGTCCCACGTGACCGCCGCGCGGGGCCGTAGCACCAGCGCGACGTCGTCCGACTCGAGGGAGGGGAGGACTCGCGGGTCGGAACGTGCTTCGCCGGCGACGTAGCGGGCGTGTGCGAGGTCGACGAGCGAGTGTGCGTCGGGCGCACCGACGACCTCGGCGACCCCGACGATCGAAGCACCACACACTTCGTATCCCGAGCGCGAGTCGTGGAGCACGAGCGTCGCGCGTGGATCACGTTCGACGTTCCGCGTCTTCCGACTCCTCGACGAGGTGGCGAAGATCACCGCCTCGCCACCGCCCGCGTACCACATGGGAACGGCGTGGATGAACCCGCCGGGATCGTAGGTCGACAGGACTCCGACGAGGCGCGCTTCGAGCAGCTCGCGAACGAGCCCGTCCTTCAGGACTGACTCGTCGCGGAGCACTCGACTCGGGGCGAGCTCGCTCATCGCGACGGACGATACGCGCTGACCTTGGTCGGTTCGGTATTCTTCGTCTCGTTAATGATTAGCGAGGTTACGCTTAATCCCGAAACGGTCGCAGCCGACCTTCGGCCCGTGCTGCTTCGCCTCGCACGGGAGCTGCGCAAGGAGACCGAGCAGCTCGGGATCACCGCGAGGCAGGCAACGCTCCTCTGGCTGGTCAAACGCAGCCCGGGGCTGTCGCTCGCAGAGCTCGCCGCCGAGGAGGGCATCTCGCCGCCGGCGATGTCCGGCCACGTCGACCGGCTCGAGCGGGCCGGAATGATCGAGCGAGTACGCTCGACCGACGATCGCCGCCGCGTCGGCCTGCGTCTGACGGACGAGGGCGAGCGGCTCATGCGGAGCGTCCGTGCGCGCCGCACCACCTGGCTGGCCGATCGCCTGCGAGGCCTCGAGCCCGCCGAGCTCGACGCCATCGATGCTGCCGTGCCCGCGCTGATGCGACTCGTCGGGGACGACGCATGACGACACTTGCGTTCGCTCTTCGCGTGCGGACCTTCCGCAGCCTGAGGCGCCATCGCAACTACCGGATCTTCTTCACGGGCCAGATCGTCTCGCTCGCCGGGACCTGGATGCAGAACGTCGCACTGGCATGGCTCGTGATCGAGCTTTCCGGCTCCCCGCTCGCGATCGGCGCGCTCGCGTTCTGGCGCTTCGTCCCGTTCACGATCTTCGGCCTCGTCGCCGGCGTGGTCGCCGACCGCATCGAATCGCGAAAGCTCGTGATGGCGACACAGGGCGCCGCGATGGCGATCTCGATCGCGCTCGCCGTCGTCACGCTGACCGGGACCGCCACGCTCCCGCTCGTCTACGTCCTTGCCGCACTCGGCGGGATCGCGCTCGCCTTCGACGCGCCAGGGCGGCAGTCGCTCACCTTCCAGATGGTCGGTCCGCGCGAGCTGCCGAACGCGGTCGCCCTCAACTCCGGCCTCTTCAACGGCTCGCGCGTGATCGGTCCGGCGATCGCCGGGCTGGTCATCGCGGCCGTCGGGACCGGCCTTTGCTTCGTGCTGAACGCGATCAGCTTCCTCGCCGTGCTCACCGCGCTCGCGATCGTGCGTGAGGAAGAGCTCTATCCAGTGGTGAAAGATCGCAGCGCGACCATCGTCGGCGGTCTCCGAAGAGCGACGGCGTTCGCCTGGAACGACCCGCAGTTGCGCCTCATCCTCACGGTCGTCACCGTGGTCGCGACCGTGGGTTTCAACTTCCACGTCCTCGTGCCGCTGCTCGCAGCCGACACCCTCCATCTCGGGCCTGAGGGCTTCGGGCTGCTCTCGGCCTCGTTCGGACTCGGCGCCCTCGTCGGTGCGCTCGCGACGGCGACGTTCCGCAGCGCGAGCTGGAACCTGTTCGCGATCGGCACTGCGTCGTTCGGCGTTCTCGCACTCTGCCTCGCACCGGTGCAGAACGCCTTCCTCGCGGCCGTCCTGCTCGTCGGGATCGGCATCTCGTTCACACTCTTCACCGCGAATGCGAACGCGCTCGTCCAGCTGACCGCACCCGACCACTTGCGTGGGAGGCTGATCGGCCTCTACCTGTTCGCATTCCTGGGGCTCGCCCCCGTCGGCGGCCTCATCGCCGGCTGGCTCGCGGACGTGGGCGGGACGTCGCTCGCATTCGCCGTCGCCGGGATCGTCTCGATCGTGACGATCGCCGTCGCCAACGCAACGCGCCAGCGCGCCGCGCAACCCGCACTCGCCACCGAATAGCCTTGGCGTCGTGGACGCGTACCGTACGCCCGACGAGCGGTTCGTGGGCCTCCCCGGCTACGGGTTCGAGCCTCACTATGTGGAGCAACACGACCTGCGGATGCACTACGTCGACGAGGGCGCAGGAGCTCCGATCCTCCTGCTCCACGGCGAGCCGACGTGGGCATACCTGTACCGGAAGCTGATCCCGCCGCTCAGCGCCGTGGCACGGGTCGTCGCGCCCGACTACTTCGGCTTCGGCCGCTCGGACAAGCCGATCCGCATCGAGGACTACTCCTACGACTTCCACTACGAGTCGATCGAGCGTCTCGCCGACGAGCTCGACCTTCGCGACACGACGGTCGTCGTCCAGGACTGGGGCGGGCCGGTCGGGCTCCGGCTCGCCGTCGAGCGCCCCGAGCGCGTGGCACGGCTCGTCATCTTGAACACCGGCATCGGGGCAGGCCGCGCCCCTTCGGAAGAGTGGCTGCGCTTCCGCGAGTTCGTGCGACGCGTCGGCACCGACCTCGTCCCGGGCCAGCTCATCCGCATCTCGTGCGTCAACCAGCCGACGGACGAGGTCGTCGAGGCCTACAACGCCCCGTTCCCAACCCCGGAGTCGAAGGCGGGGGTCCTGGCGTTCCCGGAGCTCGTCCCGACGGAGGTCGACCATCCGAGCGCCGCCAAGATGATGGAGGTGCGTGCCGCGCTCGAACGGTGGGAGCGCCCCGCACTCGTCCTCTTCTCCGACTCCGATCCGATCTTCTCGCCGGCGGCCGCGGAGCGCATGGCAGCTCGCATCCCCGGTGCGGGTCCCGCCGAGATCGTCCCGGGCGCGAGCCACTTCCTGCAGGAGGAGAAGGGCGAGGAGATCGCCGAGCGCGTCGTCCGCTTTCTGGAAGAGACGTAGCCCTAGACCCGACGCCGCTCGGCGAGTGGTGTCAGGGCACGATCCAGGTGTCGCCGGAGTGGAGCAATGCCTCGAGATCGCCTTCACCGCGTTGTTCCCGAGCGACATCGAGCTGCTCGCTCATCAGGTCGTCGTACACGGGCTGCTCGAGGGCGCGGAACACGCCGAACGGAACGGCGCCGTCCGTCTCCCATGTGACCCGCGACAGCGCGAAGGCGAGAGACGGCTCGCGATGGTAGGCATCGTGCACGAGGAGTGACTCTTCACCGACCTCGGCCACGTCGACGACACGAACCGAGCCGTCCGCGTCCTGGACGAGCCCACGCTCGCCCTCCTCGCCGAAGCGGATCGGCTGCCCGCTCTCGAGGTAGATCCGATTCGACTTCTCGTCACGGACGTAGTCGAACGCCCCGTCGTTGTAGATGTTGCAGTTCTGGAGGATCTCGACGAAAGCCGAGCCGCGATGGCGCGCTGCCTCCCCGAGCACGTCGGTCAGCCCCTTCTTGTCCGTGTCGATCGCCCTCGCCACGAACGACGCCTCGGCGCCGATCGCGATCGAGAGCGGGTTGAACGGGTGGTCGAGCGATCCCAGAGGCGTCGACTTCGTGACCTTGCCGAGCTCAGACGTGGGCGAGTACTGCCCCTTCGTCAACCCGTAGATGCGGTTGTTGAAGAGGAGAATCTTGAGATTCACGTTCCGGCGCAGCGCGTGGATCAGGTGGTTGCCGCCGATCGACAGCGCATCGCCGTCGCCGGTCACGACCCACACCGAGAGGTCGGGTCGTGTCACGGCCAGACCGGTCGCGATCGCCGGCGCACGCCCGTGGATCGAGTGCATGCCGTACGTCTGCATGTAGTAGGGGAAGCGCGCAGCACAGCCGATCCCCGAGACGAAGACGATCCGCTCGCGCTCGAGCCCGAGCTCGGGCATGAACCCCTGGACGACGTTCAGGATCGCGTAGTCGCCGCACCCCGGGCACCAGTGGACCTCTTGATCCGACTTGAAGTCCTTGCCGGTGAGCTGCACCAGACTGCCGTTGCCGTCGCCCGCCATCACGCGTCCACCAGCGCCGAGACCGCGTCCGCGATCTCGGCCGCCCGGAACGGCCGGCCGCGAACCTTGTTGTAGCCCACGGCATCGACGAGGAACTCGGCGCGGACGAGCATCCGCAGCTGTCCGAGATTCAGCTCCGGGATGAGCACCTTGTCGTACGAACGCACGACCTCACCCGTGTTCCGGGGGAAGGGGTTGAGGTACCGAAGGTGCGCGGTCGCCACCTTGCGGCCGTTCGCGCGGACTCGACGAACCGCAGCGCCGATGGCGCCGTACGTCGAGCCCCAGCCGAGGACGAGCGTGTCGGCGCCGTCCGGATCGTCGACCTCGAGCTCCGGGATGTCCGCAGCGATCCCTGCTACCTTCGCCGCGCGCAGCCGGACCATGCGGTCGTGGTTCTCGGGGTCGTAGGAGACGTTGCCGGTCTCGTCCTCCTTCTCGAGCCCGCCGATCCGGTGCTCGAGTCCCGGCGTGCCGGGTATCGCCCACGGACGCGCAAGTGTCTCGGCGTCGCGACGGTACGGGAGAAAACGATCGCCGTCGTTCGGGTCGGTCGCAAAGCCGGCGTCGATCGCCGGAAGAGACGCGACATCCGGGATTAGCCAGGGCTCCGAGCCGTTCGCGAGATACGCGTCCGAGAGCAAGAACACGGGCGTGCGGTACTTCACGGCGATCCGCGCTGCCTCGAGCGCGGCGTCGAAGCACTCGGACGGTGTGGCCGCAGCGACGACGGGCACGGGCGACTCGGAGTTCCTCCCGAACATCACCATGAGCAGGTCGGCTTGCTCGGGCTTCGTCGGCATGCCGGTCGACGGCCCCGCGCGCTGAATGTCGACGACCACGAGCGGGAGCTCGAGCGTCACTGCCAGACCGACCGTCTCCGACTTGAGGACGACGCCGGGACCGGCGGAGGTCGTGACTCCGAGTGCACCTCCGAACGCGGCACCGAGCGCAGCGCCCGAGGCGGCAATCTCGTCCTCGGCCTGGAACGTGCGCACGCCGAAGTGCTTGAGCCCGGCGAGCTGTTCGAGCACGTCCGACGCAGGCGTGATCGGATAGGCACCGAGGAAGAGCGGAAGCCCGGAGAGCTTGCTCGCCGCGACGAGGCCGTACGTCAGCGCCGTGTTGCCCGAGACCTGGCGATACGTACCCGGCGCAGCCTTCGCCGGCGCGATCTCGTAGGAGATCGCGAAGTCCTCCGAGGTCTCGCCGTAGTTCCAACCGGCCTTGAACGCCTTCGTGTTCGCCTCCACGATCTCAGGCCGCTTCGCGAACTTCGTCTCGATGAACGCAAGCGTCCCGTCGATCGGTCGGTGGTAGAGCCACGACATGAGGCCGAGCGCGAAGAAGTTCTTCGAACGCTCCGCTTCCCGCGAGGTGACGCCGTCGATCCCCTTCAGCGCCTCGACCGTCATCGACGAGAGCGCGACCGGATGCATGTGGAAATCGGCGAGCGTCCCGTCCTCGAGCGGGTTCGACTCGTACCCCGCCTTCTGCAGATTGCGCTCGTTGAAGGCGTCGGTGTTGACGATGATCGTGCCGCCCTTCGCGAGGTCGCCGAGGTTGACCTTGAGCGCGGCCGGATTCATCGCGACGAGCACGCTCGGCTGATCGCCGGGCGTGAGGATGTCGTGATCGGCGAAGTGCACCTGGAAGCCCGACACACCGGGGAGCGAGCCGGCCGGCGCACGAATCTCCGCCGGGAAGTCGGGGAGCGTCGCGAGGTCGTTGCCGAAGAGCGCGGTCTCGCTCGTGAAGCGATCGCCGGTGAGCTGCATCCCGTCGCCGGAGTCGCCGGCGAATCGGATCACGACCCGTTCGAGGTTCTCGACGGGCTTGCTCTGGGGCATGGACGAGGTATAGCGGACGCGACGGCTCCGCCGCGTGAAGTGGAACTGCGGCTACTCGGCTTCGGCGAGCAGCGCCCGCACGTCGAGCGGGCGCGTGAACATGTCGAGGCTTCCGTCTTCGTTCGCCGGCCAGTCCTCCCGGGGACGGTCGCGGTAGAGCTCGAGCCCGTTTCCGTCTGGATCGCGCAGGTAGAGCGCCTCGCTCACGCCGTGGTCGGAAGCGCCGTCGAGCGGGACGCCGGCATCGACGAGCCGCCTGAGCGCGTCGGCGAGCGTCTTCCGGTCCGGATAGCGGATCGCTGCGTGATAGAGACCGGTGTGCCCGGGGCCGGGCGGCGTGCCGCCCTTCGACTCCCACGTGTTGAGGCCGATGTGGTGGTGATAGCCGCCCGCCGAGATGAACACCGCCTGATCGCCGTAGCGCGCCTGCTCCTCGAAGCCGAGGACGCCGACATAGAAGTCGAGTGCGCGTTGGATGTCCGCGACCTTCAGATGGACATGCCCGATGTCGACGCGCGGGTCGATGCTCATGACAGAACCGTAGCCACCAGCGGCTCACCCCTAGGCAGCGGCCAGCGGCTCCTCGGACGGCTCCGCGGTCTCGACGCGCCCGGCTCGCGGAAGTCCGAGCGCCAGCCCTGCGGCGAGCCAGACCGTGAACGCGATCCAGTGGATGCCGATGACGTCAGTCTGCAGCGCGATGGCGAGCACGGTCGCGAACGCAGCCGCGAGCCACGCTTCCCGCCGCCAGAGGCCGGCGAGCACGGCGAGGCTCCAGAGTACGAACGCCACGACGCCGGCAACACCAGCATCAACGCCGAGCTCCGTGTACGTGGACTCGCCCGCCCGGATCTCGACCCCCGTGCGCTTGGCGACCACGCCCGCGTTGCCGAGTCCGTAGCCCTGCGGATGGTGGATCACGACGCGGACGCCGTCGCGGAGGTTCCGCCAGTGACTCTCCGTCGAGGCCTCGTTTCCGGCGAACGGGTCGCCGCTCGTGTTGCCCTGCTGCTGAGCGTTCTCGCGCAGCCACTCGAGCTCCTCGGGCGTGTAACTCGTCGACGGCCCGATCGACGGATACGCGACGAGGAAGAGCGCACCTGCGACGACCGACGCGAACGCCAGCACCGCCGGCGCGATGCGGCGCTGCGCCAGGGCCAGGACGACGAGGCCGAAGGCGAGTGCGGCGAGTGCGGCACGCGTGTGCGTGTACAGCAGCGCCACATAGAGGAGCACCGCGGAAAGCCCCCACCACCAGCGGAACGGACGGCTCACGACGTAGATCAGCGCGACGACGAGCACGTAGGCGCTGGCAAGCGGCGAGAGGAAGGTCGAGACGAGGCGCCGAATCGGGTTCGACTCGTCTCCCCTGTTGAAGACCCAGTTCTCGGGAAGACCCGACAGCCCCTCGTAGTCGAGGCCGAGCTGCTCCCGGTACCAGCCGGGAACGCCCGAGTCGCGCCATGACTGCAGCGAGATGAACGCGAGGTCGGCCAGCCCGACCACGGCAACGACCATCGCCGACAAGGCGATCCAGCCACCGACGCGGCCGCGCTCTTCCCACGCGAAGGCCGCAAGCCTGCCGAGCGCATAGGCGGCGACCGGGAACAGGTGGTGACGGAGCGCGAGCAGCTCGCCGCGCGACGTGGCTCCCCCACCGAGCACGTCCTGCGGAATCGCCCAGTAGACGAGGATCACAATCGCGTACGCGATCGCGAGGACGTCGGCAGCCTTGACCGACGGGAAGTGCCGCACGTGCCACGCGACCACGAGGAGCGCGACGAGGAGCAGCGCCTCCTTCCAGGCTGCAACGACGTCGAGCGAGGTTCCACGCACACCGAGGTCCCAGAGTTGCGCCATGACGGCGTTGTGGAGCACCAGCCCCAGGGTGAGGATTGCGATCGCGATCCCGGTGAACCGTCGCGCGCTAATCGACGATCGCCACCAGCGTCATCCCGAGGCCGACGATGCGTACACGGCCCGGGAAGAGCGACCCGAAGCTGCGCCGCGTCAGGAGGTGGACGTCCGTCGCGAAGTCCTTGCCGGCTGCGCGGTACGCACGGTGCGAGAGCGCATCGGGGAACCAGTGGACGAGCGGGAGCCGCGTGTGCACCTCGACGGGAAATCGCCGGTTCGGCGTCGTGATGAAGACGCGGCGGCCGACGCGAATCGCCTCGGAGACGAGCCTCCGCTGCCGCTCGCGGCCGCCGACGTGCTCGATCACCGCGTTCGAGAAGACGATGTCGAACGCACCGTCGTCGAACGGCAAGGCGCAGGCGTCCCCCTGGACGTAGTCGATCTGCGGGTACCTCGCGCGGAACCCGGCGCCGTCGTGGAGACCGAGCGCGGTGATGCGCTCCGGCCAGGGGTACTGCTCCTCGAAGAAGTTCAGCGTCCCGCAGCCGTCGCCCTCGCCGAAGCCGAGCTCGTCGGCGCCGACGTCGAGCACCGACGTCTCCGAGGTCGGCTGGAGCTCGTCGAGGAGGAGCTGCAGCTTGCGCTCACGCGAGCGCAACGAGATGGCGTCGACCAGCCGCATCGTCCGGAAGTATCCGGTCCGCGCACGCCAGTAGGCTGCGGCGGTGGTCGAAGCGACGCTCGCACCGATCGGTCCATACTCGCTTCGACTGACCCACGGGGCGACCTGGACGTCCCGGCTCCCGGAGGGACGCTGGGCGGCGGCGCAGCAGCTGACCGATGGTCGCGTCGTCGTACGGGCGTCGTGTGAGCAGGCGATCGACGAGGCCCGCTTCGTCCTCGCGGTCGACGACGACACGACCGAGTTCCATCGCAGGTACGCGCGCGATCCGCTGATCGGACCGACCGTGCAGCGTCTCCGCGGCATGCGGCCTCGACGTCGGCCGACCGTCACGCACGCGACGATCCGCGCAGTCGCAGGCCAGCTCGTCCAGGCGAGCAAGGCGCTCGAGATCGAGCGCAACGATCATCCGCGCCTGCGGAGAGGACCCGCCGACCCGTGACGCGCTCGCCAGCCTCTCCCCCGCGAGGCTGACGGGCTGCGGGCTCGCCGCGAGCCGCTCGGCGACGCTCGCAAGGCTCGCTCGCACGCTCGACCTCGAATCGCTACGCGGTCGAGACGACGCACTGGCCCGCCTGGGTCGCGAGCGCGGCGTCGGCCCGTGGACGGTCGGAGTGATCGCACTTCAGGGTCTCGGCCGCTACGACGCCGGGATCGTCGACGACCTCGGCCTGGTGAAGCTTCTCGCGTCGCTCCGCCGGCGCTGGCCGGAACCCGGCGAGACGGCCGAGCTTCTCGAGCCGTACGGCGAGTGGCAGGGGCTCGCGAGCATCTTCCTGCTGCAGGGCTTCAAGCGCGGTCTCGTGCCCGGCGCCAGCATGGATCGCGCCCGTCTCGTGCGCTCGTCGGCACGAAGCGCCGCCTGAACCTCGACCGTACACTCCTGCGGTGGTCGACTCACGGAAGGTGGCGATCCTCGGCGCCGGGCGGATCGGCGAGTCGCTGATCTCGGGGCTCCTGTCGTCAGGCTGGCGCGAGCCGTCCGAAGTGGCCGCGACCACGCGCCGTGCGGAACGCGCGGCCGAGCTCCGCGAGCGCTACGGCGTCGAGGCGACGCTCTCGAACCACGACGCAGCTGCAGGCGCGGCGCTCGTCGTCATCGCGGTGAAGCCGCAGGACATCGAGACCCTCCTCGGCGAGATCGGGGCGCTCGTCCTTCCTGAGCAGACCGTCCTCTCGGTGGCCGCTGCCATCCCGACGTCCCGAATCGAGAGCAGGCTGTCCGCCGGAGTCCCGGTCGTTCGGGCGATGCCGAACACACCTTCGACCGTGCACGAGGGTATTGCCGGCCTGTCCGCGGGAGCGCATGCCGGCAACGAGCACCTCGATCTCGCCGAGGAGGCGCTGTCCCACCTCGGCGCCGTCGTGCGCGTCCCCGAGCAGGCGCTCGACGCGATCACGGCCGTGTCCGGATCCGGGCCGGCGTACTTCGCGCTCCTCGCGGAGGCGATGATCGAGGCGGGGATCCTCCTCGGCCTCTCGCGGGAGATCTCGACGCAGCTCGTCGTGCAGACGATGTTCGGTACCGCGAAGCAGCTCCGCGACGAGAAGATGCACCCGGTCGAGCTCCGCGAGATGGTGACGTCGCCAGGCGGGACGACGATCGCAGCCATCAGAGAGCTCGAGATGGCGGGCGTGCGGGCCGCGTTCCTGAACGCGATCCAGGCCGCGATGGTGCGCGCGCGAGAGCTCGCCGCCGGCGACCCGTAGGGGCTACTCCGGCAGGAGGGGCGATGCGAGCGCGACAGCCAGATCGCGCTCGACTGCAAGCTGCTGGAACGCGATGACCGTATCGGCGACCGGCACGTCCTCGAGGAACTCCTCGCGTGACTCGAAGTCCGCTACGAGGGCTCGGATCGCCTTCTCGTAGGCGGCAGCGCCGCGCGCCGCGAGTGCCGCGAGCGAGTCGGTTACCGCCGGAGGGATCGACTCTGCGCCCACCAGCGTCGGCGCGAGCGTGCCTGCCGAGGCGTCGTCACCGAGGACGAGGAATGCGAGCGCGGCGGCGTAGCGTCCGATCGGACTCCCGGACTCGGCGGCGCCTGCCTCGAGCGCCCAGCGAGCGTCCTTCTTCGCGCCCGAGAGATCCCCTGCGATGAGCCGTGACTTCATCGCCCCGATGGGCCTGCCCCAGCTTCCCGGCGGCGCGTCGGGCCAGCTGCGGCGATACGTGTCGGCGGCGCGCGTCAGCCAGGCCCCCGCGTCGTCGCATCGGCCGAGCATCGACAGGCAGAGGCCGGCTGCCCACGCCGCGTTCCCCATGCGCGTCAGCTGCCGCTGCCGTTCGTCGGCGTCGTCGGGCAGACGTCGCGCGCCGTCCTCGAAGCGCGCCTCTGCCCGTTCGGCCCGTTCCTCCCAGCCGGTCATCGCCTCGGAAGTATCGTCTCGGCCGTGGCGGAGCTCCGCGAAGTCGTCTACGTGGACGGGGTGCGTACGGCTTTCGGCCGAGCCACGAAGGACGGACTCTTTGCGAAGACACGAGCGGACGACATGGCCGTCAAGGTCGTTCGCGAGCTGCTGCGTCGCAACCCGGAGCTCCCTCCTGATCGAGTCGACGACGTCATCCTCGCCGCAACTGCGCAGGTCGGCGACCAGGGCCTGACGCTCGGCCGCGAGGTCGCGCTGCTCGCCGGGCTCCCGTCGACGGTTCCGGGCTTCGCGGTCGACCGGATGTGCGCGGGAGCGCTTACCGCTACGACCGCGGGTGCAGGCGAGATCGCGATGGGTGCGGCCGACGCCGTCCTCGTCGGCGGCGTCGAGCACATGGGCCACCACCCGATGGGCGAGGAGGTCGAGTTCAACCCGCGCTTCGTGTCCGAGAGGCTCATCGACGAGTCCGCTGCGGTCATGGGACAGACCGCCGAGAACCTTCACGACACGTTCCCCGACCTGACCAGGGAGGCGGCGGACGCGTACGCGGTCGAGTCGCAACGCCGGGCCGGGGTGGCGTGGGACGAAGGCGTGATGGACGAGATCGTCGTCCCGATGTCCGTCTTCACCGACGAGGGTTGGACGATCGCCGCCCGCGACGAGTTCCTCCGCCCGGACACGACGGTGGACGCGCTCTCGACGCTTCGCACGCCGTTCCGTGCGGGCGGACGTGTGACCGCCGGCAACTCCGCCGGTCTCACGGACGGCGCGACAGCGGCGCTCATCGCCGCGGCCGACACCGCCTCGGAGCTCGGCCTCGAGCCGAAGATGCGCCTCGTCGGCTTCGCGTACGCGGGCGTCGAGCCGCACCTCATGGGTCTCGGTCCCGTTCCGGCGACCGAGAAGGTGCTGCAGCGCGCCGGCATCGGGATCGACGAGGTCGACCTCTTCGAGCTGAACGAGCCGTTCGCAGTGCAGGTGCTCACGTGGTGCGACGGCGTCGGCGTGGCGCCGGACGACCCGCGCCTCAACCCGTACGGCGGCGCGATCGCGTGCGGTCACCCGCTCGCCGCAACGGGGGTTCGGCTGATGGCACAGCTCGCACGCGGCTTCCGTGATCGGCCGGGCTCGCGCTACGGGCTCACCGCGCTCTGCATCGGCCTCGGCATGGGCGCCGCGATCCTCTGGGAGAACCTCCAAGACGGTGGCTAGCCCGACCGAGTTCAAGCTCCAGAAGGTCCACACGCGGGTCGGCCCGATCGCCTTCGTGACGATGGACAACGGCGAGGACTGGCAGAAGCCGAACACGTTCGGCGAGGCCGCGCTGCGCTCGCTCGAGGACGTGCTCGGCCGGCTCCGCACGCGTGACTGGCGCGGGATGTTGCTCACCGGCAAGCCTTTCGTCTTCGCGGTCGGTGCAGACATCGGCGTGTTCGGCGAGATCACGCCCGACCGCGCACGGCTCGGCGGGGAGGCGGGGCACGAGCTGTTCGGACGGATCCGCGACCTTCCGTTCGTCACCGTCGCAGCGATCAACGGCGCGGCGGTGGGCGGAGGCGTCGAGATCGCCCTGCACTGCGACTACCGGACGATCGCGTCGTCGGTCAGGCACTTCGCCTGCCCGGAGGTGTTCCTCGGCCTCATCCCCGGCTGGGGCGGCACGCAGCTCGTGCCGCAGCTCGTGGGGGCCGAGCAGGCGGTGAAGTTCATCGTCGAGAACCCACTGCGCCAGAACCGCATGCTCGACGCACGCCAGGCATTCGCGGCCGGCTTTGCGGATGCGCTCTTCGAGCCGGTCGAGTTCCTCGACGAGTCGCTCGCGTTCCTGCTCGACAAGGTCGAGGAGGGAGCGGGCAAGCGCCGCCCGGCTGCCGATCTGACCGACGCCGCGGAGGTGTGTCGGAAGGCCCGTGCGCGCCTCGACGGACAGCTTCACGGCGCGGCACCGGCGCCCTATCGTGCGCTCGACCTCATCGAAGGGGCGGCGGCGTGGTCACTCGAGGAGGGCTACCGCGCCGAGGAGGATGCTCTCGCGGACCTCCTTCCGGGCCGCGAAGCACAGGCGTCCGTCTACGCGTTCAACCTCGTCGAGCGGCGCGCGAAGCGCGGGGTCGGCATGCCCGACGCCGAGCCCCGGCGCGTGCAGAAGGTCGGGATCGTAGGCGCGGGGCTCATGGCCCGTCAGCTCGCACTGCTCTTCCTCCGCCGCCTCGAGGTACCGGTGGTGCTCCGCGACCTGACGCAGGATCAGGTGGACGAGGGGATCGCATGGATCCACGACGAGCTCGCCGACCTCGTCAAGCGAGGACGCCTCGGTGAGGGCAAGGCCCGCTTCCTGGGATCGATCGTCACGGGTGGCACCGATTGGGACGTCTTCACCGGCTGCGACCTCGTGCTCGAGGCTGTCTTCGAGGAGATGGCGGTCAAGAAGGAGGTCTTCGCCGAGCTCGAGCGGGTCGTCGCGCCCGAATGCGTCCTGGCGACGAACACGTCGTCGCTCTCGGTGGCGGAGATGGGAGCCGCGCTCGCGCATCCCGAGCGCGTCGTCGGCATGCATTTCTTCAACCCCGTCGCGGTGCTCCCGCTCGTCGAGCTCGTCCGCACTCCGAAGACGGACGACATCTCGCTCGCGACGGTCTGGGCCGTGTCGAAGAAGCTGCGCAAGACCGGTGTTCTCGTCCAGGACTCGACCGCGTTCGTCGTCAACCGACTCCTCGGACGCCAGGGCTCGGTCATCACACAGGCGCTCGATCGCGGCAATACGGTCGAGGAGACGGACGAGGCGGTGCTACGCATGGGCCTCCCGATGGCTCCCTCTGTCCTCCTCCAGCTCGTGGGCCCGAAGGTCGCGAATCACGTTCGCCACCAGCTCCACGACGCATGGCCCGATCGATATCCACTCTCGAAGACGCTCGAGAGCCTCGCCGAGGGCGGCGACGTCGTCGTAGTCGAGAACGCTCCGCGCTCGGTCGACGAGCTCCATACCGCCGTGCTCGAGGCGCTCGCCGACGAGTCACGCCACATCCTCGAGGAGGGTGTGGTCGCCGACGCCGCAGATATCGACACGTGTCTGCTCCTCGGGGCCGGCTTTCCGTTCTGGCTCGGAGGGATCACGAAGCACCTCGACCAGAGCGGCGTGTCCGACCGCGTGGTCGGCCGCCCGCTGGCCGAGATCGGGCACACATCTGCATAGCGTTCTCTCGTAGGCCACCCGAACTCTGAGGTATGCTCCGACGAGTATCGCTCGCCGGTGATCGGGCGAGCGCACCACTTAGGAAGGAGCGGCACGGAACGACGTGCTGCCTGAATGCACGAGGCGACGACTATCCCGACGCTGACGTCGGACACATCCGAGAACCTGACTGCTGCGGCGCATCGGGCCGGGGCATGGTTTGGCGAGCCGTTCCTCCACCCCGGTGAGGACCCGCTCCAGGCGCTCGCACCGGGCACCGCCCGCCGCGCGGCGCTCGATGACGCTCTCGCCGAGATCGACGCGGGCCTCGAGTCTCCGTCGGCGCGCTGGAAGGTGCGGTACGGGCTCATGCTCGGCCTCGAGCGCGTCCTCACAGAGGACACGCCTCGCACCGCGTCGCGCACCGAGCTCCGGCGGCACCAGATCGACGCGCTCGCGGGGATGCTCGCGGAGCTGATCGCCTCGACACAGCGTCCGGCAGACGAGAACGGCAACGGGAACGGTCACAGCGGCGGCAACGGCGCTGTCGCGGAAGCCGAGCTCGACGACGACGCCGACGACGACTACGACGCGGGGTTCATCGAGGACGAGGCTGTCGATGGCGAGGAGTACACGGGCGCGGATTCGGGGGCAGTGCGGCGGTACCGCTTCCGACACCCGACGGCGTCGGGGAAGACGATCGCCGCGGCGGGCTTCGTCGAGGCCGCGCGCCACCTCGGCGTCCTCATCCTGACCCACCGCCGTCTCCTCGTCTCGCAGTTCAAGCGCGACCTCACGACGGAGGGCTACGGGGACCGCTTCACGGAGCCGATCCTCGCCGGGACGACGCCCCCCGTCGAGGACCCGATCACCATCCAGACGTACGCATGGTTCGCGCGCCACGGCTCGGAGCTCGACCGCGCGTCGTACCACCTCGTGATCTGCGACGAGGCGCATACAGCCCTTGGCGAGAAGACGAGCGCGGCAATCCGCGCCCTCCCCGAGCCGCTGTTCATCGGGATGACTGCGACGGAGCAGCTCATCGCGAAGCAGGTTTCCGACGTCTTTCCGGCTTCGGTCGACGACCTCCCGCTGGGCGACGCGGCGCGGCGTGGGCTCATCGCGCCGCTTCGCTGCCTGCGCGTCCCGCCGGCGGCCGCGATCAACTCCGTGCCGATCATCGGAGGCGACTTCGAGGAGCGCGCGCTCGCCGCCGCTCTCGACCATCAGGCTCTGAACCAGGCAGCCGCAAGCCTCTACCGCGAGCGGTTCGGATCGACGCCGGGGATCGTCTACGCCGCCGGGGTCGAGCACGCGTACAACCTGGCGCAGGAGTTCCGCGCAGCCGGGCTCAAGACCGAGGCCGTCTCGGGACGAACTCCGCCGGCTCGCCTCGCCGAGACGCTCGCCGCCTACGAGCGCGGAGAGATCAACGTCCTCGTCAACGCGATGCTGCTCGCGGAGGGCTGGAACTCGCCGCGAGCGACGGTCTGCATGCACCTGGCGCCGACAGCCTCGCGCCGCGTCTACCAGCAGCGGATCGGCCGGATCATGCGCATCCACCCGCGCAAAGAGGCAGGCATCGTCGTCGACTTCGTCCCGAAGGGAGCCACGCATTCCGAGCGCGTCGTGTCGCTCCACGCGCTGCTCGATTCCGACTTCTACCGCGAGGGCGCCCGGGTCACACCCGCGCCGCGACGCCGACAGCAACGGCGCGCGCGTCGCAAGCTCTCGCCAGCGCCGTGGCTCGTCCCTGTCACTCCTGACGTCGCGAGGAGGCTCGCCGTCATCCAGCGGGAGTGGCAGCGGATCGACCCGAAGTACCTCGACGACGACGAGCAGCGGTTCTGGGCGACGATCGCCGGGCGGCAGATCCGCTTCGATCAGCGCGCCGAGTTCGCGAAGAAGTTCGCGGAGGGGCGAGCGGGGAAGGGAGCGCTCGAACAATTCCTCGCCACCTGCGCGGCCGAGAACCCCAACCGCCGCCTGCGCATGACCGCACTCATGGATCGTGTGGCGACGCCCGTCGACAGGGCCGACTTCGACGACCTCGTCACACTCGTGACGCAAGCGCCGCCGTGGGAGAAGGACCGCGCGGCAGGTGTCCGGATCCTCCTGCGCGCGATAGGCGAGGGGAAGCCCCTCGCTCCCGACCAGATCCTCGCCCGCTGGACGTGGCGCCTCGCACGCGCGACGCGCAAGGTGCAGGACCGGCGCGTGTCGACGGAGTTCCCGGAGGCGAAGCGCCTCCTCGGCGCCGCCGCAAACTCACGGGGCTACCGCCACGAGGAGAACGTGAACCGGCTCGTCCAGGTCGCGAAGGAGATGCCGTTGCCGGTCGGCGCCGCGCTCCTTGCCTCCGCCGACGGGTACACGCCGCGCGCGAACGGAGCGCTCGACCTCGCCCGAGAGCAGCTCGGCACGATCACGGAGATCGCCAACGCTCTCGCGGACAACCTGCCCGTACCGAAGCTGTCGGCCCGGAAGTCCAGACGACGGCGCAGGAAGCGCAAGGGCGGCGCTCAGACCGGCGAGGCCGCGACGCCCGAGACCGAGACGGCGCCCGAGGTCGTACCACTGCCGGTTGGCGAGGAGACCGAACAGCCGGCCGAGGCCGAGACCGAGTCCTCCGAGGACGCGGCCTAGTTACCCGGCTCCACCGGAGCCCGGTACGTCACCATCCGCCTCTCGCTCGCGCAGGAAGCGCGTGATCTCGGCCGCAAGGGCGTCGCCCGACGGCAGGTCTCCCGACTCCTCGAGCCAGTCCAGCGAGTCCGCCCGTCGCTCGAGCTCTTCGACATAGCTCGCCGTGTCAGCATCGGTGGCCACCGCCTGCGATACCTGGTCGACGTACTCGGTCGACGCCTCGGCGAGCTGACCGACGTCGATGCTCACGGCGAGCACTCCGGCCAGCCGCTCGCAGAGCGCTTTCGCCGCAGGCGGGCTGGGTGCGAGCTGGACGTAGTGCGGAACGGCCGCCCACAGGCTTACCGACGGGATGCCTGAACGCCTGCACGCGTCGAGGAGTACGCCGACGATGCCCGTCGGTCCCTCGTAGCGGGAGAGCTGCAGGCCGAGCTCGTCGACGAGCTGCGGGTCAGTCGCAGCGCCGGTCACGGGCGCAGGCCGCGTGTGCGGTACGTCGGCGACAAGGGCGCCGAGCGTGACCGCGAGCTCGACACCTAGCTCCCGCGCGAGGTCGGTCACGATCTCGGCGAACGTCCGCCAGCGGTAGTTGGGCTCGACGCCGACAAGCAGGATCGCGTCACGATCGGCACCGGGAATGTGGGCGTGGAAGAAGGTGTTCTCGGGCCACTCGATCTTCCGTGTCCGACCTTCCTCGAGCGTGACCATCGGACGCGTCGCCTGGAAGTCGACGAACAGCTCCGGGTCGATCTCTGCGAACTTCTGAGCATCCCAGGCGCGTGCCAGGTAGCCCGCTGCGAGGGTGGCCGCCTGACCTCCGTCGTTCCAGCCCCGGAAGGCACCGATCAGGACCGGCCGTTCGAGCTTCGGCGGCCGTTCGTAGATCCGGAGCTCAGCTGCCATCGGGCAAGCCTACTGGCGAGCCAACGGGCTCGGAGGGCGCCAGAGGACGAAGGCGAGGGCGACGCTAAAGGCCCAGATCGACGCCGCCAGCAGCACGTGCACGAGCACGAGCCCCCATGGCAGCGCGTTCCGATACTGCACCTCGCCGACGATCGCTTGGGCGACGAGCACGACGAATAGCCCGACCCAGATGCGGAGCAGGCCCGGGTAGGTCGTCCGGATTCGGGCCAGCAGCCACCCGACTACGAGCACGCCGATGCCGAACGCGGCCGCCACGCGGACGTGCACGTAGACCGTGTCGACGATGCCGAGGCCGAGCCGCTCGACGTCGTCGCTCGACCCGGGATGCGGTCCGGATGCCGTTGCGACCGCGCCGGTGACCACGAGCGCCATGCACACGGGCAGACCGGCGCACGTGACGAGCAGGCGGAGCCACATCGCTCCCGCGGGTCGAGCCAACCCGTCCCGCAGGCTCCACGCCTCGATCGCAACGACGAGCGAGAGCGCGAACGCGGCGAGCCCGAGCAGGAAGTGAGTCATGACCGCGAGCGGATGGAGATCCAGGGCGATCGTCACTCCGCCCATGGGAATCTGCGCCACGGCCACGAGGAAGGCGCCGAGAGCCGCCCGCCGTCCCCACCCGGACAGCCCGGCCGTCCGCCTCGACGCGAGGAACGCAACGAGCGTGAGGACGATCCCGACCAGCGCAACCATGCGGTTGCCGAACTCGACGAAGGCGTGGAATCCCTGCTCCGGGTACGGCTTGTCGCCGCAGCTGGGCCAGTTCTCGCATCCGAGTCCGGACCCCGTGAGGCGGACGAACGCGCCCGAGCTGATGACGACGAACAACGCGCCGCACGACGCCGCCGCGATCCGCAGGAACGTGCGTGTAGAGACTGATCGAGCTCGACTGATCGCGATCGCCACTAGATGATTGATGCCACGAGACCGCCCTCTCCGGAGCGTGAGCTGACCGCTCCAGGGCGCGACGGGAGAGCGGTGGCGATGCTGGACGCCTCGGTGCCGCTCTCCCGTCGCGAAAGCGCACGCCCGGCCTTTGCCGGGCGGAAGCGGCCTGGACGCGTCAGATCGCGTATCCAGACGCGTGAGATCGTGGCATCAACCATCTAGACGAGCGCGACCCCGGACCCCGCCTCGACGCGCCCGATGCGCGCAGCGACGATCCCGGACGAGGCGAACGTCGCCTCGAGGACCGGTGCTCGCTCGGCCGGCAAGGACACGAGAAGCCCCCCGGCGGTCTGCGGGTCGTACGCGAGCGCCTCGAGCGCGGGATCTGCAGAGCACTCGACGTGCCCGCCGGCGAATTCCCTGTTCCGTCGATCCCCTCCGGTGCGCACACCCGCGACCGCGAGCTCGAGCGCATGCGGGAGCACCGGCAACGCCGCCGCGTCTATCACCACCCGCACCTCGCTCCTCGACGCGAGCTCATGGGCATGCCCGAGCAAGCCGAAGCCTGTGATGTCCGTTACGGCGTGCGGCTCGAACGGACGGAGAACGTCCGCAGCAGCCATGTCGAGCTCGAGCATTTGCTCGACCGCGGACTCGAGTGCGCCGGCGGGAGCAGTCCCGTCCCGCTGGGCCTGGAGGACGATGCCGGTGCCGAGCCGCTTCGTCAGGAGAAGGACGTCTCCCGGCTCGGCGCTCGCCTTCGTCCAGATCCGCTGCGGATGGACGGTCCCGACGACCGCGAGACCGTACTTCGGCTCGTCGTCGCGAATCGTGTGCCCGCCCGCGAGGATGGCTCCCGCCTCCCGGACACGCTCGTCCGCGCCGCGGAGCACCTCACCGAGCACCTCGACCGGAAGCTCCTCGGGGAACGCGGCCACGGACAGCGCGAGCAACGGCCTGCCACCCATCGCGAAGACGTCGTTCAGCGCGTTCGTCGCGGCGATCGCACCGAACGCCCACGGATCGTCGACCAGCGGCGGAAAGAAGTCGACCGTGAAGACGATCGCCTTGTCGTCGTCGAGCCGATACACGGCGGCGTCGTCTGCCCGGTCGAGGCCCACGAGGAGGTCGTCTGCGTTTGCCGGCACGAGCCCGGCAAGGAGGGTCTCGAGCCTGCCGGCGGAGTACTTCGCCGCGCACCCCCCGGCCCGTGCGAGGGACGTGAGGGCGACGGTCTCCACGCCGACCACTGTACGCGGAAGGAATTCACACCGGTGTCGCGAACTCCACTCCCCGGAGAGATCCGTCCCCTTCTCCTCTCCCCCTGACTCAGCGGCCGCCGCCCCCTCGGCGGCCGCTGACACTTCGGGGTGCGAGATACTCCGGCGCGTGAGATCGGCACTCGTCACCGGAGGCTCGTCCGGGATTGGACTCGCGATCGCCCGTGCCCTGCGCGAAGACGGCTATGAACTGACACTCGTGGCACGTCGGCCGGAGCCGCTCGAGCAAGCAGCCGAGGAGATCGGTGCCTTCGCAGTTCCGGCGAATCTCGGAGATGCCGACGAGTGCGTTCGCGTCGTCGCCGCCCACGCCGAGCACCACGGAGGCATGGACGTCCTCGTCAACTCGTGCGGGATCGGCATCGGTGGGTCCTTCGCCGACCAGGACACGAAGAAGATCGGCCTGCAGCTGAACGTCAACCTCCAGGCCACCCTCGTGGTCACCCGCGAGGCGCTCCCACACCTCCGCGTATCCCGGGGACAGGTCATCACGCTCGCGTCGATCGCGGGCACGATCCCCACGCCGGGGCTCGCCGTGTACGGCGCGACGAAGGCCGCGCTGATCGCGTGGACGAACTCGCTGAACCGCGAGGAGGCGGACAACGGGATCCGGGCGACCGCGATCTCACCCGGGTTCGTCGCGACGCGCATGACCGAGTGGACCGGCCTGTCGGACGAAGAGCAGATCTCGACGGACGACATCGTCACGCTCGTGCGTGCCGTGCTCAGCCTCGGCCCGATGGCGCGCGTTCCCAACATCGTCGTCGAGCGTCTCGGCGACGCTTACTGATTCGCCAACAGCTTCTCGCGAACCGCCGTCTCGAGCTCGTCCACGGACACCGTGCCTTCGAATCGCTCGGCGATCTTCCCGTCGGCGCCGACGAGGAACGTCCACGGCTCGGTCGGGAGATTCCACTCCTTCATCCAGCGGTTGTATCCCTTCGCCGGGTCGTTGTCCTCGTACACCTCGACGTGGATGAACCGGACGTTCTCCCCGTCGAAGTGCCGCTGCACCTCCTCGACGACGTCGACCACGGGTCCACACACCCGGCTCGAGCAGAACTTCGGCGTCGCGAACACGACGACGAACGGGACCTTCGCGTGCAACGAGTCGGCCACCGAGTACTGCAGCAGCGACTCGTCGGGCGGTGTCTGCGTCGTGATGGTCGCGGCGTCGCCGCCCACAGACGCGAGCGTCGGCGTGTCCGACGCGATCGCCGGGTCGCCGGCGTCGGGCGGTGGGTCCGTCTTGGAGACGACGACGTTACCGATCGCCTGCACCTTGGTCTTGCCGCCCTCGGGCTCGGCGAGCATCCAGTAGGTCCCTGGCCGCGGGAGGTTCAGCTTCGCGACGTAGATGTGTGTTGCGTCGGCCTCGGCACCCCCGGGAACGCCGATGCGCTCGAGCTTCGCCTTCGTCTCGAGAAACGGCTGCACATCCAGCGCCTTCGACACCCACACGCGTGAGGTGGGCAACGTGACGACCCGCCCCGCGGCGTCAGTCACGAGGAACGAGACGCGGACGTCTCCGGGCTCGTGGTTCTTGGTGCCCGAGATGAACGCAACGTCGTCCCCCGGCTGGCGCCAGAGCTGCTCGAGGGTCTCTCCGCCTCCCGGCTCCGTCGTGCCCGCGGTTGCGTCGTCGCCGGACCCACCACAACCGGCGACGAGAAGAAGCAGGGCCGACAGCACGGTCAGTGCCGCAGCGGGGCGCATAGGCGCCCGAGTGTAGCCGTGGGCTTCCTAGTTCCCTTCGGGCCAGGAACGAACCAGGCCCATCTTCCCGACCCACGCCGCCAGCAAGGCGAGGTTGATCAGCAGCAGCAACAGTCTCGGCTTCACGGCCACCTCCTCTCTAGAAGCGGATTTCCTGGAGCGCCTCTGCGGCGTTCCGGTAGAGACGTGCGGCCCCGCGGTCGTCGCCTCGACGCGACGCGAGATCCCCGAGCGCAACCCACGCCTCCGTCCGGTGGCTGAGCGACGCCATCTGCTCCGCAGCCGCGTCCGCCGCCCGGAAACACTCTTCCGCCTCGTCGAGCCGTCCGCGTTCCATCAACGATCGCCCCAGTACGAGCTGCGACGGACTGACCTCGTGGAGGTAGTCCTCCCGACCCTGCAGGAGAGCGAGCGACTTG
The DNA here is from genome assembly GCA_963709715.1 of uncultured Gaiellaceae bacterium. GTDB lineage: Bacteria > Actinomycetota > Thermoleophilia > Gaiellales > Gaiellaceae > GMQP-bins7. The sequence goes on from CAVPXQ010000002.1 coordinate 149,741, forward strand.
CGCGCAAGCTCTTCCGCGTGGTCGTACTCGCCCCGGCCGAGGTGGACCCGGGCGATGCCCTCGAGCGCCTGTGCGGCATCCGCGGGCGAATCTGCATCGAGCGCCCTCGAGTACGACGCCTTCAAGTGCTCGACGGCGTCGTCCTCGTCTCCCAGGAGGAGCGTGATGCCCCCGAGCATGAGGTGCAGGCGCCCGACGTTGCGCTCGTCGTTCACCTGCTGGTAGAGATCCTTGGCGCGCTGCGCGTAGCCGCGCGAGAGAACGTAGTGGCCCTGTCGCTGCGCGATCAGCGACGCCTGGAAGTAGGCATTCGCGATCGCAGCGCGGTCGCCCATGTCCTGAGCGAGCTCGAGTGCCCGCTCGACGTCCTCGTGGGCAGCGACGTAGTCCCGCATCCGCCGATGGCAGCGAGAGCGCCGCTGCAGGATGTCGGAGCGAAGTAGGTCACACGGCAGACCGGACCGCTCTGCGAGCTCGAGCGCCTCGTCGAACAGCGCGATCGCCGTCGAGATGCTCGAGAGCTTGAAGCGGCAGACCGCGAGCCGGAAGAGGACGTCCGCCCGATCGAGGTCCCAGAACTCGGGTCGCTCCGTCAGCCCTTGGGCGCGTTGGAGAAGCTCGATCGCCTCGCGCACCTGGCCCAGCTCCTGCCGCACCCACGCCTCGCCGGCGAGCGTACGTACCTGCAGCGTCGGCGCCCCGGTCTCCGCGATGCTCGACGCGGCAGACCCGAATGCCTCGACGGCCTCTTCGTACTTGTGCGCCGCCGAGAGAGCCTCGGCTCGCTCGAGCTGCGCCTCGACCTTCGCTCGCTCCTCGGTCGAGACACCCGAGGCGAGGTATCCGGGATCGACGCCGAGCTGGTCGGCGAGCCACGTGATCGTGGCCTCCGTCGGCCTCGTCTTGCCGCGCTCGATCTGGCTGATGTACTCCTTCGAGAACCGCTCGCCCGCGAGCTGCGTCTGCGTGAGGCCGCTCGAGACGCGAAGCGAGCGCACGCGCTCGCCGAGGCGGGCGCCGAGAGTCGGCGCGAGCGGCGTGGCGGTCTCGGGCATGCCTGTATCAGTCAAGTCGGATCCGGTGCAGTCGCGCTCCCCTCGCGGGGGGATGTGCGCCTACCTCTTCTGGGTGAAGTAAGCGTAGCCCAAATCACTTGACATGACTACTTGACTTTTCTGGACGTGCCTCCTATAGTCAGGCCCACACCGCAGACGATCGGACGCCAGATCGGATGCGCGGGCACCACCGCCGGATTCCAGGCGGGCGCAGGACGAGCGTGGCTGGGCCGCAGAGCCACGATTCTCCGGCTCGCCTCCCCGGGAAGGGGTCGCCTCGAACGGGAAACGCCCCCGGAGCCGCAGCCGGGGGCGTTTCGTTTCTGGACGCGGATTCGACCTCGCGGCCCCGGCCCTCGGTCGTGCAGGGCCTCGTCGACGCTCTAGGGCTTCGAGGCGACGGGCTCGGGCGGTGCTGCAGTGGGAGCCCGCTCGCCGGCGCCTTCGTGTGGCCGCACGAGCGTGTAGGCGACGATCGCGCCTGCGAACGCGATTGTCGCGGCGACGAGCAAGGCGCGCTCGAAGCCACGCATGAACGAGTCGACCGACGGTTGGCCTCCCAACTCCGCGGCCATGATCGCGCCCATGATCGCTACGCCCATCGTGCCTCCGAGCTGACGGGCGCAGTTGAGCACTGCCGAGCCGACGCCGGCCTTGTCGACCGGCACGCTCCTCGTCGCGGCAGCCGCGCTCGGCGTCATGGTGAGCGACATCCCGACACCGCCGATGAGGAGGGCCGGGAGGAGGTTCCAGAACGACGCGTCAGGCCCGAGCCGCGAGAAGAGGACGAGCTGGACCGCCAGCAGGAGCATCCCCGCCGTCATGAGCCCGCGCGAGCCGATCCGGTCGCTCGTCTTCCCCGCGATCGGCGCGACGAGGATGATCAGGACCGTCATCGGGAGGAACGCGGCACCCGCCTGCACGGCGGAGTAGCCGAGGATGTTCTGCATGTAGAGCGAGACGAAGAAGAAGACACCGAACATCGCGAGCGCGACGAGCAGCAAGACGAGGTTCGCGCCGGTGTACGTGCTGCTTCGGAAGAGCTCGAGCGGAAGCATCGGTTCACGTCGCCGACGCTCGATCACGAGGAATGCGGCGAGCGAGACGGCAGCGAGGATGAAGGCGCCGACGATCCGCGTCGACGTCCAGCCGTACGTGTTCGCCTCGATGAGCGCGTACGTGAGCGCGAACAGGCCGATCGCGGAGGTCGCGAGACCCGGCAAGTCGAGGCTCGCGTGCGTCTCGTCGCGCGACTCGTCGATGAACGTGTAGCTCGCGAAGACACCGAGGATCCCGATCGGGACGTTCACGAAGAAGATCCAGCTCCAGTCCAGATGCTCGGTGATGAGCCCGCCGACGAGCGGCCCGATCGCGAGCGCGAGAGCAGACGTTCCCGCCCAGATGCCGATCGCTGTGCCGCGCTCGCGGGGCGGGAAGGTCGCGGCGATGATCGAGAGCGTCGCGGGGTTCATGAGCGCCGCTCCGGCACCCTGGAGCACACGGGAGCCGATGAGCATCTCGGACGACTGGGCGAGCCCACAGAAAAGCGAGGCGACGGTGAAGACGACGATCCCGATCACGAAGATCCGGCGGCGGCCGTACGCGTCCGCGACCTTGCCGCCGACGAGCATCAGCGACGCGAACGTCAGCGCGTAGCCGGTCACGATCCACTCGAGCTCGGACAGGTCGGCGTCGAGGTCGCGCTGGATCGACGGCAGTGCGACGTTCACGACCGTGTTGTCGAGCATGATCATGAAGAGCCCGAAGGAGACGGCCGCCAGCGTCATCCACTTGCGGTTCTCCTCTGCGAAGATCCGAGCCCTCATGGAGCTCCAGAGTAGCCAGCGCGGCGTCGGTGACTTCACCTGGGTGCCTTCCGCGGCACAGCTGGAGACCGCGAACGTCGTCCGACTCGCCCGCGCGCTCGGGTGCGCCGGACTACGACGAGCTCCACCGGGTCTCGATCGACGAGCCAGAGCGCTTCTGGCGTGCCGTCCTCGACGACCTCGGGCTTCCCCTCGCACAGACGTGGGACGCGGTGCTCGACGACTCGCGCGGCATCGAGTGGACTACCTGGTTCCTCGGCGCCCGACTGAATGTGGCCGAGGCTTGCGTCCACCGCTGGGCGCAGGAGACGCCTGGCCGCGAGGCGGCCGTCTGGGCGCCCGAGGAAGGCGAGCGGCGTGCATTGACCTGGGCGGAGCTTTCACACGAGGTGCGGCGCCTGGCCGAGGCGCTTCGGGAGCTCGGCGTCGGCGAGGGCGACGCCGTCGGCACGTTTCTGCCGATGTCTCCGGAGGCCGCGATCGCGTCGCACGCATGTGCCCACCTCGGCGCGATCCAGGTGCCGATCTTCTCCGGCTTCGCGGGCCCTGCGGTCTCGTCGCGGCTCGGCGACGCCGGGGCGAAGGTGGTGGTGACGGCGGATGCGTCGTACCGGCGCGGCCGCCTCGTACCGATGAAGGAGGTCCTCGACGAGGCGCTCGAGGACGCGCCCAGCGTCGAGCGTGTCGTCGTGTGGAGGCGAGCCGGGACCGCGTGCCCGATGACGCCGACACGCGACGTGTGGTGGCACGAGATCGTCGACCACATGGAAGGCACGCTCGAGTCCGTAGAGGTGGAGAGCGAGGCGCCATACCTCCTCGCCTACACGTCCGGCACGACCGGAAAGCCGAAGGGCGCGCTGCACGTCCAGGGCGGGTTCCTCCTCTCGATCGCTCGCGAGACCGCGTACCAGGCCGACCTCCACGCAGGAGACCGCGTGCTCTTCTCGACGGACATGGGCTGGATCATGGGTCCGTGGACCGTGGTCGGCGCGATGGCCCTGGGAGCGACGATCGTGTTTATGGAGGGTGCGCCCGATCGCCCGCACGACCGCCTCTGGTCACTCGTCGAAAGCGAGCGGGTGACGATGCTCGGCATCTCGCCGACACTCGTTCGCGCGCTCATCCCACACGGCGAACCGGACGCGGATCTCTCGTCGCTGAGCACGGTCGTCACCACCGGTGAGCCTTGGAACCGCGGTCCGTACGACTGGCTGGACGAGCACGTGTGCGGACGCGGGCGCATTCCGATCGTCAACTGCTCGGGCGGTACCGAGGTCGGCGCGTGCTTCCTCTCGGTGACGATGCTCGAGCCTACGAAGCCGTGCTCGGTCGGCTTCCCGGCTCTCGCCGAGGACATGGACGTGGTCGACGACCAGGGGCGCCCGCTTCGCGGCGCCGTCGGCGAGCTCGTCTGCAGACGTCCGTGGCCCGGAATGACCCGGGGGATCTGGGGCGACCCGCAGCGCTACCTGGACACGTACTGGCGGCGGTTCCCCGGTGTCTGGACACACGGGGACTGGGCCTCGGTCGACGCGGACGGCTACTGGTTCCTCCATGGGCGCTCCGACGACACGCTGAACATCGCGGGCAAGCGGATCGGTCCCGCCGAGCTCGAGTCGGCTGCGGTCGGACACCCTGGGGTGGTCGAGGCCGCGGCGATCGGCGTCCCGCACGATGTGAAAGGCGAGGTCGCATGGCTGTACTGCGTCTTGGCTCCGGGTGCCGCGGCAACGGAGGACGACGTCACCGCTGCCGTCGCACACGAGCTTGGCAAGGCGTTCGCACCCGACCGCGTCGTCTTCGTGTCGGCGCTGCCGAAGACGCGGAGCGCGAAGATCGTGCGACGAGCGGTCCGGGCCCGGGCGCTGGGTGAGGACCCGGGCGATCTGTCGACACTCGAGAACCCAGAGGCGCTCGCGGAGATCGAACGTGCCCGCTGACCGGCTGGACGGGGTCGCGCTCGTCACCGGCGGCGGACGCGGGATCGGCGCAGCGATCGCGCGGGAGCTCGCGGACGCCGGAATGCGCGTGGCCGTTACCGGACGCACGGCAGATCAGGTCGCGACCGTCGCGGCCGAGATCGGCGGACTGGGACTCGCGGGCGACGTCGCGCGTGCGGACGACGTCGAGCGATGGGTCGAGTCGGTCGAGAAGGAGCTCGGCCCGATCGAGCTCCTCGTCGCGAATGCGGGTACCTCCAACCCGGAGGGTGCGACCTGGGAGGCGCCCGCCGCTGATTGGTGGCGCATTTTCGAGGTCAACGTGCTCGGCGTCCACCTCTCGTGCCGCGCAGTCGTCCCTCGCATGCTCGGGCGCGGTTCCGGCCGGATCGTGATCACGGGAAGCGGCGCGGCCTACCTGCCGGGCATCCGACGCACGGCCTACGCGTCGAGCAAGGCGGCGGTGTGCCGATACGGCGAGACGCTTGCCGCCGAGCTCGAGGGTCGGATCCCGGTGTTCTTCTTCAGCCCCGGCCTCGTCCGCACGGCGATGACCGGGTCGTCGTTCCCGGACGACGCTCCCTGGACGCCACCTGAGCTGGCTCCGCAACTCGTCCGCGTGCTCGCCTCGGGTCGTGCGGACGCACTTGCTGGTCGTTACCTCCACGCCGAGCACGACGACGTCGAGGATCTCATCGCGCGCGCCGACGAGATCGCGGAGAACGACCTCAACGCCATCCGGCTCCGCCGCTGACGGCGTAACGTGGTGTGAACCGCCGCATCCCCTACCCTGCGCCGGCGTGCCGTACTACATCTGCCCCAACTGCAAGACGCGGTCGGTCGACCTCGACGGGTACGACGGTTTCTCGATGCAAGCCGTCCAGTGCCGCAGCTGCGGGTTCGGCTTCCTCTACGAGCTCCTCGAGGACTACTACCCCGCGCCCGAGACCGGCTTCGTCGTGTGCGACCGCGACGCGCGGGTGCTCGCCGCCGGCCGTGGGGTCTTCGAGCTCACCGGCTATCGCGACGCCGATCTCATCGGACGCGAGGTCAGCGAGGCGCTTGCGCTCTCGGACGCCTCTCCGATCGGGGTCGTCCAGGAGTGGGGTGTGAGGAAGATGGGCCAAGAGCTCGAGATCCGGACGAGTGCCGGCATCGAGAAACGCGTCGTCATCGACTTCTTCCCCGCCTACGACGACGACGGCGGCCTCCTGCTCGCGCTGACGCCCCGCTAGCGCCGCAGCGCTCAGTCGCCGCCCGCTGCGCCGCGCGGCACGATCCACGTCTGGCGGGCGAGTGCCAGCAGCTCGCCGTCCTCGGCGAAGAGCGCCGTCCCCGCGTAGAGCTTGCGGCCGTCCTCGCCGAGCGGCCAGGACGCGACGACGCACTGCTCCCCCTCCTCGGGCACGCGGTCGACGCGTGCGGTCATGCGGCCGAGGACGATCTCGCCTCGACCTTCCGCTCCGACCGCGTACGCGCCAGGGCAGTCGATCGCAGCCCAGACGACCTCGGGCATCGCTTCGCGGAACGTGATCGGCGCGGCGTGGAGCGGCTCTCGGCCCGTGACGGGGCCGACGCGGATCTCGAGACCGTCGTCGCGGACTCCGCAGACGAAGCAATCGCGGAAGTCCGGGCTCCAGTCCCGCACATGTCTCTCCCGCGCGGCCTCCGCCGCCGCAACCTCGATCGATGCGGGTGGTTCGACCTCGACCGGCAAGGGGCGCGCCTCGGCAACGAGCACGTCGCCGTCGAGGAGCCGAGCGCCGGAGTCGAAGAGCTCCACCGAGAGCGGCCGGTCGAGCGGCGGGGGCTGGCGAAGCGTCACCTCGACCTCGTCGGCGTCCACGAAGGCAGCCAGCCGCCCGCAGGCGTAGCCTCCGTTGGCCGACGTCAGCGGGCCGCGGTAGTGGCGCGGGAGCGTGATCTCCACGAGCAGCAGCCTAGCCGACTTCGGTAGGTTTACGACTGTGAGGCTAAAACCTTGAGAGTGGCACTCGCACAGATCGACTGCGTCGTGGGCGACCTCGACGGGAACCGCGCGAAGATCCTCGAGTGCCTTACCGACGCGCGCGGCGTCGGCGCCGATCTGGTCGTCTATCCCGAGCTCGCGGCCACGGGCTATCCGCCCGAGGACCTGCTGCTTCGGCCCGGCTTCGTGCGTGCGGCGCGCGAGTCGGTGGAGCAGATCGCAGAGGCGACGGAGGGCATCGTCGCGCTCGTCGGGACGCCGTGGTTCGAGCGTGATCTCGCGAACGCCTGTGCCGTCTGCACCGAAGGACGCGTCCGCGCCGTCTACCGCAAGCACTTCCTCCCCAACTACGGCGTCTTCGACGAGCACCGCTACTTCGCCGAGGGACGGGACCTCCTCGTCCTCCAACTCGGCGAGGCAACCGTCGGCATCACCGTCTGCGAGGACGTCTGGCAGCCGGGGCCGCCCGCGACGGACCTTGCGCTCGCCGGCGCTCAGCTCATCGTCAACCTCTCCGCATCGCCGTTCCACGTGGGCAAGGCGGAGGAGCGCGAGGAGATGCTCGTGACCAGAGCGCGTGACACGAGCGCCTTCTTCGCTTTCTGCAATCTCGTCGGCGGTCAGGACGAGCTCGTCTTCGACGGGCACTCCGTCGTGCTCGACGACTCCGGCGAGGTCGTCGCTCGAGCGCCAGGCTTCGAAGAGCACCTGTTCGTCGTCGACGTCGAGCCCGCGGATGCGATCGGCCGACGACTTCGAGACGTACGGCGCCGCGAGCTCGATCGCTCACGCGAGTCGCCCCCCTCGGTCGAGGTCGTCGAGCTCGCCGCACCCGCCCGCCGCGAGGACGAGGCCAGCGGCGTGGTCGCTCCCTTCGAGGCCGAGCTCGAGCAGATGCGCCTCGCGCTCACGCTCGGTCTCCGCGACTACGTGGAGAAGAACGGCTTCCGGGAGGTCGTCGTCGGCGTGTCGGGCGGCATCGACTCGGCCGTGACGGCGGCCCTGTGCGCGGATGCGCTGGGCGCAGACCGCGTGCACTGCGTCTCGATGCCGTCGCGCTACAGCTCCGAGGGAACACGAACCGACGCGAGAGCCGTCGCCGAGGCGCTCGGCTCCCCGTTCCGCGAGATCCCGATCGAGACGACTGTCGGCGCATTCCATGACGCCCTCGAACCCGAGATCGAGGGCGGTCTCGCGGGCCTGGCCGCGGAGAACCTCCAGGCTCGGGTGCGGGGCGTGCTGCTCATGGCGCTCTCGAACACGTACGGGTGGCTCGTCGTCTCCACCGGGAACAAGTCGGAGCTCGCAGTCGGCTACTCGACCCTGTACGGAGACATGGTCGGCGGCTTCGCACTCCTCAAGGACGTGTTCAAGACCGACGTCTACCGGCTCGCAGAGCACCTGAACGCCCGAGCGGGCCGCGACCTCGTCCCGCGAGGCACGATCGAGCGCGCGCCCAGCGCCGAGCTCCGCGAGGACCAACGCGACTCCGACTCGATCCCGACCTACGACGCGCTCGATCCGGTGCTCGAGGCGTACGTCGAGGAGGACCGCTCGCGCGAGGAGCTCGTCGACGAGTTCGATCCCGACGTCGTCGAGCGGGCGGTCGCGCTCGTCGATCGCGCCGAGTACAAGCGCCGGCAGGCGCCGCCGGGCGTGAAGCTGCGGCCGAAGGCGTTCGGACGCGACCGCCGCACACCGATCACGAATCGCTTCGAAGGTTGACGAGACTAACCGTAAGTTGTAACTTACGGTAAGTGATGACTAACGGACATCCTCTCGACGCGCTCGGCGACCCGACGCGGCGGCAGATCTTCGAGCTGCTCCGAGCCGGGCCGCGGTCGGTCGGCGAGCTTGCCGCCGGGCTGCCGGTGAGCCGCCCCGCCGTGTCGCAGCACCTGCGCGTCCTCGAGGATGTCGGCCTCGTCACCCATCAGCGGAACGGGACGAGGCACCTGTACGAGCTCGACTCGGCCGGAGTGGCCGTGCTTCGCGACTGGGTCGACGGATTCTGGAACGAGGCGCTCGCCAGGTTCAAGGCGACAGCCGAGACGAAGGGAGAGAGATGAGCGAAGCTCTCGTCATCGAGATGGTTCGCAAGAGCGTGACGGTCGACTGCACCGTCGAAGAGGCCTTCCGGATCTTCACCACGGACGCCCTCAGCTGGTGGCCTGTGGAGAGCCACTCGATCCATCAGACGGTCGCCGAGATCGTCTTCGAGCCGCGCGTCGGCGGCGAGGTCTACGAGGTCTCCGAGTCAGGCGGGCGTGGGCACTGGGCGACCGTGCTGCAATGGGATCCGCCGGGCCGGCTCGTTCTCGCGTGGAACATCCGAAACGCTGAGCAGGAGCCGACGGAGGTGGAGATTCGCTTCACCCCCGACCCCGCCGGAACACGGGTCGAGCTCGAGCACCGAGGCTGGGATCCTCTAGCCGGGAGCGCGGCGGAGAAGCGCGCAAGCTACGACTCGGGCTGGGACTTCGTGCTCGGCACGTACGTCGATCGCATCGCCTAGCGACCGACGTCGAGGGGCTCCGCGGGAGGTCCCGTCGTGGAGCAGCGCTCGAACGAGCTCGGGGAGACGGCGAGGGGCGAAGGTCGCGTCCGTCTCCTCGAGCCCGGAGAGCGTCCACCAACGGATGTCCGTCATCCCTTCGCCCCGTAACGCGTCCCAGGGCAGGCCGGGCTTCGGGTCGAAGGCATCGACGCGCACGAGATACACGCGCTCGATCTCACCGTCCCAGCGCGCATCCGCAGACCAGAGTGGTGCCGTGCGGATCCACACGAGAGGGCCGAGCTCGAAGCCGGCGAGCCCCGTCTCCTCGAGGAGCTCTCTCCGCACGGCGTGCTCGTCCTCCTCACCCGCCTCGATGCCTCCGCCCGGCGTAATCCACAGCCCTGGCTCTTCACCTCCCATACGCACCAGGAGGACCCTGTTGCTGTCGTCCAATACCAAGGCGCGCGTCGCGAGGCGAAGACGGAGCTCGCTCACGAGACGAGCTGCCGCAGCGCGGTGAACCAGTGGAGCCGCTCGTCCCAGGCGACGGCAGCGTTCGCCGGCGACGTCGACGGCAGCACGAAGAGCTCGGTGTCCCCGAGCAGCGCGCTCCTGCAGGCCGAGCTCCGGCCGTTCGCGAAAGGCGCCCTGGTATGCCGCCTTGCCGACGAACGCGATCACCCCGGGACGACGTACTCGTCGACGATCGCTTCGAGGCGCTCGCGCGCTCCTTCGAAGTCGCGCGCGCGGAGGTCGCCCGAGCCGCGAGTCGTGCGGCGAGCCGCGTTGGTCAGGCCCATCCCGAGCGCCGGGAGCTTTCCCTGCTCTTGTCGGTCGAGAAGGCGCGGCGTGAACCCGGCTGCATGTAGCAGTCGCCAGAAGTCGTTGCGCGGATTGGCGAAGTGCGCACCGGCCGCTGCGCTTGCGCGTCCCGGGTTGATGCCGCAGAAGACGACCCGGACGCCCGGCCCGAGGACGTCCGGGACGGCCGACTCGGTCAGGCTGCTTCGGGCTCGCGCGCGTCGAGCCGCAGCTCGAGCAGCATGCGAAGCCGCTCGCCCGACATCGCCGAGCTCCGGCGCGGACGAAGCCCCGCGCGGGCAGCACCTTCACGGTGTCCTCGGTGTAGCGCCAGCCGTAGCAGCGCTCGTAGCACTCCGCCTCGCTGAGCGTCCGGAGCCGCTCCATCGCTCGCAGGCTAGGCCACGGTCCGGACGAGCGCCGGGTAGGCTCAGCCGATGGCGGCTGTGCGACCTCGCGTCCTCGAGTTCGACGTCAGCGTCGATCGCGCCGGCGACGCGCGCAGCGCGCTCGGTGGGAACCCGCTTCCACGCGAGGCCGAGTGGTGGGCCGAGCACCTCGTCCTCGCCGGTCTCGTGCGCTGCACGCTCGCGAGCATGGACTACTCGGCTCGGCGCGCCGGGATCAACTCGTGAGCTCGGGAACCGCGCACGGCGTCGTCACGAAGCGCGAGCAGGACGGGTTGTACGCGTTCGTCGATATCGAGACGACGCTCGACGTGCAGCTGGCACCGGCACCGACCTCCGACGGCCTGCACGACCTCGTCGCCCGGGCAGAGCACGGATGCTTCGTCTCGAACTCGCTGACGGCGAAGCCGCGGCACCGCTGGGTCGTCAACGGCCACGAGGTCGCTTCGTGAGCGCCACCCTCCTCGACATCGCAGCGGTTCGGGCGCGCTTTTCAGCGCTCGACCGCCGGCTCGCGTTCTTCGACGGGCCGGGGGGCACGCAGTGCCCCGACGAGGTGATCGACGCGATCTCGAGGTACCTGCGCGAGGACAACGCGAACATCGGCGCGCCGTACGAGACGAGCATCCGCACTGTCGAACTCGTCGAGCTGGCACACGAGAGAGCCGCCGCGTTCCTCGGCTGCTCGTCGGGCGAGACCGCATTCGGGCAGAGCATGACGGCCATGAACTTCCTGCTCACGCGCGCGTTCGGACGAACACTCCGCGAGGGCGACGAGATCGTCGTCACGGCGCTCGACCACGACGCCAACGTCTCCCCCTGGCTCGAGCTCGCACACGACCTCGGAATCGTGGTTCGCGTCGCGGGCCTGACGGAGGAGCTCGAGCTCGACTACTCGGACCTCGAGTCGAAGCTCGGCGAGCGGACACGCGTCGTCGCGTTCCCGGTCGCCGCGAATTCGGTCGGGACCGCGCCTGACGTCGGGCGACTCGTCGAGCTGGCGCACTCGGCCGGGGCGCTCGCATGGGCCGACGCGGTCCACTACTCGCCCCACGGGCCCATCGACGTCACCGCCTGGGATGTCGACGTTCTCATCTGCTCGCCGTACAAGTACTTCGGGCCGCACATGGGTCTCGCCTTCGGCAAACGCGAGCTGCTCGACTCGTGGCGCGCGTACAAGGTGCGCCCTGCGGCGAACGAGCCTGTCGGCCATCGCTTCGAGCTCGGCACGAGTCAGCACGAGCTCCTCGCGGGGTTCGTCGCGGCGGTCGACTACGTCGATTCGCTCGGGTGGGAAGCGATAACGGCTCATGAGCACGCTCTCGGTGAGCGCTTCCTTGCGGGGCTGCCCGACGGCGTCGAGCTGTACGGCCTGCGCCGCATGGAGGGTCGGGTGCCGACCTTCTGCTTCAACGTGCCCGGCCGTCGTCCCGAGGCGGTCGCAACCTTTCTCGCGGAGCGCGACGTCGCGGTCTGGCACGGCGACTACTACGCCGTGGAGACGATGCGGTATCTCGGCCTCGAGGACGGCGCGGTCCGAGCCGGGATCGTCCACTACAACACCGAAGACGAGGTCGACCGCCTGCTCCAAGGGCTCGCCGCGCTCGCCACGTGAAGCTGCTCCTCCTCGGCGGGCCGAGGTTCCTCGGACGTGCACTCACCGACGCGGCGCTCGATCGTGGGAATGAGCTGACGTTCTTCAACCGAGGCACGACGAACGCCGACCTGTACCCGGAGGTCGAGCGTATCGTCGGCGACCGAAAGGCGGATCTCTCGGTGCTGGCCGGACGCCAGTGGGATGCCGTCGTCGACACGTGCGGGTACCTGCCGCGCGACGTTCGCGCGTCGGCCGAAACGCTCGCCGGGTCGGGCCTCTACTGCTTCGTCTCGAGCATCTCCGCCTTCGCGGACTTCAGCCGCCCCAACGACGAAGAGAGCCCCGTCGCGAAGCTCGGAGACTTGCCCGACGACGAGGTGACGAACGAGAGCTATGGCCCGCTCAAGGCACTGTGCGAGGACGCGGTGCGCGACGTGTTCGGCGAACGCGCGCTGATCGTGCGCCCGGGTCTCATCGTCGGCCCACACGACCCCACGGGCCGGTTCACGTACTGGCCGCACCGCGTTGCGCGGGGAGGCGAGGTACTCGCGCCGGCTCCTCCTGAACGCCCGACGCAGGTGATCGACGTACGCGACCTCGCGACGTGGACGATCGACCTCTGCGAGCGAGGCTCGGGCGCGACCTACAACGCGACCCATCCAAGGGTCTCCCTTGGCGAGCTGCTCGACACGTGCCGTGAGGTCGCAGAGAGCGACGCTCGGGTCAACTGGGTGTCGGACACGTTCCTCCTCGAAGAGGGTGTCGGCGAGTGGATGGAACTGCCGCTCTGGCTCGCCGATCCCGAATACGCGTACGCCGACCGTGTCGGCGTCGTGCGTGCCCTCGCCGCGGGCCTGACGTTCCGGCCGCTGGCGGACACCGTACGGGCCACCCTCGGCGATGCCGTTACGGTGGACGGCGTCGGCCTGGCGCCCGAGCGAGAAGCCGCTCTCCTCGAGGCCTGGAATGGCCGCGAGTAAGGACTACTCCGGAACCCCGCTCTCGCAGAAGCTCGGCGCGAAGCCAGACGCACGCGTCGTGGTCTTCTTCACGACGAGCCGCTCAGACCTCGAGCGTCGCTTCGACGCACTAAAGGCGGCGCTCGACCCGGCGGACGGGCTGTGGATCGCCTGGCCCAAGCGCTCGGCGAAGATCGAAGGCGACCTCTCCTTCGAGGCCGTGCAGGAGATCGGGCTCGCGCACGGTCTCGTCGACAACAAGAGCTGCTCGATCGACGAGCGCTGGCAGGGGCTCCGCTTCGTCTACCGGGTCACGGATCGGCCGTGAATTCCTGGGCCTGCCGGGCCCTGTTCCACGGATCCTCGTCCCAGCGGATCATGTCCGGGTCGACGCCGCGCGTCTCGGCGAGGTCGCACGTGAGCACCTGGAAGCGGACGATGTCCACGACCGGGTGCGTCGTCGGCACGAGGAGCGCGTCACAGCCGAGCTCGCCGAGCGCGCGCATCGCGTCGACAGCTCGCTCGGCCGCGCGCCTTTCGCCCTCGAGGACGAAACAACGCACGGACGAGTCGACCGCAGCGAGGTGGCCGTGGAGCAGTTGCTCGGTCTGGTGCGCCTCCGCCACGACGTGCGCGCCCTCGCGGAGCTTGAGGACGGCCTCGAGCATGGTGGCCGTGTCGCGACCGGCACCGGCAACGACGAAGCGCTCGTGCTCCGAGGCGCCGAGCGACTCTGCGTCGAGCTCGCGGAAGACGTCCGCCGCGAGCTCGCTCACGTCGTGCCCCTGGAGCGCGAGTCCCGCCGCGACCGCAGACGTGTAGCTCGCGGTGTGGCAGTAGCTCTCCTCGACCGCCGGCGCTGCGACGACGACGTGGTCGGCCGCCTTCGCGATCGGGCTGTCCGGAGCCCCGGTGATCAGCCACGTCTGCCCGGCAAAGCCCTGGATCGCCTCGAGCGTCAGGCGCGTCTCGCCCTCGTGCGAGATGGCGACCAGCACGTCGGCCTCCGGTGCGTTGCCGAGGACGACATCGAGCGCCTGCGCCGCCTGCCCACACGCGAGCGCGGCGTGGAACGACGTGCCGCACCCCGTGAAGAGCACGCGCGCGCCCAGCGGCAGACGCAGCGGGCCCACTCGCTCCGGCACCTGCCGGAGCCACTCGGGCTGAGCGGCGATGGCCTTTCTGGTCAGCTGTCCCGGCACGAGGGGTGGTGCCTCCGGTGACGGCGGTGCCCAGTGGGCGCGCGAAAACCGAGCAGGCCAAGGACGCAGGGAGCGTCCGTATCGAATCGAGATACGGGCGCGACTGAGGACGCCGGCATGCGCAGGTTTGCAGCCGGCCAGTGGGTGTCAGTTGTTACCGGAGTCACCACCTTAGGTCTATACCATCGCGCGGAGTGGCGATCTTCGAGAAGGGCGCGCTCGGGAACGGCATCAGGGTCGTCACCGCACCGTTCCCACAGGTCGGATCGGTTTCGTGCTTCGTCATGTTCGCAGCCGGCTCCCGCTACGAGACGGCGGAGTCGCAGGGCATCGCCCATTTCGCCGAGCACATGTTCTTCAAGGGGACGGAGCGTCGTCCCACGGCGCGCACCATCTCCACCGAGATCGACGCCATCGGCGGCGAGTTCAACGCCTTCACGGGCAAGGAGCTGACCGGCTACTACGTCCGCTGCGGCTCCGAGACCCGCGACACGGCCCTCGACGTCCTCGCCGACATGCTTCTCCACTCGCAGTTCGACGGGGCCGAGATCGAGAAGGAGAAGGGTGTCATCCTCGAGGAGATGAACGTCTACCTCGACACGCCGCAGCGCTACGTCGGGAACGTGTACGACCGCCTCCTGTATGCGGATCAGCCGCTCGGCTGGGACATCATCGGAACACGCGAGACGGTCGAGAGCGCCACCCGCGAGACGTTCCTCTCCTACCTCGACACCTGGTACCGGCCCGAGCGCATGGTGGTCGGTATCGGCGGCCGGATCGGCGACGGGCTCACGGACCGTCTGGAGGAGCTCCTCGGCGGGATCGAGCCGCGAGCAACCGACGTGCCGCCCGCAGTCGAGCTGCCGCCGGACACTTCGCCCGTGCTCCTGCACACGAAGGATTCCGAGCAGGCTCACCTGATCCTCGGCGTTCGCGGCTACCCGATCGGACACCCGAGCCGGTATGCGCTCCAGCTCCTCGCCGTCGTCCTCGGAGGTGGCATGTCGTCACGCCTCTTCACCGAGGTGCGCGAGCGTCGAGGGCTGGGCTACTACGTGCACGCGGGCAACACGTCGTACATGGACACGGGCACGTTCTACGCGAGCGCGGGCGTCGACGTGTCGCGCGTGGACGAGGCGATCACGACGATCCTGGGCGAGCTGCGGACGATTGCGGCGGAGCCGGTGCCGGCGGACGAGTTCGAAAAGGCACGCGGGTACACGAAGGGACGCTTCGTCCTCCGCCTCGAGAGCCCGCAGGGGACGATCCAGTACGGGCTCCGGCGGGAGGTGCTCGAAGGCGAGATCGAGGAGCCCGACGACCTCCTGGCCAGGCTCGACGAGGTGACGGTCGAAGACGTCCAGCGCGTCGCCAAGGACCTGTTCGAGGACAAGCGGCTCTACCTCGCAATGGTCGGGCCGTTCGACGACCCGACTCGCTTCGAGCAGCTGCTCGCCGCATGACCGACGAGCGGGAGCTGCTGCGGCGTACGGCAGAGATCGCCGCCGACTTCCTCGACACGCTCGACGAGCGGCCCATTCGAGCCGACGCGAGCGTCGAGGAGCTGCGAGAGAGTCTCGGCGGGCCGCTCTCCGACGCACCGACCGACCCGCTCGAAGTCGTCGAATCGCTCGCAGCCGCTACGGAGCCCGGTGTCGTCGGAATACCGAGCGGCCGCTACTTCGGCTTCGTCATCGGCGGTTCGCTCCCGGCGGCACTCGCGGCCGACTGGTTGACTTCGACCTGGGATCAGAACGCCGGCCTCGTCGTCTGCGGGCCCGCAGCGGCGGTCGTCGAGGAGACGGTCGGAGACTGGCTGAAGGATCTGTTCGGGCTTCCTCCTCGAGCTTCGTTCGCGCTCGTCACCGGCTGCCAGATGGCGCACACGACCTGTCTTGCCGCAGCGAGGAACGGCGTGCTTGCACGTGGCGGGTGGGACGTCGAACGCGACCGGCTCGTCGGGGCGCCGCCGATCCGCGTGCTCGCAGGCGCCAGGCGCCACGTCACGCTCGACCGCTCCCTACGCCTCCTCGGCCTGGGCAGCGTGCTCACTGGTCGAGATTCCGGCTGACGACCAGGCCAGGATGCGTGTCGACGAGCTCGCCGCCGCCCTGGAGCACGCCGCTGGCCCCACGATCGTGTGCGCGAAGGCCGGGGAGGTGAACACCGGCTCGTTCGACGAGCTCGATGCGATCGCCGACCTCGCCGAGGCGGGCGGCGCATGGCTCCACGTCGACGGTGCCATCGGGCTCTGGGCGGCAGCCTCCCCGCGACTCCGCGGCCTGGTTGCAGGAGTCGAGCGCGCGGACTCGTGGGCGACGGACGCCCACAAGTGGCTGAACGTGCCCTACGACTGCGGGATCGCTTTCGTCGGAGACCCGGAGCCGCACCGCGCGGCGATGACGGTCCGGGCCGCGTACCTCGTCCACGACGCCGGAGCGCGAGACGAGATGGACTGGACGCCCGAGTTCTCGCGGCGCGCGCGCGGCTTCACCGTGTACGCGGCACTCCGCTCGCTCGGACGGCAGGGCATAGCGGAGCTCCTCGAGTCGAGCTGTGACCGAGCGACGCAGTTCGCCGACGCGGATCGCCGCGATCCCCGGCTGTGAGGTCCTCAACGACGTCGTCCTGAACCAGGTGCTCTTCCGCTTCGCGGACGACGAGACGACGAACGCGGCGCTCGCCGACGTCCAGGCGAGCGGGGAGGCGTGGATGGGCGGGACGGTGTGGGACGGCCGGGCGGCGATCAGGCTATCCGTGTCGAACTGGCGCACGAGCGAGCGAGACATCGAACGCACCGTCGCCGCGTTCCGGGCCGCGCTCGTCACGGTCTAACCTCCTCTTGTGAACGCGGGGACGCGCGTGGTTCGGCACGAGTCCGAGCTCGGCTGCTGGAAGCTCGTCCTGCGCGCGCCCGACCCAACGCTCCGCGGCCTCGTCGGCGACTACGAGGGCTACGTCGAGGACGGTGCACCGACAGCCGGTGCTCCGGCAACAGGTGCCGACGCCGTGGCTTCCGCTCATCGTGAACTTCGGCGCTCCGTGGAACGTGGCCGCCTCCGCGGAGGGGTCATCCGAGAGTCACGACAGCTTCGTCGCCGGGCTCGGCGAGCGCTCCTCCTACGTCGCGGCGGCTGGTCCGGCGAGCTGCCTGCAGGTGAACCTGACGCCACTGGGCGCTCACATGATCCTCGACATCGGGCTGCACGAGCTCACAAACGTCGTCGCCCCGCTCGAAGACGTGATGCCCGCAGGCGCGGGCCTCGTCGATCGACTGCACGACGCCACGCACTGGGAGACACGGTTCGATCTCGTCGACGCCGTCCTCCTCGAACGCCTGGCCGAGGCACGGCGTCCGTCGCGCGACGTCGCCTGGACCTGGCAGGCACTCGAGCGCACGCACGGCAAGGCACCGATCGGGTGGATCTGCGATCGGCTCGGTCGGAGCCGTCGGCACCTCGCAACGCGATTCCGCGAGCAGATCGGCCTCCCCCCGAAGACGGTCGCGCGGATCCTCCGATTCGACCGCGCGATTCGGTCGCTCGGAGGCGGAACACAGCTCGCCGACGTCGCCTTCGAGTGCGGCTACTTCGACCAGGCACACATGAACCGTGACTTCCGTGAGTTCGCGGGAACGTCGCCGGGTGCGTTCGCGCGGCGGATCGTCCCCGACGGCGGCGTCGTCGTCTAGCGACGGTCACATTCGTCCAAGACGCCCGGGCGGCGGTTCCGTACGCTCGGAACGACGAGAGGAGGACGGATGAACTGCATCGCATTTCTGACGTATGAGGACGCGCCGGCCGCACTCGACTGGCTCGAGGGAGCATTCGGCTTCGAGCGATCGGCCGTCCATGACGGCCCGAACGGGACGGTCGCCCACGCCGAGCTCACGTACGGCGACGGCATGGTCATGCTCGGCTCGGCCGGGAAGAACGATCTCGGGCTAAAGACGCCACAAGAGCTCGGCGCCGTGAATCAGGGCGTCTACGTCATCGTCGACGACGGAATCGACGCGGCCTACGAGCGGGCGCTCGCCGGGGGCGCAGAGATCGTGCGCGAGCTCCACGACACGGACTACGGCTCGAGGGACTTCGTGGTGCGAGACCCCGAGGGCAACCTCTGGAGCTTCGGCACCTACCGACCCGAGTAACTACTCCTCGGTCGGCTGAGCGACCGCGCGGTCGTGGATCTCGGCCACGACGGCGGGGTCGGCGAGCGTCGTCGTGTCCCCGAGCGGCCTGTCCTCCGCGACATCGCGGAGCAGACGGCGCATGATCTTCCCCGAGCGCGTCTTCGGCAGCTCGGGCGTGAAGACGATGTTCGCCGGCTTCGCGATCGGTCCGATCTTCACGGCGACGTGGTTGCGGAGCTCCTCGAGGCGCTCGACCGAACCCTCCTCCCCGCCCTTGAGCGTCACGAAGGCGACGATCGCCTGCCCCGTGAGCTGGTCGGCACGCCCGCACACGGCGGCCTCCGCAACGCTCGGATGGTCGACGAGTGCTGACTCCACCTCGATCGTCGAGATGCGGTGACCCGACACGTTCATCACGTCGTCCACGCGCCCCAGCAGCCAGAAATCGCCGTCCTCGTCGATGCGCGCGCCGTCTCCTGCGAAGTACACCCCGGGGAAGCGCTCCCAGTACGTCGCCCGGAACCGGGCGTCGTCGCCGAAGATGCCGCGCGTCATCGCCGGCCACGGCCGTTTGAGCACGAGGTAGCCGCCGCCGCCGGGCCCGACCTCGTTGCCATGGTCGTCGACCACGCCCGCCTCGACACCGGGAAACGGCTTCGTCGCGGAGCCCGGCTTCGTCGTCGTGATCCCGGGAAGCGGCGTGATGAGGATCATCCCCGTCTCCGTCTGCCACCACGTGTCGACGATCGGCGCGCGGTCCCCGCCGATGTGCTCCCGGTACCACATCCACGCCTCGGGATTGATCGGCTCGCCGACGCTCCCGAGGAGCCGGAGCGACGAGAGGTCGTGCTTCGCCGCGTGCTCAGGCCCCCACTTCATGTGTGCGCGGATCGCCGTCGGAGCCGTGTACAGGATCGTGGCCTTGTAGCGCTCCACGATGTCCCACCAGCGATCGCGGTCGGGGAAGTCAGGCGTCCCCTCGTAGAGGATGCTCGTGGCCCCGTTGCAGAGCGGCCCGAACACGATGTAGCTGTGACCCGTGACCCAGCCGATGTCCGCGGCGCACCAGTAGACGTCCTGCTCGGGCTTCAAGTCGAAGATGTAGTGGTGCGTCGTCGAGACGCCCACGAGATACCCGGCGGTGGTGTGCGCGATGCCCTTCGGCTTGGCGGTCGTCCCGCTCGTGTAGAGCAGGTACAGCAGGTCCTCCGAATCCATCGGCTCACACGGACAGGACGCAGGTTCTGTGGGCTGGCCGTCGACGAGATCGTTCCACGTGAGGTCCCGTCCCTCGGTCATGGGAACCTCGCCGCGCGTCCGCTGGCCCACGACGACCTTCCTGACACCAGGACACGACTCGAGGGCCTCGTCGGCGTTCCGCTTCAGCGGGACGAGCGAACCGCGCCGGTAGCTCTCGTCCTGGGTCAGCAGGACCTCGCAGCGCATGTCGTTGAGGCGGTCGGCGAGCGCTTCGGCCGAGAAGCCGCCGAAGACGACCGTGAACGGAGCGCCGAGCCGAGCGCACGCGAGCATCGCGACGGGAAGCCCGGGGCCCATGCCCATGTAGATGCCGACCGGAGTCCCCTTCGCAACGCCGATCGCCTTGAGGCCGTTGGCCGCTCGCACGACCTCCCCGAGGAGCTCTGAGTAAGTGATCGCGACGCGCTCGGCGTCGTCCCCGACGGGCTCGCCCTCGTAGTAGTAGGCGACGCGGTCACCGAGCCCCGCCTCGACGTGGCGGTCGAGGCAGTTGTAGGTGACGTTGATCTTGCCCCCGACGAACCACTTCGCGTACGGCAGGTTCCACTCGAGCAACGTCGCGAACGGCTCGAACCACGTCACCCGCTCA
The DNA here is from genome assembly GCA_963709715.1 of uncultured Gaiellaceae bacterium. GTDB lineage: Bacteria > Actinomycetota > Thermoleophilia > Gaiellales > Gaiellaceae > GMQP-bins7. The sequence continues at coordinate 169,975 of CAVPXQ010000002.1, forward strand.
CGGCCCTCGCGCTCCCAGAACTCCTCGAAGGGAATGTCGTAGACGGACGGCTTCGCGTTAGCGCTCGCCGAGAACGCCGACGGCGGCGGATACCGGCGCTGCTCGTCGAAGAGGGTCTCGATCGCCTGGTCGCTCATGGCCGCCGATCCTAACGTCGTCGGTAGAGTCCTCGAGAGTGGACGCGGACCTCTCCACCCTCAAGGAGCGGCTCGCCGAGGTTTCCGACCTCGGGCGCGCACTGGGTGTGCTGATGTGGGACCAGAAGGTGACGATGCCGCCTGGTGGACACCCCACGCGGGCGGAGACCATGGCGACGCTCGGACGCATCACCCACGAGCGCTTCGTCGACGACGAGATCGGAAGACTTCTCGAGCGTCTCCGGCCGCTCGAGGAGTCCCTCGACTACGACTCGGACGACGCCAGCCTGATCCGCGTCACGCGTCGCGACTGGGAGAAGCAGCGCCGCATCCCGACCGAGCTGCGCACCGAGCAGATCCGCGCCGCTGCTCTCGGGAACCAGGTCTGGATCGAGGCGCGCGCGACGAACGACTTCGCGAAGTTCCTCCCCGCACTCGAGCGGAACCTCGAGCTCAAGCGCCGCTACGTCGAGTGCTTCGAGTGGGATGACTCGCCGTACACACCCCTCCTGGACGACTTCGAGCCCTTCATGACGACGACCGAGGTCGCGGGGGTGTTCGGGACGATCCGTCCTGTGCTGAGCGAGCTCGTGCGCGAGGCACCGCATGTCGACGCCTCGTTCCTCGTCGAGCCGTACCCGGTCGCCGCGCAGAAGGAGTTCTACGGACGGATCCTCGCAACGCTCGGGCTCGAGGAAGGCTCGTACCGTCTCGATCCCACCGTCCACCCGTTCTGCACGTCCTTCTCGCGGCGCGATGTGCGGATGACGACGCGATACGAGAACGGGCTCGACGGGCTCTGGTCGACGATGCACGAGGCGGGGCACGGTCACTACGCGCACGGCATCGCCCCCTCCCTCGAGCGCACGCCGCTCGCGATGTCGCCGTCGCTCGGGCTGAACGAGTCGCAGAGCCGGACCTGGGAGAATCTCGTCGGGCGGAGTCGCCCGTTCTGGCTGCACTGGTACGAGCCGCTCCAGTCGGCCTTCCCCGACCAGCTCGGCGCGGTCGACCTGGAGGCGTTCCTCGCAGCCGTCAATCGGGCAGAGCCCGGACTCATCCGGGTCGAGGCCGACGAGACGACCTACAGCCTCCACATCATCCTGCGCTTCGAGCTCGAGCAGCGGCTGATCGAGGGATCGCTCGACCCGAAGGACCTTCCGGAGGCGTGGAACGCCGGGATGACCGACTTCCTCGGCGTCGACGTCCCCGATGACACCCACGGCGTGCTCCAGGACATCCACTGGTCACAGGGCGGCATCGGGTACTTCCCGACATATGCGCTCGGCAACGTCATCTCGCTCCAGATCTGGAGTGCGGTCTGCGACGCCATTCCCGACCTCGATGCGCAGATGGAGGCAGGCGAGCTGCACGAGCTGGCGGCTTGGCTCCGAGACAACCTCTACTCGCTCGGCCGCAAGTTCACGCCGAAGGAGACGCTCGAGCGCGTGACCGGCTCGGGTGCGATCGACCCCCAGCCGTACCTCGCGTACCTGCGCGACAAGCTCGCCACGCTGCCCGCGCATGTCTGAGCAGCGGCCGCGAAGCCGGACGCCTTCAGGGATTCTCGCGCGACCGAAGTCTGCGCGAGCAGATTTCTGTCTTGCGCAGATGATCGAGCTCGTCGTCAACGGCGAGCGCCGCTCGCTCGAGGTGGAAGGGCGAACACTGCTCGTGCATGCGCTTCGCGACGGCCTCGGCCTCACGGGCGCTCACATCGGCTGCGACACGAGCCAGTGCGGCGCGTGCACGGTGCTCCTCGACGGACGTGCGGTCAAGAGTTGCACGGTCCTCGCGCATCAGGCCGCGGACCGCGAGATCACGACGATCGAGGGGCTCGCTCAGAACGGAGAGATGCATCCCATCCAGCGAGCGTTCGTCGAGCACCACGGACTCCAGTGCGGCTTCTGCACCCCGGGCGTGATCCTGACCGCGGCCGACCTGCTCTCGCGCGACAGCGAGCCGAGCGATCACGAGATCCGGCATGCGCTGCGCGGCAACCTCTGCCGCTGCACCGGGTACCAGGGCATCGTCGAGTCGATCCGCGCCGTCGGAGCTAACCGGTGATCCCCGCCTCGACGCAGTTCGTGCGCGCGTCCGACCTCGACCACGCGCTCGGGCTCCTCACCGAACACGGTGCCACCGCGATCGCGGGAGGGCAGTCACTCGTTCCCGCCATGAAGCTCCGCGTCGCGAGACCGTCGCTGGTCGTCGACATCTCACGTCTCGCGTTGCGCGGAGTGACGGAACGCGACGGCGCCGTCCACATCGGCGCGCTCACGACCTGGAACGAGCTGCTCGAGTCGAGCTCCCTCGATCGGCCGGCCCTCGCTGCCATCTGGGAGTGTGCACGGACCATCGGCGACCTCCAGGTACGCAACCTCGGGACGATCGGTGGAGGCACCGTCCATGCGCATCCTGCGTCGGACATGCCTGCCGTCCTGATCGCGCTGGGCGCAGCGGTGCTGGTGCGTTCCGCCGTCGGAGAGCGCGAGGTCGCCGTGGACGCGTTTCTCGTCGGACCGTTCGTGACCGCCCTCGGTCCCGGCGAGCTCCTGACCGAGATCGTCGTTCCCCTTCCGCCTCCCGGGTCCGGGTCTGCGTACGCGTCGGTCGAGCACCCCGCGTCGGGGTATGCGCTCGTCGGGAGCGGCCGCGCTCGTCACACCAGACGGCGAATCGGTGGCCGTCACGGGAGTCGGCGCGACGCCGTTCGCACTGCCGTCCGGGGACGTCCGGGCTGCCGTCGCCGAGGCGAGGATCTACGGCGACCGCTTCGCTCCCGAGAGCTACCGACGTGAGCTCGCCGCGGTCGTCGCCGAGCGCGCGCTCTCGCGGGCGCGCGAACGTGCGGAGGCAGATCGATGACCGAGCTGATCGGCGTCGCCCGCCCACGCATCGACGCGCCGGACAAGGTGACCGGGGCAACGCGCTTCGCGGCCGACGGTTACGTGCACGGGCTCCTGCACGCGCGGCCCGTCCTGGCAGACCTAGGCCCACGCACGCATCCGCTCCATCGACCGGGAAGCAGCGCTCGCGATTCCCGGCGTCGTCGCCGTCCTCGCTGCTGCCGATCTCCCGCTCGTCACGACCGGCACCGACCGCACCTCCGAGCCGCTCGCACGTGAAGAGGTCGTCTTCGCGGGACAGCCTGTGGCACTCGTCGTCGCCGAGTCGGAGGCCGCCGCCGAGGACGGGGCCGAGGCAGTCGTCGTGGACTACGAGACGCTCCCTGCCGTGGTCGACGTGGAGGAGGCCATGAAGCCGGGAGCGCCGCTCGCGCGCACGGTGGAGGAGTCGGACGACGAGGCGGGCGACCTCGAGTCGATCCACGCGGGCGTCGACCACGGCCAGGAGGACGATCCAGGCGAAGAGCTCTCGGGCAACGTCCTCGACCGCATCACGCGCGAGCAGGGCGATGTCATGTCGGCCTTCGCCACGAGCGACACCGTCGTCGAAGGGACGTTCCGGACGCCGTGGATCTATCAGGCATACCTCGAGCCGCAGGTGAGCACCGCGTGGCTCGAGCCGTCCGGCACGCTCGTCGTCTCGACGAGCACGCAGGGCTCGTTCGTCACCCGCAACGAGCTCGCACGCGCATTCGGCCTACCGCTCGAGCGGATTCGCGTCATCGCCGAGCCTCTGGGCGGGGCCTTCGGAGGGAAGTTCGCACTCGTCGAGCCACTCTCGGCGGGCGCGGCGCTCGCGCTCCGCCGTCCGGTGCGGCTCACGTTCACGCGGAGCGAGGACTTCGCCGCGACGAACCCGGCCTCCGCCCAGGTGACGCATCTGAAGATCGCCGCACGAAAGGACGGAACGCTCACGGCGATCCAGGGCCGCATGATCGTCGACCGCGGCTCGAACGCCGGATGGGGCGTCGAGGGGATCACATCACTGCTTGTGGCAGGCCCGTACCGCTGGGAAGCACACGAGATCCGCGGCTACGGCGTCCAGACGAACCGCTTCACGTTCGGCGCCTACCGTGCACCGGGCGCGCCGACCGCCGCGTACGCGCTCGAATCGCTGCTCGACGAGCTTGCGCGCGAGCTCGAGATCGACCCGATCGAGCTCCGCCTCCAGAACGCGGTCGTCGAGGGCGACGCCGGTGTCAGCGGAAGCGCGTATCCCGTCATCGGCGCCCGCGACGTGCTCGAGCGCATCCGCGAGCACCCGCTGTGGGCTGCGCGCGGATCGCTTCCCGAGAACGAGGGCATCGGAATGGCGGCGGGCCACTGGCCGGGCGGGCTGGAGCCTGCCGCCGCCGTCTGCAGGGTCGACACCGATGGGACGATGACGGTCGTCACGTCTGCCGCCGACATGAGCGGAGTGAACTCGGGCTTCGCCATCATCGCTGCTGCCGCCTTCGGCCTCTCTCCGGACAAGGTCCGGGTGGTCACGGCCGATACGAGCTCGGGGCCGTACGCCGGAGGCAGCGGCGGCTCGAAGGTCACCTACACGGTCGGAGCCGCTGTGCTGCGCGCCGCCGAGTCCGCGCGGCAGAAGGTGCTCTCGGCAGCTTCGCAGGAGCTCGAGATCGCGCCGGACGACCTCGAGGTGGTCGACGGCGTCGTACGCGCAGTCGGAGCCCCCGACCGCTCCATCACCGTCGAGGAGATCGCGAAGCGGACGCTGCGCTTCGGCGGGCGCCACGAGCCGATCGAAGGTCACGGCGGCTCGGCGCAGACGAGTGGGGCGCCTTCGGTCGCTGCACACATCTCGCACGTGCGCGTCGACCGGGAGACGGGCGAGGTGGAGCTTCTCCACCACGTCATCGCCCAGGACGTCGGGCGAGCGCTCAACCCGGCACTCGTCGAAGGCCAGATGCGCGGCGGCGCGGCACAGGGAATGGGCTGGGCGCTGTTCGAGCAGCTGGACCACGACGAGGATGGGCGCCTACTCACCGGATCGTTCCTCGAGTACGCGATCCCGACGGCCGAGCGGGTGCCCGAGATCGAGACACTCGTCGTTGAGGTGCCGGCTCCCGACGGTCCCTTCGGGGCGAAGGGCATCGGCGAGGCGCCGGTCGTCGGCGCACCCGCGGCGATTGCGAACGCCGTCGCGGCGGCCATAGGAACGCGCCTCTACGAGCTGCCGATGACACCGCCTCGTGTCTGGGCAGCGCTCCATGCTGGAAACGCCGACCTAGACTCAGACGCGTGACATCCGTCGAGCACGCACGGACGCTCTTCGACGAGTGGGTCGAGGTCCTGCGTGCTCAGCTGCCGTCGGAGACGTACCTCTTCGACGCACACACGCACCTCGGGCACGACATCGACGGGATGAACGGCTGGTACGACGAGCTCGTCGGGGTGCTCGAGCACTACCGGTTCGAGCGGGCGTTCGTGTTCTGCATGGACGAGCACGACCGGGCACCCGCCTTCACCGTCCCGAACGACCGCATCCTCGCTCACGCCGAGCGCTCGCAGGGCAAGCTCGTGCCGTTCGTTCGACTCGACCTGACGACGAGCCCCATCGAGGAGGCGAAGCGCTGCCTCGATCTCGGCGCTCGCGGCATCAAGCTCCACCCGCGGTCACAGGCCTTTTCCCTGAACGACGAGCGTCTGCCACCCGTCTTCGAGCTCGCGGTCGAGCGCTCCGTGCCGATCCTCATCCACGGGGGCCGCGGCCTCCCTCCCATCGCCGAAAATCTCGAGGCGCTCGTGAGGCGCTACGAGGGCGTGCGGCTGATCGTCGCGCACGCCGGGATCGCGGACATGGCGGCGCTCGCGGGCCGCCTCGGCGGCATTCCCGGCGTCTTCTTCGACACCTCGGTCTGGAGCGCCGTCGACCTTTTCGACCTCTACCGCCAGATCGCTCCCGAGCAGATCGTGTACGCGTCCGACTACCCGTACGGGCGCCAGCCGAACTCGCTCCTGACGGCGCTCATCTCGGCGCGCGTAGCCGGGTTCGACGACGAGCAGCTGCGGGGAATGCTCGGCGGTCACGCACGGCGCATCGCGGACGGCGTCGACCCGGTGCCGCTCTCGAGCCCGAAGGAGCTGAAAACACTCGGCCAGCCGCTCACGTTCGCGCGGATCCACCAGTACATCTGCATGGCCATCCCGATGCTCTGGATGCGACAGCGCGACGCAATCGGCGCCCTCGGTCTCGCGGTCAACGCGTCACGCGAGCGAAACGGCTACTTCGAGGAGGCCGAGCGCATCCAGCAGCTCCTCGTCACGGCCCAGCAGATCTGGCGCGAGAGCGCGGAGTTGGAGGCAAACGACGAACGGGTCGAAGGCATGCGCACTGCGATCCAGCTCGTCAACCTCGCCGACCTCGTCGCGGTCACGACGCGCGCGTAGCGACGACCTCGAAGAGCCGTCGCGGCCCTTCGATCCCCTTGAGCTCGTGCTCGCCACGGTCTGCGAACTCGATCCCCGAACCCTCGACGAGATCGTGCGTCGTCTGGGACACGAGCACCTCGCTTGCCCCCGCGACACCGAGAACGCGCGCGGCGAGGTGCACGGCAAGTCCGCGCACGTCGTCACCACGCCGTTCGATCTCCCCCGTGTGCACCCCCGCGCGGATCTCCAGGCCCAACTCCTTCACCGCGTCTCGAGTCGCGACCGCCGCTCGGATCGCCCGTGCCGGCCCGTCGAAGAGCGCGAGGAAGCCGTCGCCCGCAGTGTCGATCTCCTCTCCCGCGAACCGCGTCAGCTCCCGCCGAACGGCAGCGTGATGACGGCTGAGCAGCTCCGACCACGTCTCGTCGCCGAGCCTCCCAAGCATCGCGGTCGAGCCGACGATGTCGGTGAAGAAGAGCGTCGCGAGAATGCGACGGCTCGGCGCACGCGATCGTGTGCCGGTGAGGAACTCCTCGACCTCGTCCAGCATCGAGTCCATGTCCACCCACGGCACGTGGACGTCGCCGGGTAGCTCGACGAAGCGCGCGCCCGGAATCCGCTCGGCGATGTAGCGCCCCTCTTCGACTCGTGAGTCGAGGTCTCCCGTGCGGTGGAAGACAATCGTCGGGCACTGGATGCTCGGCAGGAGTTCTCTGACGTCGACCTTCGAGTTCATCAGGATGAGGTCGCGCGCCCCGGCCGGGCTGAGCGAAGCCCGCGCCATGCGATGGAACCACTCGCTCTCGGCCGGATCTGCGTGCGGAAGCATGGTCGAGATGTCGGAGGTCTCGCCCCAGTTCTCCTCGAGGTCACGCGCGACCGCGGCGCGCTCGTCAGGGGTCGGCGCCCAAGGGTAGTCGTCGCTCCACAGGCGCTTCGCATAGGTCCCGTAGAGCACGAGCGCCCTCGTGCGCTCCGGATATGTCGCGGCGAACAGGACGCACATGGGGCCACCCTCTGAGTAGCCGAACAGCGCAGCCTGCTCGCTGCCGACCGCATCCATGACGGCTCTGACGTCGTCCATGCGCGTCTCGAGGTCGTGAAGCCCGACACCCCGGTCGGACAGGCCCGTCCCGCGCTTGTCGAAGCGGATCAACCTGGTGAACGACCCCAGACGGTCGAGGAAGTGGGCTAGCGCGGGCCACTCCCACTGGATCTCGAGGTGCGAGAAGAACCCGGACACGAGCACGAGATCGAGCGGGCCGTCGCCGGTAACCTGGTAAGCGATGTTCACGTCGCCGCTCTTCGCGTAGCGGATGGGCGTTGTCATGCGGACGACGCCCCGTGGCGAAAACAGTCAGTCGTATGGTCGTCGACCATACCGACCGACTGCATGAAGGCGTAGATCAACGTCGGCCCGACGAAGCGGAAGCCGCGCCGCTTGAGGTCCTTCGAGATCGCCGTCGACAGGTCGGTCTCGGCCGGCAACTCCGAGAGCGAGCGGAAGTCGTTGACGATCGGCCGGCCGTCGACGAAGGCCCAGAGGTACGCGTCGAGGCTCCCGAGCTCGCCCTGCACCTCGAGCACGCGGGCGGCGTTGTTCACCGTCGACTCCACCTTCAGGCGGTTGCGGACGATGCCCGGGTCGGCGAGGAGCCGCTCGATGTCCTTGGCTCCGAAGCGCGCCACCTGTTCCGGATCGAATCCTGCGAACGCGCGGCGGTATCCCTCGCGTTTGTGCAGGATCGTCGACCAAGAGAGGCCTGCCTGCGCCCCCTCGAGCGTGAGCATCTCGAACAGGTGGCGGTCGTCGTGCGACGGCCTGCCCCACTCGTCGTCGTGGTGCGCGACCATGAGCTCGTCGCCCCCTGCGGCCCATGCACAACGCGTGACGGTCGGCATCCACGGATAGGATCGCAGCCCGTGCGTCGCGTCGTGCCAGTGCTGCTCCTCGCCTCGTGCATGCTCCTCTCGGCCTGTGGAGGCGGCGATGACCAGGCCGCGAGCGGAGGCGAGACCACCACGACGTCGACCGAGGTAACCGAGTGCGCAGACGTCGAGGCTCCCGAGGCACGTGGCCCCGAGGAGGGGGAGAAGGTCGTCTCCGAACTGGATCCGTCGAAGACCTACGCTCTCGTCTTCGACACGAGCTGCGGCTCGTTCACGGTGACGCTCGACCAGGAACTCGCACCGAAGACGAGCGCGTCACTCGTCGCGCTCGCGAAGGACGGTTACTTCGACGACACGATCTTCCACCGGGTCGTGCCAGGCTTCGTGATCCAGGGCGGCGACCCGACGCAGAGTGGTGCGGGTGGGCCGGGCTACTCGACCGTCGACACCCCGCCCGCCGACGCGAAGTACACGAAGGGCACGTTCGCCATGGCGAAGGCCCCCGACGAGGCGCCGGGCACATCGGGCAGCCAGTTCTTCGTCGTCACGGACGACGCCGGCGGCGCTGGGCTCACGCCGGACTACGCGATCGTCGGCGAGGTGACAGACGGCATGGACACCGTGGAGCGGATCGACAAGCTCGGGTTCGACGACGGCCCGCCCTCGCAGCCGGTCGTCGTCTCGAGCGTCACGGTCACCGAGAGCTGATGAGCCACGTCGCCGCGGTCGTGCTCGCGGCGGGTGAAGGGTCGCGGTTCGGCGGCCCGAAACAGCGGATCCTGCTCCCGCACGTACTCGAGCGGCTGCGCGACACCTCGGTGCACGAGATCGTCGTCGTCGAAGGGGCGCACGAGCTCGCCGCTTCAGCGGTAAGGCTCGTTCATTGCCCCGAGTGGGCGCAGGGACCGGGCGCCTCGCTGCGGTGCGGCCTCGCCGCGCTCGGGGAGGAGGTCGATGCTGCTGTCGTGGTCCTGGCCGACGGGCCCGACCTCGCGCCGGCGGCGATCGAGCGTGTTGTCGAGGAGTGGCGGCGAGGCGGCGGTGTCGTCGCCGCCTCGTACGACGGCGGGCGGGGTCATCCGCTCGTCCTCGGCCGCGAGGACTGGGTTGCGATCCCCGATGAGGGCCTGCGCGATCGGCCCGTGCGGCTCGTCCCCTGCGACGACCTCGGCGCGCCGGGCGACGTCGATACGCCGGAGGATCTCTGAGCCGCTACGCCGTCGCGTCGAGCCCGCGAAGCTCCGAGAGCTTGTCCATGAGCCCGGGCGGCATCCGCTCGACCGAGCTCGTCCGTACGTACTTCCGAAGGCTCTCCTCGAAGCGGTATCGGCGCCGGCAGTAGTCGCAGCCACCGAGGTGCTCCTCGGCTTCGCGCCACTCGGCATCGGTCAGCGTGCGATCCAGGAAGTCCTGGAGGAGCTCTTCACAGCGATCGCACGGCTCGCCCATCAGGAGATCGCCTCCTCCGCCAAATGCTGTTTCAGGGCGCGACGACCGCGGTGAAGTCGTGACATGACGGTTCCGATCGGGACGTCGAGGATCTGTGCTGCATCAGCGTACGAGAAGTCCCCGATGTCGACCAGTACGACGACGTCTCGGAACTGCGGCGGGATCTCGGAGAGGGCGTTCACGATCGAGTCCTGCGAGAGGCGCTCCACGACCTCGTCCGTCTCGAGTGCCGCCTCGCCGGCAGCCGACGCGAGCTTGTTCGCGAGGTAGTAGTCGGTCTCCTCGAGAGCCTGGGTCTGTGGTGAACGTTGGATCTTGCGTCCGCGATCGACATTGAGGTTCGTGAGGATCCGGAGGAGCCACGCGCGGAGGTTCGTTCCCGGCGTGAACGACCTCCAGCTCCGAAATGCCCTTGCATACGTCTCCTGCACGAGATCCTCTGCCTCCTCACGCGAGCCGACGAGCCGCCGCGCAACCCGGTAGACCTGATCGGCGAGCGCGAGCGCCTCCTCCTCGAAGCGCGCCCGGTCACGAGCTTCGGTCGCGATCCGGCGGGCGTCGGTGTCGGGGCTCGGCTCGCTCACCGGCGTACCGTACCGCTGTCCTGTACAGCTGCCAGGAACGTGGCGCTGCAGAGGCCTATTCCCGCTCCGGCTCGAGCTCGGGGAAACCGGAGCGCTGCAAGACAGCGACGATCGCGGCCCGCGACGTCTTCTCCTCGTCCCACTCGAGGACGACGTCGCCGACGAGATTGGCGTTCGCGTACTCGATGCCCTCGTGACTTCTCAATGCTCCTGCGAGGCGGCCGATGCAGCGTTCGCAGCGGACGCCGCCGACTCTGAGGGTGGCGCTCGTCATCGGGTCGATGCTACCGGCGCACTCTCGCGCAGCAGCACCTGCCGGTCCGCGAGGCCGATGAGAAGCGGATCGTGCGTGGCACAGACCACTGTCGTCCCGGTCGCATGGGCGAGCTGGGCGAGTAGCGAGCCGATCTCGAGCGTCGTGACCGCGTCGAGCCGCGACGTCGGCTCGTCGGCGATGACGACCGGTGCACGGGCGGCGAACGCACGGGCGAGAGCGACGCGCTCGCGCTGGCCGGCGGAGAGGAGATCCACGCGGCGATCGGCATGGGGTGCGAGCCCCACAGCGGCGAACGCCTCGGTCGCACGTGCGACGGCCTCGTCCTCGCCGACTCCCCGGAGCGCGAGCCCGAGCTCGACGTTCTCGCGTGCCGAGAGGAATCCCGACAGGCCAGGCGCCTGCCCGACGACCGCGATGCGCTCGCGGCGAAGAGCCGCTCGCTGGGCGCGGTCGAGCGACGAGAGGACGACGTCACCCAACCTCACCTCTCCCTCGTCGGGCAGATCCATTCCCGACAGCACTGCGAGCAGCGTCGACTTCCCCGACCCGGACGGCCCGACGACGACGGAGAGCTCGCCGGGCAGGAACGCCACATCGACACTGTCGAGCGCGACCTGTGAGCCGTAGCTCCGAGACACATTCCGCGCCTCGAGCACCTGTCCGCGCGCACCGGCGACCTGCGCCGGGCGGTCCGACGACGCCCCAGCCCGTCCGTCGACCGGGTGGAGCTCCACCGCTCCGTCTCCGATCACCACGCGTGCGCGATCGTGGATGCCGGCTGCGCGCAGTGTCTCCTCGGAGATCCGCAGCCAGCCGCCCGCAGCGACGACCGCCGTCTCCGCCCCACCCTGGCTCTCCTCGCTCACGCGACCATCGCGGATGTGTACGACTCGGTCTGCAAAGTCCGCCGATGCAGGGTCATGGCTGACGATCACGGCGGTTGACCCATGCTCCGCGGCGAGGTCGGAGAGGAGGGCGAGCACCTCTCGCGCCGAGTCGGCATCGAGGTCGCCCGTCGGCTCGTCGGCGATCAGGAGCCGCGGACGATGAGCAACGGCCGCGCACAGCGCGATCCTCTGCTGCTCGCCGCCCGAGAGCTCGGAAGGGCGAGACTCCGCCCGGTCGAGCAGTCCGACGCGCTCCAGCAGCTCGCGCGCCCGCGTACGCCGATCCCGCGCGGGCATGGCGGCGAGCCCGAGCGGAATCGCCACGAGCTCCTCGGCGGTGAGCTCGCCCGCGAGCGCCCGCCAGTAGTGCTGGTCCGCATATCCCAGGACCTCCTGCCGATACCTGCCAAGCTCCCGAGCCGACGCGTGGACGAGATCGAGGCCGGCGACGACCAACGTTCCCGCAGAGGGGCGAGCCAGACCCGCGAGGGCGCGCATCAGCGTCGTCTTGCCGGAACCGCTCGGGCCGAGCACGACACACGTCTCGCTCTCCTCGACGGACAGCGTGAGACCCTGGAGCGCGGCCACACCTCCCGTGGCGGAGGGGTAGACGGCGAACAGCTCGCGGGCGTCGACGAGCATCACGAGTCCGTCTCCCGGTATGCCGGCCCACGGATGCCCGAGAAGGCACGACGTGTCGCTCCGCCGACGAGGACGACCGCGAGCACGGCGAAGAGCATGACACCGACGAGGATCGGCAACGGGTCCACCACCACGGCGAGCGGTGGCTCCGCAGTGTTGCCGCGAGCAGTGACGGAGACGACGCGTGTCACGAGCGCGAGCAAGCCGAGACCGGTTACGAGCCCGGTGACGAGCCCCACCAGCGAGAGCGTCGCGGCGCGGGCCCGAGCGACGCGGCGCAGGAACCCGGGCGAAGATCCCTGAGCCTCGAGGTCGTAGTGCTCGCCCCGGTCGTCGCGCAGGTCGGCACGGACTGCGAGCGCCAGGCCGAGAGACGCCAGCACGAGCGCGACGAGCGCGCTCCCCGTGAGTGCGAACAGCGTCCCCCGAGCGAGCGGGTCGCGGCGCGCCTCCGCTTCCACATCGGTGCGGACGGTCGCCGCGAGCGCCCTGAACGGCGGGCGGTCGAGCGCAGCCGCAACTCCCGCCATTCGACCCGGCGCGACGTCGAGCCAGACCTCGTTCTCCCGGGCTCCACCCGGGGCAACGGTGTTGATCGCTGTCGAGAGCGCCGTGCGATCGCCGACGATCGTCTCTCCACTCGAACCGGGAAAGCGGTCGACGACTCCCACGACCTGAACCGGCACGGTCTCAGCGGCCACCTGAAGCGGAAGCAGCCTCCCGACGCCGCCCGCGAGCTCGGCGAGACGTGGAGTGACGAGAACCGCCGGAGGGTCCTCATCGGTCGGTTGCGGCGCGCGCAGGTACGCGATGCGGCCGAGCGTCAGAGCGATGCGAGCGTCCACTCCCTCCTCCGTCGGCGTGGGGTCGACACCGCCCTCGCCCTTCCATTCGCGGACAGCCCGTGCAAGCGGGCCGGACAACCCGAGGGTGCCGACGAACGCGTTGCCGGCATCTGCACCTCGTTCGATGATTCGCGGCGGAGGCACGATCTCAAGCCGGGTGAGGAGAGCTCCTGGCTGCACCCGGGCCCGCAGGGTCGCAGGGGCGTTCGGATTCGCGTCACCGAGCTCGACACGACGGAACGAGCGATCCGGGAGACGCACGACGGCAGCGAAGGACACGATGCCCGGCGGGGACCGGAGCACGATCTCTCCATTGCGCAAGGTGAGACCCCTGAGCGCCATCGCGCGTCCCGGATCGACGAGGTCGGCGACCTGCTCGAGGCTGCGTCCAGACGACCAGTCGGGCCTCCACACGCGGACTCCTTCGATGGCCCCGCGGTCGAGACCCAGCACGGTGACTCCGCTGACACGCTCCGCGCGGCCCGCGGCGCCTCCGTTCACCCGGAGCACCGGATAGGCGGCACCGCCGTCGCCTGCAAGAGCTGCGAACCGCGGGGCAGGTGCAGCCTCGAAGACCCGGACGAGGTTCCTCGGATCCTCCGTCACGACGACGTCGTGCGCGACGGCGAATGCCGCCTGCTCGCGGTCGCCACGGCTGAGCGTCGCCCGATATCCCTCCGCGAGCAGCGCGAGCGCGAATGCGAGCGTCAGGAACGCCACGGTCGCGACCGCCGCGCCCGGTCCCCGAGCCAGTCCGACGGCGGCGAGTTGCGCGGACACCCCACCGCGCCTGCGGTCGGCCCACCAGCGAGCGACGGTGGGGAAGGCTCTCGCGACGAGGATCGCGGCAGCGACCGCGATGAGTCCCGGCAGGAGCAGGAGGAGGAGCGCGGATCCCTCGCCACGTGCGAGTCGCTCCTCGTCGGCTGCGCCGCTCACGAGCGCCACCCCGATGACTGCGAGGACGCACACCGCGACGAGGTCGAGCGGACCGAAGCGGGCGCCTTCGCGCTGCGTGAGCGAGACCGTGACCCACACGAGCACGGCCGCCGCGAGGGTCGTCGCACACGCGAGCCCGAGCCCCGTCGGCGAGAGCACGCTCTCGCGCAGGACCGCGTCGACGGGCGCTCCCGCGAGACGCGCCGCGAATGCCGCGATCACGACGCCGAGAGCCCACCCGAGAAGAACGCCAACGATCGCCACGGCGCCACTCTCGACGCCGCTCAGGAGCGCCAGCTGCCAGCGACGTGCGCCGGACCACGTCAGGCGGCGGCGGGCCGCCTCGAGGTCGCGGCGCATGCCGCGGGCGGCCAGCACCGTGAAAGCGAGGAGGAGCGCGGCGACCTCGGCACCTACGAGCAAAAGCCGCGTCCCGGCGACGTCCGCCGCCCGCTGGGCCGTGCGAAGCTCCTCGACGGGAGCGTCGACGTCGAAGGACGACTCCGCCGCGAGCTCGGTGCGCGCACGCTCCGTCCGCAGCACGAGATCGTCCACCTGCCAGAGCCGAGGGCTACCAGGGTTCACGGGCCACACCCATGCGTACGTGCGATACGTCCGCGCGAGCGGGGCTGCCGCCTCGAGCGCAGCGCGCCCCTCGGCGACGACGAGCGGCGCGGGCGGCGGGCGGTGGTACTCGGTCGTAGCGCCGAGCTCGGGAGTGACCGTGGCATCGCCGACGGCGGCGTCGGTCGAGCGGAGGAAGTCACCGTAGAGCTGCCTCGAACGGAGGGTCGCTTTCCCCACCTCGACCAGACGGAGGCCCTCGACGTTCGGGATGGCTCCTCGACCACGCAGCCGCAGCACCTCGCAGCGCTCGGCCGTGCACGTTCGGGGCAGTCGTCCCGAACGCAGGACGACGTGCGGCTCGAGCCCGTCGACGGCGGTGATTCCCACGAACCGGTCCGCGACGGTGCTTTCGCGAAAGAGGATGAGCGGCGTGGGTCCGTCGAGCCCGAACCCTTCGAACGCCCGAGCGACGTCTGCGTCGAGAACCGAGAGGCGCTCCGCCGGGTCGCCCGGCACCCCGAACCAGACGGCGCGCACCGAGCGCGCGGACGTCGGGATACGCTCGATCGCGTCGGCGGTCGAGCGATCGGTCGCGATCGTGACGCCGGCGAGCACGCCTGCAAGCACCGCTGTCGCGACTGCCAGTCCGGCGATGGCCACGAGCGAGCCGCTGTCGCGGCGACGCATGCGCTTCAGCGCCAGGCCGACGACGAACCAGGCCGACCTCATGCTTTCGTCCTGCGACGCTTCCGGTACGCGGCCGTCTTCGTGCGATTGCCGCAGATCGACATCGAGCACCATGTCGACGACGCGTTGCGTGAGGCGTCATAGAAGAGCCACCCGCAGTGCGGGCCCGGACACGCCTTCATCCGGCGCCACGTGCCGGTGACCTGTGCCTCGAACACATGCGCGAGCATCTCGGCGAGCGCGCGGTCCACCCCTTCGCCGGCCGGCTCGAGTCGCAGCTCACCTCGCTCGTCCAGCCCTACTCGCAGCTCGACTCCCGCTCCCACCGCTGCGAGCGCTGACCGAAGCTCTTCATCAGGCAGCTCCCCGTGCGTGTTACGAAAGGCGAGCTCTCTGAGGAGACCGCGAAGCGCTCGTGCCCTCACGAACGACCCTGCGTCGACCGCCCCGTCGCCCAGAAGCCCGCGACCTCGCAGCCAGTCACGGAGCGCAGCGGGCGTCGAGATCTCGTCGATCGCCCAGACCGCGATCTCGGTATTCACGAAGTCCTGGACGAGGTCGAGCGGCGCCGGCGCGGGGGCGCGGCCCGCGGGTTGGAACCCCGGAGGAACGGTCGACACTAGTAAAAGAATATCGCAGGTGTGTGAGACACCTGCAAGCGCTCTACACCAGTTTCAACGCTTCACGCCGTGGACCGGCCGGCCCGCGGCCTCCCAGGCGTAGTACGACGCACTGGGTCCGAACGCGCTCTCGTAGCCGACGACGCGCGGATTCCGGCCCACCTCCTTCGCGCGTTGCGCGTGCCAGAGCAGGTTCGGGTCGTCGCGCTCCTCCCATACGAGCACGAGATGCGCGGCCGTCATGAAGTCGGCCACGAACGGGCACCCCTCGGCGGGACACGGGAACGGATCGGTCCGCACGCAGAACCAGCCACCGTGGTCTCCGTCGTCGTCCCCTGTCCACAGCTCCTCGTCCGACTCGAGGTCGATGTCCGAGAGCACCGCTGCCCCGGGACGAAGCTCGGATTCCACGAGGGCACAATAGCCTCGTGCCCGATTCGGAACGACGCGACGTCGCAGTGGTCCTGTCGGGCGGCGGGATCAACGGCATCCTCCTCGAGCTCGGGTTTCTCCGCCGGCTGTCCGAGACACACCTGTGGCCGCGGATCGGGTGGATCTACGGCACGTCGGCCGGCGCACTCGCAGGGACGATGGCGGCACTCGACCGCCTGGACGACCTCGAAGAGTTCCTGCTGGACCTGCGACCCGAGGACGCGTTCAGACCGCGCGCCGTGTGGCAGTTCCCCGGAGGCCTCCATGACTACACGCTGCCCGAGACGGTGGCTTCCCGGATCGGCTCGCCCGAGGCGCTCGGATCGGCGCTTGCAGCCGCACGGATCGAGCTTCTCGTCTATGCGACCGACGTCAGCGACTACCCCGAGGGCGACGAGGAGCGCGACTTCGAGCTCGAGTACTCGTCTCGAGCGAGTGAGCCGGAGGTCATGGGCCGAGCGATCCTCGCGTCAGCGGCGATCAGCGGCCTCGTGCTCCCGATCAGCCTCGACGGACGGATCGCGACCGACGGCGGCTGGGTTCGCAACTTCCCGTTCGAGCACGCGTATCGCAACCCCAAGGTCGCCGCGATCGCGTCGTTCCGATACGTCCCGAGCTACCCGGTCGAGCGATGCCGCGTACCTCGAGCGCACGCGCGAGCGTCTCGAGCGCTTCCGCGCGGTACCCCCCGTCCGAGCACTCCTCGCCGAGCTTCGTCTTGCACAGGAGCGCGCCGGCCGGGGTGAGCCGGCCCACTACGGCGAGCTGATCGTGCGACTGATGCGCGTCGCCTTCGCCCGCAACGCCGTGGTCGAGGAGCGGCTCGCGGTCGAGCGCGAGGCGTCCGTCGACGAGCTTCGGTCGTTACGAGACGACGTGACGCGGATGGCACTCGCCGGAGCGGCGCCCTGGCGTCGGTCCCGCCTTCGTGCCGAGCTCGACGCGCGCTTCGACGAGGCGCGCTTCCCGTTCGGCCACGACCGTTCCGTTCCGGCGTTGATGGTCCGCGGAACGCCCGGCCCCAACAGCCTCGATCCCACATTTCGCAGCGAGAATCCGTGGCCCGTCGAGCACAAGCGTGCCCTCGTCGAGCGAGGTTACGCTCTCACCGAGGACGCGCTCGTGGCGCATCCTGGCTTCGACGAGGAGTAAGGACGGCCGGGTCCGGGCAGGCGGTCGGACCCCGTGCCGACGGTAGGTGAGCAGGCCCCGGCACACCGGGGCCGTGCTCTCGGCTAGCCCTGGGGGGATGGGGGCTGCCGCCCGAGCGTGACGGTCACGCTCGTCTTGTTCGCGTCGCGGTAGATCACGACCTTGACCTTGTCGCCTGGCTTGTGCGCAGCGACCGCGTCGCGAAGCTGTTCGATCGAGGAAATCTTGTGGCCGTCGAAGGAGACGATGATGTCCCCGCCGAGCACGTATGTCTCGCCGGCGACGACGACCCGTGTCTTGCCGCTCTTCAGGCCCGCCTTGTCGGCGCCCGAGTCGCTCGTGACGGACTCGACGATGACACCCTGCTTCGCAGCGAGGTTGTACTTGTCGGCGACGTCGGCTGCCACGGCCTGGCCGCTGATCCCGAGGTAGGCGTGATCGACACGACCCGTCTTCAGGATCTGGGCGACGACGTCCTTGACGGTGTTCGAGGGGACGGAGAAGCCGATACCGACGTTGCCCGTCGCCGTGTCGCCGGTCTCGATCTGCGTGTTCACGCCAATGACCTGGCCACGACTGCTCAGGAGAGGGCCTCCGGAGTTGCCGTGGTTGATGGCGGCATCCGTCTGGATGACGTGGTCGATCGTGAAGCGATTGGGCGCCGTGATCAACCGCTGCACCGCGCTCACGATGCCGGCGGTGACCGTGCGGTCGAGCCCGAACGGGTTACCGATTGCAACGACCGCGTCGCCGACTTCGACCGCGTCGGAGTTGCCGAGCGGGAGCGGCGTGAGCGCACTCGCAGAGACGTTCACGCGGAGGACGGCAAGGTCGGTCGAGGGGTCTGTGCCGACGACCTCGGCCTTGACTGTGTCGCGGTTCGAGAAGCTCACCGTGACCTCGTCCGCACCCTCGACGACGTGGTAGTTCGTGACGATGTGGCCGGTCTTGTCGATGACGAAGCCCGACCCGACGGCCGCTTGTGCCGGAAGACCGAACGGGCTGCCAGACGTCGCGTTGGTCGTGGAGTTCACGCGAACGACACCTGACGCGGCACGCTCGTAGATCTGGTTGACGCTCATCCCCGACGAGCTCGACGGCGCAAGTCCGGGGCTCAGGGCGGCCGCTGTCTCGGTCACGACGGTGGTCGAGTCGAGCCCGCCGAGGAGCGCAACGGCTCCGACTGCAACGATGCCTCCGAGGACTGCTGCGGCGACGAGCGCGGCTGCTGGTCGGAGGAAACGGCCGAGCGACATGACTCGACGGTTATAGCCCTGCCGTCGTGAACCTCGGGTTAGCCGCCGTTAAGGACGGGTTGCCGGTCCCTAGGCGACGAGCACGCCCGTGACGTACATCGTCGCGATTCCCACGATGTAGCCCGCGATGGCGTGGCCCGACCGCAGTCCGCCCGGCGCGGTACGTACAACGTACCGACCGACCTCGACGACCACCTGGAACGCAGCGCCCGCTGCGATCGCGAAGAAGAGCGTGGCGAGCACGTCGCTCGACGTGTAGCCGCCGATCCAGGCGCCGCCGATCGTCGGCGCGCCGGCAACGACTGCGAGCCCGGCGAGCGCCGCCAACGTGACGCGCGTCTTCGCGACCGGAGTCGCGATGCCGAGCCCTTCGGTGACGTTGTGGATCAGGAAGCCGACGATCAGGAAGGAGCCGAGCTGGAGCTCTCCGAGCGAGAACGACGCACCGATCGCGAGCCCCTCCCCGAGGTTGTGTAGGCCGATCCCGACCGCGATGAGCAGCGCGAGGGTTAGGCCGGTCGCCGTCGAGCCGCCCGTCAACCGACCGGCGAGTGCTGTCATCCCGAGGAAGCTCAGCGCAACGCCGAGGAGCACGAGACCTGCGCCACCGAGCGACGCGGGTAGCGCAGCCTGGAGATCGAACGCCTCGGCCAGCGCCTCGACTCCGAGGAACGAGAGCAGCCCGGCCGTGAACGCCATGAAGGCGGAGAGCCAGACGGCGCCCGCCTGCCGAAGCGCCGGAAGCCACATGAGGCCGAGAGCGATCGGGAGGACACCGACCACCAGTCCGATGAGCGCGTAGCCGAGGAAGCCCTTGGCCGACGGCTCCGGCGTCGCAACGGCTGCGGCCACCTCCTCGACGGTCTCGATCCCGGTCGAGCTCGTCACGCCGACCGAGATCGGGTCACCCTCCACCCACTCGAACGGCACGACAATCGTGCTCGAGCGCAGACGGCCGAGCGTCGTGGGACCGTCGACGGTGAACGGCACGATCGCATCGTCGACGTTCACGTTCGCGATGATGAGATCGTCAGGTTGCGGATTCCGGACGACGATTCGGATCTCGCCGGGCGAGAACTCCACACGACGAATGTCGAACTCGTCAGCCGGAGGCCGATTCGACCCGACGAGGTCGACGAGCGAAGAGCCGGTCGTGACGACCAGGCCGACCGCGAGGGCGAGAAGGAGGACGGGCACGACCGCCCATACGCGCCAGTTCACGCGTCCCGCTCGCGTCGTCGCCGAGCCTGCTTCCATCAGTGGTCGGTCACGTCGAAGAAGCCCATCCACCCGAGCTCTGCGAACTCGGACTGGTGTGCGTGGAACATGTGCAGCCCGTTGCCCGCGAACTCGATCTCGAGAACGCCGCGCTGCCCCTGGCACTGCATCACCGTGTCCGTGTACTCCCAGTGGTCGCCCGTACCCGTCGGCTGGTAGCGGAAGAAGTCTGCGTGCAGGTGGAACGAGTTGACGAGGTCGAACTCGGTCAGGTTCGCCAGGTAGACCCGTACGAGCTCTCCGCGTCGTACCCGGATCGGGTAGCGCGAGTAGTAGAACGAGCGCCCGTTGACCGTGTAGAAGTTGTTCTCGCCGTCGCCGTCCGTGTCGAAGCCGTTCATCACCATCACGAGCTCCCTCGCGGGAGGCCTCGGTTCCTTCGGGTCGATGATGAACGCGCCGTAGAGCCCCTTGTGGATGTGCTTCTTGAGGGGCGTGGCGTGGCAGTGGTACACGTGGAAGCCAGCAGGCCTCGCCTCGAACTCGTACGTGAACCGCTCGCCCGACTCGACGATCTCGAAGACGCCGTCCATGTTCGCCGGGTGGATCCCGTGAAAGTGGATCGTGTGCGGGTGCGAGCCGCCGTTGTGGAACGTCACGCGCAGACGGTCGCCCTCGGTCGCGCGGATCACGGGCCCAGGCACGGTGCCGTTGTAGGCCCATGCGGGGAAGAAGACCCCGGGTGCGACCTCGAGCTCGACGTCGCTCGCGGTCAGGGTGTACTCGCGCACCCGACCGGCTCGGTACGGGAGAGCCGGCTGGGGGTAGAGAAGGGCATCGAGGTCGTTGGGCCCGCCGACCGCGGGTGCCTCGTCGCCGACCATCGCCGCATGGCCGGTGGCGCCGTGGATGTGGCTCGCGGGCTCTCGCCCGCGGTGCGAAGAGTGATCGGGGTCGGTCGAGGCGGCGTCGGCCTCCCCACCGAGCACAAGTTTTCCGAGAAGCGGAGCAGCGACGACCGGAGCGGTCGCCGCAAGCATCTTCGCTCTGGTCAGCCGGGGTTTAGGCATAGCTAATTCCGAGTCGGAGTGTAACCTAAGTCAGGCGAAATGCCAGTCCAGACCCCCGACCTCACTGTTGCCGTCCAGGACTACCTGAAGGCGATCTACGCCCTCGAGGCTGCCGGCGAGCGCGTGACCACCTCCGCCCTCGCACGCCGTGTGGGAGTCAGCGCTCCGTCCGCGACCGCGATGACGAAACGCCTCGACGAGCTCGGGCTCGTCGAACGCCTGCCGTATCGCGGAGTTGCGCTCACCGATGCCGGTCGGCGCGGTGCGCTCGAAGTCCTGCGGCATCACCGCCTGCTCGAGCGCTACCTCGTCGACCGCCTCGGGCTGTCGCTCGACGAGGTCCACGCAGAGGCCGAGCTCCTCGAACATGCGCTCTCCGAGGAGCTCGAGGCGAGGATCGACGCCGAGCTCGGATTCCCGACGCACGACCCACACGGCGACCCCATCCCCGACCGGGATCTCCGCGTCGTCGACGGAGACGAGCGAACGCTGCTCGACCTCGAGCCCGGCGCCGGCGCCTCGATCTCGCGCGTTCCCGACGGGGACTCGGAGCTGCTGCGCTACCTCGACGAGCTCGGATTAGTGCCCGGCTCGCGTCTCGAGCTCGTGGCCCATGCGCCGTTCGGCGGCCCGGTCACCGTACGGACCGACCGCGGCGAGCACGCAATCTCGCGCGAGCTCGCCAGCCGTATCGCAGCCTCTAGCTCAGCTCGAGCTGGACGACCTTGACGTCCTGCGGGCGATCAGCGCCCAGCGTGTCGTCGAGTCGCTGCTGAAGCTCGCCGGTCTC
The DNA here is from genome assembly GCA_963709715.1 of uncultured Gaiellaceae bacterium. Classification (GTDB taxonomy): domain Bacteria; phylum Actinomycetota; class Thermoleophilia; order Gaiellales; family Gaiellaceae; genus GMQP-bins7. The sequence goes on from CAVPXQ010000002.1 coordinate 191,704, forward strand.
GAGGAGCTCCTCGGTGATGTCGGCTCCTCCGATCAGCTCGCCGTTCACGAACACCTGTGGGATCGTCGGCCAACCGGAGATCGCGGACAGCTCCTGCCGGATGCGCGGATCGGGAAGGATGTCCACCGTCGTGATCGGCGCGCCGGCAGCGTGCAGCGCCTGCAGGGCGCGATGCGAGTTGCCGCACATGACCATCTGCGGGGTGCCCTTCATGAAGAGGGCCACCGGCTCGTGCTCGATGACCGTCGAGATCTGCTCGTTGAGGGTCTTCATACGATTCCTTTCGTCACGCTCCGAGTTCTGATCCTGAGCTCGTGAATCGAGCCGTCGGCCAGCGGCGAGGCAAGGGCCTCGTTGACGCGGCGATGCTGATCGAGAAGCGGGATGCCGTCGAACTCAGCCGTTACCACCGTCACCTGGAAGTGGTCGCCGGTACCGGTCCGATCCTCGACTCCGAGCTCCGTCGCCTCCGGAAATGCTTCGACGAGCAGCCGCCGTATCGTCGCCGTCTCCATCGCGGCCATGGTAGTCGCGTGCAGATACCCTGCGGGCATGCGGTTGTTCCGCGGCCTCGTCCTCTTCAAGCTCGGCTTCCTCGCCGGCATGGTGGGCTCGGCCGTTCTGCTGAAGCGCGTACTGCCATCGCACGGAGACGAGGACAGCGACGAGGTGGAGCTCGTCGCGATCGTCGAAGGCGTCGAGCTCAAGAGTCGTGCGAAGGCGTTCCGCGGTGGGTCGATGTTCTCGTGGCTCGGCGGCATCGCTGTCGATCTCCGCGAAGCGCAGCTCGCGCCAGACGCCCACCTCGACGTCCACTCGGCGTTCGGTGGGATTGCGATCCGCGTGCCCATGGGATGGCGGGTCGAATCGAACGTGAAGGCGATCATGGGAGGCGTCGCGATCGGCGTCCCGGAACCCGAGTCTGCCGACGCACCAACGCTTCGGCTCGACGGCTTCAGCGTGTTCGGGGGCATCGCGGTCGGTGCAAAGGCGCCGGCTGCGGATCCCGCGAGCTGACGGGTGCGCCGAGCGACCGAGTACCTCCTCTCACTTCCCGAGCGCCTCCTTCGCGCCGTCGCCGTCGCCCTCGGCGGCACGATCCACGAGACCGCCGAGCTCGTCCTTCCCCGGCTCGTACGCACGTCCCGCTTCTACGAGGCGACCGCGAAGAACCTGCTGCGCATCACCGTCGAGCTCGTCGGCGGTGTTGCGCGCGAGTCGGAGGCCCTGGGCGCCGAGGTCGAGAGCTCGCCGAGGAGGCTCGCCGTCCGCAAGGCCGGCGGGAACGTCGTCGAGCTCGGTTCGATTCTCGCCTTTGGTTTCTCTCCTCTCTGGCTCCTCGCCGGAGCGGCGGACGTGACGCGCGGGACCCGCGTCTACCTCGATGCGCTCGTCCGTGAGCTCAAGGCGGCAGGAGTCCTCGCGAGGGAGGCCGAGTTCGCGTCCGTCGACGACCTGCTCGCCGCGCTCGAAGGGGCGAGTGGCACGACCGCGCGCCTGATCGACATCCCGCCGCTCGAGGTCGAGGGCCTCAAACGCTCGCTCGCCGATCTCCGCGAGGACGCCAGGGGCCTTCCCACTCCACCCGAGCTCGCAGCCGTGTACCAGGGACTGCTCGCAGAAGCCGATCGCGAGCAACGATCACTGCTCGAGGTCTCGGTCGGAATCGGCCTCGCGTTCTTCAACTCGGCCCGGAAGGTCGGACGCCAGCACGTTCTCGACCCGTACACCGAGGACCTGCGACCCGTGCGCGACGAGGGCTTCGCAGCCTATGCTCGCCGGGTCGGCCGGCCGTATACGCAGGCCGTCGCCCGCCACCTCGACCCACGGGCAGTGACGCTGACCGAGCGCGGACTCGGGCGGCTCGGCCGTCCCAAGCTGCTTGAATCGGAGTCGATGGCGCACCCCGACAGCTACGGCGCCCGCGCGACGCTGGACATCGGCGGGACGAGCCGCGAGATCTTCAGGATCGACGCGCTCCAGGCAAGCCACGACGTGCGGCGCCTTCCGTACACGCTACGGGTCCTGCTCGAGAACGTCCTGCGGAAGGAAGACGGCCTGGAGGTCACGACCGCAGACGTGGAGGCCGTGGCCGGCTGGGTCGCGACCGCGGAGCCCTCGCAGGAAATCTCCTTCACGCCCGGGGCGGGTGCTCTTGCAGGACTTCACGGGCGTCCCGGCCGTCGTCGACCTGGCTGCGATGCGGAACGCGATGCACGACCTCGGCGGTGATCCCCGAAGGATCAACCCGCTGCTCCCCGTCGAGCTCGTCATCGACCACTCGGTGCAGGTCGACGAGTTCGCGAACCGGCTCGCGATCGTCCGGAACGCCGAGCTCGAGTTCCAGCGCAACCGCGAGCGCTACGCGTTCCTGCGCTGGGGTCAGGGCGCCTTCGACAACTTCAAGGTCGTGCCGCCGAGCACGGGGATCGTCCACCAGGTCAACCTCGAGTTCCTTGCCCGCGTCGTCGACGAGCGGGACGGTGCCGCGTTCCCTGACACCCTCGTCGGCACCGACTCGCACACGACGATGATCAACGGCCTCGGGGTACTCGGTTGGGGCGTCGGCGGCATCGAGGCAGAGGCGGCGATGCTCGGCGAGGCGATCTCGATGCTCGTGCCGCAGGTCGTCGGCTTCAGGCTGACGGGCGCGCTCCCCGAGGGCTCGACCGCGACCGACCTCGTCCTGACGGTGACGCAGATCCTGCGCGAGACCGGTGTCGTCGGGAAGTTCGTCGAGTACTTCGGACACGGGCTCGAGACGCTTCCGCTCGCCGATCGCGCGACGATCGGGAACATGTCGCCCGAGTACGGCGCGACGTGCGGGTTCTTCCCCGTGGACGACGAGACGCTGCGCTACCTCCGTCTCACGGGCCGGTCGGACGAGCGGATCGCGCTCGTCGAGGCGTACTGCAAGGAGAACGCGCTCTGGCACGACCCGGACGAGCATCCCATCTACTCACAGGTGGTCGAGCTCGATCTCTCGTCGGTCGAGCCGTCGCTCGCAGGCCCGCGCCGCCCTCAGGATCGCGTGCCCCTCCGCGACGCGAAGCAGGCTTTCCTCGGCGCGCTTTCGAGCTTCGGCGTCGACTACGGAAACGCCCACGACGAGGCGGTCGCGGAGACGTTCCCCGCGAGCGATCCCCTCGCGTCCGCCGCGCCGGGACACGAGGAGGAACACGCCGACGCTGCGGTCTCCACGGCGCCTCGCATCGTTCTCGCGGAGCCGACCGCCGTCGATGTCACGTACGGGGGCGACACGTTCCACCTCGACCACGGTTCCGTCGTCATCGCAGCGATCACCTCGTGCACCAACACGTCGAACCCGGCGGTCATGGTCGGCGCAGGACTGCTCGCGAAGAAGGCCGTCGAGCGGGGCCTCACGCGCAAGCCATGGGTGAAGTCGAGCCTCGCGCCGGGCTCGAAGGTCGTCACGGAGTACTACGAGAAGGCAGGGCTCACCCCGTACCTCGAGGCGCTCGGCTTCCACACCGTCGGCTACGGCTGCACGACGTGCATCGGGAACTCCGGGCCGCTGCCTGCCGAGATCTCGGAGGGCGTCGCACAGGGCGACCTCGTGGTGTGCGCCGTCCTCTCGGGCAACCGGAACTTCGAGGCGCGGATCCATCCGGAGGTGAAGGCGAACTACCTTGCCTCCCCACCGCTCGTCGTCGCCTACGCGCTCGCAGGCCGCATGGACATCGATCTGGCCGTCGAGCCGATCGGGGTCGGCTCGGACGGTGAGGACGTGTTCCTGGCGGACATCTGGCCAAACTCGGACGAAATCCGCGAGACGGTGGCGGGCTCGATCGGAGAGGAGATGTTCCGCGCGACCTACGCGGACGTCTTCACCGGCGACGAGACGTGGCGGGGCCTCCCCGTGCCCGAGGGAGAGCTCTTCGCCTGGGACGCAGCCTCGACGTACGTCAGGCTGCCGCCGTACTTCGACGGGATGCCGCTCGAGCCGAGCACCGTCGAGGACATCGCCGGAGCCCGCTGCCTGGTGGCGATCGGCGACTCGGTCACGACGGATCACATCTCGCCCGCCGGATCGATCAAGCCGGACTCCCCCGCCGGGCGGTACCTGCTGGAGCACCACGTCGAGCGCAAGGACTTCAACTCGTATGGCTCCCGCCGCGGCAACCACGAGGTGATGGTGCGCGGCACGTTCGCGAACGTGCGCCTGCGCAACCTGCTCGTGCCCGGCTCGGAGGGGACGTGGACGGTGCACGTGCCCACGGGCGAGGAGACGACGATCTTCGAGGCGGCGGAGCGCTACCGGGCCGAGGGAACACCGCTGATCGTGCTCGCCGGCAAGGAGTACGGCTCGGGGTCCTCGCGCGACTGGGCTGCCAAGGGGCCCAACTTGCTGGGCGTCCGCGCCGTCGTGGCCGAGAGCTTCGAGCGAATCCACCGCTCGAACCTCCTCATGATGGGCGTCCTCCCACTCCAGTTCATGCCGGGCGAGAGTCGCGAGTCGCTCGGCCTGACGGGACGCGAGGCCTTCTCGGTCGCCGGTCTCGAGAACGGCGAGGCCCGCGAGGTCAGCGTGCGTGCGGACGAGACGGAGTTTCGCGCCGTCCTGCGGCTCGACACGCCGCGCGAGCGGGAGTACCTCCGGCACGGTGGGATCCTCCCGTACGTGCTACGCCGTCTCCTCGCCGACTAACTCCACCGGAAGCGGACGGTCGTGGACGACGACGAGCGTCGTCGTCGGACGTGTGAGCGCGACGTACAGCTCGCGGAGACCCTGGCCACCAGCCGCCTCCTCGACGATCCGGGCCGGCTCGACCACGATGACGTGGTCGAACTCCATGCCCTTTGCCTCACGGGGTGTCAGGACCGAGACCCGGGAGTCGTCGAAGAGCGAAGGCGGAGCTTTGTCCGCGTCGCCTCGCAGAGACGACGGTGCGATGATCGCAAGGATTCCGTCGGCTCCGGCGAGACGGGCAGCCTCCGAATAGGCGGCGTCGAGCGGTGGGTCGGCGCGCACGATCCGAGGCGGGCCAGCGCCGCTGCGATATGCGACGGGAGGGCGTGTATCGGGTGCGATGTGCTCGAGAAGAGGAAGGGCGAGCGCCATGATCTCGCGTGGGACGCGATAAGCGTGCTCGAGCTCCGCGATCTCCGCGCGTTCGCCACCGGGGAGGCGGACGAGGAGCTCGTCCCAGCTCGCGTAGGGCACGGGACCGGTCGCCTGGGCAACGTCGCCCAGCATCGTGAAGGCGCCGTGAACCCGCCTCGAGATCATGCGCAGCTGCATCGGGGTCAAGTCCTGAGCCTCGTCGACGATGACGTGCCCGTACCGAGGGTGGTCGCCCGCGAGCAGCGCACGCGCCTCGTCGAGCAGCGGGAGGTCGGCGGAGCTCCACGCGTTTCGGGCGCGCTTGAGCAGGTTCTGCTCGCCTGCGTCGAGGATTCCGTCCGCTGCCTCGGCGAGTCGCTCACGCGACGAAAGGAGCTGGCGCACGACGTGCTCGGGCTTCGGCGCGGGCCACACGTTGGCGAGGAAGCGGTTCAGGACACCGTCTCTCCTCACCGTGCGCTCGACCTCGTCGAACGCCCGCACCGCGAGCCCGCCGAGCTTGCCTCCGTAGTCCGCGTAGAAGCGCCTGAGCACGCTCATGCGGAAGCGTTCGCGGGCTGCCGCTCCGAGCCCGAGCTCCGCCCGCGCCGACTCCAACAGCTCTGCGACCTCGCGTTTGCGCACGCCGATGAACCTGCCGTCGAGACGCACCACGAGCTCCTCGGGCTCTCCCCGCGACCTCAGCTCGACCGCGCGGCGCACGACCTCGGCCAGGCGCGTGTCTGCCTTCAGCCGCTCCAGGTCCGGGTTGTCGCGCGTCGTCGGCGTAACGCCCTCGACGAGCTCGTCGACCGCACGCTGGTCGACCGCGTCCTCGCCGAGCGCGGGCAGCACGTGCGAGACGTAGTCCATGAAGACGAGGTTCGGACCAACGACGAGCACCCGACGAAGTGCCTCGCGGTGCGTGAAGAGGAGGTACGACGCACGGTGGAGACCCACGGCGGTCTTTCCCGTTCCTGGGCCGCCCTGGATGACGAGCGGTGGCTCGGGAGGACGGGCGATGAGGCCGTACTGGTCCGCCTGGATGGTCGCGACGATGTCCCGCATGCGCGCGTCGCGTGTCCGCTCGAGCTCCTCGAGCAGGAAGTCGTCGAGGGCGCTCGCCGCATCCTCGAGCGAGCCGTGGAGCGCTTCGTCGCTGATGCCGGTGAGCGTCCGATCACGGAGTCGGAAGCGGCGCCGGAGCGTGACGCCGTGCGGTCGGGCAGGCGTCGCGGTGTAGAACGGCCGCGCGGCGGGTGCCTGCCAGTTGACGACCAGCACGCCGTCGTCGTCCTGAACCCAGCGCCTGCCGACGTACAGAGGATCGGCAACCGCGTCGAGGTCGATGCGACCGAAGCAGAGGATCTCCTCTGCTCGCTCGTACGCCGCGAGCCGCCGATCGACCCACGCCTCGATCTTCCCGGCCGCGATGTCGAGACCGTCCTCGCCGACGCCGGCGGCGCCGACCGTGCGGAGCAGCGCCTGCCGCATGCGCTCCAGACATTCGTACGCGTGGTCGAGGTACGCCTGCTCGGCCGGAATGTCCGGATGTGCCATCGAGGCCTAGAGAGCCCGCTTCCAGCCCACGAAGATCGCCCACCCGACGACGTCACGGCCGTGGCGCAGGTACGTGCGCTTGGAGCGCTCGTGCCGCGTGCGGATCTCCTCGGCATCCGGATCGGCCGGGTTCTCGACGAGCCAGCGCTCGACAGCCTCCCAGTGGAGCGTCTCGTAGCGGTCCCAGTCGTCCTCCGACGAGGCGATCACCGAGACGACGGGCAACCCGCTCGTCTCGAAGATCGTCACCGTGCCCTCGAGCGTCGTCCACGGATCGCGCCGGTCTTCGTAGTCCTCGGGCAGCGGCAGGTAACGCCAGTACGGCTCGCCGACGACGACGTGCCCACCCGGGCGGACGACCGGAGCAAGCGCGTCGACCGTGTCCGCGAGGCTCCCGTAGACGAAGCTCGCACCGAGGCAAAGGGTGACGTCGTAGGACTCCGGGGGATGCTCGACGCTCGCTGCATCGCCAAGCTCGAACGAGACCCGTCCCCCGAGCCCGGCTTCCGCGACCCGCTCGAGCGCGACCGCTCGGAAGTCCGGCGAGATCTCGACCCCGTGGACCGTGCATCCGAACTCCCGCGCGAGCAGGAGCGCAGGCCCGCCGCGACCCGACGCGATGTCGAGCACGCGCGAACCGGGCCCGAGACCGACCCTCTTGCCGAGCAACACGAGCTTCTTCTCGGAGGTCGGGTTCTGGATCTCGTGCCTCGCCTCGGCCACGATGTAGTAGCGGGGAATCACGGAGGGATCATCTAGCCTCACGCGCCTGGTGGCGAGTCCGGACCGGATCGAAGGCAGCTGGGGAATCGACCCGGTCCCTCCCCGCCTCCGCATCCTGAGCGGGGTCGAGACGGGGCTCTTGTGGGGAACCTCGGGGTCTCGCTCCTCGTCATCGTCGCCGGTGCAGTGCTCGTGCCCGCGCTGTCGCTGCCCGATGCCCTCATCGCGATCGTCGTCGGCTGCGTCATCGGGAACGCCATGCTCGCCGTCGCGGCAATGATCGGAGCCGATGCTCGCGTCCCGGGCATGGCGCTCATGCGCGCGCCACTCGGACAGCGCGGGTCGCTCCTCCCGACGGGGATCAACGTGCTGCAGGGCGTCGGGTGGACGATCTTCGAGCTCCTGGTCATCGCCACCGCCGCCGCCGCCCTCTCCGATGAGCTGTTCGGCTTCCGGGCGCAGTGGCTCTGGACTCTCGTGTTCGGCGTCTGCGCGCTCGTCCTTGCGCTCCTCGGGCCGATCGGTTTCGTACGCCGGTTCATCCGCCGCTTCGCCGTCTGGGCCGTGCCCCTCGCCCTCCTCTACCTGACGTGGTGGACGCTGGACGGTGCAGACCTGACCGCTCTCTGGAACGCTGACGGCGAGGGTGGTCTGAGCGTGTGGCAGGGTGCCGACGTCGTCGTCGGCATCACGGTCTCGTGGGTGCCCTACGTCGCGGACTACACACGGTTCTCGAGGACGCGCGGTGGTGCGCTCGCAGGCGCTGGGCTGGGCTATTTCGTGCCCGACGTCTGGCTGCTCGCCCTCGGCGCTGTCCTCGTCCTGTCCCGCGACATCGCCGACCCGGCCGCTCTTCCGTCCGCGGTCGTTGCGGGCGGCTTCGCGGCGATCGTCGCGCTCTTCGCCCTCCTCGTAACCGAGACAGACGAGGCGTTCGCGAACGCCTACTCCGCAGCCGTCTCGCTCCAGAACGCCTTTCCGAGAGCACCGCAGGCAGCCCTGATCGTCCTCGTGACCGGCATCGCCACTGTCGGCGCCCTCGTTCTCGACTTCGCGAGCTACCAGAGCTTCCTCCTCCTGCTCGGCTCGGTGTTCGTCCCGCTCTTCGCGGTGCTGCTCGCGGACTGGCTTGCCGCGGGTGCGCACTACACGCCGGACGATGTCTTCGACTCGCCGCCGTGGCGACCGGGCTTGATCGCGGCGTGGGTGGCCGGTTTCATCCTCTACCAGTGGCTCTATCCGACGGGTCCGGCGTGGTGGGTTGACCTCGTCGACGAGCTGAGCCCGCCGGACTGGGGAGTCGGCGCGACCGTGCCGAGCTTCCTCGTCTCCTTCGGCGTCGCCCTCGCGGTCGGCCTCGTGAGCACGCGCCGCCCGACCGTTCCCGCTTGACAGCAGCAGTCGGCCAGACGAAGACTCCTCGCGTGGCTTCCATCCTCGAACGGCTCGCCGGCGGCCCGATCTCCTGGGGGGTCTGCGAGGTTCCCGGCTGGGGCGTCGAGTTGCCACCGGACCGCGTGCTCGGCGAGATGCGGGAGCTGGGGATCACGGCGACCGAGGCCGGACCCGACGGCTACCTCGGAAGCGACGCCGGCGCTGTCCGGGCACTTCTCGAGCGGCACGACATGGAGCTTCTCGGTGGCTTTCTCCCGCTCGTCCTGCACGAGCGAGAGGCATACGACGCGTCACTCGCCTCCGCCGAGCGCGTGGCGAGACTCTTCGCCGAGACGCACGCCACCTTCATCGTCTCCGCAGTCGTAGGCGATCTCTCCTGGCCACCTCGGTTCGGTCTCTCGGACGCGCAGTGGAAGAATGTGTTCGACGGCCTCGCACGGGTCGACGACCTCGCGGCCGCACACGGACTGAGGCACGTCATGCATCCGCACTGGGGCACGCTCGTCGAGCGCCGGGAAGACGCGTGGCGTGTTCTCGAGGGATCCGACGTACTGCTGTGCCTCGACACCGGGCACCTCGTGCTCGGCGGGACGAGCCCGGTCGAGTTCGCCGCGGCAGCGGGTGACCGAATCGCCCACGTGCATCTCAAGGATGTGCGGGAGGACGTCGCCATGCGCCTTCGAAACGGGGACATCGAGCTCGTGAAGGCGGTGCAGTCGGGCCTCTTCCAGCCGCTCGGGGTGGGCGGCGCGCCGGTCGCCGAGACGGTCGACGCCCTCGAGGAGGGAGGCTACTCGGGCTGGTACGTCCTGGAGCAGGACTGCGCGCTCCCCACGGACGACATCCCGGAAGGCGGTGGACCGGCCGAGGACGTGCGACGGAGCATCGCCTTTCTCGAGGCCCGGTACGGCGGACGAGTCGTCGAGGTGGGCGCGTGAGGGCTTCCCACGCGCGGACACGAGCCCGAGCACGGGCGGATGACTGAGAATCTCGAGCTGCTCACCGTGGGGAGGATCGGCGTGGACTTCTACGGCGAGGAGATCGGCGCCGGGTTCGTCGAGTCCCGTCACTTCCAGAAGTCGATCGGAGGGAGCCCGACGAACGTCGCGGTTGCAGCAGCGCGGCTCGGCCGCCACACGGCCGTCCTGACGAAGGTCGGCGACGACGGCCTCGGCGAGTACGTGCGACACGCGCTCCAGCACGAGTTCGGCGTGGATACGCGCTTCGTCGGAGTGCACCGGACCCTCCGGACTCCGGTCGTCGTCGCCGTGATGGATCCGCCCGAGGACCCGAGCTTCGTCTTCTATCGCGATCCGAAGGCACCGGATGCGACGATCGAGGCCGACGACGAGACCCTCGACGCGGCCAGAGCGGCGTCGATCCTCTGGATCAGCGCCGGCGCGCTCGCAGTCGAGCCCTCCCGCGGAACCACGAAGGCGCTCCTGTCCGCCCGAGGCCGGAAGCAGCACACGATTCTCGACCTCGACTACCGCCCCTCGTTCTGGGAGTCGGAGGGCGAGGCTCGACGTGAGATCGGAGGGATGCTCTCGAGCGCGACCGTGGCCGTCGGGAACCGCACGGAGTGCGAGATCGCGGTGGGAACAGGGGATCCGGATCCGGCTGCCGACGCACTCCTCGCTCGCGGCCTCGAGATTGCGATCGTGAAGATGGGCGGCGACGGCGTGCTCGTCGCAACCCCCGACGAGCGCCGCTCGATCCCACCCCTACGGGTGGAGGTCGTGTGCGGGCTGGGTGCAGGAGACGCGTTCGGCGGAGCCCTCTGCCACGGGTTGCTCACGGGAGCAACCCCGTTCGAGGCGGTCGAGCTCGCCAACGCAGCCGGCGCCATCGTCGCCTCCCGGCTTCTGTGCGCAGACGCCATGCCGACCGAGCCGGAGGTGCTCGAACTCCTGGAGGCAAGCCGTGCGCGGAGCTGAGCTCCACCTGCCCGCCGGCACGGCGAGCTCTGGAGGAGATCCGCTCGTGATCACACCCGAGTCGGCAGGGTGGGGGCTCTGCGGTCTGCGGATCGTTCAGCTCGATGCAGGCGCGTCGCGGACGATCTCCACCGGCCCGAACGAGGTGGCCATCCTCCCGCTCTCGGGAGGGGCGGCGACCGTCGAGGTGGATGGACGGCGCTTCGACCTCTCCGGGCGGAGCTCCGGTCTTCGCCCGAGTGACGGACTGGATGTACGTCCCTATCGACAGCGAGCTGCGACTCTCGACCCAGGAGGGCTGCGAGCTCGCTCTCGCATCTGCGCGAGCGACCCGCCGGTACGAGCCGGCGCATATCGATGCGTCGGAGGTTCCCGTCGAGATCCGGGGCGCCGGGTCGGCGACGCGCCAGGTTACGAACTTTCTGATCCCGGGCACCTTCGACGGCGCGGACAAGCTCATCTGCTGCGAGCTCCTGACGCCGGACGGCAACTGGTCTTCATATCCGCCGCACAAGCACGACGACACGGAGGGCAGCCCGGTGTGGAACGAGGAGATCTACTACTTCCGGGTCGGCCGCAGCGGCTCGATCGAATACGCGCAGGACGGGTACGGAACGCACCGCACCTACACGCACGACGGATCTATCGACGCGACGGTGACCGTACGCGATGGAGACGCGTTCCTGGTGCCGCGCGGCTATCACGGCCCCTGCGCGGCTGCGCCCGGCTACCCCCTCTACTACCTGAACGTGATGGCTGGACCGGCGCCGGGACGGACGTTCGCGTTCGTCGACGACCCTCCGCACGCCTGGATCAGGGACTCGTGGGAAGCGCAGGAGCGTGACCCGCGCGTGCCGATGACGACCGCGGACGGAACGACGTGAGGACCGAGCGACTCACTGCAGCCCAGGCGCTCGTCCGCTACCTCGTCGCCCAGCGGACGGTGATCGGCGGGGACGAGGCGCCGCTCTTCCCCGGCGTCTTCGCGATCTTCGGCCACGGGAACGTCCTCGGGCTGGGCAATGCCCTGTGGGAGGCTCGCGCCGAGCTTCCGCTCTATCGCGGCCAGAACGAGCAGGGGATGGCTCTCGCGGGCGTCGGGTTCGCGAAGGCACGACGCCGGCGTCAGATCATGGTCGCAACCTCGTCCGTCGGCCCGGGCGCGACCAACATGGTCACGGCGGCCGCGGCGGCGATGGCCAATCGGCTACCACTCCTGATCCTCTCCGGCGACACGTTCCAGAGCCGGATCCCGGATCCCGTGCTGCAGCAGGTCGAGCACTTCGGCTCGCCCTCGACGACCGTCAACGACGCCTTCCGGGCGGTCACGCGCTACTGGGACCGCATCGTGACGCCGGAGCAGATCGTGCAGAGCCTTCCGCTCGCGATCGAGACGATGCTCGACCCGGCCGAGTGCGGCCCCGCGTTCGTCGGCCTGCCCCAGGACGTTCAGGCCGAGGCGTGGGACTACCCGGTGGAGCTGTTCGAGACGCGCGTTCACGAGCTGCGGCGCGCTCCGCCGGACCGACGGGAGCTCGCACGCGCCGCGGCGGCGCTGCGGGAGGCAGAGCGGCCGCTCGTGATCGCCGGCGGCGGCGTCCACTACTCGTTCGCCGAGGAGGAGCTCCGTGCCTTCGCCGAGCGCCATCGTCTTCCCGTGGTCGAGACGATGGCGGGCAAGGCCTGCCTGACGGCCGACGATCCCGCCTGGGTCGGGCCCGTAGGGGTCACCGGCTGCGACCAGGCGAACCGGCTCGCCGCGGAAGCAGACGTCATGCTCGCCGTCGGCACGCGACTCCAGGACTTCACGACGGGCTCGTGGACAGTCTTCGGCGAGCACGCACGGATCGTCTGCCTCAACGCTGCCCGCTTCGACGCGACGAAGCACCTCTCCCTGCCGCTGGTCGCCGATGCTCGCGAGGGTCTCGCGGAACTGAGCGACGCGCTCGCGGGCTGGAGCGCGGCAGAGGCCTGGCAGTCGAGGGCACGGGAAGAGAAGGGCTCCTTCGAGTCGTTCGTCGCTGAACGTACCGCGCCGCCGACCGAGGGAGCGTCCCCGACCTACGCGCAGGTCGTGGGTGCGATCAACCGCCTCGCGACGCCCGAAGATCTCGCGCTGACGGCCGCCGGGGGCCTTCCAGGCGAGATGAACGTGAACTGGCTTGCGAAAGGCATCGGCACGTTCGACTGCGAGTACGGCTACTCGACGATGGGCTACGAGATCGCCGGCGCGTGGGGAGCCCGCATGGGTCGGGACACCGGAGAGGTGATCGCGTTCGTAGGGGACGGCTCGTATCTGATGCTCAACTCCGAGCTCTACAGCGCGAACCTCGCGGGTCACAAGCTGATCGTCGTCCTCTGCGACAACGGCGGATACGCGGTCATCCACCGTCTGCAGGTGGGACAGGGCGGCGCCGCGTACGGGAACATGCTCGAGGACGTGCGCGGCGACTACCAGCCGGTCGACTGGACTGCGCATGCGCGTGCGCTCGGGTGCCTCGCGGAGGAGGTGCCCGACATCGCCGGCCTTGAGGAGGCGTTCGTACGAGCACGTGCCGCCGACCGGACCACCGTCCTCGCGATCAAGACCGCACCGCACGACTGGACGCCCGGCGGCGCATTCTGGGAGGTCGGCGTCTCCGAGCAGTCCGAGCGCGACGAGGTGCAGGCGGCGCGCCAGCAGCTGCACGAGGGGAAGAGCCGGCAGCGCCGAGGAGTGTGAGCTCCGGAGCACCGGGTCGACGGCCGGATGAGCAGTCCGACGAAAGCCGTCCGCGTCGAGAGGCTTGATGTGAAATTGGCGCGAGGTCGGGGACGGTCACGACCAAGCCGGGCGACGACGGTGCGACTCGTGCAGGCTTGAAGCCTGTGCGAGGCGTGACGGTGGCGACCCGGCGCAGTGTCGTGGCCGCCATCCGGCCCGTGTGAATTTCACATCAAGCCTCTAGTTGCGGGAGGACGATCGCGTGTCCAGAATGGCGCGGTGCCCGAGACAGGCATCGACCTTCGACTCGCGATAGACGGAGGACCGCGGGCGCGGACTCGGCCGGAGTGGCCGATGTTCCCCGGCGGCATGGAGCTCGACGAGCAGGAGGTCGAGGCTGTCGCACGTGTGATCCGCAGCAAGAACGTCTTCCGCTACTACGGCGTCGGTGACGGCCCGCACGAGGTGGAGGACTTCGAGCACGAGTTCTCAGCGCACTTCGGTTCTCGCCACGCCCTCTGCGTCAACGCCGGCTCGTCCGCGCTCGTCTGCGGTCTCATCGGCGCCGGGATCCAGCGAGGCGACGAGGTCGTCATCCCCGCCTACACGTGGAACGCGACCGCGAACTCGGTCATCGCCGCTGGTGGGATCCCCGTGCTCGCCGAGGTCGACGAGTCGCTCACGCTCGATCCCGAGGACGTACTCCGCAAGCTCTCGCCGCGAACGAGGGCGATTCTGCCGGTCCACATGCGCGGAGCACCGGCGAACATGGACGCGTTGACGTCCATCGCGCGAGAGCACGGCCTGGTCCTCGTCGAGGACGTCTGCCAGGCGGCAGGGGCGACGTTCCACGGTCGGCGGCTCGGGACCTTCGGCGACGCCGGTGCCTTCAGCCTCCAGTTCAACAAGATCATCACGACCGGCGAGGGCGGCGTGATGATCACCGACCGCGAAGACGTCTACGAGCTCGCGATCGACGTCCACGACTGCGCCGGATCGGTGCGGCGGGGCGCGGGTCTTCCGAAGTTCCCCGGCTGGAACTTCCGGGCCTCCGAGCTCCAGGGAGCCGTGGCACGCGTCCAGCTGACACGGCTCGACGGCCTCCTCGAGCGCATGCGGGCGAATCAGGCATGGCTCGCCGAGCGCGTGAGCGAGCTCCCCGGCCTGACGCTGCGGCACTCGAACGACGACGACGGAGACGCCGGCATCTGCCTCGTCACGTACGCCCGTGACGCCGCCCTCGCCAACCGGGCGGTCGAGGCGCTCAAGGCCGAAGGCGTCGAGGCGATGGTCATCTACTCGCCCGACGTCGTCGATCTCCACGTCTATCCCTACTGGCAGCCAATTCTCGACGCGATCTCGGAGGCCGGGGGTCCGGCTCCGGACTGCCCTCGCACGCTCGACCTCACCGGCCGCGCGATCCACATCGACGTCTCTCCACTGAACGGGGCGGCCGATCTCGAGGAGATCGCGCTCGCGTTCACGAAGGTCGCGAGCTCGATCCTGTCTTGACGGTCCGCGTCGGTGTCGTCGGGGGCGGGCTCGTCGCGCAGGCGGAACATCTGCACTACCTCGCTGCCCAACGCGACCGCTTCGAGCTCGTCGCCCTGGCCGAGCCGAGCACGACCGTTCGAGAGGCGCTCGGCGCGCGCTACGGCATTCCTGGTCTCCACGCTGACCACCGCGAGCTCGTCGATGCCGGCGGGCTCGACGCAGTGGTCGTCTGCTCGCCCGCCGGGACACACGCGCAGGTCGTGCTCGACGCTCTCGCCGCGGGACTCCACGTGTTCGTGGAGAAGCCGATGTGCATCACGCTCGCGGACGCGGACGCGATCATCGCGGCGCGGGATCGGTCCTCGCGCGTCGTCCAGGTCGGGACGATGAAGCGGTTCGACCCGGCCTATGAGCACATGCTCGCCGAGCTCCCGGAGACCGCGGAGCAGCTCCGCTACGTCAGCGTCGTCGTCAACGACCCGGAGTTCGACCCCTACTTCGAGGACTGGGAGATCGTGCGCGGAGGCGACGTGCCGGCCGACGTGATCGAGGCGAGTCGCCGCGCGGAGGCGGAGCAGGTCGAGGCCGCAGTCGGCGCCGGCGACCCCGACACGGTGCGGGCGTTCTCCGAGAGCTTCCTCGGGAGCCTTCTCCACGATCTCAATGCCGTCCACGGCCTCCTCGAGCGCATGCACGAGCCGGTGCCGGGCGAGGTCGTGGCGGGCGACTGGTGGAACGAGGGGCGCGCGGTGACGGGCTCCGTCCGGCTTTCGAACGGGACCCGCATGGACATGGCCTGGATCCAGCTGCTTCCGACGTTCGAGTACCGGGAGACGATCTCGCTCTTCTTCGACGACTCCGTCCGGACGCTCTCGTTCCCGTCCCCGTGGCTCAAGCAGTCCCCGACCGTGTACCGGGTCAGCCGGCGAGACGGCCGCACGAACGACGTGCGCATCGCCGAGTCGTACGAGGAGTCGTTCGCGCGCGAGCACGCGCATTTCCATGCATGCATCGCCGAGGGAGCCGAGTGCAGGACTCCGCCGGAGCAGGCGCGCATGGACATCGACGTCCTGACGCAGATGTTCCTCGCGTCGCGATGATCCGAGCCGCGATCGTCGGCACCGGGTTCATCGGCCGCGTTCACGCGGAGGCGCTCCGTTCGCTGGGTGTCGACATCGTGGCAGTCTGCGGTCGAACGTTCGAGGGCGCCGAGTCGTTCGGGGTCGGCACTGCATATGCGGATCTGGACTCACTCCTGGACTCCGAGTCGCTCGAGGTCCTCCACGTCTGCACACCGAACAGCCTCCACGCGGAGGAAGCACTCGCGGCGCTCGAGCGCGGCGTCCACGTCGTCTGCGAGAAGCCCCTCGCGGTCTCGACAGCCGAGACCGAGCGCATGGTGTCGGCCGCAAACGAGCGAAGCCTCGTGGGGGCGACGTGCTACCACGTCCGGGGCTACCCCCTCGTCGAGCAGATGCGCGCGGAGGTCGAGACTGGAGCGATCGGCGACGTCTCGTTCGTTCACGGACGGTACCTCTGCGACGACGTCCTCTTCCCGGCATCGGGCTGGCGTGTCGACCCCTCGCGCTCGGGCACGTCCTACGCTGTCGCCGACCTCGGGACTCACTGGCTCGACGCCGCCGAGCACGTGACCGCTCGTCGGATCCGCGAGGTCTACGCCGAGTTCCGCTCTCTCGTCGGAGGCCCGCTGGAGGACCACGCAACGCTTCTCCTCAGGTTCGACGGCGGTGTCACGGGCACGCTCGTCGTGTCGGCCGCTGCGGCGGGGCGCAAGAACCAACTCCTGCTCGAGATCGAGGGAACCGAGGCAGGGTTGACGTGGGACCAGGAGAGGCCGGATCTCCTCGTCCGCAGGCCTGCGAGCGGCCCCCCACAACTCGTCGTGAAGGACCCGCTCACCAATGTTCCCTCGGCGCGGCCGCTGGCGCAGTATCCCGCCGGCCATGGCGAGGGCTACGGAGGCGCCTTCCGCAACCTCTTTACGAGCGTCTATCGCGGAATCGCGGGCGATCAGGAGGCGCAGTTCCCCGCCTTCGCCGACGGGCACCACGGCGTTGCGCTCGTCGAAGCCGCCGTGGCCAGCGCGGCGAGCGGCGACTGGGTCTCGGTGTCGGCCTAGGCTCGCGTCGGGCGCAACGCGTGCCGCGTCTTCCGGATGACGAGCGGAATGGCGAACGCGAGCCCGATGAGAACGAGCGACGCCCCCAAGAGCAGCGAGGCGAGCGCGTTCACCTCTGGCGTGATCCCGAACTTGACCTGCGTGTAGATGTAGATCGGCAGGGTGTTGTGTCCGCCGATGAGGAACAGCGTGATGATGAACTCGTCGAGCGAGAGCGTGAACGCGAAGAGCGCTCCCGCGAACACCGCCGGCCAGATCAGTGGAAGGACGACGTATCGGAGCCGCTTGTAGGTGTTCGCTCCGAGATCGCTCGCGGCGCGCTCGAGCGCAGGGTCGAAGCCCTGAAGCCGCGCGGCGACGAGGAGCATGACGAACGGCGTCGTGTACACCGCCTGCCCGATGACCGCCGTCCACGGTGAGAGCTGTCGGTGGAAGACGCTCGTGAAGAGGATGAGCAGGCTGACGCCGATCAGCAGGCCGGGGATCATGATCGGGAGCGTCAAGCCGATGCGGACGCCGGAGCGGAACGGCAGCCGCGCGCGCACAAGCGGGAACGCGGCGGCGGTGCCCACCACCGTCGAGACGAGAGTCACGGCGATCGCCACCTGAATCGTCGTCGTCAGCGCATCGCGGATCTGGTAGTCGCTGAACACCTGCGAATACCACGTCGTCGTCCAGCCCGTGAATGGGAAGGTGCCGTACTTGTTCGCGTTGAAGCTGAAGGTGACCAGGAGCACGATCGGCGCGAACAGAAAGACGTAGATGAAGACGGCCCAGGCGCCGTAGAGCCCCCGCGCGAGGCCCGCGCGTGGGGAGACGACATCAACCTCGCGCGCCATATGCATCCTCCACCTGGAGCGATCGTCTGAACACGACGAGCAGCCCCACGATGAGCACCGTGATGAGCAGCGCCGCAGCCGCTCCCCGCGTGTACTGGGCTGTTGAGAAGAAGTTGACGATGACGTTGCCGATCATTACGCCGCGCGTGCCTCCGACGAGCTGGGGAGTGAGGTACTCGCCCAGTACAGGGATGAAGACGAAGATCACGGCGGTCACGATCCCTGGCCTCATCTGGGGCAGCAGGATCCTGAGCACGGCCGTGCGCGGCGGCGCGCCGAGATCCATCGCGGCCTTGAGCTGGTTCCAGTCGAAGCGCTCGAGTGACGCGTACAGAGTCAGCGCCGCGAACGGGAAGTAGAGGTACACGAGGACGAGGATCACGGCCGGGCGGTCGTACAGGAAGAACGAGACCGGCTGGCTCGTGATCCCGGTCCAGCGGAGGAAGCGGTTGATCGCGCCCTCCGGCCCGAGGATGTTGATCCACGAGTAGACGCGGAGCAGGTAGCTCGTCCAGAAGGGGAGGATCACAAGGAGAAGGAGCAAGCCCTGGAGTCGCCGCGGCACGTACCGCACGAGCCAGTACGCGAAGGGGAACGCCATGGCGATGGTGAGGGCTGTAGCCACGAACGACACCCAGAGGGTCGCCCAGAGCGTCTTCGCGTAGGTCGGGACGCTGAAGAAGTAGCGGTAGTTGTCGATCGTCCAGTCGTGGACGACGTTGTAGTCGATCGTCTGCCAGAAGCTGTAGGCGACGATCAGCCCGAGCGGGAACAGGAAGAAGACGCCGAAGAGGACCAACGCCGGCAGAAAGCCGGCGTATTGACCTGCCGCCGCACCGACCCCCCGCCCGGCCCCCGTTTCGCTCTCTGCGGGCTGGGCGGGGGGTGTCGATGCAGCGACGTTCTCCATCGGCTACCCGCCGAACACCTCGTTGAACGCGTCGGTGTACGCCTGCTGGTTGCCGGCCGGGCCCTTGATCGTCATCTTGAGCGCGAGCTCGGGCCTGTTGTAGAGAAGCCGCCGAGCACGGTCACCGTGACCCGTGTTGACGAGGATCTTGTACGCCTTCTCGTTGAAGAGAGGGCGACCGTTGGTGATGAAGTTCTTCGCGATCCACGGCGCCTGCTCGGCCGTGTTGATGAACTGCTCGAAGGAGTCCGCGTTCTTCGACGCCTTGACGAGATTCTCGGAGTCGATGAAACCGACCGTGCCCTCCTTCGGATACGCGGCCTTGACCACGGGACCACCGGCGTCCTTGACGCGGTCGTCCGAGCCGAGGTTCGTGATCCCGATCCATGCCGACCCGTCTGCCAGAGCACGGATGACCTCGTTGTTCTGAGACGCGAGCTTCAGGATGTTCGGCTTCAGGTCCTGCAGGAACGCTTTCGCGCGCGCGATCTGGGCCTTGTTCATCGAGTACGGCTGCTTCGAGCCGGTGGCCTTTCCGGCGATCGCCATCATGTCCGTCGGGATGTTCTCGGCCGAGATCTTCCCCGCGTACTTCTTGTCGAGAAGTGCATGCCACGAGGTCGGCTTCGTCTTGACGTACTTCGGGTTGTAATAGATCTGCACGGTCGACCACGAGAACGGGTAGGCCATGTACTTGTTGCCGAACTTCCAGAACGGGAACTGCCTGGCGAGCGGGTAGAGCTGCTTCGAGACGGGGTAGTCGGCCAGGTCGATCGGCACCGTCAACCCGTCCTTCACGTACTTGGGCACCCAGAGGCCGTCCGCCGACACGATGTCGAACTGACCTCCGGTCTGCTTGATCTTCAGGTACGCGTCGGCATTGTCCGAGAACAGCGTCGGACGTCCCTGGACGCTGATGGCCTTGTTGACGGCCTTCAGCTGGTCGTTGGCGTAGTGGTCCGACCAGGTCAGCCAGTTCAGGGTCGTTCCGTCGAACTCGAACGACCCGGCGCTGGCCTGCCCGGCCAGATAGAGGCCGAGCGTCCCCGCCGCTCCGGCCTTGAGGAGGTCGGCTCGGTTCAGCCGCCTGTCGGTGATTGACACGTCTACTCCACCTCCTGGGGTTGGATTTCGGTCAAGAGCACTGCGTCGTCGGGATCCCACCAGAGGGCCACCTCCATGTCCGGGGTCAGGGTGCGAGCGGTCAGCCGCTCGCGGCCGAAAACCGAAGCGACGATCGGGACGGAAACCGGGTCGCAGCCGACGGCGACCCGGGTCTGGCTCCCCAGGAACGACGTCTGAACGACCCGGCCCCTGAGTGACGTGGCCGGGGCATCGGAGTCGGCGGAGACGTGGATCGACTCCGGGCGGATCATGAGGGTCGCCCGTCCCGACGTCGGCCCTCCGTTCACGTTCCCCGGCACCGGTCGGCCGTCCACAAGATGGACGATGCCGTCGCCGGCTCGCGAGAGGTCGACTTCGACGAAGTTCGACTCGCCGATGAAGTCGGCGACGAATCGCGAGTTGGGGTTGTAGTAGATCTCGCTCGGCGTGCCGATCTGCTCGATCCGCCCCTCGTCGAGCACAGCGATCCGCGTCGCCATCGACATCGCCTCTTCCTGGTCGTGCGTGACGTACACGAATGTCGTGCCGACGTCGCGATGGATCTGCGACAGCTCGATCTGGAGTCGCTTGCGGAGCTTCAGGTCGAGCGCGCCGAGAGGCTCGTCGAGGAGGAGGACCGCCGGTCCGTTGACAAGAGCGCGAGCGACGGCGACGCGTTGCTGCTGGCCACCCGAGAGCTGCGTGGGAAGGCGGTCACCGAATGTCTCGAGGCCGACCAGGTGGAGTGCCTCCTCGATGCGCCCTGCAGACTCGCTCTTCGGGACTCGCGCCATTTTCAGCCCGAAGCCGATGTTGTCCCGAACCGTCATGTGCGGGAACAGCGCGTAGGACTGGAACACGGTGTTCACGCTGCGCCGGTGCGGAGGCAGCCGGTCGACGCGCTTACCACGGATGGAGATCTCCCCGGCTGTCGGGGCGATGAAGCCGCCGATGAGGTTGAGCGTCGTGGTCTTGCCGCAGCCGGACGGCCCGAGGAGGCAGAAGAACTCGCCCTCTCCGATGTCGAGATCGGTCGGCGTGAGTGCGACCTGGCCCCCGTAGCGCTTCGTCACACCGCGCAGGCTGATTGCGGAAGGAGCGGAGCTCATGGCCCGTCGACGCCGAAGCGTGGCCGTGCCAACCCCTGCCGAGTGTGGCCGAGCCCACCTCTCCGTTCCTTGCGCAAGCCGAAGCGCAAGCTGACACACTCGCACCCGGGGTGTCAAGCGGGAACGGGACCGTACGAATCGGCATCGCCGGGCTCGGGGGAATGGGCACCGTGCACGCCCACAACGCCCAAGCGACAACCGGCGCCGAGCTCGTTGCGGTCGCGTCGACTCGCCCCGAGCGTGCGAGCCGAGTCGCCAGCGAGCTGGGCGTCGTCGCTCGTACCTACGACGAGCTCTGCGCGGACGACTCGTTGGACGCGATCGTCGTCGCCGCGCGCTCCATCGATCACGCGACGGTCGCGCAGGCCGTGCTCGCGTCAGGCAAGCACCTCTTCCTCGAGAAGCCCGGGGCGACCGCACTCGCGGACCACGAGGAGCTCAGCGCGGCAGGGCTCATTCGACCCGATGCCGTCGTCCAGGTCGGCTACCACCGCCGCTACGACCCCGCATTCGTCGAGACGGGCCGCCTGCTCCGAGCGGGGGCCATCGGTGAGCCACTGCTCGTCCTCATGACCAGCAGGGACGTCCGCACGCCCGAGCCCGAGGATCCCGGCCCGGCAGGCGGATTCCTCGTAGACATGGCCTCTCACGACTACGACACCGCTTGCTGGTTCCTCGGCCAGGAGCCGATCGGGGTGCACGCTGTGCGTCAGGCGACGATCTACCCGGAGCTCCTCGAGCTCGGAGACCTCGACAACGCCATCGTCACGATCCGCTTCGACAACGGAGGGATCGCCACGACCCACGTCTCTCGCACCTGCGCGTTCGGCCACGACATTCGCACCGAGGTGGTCGGCTCCGAAGGGTCGATCCTCGTCGGCAACGCGGCGAGCCGTGACGGAGTCATGGTTCTCACCGCCGGGGAAAGATCCCTGTTCCCGCTCGACTACCGCGAGCGCTTTCCCGATGCGTACCGCGGCGAGCTGGCCGCCTTCGTCCGTGCCTGCTCGGGAGAGGCCCCCGCGGCACCGAGTCTGGCCGACGACAGACGCGCCGTCGCGATCGGCGTCGCAGCCCGCGCGAGCGCAGAGAGGGGAACGGCGCTCGACGTCGGCCCCGACTGGCCCTGGCCCACGGGCGGGGCGTCGGCGCAGTGAGGGTCGGGCTCTTCACGGACAGCCTCCTGCACCTCGACCTGAACGAGCTCCTCTCCTGGCTCGAGCGCGAGCTTCCGTTCGTCCGTGACCTCGAGATCGGCACGGGTGGGTACTCTCCGGCGCCGCACTGCGATCCGCAGGCGCTGCTCGCGAGCGAACAGGCGCGCAAGGACTGGCTCGAGGCGCTCGGTGAGAGAGGCTTCCGCCTGGCGGCCCTCAACGTCTCGGGCAACCCGCTCGAGAGCGAGCAGCACGATCGAGACCTGAGGGCGACCGTCAGGCTCGCGGGCCTGCTCGGGGTCGATCGCATCGTGTGCATGTCAGGAGGCAAGGCGAGCCTGTCCGCCGGAGGCTGGTTCCCTGACATCGAGCGCCGGCGCGAGGAGTACTGGAACTCCGCGCTCGTGCCGTACTGGTCCGACGTCGCCCGAGACCGCCTCGACTCAGGGCATCCGGCTCTGCTTCGAGCTGGAGCCGGGCGCGGCGGTGTACAACGTCTCGACATTCGAGCGGATCGCCGAGGCCGGAGCGGCCCTCGCCGTGAACCTCGACCCGAGCCATCTCTTCTGGCAGTCGATGGATCCGCTCGCCGTCGTCCGGCGGCTCGGCCCGCGGATCGGATTCGCCCACGGCAAGGACACGGTAGTCGCCGCGGACCGCGTCGTCCTCGACGGCTCGCTCGACCGTGGCTCTTGGCGGTTCGCGACCGTCGGGGACGGGCACGACGTGGCCTGGTGGAGGTCCTTCATGCAGCTCCTTCGGGAGGTCGGCTACGACGGCGTGGTCAGCGTCGAGTACGAGGATCCGACCCAGCCGCCGGAGCCGAGCGTCATGACGTCGGCACACGTGCTCGACGAGGCCCTCGCGACGACGCGCTAGCCCGAGAGCGCGACGTCACCCACCTCCTCCCAGGCACCGGACGAGGACGAGCGCTCCATCGCCGCGACCACCTTCGCTGCCGCGAGCGCCTCGCGGACGCCCGGCTGGCGCTGCTCGCCGTCCGCGATCGACTCGAGGAAGAGCGCTGCCTCGACCACCTTGAGATCGTCGTAGCCCATCGCCAACCCCGGCCCCGGCTGGAAGTGCCCGAAGGGCTCGTGCTGCGGCCCCATCACAACGCGTGCGTATCCGCGGTCGCCGTTCTCGAGCGGCAGGAACAGGGAAAGCTCGTTCATGTGCTCGAAGTCCCAGGACACGGCACCCCGGGAACCGTGTACCTCGAACGCATACCGCGCCTGCGGTCCGACGGCGACGCGGCTCGACTCGATCGTCCCGCTGACGCCGCACTCGAAGCGGACGATGCTCCAGGCGACGTCCTCGTTCTCGACCGGCGCGAGCTCACCGCCCTCGACGACGTCGAAGTGCGTTCCGTCGCCGGCAGGCAACGGTCGCTCCGCGACGACGGTCGCTGTCGTCGCGGTGACGCTCTCGATCGGCCCGAGCAGGAAGTGCGCGAGATCGACCGCGTGCGAGCCGAGGTCACCGAGGATGCCGAGCCCCGCCCTGTCTCGCCGGAAGCGCCACGAGAGCACGCCGCGCGGGTCGGCCGCGTACGCCGCGACCCAGGTCGAGCGGAAGTGGTCGATCGATCCGAGCGCCCCCGCCTCGATCAGGTGTCTCGCATGCCGGACGGCCGGGGCATGGCGGTAGTTGAATCCGACGATCGACAGCACACCGGCGAGCTCGACTGCGGCAGCGATCTCGGCGGTCTCGTGCGGGAACCGCCCGACCGGCTTCTCGATCCACACGTGCTTCCCCGCTGCCGCAGCCGCGAGCGCGACCTCGACATGCAGATCGTTGGGAGCTGCAATGCTCACCGCATCGACGTCGGGGTGTCGGACGACGTCCCGCCAGTCCGTCGTCCAGCGCTCGTATCCGAGACGATCGACGAAGTCTCGCGCACGCTGCTCGCTCTCGTCCGCCGCGATGACGAGCCGCGCGACGCCGCTGCAATCCGGATAGTGGAGGCGCGCCCGCGCGTACGCAGTGGAGTGAACCGCACCCATCCACCCGGCTCCGACGAGGCCGATGCCCACCGTCTGCGCCACTCGAGGCGAGCCTATACCGGGCTGCGGAGACGCGTGACGACAGTAGGCTGCCGCGGATGCAGAGGCTTGCCGTTGCCGGCAACGTCGCCGTCGACCGCATCGATCGCGGCCCCGCGACTCCAGGCGGCTGCCCGTCCTTTGCCGCGCTCGCGCTCCGCATGCTCGGTCGGCAGGGTCAGATCCTCACGCGCTACGCGCAGAAGGACCGCGAGCTCTTCGCAGCGCTGCTATCGGACCTCGGCGTGCCCGTGACCACGCTCGCGGCGGAGGAGACGAACGCTTTCGGCTTCCGGTACGACGGCGAGCAGCGCACGATGACGGTCGATGCGATCGGACAGCCGTGGACACCAGCCGATGCCGCTGCGCTCGACCCCACCGTCGGCTGGGTGCACGTGGCGCCGCTCCTCCGAAGCGACTTCCCGGCGGAGGCGCTGGCGGCCCTCGCGGGTGAGCGCCGGGTGCTCTCCTACGACGGGCAGGGTCTCGTCCGGGCTCCCGAGCTGGGTCCGATGAGACTCGACGGGAAGTTCGACCGTGCAGTCCTCGAGCACATCTCCATCCTCAAGCTGGCCGAGGATGAGGCGGTCGTCGTCGCAGGCGGCACATTCGAGGCTCGCCACGCGCGCGAGCTGCGAGCGCCCGAGATCCTCGTGACGTACGGCTCCGCCGGGTGCACGCTGTTCGTCGCCGGAGACGGGGAGCACGTCCCCGTCGCCTGGCCTGTGCTCGGCGTACAGACGACCGGGGCCGGCGACGTGTTCATGGTCGGCTACATCGCAGCGCGGAGCGACGGACAGGAGCCGAGGCCGGCTGCCGAACTCGCGAGCGAGCTGGTAGCCCGGATGCTGGACGAGCGGAAGCGAGCATCGTGACGACGTCAGAGCCAGCCGCGGCACCCGTCGTCGCCGTGATCGGCAACCTCGTCCGCGACATCGTCGCCGGCGCGGCGCCACGTCCAGGTGGCGCCGTCTACTACCAGGCACGCGTCTTCGCAGACGTGGAGCACGGACGCGATGTGCGCCTCATCACGCGCTGCGCCGCCGAGGATCGCGACTTGCTCGTCAGTCCGCTCGAAGCGTTCGGCTTGCCTCTGACCTGGCGTCCTGCACGCGAGACGCAGACGTTCGACTTCCACTACGAGGGCGAGACGCGCGTCATGGACGTCGTGGCGCTCGGCGACCCGTGGACACCGGACGACGTCGAGGGCTGGGTCGCCCAGGCGATGGGTCCTGCCGAGTGGATCATGCTCGGCGCCCTCACGCGAGCGGACTTCCCGCCGGAGACGCTCGCGGCGCTCCGCAAGGGCGGTCGACAGCTGCTCGTGGACGCGCAAGGGTTCGTCCGGCGAGGAACACTCGGCCCGCTCGTCCGGGACGGCAAGGTGCCGCCCGAGAGCTTCGCGGCGGTACGCGTGCTCAAGCTCAACGACAGCGAGGCAGAGGCGCTCGTCGGGAGCACGAGTCCGGAGGACCTCCGAAGCCTCTGTGTTCCCGAGGTCGTGCTCACCCTGGGCTCGCGGGGTGTACTGGTCGTGACGGCCTCCGAGGCCGAGCACGTGCCGGCGGTGCCGATCGACGGGCCGGTCGATCCCACCGGAGCAGGCGATACCTTCTGGGTCTCGTACCTCGTCGCACGATCGCACGGGGCCGCTCCGGTCGAGGCAGCACGGGGCGCGACGGAGCTCACGAGCAGATTCCTCGCCGAGCGACGGACGCCCGGCGTCTGGCGTACCTAGGCCGACGAGACGTGCGAGCTGGGAAGACGGAACTCCCCGCGCGCGACGACGACGGCGCGGCCGCGACAGGCGACCTGCTCGATCGAGTCACCCTGGCCCTCCGCCCGCGCGAAGAGCGTCGACGGTCGTCCGATCTCGACGCCCTGCGTCAGCTCGATCCACTCACCCCAGTCGACGAGGCCGTGCCGACAGAGGTGGCAGGCGATCGGCCCGGCAGCGGAACCTGTCGCGGCGTCTTCGCCGCGGGGCCAGAACATGCGCGTCTTCCAGTGCGTACCGGCGCCTGCGACACAGTTCACACCGGTGACCTCGAATTGAGCGATCGCGGCCGACTCGGGAGCGAGCGCGGCGACGTCCGCTTCGGTCGGAAGCGTCACCACGATCTGCGTCGCACCGTTGTCGTAGACCTCGATCGGGAGCTCCGAGCGCTCGAGCCCGAGCACCGAGAGGAGGCGCTCCGGATCGGCAAGCGGCTCGACCGTCGGGACGGGTTGCTGCATCTGCCCGAAGACGAGCGCGCCCGACTCGTCCCGTTCGATCTCGACGGGAACGATTCCCGATCCGGTCTCGAGCTCGACGACGCCGCGCTGGAGCGGCTGGGCGAGCACCCACGCCGTCCCCAGGACCGGGTGGCCCGCGAAGGGCATCTCCGCATCGGGGTTGAAGATGCGGACCCGGACGGTTCCGCCTTCCTCCGGCTGGAAGCACGAACGTGGTCTCCGAGAAACCGATCTCCTTCGCGAGCGCCTGCATCGTGTCCGCGTCGACGCCGCGCGCGTCCGTGAAGACCGCAAGCTGGTTGCCCGCCAGCGGAACGTCGGTGAAGACGTCGACGACGACGTAGCGCAGGGTCAGCACGCCGCCACCCTATCCAGGCACCTCGCTGCGCATATCGTCTCGAGCCGTGCCGACCGCGATCGCCGTCTCCAGCCTACGGAAGCGCTACGGGAGCATCGAGGCGCTCCGAGGCATCAGCTTCGACGTCGCCGAGGGCGAGGTGTTCGGTCTCCTCGGGCCGAACGGTGCGGGCAAGACGACGACCGTCGAGATCCTCGAGGGGTACCGGCAGCGCGACGAAGGCACGCGTCACCGTCCTCGGGCACGACCCGAGCGAGTCACCCCGAGAGCTGCGAGAGCGCATCAGCGTCGTCCTCCAGCAGTCGGAGCTGAGCCCCTTGCTCACGGTGCGAGAGACACATCGGATGTTCGCGGGCTACTACGCGCGCCCGCGTGACATCGACGAGGTGATCGACCTCGTCGGTCTCGTCAGAGAAGCGCGACGCTCGTGTGAAGACACTGTCGGGAGGACAGAAGCGACGCCTCGACCTCGGCGTCGCTCTCGTCGGGAACCCCGACCTCGTGTTTCTCGACGAGCCCACGACCGGGTTCGACCCGGCCGCCAGGCGCGCCGCATGGGAGCTGATCCGCTCGCTCCGCACGCTCGGCACGACGATCCTTCTCACCACGCACTACCTGGACGAGGCGCAGCAGCTCGCCGATCGCGTCGCCGTTCTCCGGC
Source organism: uncultured Gaiellaceae bacterium (assembly GCA_963709715.1). Lineage (GTDB taxonomy): Bacteria > Actinomycetota > Thermoleophilia > Gaiellales > Gaiellaceae > GMQP-bins7. The sequence continues at coordinate 219,143 of CAVPXQ010000002.1, forward strand.
GGCGGCGAGATCGTGCGGCATGGGGACGCCGGCGGAGCTGATCGGCGACTCCGCCGATCGAGCGAGATCCGCTACCGACGAGACGGCGAGCTCGTCGTCGTCGAGACGAGCGAGCCGACGCGACTGCTCAACGAGCTGACCACGCAGGCGCTCGACGAGGGGCGAGTGCTCGAGCAGCTCGAGGTGCGGCGACCGACGCTCGAGGACGTCTACCTCGAGCTCGTGGACGAGGAGCCGGAGTGACGACCCTCGTCCACCAGCTTCGTTTCGAGCAGAAGATCTTCTGGCGGAGCCGCGAGGCGGCGGTCTTCATCTTCATCTTCCCGCTGCTGCTCTACGCGCTCCTCGGCTCGGTGTACGGCGACGAGATCGACGGGGTCCCGGCGGTCGACGTCCTGCTCGCCGGGCTGTTCGGCTACGGCGCCGCGAACACCGCATTCGGCGGGCTCGCGATCATCCTCGTCGTGCGGCGCGAGGCGGGCGTGCTGAAGCGCTCCGCTCGACTCCGCTCTCGCCGGTCGTCTACCTGACGTGCGGTGCTGCTCTCGACGCTCGCGACGTTCGCGCTGCAGTCGGTCGGCGCTCCTCGCGCTCGGCGGGCTCGTCTTCGACGCGAGCATGCCGGCGAACTGGCTCGGCTTCGCAGGCGCGGTCGTGCTCGGCGTCGCCTGCTTCGCGGGACTCGGACTCGGCGCGGCCTCGCTCATCCGCTCGGCAGAGGGCGTCTCGGCGGTGGTCAACGTCGTCGATCCTGCCCGATGGCGTTCCTGTCCGGCGCGTTCGGGCCGACGCGGGACTTCCCGGCCGTCCTGCAGGCGATCGCGGACGTCCTCCCGCTGACCTACTTCATCGACATCGTGGACGGCGTCTACCTCGACGGCGACTCGCTCTTCGCCGATCCGACGGCACTCGCGATCGTCCTCGCGTGGGGCGCCGCAGGCGTCCGTCGTCGCGCTGCGCCGCTTCGGCTGGATGCCGCGCGAGCGCTGAGCTAGCGGTTGCTGAGCAGCGAGAGGAAGTAGAGGAGCTGCGCGATCGCCGCGAGCGCGCCGGCGACGTACGTCCAGGCGGCCGCGTTGAGCGTCGCCTGCACGCCGGCGGCCTCGTTCGAGCGCGACGAGCCCGAGATCGCGGAGCTGCTGCTTCGCACGGCGTCGACGCGTCGAACTCGACCGGGCAGCGTCACGAACTGGAAGAGAACGGCGACGCGCATAGAGCGCGATCGCGACGACGATGAAGCCGGCGATCTGGAGGAAGATGCCGCCGAGCAGGAACAGCATCCAGATGTTCGACGCGAACTGGACGGCAGGGAAGAGCGCGCTGCGGAACTTGAAGAACGCGTACGACTTCGCGTGCTGGATCGCGTGGCCGACCTCGTGCGCGGCGACGGCGGTCGACGCGACCGACACGCCGTGGAAGACGTCGGACGAGAGATGCACCGAGCGGCTCCGCGGGTCGTAGTGATCGGAGAGCGACCCAGGCGTCTCCTCGACCGGCACCTCGTTCAGGCCGTTCGCGTCGAGGACGCGACGCGCGACCTGGGCGCCGGTCATGCCGTTGGCGACCGGCACCTCGAGGTTCTTCGCGAAGGTCGACTTCACGCGGTGCTGGGCCCAGAAGCCGAGCACCATCGGGACGATGAACAGACGATCCAGGAGCTTGCACGGCGAGATGGTATCCGCCGCGCCTCGGTGCGTCCCGCAGGGCGTGGCGGACGAGTACGCGGGTTCTTAACCCTCGCTCGTAGCGACTGGCACGAGGGCGCGTCGGCGAACGCCTGCTGCGAGCTCGGCCTTCGACTCCTCGGCGACGTTCGCGTTCTGCAGCGTCGTCACCGTCGTCGAGATCGCCGTTCTGGAGCGCGGCGAAGTCGGACGCGAGCGCGGCGAGCTGCTGGAGGAACTCCGCCGGAGGGGCGTCGGCCGCGGCCTCGGCGCTGTCCTTGAGCGAGTCGAAGCTCGACTCGAGCTCCGTCCGTCGACTCGTCGAGCTGCTGCTCGAGCTCGTCGCCCGCCTCGAGATCGGGCGGGCCGAGATCGCGGAGCTGGGTGACGAGCTCCGACGTCGCGTCGTCCGCCTCGCCGAGCTTGTCGCGGAGCGAGTCGGCGGTGAGCGGCTCGCCGCCGGCGTCGGCGAGCGACGGTGATCGACTCCCTCCAGTCGGACGAGGCTCGTGCAGACCGAGCCCGCCCACTCCTCGGTCGTCGGCGGCCCGTCGTCGCTCAGCCGCATCGCGATCGCGGCGACGACGATCGCGGCGATCCCGATCACGATCGCCGCGATGAACCAGTTCCGGCGCACGGGTGGAGTCTAAGCCCGGACCTACGGGGCGCTCGCCCGAGCGAGAGCACGCAGCCCGAGTGCACGTGCATGAGCGCTGCAACCGAGCATCGGGAAGGCCGCGTGACACTCGGTGAACGCCCGGATGTGCACCAACGCCATCCTCTCCTAGCATCGCGCGTGTGGAGACCGTCCCGCTCCTGAACGCGGAGCCCCGGGAACCGATCGAGCGGCTCTTTCGGGATCTCCGCTCGCGGCCGGACGGCCTCAGCGAGCGGGAAGCCGCTCGACGCCTCGTCGCGTACGGGCCCAACGAGCTCCAGCGGCGTGGCGGAAGCCGCTGGCTCAGGGAGCTCGTCAAGCAGTTCGTCCATCCACTCGCACTGCTCCTGTGGGCCGCATCGATCCTCGCGGTCGTCGGCGTCTCGTGGGTGCTCGGCGCGGCGATCGCGCTCGTCGTCGTCCTCAACGCGCTCTTTGCGTTCTGGCAGGAGCGACAGGCGGAGCGCGCGACCGAGGCGCTGCGCGAGTACCTGCCCGTCCAGGCGACCGTCCTCCGTGACGGCCATCGGCAGCTGATCGACGCCCGTACGCTCGTCCCGGGCGACGTCCTCCTGGTCGCGGAAGGCGATCGGATCTCGGCCGACGCCCGCCTCCTCGAGGGCGCCCTCGACGTCGACCTCTCCACGCTGAGCGGGGAGTCCCAGCCGGTCCTGCGCGCGCCGCACCTCCACGACCCGACCGGACCGTTGCTGGAGGCACGCGACCTCGTCTTCAGCGGGACCGCGTGCATCAGCGGCGAAGGCAAGGCACTCGTCTTCGCGACGGGCATGCAGACCGAACTCGGTCGCATCGCAGCTCTCACCGAGCGAGTGGGGGTCGACGAGAGCCCGCTCGAGCGTGAGGTCCGGCGCGTCGCGTGGCTGATTGCACTCGTCGCGATCGGAGTCGGACTCGCATTCCTGCCCCTCGGAATGCTCGCAGCCGGGCTTCCTGCAGACGACGCAATCGCGTTCGCCATCGGGCTGATCGTCGCCAACGTGCCCGAGGGGCTCCTCCCGACGATCACACTCGCGCTCGCCGTGGCGGTGGCCGCACTCGCTCGCCGCGGTGCTCTCGTCAAGCGGCTGAGCGCAGTCGAGACGCTCGGCTCGACGAGCGTGATCTGCACGGACAAGACGGGAACGCTGACGGAGAACCGGATGCGCGCGGCCCGCGTCTGGACTCCACTCGGGGAGGTCGATCTCGAGACGAACGCCGACCCGCGCCGCGTGGTGGAGCGCGATGCCGTGCTCGGCTTTCTCGGGCGCACGCTGGCTGCGTGCAGCACGGCCGAGCTCGCTCTCGAGCGCAGCAAGTCGCGTGGAGAGGCGACCGAGATCGGGTTGCTCGAGGCAGCGCGAACGCTCGGCATCGACGTCGACGTCGCTCGCCGCGAGCACGCGCGCCGAAAGCTCTATCGCTTCGACTCGAAGCTCCGGCTCATGTCGACCGTGGACGAGCGTGCGGACGGGAGCCTCACGGTTCACGCGAAGGGCGCTCCGGAGGAGATCCTCCTGCGCTCGACGGAGATAGGCGGCCCGGACGACCACGCCCCGCTCACCGCCGAGACGCGCGAGGCGGTGCTCGACGTGCTCGAGCGCTACGCAGCGCTCGGGCTCAGGGTGCTCGCAGTCGCGAGGCGCCGCCTCCCCACGGGAGCCGAACCGCCCGAGCGCCGGGAGGATGCCGAGCGCGACCTCTGCCTCTTGGGCCTGGTCGCGCTCTTCGATCCACCACGACCGGAGGTCGCCGACGCGGTCGCCGCGTGCCACTCCGCAGGCATCCGCGTCGCTGTCGTCACGGGTGACTACGGGCCGACCGCAGCAGAGATCGCACGGCGGGTCGGGATCGCCACCGACGGGGCGTCCGTGGTCACCGGCGAGGAGCTCGACCGGATGACCGAAGCCGAGCTCGACCATCTCCTCCGGGAGAACCGGGAGCTCGTGTTCGCACGCACCTCACCCGAGGCGAAGCTCCGGATCGCGGACGCGCTCCGAGCGGAGGGCCACGTGGTCGCCATGACCGGGGACGGCGTCAACGACGCACCTGCACTTCGTCGTGCTGACATCGGGATCGCAATGGGCCTGACCGGGACCGAGGTCGCCCGAGAGGCGGGGACGATGATCCTCACGGACGACAACTTCGCGACCATCGTCGCCGCCGTCGAGGCCGGACGTCAGGTCTTCGAGAACGTCCGCAAGTTCATCGTCTACATCTTCGCTCACGCGACGCCGGAGGTCGTCCCGTTCCTCGTGTTCGCACTGAGCGGGGGAGCCATTCCTCTCCCGCTGACGGTCATGCAGATCCTGGCAATCGATCTCGGGACGGAGATCCTGCCCGCGCTCGCGCTCGGCCGCGAGCGCGCCGAGCCGGGGCTCATGCAGCGGCCTCCCCGACGCCGAACCGAGGGGATCATCAACGCAGCGATGCTCTACCGCGCGTGGCTCTTCCTGGGGCTGATCGAGGCCGCGCTCGTGCTCGGCGGGTTCTTCTACGTCCTCTGGGACGCGGGCTGGACGAGCGGCGCCGACGTCTCGGCCGGGACCTCCCTGCACGACCCCTACGTGGAGGCGACCACGATGACCTTCGCGGGCATCGTCGCGTGCCAGATCGGCACCGCCTTCGCGTCGCGAACGGACCGCGCCTCGCTCTGGACGATCGGCGTCTTTAGCAACCGGATGCTGCTCTGGGGCATCGCCTCCGAGATCGGGTTCGCGGCGGCCATCATCTACATCCCTCTCTTCCAGCCGATCTTCCACACCGCCCCGCTCGGCGCGTCGGAGCTCGGGTTGCTCGCCACGTTCCCCGTGATCGTCTGGGGCGCGGACGAGCTCCGTCGCTGGCTGCGACGCCGGGCCGCGCAGTTCCAGCGCCGGCTGCCGCGGGATAGACGCTGCGGCACGAGCGCTACGCTTGCCGGCGCGCGCCCCGTAGCTCAGTGGATAGAGCAGCGGATTTCCCTACGATTGTGTGTTATCCAATGAGAGCACGGAGATCTGCGGCGCCGGCGTTGAGGTTGAAGGCCGACGACACGATCGGCACTCGCGAGGGTGTGCCGGGGTTGCCCGTCGCCTCGCAAGATCTTCTCCAGCTCGTCATCATCGTGCCGGGAACAGCCCGCTACGCGCTGTCCACGCGAAGACCGGTCTCGGGATCGAAGAAGTGCAGGCGTGTGACGTCGACCTCGACCTCGAGCGGCTCGCGCTCACGGGCTGACGTCGTCCGCTCGAGCCGCGCCACGAACGTGACCCCGCCCCCGCGCGCCCGCTCCGCGGCCATCCTCGTCTCCTCGTCCTCGGCGTCCTCGACGACAAGGGCCTCCACGACCTCGGCCGTCGCCACGGGCTCGGCGGGCAGGTTGAAGTGGACGTACACCTCGGAGCCCATGTCCTCGCGGATGTCGCAGATCACGGACACGCGCCGGTCCGGATGCGTCTCGTGCAGCACGGCCGCGTCCTCCATGTCCTCGGGTCGGATTCCGATGACGATCTTGCGGCCGTCGTAGGCCGCCAGGCCCGGCTGAGCCTCGATCGTCGCCGGGTCCAGGCGGAGGCGCTGCCCTCCGAACGAGACCGACGCATCGCCGTTTCGGTGCTCGAGCTCGCCGAGGACGAGGTTCATGGCAGGCGATCCGATGAACTCCGCGACGAAGAGGTTGCGCGGCCGGTCGTAGAGCTCCTTGGGCGCGGCGACCTGCTGCATGAACCCGTTGCGCATCACCGCCACGCGGTCGCCCATCGTCATCGCCTCCGTCTGGTCATGGGTGACGTAGATCGTCGTCACCCCGAGGTCTCGCTGGATCCGCGCAATCTCGGCGCGCATCTCGACCCGCAGCTTCGCGTCGAGGTTCGAGAGCGGCTCGTCCATGAGGAACGCCTGCGGGTTCCGGACGATCGCACGGCCCATGGCCACCCGCTGCCGCTGGCCGCCGGAGAGCGTCCGCGGCTTCTTCTCGAGCGAGTCCGTGAGCCCGAGGATCCGCGCGGCCTCCCGAACACGACGGTCGATCTCGTCCTTGGGGAATCCGCGCATCTTCAGCGCGAAGCCCATGTTCCTCGCCGCGTTCATGTGCGGGTAGAGCGCGTAGTTCTGGAACACCATCGCGATGTCGCGGTCCTTCGGGGGCAGGTCGTTGACGACCTGGCCGTCGATTCGTACCTCACCCGATGTGATCGTCTCGAGACCCGCGATCATCCGAAGCGCGGTCGTCTTCCCGCAGCCGGACGGCCCCACGAAGACGACGAACTCGCCGGCGGCGACGTCGAGATCCAGCTCCGTGACGGCCTTCGTGCCGTCGGAGTAGACCTTCGTGAGGTTCTCGAGCGTGATTTCAGCCACGTCCGTCTCCCAACGCGCAATCTACTAGCATCGTTCGCATCCGATGGAGGCGCACGCTGCGCGGGAGAGCAAGCCGGCCGGTAGCTGGCGGCACGCCCTCGAGAGCCGCCGGGTCCTCGCTCTGCTGCTCATCGCTCCTGCGGTCGTCTTCATGGCGGTCGTCGTCGGGGTGCCGTTCGTCTGGGCGATCTACCTCAGCTTCACGGACGCCATCGGTGGCTCGCTCAGCGGGCGTTGGGTCGGCTTCGACAATTTCACCAACGCCTGGCACGACGACAACTTCCGACTTGCGCTCCGCAACACGCTCGTCGTCACGCTCGCCTCGCAGGCGATCGTCGTGGTCGGGGCAGCGGTGCTATCGAACTTCCTGGTCCGCGACTTCCGCGGGAAGTGGATCGTGCGCTTTCTCGTCGTGCTGCCATGGGCGGCCCCGGTCGTGCTGTCGACCATCACCTGGCTCTGGCTGCTCGACTCGCTGTACAGCGTCGCCAACTGGACGCTAGCCCACCTCCATCTCGACAACGCCCTCGTCTCGCTGCTCGGCGCCTTCCACATCGAGGAGGGCGCGCAGGTGCCGCTCCAGTGGCTCGGCCGCCCGAACCTCGCGCTCATGGCCATCACGCTCGTCCACGCGTGGCGAATCCTCCCGTTCGCGGTCGTGATCTTCATCGCCGGCCGCGCCTCCATCCCCACAGAGGTCGAGGACGCATCGAAGATCGACGGCGCGACCGGCCTGAAGAAGCTCTGGTACGTCGACGTTCCGCTCCAGCTTCCCATTGCGCTCGTCGCGGTGCTGTTCGGGATCGTCTTCACCGCTGCGGACTTCGGCGTCGTCTACATCCTCACCCACGGAGGCCCGTTCAACTCGACGCAGGTCCTCCCCACCTGGGCGTACGCGATCGGGATCGACTCGGGATCGCTGGGTGAGGGCGCGGCGATCTCGCTCTTCCTCTTTCCGCTGCTGATCGTCGTCAGCGTGGCGATGCTGTTCTTCGCGCGAAGGGCCCAGGTCTCATGACCCGGCGCGAGCGGCTGACGACGTATGCGGTGGTCGTGCCGTTCGCGATCTTCCTCGCCTTCCCGTTCTACTTCGCGCTCGTCACGATGTTCAAGACGAACCTCGACCTGGCCAACGTCGAGCACTCGCCCTACCTCTACAACGACCTCGAGGGTCACTTCCATTGGGACTTCTGGAACTACGCGACGACCGAGCACGTGAGGTTCCTGTTCGAGGACACGAACTACCCGAGGTGGCTGCTGAACACTCTGTTCGTGGGCGCGGCCGTCGTCGGCATCACGCTGCTCCTCGCGCTGCCGGCCGGCTATGCGCTCGCCCGGCTCGCCGGCGGGTGGGGCCAGGGCGCCGGGATCGCGATCTTCCTCGTCTACCTGGTGCCGCCGACACTGCTCTTCCTCCCGCTGTCCCGGCTCATCACGCAGCTCGACCTCAAGGACTCGCTGTGGTCGCTGATCCTCATCTACCCGTCGTTCACGGTGCCGTTCGCAACATGGCTCCTGATGGGGTTCTTCAAGACGATTCCCCAGGAGCTCGAGGACGCAGCGCTGATCGACGGCGCTTCGCGCCTGAAGGCGTTCTTCCTGATCATCCTCCCGATCTCGCTTCCGGGGATCCTCACCGCCGTCATCTTCGCCTTCTCGCTGTGCGTCAACGAGTTCATCTACGCCTTCACGTTCATTTCCACGTCGGAGCAGCGGACGGTGTCGGCCGGCATCCCGAACGACCTCATTCGCGGCGACGTCTTCTTCTGGCAGTCGCTCATGGCGGCTGTCCTGATCCCGACGATCCCGCTGGCGCTCCTCTACAACGCGTTCCTCGACAGGTTCATCAAGGGCTTTACAGGAGGCGCATTCCGCTAGAGAATCGAGGCGAAAGGAGGAACAACCCGTGGCAGAGGTAACCGACGAGCTCGACAGCGCGAGCTCGAAACTCAGCCGGGGCGACCTGCTCAGACGCGGCGGTGCTGCCGCATTCGCGGTCAGCATGTTCGGAGGCCTGTCCGACAAGGCTTTCGGGTTCTATGGCCCGCTCAGGTTCGCGAACAAGCAGCTCTCCGGCACTCTCCGGATCATGACGTGGGCGCATTTCGTCCCGTCGTACGACCAGTGGCTCGACAACACGTACGTCAAGCAGTGGGGCGAGGCGAACGACGTCGAGGTCAAGGTCGACCACATCAACAACGCCCTGCTCAACAGCACTGCGGCCTCGGAGGTGGCCGCCCAGAGCGGCCATGACCTGTTCTGGTTCATCTCGCCGCCTGCTGCGTTCCAGAAGCAGGCAATCCCGGTCACGGACCTCGTGCAGGAGGTCACCAAGAAGGTCGGGCCGATGTCCCGCGTCGCGAGGAAGGCGACGTACAACCCGAAGACGAAGCAGTTCTACGGCTTCCCGGAGACGTACGCGCCCGACCCGGTGCAGTACCGGAAGAGCTTCTTCGAGCAGACGGGGGTGAGCCTCAACACGTGGGAAGACGTTCGCAAGGGAGCCCCGAAGCTCAAGGCGATCGGGCACCCGGTCGGTCTCGGGATGTCGAACGAGATCGACTCGAACATGCTCCTCACGTCGCTCCTGTACTGCTACGGCGGCTTCATCCAGAACGAGGAGAACCGGATCGTCATCGGACAGGGGGCCAACAGGAAGGGCGCCATCGAGGCGCTCAAGACGATGCGCGACATCTACCAGAACGGCATGTCCGACGAGGTCTTCGCCTGGACCGCCGCCTCGAACAACCAGGCCTTCCTCGCGGGCCGGCTCTCGATGGCCCTGAACGCGATCTCCATCGAGCGCTCGGCCGAGCTATCCGGGAATCAGGCGCTGTCCGACGACTCCTGGCTCGCCTCCATCCCGCGCGGCCCCCATACGCGGCTCGGCAACGAGCACGTGATGGGCGTCTTCCTCATCTGGAAGTTCGCCAAGAACAAGGAGGCGGCGCAGAAGTACGTCGTTGATCAGCAGCTCGGCTTCCGCGACCACTTTCTTCGAAGCCTCTACTACAACTTCCCGCCGTGGACGGGAGCGATCGAGGGCGGCTTCAAGACAATCCGCAAGCTTTCGGCGCAGGACACGCACAAGCCGAAGGGCAAGTACACGATCCTCACGACCATCGCCGAGAAGTACACCACGAATCCCGGGCATCCCGGCAACTCGACGCCGGTCATGGACGAGCTCTACAACACGTTCCTTATCCCGCAGATGTTCGCCCAAGTCGCTCAGGGGAAGGCGACACCCGAGGAGGCGGTGTCCGCCTTCGCGAAGAAGGCGCAGAGCATCTACCGCAAGTGGAGGAACCAGGGGCTCGTCTAGATCGACCTCCCGCGACACGTGCCGAGGGCCTGGAAGGGCCCTCGGCACGTGGGTCACGCGCGCTGTCCACGTCGCCCGGCACCGCGACAGTGACAGCGACGGCGACGGACGCAACCCACCCCTCGGGAGCACCGCAGTGCCCCCGGCATGAATCGAACATGCGCAGGCGGTTTAGGAAACGCCGTGTGGTTACGTAGAAGCAGCGTAGAAGCAGCGCACGGATTCACTGTGGAGCCTACGCTGGCGTTGTCCAATCAGACCACTTAGCTCCGAAGCGTCGCTAATTCGACCTATCGACTACTGCCGCCTCGCCTAGTGCGGAGCTGCGAGTTCGAGCCTACGCGCCACCTGCGCGAACACCCTTCACTACATCTAGACATCAGTTACAGGCTCCCTTAAACTCGCCGTGTTGAGGCGACGCTGCCTCACGGATACCTGAAGGGAGCCCTTCATGAGCAGGAGCAAGACCGGTGTCGTCGTGGCCGCCGCTGTCGCGGTCGTGTCTCTCGTCTTCGTGTCGGCATCCGCGACGAGTCCCTCTCAGGCAGGCCCGATCTACTTCGGCATGGACGCACCGCTCACCGGCCCCACCCAGCTCGTCGGCCAGAGCGACCGCCAGGCCGTTGAAGCAGTCGTCGCGTATTGGAACGCGCGCGGCGGTATCAGAGGCAGACGCGTGGTGGTCGACGTTCTCGACAACGCCTCGAATCCGTCGCAGGCAGTCCAGAACGTTCAGAAGTTCATCAGCGACAGCAAGTACGTCGGCATCTTCGGCTCGGGGAACGCCGCAGCTGCGGTGGCGACCGGGGCGATCGCGAGTCAGGCGAAGATCCCGTTCATCGCGCTCTCACCGCCGACGACGCTCGTCGAGCCGCCGCAACCGTACGCCTACATCCTCACGGCAACGGCGCGGTTGTACGCGTACAGCGAGGCTGCCTACCTGAAGAGCCTCGGCATCAAGCGCGTTTGGCTCATGGGCGACAATGGCGGGTACGGGCGGGACGGCCCGAACCAGGTTTCGAAGCTCGCGAAGAAGTACGGCCTCGAGATAGTGGACACGACAATCTTCTCGCCGGCATCGACGGACTTCTCGGCCGAGCTGACGCGGATCAAGAACTCCAACGCTCAGGCCCTCTGGCTCTGGACGGCAACGCCCGCCGGGCCGACGATCGTCAAGCAGTTCAAGCAGCTGCAACTGCCGCAGCAGCTCGCCCTCACCGGCGCCAATGTGTCGCCGCAGTTCCTCCAGGGCACATGCGGAGACGTGAACGGCGCGATCGTGAACTCCTTCCTCGCCACCGCTTGGACGTTCCTGCCGAAGACGAACCCGGTTCGCGCCCAGGCTGCGCTTCTCCGAAGCATCCTCAAACGGCCCGTCTCGAACTTCGACGGCGATGCGGCCGGCGCGCTTTGGGCGTACAAGGCTTCGATCGAGCGGGGCGCCGCGACCCGCGCGGGGATCAACAACGCGCTCGAGACGAAGCTCCGCGGGCTCGTGACACCGGCGGGCAAGATCTTCCTCTCGCAAAAGAACCACCAGGGCCTCCAGCTCGACTCGATGTGGGTCGGGCGGATCCAGAACTGTCAGGTCAGGCCGCTCTTCGGCGCGGCTTTCACGAAGAAGAAGTGAGGACGTGAGCGCCGCAGCCGCTCGATGCCCGGCGGCTCCGGCGCTCGTGAATCTCGCACATGCTCCTGCCGCTCAAGACGTGTCCGCATCGAGCTGAACAGGTTCCGCGGACGGCCGACGGGCGCTTCCGGACGATGTGACACGATGCAGCGATGAGCCAAGCCGTTCGCGCCGAGGACGCCTCTGCGCGCGCTGAGCCGGGGATGTCCTACGCGATCGCCCGCCTGCACCAGAGAGTGTTCGCAGGCATCACGGAGCGTGTGGCGCCGTACGGTCTCACGGCGCTCCAGTTCACGACCTTGAGCGTGCTCAGCCGTCACGGAGCTCCGCTGTCGACGTCGCAACTGGCACGGCGGGCGTTCATGACTCCGCAGTCGATGAGCGAGGTCATCCACGCGCTCGAGCGGAAGGGGCTCATCCAGCGGAACCCGCATCCCAATCACCGCAGGACGCTGCCCGCGACCCTCACCGCGAAGGGACGCCGCGTGCTGACTGCGTGCGACGCGGCAGTGAGCGAGTTCGAAGACGCGATGCTGGACGGGTTCTCGGAGCCCGACCGCGCGACGTTCCGCGACATGATCAAGGCGGCTGCGCGCAATCTCGGCGGCGGCTTCCCCGAGTGACTAGTAGCCGTGGCAAGTTTCAGGTAGCCTGAATCAGGTGGGAGCGGTTTCTGGCCCGCTCGCAGCGCAGACTGTTGAACAGCTTGCGTGCGATCTCTCGGGCGTCACGAAAGCGTTCGGTGCGGTCAAGGCAGTGGACAGCGTCTCGCTGGGCATCTCGACCGGCTCCCTCACCTGTCTCATAGGTCCGAACGGAGCCGGAAAGTCGACGCTGCTGGGGTGCATCTCGGGCTTCCATCTCGTCGATGAGGGAGTGGTTCGCGTCGACGGACGGGAGGTCACGCGGTGGCCGCCGCATCGCCGGGCCCAACAGGGATTGGCGACCGTCTTCCAGACGACTCGCCCGCTCAGCGAGCTGGACGTGCTCGACAATGCGGCGGTTGGCGCGCACGTTCGGTCGAGCTCGGGCTTTGTCGAGAGCATGCTGCGTCTGCCCTGGCAGCGGCGTGAGCAGCAACGTGTCCGGCAGGAAGCTCATCGAGCCCTTGAGATCGTCGGGCTCGAAGGTCGCGCCTCGGATCCGGCGGCTGTCCTTCCGCTCGGGCAACTCCGGCTTCTCGCGATCGCTCGGGCACTCGCACAGCGGCCGTCGGTTCTCCTGCTGGACGAGCCTGCAGCCGGGCTACGCGCGGGGGAGAAGGCTCGGCTGATCGAGGCGCTGCGAACCCTCTCCCAGAGTGGGCTCACCATGGTGCTGGTCGAGCACGACATGCAGTTCGTCGGCGCGCTCGCCGAACGCGTCGTCGTGCTCGACCGCGGGCGTGTGATCGCCGACGGCACGCCCGACAGAATCAGGAGCGACCCGCAGGTGATCGCCGCGTACCTGGGCTCGAGCTCGGTGTGACCGCGCTTGTCCAGGTGAACGAGCTCGTCGTCCGCTACGGGCCGGCGGTGGCGCTGGACGGCGTCTCGCTGACGCTCGGGTCCGGCGAGCGAGTCGCGCTCATCGGAGCGAACGGGGCGGGGAAGTCCTCGCTTCTCAACGCGGTCTGCGGTGTCGTTCGCCCCGCAGGAGGGACCGTCCATGTCGCTGGCGACGATGTGACGGGGAAGACGCCGAATCACATCGTGCGTCGAGGGCTGACACAGGTTCCCGAGGGGCGGCAGGTCTTCCCGAGCCTTCCGGTCGAGGCCAACCTGCTGCTCGGTGCATTCGGTCGCTCCTTCCGGACGGAGATCGTGACGTCGACGATCCGCTATCTCAAACGCCGCGCGGAGGCCCGCGAGCGGCTCGAGCGGATCTACACGCTCCTGCCGAAGCTCCACGAGCTCCGCGATCGACCGGCCGGACGCACCTCGGGCGGCGAGCAGCAGATGGTCGCGATCGGACGAGCACTGATGGCGGAGCCGCGCGCGCTCGCGATCGACGAGCTCTCGCTCGGCCTGGCACCGCTCATCGTGGAGCAGCTCGTCGAGTTCCTGCACCGACTCAACGACGAGGAGCACGTCGCCATCCTGCTGGTGGAGCAGAACGCACTCCTCGCGTTCGATCTGTGCGAGCGCGCGTATGTCCTGGAGACGGGGCGGGTCGTCCTCGAGGGCCAGAGCAAGCAGATTCGCGACCGCCCGGAGGTGCACAGCGCATATCTGGGAGGCGGCCCCGGATGACCGAGTTCCTGCAGCTCGTCGTCGTCGGCCTATCGACCGGATCCGCGTTCGCGCTCGTCGGGATGAGCCTCGTGCTCGTCTACCGCACGACCGGGATCGTGAACTTCGCGCAGGGCGTATTCGTCGTGATCGGGGGCCTCTTCACCTTCCAGCTCTCGGACGACATGCCGCTCGCACTGGCGAGTCTGGTCTCGATCCTCATCGCCGCGCTTCTGGCGTCGATTCTCGCGGTCGTCGCTGTTGGTTTCCGTGGCCGAACGACGAGCCTCGCGAGCACGATCATCACGCTCGGCGCCGCGTTCCTCGCACAGGCGCTGCTCCTGCTCGAGTTCGGCGACATTCCGCGCAGCTACCCCGGCATCTCCGACCGCGCCTGGAACATCGGGGGCGTTCTTGTCCAGCCCCAATACGTTGTCATCGCAGGGGTCGCGCTGCTCTCTGCCGTCGCGCTGACGCTCTTCCTCCGCTGGACGATCGTCGGGCAGGCACTCGTGGCGTGCTCGGACTCTCGTCGCGCCGCCGAGCTCGTTGGCCTCAACATCCGCTCACTCGCCGTGGTCGCGTTCATCGGGGCGGGGGCGCTCTGCGCGCTCGGTGGCTCGCTGCTCGCGCCGAGCAACCCCATGACGTACAGCTCGGACGTCGCGATCACCGTGAACGGCTTTGCGGCGGCCGTGTTCGGCGGGCTCGGATCCATCCGTCTTGCCCTCCTCGGTGGGTACGCGCTCGGGATCCTCGAGCAGTTCGTGGTCGGCTACGTCGATCCGCAGTACAGCCTGATCATCGCCCTGATCGTGATGCTCGTCCTGATCGGCTGGCGGTCAAGGGCCGAGATCGTGAGTGCATCGCACGACGCGCACGCGGCGATCCGGCGTGCGCGTGTTCCCTGGCCTGCGCCGGTTCGGATCGGGCTCATCCTCGCCGGAGCAGTGTTCGCGTGCTGGCTTCCCTACCAGCTGTCGACGTTCGACGTTGCGCTCTACGACCGCATGGGGCTGTACGCGCTCGTGACGATCGGTCTCACGCTTCTGATGGGATACGCGGGGCAGATCTCGCTCGGGCAGGGGGCGTTCTTCCTCATCGGCGCCTACACGTCGGCGATCCTGACGGTGGGCATCGACCCCGACACCCGCTTCGTCGATCCCGAGGCTGGCCTTCCGCCGGTCCTCGCAGTGCTTGCGGCGCCGGTCGTGGCTGCAGTGCTCGCCGCAGTGATCGGCGTGCCGCTGTTGCGCCTGCACGGTCATTACCTCGCGTTCGCGACGCTCGCGCTGGCCCTCATCGCCTTCTCCGTCTTGTCCGCGTGGGACCGGTTCACGGGTGGTCAGTACGGGATCACGGTCACGAAGCCGCTCACCGTATTCGGGCACCACCTGCGCGGCCCGCTGCACGCAGCCGTCGTTTGGGCGGTCGTTGCGATCGCCTTGCTGCTGGCGACGAACCTCGTTCATTCGCGGGTCGGGCGTGCCCTGCAGGCGATCGCGAGCGACGAAGCCTCCGCCGCGGCTTCGGGCATCCCGGTAGCGAGCTACAAGCTCCGGCTGTTCATCTTCGCCGCTGCGCTGGCCGGGCTCGGCGGTGGCCTCTTCACCTTCGCGTTCCTCATCGTTTCTCCGGAGGCGTTCCCGATCGTGCTCAGCATCGAGTTCGTCGTCATGGTCGTTGTCGGCGGGCTGGGCAACATCTACGGCGCCGTGGTCGGGACGGTGGCCATCCTCTACCTCGAGCAGAAGCTCCGTGACCTGGGCACGCGGCCGGACCTCTTCGGCTGGGACCTCCCCGACGCCGCCCCGACCGTGTTCTCCTTCGGCGTGTTCGGGCTAATCCTCATCGCGATCATGCTCTTCTTCCCGCGCGGGCTGCTCCCGGCGGTCGGTGACGCGACGGCGGGTGTGGTCGAAAGGACCCGCGGCACCCGCCGGCGGGGCGCTGCTCCGCCAGCCCCAGCGGCCGGGCGGCGTTCTGCTTGAGGACGAGCGGTCTCACCTCGTCTCTGAAGTCGCCACGCGCGAACTCCTCGAGCCAGCGGTCCAGCTCGAGATCCTCCAGTTCCTCGCCGAGCGTCGGACGAACGCCGAGATCGCTGCGAAGCTCTTCTTGAGCCCAAAGACCGTTCGCAACCACGTCTCGGCCATCTTCGCCAAGCTCCAGGTCGCCGACCGCGCCGAAGCCGGCCTCGTCGCGCGCACTGCGGGACTCGGAGGACAACCACCCGTGGAGGAATAGCGATCGTGTGCCGCGTGTCCGGCGACGTACGCCTGAGCAAATAGCGGAACGTTGCGCCGATCCTCCTTCACCCACCAGAGACCGTCCGTCGGAGTCCTGCGGTCGACGTCAGTCTCGAAGATCCCGAATACGGGTTGAGCCGCCGGCGCACGAAACGCGGGTCGCGTCGAGCGCTTGATGGTTCAGCGGGGCAGCGCGAGGTCCGATATAGGACGGAACGAGAACGCCAGCGGAAGAATTGGCCGCCGAGATTCCTCTACCGTTCACGTCTCGGCCTCGTAGCTCAGGGGATAGAGCACAGGTTTCCTAAACCTGGTGTCGGAGGTTCGAGTCCTCCCGGGGCCATACCGCTCGGTGCTGCTCGGCCGAAGCGGGATGGATAGTGGACTCAGGGGCTGCGGGGCCTGCTCTGATCGACGGGGTGTTCCCCCATCGGTTCCCCCATCGCCCGCCAGGTCTCTAACGGCCCCTAGCTCCGTTCGAGCTGCGCAGCCGCCAGCCGAGGTAGAAGGCGCTCGGCAGTCCTCCAAGGAGCAGGCCGAGCCAAACGAGCAGTTCGGCATTGGTCGTCGAGTCCGAGCCCGCGTCAGCTAGCACGTTGCCGTCCGTGTCTGGGATCACAGGGGACTGGTTGCTTTCCATTCCACTCATGAGGTTGAGAGCCGGCAGAAGCACCGGGAGAAGGGCGAGCGTGATGCCCAGGGCCTTCTCCTTCCCCGACCACGCACGCGATGCGACGACGAGGACAGCGCCGACGATCCACCCGAGGAACGGAACCACGAGAGCGATCAAGGCGGCGATCTCGAGCTTGCCGGCACGCGCCGGGCTCTCGCTCGGTGGCGGCTCTGCAGCCTCGACGATCTCCTCGGGCGGCCCGAGCCGCTCAAGGACGTTGCGCACAGCGACCTCGTTCGCTGTGTCCTCCTGGCGCAGAGCTGCCTCGATGTGCTCGCGGATCTCCGCCACGAGCTCGGCACGCCGCGACCGTTGCAGGTGGGCGGCGGCAGCCTCGAGGCGCCGCATGTAGTCATCGACGAGACGATCCGTCTCCATAACGATCATCGACCTTCCTTCCTGTTGAGAATTGCATCGACGGAGTCGCGGAACCGGGCCCACTCGGTCGTGAAGTCGGCCAACGCAGCCTCCCCGGTCTCGGTGAGTCGGTAATAGCGGCGCGGAGGGCCACTCTCCGACTCCTGCCAGAACGTCGTCACCAGTTCGTCCTTGCGCAGGCGCGAGAGCAGCGGATAGATCGTCCCCTCGCTGGTGACGAGCCCATCGACCTCCGAGAGCTCGCGCACCAGCTCGAAGCCGTACCGCTCGCCGCCGCGCAGGAGGGCCAGCACACAGAACTCGACCGTGCCTCGCCGCAATTGCGAGACACCCTTCCGTGCTTCACCCGGTTCCATGTAAGGCAAGGTACCTTGCGGAGGGCGTCCCGTCAAGACTCGCTTCCCGCGCCCGTCGAGCCGCGTGATCTCGTGGCGAGCGCCGAGCCCGTCTACCGCGTCGAGGCCGTGCTCTGGACACCGCCCGACTCGCCCTGCATCCCCGTCCTCGGCCGCAGGATCGAGCTCACGATCGCGCCGACCTAGCCCGGGGCTCTACCTGACCCGTGCCGTGCGACGCGCAGGTGCTCATGGAACACGGCGTGGCATCGCTCACAGAGCACCGTCAGGTCACCGTCACGCTCGTGTCCTCGCCGCTCGTAGGTGCGGTGATGCGCGTGCAGCCGCTCAGTCCCGTTGCAGACCTGGCACCGCCAGTCGGCGCTGGCCTTCGCACTCTCGCTGCGTTCACGCCAGTAGAGGGAGCGCAAGTAGTCGTGGTAGGACGTCGCGCGGCGCTCGGATCGACGTTCCGCCAGCGCCGCGAGGAGCTCGTCGGATCGGTCGGGCGGGATCACGAGATCGCGCTCCTGCGCCCACGACTCCCAGCGGGCCTCGCAGTACGCGTCCCAGTCTCGATCGTCGAACAGGTCGTTCTCGATGCGGAACAGCCACTCGTCTACGCGGTCGGCTTTTCACGCTCGGGGGTCGCGGAAGCCGGAAGCGACACGGCGGCTCCTTCCGGCGACTGAGCGACGCGCGGCTCCGCGAGGCCTGGATCAGGAGCCAGCTTGCGGCGATGCAGGTGCCCGACCTGCGGCTCCTCGATGACGAAACCGTGGAGGCGCTGACGGTGAGTGTCCTCGCCGACCGTTGGTTCGCGACCCGGATCGACGTCGCCGAGTCGACGTCGACGCGCCACGGGTTGGAGCTCACCCGCATCAAGGGGGACGTCCTCGGGAGCCGACCGGCCGAGGAGCTCTCGCCCGCCGAGGTCGCCGAGTTCGTCGCGCGACTGGCCGAGGGCTACAGGCGGGGAACGATCCGTAAGACGTTGCAGACACTCGCGATGATCCTCGACCACGCGGGCATCGAGCCGAACGTCGCCCGGGACAAGCGGGTGCAGCCTGCCCCGCGAGGAGGCCGAGGAGCTCAACCCGCCGAGCGCCGAGCACGTCGAGGCCGTCTACCGGCTTCTGCCCGTCGAAGCACCGGCTCGCCCTGCTCTGGCTCGACTGGTCCGGGGCGCGGGTCGGCAGCGTCGACGACGTGCTCGTCGGCGACTACGACGAACCGAGGCGACGAGTCCGGCTCCGCGCCGAGGTCGATGAAGATGCGGAAGCCGCTCTGGGTAGAGCTCCATCCCGTGCTCGCCGAGGCGATCGAGGAGCGACTCGGCCCCCGCGAGGATCGCGACCCGGAGGCGCGGCTGTTCGCCGACTCGGCAGCCGACGCGCTGCGGACGTCGATCGCGAAGGCGTGCAAGGCGGCGGGCATCCCGCTCTGGAGCCCGCACGACCTGCGCCACCGCCGTATCTCGCTCCTGCACGCGCAGGGGAAGTCGTGGGCGACGATCGGCGAGTTCGTGGGCACGCGGAGCAAGTCGGTGACGGCCGACACGTACACCCACGTCCTCGTCGACGAGGCCGAGCTCGACTACGCGGCGCTGCTCGAGAGCTCTACCCCACGTCGATAACGATTACTGCCGTCGCGATCCAGAACGTCACTCCCAGCGCAGCGAGACACGCGGCGACCAACGACGATCGACGGCGGAGCGCCGGGATCAACTGGCTCACTCCGAGGGCGACCCCGGGCCACAGGACGGCAACCCACCACTGAAGCCCTCGGAACGATCCGGCATATCCGTCGCACAGGTCTGCCTCGAGGGAACCCGAAGCCTCCTCGCCTGATGTGCACGCCCATGCTGTGTACTGGCCGACGACCGCCGAGATACCAATCGCTGCGACGATGAGTAGAACTGCCGGCCAGCGCACGGACGCGGATCGTGCCACTGCATCGGCATCGGTAACAACCTGACCGCGCTCGAGGGACGGGCTGTTCCCCCACCCGTCCCCCCATCGCAAGCGGAAAGGCCACGGTTTGCAGGATGCTTCGATTCCTCCCGGGGCCATCAGCGCGAAGACGCGTTCGCCAGCCACCCTAGGTCGTCAACCTTCCCGATCCTCGTCCCGTCGCCGCGTCGTACCGCGCGCCCGAGCTGGTCGGTGAACACGACGCGACCTTAGTGTGTCGATCGGGCGCCGACCGGCGCGCACCGCGCTTCCTCGGGTGCACGATCCAGCCGCGCTTCTGCCTGAAGCAGCTCGTCCCGACGCTGCTGCGACGGCGGGCAACCCGTAGAGAGATCAGGGCCTCCTCTGATGGCGCGCGCGTGCGCCAGCGACAACCTTGAGGCATGACAGTCGCCCTGCTCGGCAGCCCGACGCGGACGAACATCCAGCTCGCCTTCGCTTGGCGCCAGCTCGGCGTCGATGCGTGTGTGCTTTGGCCCGCAGAGGCGCTCGAGAGGCTCGGCGCCGGAGACACGGCGATCGGGAGGCTCGACGTGCGCCCTACGCTCGACGGCGTCGAGCCCGGACTCGAGAGCCTCGAGGAGCTCGAGGGCAGCCGGGACATTCGGCTGTTGAACCGCCCAAAGGCGCTCCTCGCCTGCCACGACAAGCTGGCGACGGCGGAGCGCCTCCGCGAAGCAGGCCTCCCCCATCCGTGGACACTGCACATCGAGCCGGGAAAGCCGCTTCCCGCCGTCCCTCTCCCGTGTGTCCTGAAACCGCGCTTCGGAAGCTGGGGTCAGGACGTGCTGCTTGCACGGACGATCGAGGATCTCGTCGGCCTCATCAAGCTGATCTCCGACCGGCAGTGGTGGAAGCAGGGCGGTGCGCTCCTCCAGGAGCTCGTGAGCGACAGTCGCTGCGACGTTCGGATCGTTGTCGCCGGCGACCGGGTCGTGGCCGGGGGCCAGCGAGTGGCAGGGCCAGGCGAGTGGCGCACGAACGTGACCTTGGGCGGCCACGTCGTCGAAGCGGAGTTGCCACCCGGAACCTCCGAGCTGGCAATCGAGACGGCGAGGGCGATCGGGATCGACTTCGTCGGGGTCGACCTGCTTCCGACCCGGGATGTCTGGACCGTGCTCGAGCTGAACGGCGCGGTCGACTTCGACACCAAGTACAAGCTGCCTGGGATCGATCCGTATGCGGCGATCCTCGCCGGGCTCGGCATAGCCGCGCCCGAGCTCGCCGAAGTGCGGCGATCGACAGCAGCGACGACCGAAAGGAGCCTCGAGATGACCAAGACCCTGAACGGAGAGCCCGCGCGCGCGGGCGACGAGATCGTCATAACTGGACACGCGGTGGGCAACGCACCGCGCACGGCCGTGATCCTCGAGGTTCTCGGGGAACGCGGCACGGAGCGGTTCCGCGTCCGCTGGGAAGACGGCCACGAGTCGATCTTCTTCCCGGGCGAGGATGCGATCGTCCGCCGTCCGCAGCGGCGCCGCACGAAATCCGCCCCGACCTAAGGACGCTACTGTCGGCTAAACAGACAACGTACGCTCCGAGAGCGTAAAACCGCGCGCATGTTCGATTCATGCCGGGCACCTCAGACGGGACTGAGCTGGCTGAGCCGTTTCGGCCCGGCGAAGCCGGCTGAGGTCAGGATGAGGCGAGCCCCCGCGCCTTGCGGCTGAGGGCCGTCTGGCGCTTCTGCGCGGAGAGCTCGACCTTGCGAAGTCGAATGTCGGACGGCGTCACCTCGACACACTCGTCCCCGCGGATGTACTCGAGTGCCTGATCGAGCGAAAGCCCCCGCGGCGGAATGAGCCGAACCGTCGAGTCTGCCGCCGGCGCGCGCGTGTTCGTGAGCTTCTTCTCCTTCGTCGCGTTGACGTCGAGGTCCTCGGTTCGCGCGTTCTCGCCCACGATCATCCCCTCGTAAACGTCCACACCGGGAGCGACGAAGAGCGATCCCCGCTCCTGGAGGTTCAGGATCGCGTGCGACGTCGTCTTCCCTCGCCGGTCGGCGACGAGAGCACCCGTCGGTCGCATGCGGAGCTCGCCGAACCACGGCTCGAAGCGCTCGAACACGTGATGCAGGATCCCGGTTCCCCGCGTCTCCGTCAGGAACTCGGTCCGGAAGCCGATCAATCCACGGGCAGGGACGAGGACATCCATCCGAACCCAGCCGCTGCCATGGTTGACGAGTGCGTCAGTTCGTCCCTTGCGAAGCGCGAAGAGCTGGGTCAGAACGCCGAGGTACTCCTCCGGGACGTCGACCGAGAGGCGCTCCACGGGCTCGTGCACACGACCGTCGATCTCGCGTGTCACGACCTCGGGCTTGCCGACCGTGAGCTCGAATCCCTCACGACGCATCTGCTCGACGAGAACAGCGAGCTGTAGCTCGCCTCGGCCCTGCACCTCCCAGGCGTCCGGCGACTCCGTCGGCAGGACGCGAAGCGAGACGTTCCCGACGAGCTCGGTGCGAAGTCGAGCCTCGAGCAGGCTCGCGGTGAGCTTGTCCCCGGACAGGCCCGCGAGCGGCGACGTGTTGATGCCGATCGTCATCGACAGCGAGGGCTCGTCGACCGCAATCACGGGGAGCGGCCGTGGATCGTCGAGGTCGGCCAGCGTCTCGCCGATCGTCACGTCTGGAAGTCCCGCAACGGCGATGATCTCGCCCGGACCTGCCTCGGCGGCTTCCACACGTTCGAGTGCCTCGGTGACGTAGAGCTCGGTCACTCTCGCACGTTCGATGGTGCCATTTGCGCGACACCAAGCGACCTGCTGGCCACGCCGGATCGTTCCGTGGGCCATACGGCAGAGCGCGAGACGGCCGACGTACGGAGACGCATCGAGGTTCGTGACGAGCGCCTGGAGAGGATGGTCGACGTCGTAGCTCGGCGCCGGGATGTGCTCCAGGATCAGGTCGAAGAGAGGATGGAGGTCTGGCTCCAGCGATTCCGGAGCCGGGTCGAGCGACGCGCGGCCGGCCTTGGCGTTGCAGTAGACGATCGGGAACTCGATCTGGCTCTCGTCGGCATCGAGGTCGAGGAAGAGCTCATAGACCTCGTTCACGACAGCCTCGATGCGAGCGTCCGGCCGGTCGACCTTGTTGATGACGAGTACGACGGGGAGCTTCGCCTCGAGCGCCTTGCGCAGCACGAACCGCGTCTGCGGAAGGGGTCCTTCACTCGCGTCGACCAGGAGAAGTACGCCGTCGACCATGGTGAGACCGCGCTCCACCTCTCCGCCGAAGTCGGAATGGCCCGGCGTGTCGATGATGTTGATCTTCGTGGCGCCGTAGCGAACCGCCGTGTTCTTCGCGAGAATCGTGATGCCCTTCTCACGCTCGAGATCCATCGTGTCGAGCACGCGCTCGCCGACGTCCTGATTCGTGCGAAACGCACCGGACTCCCACAGGAGCGCGTCGACGAGCGTGGTCTTCCCATGGTCGACGTGGGCGACGATCGCGACGTTGCGGAGGTCGGCGCGGGTGGACATGGACGCGAGCGTATCGGCCGTCGATCCGTCCGATGGCTCTGCGAGCGGCCTCGCGGCTGTCACGACCCGAAGCCCGGGGGAGCGTTACGCAGCCGAGTTCCGGCTCGCAAAATCGGGGGTCGCTCGAAGGCCGGGCGAGGAGCTACCGACGAGATCTCGGGCGCTCGGCAGGGATGTCATTCGCGGAGACATACGGAAGGAGCGCCATCTCCCGCGCACGTTTGATCGCTATGGCAACGAGGCGTTGATGTCTGCGGCAGGCTCCGGACTTGTCGCGCGACCGGATCTTTCCCTTCTCGGAGAGATAGCGCCGAAGGAGGACGAGATCCTTGTAGTCGACGTCCCGAGCATGATCCTTGCAGAGCGAACATGATCTCCTCCTGAACCCGGACGCACGGGGGCGAGTCTCCCTTGCCGGGCGGGATGCGTCGGTGCCTCCGTGTTTCCGCGCTCTTGCCGCCACGGACTCTCCTTTCGGACAGATTCGTCAAGGTTCGCTGCGACCCATTGGTCGCAGCTGGCTCACGTTCGCACGCGCTTCGCCGCTGTCAGTCACGCGTGCTCGAAGCTCGGGCGATACTCTAGTTGTCCCAGCTTCTTCTGTGCCAATCCGACCCGAAGGAAGAGAGGCGTTCATGCCGACCGGAACAGTTAAGTGGTTCAACGACGACAAGGGCTATGGCTTCATCGCCCAGGAGGGCGGAGACGATGTCTTCGTCCATCATTCGGCAATCGCCGGAGAGGGCTTCAAGTCCCTCGCAGAAGGCGCCAAGGTCGAGTTCGAGGTCGAACAGGGGCCGAAGGGACTGCAGGCTCAAAACGTCCGCTCGGTGGGCGACTGATACCCATCCTCGCTAGGCGGCCCTTCCCGACCTGTTCAGGTCACGTTCGCGCGCGACCGTGATGAGAGGACATCTATTCGTGGAGAGAGGACGTGCGCTCGATGGCGACCAAGAGGCAGCAGACTCAGGCGAAGATGGCACGCGAGCGCGAGGTCAAGGAGCGCCGCGCGCGAAAGCTCGAGAAGAAGCATGCGGCGGCCGCCGAGCGTAAGGGAAGAACGGACGGGTCGATCCCAGGAAGCGACCAGGCGTAGCTGAATCTGTCGGCCTGCTGTCCGCCGCGCTCGCCGTGAGCCCGCGGCCGTTTACGCGCGCTCTTCGATTCGCATGAGTCCGACGGAGATGATCGTCCGGTAGTTCGTGAAAGCGTGGTGTCCCGCGTGTAGGAGGTACTGGTCGGCTTCGACCATCCGTCGGTACACGTAGAGCGGCACCTTCACCATCCGCTCGCAGTCGACCTTCGTGCACTCACACGCGAACTCCGCGAGGTCTTGCGCATCAGTGGATGTTTTCGCGGCGGAGGACTTGCGCTTGTTCGCGTCCCGATGCGAAGCCCTGTGCGCGATCCCCTCCTCCTCGGTCGCCGGTGATTCGTTGGTGTATGCGGCCATTGCGACTCCTCCTGCTGGGGGCGGATGAGGAGGACGCGAGGCGCGCCTTCGCATACGTCCGTTGTACGATGAATTCTAGGGGAGCGACCCGATTCCCACGTCGGCACGGCGGAACGGACACAGCGGCTGCTACCTTGGCGGCACGGACGGCGCCGCCGTCCCGTGAGGTTTGACTTCTTCGGTTCCTCCTTTGGGTCGAGGCAGACGGATCTCGACCCAGCAACACACAGGAGTTGAATCGAGATGCAGCAGTCTTTTTCCGAGCTCGGCGTGTCCGCGCGGATCACCCGCGTGCTCGCCGAGCGTGACATTCACGAGCCTTTCCCCATTCAGGAACAGGTACTACGACACGCGCTCGCCGGTCGCGACATCCTCGCGAGGGCGCCAACCGGCTCCGGCAAGACGCTCGGCTTCGCCATCCCCATCGTCGAGCGGCTCCGTACTGAAGCGCGGCGCGCGGGCGCGCTCGTCCTCGTGCCGACTCGCGAACTGGCATTACAGGTCGCGACCGAGCTCGCTGCGATCGGGCCGGAGCAACTCGAGGTTGCAACGGTGTACGGAGGCGTGCCGCTCCATGCCCAGGCCAAGCGTGCGAGCCGCGCTCATGTCCTGGTAGCGACTCCCGGACGACTCAACGACCTTCTCGAGCGCAGGGCGGTCTCCCTCGAGAGCATCCAGATTCTCGTGCTCGATGAGGCCGACAGGATGCTCGACATGGGCTTCAAGCCCCAGGTCGACCGGATCGTGCGCCAGTTGCCGTCCACTCGGCAGACCATGTTCTTCTCGGCGACCCTCGACAGCAGCGTCGCTGAGCTCGCGCACGCGTACACGAGGAACCCGGTGCGCTGTACGGCAGCGGCTGCGCCCTCACCCGCAAACGAGGCCGTCGAGCACCGCTTCCTCCCGGTGACGGCCGACAGCAAGGTCTCGACACTCGCCGGGCTATTGCAGGACGTGCGAGGGCTCGCACTCGTCTTCGTCCGGACCAAGCGAGGCGCGGACAGGCTCGTTCGGAAGCTCGCACACCATCAGGTCGACGCCGTCGCGATCCACGGAGACCTCAGCCAGAGCCAGCGCGAGCGCGCGCTGCGCCGCTTCCGTTCCGGTCAGGCCTCGACGCTCGTGGCGACCGACGTCGCGGCCCGCGGACTCGACATCGACATCACGCACGTCATCAACTTCGACCCGCCCGCCGAACACACCGGCTACATCCATCGCGTGGGGCGAACCGGTCGAGCGGGCCGGGGCGGTGTGGGAGTCACCCTCGTGCTCCCCGAGCAGCATGAGGAAGTCAGCCGCGTCGCTCGGCTGACGGGGCACACCGAGCAGTTCACATCGGGCGGCATGACGCTTGCACCATCGCGTCG
Source organism: uncultured Gaiellaceae bacterium (assembly GCA_963709715.1). Classification (GTDB taxonomy): domain Bacteria; phylum Actinomycetota; class Thermoleophilia; order Gaiellales; family Gaiellaceae; genus GMQP-bins7. Next base: position 244,876 of record CAVPXQ010000002.1, read on the forward strand.
CGTGTATTCCTCGCGTCGCGGCCGGTCGAAGTGGGGTGCGCCGACGTCCCGCCGGAAGATCTAGAGGCACTCGACAGCAAGCGGCTCGTCGATCTAGACGTTTGCTTCGGCGTGGCCGAGCCCTCGCGCGAACCCAGTCTCGGCCGCCGATTTGCCGACGGGTTGGCGCCACAGTAGGTCAACAGTTCCGTCGGGTCGGCGGCTCGTCAGCGGTCACACTGCACACGTGAGCGAGAGCGGCCCCGCGATCCTGACCCCCGACCAGCGGCTGCGCGTCTTCATCTCTTCCACGATGGGCGAGCTCGCGCCCGAGCGCGATGCGGTCGCGGCCGCGGTTCGGACGCTCCGCCTGACGCCGGTGCGCTTCGAGCTCGGCGCGCGCGCCCACAGGCCCGACGAGGTCTACCGCTCGTACCTCGAGCAGAGCGACGTGTTCGTCGGCATCTACTGGGAGAGCTACGGCTGGGTGGCCGAGGGGCGGACGATCTCCGGGATCGAGGATGAGCTCGCGCGCAGTGGAGATCGCCCTCAGCTCGTCTACGTGAAGGAGCCCGCCCCGGAGCGTGAGCCCGCGCTCCACGCGCTGCTCGACCGCATCAGGACCAACGCGCCCGTCTCGTACCGGAAGTTCGGCGCACCAGGCGAGCTCTCGGAGCTCGTGCTCGACGACCTCGCAGTGCTCCTCACCGAGCGCTTCCACGGCCGCGCCTCCGAGCGGCGGGCGCTTCCCGAAGGGACCGTCACCTTCGTGTTCGTGGACATGGAAGGCTCGACGCGGCTCGCCCAGGAGCACGCGGGTCCTTCGGCGCGATCGTCGCGCGCTTCCAGTCCCTCCTCGACGAAATCGTTGACCGGCACGGCGGAGTCGTGTCGACACGGAGGGCGACGGAGCCTTCTGCGTGTTCCCGGCGGTCGACGAGGCGAGTGACGGCATGCGTGACCTTCCAGCGCGAGCTCGATCGAGTACACATGGCCGGAGGACGCGAGTCGTGCGCGCACGTATCGGCATCCATACGGGCGCCGCGGAGCGCACCGCGGACAACTACGTCGGCCTCGAGGTGCACCGCGCGGCCCGCATCGGGGCGGCCGCCAACGGCGGCCAGATCCTCGTCTCGCGGGCAGCTGTACGGCTCCTCGGCGAGACGATCGCTGGACGGCTGGCGCATCGCGGATCTCGGCTCGTTCGCGCTCAAGGGGCTCGATCGGGCCGAGGAGCTGCTCCAGCTCATCGCACCGGGGCTGCCCGACGATCTGCTCGCACCGCGGGCGCGAGGGACGAGGTCGGTACACCTGCCGAAGCACCTCACCGGGCTCGTCGGCCGCGACGAGGAGGTCGCGCAGGCCTCCAAGCTGCTCGAACGGCACGACATCCGGCTCGTCACGCTCACCGGGCCGGGCGGAATCGGAAAGACGCGACTCGGCGTCGCGAGCGCCGAGCGCGCGGCAGACGCCTACCCCGACGGCGTGTACTTCGTCTCGCTCGCAGACACGCGCACGACGGATCAGGTCGTCGGCGCGCATCGCATCGACACTCGGGCTGCGCAGCGAAGGCTCGCGCGCACTCCTCGCGACCATCGAGGATCGACTCTCGTCCGGTCGGGCACTGCTCGTCCTCGACAACTTCGAGCAGGTGATCGAGGCGCGAACGGTCGTGGCTCAGCTGCTCGCGAGCTGCCCCGGCGTCGACCTCGTCGTGACGAGCCGTACACCGCTCCGCGTTCGACGGCGAGACGGAGTACTCGGTGCCGCCGCTCGCTCGAGACGCTGCCGTCGAGCTCTTCCTCGAGCGAGCCGCCGGCCCGCGACCCGACTGGGCGCCGAGCACGAACGAGCGTCACGCCGTCGCCGAGATCTGCCGCCGGCTGGACGGGCTGCCGCTCGCGATCGAGCTCGCCGCCGCACGCCTGCGCGTGCTCGACCCGACGTCGCTGCTCGACCGACTCGGCCGCAAGCTCGACGTCGTCGGCGGCAGCGTGCCCGATCTCCCCGAGCGCCAGCGCACGCTGACGGCGACGATCGAGTGGAGCCACGACCTCCTCGACCCGCCGGACCGCCTGCTCCTCGCACGACTCGCGGTCTTCGTCGGGGGCTGGACGCTCGACGCCGCGGAGGCGGTGTGCGGAGGCGACGGCGTGGACGACGTGCTCGGCGGCCTCGAGCGCCTCGCGGAGCACAGCCTCGTCGTGTCGGAGCTCGGCTCCGCGGCGACCGGCGCATGCGAATGCTCGAGACGATTCGCGAGTTCGCGGCGACGAAGCTCGCAGAGCTGCCCGACTGACGAGGAGTCACTTCGCGAGCAGTCACTCCTGTTACTTCGAGGATTGGATCACGGAGCTCCGCTCCCCGATCGGCGGCGAGACCGCGCCCGCTGCGATGGCGCGCCTCGACGACGACTGGGACGACATCCTGGCCTGCATGCACTGGCGGCTGGAGCGGGGCGAGCACGCGCGGCTCGTCTCGATCGTCTCGCGCACGTGGCGGTACGTGTGGCTCCGCGACCGCGTGCGCGAGCTCGGGCCCGTGGCTCGCGATGGCGTACAACGTGCGCGACGACCTCGAGCCCGCCCTCCGCGGTGAGCTCTGCCGCCTGTGGGGAGCGGTCGTGCTACCAGGCCGGTCGCTTCGACGAGGCACGCATCGCGATCGAGGAGGCAGTTCGAGCTGCTCGGCGAGACGGGACCGCTCGATCGCGAGGCCTGGGCACGGACGCTCCTCGGCGGCCTCCTCCCGTACTACGACAGCAATCTCGAGCGCCCGCGCGCCGAGGTGACGCGGGCCGTGGAGGTGTTCCGGGCCGAGGCCAACCTCTTCGGACTGGCGACGACGCTCGGCATGCTCGGGACGATCTCGGCGCTTTCGGATCGAACGGACGAGGCGATGTCATACCTCGACGAGGGCATCGTCGTCGCGGAGGCGCTCGGGCTCCGCGAGATCATCGGCGCGAACCACACGCTTCGCGCGCTCGCTCATCTCACGTGCGACGAGATCGAGGCCGCTCGTCACGACCTCGACGCCGCCGCCGCCGCGCCAACGTATCTCGAGGGCACGGCGTACTGCCTCGAGTGCCATGCGGCCGTTCTGCTCGCCGAAGGCGACGCCGTCCTCGCTGCGACAGCGCTCGGTGCGGCCGAGGGTCTCCGGGAGCGAACCGGAATCCACAGGTGGCCGATCATCGGGATCGGGCTCAGTGCGCGGCTCGCGCCGCTCGACTCCGCCGGACCGGAAGTCGAGGCCGCGAGATTCGCGGGACGCCGAATGACTGCCTCCGAGGCGCTCGCGCTCGTTCGGCCGTCTCGCTACGACGCAGCCGCGTCGACCGCGGTCTTGACGTCGTAGTACCGCCGCCGCGCCTCGTCGAGCGTGTCGCCGATCGCCGTCAGGCCGATGCGACCGGCGACGGCGATCGCGCTGACCAGGTGCAGGACGACGCCGACCTCGCGCTCCGAGTCCCAGCCGAGTCCTCGTTCGGCGACGACGTCGAGGAGGTCGTCGGGCGTCAGTGACCGGTACGCGGGCGAGTCGAGGTGATCGGTCGCCGCGTAGTGCTTCACGTCGCCGTAGCGCGTGCGCCACTCGCCCGCCAGCGGGTCGTAGACACCGTCCGTAAGGCTCGTGAGCGCGAAGAGCGGGTGTGTCGTCCCGCCGCAGCGCAGGTTGATCTCGAGCGCGTACGGCTCCCACGAACCGTTGCGCTGGACGGCCGCGAAGTCGACCGCTGCTCGACCGATCACTCCCTCGCGCGCGAGCCGCCGCCCGACCTTCAGCGCCTCGGCCGCGATCTGCGGCGCGTAGCCGGGATCGGCCGGGAAGTGGCAGCCGAAGTACGTCTGGCCGTGCGCTCCGCCGAGCACCTGGTCGTGCGTGGACATGATGTCGACCTGGCCCGAGGGGCTCATGCGCAGCTGGACACTCGGGCTGCGGAAGTCCTCACCCTCGATGCGCTCCTCGACGATCCCGCCCTGCTCGTCGAGAAGCGCGAGGTACTGCTCGACGTCGATCTCCTCGTCCTCGAGCTCGATCGCCGACCGGGGATCGCGCTGACGCGACGTCGAGGACAGCGTTACCGAGCCCGCTCACGCCGAGGTCGAGCTTACAGGATCGCCTTGCGTGCTTCGGGCCGGCGCGCACGAATCTCGGCGAGCGCATCCGGGAGGTCGTCCGTGGCTCGCACGTCGAGCCCGACGGGGTGCTGCACGTCCTCGTCCGCGAAGATCCGCCGGCTGCCCGTCTTCGAGCCGAGCGGCGTGAGCGCAGGGTCGCAACCGTAGATCGGAAGCTGGAGCGCCTCGGCGAGCCCGACCTCGTCCGCGGTCATGCAGAAGGGGATGATCATCGCGACCTCGGGCTCGCCGATGAGGCGCCGGATCGCGCTCGAGCGCACCCGGGCGAGCGAGCAGCTTGCTCGAGAGCGGCTCGTTGCGCCCGTCGACGAGCGACACCGTCTCGAAACGGCTTCGCGCCTCGGGCGTGTCGAGCTCGGGAACGAGCGAGAAGTAGTAGTCGGCGACACGCGGGTGGATCGGCTGGGAGGTCACGTAGATCACGCGCGACTTCGGCGCCCGGAGCAGGCTCAGGACGAGGCAGAGGAAGCGCTCCTCGTACGCAGGGAAGACCGGGATCAGCTGATCGGGGACGTCGAAGCTGATCGAGTGGACGACGACGACCGTCCGCTCGACGTCGCCGATGGAGCGCAGCGTCACCGTCGGCCAGATGCTCCGGAACTGCGCCTGGAGCTCGGCGAACGTCTGCTCCGCCATGCGCGGACGCTACTGCGCACCACGACGCGTTGCTAGCGTGGCGCCGTGGCGCGGCGCTCGACGGACGCGTCATCGCAGTCGCAGGCGGCGCCGGGAATCTCGGGCCGACGGTCGTGCGGCGACTGGCCGAAGGAGGAGCCACGCGCGTGCGTCTGCGGCCGCGATCGGGCGAGCCTCGACGCGCTCGCCGCCGAGATCGAGCCGACGATCGAGACCGACGTCGTCGACCTCCTCGATCCTGCGGCGACGAAGGCGTGGGCGACGGATCTCGCCGAAGCGCACGACGGCCACGTGGACGGGCTCGTCCACCTCGTCGGCGGCTGGCGCGGCGGCACGCCGATCGAGGAGGCGCCGCTCGAGGACTGGGACTTGCTGAGCGCGCTCCTCGTGCGCACGCTCCAGCACGCGACGCAGGCGTTCGCGCCGCACGCTGATGGCGAGCGGGCACGGCCGCTTCGTGCTCGTGTCGGCCGGTCAGGCACAGGCCCCGACGCATCCGAACGCGGCCTACGCGGCGGCGAAGGCGGCGTCGGAGACGTGGACGCTCGCTCTCGCCGACCGCTTCAAGGGAACGGGCGCGACGGCGAACATCGTCGTCGTCGGTGCGATCGTGACACCCGGCGATGCGGGCGGAGAGCCCCGGACAAGGACTTCTCGACGTTCACGCCGGCCGAGGAGATCGCCGAGGCGATCGCCTACCTCTGCTCGGACGACGCCGCCTCGATGAACGGCCAGCGCGCTCACGCTGCGCGGGGCGTCTAGCCACTACGCGAGCGTCGCGCGTGACCGTCGCTCGGCGCGGATCTGCAGCGGACACGAGCGCGAGCGAGGCATGCGATGACGAGCCAGAGGTAGGCAGCCGGAGCGCCGAGCAGCGAGGCACGACGCCGAGCACGGCGAGCTGCGTCGTCAGGCCGAGGTTCGCGAGCACGGTCAACCGTCGAGCGTCGTCGTACGGCGAGCCGCGCCTCGTGCAGCGCTCGGCCGACGACTCCGCGCACGGTCCGGTCGAGCGGGCGCGAACGAGCACGCCGTAGATCGCCGACTCGAGCGCCGACGCTCCGGCGCGTCACTGCTGTCGGCGGCGGGCTGCTGAGCGTCGGGATCCCGCGCGACTCGCGATAGAGCTCCGTGACGTTGAAGTCGACCGCGAGCACGAGCGTGAGCGCGACGAACGCGACGGCGGCGAGCACGGGCTGTCCGGTCACGTGTCCGAGCGCCGCGAAGACGGCGCGCGTTCACGACGAGGTCGGCGATCGGTGTCGAGGTAGCGACCGGCGAGCGTCACCCGCCCGGTCGCACGCGCGAGCTGGCCGTCCGCGTTGTCGAGGAGCGTCTTCAGCTGCAGGAGGAGCGGCGGCGGCGAGCAGCTCACCCCGGGCGAGGGCGAGTGCGGCGACGCAGGCCCGTCGACCGCGTTCGCGAGGACGACGGCCGGGCGGCGCGACCCTGCGCCCGATCGAGACACCGGCACGAGCAGGTTCGAGAGCGGCCGGAAGACGAGCTCGAGAACGAGCTCGCGACCGGCTCGCTCGCTCCGCGCTTCCGGCCGTTGCGGGAGCCGTCGGTCGAGACCGTCATCCGCGGACGATCGTAGATACTCGCGCCGTGGACGACCGACGGTTGGGCAGAGGTCGACGGCGCTCTCGAGCGGACGTTCGAGCTCCCGAGCTTCGTCGAGGCGCTCGCGTTCGTGAACCGCGTCGGCGAGCTCGCGGAGGCGGAGGATCACCACCCCGACATCGCGATCAGCTACCGGAACGTGACGCTTCGCTGGTGGACGCACACCGCGGGCGGCATCACCGACCGCGACCGCGAGCTCGCCGAGAAGACGGCTGCGCTCTAGCAGGCGGAGTCCCTGGACTCCGTCGCGCGAGATCTCTAAGCGGTCGCTCCGGCCGGATCAGCGCCTACGCTGCGCCTTGACGACGACCACGGGGCAGGCCGCGTGGTCGACGACGTGGCGGCTCACCGAGCCGAGCAGCGCCGCCTTGAGGCCCGAGCGGCCGTGCGAGCCGACGACGACGAGCTCGGCGTCCTCGCTCTCGCGCGACGAGCGCCTCGCCGGCGTCGCCCTCGACGAGCTTGCGCTCGACCTCGATCCCGGCTCGGCGCCGAGCGCCTCCGCGACGCGCCTCGTCGAGCGCCGATCTGCGCGGCGTCGCTCTCGGCGCTCGAGCTGACCGGCGAGGTCGCCGGCGGGCATCGCGAGCATCCCGGGATCGCCGATCGGCTGCGGCGGCACGAACGACCACGCGTGCACGGCGACGAGCGGCGCGAATCGCAGCCGCGCCTCCTCGGCGGCCCAGCGAAGCGCCGTCGCGCGACGCATCCGAGCCGTCGACACCGACGACGATCGCTCCGCTCATGCCGCCAGGCTACAGCGACGCGTGCGCCTAGTGGCAGGGTGTCACTTGGATATGGTGGCCCGGTGCGCTGCGTCGCGCGTGACGGTCTACGACGTCGGGCCACGCGACGGACTCCAGAACGAGCCCGAGATCCTCGACGTCGAGGTGCGCGCCGAGCTCGTGCGGCGCCTCGCCGACGCCGGGCTCCAGGCGATCGAGGTGGCGAGCTTCGTCGACCCGCGCCGCGTGCCGCAGATGGCGGGCGCGGAGGAGGTCGTCGCCGCGGTCGGACCGGGCCCGAGGGCGTCGTCCGAGCCGGGCTCGCCCTGAACGAGCGCGGCTACGAACGGCTCCTCGCGACGCGGGCTCGACGAGGTGCGCTTCGCGTTCGGCGTCACCGAGTCGTTCAACCAGCGAAACCAGGGCGCTGCGGTCGAGGAGTCGCTCGCGGCCGCACGGCGGATCGCCGCCCGGGCGCGCGACGACGGGCTCCGGTGCACGGTCACGCTCGAGCGTCGCGTTCGGCTGCCCGTTCGAAGGCGAGGTCGATCCCGAATCGCGTGCTCGAGATCGCCGAGCGGGTGGCGGAGGTCGAGCCGGACACGCTCGTCCTCGCGGACACGATCGGCGTCGCGGCGCCGACGCGCGGTGCGATCGCTCATACGACGCGTCGCCGAGCTCGGCACCGCCGGTCGGGCGGTCACTTCCACAACACGCGCAACACGGGCTACGCGAACGCGCTCGCGGCGCTCGAGGCGGGCGCGACGGTGCTCGATGCGTCGTCGGCGGCCTCGGCGGCTGTCCCGTTCGCGCCGAACGCGACCGGCAACATCGCGACCGAGGACCTCGTCTACGCGCTCGAGCGCGAGGGCGTCGAGACCGGCATCGACCTCGACCGCCTCATCGAGACGATCGAGTGGCTCGCCGAGACTGCTCGGCGGCGCCTCGAGGGTCAGCTGTATCGGGCCGGACGCTTCCCGCCCGCCCCTGGCAGCAGCTCAGCAGCGCGCGGGCAGGATCGTCCCCGCGCACCTCGGCGAGCTCGAGCTCGCCCGGCCCGACCGCGGAGCACGACCTCGTCGTCGTCCTCGAGGAACGTCCGCGTCGAGCCGTCGGCGAGCCCGATCGGATGCTCGCCGTTTCGCGTCAGCTCGATGAGCGAGCCCTCGCTGCCCGTGCTCGGCCCCGAGATCGTCCCCGAGGCGAAGAGGTCGCCGGTGGCGATCGACGCACCGTTCACCGTCGCGTGCGCGAGCTGCTGCGGCATCGTCCAGTAGAGGCCGCGCGCGTTCGTGCGCGAGACGACCGTGCCGCCGAGCTCGACCTCGAGCTCGATGTCGAGCGCCCAGTCGCCCTCGGCGCGCAGATACGGCAAGCGGCTCGGGATCCTGGGCCGGCGGCGGCACGAACCTGTCCTCGAGCAACGCGAGCGGCGTGACCCAGGCGCCGATCGAGGTCGCGAACGACTTCCCGAGGAACGGCCCGAGCGGCTGGTACTCCCAGGCCTGGATGTCGCGCGCGCTCCAGTCGTTGACGAGGACGACGCCGAAGACGTGGTCGCGGAACGCCGACGCGTGGCGACCGGCTCGCCGAGCCTGCTTCCGACTGCCGACGACGAAGCCGAGCTCGAGCTCGATGTCGAGCCGGCGGCTCGGGCCGAAGCGCGGCGCCTCGCTCGCGCGGGGCCTTCGACTGGCCGCACGGTCGCACGATCGGCGTCCCGCTGACGACGACCGTGCCCGCACGACCGTGGTAGCCGACCGGGAGGTGGCGCCAGTTCGGCAGCAGTGGCTCGGCAGTCCGGCCGGAAGAGGCGTCCCGAGGTTCGTCGCGTGCTCGAGCGACGAGTAGAAGTCGACGTAGTCGGCGACCGCGAACGGGATGCGGACCTCGGCGTCCTCGAGCGGCACGAGATCGGCGCCTGCGTCGCACGAGCTCGCGATGCGCGCGAGCGTGTCCTCCCACGACGAGCGGCCGAGCGCGAGGAACGGGTTCAGGCTCGGCGCGTCGAAGACGGCGCCGAGGCCGTGCGCCGCGAGGTCGAGGATGTCGTGGCCGACGCGGAATCCGACCCGCGGCGCGTCACCGCCGACCGAGAAGACGCCGAAGCCCACGGAGCGCTCACCACCGCAGCGGACCTTCGCTCGCAGGCCTCGCGCAGCGAGCGCGTCGAGGCGCTCCTCGAGCGCAGCGTCGATCGGGCAGCTCGACGTAGACCTCGCCGGCGAGACCGGCAAGATCGTCGAGCGCGTCGCGAAAGCGCGTCTCGACCGCCTCGACCACGAGCCCGCCCAGGAGCGGAGCGTCGAGAACGGCACTCACGGAGCGCTCGAGCCCGGCGAGCTCGCCGAGACGGGACGCCGGCCACACGAGTCGTCCGAGCGCGAACGAGTGAGGTCCGGCGGCCGCCCGGGCGTCCTCGGCGAGCGAATCCGCGGGCGACAGCGACGCAGGCGGAAACGTCGGCGCGTGATCGATCAGACGGCCGAGCAGCGCCCGGCGCGCATCGCCCTTCTCCATGGCCGAGAGATCTTCGCAGAGGCGCTCTCAAGCGCGAATCCGCACACGTCCGATGAGGTCCGAGGCGGCATGTCCGACCCTGCCCCCATCGAGCCGACGCCCCGGCCTCAGATCAGCCTCGTCTCGAGCGGCTCGGCCGAGCCGTATCGGCGCCTCGCCGAGATCTTCCACGACGTGCTCTCGGAGCAGAGCCTCGACGCCCTGCTCGAGCGCATCGCGGACACGCTCGCGGAGCTGATCCCGTACGAGGACGTCCACATCTACGAGGCCGACGAGGCGAAGCGCGAGCTGAAGCCGGCGCTCGCCCGCAGCGAGTGGGCCGACGAGGTCATGAGCGAGACGTTCTCGTTCGGCGAGGGCATCACCGGCTGGGCCGTCGACCACCGCGAGGCGGTGCTCGCCAACAAGGCGCACCTCGATCCGCGCGTCCGCTTCGTCCCCGGCACGCCGATCGAGCCGGAGGCGCTCATCGCCGTGCCGCTGATCGCGCGCGGCCACCTCAAGGGGACGCTCAACATCTACCGCGTCGGCGAGGACGCCGCCTTCACGGACGAGGAGTTCCTGCTCGCGAAGCGCTTCGGCGACGCGGCCGCGCTCGCGATCGACAACGCGCACATCCGCGCACGGCTCGAGCACCAGGCGGAGACCGACGCGCTGACCGGCCTCTACAACCACCGCGCCTTCCACGACCGCCTCCGGCAGGAGCTCCTGCGCGCATCGGCCGCCCACGAGACGCGTCGCCGTCGTGATGCTCGACCTCGACGACTTCAAGAAGGTGAACGACGTCTACGGACACGGCATCGGCGACCAGCTCCTCCAGCAGGTCGCCGACGTCCTCCGCGCGTCGGTGCGCGCGACGCGACGTCGTCTGCCGCGTCGGCGGCGAGGAGTTCGCGGTGATCCTCCCCTCCGGGGACATCCGCAGCTCGACCGCGCTCGCCGAGCGGATCGGAGCAGCAGCTCGGCGACGCTCGAGGCCGAGGCCGTCGGCAAGCTCTCGGTGCTCGACCGGGAATCGCCGTCGGGCCCGAGAACGCCGCCAACCCGCGCGAGCTCGTCGCGTGCGCCGAGGCCGCGATGATGACCGCGAAGGCGCGCGGCAAGGGCCTCGTCGTCCCGTTCGACGAGAGCGACCGCGAGCGTCCGTCGGAGAGAGCGACGCCCGCCGCGACGACGTCCGCTCGATCGCGCACCTGAAGATGCTCCAGAGCCTCTCCGGAAAGCTCTCGCGTCTCAACGACGTCGCGCAGATCGGGCTGACGATCGCCGACGAGCTCCGGCTCCTCATCGACTACCACAACTGCCGCGTCTTCCTCCGCGAGGACGACGACCTCCTCCCGGTCGCATTCCGCGGCGACCTCATCACCGCGGCGCCGGGCGATCCGGTCAAGCTGCTGCCGACCCAGGTCGGGCGCGGCATCACCGGCCGCGTCGCCGAGACCGGCGAGCCGCTTCTCGTCGGCGACGCCGCACGGCACGAGTTCGGCGAGCAGATCGTCGGCACGGCCGAGATCGAGGAGTCGCTTCTCGCCGTCCCGCTCAAGTACGGGCCGCGCGTGACCGGCGTCATCGTCATCTCGAAGCTCGGCCTCGACCAGTTCGACGCCGACGACCTCCGGCTTCTCGAGGTGCATGGCCGGGCACGCGTCGGTCGCGCTCGAGAACGCGCGCCTGTACGAGGCGCAGCGGCGCGAGGCCGAGAGCGCGAAGGCGCTCCTCGCGTTCTCTCGCGATCTCGCCGAGGCGATCGGGCATCGCCGAGGTCGCCGAGCGCGTCGACGATCGGCGCCGTCGGACATCCTCGCGAGCCCGAGCACGTCGGTCTGGCTCCAGGAGCGCCGACGACGGGGCGCTGGAACGGCTCGCGGCGTTCCCCGCGGACGAACGGGACGAGCAGAGGCTCGTGCGAATCCCCGCCGAGCACCTCGAGCCATGGCTCGGCCGGCGCGAGCCGTACACCGTCGATCCGGCCGACTACGCGGCGATCGCGCGCGTGCCCGAGGGAACCGACGGACGCTTCGCGATCGCACCGTTCATCGTCGACGGGCGCTGGGGCGTCGTCGCCGCCGCGATCGCGACGAAGTCGCGTGCCCGACGATCGCGAGCTCGAGCTGCTGGCGAGCATCGCGCGGCAGACGCGACTCGCGCTCCAGACCGCGGCGAGCTACGAGACGCTCGAGCGCACGTTCCTCTCCACGGTCGAGGCGCTCGCGAACGCGCTCGAGGCGAACGACGAGTACACGTCGACACACGCGCGCTGGATCACCGACCTCGCGCTCCGGGTCGGCGAGGAGCTCGGCCTCGAGCCGCACGAGCTGAAGCGCCTCGAGCTCGGCGCTCTCTTCCACGACATCGGAAAGATCGGGATCCCGTCTCGGATCCTCACGAAGGCCGGCCCGCTCACGACGGAGGAGCGCGCTCTCGTCGAGACGCATCCGATCCTCGGCGAGCGCATCCTCGCTCCGATCGAGCAGCTCGGCGAGGTGCGCCACATCGTCCGCTGCGCGCACGAGCACTACGACGGCACCGGCTACCCCGACCAGCTGTCGGGCGAGCAGATCCCGCTCGAGTCGCGCATCGTGCTCGCCTGCGACGCCTTCCACGCGATGACGACCGACCGGCCGTACCGCAAGTCGCTCGGCGAGGACGAGGCGAAGCGTCGGCTCGTCGAGGCCTCGGGCGCGCAGTTCGACCCGCAGGTCGTCGACGCGCTTCTACGCGTGCTCGCCGCGGACTAGGCTAGGCGCCCGCCGCCTCGGCGTTCCGCAGGCCGCGGAAGGCCCAGATCCAGAAGAGGAGGCCGAGGCCGATCGCGATCGCGAACGCGCCGGCGATGTGCGGTGCGATCGCCGGCGACGAAGCCCGCGCCCGGTCTCGAGCAGGTACGTGACCGGGTTGACGAGTCGCGACGCCGTGGATCCAGCCCTGGAGGAGGTCGAGCGGGCACGTAGACCGGCGCGAAGAAGAGGATGAGGAACACCGGCATCTGCATGAGCGGCCCGGCCTGGATCGTGCGGAACCGCATCGCGATCCCGCCCGCCCAGAAGAACCCGCAGAAGTTGACGAGCGCGGCGAGCGCGTAGAGGCCGACGAGGTCGACGGGCCCGCCGCCGACGTTCATCCCGAACGACGAACGCGATCGACGGTGAGCAGCACGGCGACGATCGACCAGCGGACGAGCGCGGCGAGCGCGTACCCGAGGACGATCCCGCTCCGCCGCGGCGCCGCGAGCATGAGCCGCTTCGCGAAGCCGCCTTCGAAGTCGCGCGCGACGCCGAAACCCGTGAAGACGCCGCTGAACGCGGCGGACTGCAGGAGCACGAACACGAACTGGAACGCCGTGTACCCGGGCGGGAAGTCGAAGCCCGGGACCTTCGCGACCTGCGAGAGCCCACCGGCGAAGGCGACGAAGAAGAAGAGCGGGAACATCAGCGTCGGCAGGAGGATCTGCGGGTTCGTGAGAGCGTTCTTCAGCGTCCGCCGCGCGACGCCCGCAGATCACGTTCCAGGTCTTCACCGCTCACGTCCTCGTCATCCGCGTCCGCAGCGCGCGCGAGGCGAGGAACGAGCGAGATGAGCCCGAGCACGATCACGAAGCCGAAGCCGAGCGCGAGCGCCTGCCAGTCCCAGCCGGTGATGATGAGGCTGCGGACGCACTCGATCATGTACGAGACCGGGTTGAGCGTCGCGGCGATGCGGAACCAGTCGACGCCGATGAGGTTGCGCGGCGCGTTCATCGACGAGATGAAGAGGAAGACGAAGAGGACGGGGAAGAGCGCCTGGATCGTCTCGCCGGAGCCGGTCCGGTAGGCGAGCCAGGCGCCGAGCGCACCGAACGCGAGCGCGACGACCGCGCCGTACACGAGCAGGACGGCGATCCCGGCAGGCCCGGACTCGAAGCGGACTCCGGCGCGTCAGCCCGACGACGATGTAGAAGATCACCTGGACGATGCCGAGCACGACGATTCCCGCGAGCTGGCCCGATGAGCAGCGCCCAGTCGCGCAGCGCGGTCAGCGAGAGCCGGTTGACGAACCCGGTCTGGACGTCGCGCGCGATGTCGGTCCCGGCGTTCATCGTCGAGAAGAGCGCGCCCTGGATGAACGGCACGGCGAGCGCGAACGCGAGGAACGAGTCGGTCGGGAAGCCGGGCAGGTCGGTCGACGAGCGCAGGCCGCCGGCGTTCACGAGCATGAGCGCGATCGGGAAGACGAGCGGCGGGATGATGCTCGCGGGCTGCCGCGACGTCCGGACGACCGAGCGACGCGCGATCGCGCCGACCTGCGTCGTCGTCGTGCTCACCGCCGAGCGCCTGCTCCTCGTCGGCGGCCGTCTCGGCCTCCTCGGCGGCGCCCTCGAGCGTCCGACCGGTCTTCGCGAGGAAGACGTCGTCGAGCGTCGGCGCGTGCAGCTCGAGGTCGGCGATGTCGACGCCGTTCGCGTCGACGGCGCGCACGATGTCCGTCAGCCCGAGGCCGTCGCGGAGCCGAACGGCGACGTCGCGCGTCGACGCGAGCGGCTCGCCGAACTGCGCGAGGAACTCGGCGATCTTCGGCCGGTCGTCCTCGGTTCGCGGAATCGCATGGACGCTCGGACGGCCGATCTCGGCCTTGAGCTCGGCGGGTGTGCCCTCGGCGACGATCTTGCCCTGGTCGATGATCCCGACGCGGTCCGCGAGGACGTCCGCCTCCTCGAGGTACTGCGTCGTGAGGAACACCGTGACGCCCGCCTCGCGGCGCATGAGCGCGACCTCGTTCCAGATGTCGGTGCGGCTCTGCGGATCGAGGCCCGGTCGTCGGCTCGTCGAGGAAGAGGATGCGCGGGCTGTGCACGAGGGCGAGCGCGAGGTCGAGCCGCCGCTTCATGCCCCCGGAGTAGCCGGAGACCTTGCGGTCGGCGGCGTCGACGAGCCCGACGCGATGGAGCAGCTCTTCCGCGCGCGGCTCGCGCTGCGCCTTCGGGACGCTCTGCAGCGTCGCCTGCAGGCGCAGGTGGTCGCGCGCCGTGAGGAGCGGGTCGAGCGCCGCCTCCTGCAGCGCGACACCGATGAGCCCGCGGATCTTCGGCCCGTCCTTCACGACGTCGTAGCCGCCGACGAGCGCCGTGCCCGCGGTCGGCGGCAGGAGCGTCGTCAGGACGTGAACGGTGGTGGACTTCCCGGCGCCGTTCGGCCCGAGGAACCCGTAGATCTCGCCCGGCGCGACCGTGAGGTCGATCCCGTCGACGGCTCGCGGGCCCTTCTTGTACTCGCGGACGAGGCCGCGGACCTCGATCCCGTTCTCGCCAGTTCGTTAGCCATCTAACCGTTAGGAGGCTATCAAAAAGGCTACAATCACGCGCGTGCGCTCCAGGGGACACCCCGATCGGACTCCAGCTCGCCCACTCGGCCAAGCACGTCGGGCGCGCGTTCAACGACGCTCTCGCGGAGGTCGGCGGCTCGATGCCGATGTGGTTCATCCTCACGAATCTCAAGGGCGAGGAGTGGCGCACGCAGCACGAGCTCGCACGCGCGCTCCACATCGAGGGCCCGACGCTGACCCGCCACCTCGACGGCCTCGAGGAGGAGGGGCTCGTCGTCCGCCGCCGCGACGCGAGCGACCGGCGCGCGGTCAGCGTCGAGTTGACGGAGGCGGCAGAGCGAAGGCACGCCGAGCTGCTGCGGGCGGTGCAGGCGTTCAACCGCCGCCTTCTCGCCGGATTCGGCGAGGAGGAGATCGACGAACTCCGCACGCTCCTGAGCAAGCTCGAACACAACGCGCGAACCGCCGCCGGCTAGCCCATCGGCTCGAGCGGGAGCCGCGCCGCGACGACCGGCTTCCCGTCGCGCCGGTAGGCGACGTCGACCGAGTCGTTCTGGCGGTACGTCCCGGCGATTCCTACCCACAACGAGAGCCAGCGCCAGAAACCCAGCTTCCCCTCCGTCCTCAGCGCTCGATCGAAGACGAGCGTGCGTCCCTCGACCTGGAAGTCGCACGCCTTCTTCCTGAGCGACCCCGTTCAGGAACACGTCGAAGGGGCGCACGACGTCGGCCGGAAGCCGTACGCGAGTTCCCCGGTACGGTCCTTCCGGCACGTTCATAGAATGGCAGCCGGTGCGACGTCTCCGCCTCGGTGCAGCCGCCTGCCTCGCGCTCGTCGCCGGGGTCTCGCGCCCGACCGCACTCGCCCAGTTCACGCCCGTCACGCCGGAATCGCCGAACGCTGACGGGATCAGGACGAGCTACCTCTTCGTCACGATCTTCACGTTCTCGATCTTCGTCCTCGTCGAGGGGTTGTTGATCGCGTTCATCTGGAAGTACCGACGGCGCAAGCGCGACCGCTTCGAGGATGGCGCGCCCATCCACGGCGCGACGAAGCTCGAGCTGGCGTGGACGGCCGGGCCCGTGATCGTGCTCTTCCTGATCGCCGCATTCGTCTTCGTCGAGCTTCCAGGGATCAAGAACGTCCCCGACGCGACCGCCGGAGAGCGGCAGCTCGAGATCAGCGTGACCGGGCGCCAGTTCTACTGGCAGTTCGAGTACCCGAACGGGGTGATCGCCATCGACACGATGGTCGCGCCCCAGGGCGTCCCGATCTCCCTCGCGGTCACCTCTCCCGACACCGACGTCATCCACTCGTGGTGGATCCCCGCGCTCGGAGGGAAGATCGACGCGATTCCCGGCAAGCCGAACCAGACGTGGTTCCAGGCGGACAACGTCGGCACCTACACCGGGCAGTGCGCCGAGCTCTGCGGCCTCGAGCACGCGCAGATGTTGGCGTCGGTGAAGGTCGTTCCGAAAGACGATTTCGACGCCTGGCTCGAGCAGCGCCGTTCGGAGCAGGACGCGGGCTCGGGCGAGCTCGGCAAGGAGACGTGGGGAGGGGTCTGCGCGAAGTGTCACGGGCTTGCGGGGGAGGGCGGCATCGGCCCGCGCATCGCGGGCTCGCCGACACTCACTGATCCCGTCGCCCTCGGCTCGCTCGTCCACAACGGCCGGCGGGCGATGCCGGCCGTCGGCGCCGGCTGGACGGACGAGCAGGTCGCCGCGCTCGCGAACTACCTCAAGGAGAACCCACCGAGTGGCATCCAGGGCTGAGACGGCGACCCCCGCGTGGCAGCGCGGGAAGGTGGCGAGCTGGCTCGTCACGACCGACCACAAGCGGATCGGGATCCTCTACATCTCGACCTCGGTCGTGTTCCTCGTGCTCGCAGGCCTCATGGCCCTCGTCATGCGCACGCAGCTCGCCCAGGCAAACGAGGACCTCATCAGCTCGCAGCACTACAACGAGCTCGTCACGATCCACGGCACGGCGATGGTCTTCCTCGTCGGCGTCCCGATCCTCGCCGGGTTCGCCAATTACCTCGTGCCGCTGATGATCGGTGCCGCGGACATGGCGTTCCCGCGCCTGAATGCGGTCTCGTACTGGTTCTACTTCCTGGGCGGCGCCGTGCTCATGCTCAGCTTCTTCGCGGACGGCGGCGCGGCACAGACCGGCTGGACCGCGTACCCGCCGCTGTCGATCCAGGCGCCGGGCAACGGCCAGGACTACTGGATCCTCGCGCTCCACCTCCTGACCGTCTCGACCGTCGCGGGAGCCGTGAACTTCATCGTCACGATCCACAACCTGCGCACGCGCGGAATGAGCTGGACGCGGATGCCGCTCTTCGTGTGGTCGATCGAGCTCTACGCCTGGCTGGTCATGGCCGTCATGCCCGTGCTCTCGGCCGCGCTCACGATGCTCCTCCTCGACCGTGGCCTCTCGATCGGGCCGTGGGACGTGCAGACGCACTTCTTCAACCCGGACGCCGGAGGAGCGGCACTCCTGTACCAGCACGCCTTCTGGTTCTTCGGGCACCCCGAGGTCTACATCATCGTCCTGCCCGCCTTCGGGATCATCTCGGAGGTCCTGCCCGTCTTCGCGCGCAAGCCGATCTTCGGCTACAAGGCGATCGTCGCGTCGACGGTCGCGATCGGCTTCTTCTCGATGCTCGTGTGGGCGCACCACCTGTTCACGGTCGGGTTGCCGATCCCGCTCCAGGCCTGGTTCATGATCGCATCGATGATCATCGCCGTCCCCACGGGGATGAAGATCTTCAACTGGCTGGCGACGCTCTGGCGCGGGAACATCAGCTTCGACACGCCGATGCTGTTCGCACTCGGGTTCCTGTCCCTCTTCGTCATCGGCGGCCTGACCGGGATCTACCTCGCAGCCTTCCCGATCGACTGGCAGGTGCACGACAGCTACTTCGTCGTCGCGCACTTCCACTACACGCTGCTCGGTGGTGTCGTCTTCGCGATCTTCGCCGGGCTCTTCTACTGGTGGCCGAAGATGTTCGGGCGGATGCTCGACGAGCGCCTCGGCAAGTGGCAGTTCTGGCTCCTTTTCGTCGGCTTCAACGTCGCCTTCATGCCCCAACACTTCGCCGGCCTCGAGGGAATGCCGCGCCGGATCTACACCTACTACAACGAGAGCTGGGAGGGCTACAACCTCGCCTCGACGATCGGCTCGTACGTCATGGCCGTCGCGATACTCGTCTTCGCAGTGAACGTCCTCAAGACGCGACGCAGCGGGAAACGCGTCGGCAACGATCCGTGGCAGGCGGACACGCTCGAGTGGTACACCACCTCTCCGCCCCCGCCACATAACTTCGACGAGGTGCCGTACGTGACGAGCGCAAGACCCTTGAACGACCTTCGAAGGAGGCTGCGTGAGCAGCGTGGCGAGCGCCTCTCAGACTGAGGTCACGAGCGTGACGCCGGGCTCCCTCTTCCGGCTGAGCACCGCTCTGAGCTCGGTCGCCGTGGCATTCGTGGTCGTGAGCGCCGCGCTCGACCTCGGCCCGACGCACTGGGGCATCGCGCTGATCGCGCTTCCTCTCCTCGTCGCGAGCGTCGTCCTCGCACGACTCGCGTACCCGTCCCTGGTGCGGCGCGCCGTCATCGCGCTCGCGGCCTTCGTCGTCGCGATCGCGCTCGGTGGCGTGGTCGCCTGGAGCGGGGACGCGACCTGGGCGGAGGCGGTGCACGTCGGCGCGGCGGGAGTCGCGCTCGCCGCGTCCCTGGTCCTCTCCGCCGCGTGCTTCCGTGGCACTGCGGCTCCGCTCGCGTCCACCCGCGACTACCTCACGCTGACGAAGCCGCGGATCATGACGCTCCTTCTGCTGACGGGTGCGGCAGGGATGTTCGTCGGGGCCCAGGGCATCCCGCCCGCCGGTCTCTTCGTCGTCACGATGGTCGGTCTCGCACTCGCGTGCGGGGGAGCCTCGGCTCTCAACCACGTGCTCGACCGCGACATCGACGCCCTCATGGGCAGCCGGACCGAGGCACGGCCGGTCGCAGCCGGACGGGTGACGCCCGAACAGGCGCTCGAGTTCGGGATCCTCCTGTCCGCGCTCTCGTTCGCGCTCCTCGCCTCCGCGGTGAACGTCCTGACCGCCGTGCTCGCGCTCGTCGGCAATCTCTTCTACGTCGTGGTCTACACGCGCTGGCTCAAGCGCTCGACCCCGCAGAACATCGTCATCGGGGGCGCCGCGGGAGCGGTGCCGCCCCTCGTCGGCTACGCCGCCGCAACCGGCTCGCTCGCGCTGCCCGCGCTCTGGCTCTTCCTCATCGTCTTCCTGTGGACACCGCCGCACTTCTGGGCGCTCGCGCTGATGATCAAGAACGCCTACGCGGCCGCGGGCGTGCCGATGCTTCCGGTCGTCCGTGGGGACCGGGAGACGGCGCGCCAGATCGTCCTCTACTCGATCGCAATGGTGGCGTTCACGGTCGTCGTGGGGATCTCGCTCGGACCGCTCTACACCGCGGCCGCCGTCGTACTGGGCGCCGTGTTCCTCGTGCTCGCGTTGCTCCTCCGCAGAGACCTCTCGCGCGCTCGGGCGAAGGTGCTCTTCCACTACTCGCTCCTGTACCTCGCGCTGCTGTTCGTCGCGGCGGCGCTCGACCCGGTGCTCCTCTGATGGATCCCAACGACTCTCGCGCGATCGGAATCCGCGACGTAGCGGATTCCGATCCTGCGCAGAAGGCGCTCGCGCGTCGAAACCTGCGCTTCGGCTGGGCGCTGCTCCTCCTCTTCTGCCTGATCTTCGCGGGCACGTTCCTGGTGGCCGTGCTCTACCTGCAGCTCGACTGACAGCCCTCAAGGAAGGCACGTCTGGTGCCGACATCGGAAGCGATGCGTGCGGCTCGCTTCGCCCTCCTCGCCGTGGCCGTCATGACGACGGTCCTCGCTGCCGCGGCGTCGGCGGCTCCCCCGCGGCGCCCAAGGGCCTGCGCGGGTTCGAGCTCCGGCCGAACGAGGTGCCCACACACACGTTCTCCCGAACTCCCGCATTCGCCTGGAGCCCGGTTCGTGGCGCGTCGTGCTACGAGTTCGAGCTCGCAACCAGCCGGACATTCGACGGGAGCTCCGTCTTCTGGTCGAACGTCTCGGCCGGCCGTGGCTCGGGAAAGTACTGCCGCTCGGTGACGATCACGGCGCCCGCTCCCGACGATCAGGCACCGGCGAGCGATGGAACGGAGAGCAACGTCATCAAGACGAAGGTCGCGCCGATCCGGATCCCCGCGACCTCCGTGAACCTCGTATTGCCCTGGTTCACCGGCAAGCCGTACGCCGTGTACGCGCACGTGCGTGCGATCACCACCCGCGGCGCGACGTCCTGGAGCAAGCCGTTCGGCTTCAACATGCGCTGGGATTCGACGCCGGTGCCGCTCACGTCGAAGCCAGGTCTCGTGCGCTGGGCGCCCGTGGAGGGTGCGACCGCGTACGACGTGTGGTACCCGGACATTCGCAAGGTCATTCGGACGCACACGAACGTCGCCGACCAGCGCGAGCTCTACAGCTTCCACCTCGAGGACAGCTGGTGGGCGCTCGTTCGCTGGCGCGTTCGGCCGGTGCGGCAGGTCGTCGGAGCCCTCCCCAACGGCCTGCCTGCAGTTTCCTACGGGCCCTGGAGCCCGACCTACGACACGACCAACCCGGTGTGGGCGGCCGGCAAGCTGCAGCTTCGCGCAGCACTCTCGGATGCGGTGAGCACCGATACGAAGGCGGTCGCGCATCAGCTCATGCCCGGAATGACGTTCGGTGGCGACACCGGAGTCGACGGGCACCAGTACCGGCTGTTCCGCCCGTACGCGTTCACCGACCGTGACTGCGTCAACGCGGTGTTCCGTGGCTCGGTCGTCGGTGGTCCGGCGTTCGCACCTCGAATCTCGGGCCCCCTCAAGCTGCCGACGACCCAGGAAGAGCTCGACGTGGCACTCGCCGGCATCCTCCCGAGCGCAAAGTCCGAGAACGCAAAGACGTACATGGCGGACGGAACTCCCGTCACGGCGAGCGAGACATGGGGAGAGAACGACATCGTGCGGGTCGACCTCCCCGACGTCGACGTCTCCACCACGCGCTACTACTGGACGGTCGTCCCCGTGGGCATCAACGTCGACGAGGACGGCACCTTCACGTACTTCGACGCCGAGTCCCCTCAGGACGCCTGCGAAGCGGGACGAATCGCCAGCTTCGGGAAGGAGTCGCGGCCTGTCATCACGTCGTCGGGGACGCCGTACGTCTCCGGGCTCTCTCCCAAGGGTCGCCTGCTCGCCCAGGCCGGAAGGCGGCCGGTCGTCTACTCGACGCCGCTCGTCGCGTGGCGGCCGGTGATCGCTGCGACGCAGTACGAGGCGCAGTGGTCGCGCTCGAAGTACCCCTGGCGGGCAGCCGGATCGACGGTGACGTACGCGACGTCCGCGTCGCTGCCGCTCAAGGCGGGTGTCTGGTACTACCGTGTGCGCGGGCTGAACGCTGCCCAGGTCGGCACGCAAGGCATGACCTGGTCGGCGCCGATCGCGATCAAGGTCGTCCAGCCCACGTTCGTGATCACGCACCGTTAGGCCGGTAGGGTCGAGGGCGGTGAGCCCCGACCTCGAACTGGCGCACAGGCTCGCAGACGCCGCAGACTCGATCTCCGTACCGCGCTTCCGCTCCGATCTCGCCGTCGAGACCAAGCCCGACCTGACCCCTGTGACGGAGGTCGACCGCGCCGTCGAGGCAGAGCTTCGACGCATGCTCGCCGGCGAGCGGCCGGACGACGCCGTGCTGGGCGAAGAGGCGGGAGCAGTCGGAGCGAGCCCCCGCCGCTGGATCGTCGACCCGATCGACGGAACACGCAACTACACGCGCGGGATCCCGGTCTGGGCAACGCTGATCGCGCTCGAGGTCGAGGGGGCGGTGCGCCTCGGCGTCGTCTCGGCGCCCGCGCTCCGCACGCGCTGGTGGGCAGAGCGCGGAGTCGGCGCGTTCCGGGACGACGAGCAGATCCACGTGTCCTCGATCTCGTCCATCGAGGACGCCGTGCTCTCCTTCGCGCTCGAAAACGCAGTCCCGGCGATCGCGCGACGCGCCTGGCACGCGCGGGGCTTCGGCGACTTCTGGGCCTACATGCTCGTCGCCGAAGGAGGCGTCGACGGCGCGGTCGACGCCCTCGGCGTCGACGAGTGGGATCTGGCGGCGATGCAGGTTATCGTCGAGGAGGCGGGCGGTCGATTCTCGGATCTCGAGGGCGAGCCGCGGATCGACGGGGGAAGCTCGATCGCCTCGAACGGCCTGATCCACGACGAGCTCCTCGCCGCGGTACGCGAGCGCTAGGCCAGGACCGCGCGCTTGGCGTCGATGCCGGAGAGCAACGAGGTGAACGAGTCCGAGAACTTCTGCACGCCCTCGCGCTCGAGCGTCTCTGTCACGTCGTCGTAGTCGACGCCCGCGGCAGCAAGCGCGGTGAGCAATGCCCTCGCCTCGTCGACCCCGTCCGTGAGCGTCTCGCGCGAGACACCGTGGTCCTGGAACGCCTCAATCGTCTCGAACGGCATCGTGTTCACGGTGTGCGGGCCGATGAGCTCCTCGACGTAGAGCACGTCCCTGTACGCCGGATTCTTCGTGGAGGTCGATGCCCACAGGCACCGTTGCGGCCGCGCTCCCGCCGCGGCCAGGGCATCCCAGCGCGGTCCGGAGAAGACCTCGAGGTAGTGCTCGTAGGCCAGCTTCGCGTTGTCGACCGCGAGCCGGCCTGCGAGGTCGTCGCGGCCGATCTCCGCCAGTCGGCGATCGGCCTCCGTGTCGACCCGGGATACGAAGAAGCTCGCGACGGACGCGACGTGCGTCGGGTCGCCTCCGCTCTCGACGAGACGCTCGAGACCGCGGGTGTAGGCCTCGGCAACGGCCGCGTGGCGCTCGAGCGAGAAGATGAGCGTCACGTTGATCGAGCGACCCGCCGCGATGGAGTCCTCGATGGCTCCTAGCCCTGGGACAGTGGCCGGGATCTTCACGAACAGGTTCGGGCGTTCGACCTGGCCGGTCAGGAGCTTCGCCTGCTCGAACGTCTCGTCGCGCTCGTACGCGAGGTCGGGGTCGACCTCGAGCGAGACGAATCCGTCGACACCTTGCGTCCGCTCCCAGACAGGTCGAAGCACGTCGCAGGCGCGCTTGATGTCCTCGACGGCGAGCGCGAAGAAGACCTCCCTCGTGTCGTCCGTCCGTTCGAGCTCGGCCCGAAGCTGCTCGTCGTACCACTCGCCCGTCGATAGCGCCTTCTCGAAGATCGTCGGATTCGAAGTGATACCGACCACGGCGTCCTCGTCGATGAGCCGCTTCAACTCGCCCGTCTCGAGCATCTCGCGCGAGAGCGAGTCGACCCAGACGCTGACCCCGTGCTCCGAGAGCTCGTGCAATCGGCTGCGTGCCACGAGTCAACGTTATAGCGCTTCGAGGCGCCGCCGTAGAATGGCCGCGTGACCGCGGCCGAGAGACGGAGGGAGCTCGGACAGCAGTTCCGCGTCGACTCGATCCGCATGAGCGCCGCCGCCAAGTCGGGACACCCGACGTCCGCGATGTCGGCTGCCGACCTCCTCGCCGTTCTCGTCGACGGCTATCTCCGCTACGACTTCACCCAGCCGAAGACACCCGCGAACGACCGCCTCGTCTTCTCCAAGGGGCACGCCTCGACGCTCCTCTACGCGATCTACCGCGCAGCGGGGGTCGTCTCCGAGGAGGAGATGCTCCGCTACCGCACGCACGGCAGCATGCTCGAGGGTCACCCGACCCCGCTCATCCCCTGGGTCGACGTCGCCACGGGCTCGCTCGGCCAGGGCCTGCCGATCGGGGTCGGCATGGCGATCGCCGCAAAGCACCTCGAGAAGCTCACGACGCGGGTCTGGGTCCTCTGCGGCGACAGCGAGATGGCCGAGGGCTCGATGTGGGAGGCGTTCGAGCACGCTGCGCACTACGAGCTCGACAACCTGACGGCGATCCTCGACGTGAACCGGCTCGGACAGCGGGGCGAGACGATGGTGGGGTGGAACCTCGACGTCTACGTCTCGCGCGCCGAGGCATTCGGCTGGAGCGCGATCGAGATCGACGGGCACGACGTGGACGCGATCGACGGCGCACTGGCACACGCTGTGGCAACGGCCGGCAAGCCCACAGTGATCGTCGCGCGCACGAAGAAGGGAAAGGGCGTCGCAGCGGTCGAGAACGCCGGCGGATTTCATGGCAAGCCGCTCGACGACCCGGACGCTGCGATCGAGGAGCTCGGCGGCCTGCGCAACGTTCGGATCGAGGTCGCAGAGCCGGACGCGACACCCACGGCTCGGCAAGCGCCCTCGGCGCCGGAGCTGCCGCGCTACGAGCTCGGCGCAGAGGTCGCGACCCGAAAGGCGTACGGGGACGCACTCGCCGCCCTGGGAACCGCTCGTCCCGACGTCGTCGTCCTCGACGGCGAGGTCTCGAACTCGACGTTCGCCGAGACGTTCGCAAAGGCGCATCCCGAGCGCTATTTCGAGATGTACATCGCCGAGCAGCAGATGGTCGGCGCGGCCGTCGGGCTGCAGGCGGTCGGGTGGCGTCCGTTCGCCTCGACCTTCGCCGCGTTCCTCTCCCGTGCATACGACTTCATCCGGATGGCAGCGGTGAGCCGCGCGACACTGGCCCTGTGCGGCTCTCACGCAGGTGTCTCCATCGGTGAGGACGGCCCATCGCAGATGGGACTCGAGGACATCGCCTCGTTCCGAGCGATCCACGGAAGCACGGTGCTCCATCCCTGTGATGCCAACCAGACCGTCAGGTTGGTGGCCGCGATGGCCGAGACCGACGGTATCTCGTACTTGCGCACTCTTCGACCCGCGACGCCGGTGCTGTATGCACCCGAGGACAAGTTCTCGATCGGCGGCAGCCGCGTGCTCCGCGGGAGCGAGAGCGACGAGGTGGCGTTGATCGGCGCCGGCATCACCGTGCACGAGGCGCTCGCGGCCGCCGACGCGCTCGCCGAAGACGGAATCGCAGCCCGCGTCATCGACCTCTACTCGATCAAGCCCATCGACGCCGAGACGCTCCTCGCGGCGGTGGAGGTCACCGGGGGTCGGCTCGTCACGATCGAGGACCACTGGCCGGAGGGTGGGCTCGGAGACGCTGTCCTCGACGCCGTCTCGGGGATGGACACGCCGCCCCGCGTCGTAAAGCTCGCCGTTCGCGAGATGCCCACCTCGGGAACACCGGCGGAGTGCCTCGCCGCGGCGGGCATCGACGCCGTGCACATCGCAGACGCCGCCCGCGCACTGATCGCAACGTCCGCGTCGCTGACCCACTGAGCGGCTAGACATGGCCTGTTCGGCCGCTGTCTAGTCGCGCCGCCCGCGCGCTCAGACTTCCATCGGCCTTTGGTTAAAGCGGGGTTCCCGCGCTGCCGATGACGCACGTGAGCGGGGGGCCGACGAGCTCAGGAGACATCGTGCGCGAGAAGCGCAGACAGAGAGGGCGGACAGAGGGGTTCGTCCACCGAAAGCATGCGAGGTCTCGATGAGGCTCGGACTTACACACCTCGGCTTCCCCCGGAAGCGCATCGTGGTGCTCCTCGCCGTCGTTGCCGCCGGTATCGGGTGTGCGACCGCCGTTGCCCTGTGGTCCGATTCGGGCTCCGGGTCGGGCACGGTCAGCGCCGAGTCGATCGCGGAGGTCACGCTCTCACCCGGCACGCCCACGACCTCGCTCTTCCCTGGGACCACGGGTGACGTCGCCGTCTCGATCGTCAACGACAACACGTACCGCGCGTACGTCGGCTCGCTCGTCCTGGACACGAGCCAGGGCTCGAACGGCTTCTCCGTTACCGGCGGCCAGCCAGGCTGTGACCCGACTGCCCTCACCTTCACCTCGCAGTCCAATGCCGGCGCCGGGTGGTTCGTGCCGGCGGGCTCGACACTCGATCTCGACCTTCCGAATGCAATCGCGCTCGACACGAGCGCAGCCTCCGAGTGTCAGGGGGCCACCTTCGTCGTCTACCTGCTGGCGTCGACGTGAGACACCCAGGGCCCGCCGCGGTGAAGGTTGCGATCGCCGCAGGGATGGTTGCGCTCTTCGCGACCGTCGCTCAGGTCGGTCTGGGCGCATTCGGCGCGGAGGCAGCGCCCGCTGCACCGTTCGTCTCGAGCGCACCCCTGCGGCCAACGATCTCGACGCGCGCGACGTTCGCGTTCGATCCACAGCCCGGCCTCGTGTACGAGTGTGCGGTCGACAGCGTCCAGTACACGCCGTGCTCGAGCCCCGTCACGTTCCGTGGACTGAGCCGCGCGGCACATACGTTTCGCGTCCGAGCTCATAAGCCCCTTGGCGCCGCGAGCCCCGCAAGCGCATACACGTGGACGATCGTTCCGCCCCGCAGAATCCTCACGCCGCAGGGCGGAACGCGACTCCGGCCCATCTTCACGACCGGCCCCGTCCGACCCTGGATCTCGCGGAACGCGACGTTCGCTTGGCTGTTGCGGCCGTCCACGCACGCGCAGTGCAGACTCGACGGCGCCCGCTGGCGGCGCTGTGTCCGCCCGCGCACGTACGTCGGCCTCGGGCTCGGTCGCCACGTCTTCCGACTTCGCGGGGTCGGACACACGGGCCGCCGGAGCAGGGTGAACCTCTTCATCTGGACGATCACGTCCAGCCCGGCGCCGCCGCCACCAACGATCTCGTCGCAACCCGACGAGACCACGACGTCGACCGACGCAGCGTTCACCTTCTCGGTCGGAGACGGGAACTCCGCCGAATGCCGACTCGACAGCGGCCACTGGATCGCCTGCGAGAGCGTCGCGCTGTACGTCGGGGTCGGAGTCGGCACCCACCTCTTCTGCGTCCGCGCGGTGAGCGAAGCCGGAGTCATCGGCGCCGAGACGTGCGTGACGTGGACGGTGCTCGCCGCACCGAGCGTGCCCGAGCCTTCGGGGCCGTTCGGGATCTCCGGGACGATCCCGGATCTCCTCACGCCCGGATCGAGCCGGCAGCTCCCTTTGACGATCACGAACCCCTTCGGCTTTGCGATCCAGGTGACGTCTCTCACTGTGAGCGTGAGAGCGGGCAGCTCACAGCCGGGCTGTGACGGCCCGACGAACCTCGCCGTCACACAGTCGAACGCGGCCGGTGGGAGCGTCTCCGTGCTCGTGCCCGCACGTGGCTCGGTGACGCTTCCCGCGCAGGGTGCGACTGCGCCCACGGTCGCGATGCTCGACCTCGCCACGAACCAGGATGCCTGCAAGGGCGCGACCTTCACGCTCGACTACTCGGGCACGGGAGTGCAGTCGTGAGGCTTCTGCGCTGGTGGCGCCTCATCGCAGGCTGCGTCATCGTCGCGGCGGGTCTCGGAGCCGTCGGATTCGTCGGCGCGTACTGGGGAACTGGCTCGCGACCGGGTGGAAACGGACACGCCCAGGCCGGGGCGCTCCCCACGCCCGCCGCCCCGCTCGTCTCGCTCGCGACCCGCACCGCGACGGTCAGCTGGGCTCAGTCGAGCGTGAACGCCTCGCTGCTCGGGCAGCTCACGTCCGGTGGGTACTCGATCGCTCGCTATGCGGAGAACGACCCACTAACGCCGATCGCTGCCACCGGCGGCTGCTCCGGTGTTCTCTCGGGTGCTCCGGATCCCCTGAGCTGCACCGAGTCGGGGCTCCCGACGGGTCGCTGGACCTACGCGGTCACGGGAAGTCTCTACAGCTGGCTCAGCACCGAGAGCGCGAGGAGCTCAACCCTCGCGATCGCACCCGACAGGCCCGTGTCGGTGACCCTCACGAACGGCGCCGGCACTGGGAGCGCGTTCATCAACACCACGAACCAGACGAGCCTCAGTTTCAACGTGGTCCTGCCGTCCACCTCGCTTGCGAGCGACACCGTCACGCTCACCCTCACGAACGGCGCGGCGTCGGTGAGCGCGACGGCGGCGGGCATTGCCGGTGGAGGCACGCTGCCCTTCAGCGGTATCGACGCCTCCTCTCTCGCCGACGGCACGATCACGATCTCGGCCACGGCGGCAAGCAGCTACGGCGATCTCTCCACGCCCAGGACGATCACGCGTACGAAGGACACGGCCGGCCCGACGCTCGTGTCTCTCTCCATGCGTGACAACAACACCAACGGCAAGGTCGACCGCGTCGTCGCCACCTTCTCCGAGACGCTCGCCGCCTACTCGGCGGGAACGGCTCCCTGGACGCTTGCGAACGTGCCCTCGGGCGGCACGCCTCGCCTCGGTCTCGGTCGCAGGTGCCGTCGCCACCCTCACCATCACCGAGGGAGCCGGTGCTCCCGACACTGCTGTGGGCTCCTTCACGGTTGCGCTGGCGACGAGCGCGACCGGCATCCGCGATGCCGCCGGCAACCTCTCCTCCTTCGCCGCCACCTCGCCTGCAGACGGAGCGCGGCCGGTGCTCGTGACGGGCACGCTCGTCATGCGCGACATCGACGCAAACGGCAAGGTCGACCGCGTGCTCGCCACCTTCTCGGAGACCGTCGAGCCTTCCACCGACACCGCCCCCTGGACGCTCACGAACGTCCCCTCGGCAGGCACGCTCGCGTCCGTCTCGACCTCGGGGGCGACGGCGACGCTGGTCATCGCAGAAGGCGCAGGAGCCCAGAACACCGCGGTGGGGACCTTCCGCGTGGTGCTCGCCGCGAGCGCGACCGGGATCCGCGACGCCGCCAACAATCAGGCCTCCTTCGGCTCGACCGCTCCTGTCGACCAGGCCACACCCGTGCTCGTGAGCCTCGTCATGCAGGACTCGAACACCAACGGCAAGGTCGACCGCGTCGTCGCCACCTTCTCCGAGACGCTCGCCGCCTACTCGGCGGGAACGGCTCCCTGGACGCTTGCAAACGTGCCCTCGGGCGGCACGCTCGCCTCGGTCTCGGTCGCAGGTGCCGTCGCCACCCTCACCATCACCGAGGGAGCCGGTGCTCCCGACACTGCTGTGGGCTCCTTCACGGTTGCGCTGGCGACGAGCGCGACCGGCATCCGCGATGCCGCCGGCAACCTCTCCTCCTTCGCCGCCACCTCGCCTGCAGACGGAGCGCGGCCGGTGCTCGTGACGGGCACGCTCGTCATGCGCGACATCGACGCAAACGGCAAGGTCGACCGCGTGCTCGCCACCTTCTCGGAGACCGTCGAGCCTTCCACCGACACCGCCCCCTGGACGCTCACGAACGTCCCCTCGGCAGGCACGCTCGCGTCCGTCTCGACCTCGGGGGCGACGGCGACGCTGGTCATCGCAGAAGGCGCAGGAGCCCAGAACACCGCGGTCGGGACCTTCCGCGTGGTGCTCGCCGCGAGCGCGACCGGGATCCGCGACGCCGCCAACAATCAGGCCTCCTTCGGCTCGACCGCTCCTGTCGACCAGGCCACACCCGTGCTCGTGAGCCTCGTCATGCAGGACTCGAACACCAACGGCAAGGTCGACCGCGTCGTCGCCACCTTCTCCGAGACGCTCGCCGCCTACTCGGCGGGAACGGCTCCCTGGACGCTTGCAAACGTGCCCTCGGGCGGCACGCTCGCCTCGGTCTCGGTCGCAGGTGCCGTCGCCACCCTCACCATCACCGAGGGAGCCGGTGCTCCCGACACTGCTGTGGGCTCCTTCACGGTTGCGCTGGCGACGAGCGCGACCGGCATCCGCGATGCCGCCGGCAACCTCTCCTCCTTCGCCGCCACCTCGCCTGCAGACGGAGCGCGGCCGGTGCTCGTGACGGGCACGCTCGTCATGCGCGACATCGACGCAAACGGCAAGGTCGACCGCGTGCTCGCCACCTTCTCGGAGACCGTCGAGCCTTCCACCGACACCGCCCCCTGGACGCTCACGAACGTCCCCTCGGCAGGCACGCTCGCGTCCGTCTCGACCTCGGGGGCGACGGCGACGCTGGTCATCGCAGAAGGCGCAGGAGCCCAGAACACCGCGGTGGGGACCTTCCGCGTGGTGCTCGCCGCGAGCGCGACCGGGATCCGCGACGCCGCCAACAATCAGGCCTCCTTCGGCTCGACCGCTCCTGTCGACCAGGCCACACCCGTGCTCGTGAGCCTCGTCATGCAGGACTCGAACACCAACGGCAAGGTCGACCGCGTCGTCGCCACCTTCTCCGAGACGCTCGCCGCCTACTCGGCGGGAACGGCTCCCTGGACGCTTGCAAACGTGCCCTCGGGCGGCACGCTCGCCTCGGTCTCGGTCGCAGGTGCCGTCGCCACCCTCACCATCACCGAGGGAGCCGGTGCTCCCGACACTGCTGTGGGCTCCTTCACGGTTGCGCTGGCGACGAGCGCGACCGGCATCCGCGATGCCGCCGGCAACCTCTCCTCCTTCGCCGCCACCTCGCCTGCAGACGGAGCGCGGCCGGTACCGGTGAGCGTCACGTCGGTCAACAACGGTGTCACGGCCGGGCTGATGGAGGTCGGCGATACCGTGACGGTGACGTTCAGCGAGGCGATCGCCACGGCCGTCGGACCTGGGACGACGATCACCGAGACGGACCCGAACGGAGGCGGCAACGACACGCTGACTGTCGCCGGGCTCACCGCGGTCGCCGGTGTCTCGACGGGGTCGAACCTCTACATCGCCGCAAACAACACGAGCGCGTCGTTCGCCGGGAGCGGGCTGAGCGGACTCGGAGCCGCCATCACCGCAACAGTCGCCGGCGCGTGCACGGGAACGTGCGGCGCGAACATCACCGCGGGCATCGGCGCCCTCGTCTTCACGCCCGACCCGACGCTGGCCGACGCAGCCGGGAACACGGCGACGGGGAGCGTCACGACAGCCGCGACGTTCCGTCTCTTCTGAGCCTCCGGTCCGGGGCCTCACTACCCTTGAGCGGCCATGGCCGTGCTCATAGCGTCCGAGCTCCGCAAGGAGTTCTCCGGCGACCCGCTCTTCGAGAACGTGTCCTTCACCGTCGGTCGCAAGGACAGGGTCTCGCTCGCAGGCGCCAACGGCGCTGGCAAGACGACGCTACTCCGTGCAATCGCGGGCGAGACGTCGCTGCAGGGGGGCAAGCTCGCATTCGCCAAGGACACGCGCATCGCGTTGCACGACCAGCGCCCGCCCCTCGAGTTCGACATCACGCTTCGCGAGTACGCACTCTCGGGCGCCCGTGAACTCGTCGAGGTCGAGGAGGAGCTCCGGCGGCTCGAACAGGCGATGGCGACCGGAGCACACGACGAAGCGACGCTGCGCCGCTATGCCGACGCGCAGGCTCGTCTCGAGCACGGCGGAGGCTGGGCGTGGCGCGACCGCGCCGCTTCGGCGGTGCGTGGCCTGGGGTTCTCGGAAGAGGCGCTCGACCGCCCGCTGGGGACATTCTCGGGTGGAGAGCTCACCCGCGCCTCGCTCGCGCGAGCGCTTGCAGGCGGTCCTGACCTGCTCCTGCTCGACGAGCCCACGAACCATCTCGACGTGCAGAACCTCGAATGGCTCGAGCGCGAGCTGGAGACGATCGACGCCGCCGTCATCCTCGTGGCTCACGACCGCTGGTTCCTGGAGGCGGTGACGACGTCCGTGCTCGAGCTCGCACCTGGTGGTGTGCACTACTTCGCAGGCCCCTGGCATGCGTGGCGCCAGGAGAAAGCGGCTCGTGCCTCCGCCGCGAGCAAGACGGCCGGCCGCGTCTCGGTCGACATCGCGCGCCTCGAGCGATTCGTCGAGCGCTTCCGGTACAAGAAGTCGAAGGCGAAGCAGGCGCAGGCCAAGCTCACACAGATCGCACGCCTCGAACAGGAGCAAGCGGAGGCCAGGCAGGAGATCGAGCTGCTGACGAAGCGCCGGCGAACCCTCGGCTTCGACTTCCTCGATCCGCCACGCAGCGGCCGCGTCGTTCTCGAGGTCGAGGACGTGACCCTCGCGGCCGGTGGGAAGCGTCTGCTCGAGGGAGCAATGATGGCCGTCGAGCGGGGCGAGAAGGTGGGCCTCGTCGGCCCGAACGGCTCGGGCAAGACGACGCTGCTCACAGCGATCCTCGAGGGACATCCTGTGGACGGCGGCACGATCAAGCTCGGGCACGGCGTCGTCCCGGCGTACTTCTCGCAGCATGGCCTCGAGCTTCCGACGAAGGGGTCGGTGCTCGACGCGACTGCCGCGTCGACCGGGCTTCCCCGTCCTCGCGCGCAGACGCTCCTTGGTCGATTCCTCTTTTCGGGGTGGGAGATGCACGAACGCCAGGTCACGGCGCTCTCGGGTGGCGAGCGACGGCGACTCGCGCTCGCGCTCCTCGTCGCGTCCGGCGCGAACTTCCTCGTACTCGACGAGCCGACCAATCACCTCGACGTCGAGTCGCGGGAGGCGCTCGAGGCGGCGCTCGAGGCGTTTCCCGGCACGATTCTCCTCGTCTCGCACGATCGGGCCCTGCTCGACGCCGTCCCCAATCGCATCGTCGCGCTCGAGTCGCACCAGTTGCGCTCGTACGACGGCGGCTGGGCGGACCTCGAACGCGAGCGCGACGTCAGCGGCGTCGGTCACGGATGAGCCGCCCCCGCCGCCCTTGAAACGCGTCAGACCACCACGGCCGAGACCGGTGAAGGAGACCCCGACCGAGCTCGAGGTGCTCGAGGGCGAGATCGCCGTGGTCGAAGGACGGATCGCCGACCTCGAGCGTACCCTCGCCGACGACTGGACGAACATGGACGTGCTCGGAGCACATCGCGCTGCACGGGACGAGCTCTCGAAGCTGCTCGAGCGCTGGGAGGTGCTGTTCTCCGAGGCGCGCTCGACGTGACGTGAGCGGTGCGCGGCGACGTATGGAAGTCGTGCATGCAGTGACGATCGACGCCCCGCGACCATTCGACTCGGCGACCCAGTCGTTCGGGTCGCTGGCCGAGGAGCTCCTCGACGACGTCTACGGCTACCTCCTGTACCTGACGAAGAACTGGGCGGTCGCCGAGGACCTCACCGGGGAGACGTTCGAGGCAGCGTTCAGGAAATGGCACCGCTTCGATCCACGTCGCGGGACGTCGCGCGCCTGGCTGCTCGCAATCGCGCGGTCGACCGCCCTCGACTGGTTCCGGGCCGATTCCCGCCGCCGCAAGCGCGAGGAGCGCGCAGGCCGTCTCGATCCGGGCGCCGAGATCGGCTCGTTCGGAGAGGGCTTCTCCCCGGAGCTCATGGAGAGCCTGCAGTCCCTCTCCGCGGGTGAGCGCGAGGTCGTCGCATTGCGCATCGTTCTCGATCTCGACGGCGACGAGACCGCCCGCCTGCTCGGGATCACACCTACCGCGGTCTCGACCCGGTTGAGCCGTGCCCTGTCGAAGCTCGAAGAGAGGATGAGAGACCATGACGTCGTCGCCTGACCTGATCCACGAGCTCCGGGCGTCGCGTCCGACCGCTCCCACCGACCTACGCGCTCGGGTTCGGACGATTGGCTCCGAGCAGCCCACACGCGCGACGTGGACGAATTGGCGCTTCCCCGTTCGGCGCAGCATGCTCGTCGCGGTGCCGGCCGCGGCCGCGCTGGCGTTCGCGAGCGCCGGGGTACTGGGGCTCGCTCGCTCGGACAGCCCGCAGTCATTGCGCCAGGGGAGGGCACTGGACAAGGGCGTCACCACAGAGGTCGCACCGTCGACGAACCTCTCCACCACGGGGGCAGGCGGCGCGCAGGGAGCCGCCACGGACGCCGCAACGCCGCGCGCTCAGCGTGTCAGCGCGACGCTCACCGTCGAGGTGAAGGACTCGAACGCCGTGTCGCGCGCGGCCCAGGACGCGCTTGACCTCACCCGCTCGCTTGGCGGCTACGTCGTCTCGTCGTCCGTCGTCACCGGCGAGGAGGGCACCGCGTCGCTGACCGTCCGTGTCCCTGTCACCCGCGTACAGGATGCGATCGCGGGTCTCTCGGGGCTCGGACGGATCGTCTCGCAGCAGGTGACCGTCGACGATCTCCAGGCCACCCTCGATCAACTCGAGAAGCGCGAGGCGACCGTTCGTGCTCAGATTGCGCGCATCCGTGCACGGCTCGAGTCGGAGTCGCTCGATCCGCAGACGGAGGCCGTGCTCCGCGCCCGGCTGCAGACGCTTCGCTCGGAACTCGCGCAGCTCCGCACCGGGATCGACACGACCGAGGCGGAGGCACGGATGTCGACGATCCAGCTCAGCGTCGTGACGCCGGGGGCATACGGTGCGGTGGTTCCGCCGTCGCGCATCGACCGCACGATCGACGAGGCACTGAACGTGCTCGCCTGGGAAGGCGTGATCGCGCTCGGCATCCTGATCGTCCTCGCCCCGTTCGCGCTCGTCGGCGTCGCAGCCTGGCTCGGCCGCCGGGTCTATCGCCGGCACGAGGAGGAACGCCTCCTCGCGACCTAGCCCTGGGCGTCGCCGAGCGTCGCGATGAGCGCCTCGGCGACGACCTTGAGCGGACGTCCCGAGATCTGGCTCGCCTTGCGGAGCCGCGCGAAGGCCTCCTCCTCCGAGAGGCCTTCGCGCTGCATGAGGATCCCCTTCGCCCGCTCGATCGCCTTCCGCGCGGCGAGCGCCTCGGCGAGCGAGTCGGCTTCCGCGCGCAACGCCCTCAGC
Source organism: uncultured Gaiellaceae bacterium (assembly GCA_963709715.1). Taxonomy (GTDB): domain Bacteria; phylum Actinomycetota; class Thermoleophilia; order Gaiellales; family Gaiellaceae; genus GMQP-bins7. The sequence continues at coordinate 279,311 of CAVPXQ010000002.1, forward strand.
TCCTCGTACCGGGCGGTGGCTGTTTCGATCGCGGGCAACAGGTCGGTCTCCCGGAACGGCTTGACGAGGTAACCGAACACTCCTGCCTCGACGGCCCGCGAGACGAGCTCACGCTCGCCGTACGCCGTCACCATCACGATCGGGATCGGCCGTTCGTCGAGGATTCGACGCGCCGCCTCGATCCCGTCGAGACGCGGCATCTTGACATCGAGGAGCGCGACGTCGGGCTCGGTCTCACGTGCGAGCTCCACCGCCTCCTCGCCGTCACGCGCCTCCGCGCACACCTCGAATCCAGCCGACTCGAGCATGCCCTTGAGGTCGAGTCGAATCAGCGTCTCGTCCTCCGCCACCAACACTCTCACGCCTCTGGACGCCTCCTGCTCTCGCCCGGCTGAGCCCGGCTGCGCCGGAGGCTGACGGAGGCGTGAAGAGTCACGCGGGGAACACGACCTCGGCGCGCAGGCCACCGGCGTTCTCGAGGGCGAGCTCACCGTGCAGCTCGTCCCGGACGAGCGCACGCACGATCGAGAGACCCGTCCCGTCGTCGGCCTGCACGATGCCCGGACCGTCGTCCGCGATCGTGAGGACGACCTCGCCGTTCCGCTGGGCCAATGCGATCGACACATGCTCGCCGCCGTGCTCGAGCGCGTTCTGGAAGAGCTCCGTGAAGACGAGCGCGAGCGCGGTCGCACGCTGCCCCGCGAGCGACAGTGGCTCGAGCTCGGCGGTCACGTCCTTCCCGACGACGAGGCCCTGTACGAGCATCGCCCGGAGCCGATCGACGAGCTCGCCGAGATCGACGTCGTCCTCGCGATGCTCCGTCAGCACCTCGTGGACCGCCGCGATCGCGAGGATGCGATTCACGGAGTCGTTCAACGACTTGCGAGCGTCGACGTGCTCCGCTCGCGCCTGCAGCCGGAGCAGCGACGCAACCGACTGGAGGTTGTTCTTGACGCGGTGGTGGATCTCCTGGGCAAGGACCCCACGCATGACCGCGCGACCGTGCTCGAGCGCGACCGCTGCGTGGTGCGCGATCGCCTCGAGCAACGCCTCGTCGTCCGACGAGAACGGCGTGTCGCGGTCGCACACGAGCTCGCCGATCTGCCGTCGCTTCCAACGCAAGGGCATCCGTACTGCATAGGCGCCCGAACGCCCCTCGGGCCAGGCGATCTTCCCGTCTTCGAGCACGAGCGCCGCCCCCGTCGCATGGAGCGACTCCATCGTCGTCTTCACGATCGCCTCGAGCGATTCCTCGAGGTATAGCGCCTCGGAGACCGCCTCCGAGATGCGCGCGAGCGCCTCGAGCTCGACCACCCGGCGTTGTGCCCGGTCGTAGAGCCTGGCGTGCTCGATCGTCTGTGCGACCTGTGCTGCGATGGCGACGAGGAGCTCGATCTCCGCGTCCGTGAAGGCGCGCGGCTCGCGCGTACGAACGTTGAGAGCGCCCTCGAGCGTGTCCCGCGCGAGGATGGGTACCGCCAGGATCGACTCGTACTCGTCCTCGGGCAGGTTCGGGAACTGCTTGAACCGCGGATCGAGGTGTGCCTGCTCGGCGAGCATCACGGGCGCCCGCTCCGCGGCCGCCACGCCGGTGATCCCCTCGCCGGGGCGCATCCGCGGGGTACGGGTGAGCTCCTCGACACGCGTGCCGTGCGTCGCCCGGAGGACGAGCTCGTCGGTGCGCTCGTCGTAGAGGTAGACGAAGCAGGCGTCGGTTCCGAGTGCGTCGGCCACTTTGCTCGCGACGAGCCCGAGCACCTCCTGGAGGTCGAGCGACGAGTTGACCGCCGCGATCGTCTCGGTCAGGAGGCGCAGATGACGAGCACTGGTATCCACACCGCCCATTGTCATACGATCACGACTCCGTGAGCCTCGACCAGTGGATCCTCGCTCTCCACGTCCTGAGCGCGTTCGCGCTCGTGTCTGCGCTCGTCCTCTTCTGGGTGCTGATCGTCACGGTTCGACGCACCGACACCCCCGAGGGCACGCTGCGTATGAGCCCGGTCGCCAAGGTCGGCAACGGAGCTGCCGCTATCGGGGGCATCGGCACCATCGTCTTCGGGGTCTGGCTCGCGTTCTCGGTCGGCAACTACGACATCTGGGACGGCTGGATCATCGCCGCGATCGTGCTCTGGGCCCTGGCGACGGGCGCCGGCGCCAAGGCGGGCAAGGAGTACATGGCCGGAATGACCAAGGCGCAGGAGCTCCAGGCAGCCGGCCAGGCCGGGTCGAGCGCAGAGCTGCGCGCGATCAACCGGACACAGCGAGGTCTCGCGTTGCACGCCCTCGGCAGCGTGCTGACGCTCCTGATCCTCGTCGACATGATCTGGAAGCCGGGGGCATGAGCACCGTCCTCGCAGCAAGCCGCGCGAGCGACTGGAACATCGCGCTCTTCGTCCACATCCTCGGCGCGATGATCCTCGTCGGTGGGCTCCTGACCGGAGCGACCATCCTCACCTTCGCCCGCGGCGACGCCCGCTTCCTTCGGCTGGGCTACTGGACGCTCCTCGCGGTCGCACTGCCCGGCTACGTCGTCATGCGGATCGGCGCACAGTGGATCTACTCCAAGGAGGCGCTGGACGAGCTCCCCGACGATCCGACCTGGATCGGCATCGGCTTCGTCGTCGCCGACCTCGCGGCGCTCCTCGTCTTCATCGCCCTGCTCCTCGGGGGACTCGGCGTACGCCGCCTCTCGACCGAACGGGGCACGGGCCTCCTCAGGGCGACCATGGTGATCGCGTGGATCGTGCTCGCCGCCGCGCTCGTCGCCGTCTGGGCGATGGCCGGCAAACCGAATTAGCACCGCGCAGCTCGTGGTGGCGCCTGGGGCGGCGCTCGCAAGCGAGCCAAGAGCAAGCCGCGCAGGACAGTACTCGGGTACGAGTAAGCGGCGAGCTCGCCGGATCGCGCCGCGAGCGCCGTCAGCCTTCGGCGGAGCCGGGCTCCGCCCGGCGGGAGCCGGAGGCGGCCAGGTGTCTCCAGAACGACCACGGGCTCCACACCAGGGAGCCCGCGATCGGCCGTCAGATACAGGGCTCACCGCTCGCCTTGCGGGGATCCCTGCAGCGCGAATCATCCGACTTTCGCCGGCTGAGTTCAAGTGGAAACGTCACAAAGCAGCCAGGTACTTGTCCTTCTCCCATTCGGTGACCTGGACGCGGTACTCGTCCCACTCGCGCCGCTTGAGCTCGACGTAGCGCGGGAAGATGTGGTCTCCGAGCGCTCGCTCCATCAAATCGGAGCCCGCGAGCTCGTCGATTGCCTCGCCGAGCGACTCGGGAAGCGAGACGATTCCCTGCTCCTTCCGCTCGCCTGAGGTGAGCCGGTAGAGGTTTCGCTCCATCGGATCGGGAAGCTCGTAGCCCTTCTCGATCCCCTCGAGCCCCGCATGCAGGAGCGCCGCAAACGCGAGGTACGGGTTGCAGGCGGGATCCGGGCAGCGGATCTCGGCGCGAGTGGCCTGCTCCGAGCCCGGCTTGTAGAGCGGAATGCGGATGAGTGCCGAGCGGTTTCGCTGCGACCACGCCACGTACACGGGCGCCTCGTACCCCGGGACGAGCCGCTTGTACGAGTTCACCCACTGTGCGAGCACCGCCGACATCTCGCGCGCGTGCACGAGGAGGCCGGCGATGAAGCCCTTCGCGGCCTTCGACAGGTGGTGCTCGTCGCGACGGTCGAAGAACTGGTTGCGGCCACCACGGAAGAGCGACATGTGCGTGTGCATCCCCGAGCCGTTCTCGCCGAACAGCGGCTTGGGCATGAAGGTCGCGTAGTACCCGTGCCAGGCGGCGACCTCCTTCACAATCAACCGGTAGGTGATCGTGTAGTCGGCCATCGCGAGCGCGTCCGCGTAGCGCATGTCGATCTCGTGCTGAGACGGACCGACCTCGTGATGGTGGTACTCGATCGGGATCCCAACCGCCTCGAGCGCGTGGATCGTGTCGTTGCGCACCTCGGTCGCCGCGTCCTGTGCGGTCATCGCGAAGTAGCCGCCCTCGTCGATGGTCTCCGTACCCTGGTCGTCCTCGAACAGGAAGTACTCGAGCTCGGGGCCGACATTGAACGCGTCGTAGCCCATTCCCTTCATCCGGTCGAGCGCCTTGCGCAGGACGTAGCGCGGATCGCCCTCGTACGGCGAGCCGTCCGGCGTCACGACGTCGCAAATCATGCGCGCGACGTTGGCGCCGATCGGGTGGCCGTGCTCGTCCTCCGGGCGGGGCATGAGCTGGAAGCTCGCCGGGTCCGGGATCGCGACCATGTCCGACTCCTCGATCGCGTTGAAGCCGGTGATCGACGAGCCGTCGAAGCCCATCCCGTCGTTCAGCGCCTCGGTCATCTCCGACGGTGTGATCGCGAACGACTTGAGATGGCCCTCGAGGTCCGTGAACCAGAAGAGGACGTGCTCGACGCCCTCGTCGCGGATCCGCTTCAGCACCGCCCGCCGCGCGGCGATGCTCGAGGTCGCGCGGTCGCGGCTCTTGACCATCCCCCCGCGGGCCTGCGTCCTGGGTCGTGCCATGAAAACCTCCCTCGAAATGGAAAAAGCCCCGGACGGGGCTCCCGTCCGAGGCCACGTCGCCTCACACAGACGACGGCAGCCTAGCAGGCTTGACGGCCACTGGGCCAGGCGGTTCGGTGCCGCCAATCCGCGAATCACCTGTCTCGGATGACCTCGTACTTGGGCGGCGTACGGCTCACATGTCCTGCGGATTGAGCCGATGATCGATCCATGGGCCTACGCCTCATAGCGGCCGTGCTCGCGCTGATCGGCGTCCTCTCGATGAGTCAAGCAGCCGCTGGACTCGACGCGCGGACGATCATCGGCGGACCCGGTCCAGACGTGCTACGTGGCACGTCTCAGGCAGACGACATGCGGGGCCTTGGAGGGAACGACACGCTTCACGGTGGCGCCGGCGCCGACAGGCTCGACGGCGGCCTTGGCCAGGACGCTCTCTTTGGTCAGGAGGGCAACGACTCGCTCGTCGCCGGCGGTGCCGGTTACCTCGACTTCATGGACGGCGGTCCCGGTGACGACGTGCTCACGTCGAATCCTGGAGGAACCGTTCGACTGGTCGGCGGTGTGGGCAACGACGTCCTCCGCGGCTACTCCGGGATCGCAGCGTGGTCTGCGGACACCTATTCCGGCGGCCCGGGCAACGACCGACTGCTGGCTGTCGACATCAGCAACACAACCGATGCGTTCCTCCCGAATGCCTGCGGACCGGGCCGCGATCTCGTCGAGCTCCTACGCGTGCCCATCGAGGCCAGAGCCGATGTCGTGCGCACGCTCCGGCGAGTGCACGGGTGTGAGCGCATCGTCTTCCGCTAGGGGTCGCCTCACGAGTTGCAGTTACGAGATTCGTCGCTGCCGACCGTTCCTCCTAGGCGGAGGCGCCCGTGTAGCGCTTGAGGCCGAAGCGCCAGAACCAGCGCGAGAACGCGAACGCGGCGACCGTGAACAGCGCGGCGAACGCGAGCGTCTGCCAGTCGAGCCGCTTCGTCACCGCCTCCGCAGGGACGGTGATCGCGAACGCGATGGGCACGAGGAACGTGATTCCGAAGCGCAGCCAGTCCGGATAGATGCCGACGGGCCACCGCCCCGTCTGGAAGATGCCCTCGAAGAGCTCCGGCAGGAACCACATGCGCACGACCCAGAACGAACCGGTTGCGAGAACGAGCCAGAAGCAGTAGAGGAGAACGGCTCCGAAGACGAGGGCGACGGCGAACGCAAGCGTGTCGAGCACGCCCAGATCGCCGCCCAGGCGTACGAACGCAACGACGATCACGACAGCGCCCGTGACGATGTCGACGGCCTGCCAGAGCTGCACCTCGCGGACGCTGACGAGCACCTGTGCGTCGACCGGCTTCGTCAGAGCGTGGTCGAGCTTCCCCTCCTGCACCTCCTCGGTCAGCCGCATCATGTTCGGCTGGATGACGGCGTGGATCACCCCCGCCATCACGATCTGGACGCCGAGCACTGCGAGAAGCTCGGGCTGCGACCAGCCGTTGAGCTCCGAGACGTTCGAGTAGACGAGCGCCAGGAGGACGAGGCCCGTCGCGAGCGCGAGCAGCGACTGCAGGATCTGCAGCGCAAAGTTGACCCTGTACTGCAGGTCGTTCATGACGCCGATCCGGAGGTGGAGCAAGGCGACGCGGAGCGTGGTCATGCGCGACTCCCTGGGGCGCAGCTGGCAAAGGAGGCGAGCTCGAGGCGCGACGGACAGTACGATCGGTACGGCCTAGCGCCGGGGGCGACGCATCCTGCCGCCAGCTGCGCCAGGCGGGCGGCGAAGCCGGGCTTTGCCCGGCGAGAGCCCCCGCCGGCCAGGAGGCCGCGCATCAGTTGCCCACCGCCGTGTAGCGCCTAATGGCATGGCGCCAGACGAGCGAGAAGATTCCGATGCCGGCGACGATCCAGAACACCTGCATCCCGAGTCCCGCGACGAGCTCCTCGTTCGAGAGATCGCCCACGAGCGTCTCGATCGGGAAGTAGAACGTCCAGCTGGAAGGGTAGGAACCACGCGACGGTCTGCACCCAGTGCGGGAAACACCGTCAGCGGCACGATGCGTCCGGAGAGGAGCAGCTCGAGCACGATGTAGAGCGAGAACAGCGCTCCCACGCGTGTCGTCCAGAACGTGACGAGGCCGAGCGCGGACTGGTTGAAGGTGCGGATGAGGTAGGCGCCCCAGATCGCAACTGCGAAGACGGCGATCTCGGCCGGCCGCACGTCGAACGTCGGGTCGAAGAGCAGCGCAAGGATTGCGCCGATGGGGAGGTAGTAGAGGAGCCAGGGGATCTTCCCACCGGCGAACTGGGCGACGTCGTAGTGGATCGGATGGAGCGGGCGCAGGAGCTGCCCCGAGAGCTGCCCTTCACGAATGCGCCACTCCCAGCCGTACGGCGTGAAGACGATGTTCATCGTCCGCACGAGCGTCCAGACGATGTAGTAGGCGGCGAACTGTCCGCCGGTGAGCCCGCCGACCGATGCCTCCCGACTCGTCTGCGATGGTCGACCAGACGACGAGGTAGATGACCGGCTCGGCCACCATCCCGAGCAGGTACATGTACGTCGCAGCGCGGTACTGGAACTGCGTCTGCATCTCCGTTCGCATGGCCGTCCAGTAGAAGTCGACCATCGACCGCAGCCGGCCTTCCTGCCGGAGCGGCGAAGCGGCAGAGGCGACGCTCACTCGACGGCCTCCCGGGCGAAGACGAGCTCGATGACGTCCTCGATCGGCGGGTCCTCGACGTTCAGGTCGAGCACCTCCTGCTCGGCGAGCAGGCGCGCCGTCACGCGAGCCGTCTCGCCTTCGCGACTCGGAGCGTGACGAGGTCGCCGTCGCGATGGATCACCTCCCCGTACGCGGAGAGATCGCCTGCTCCGTTCTCGAGGACGACGGCGATCGTCTTCCAGGCGGCGACGGTGCCGGCAAGCGCGGCTAGGTCGCCGTCGAACAGGATCCTCCCGTGGTGGATGACGATGACGCGCTCGCAGAGCGCCTCGACGTCGGCCATGTAGTGGCTCGTGAGCATCACCGTCGCCTCGTGCCGCCTCCGGTACTCGGCGACGAACTCGCGGATCCGCTTCTGCATCGTCACGTCGAGGCCGATCGTCGGCTCGTCGAGGAACAGCACCTGCGGCCGGTGGAGGAGCGAGCCGACGATCTCCACCTTCATGCGCTCGCCCAGCGAGAGCTGGCGCACCGGCGTGCGCACGAGGTCGCCGACCTCGAGCAGCTCGATCAGCTCGTCGCGCAACGCGAGGAAGTCGCTGCGCGGAATCTGGTAGATCGATCGGTTCAGCTCGAACGAGTCGAGCGCCGGCAGGTCCCACTGCAGCTGGTTGCGGTTGCCCATGACGAGCGAGATCCGACGCAGGAACTCGCGCTCGCGCTTCGACGGCACGTGTCCGAGCACGCGCGCCTCCCCGCCGCTGACGTACAGCAGCCCGGACAGCATCTTGAGCGTCGTCGTCTTGCCGGCGCCGTTCGGCCCGAGGAAGCCGACGATCTCGCCCGGCGCGATCTCGAAGGAGATGCCGTCGACGGCGCGCACCTCACGCGTCTTCCGCCGGACGAGGCTCTTCGTCGCCGCCTTGAGGCCCTCGTCGCGCTCGGGGACGTCGAAGACCTTGAGCAGGCCGTCGACGTGGACGGCTGCGGCGCTCATGCCGTGTCCTCCAGATCGGCGAGGACTTCCGCGATGCGGAAGCGGGCGTTCGCAGCACGCAGCGCATGGGTGTTCTCGTAGTACGGGAGCGCGATGAGCCCCGTCGAGAGCGCCCATCCCCGCCCGCGCGCCCACGTCGCGTCGTCCACGTCGATCTCGGCACGGAAGACGCTTCTCGCGTCACCGGTCAGAAGTGACCACGCCACCATGAGGTCGCACGCCGGGTCGCCGACGCCGAGGCAGCCGAAGTCGAGGACCGCAGCGAGCCTGTTCCCTCGGACGAGGAGGTTCTCCGGTGTGAGGTCGCCGTGGACCCAAGCCGGTTTCCCGTCCCATGCCGGCAGCTGAAGCGCGTCCTCCCAGGCCGCGGTGAGCGCATCGACGTCGGCACGTCCGTCGAGCTCCGCTAGGGCCGCTCGCGTCGGCGCGTCGCGCTCTACCAACGGAGCGCCCCGGTAGAAGTTCTGTGCGCCTGCAGGAGGCCCGCCGTCGGTGTCGATCTGCCCAAGCGCCACGACGAAACGCGCAAGGTCGACCGCGAGCTCGTGGGCTTGGGCGCCGTCCGCTGGGTTCGCACCGTCGAGCCACCCGTACACGGACCACGAGAACGGATACCCCGCAGACGGATCGCCCTTGACGAGGGGAACGGGGACGGCGCACGGGAGCAGTGGCGCGAGACGCGGAAGCCACTTCCGCTCCTTGTCCACCTGCTCGTCGACACCGTCCTTGCGCGGCAGACGGACGACGAGCTCCTCACCGAGGCGATAGAGGACGTGATCCGATCCCGGAGTGAGCACACGCTCCAAAGGAAGGTGCGCCCAGTGCGTGAACTGGTCTGCCAGCAGGCGACGTACCAGGGCCTCGTCGATCGCGACCTCGTTCTCGTGCAGCCTCAGCGCAACGGCCGCCATCAGCCGCTCCGCTTCAGCTTCCCGTGTTTCTTTGCGTACAGCTCGCCGCGCCGGAACACCCACAGGCCTAGCGGGATCGAGACGGCCCCGATGAGGACGAGCGGCACGATCTGGTCACCCAGCTCCGAGAGGCCCTTGCCCTCGAGAATCGCCTCGCGGATCCCTTCGAGCGCGTACGTCGCCGGCGAAAACTTCGCGAGGAACTGCATCCACTCCGGAAGGACGCTCACGGGGTAGTAGACGCCGGAGACGACGAGCAGCGTCCCTTGGGCGATGAAGCCCAGCTGCGTGCCCTTCTCGGGCGAGATGAGCGGCAGGACCGAGGTCATGATCCCGATGCCGATGAACGAGATCGACGAGATCGCGAGTATGACGAGCGCCGCGACGAAGTTCGCGTCGGGCATCGAGAGACTGAAGAAGAGCGTGCAGACGCCGAACAGGAAGACGGCGCGGACGATCCCGTAGAGGATCGCGAACACGCCCTGGCCGGCGAGGTGCATGGCACGCGACAGCGGCGCCATGAAGGTGTACTCGATCGTCCCTTCCCAGCGCTCCCATGCCACGGTCTCCATGAGGAACCCGAAGAGGATGCCGAGGTACGCCCAGACGACCGCTCCGATGAGCAGGTACGTCATGTACTCGTTGACGTCGAACTCGACGCCGCTCGACTCCACGCCCTTGGCGATGAAGACGATCGTCAGCGTGTTCGCGACGGTCCAGATGAACCAGGCGACGTCCCACCAGATGTACCGCCGGGTGAGATACGCGTTTCGCTCGACGACGCCGCCGGCTCCGACGAGCTCCGCCCGCATCGTTCCCCACATGGCTCTCATGCGAACACCTCCCGATCGTCGTCGTCATCGTCATCGCCTTCGGCCTCGAACTCCCGTCCGGTCGCGGCGAAGAACGCCTCTTCGAGCGTGTCGGCTTCGTAGCGCCGCTTGAGGTCCTCCGCCGGCTCGAGGGCCAGCAGCTGTCCGCGGTCGAGGATGCCGATCCGCTCGGCGAGCATCTCGGCCTCGTCGAGGTCGTGAGTGCAGAGCAGGATCGTCGAGTCGTGCGTCTGCCGGATCTCACGGATGAACTCCTGCACCTCGAGCTTCGAGCGCGGGTCGAGTCCGGTCGTGGGCTCATCGAGAAGCAGGAGAACCGGTGACGTGAGCAACGCGCGAGCGAGCGCGACTTTCTGCTGCATCCCGCGCGACAGATTCTCCATCGGCTCCGTCCGCCGGTCGCGCGGGAACCCCACGCGCTCGAGAATCTCCGGGATCTTGTCGCGCGTCTCTCGAGATGTCATGCCGTAGAAGCGCGACGCATAACTGAGGTTCTCTGCAGACGACATCTTCTTGAAGAACGACGCCTCAACCGAGACGCGGTTGACGAGGCGGCGCACCGCCCGCTCGTCCGAGACGACGTCGTACCCGAAGATCCGAGCCGACCCGCCATCCGGGAGCAGAAGGGTCGAGAGCAGGCGGACGAGCGTCGACTTCCCCGAGCCGTTCTGACCGAGGATGGCGACGGTCTCGCCCTTCTCCATCGTGAACGAGACGCCGTCGAGAGCGACGCGGACGCGCTTGGCGCCACGCTTCTCCCCGCGCTTACGAGAGTCCTTGCGGCGGAACTCCTTGCGCAGTTCGTGCACCTCGACGGCAACGCCCAGTCGGGTGGGAACGGCCTCCATGACTGCTTCGTGTGTGTCGATCACGTGATGCTCCTTCGGTCTTGTGCGTAGCGAGAAACGTGCAAGCCAGCGCCCGGCCCTAGCTCCCTTGAGAGATCTCAAAGGAGCCACCGGTGGGCCCCGGCAACCGGTATCTCAGATACGCGCGAAGAGCATCACAGCCCGGGCACCTTAGCGACCGAGCTGGACGAGGTCAAACGATCCCGCCCGGGGTGCGGACGTGGCAGCCGATATGCGCGCGGCATACCTGGCCTGAGATCATCTCCGAGCCGTCCGCCGGACATCGTGGTCAGACCTCGCGGACCGCCAACGCGTGGCGTACGCGCTCTGCACCGACGACGTTGCCCTTCCGACCGTAGAGCGCAAGAGCGTCGTCGAGAACCTCGAATTCACCGGCGCTGTCGCCCGCAAGCCGACGGACGAGCGCGGCGTCCTCGAGTGTCTCGCCTCGAAAAGTGAGCCAGTCCGTGCGCTCAGCGATGTCCCGCGCCTCCTCCGCCATCTGAGCAGCTTCGTGATAGCGACCTTCACGCGCCGCGACGAGCGCGAGCGCACGGCGCCAGATCACCTCTGACCAAACGTCCCCAGGCATCCTCGCCCGACGCGACTCCTCTCCGAGACGCTGTGCCTCGCCGAGCTCGCCGCAAAGAGCGAGCACACACCCGAGCTCACCCGCGAGACCTGCCATGTCGGCTCGCAGGCCCTCTGCTCTCGTCAGCTCGTACGCGGTACGAAGCAGATCGGCAGCTCGATCGAGGTCGCCGGCCGTTCGTTCGACCGAGGCCGCAAGAGCCGTGCCGACGGTAAGGCTCAGGGCGAGACCGCGCTCTCGCCGATCCCCGAGCGCGCGGTGATAGAGCGCTCGAGCCTCGTCGGTCCTTCCCAACTGAGCGAGAAGCCACGCGCGGGCGTCCTCGACCACGAACGAGCGGCTCTCATCCAAGACCTCGTCCACCCGCCCGGTCATCAATCCCTCGCAGTAGAGAAGCGCCTCGTGCGCCGGCATGGGGCCGATTGCTGCGCACTGTGCTGCCCTCCCGCGGCAGGACATTTCGCAAGCGAGATCGCCCACGAGAGCGGCGAGCTCGACGCCCGACTCGGCGCACGCGAACCCGCGCTCGGCGAATCCGAGGTCACGGAGCATGTGCGCTTTGTGCGACAGCGCGAATGCCAGCCCACCGTCATCACCGAGGCGCTCGAAGATGGCCGCCGAGCTCTCGGCGACTTGCAGGTGCGCAGTCAAGTTCCCGCCGCTGACAAAGACATCGAGGTACGACAGAAGAACCCGTGCGCGCTCCTTCAATCCACGCTCGCCGGCGGCCTCAGCGAGTCGCTCCGCTGCCTGTAGCGCTGGCGCCGCATGGCGGAATTCTCCGAGCCGGATCAGCGCGTCGCCGTATTCGAGCAACGACTCCGCGCGGTCACGTGGTTCGCGCGGCAGGATGGCTGCAGCTCGCTCGAGCGTCGAACCGAGAACGTGCGTAGGGTCGTCGAGAGCTGGGTCGTGGACGAGAATCGCACGCTGCAACTCTCGTAGGACGACGCCTGGCTCAATCCCCAAGCCGCCCACGAAAGAGGCGTGGGCGCGGCGAAACGACGCGAGGGCATCGGCCTGTCGTCCGGTCCGATACAGCGCGAGCACCAGCTGGAACCAGAACCGCTCGCGCAGCGGATGCAGTACGACGAGCTGCTCAAGTTCCGGAACCAGGGCCGCATGGTCGCCGAGCTCCAGGTCCGCCTCGATGCGATCTTCGAGCGCGCTCAACCGCTCCTCGTCGAGACGGAGGGTCTCGGGCTGAGCCGACTGGTCACCCGAGAGGTCACCAAACGCAGGCCCGCGCCAGAGCGCAAGCCCCTGACGCAGCTTCGTCGCGCGCTCGAGCGCAGGCAAGCGCCGCGCCTCGGTCGACAGACGCCGGAAGCGCTCGACGTCGAGCGCCTCGCGCTCCGCCCGGAGCATGTACCCGGTCGGCACTCGAGGCAGCGTCTCGGAGCCGAGGAGGCACCGCAGCGCGTGGACGAGGTTCTGGAAGGCCGCACGTGCGGTCCGGGGAGCCTCGCTCATCCACAGAGCGTCGATCAGCGCGTCCTGCGAGATCGGCGCGTTGGGGCGAAGGAGCATGAGGGAGAGAAGCCTGCGCTGTTTCGGTGCCGTGAGGGGAAGCGGCTGCCCGTCCCTCAGGACCTGGAGCGGCCCCAGTACGCGGAACTCGAGCCTCGACACGAAGGGCACGCTACCGTCCTCGTTAGAGATTTGTTAGAGGCCGGCGCTAGCTTCCGGCCTCTGTGCAAAGGCGCTTCCGCGTGTTCGCAGCACTCGCCGGGCTCACGATCGTGGTCGGCGCGGCGGCCTCGTCGTCCACCGCCGGATCGCGCGCGGCAGCCGGCTCGCTCAACCTGAGTACGACGCTGAACCTCATATCCGTTCTCGGTGCTTGCCCGCCCGGCGTTACCGCGTCCGGATGTGCGGCACGCACCAGCACCGGCCCGTTCCCCGGCCTGGGATCCGTATCCGGGACGTACACATTCCTCTCGGACGTCGGGCCGCCCTGTCCCAACGGTTTCGGAAAGGCGCGTGCTTACCCGGTCCGATTCGCCGTTGCGTCGAAGGGGGATATCCAGTTCGAGCTCGCCGCGGGGGAAACATGCGTGAATGAAGAGTCGGACTTCGCCGTGCGCGCGCAGACGCAGACCTTCACAGTCGCCGGCGGCACGGGAATCTACGCAGGTGCATCGGGCAGCGGCACCGTCACGCGGACTCTCGGTTCGACGAGCACCGGCGCAGCCGGAAAGGAGACGTGGGCCGGCACGCTCACCGTACCCGGCCTCGACTTCGACCTCACACAGCCGGCACTCACGGGAGCCGCGAACAAGTCGGTGAAGGCGAAGAAGCGCGCGAAGTCGGCACGGGTCGCATTCCGAGTCACTGCGCAAGACGACCGCGATGGCGCGTTGCCGACGACGTGCGCGCCGAGGTCCGGGAGCAGCTTCAAGATCGGCAGGACGCGCGTGACGTGCTCCGCGACGGACAGCAGCGCGAACTCTGCGAGCGCCTCGTTCGTGATCACCGTCAGGCGTACGCGATAGGACACGGGGCGCCGCCGGCCAGACGGCGGCGCTCCTGTGTCACTCAGCGGAGGGCGAAGGTGACGCTGACGGCCGCGGTGGTCTGCTGCTGGCCGGGCACGATCGGCGTGGAGGAGTCAGCTGCCGCCGTGCGGTACATCGGCTCGGGTTGGGCAACCGCACCGGCCTCGACGATGGTGGTGATCGAGCCGAGCGAGCGGCCAGCCGCTTTTGCGAGCACCTCGGCGTTGAGCCGGGCGTCGTCGACCGCCTTTGCCAGCGCCTGCCGGTACAGCGCCTCGGCGTTCGAAGAGCTGAGACCAGGCCCGGAGATCTGGTTCGCGCCGGCCTCGGCGGCGGCGTCGATCAGCGCGGGTGCGTCGTCGATGTCGCTGACAGCGGACACGCTGTTGGATGCGGCGTAGCCGTCCACCTGGCCGCTGTCATCCGTGTACGGATAGACGCTGACCCACTGCGTCTGCAGCTCGCGCCCGCCGGCCTGGCGGAGCGCGTTGATGATCTTCCGCATCACATCGGCATTTGCCGCGACTGCGGACTGGGCGGTCGGCCGACGCGTCTCGGCGCCGAACGACATCTGCGCCTCGTTCGGCACCGCGTCGACGGTGCCCACGCCGTTGACAGTGATCGTGTCGGGCGCGACGGTCGGATCCTGCGCGCCGGCGAGATCGGGCAGGCCTACCGCACCGGCGAGCGCGACGACGGTGAGTCCGGCTGTAGTGAGGAGAAGCAGGCGTTTCATCGAGAACCTCCGCTGACTGGCTGACGAAGCGAATACGCCGCCGCGGCGCCGTGGCGTCACACCTCGGGTTCGCAAAGTGGGCGCTGGCGCTCTACTCTTCTTGCGGTACGCGAAGGAGGCCGGGTGCGCCGTCCACAGCTTGGACAGGGTCGGATGAAGTCCGCGGCGCGCATCTTGTTCCACACACGTCGGCTCGCGCTCGCCGCCGCGTTCTTTCCGGCGGGAGCGCTGGTGATCGCGTCGAGCGAAACGGCAACAGGTGCGCGCTCCGAGATCGGGTCGCTGGCACTCAGCGCGGCAATCTCCTTCTCTGGCTCACCTGTCGGCTGCCCGCCCGAAGCGGTCGGCGCCAACGAGTGCTGATGGCAACACGCGGCGCTCGAGCTTCACCGTCCGCGTGCTGAAACCGCCACGGTAGAAGGTCAGTCCCAGCCGAGATACGGAGCCGCGCCGCGCTTGAACACGCCGCGGGAAATGATCGAGCGCTGGATCTCGCTCGTTCCCTCCCAGATGCGGTCGACCCGAAGCTCGCGGAAGAAACGCGCTGCGGGGTTCTCGACCATGTAGCCGCGCCCGCCGAGCGCCTGCACGGCACGGTCCGCGACTCGCCCGGCCATCTCCGATGCGTAGAGCTTCGCCATCGACACCTTCCCGTGCACGACCTTGCGGTCTTCGAGCACGTCAAAGGCGTGGGCGGCGTGGTACGTGACGAGGCGAGCCGCATGAAGCTCGGTAAGCGAGTCCGCGAGCGGGAACGAGATCCCCTGGTACTCGGCGATCGGCGAGCCGAACGCCTCGCGCTCCGCGGCCCAGTCGGCCGTAAGGTCGACGAGCCGGAGCGCCGCGCCGCAGCAACGCGCGGCGATGAAGAGCCGCTCGACGAGGATCCATTCCTTCGCACCAACGTCGCCGCTCGCGGGAACGCGGTTCGTGTCGGAAACACGGCAGTCCGTGAAGACGATCTCCGGGTGGTGGTCGATGTACGGGTCGTGGAGGAAGGACGGAGTGCGTCGAATCTCCAGCCCCGGCGTGTCGGGGTCGACGAGGAAGAGCGACTGTTCGCCCTCGGCGACTGCGAGCACGATGTACACGCCCGGATCGCCCTCGCTCGTGACGAACCACTTCTCGCCGTTGAGCACCCACTCGTCGCCGTCCCGGACGGCCGTCGTCTGGAGCCCGGTCAGGTCCGAGCCAGCACCCGGCTCGGTCAGCGCCCACGCTTCCCGGTACTCGCCGTTCGCGATCGGCCGCACGTAGCGATCGATCTGATCCGGCGTCGCGATCTCGTACAGCTCACGCGGCCCGCGGTCGACGACCGCGAAGCCGAGGCCGTTCGTCGCCTTGCCGGACTCTTCCTCGAGCGCGACCTGGCCCAGCATCGAGAGGTCGCGGCCACCGAGCTCCGCCGGCATGTTGAGCATCGCGAAGCCGGCGTCACGCGCCTTCGTGCGGAGCGCTGCGAGCTCGTCGTGGTCGATCGCACCGGCGACGGCGATGCGCTCCTCGAGCGGGTACACCTCGCTCTCGACGAAGCGGCTGACCGCCTCCTTGAGCGCGCTGATGTCTTGTGGAAGCTCCGGGACGATCATCGCGCGGCAGCCTATGCAACGGCGAGCGCTCGGCGGGAGGCGAGCGTGCCTTCCAGCACGGCTTCTTCCAGCGAGCGCGGGGAGAGACAGTCTCCGGCCTCCTCGACGGCGAGACCTGCGACGCGGAGTGCAGGAGCGAGCTCGTCCTCGGGAACTCGACCCTGTGCGAGCACGAGGAGCTCGGTCGGCACACGTGTCGTCCGCTCCGCGGCGAAGACGTTCGCGAGCACGACGTCCCCTCCCTCCGCACCGACGAGCATGTGGTGCTGAAGAAGCGACACCCCGGCGCGGTAGAGCCGCTGGAGGTAGAGGTTGCGCCGGTACTGATGCACCGCCTCACCGACCGAGACCGAGGCGACGGCGAGTGTCACGTCGTTCCCGGAGGCGGCGAGCAGCTCCGCCGCATCTAGCCCTGACGGGTCGCCGCCCCAGTCCGCCACGACGACACGCTTGCCGCTCGGCGTGGACACCAGCACGTCCCACGCCTGCACGACTTCGAGGCCGTCGAGGGCCAGGTCGGGCACGAACGGCCGAGCGCCCGTTGCAAGCACGACGGCGTCCGGCGAGAGGGCCTCGACGACCGGCACGTCCGCCGTCGACATCAGGTCGATCCGAACGCGGGCATCGGCGAGGCGCTGCTCGAAGAGGGCAACGAACGCGCGTCCGATCTCGCCGGAGCCCGGCGACCCTTCTGCGAGCGCCATCTGCCCGCCGAGACGGTGAGAGCGCTCGAGGAGCACGACCTCGTGGCCCGCCTCGGCCGCGTCCGCCGCAGCCGCGAGGCCCGCCGGCCCGCCCCCGACGACGACCAAGCGGCGCGGCTCGGTGGCTCGCGAGCGGGGCGGGCAGCGTCACTCTCTCGCCCGGTTCGTGGGTTCACCGCGCACGCGATCGCAGTTCCGGCGTGGTAGTGCGCGATGCAGGTGTTGCAGCCGATGCAGCGGACGATCCGACGAGCCTCTCCTGCGTCGACCTTCGCCGGGAGCTCGGGATCGGCAATCAGCGCACGCGTCATGCCCACGGCATCCACGATCCCCTCCGACAGCAGTCGCTCGGCACGCTGCGGGTCGACGATCCGCGACGTGGCCATGAGAGCGGGGCCGAGCCGGAACGGCCCCGCATGGCGCGCGACCGCATCCTCCTCGACAGGAGGTGGAGGCACGATGCCGACCGAGCCGAGGTACGTCGACGACTCACCGAGAGCGAGCGAGAGGTAGTCCACACCGGCCGCAGCCGCCGTGTCCGCGATGGCGGTTCCCCGCAGCGAGTCGGCCGAGACACGCACTCCGAGGGCGAGCCCCGGCGCGGCGTCGCGTACGGCCTCGAGCACCGCGGTCAGGAACCTCCGTCCATCAGCCCATTCGTCGTCGCGGCGGTTGAGCGTCGGGTCGAAGAGTTGCTCGATCAGGTAGCGGTGGGCAGCGGAGATCTCGACTCCGTCGAGCCCCGCTTCGGCGGCAAGGGAAGCGGAGTGGGCGTAGCCCGCGATGATCCTTTCGACCTCGTCGGACCGAAGCGCGCGGGGTTCGGTACGGAAACGGGCGCTCGGCACGGCCGACGGCGCCACCGCCGGCGGCGCGCGGCGAGCTCGCGATCTGCTCACGGCCGCCGTGGAAGAGCTGGACGAAGAGCCGCGTCCCGTGCGGCCGGACCGCGGCCAGCACGCGTTCGTACCCTTCCACCATATTCGGCAGATAGCCGCCGAGCGTGTGCGAAGTGAGCAGCCCGGACTCGGATCGACCGCCGTCGCCTCGAGGACGATCAGCCCCACACCTCCGCGGGCGCGAGCCTCGTGATACGCGACGAAGTCGTCCGTGGGAAGGTGCTCGTAGACGAGGGTCGTCTGGTGGGACGTCGAGACGATCCGGTTCCGGATCTCGACCGGGCCGAGCTGCAGGGGGCTACGAAGGGTCTCGAACACTCTCGAACGCTGCCCGCTCGGGCTCCGTCAGCAAGCGCGAACGGCCGCTCTTGCGATCTCGGGCCACGAGCACCGTCTCTGCCTCTGCCGCCAGCTCACCGTCGCGCGTTCGGATCTGCTCGCGCAGCGTGATGCTCGAGTTGCCGATGCGCTCGAGCGCGCAGGAGACGACCACTTCCTCGTCCTCGAGGCGCAACTCGCGCCGAAAGTCGATGGCCACGCGAGCCAGCACGTAGTCCCACGCGTCACCGACGCCGGCAACTGCACGGTCGACCCACTCGTCGCGGCACTCCTCCAGATACGTGGCGTAGACCGCGTTGTTGACGTGCAGGTAGGCGTCGACGTCGCTCCACCGGATCTCCACGCGCTTCTCGTGCGTCATGGAGCGGGATCCTAGAGGCGAGAATGCGCGCCGATGGGCGACATCCACTCACTCCTCTTCCCGCGGTCGATCGCCGTCGTCGGTGCGTCCTCGCGCCACGCCGGGGCGGTCGAGGCGGTCGTCGCAACCGGCGTGACCGCATGGGGAGTGAACCCCAACCGCGACGAGGTCGCCGGGCTTCGCTGCTACCGGCGCGTCGCCGATCTCCCGGAAGTCCCGGAGTGCGCGTTCCTGATGGTGAACCACGAGCGCGTGGAAGCCGCTTTCGAGGAGGCCGCGGGCGCCGGTGTCCGGGCGTTCGTCGTCCCGGGAGTCGGCGCCGAGGCAGGTGCGGCCTCGAGGCCGACGACCGAGCGGCTCGCGGCCCGGGCCCGCGAGCTCGGGGCAGCTGTTCTCGGCCCGAACTGCATGGGCTTCGTGGTTCCGGGAGGGCCGGCCGCCTGGAACGGTCGCCCTCCGGACACGACCGAACCGGGACACGTCGCGGTCCTCTGCCAGTCGGGTTCCATCGCCGATGCCTTCCTCTCTCTCGGTGGACGCATCGGACTGCGCTGCGTCGTCTCGTCCGGAGCCGAAGCAGTCACCGACGCCGCCGACTTCCTCTCGTTCTTCGCCGAGGACGATGGCACGCGCGCCGTCGGGCTCTTCCTCGAGACCGTCCGGCGGCCCGACGCGTTCGTGGACGCGTTGCGCCTGTGCGCCGAGGCGGGAAAGCCGGTCGTCTGTCTCAAGGTCGGTCGCTCGGAGGCAGCCGCCCGGGCGGCGCTGTCGCACACGGGAGCACTCGTCGGCTCCGGTCGGGCGTTCTCGGCCGTACTGCGCCGGCATTCCGCGATCGAGGTCGGCGACTTCCACGAGCTCGTCGAGACGCTCGAGATCGTCGGGCGGGACCGCTGGCCGACCGGAACGCGTATCGCCGGCATCTCCGAGTCCGGCGGCGAGTGCGCGCTGCTCGCGGATCACGCGGAGGCAGCGGGGGTGCCGTTCGCGGCGCTGTCAGCGGAGCTTGCAGCGCAGCTCACAGCCGCCTTCCCGAACTACCTCACTCCTGGGAACCCGCTCGACGCGTGGGGAGTCGCGGACGAGACCGAGGTGTACCCGCGCTCGCTCGAGCTCCTCGCCGCCTCGGGTGAGTTCGACATCCTCGTCGCACTCGCGGACCTGTCGCAGTTCCGCGACCAGACGAACGACGAGTGGTGCGAGCTGACGCTGCGGGCTCTCGCACGACTTCGTGACGAGCACGACGGTCTCTTCTGCGCGATGACGACCGTCCACAGCGCGGATCCACCGCATCGCTTCCAGGAGCTCGCACGGGAGCTCGACGTGCCACTCCTGCGCGGTTCGCGCGACGCGATGCTCGGACTGGCGAAGGTCTCGAGCCGCCGCGTCTTCGTCCCACACGCGACGGCCGGCGACGTGCCGGACGTCGGAGACCTGTTGGCCGCCACCGGGCCTCTACCCGAGCACGAGTCGTCGCTCGTCCTCGAACGGCTCGGAATCCCCTTCGCGCCGCACCGACGAGCGTCGGTGCCCGAGGAGGCGGCGGACGCCGCGCGAGAGCTGGGCGCTCCGACCGTCGTCAAACTCGACGGGCCTGCGCACAAGGCCCGGGCCGGGGGCGTCGTCCTCAACGTCGCGACGCCCGAGGAGGCATTCGAGGTGGCGCGACGCCTGGGTGGGCCCGTGCTGGTGGCACGCCAGGTCGAGTCGGGGACCGAAGTCCTCTGCGGAATGACGCGAGATGTCGACTTCGGGCCGATTCTCGCGGTCGGGCTCGGCGGAGTCGACGTCGAGGAGCACGACCGTGTCGTCCTCTGCGTGGCGCCGCTCGACCCGATTGCCGCGGCCCGGCTCGTCGAGGAGGCGAGGATCGACGACCCCCACGGCATCGTTGCCCGAACCCTGGTCGCACTCGCCGAGCTCGGGCTGGCATACCCCCGTGTCGAGTCCGTCGAGGTGAACCCTCTGATCGTCGGTCCGTACGAGACCCTGGCGGTCGACGCGCTGGTCGTCCTCGGCGATTGACCACGGAGCGGTCGTCTGGTTCACTCGGACAGGGGCGCTGACCCTGGCTGGGGGCGCGCGTTCCGGGCGACGAGCGGGCGCATTCGCCGGATCAGAGGTTGTCGAGGAAGCGGTGCCGCGCTTCCTCGAGCGCGGCGTCGATCCCGCCGGGCCCGGGAGCCGCTCGCTTCGGTCGCCCGCGAGGCTTCGTGAACGTCCCGTCTCGAACGCTGGCCGCAACCTGCTCGTGGGCGTCCCTGAACGGGACGCCGTCGCGGACGAGAGCCTCGGCGGCATCGGTCGCGAGGAGCAGCGGATCCGATGCGGCCTTCTTGAGGCGCAGGCGATCGACCTCGAGCCCGCTGACGAGCACGGTCAGTGCCTCGAGGGCGAGTCTCGTATCGCGCCGGGAGCCGAACACCGGTGCCTTGTCCTCCTGCAGGTCACGGTCGTAGGCGAGCGGCAGCCCTTTGACGGTCGCGAGGAGACCGGTGAGCCGCCCGATCGCCGTGCCTGCCTTGCCACGAACGAGCTCGGCGACGTCCGGGTTGAGCTTCTGCGGCATCATCGAAGAGCCTGTCGCCGCTGACTCGGGCAGTCTGACGAAACCGAACTCCGAGGTCGCCCAGAGGACGATCTCCTCGCCGATACGCGAGAGGTGCGTGAACAGGACCGCGGCCGCGTACAGGTAGTCGAGCACGAAGTCCCGGTCGGCCACTGCGTCGAGCGAGTTCCGCATCTGGCGCGGAGGCGGTGGCAGCTCCAGGGTCGAGCCCGCGAGGGCACCTGCACCCAGCGGGCTCTCCGCCGCTGCCTCCGCCGCTGCAGCGAACCGCGTGCGATCGCGGTCGAGCATCTCCACCCATGCGAGCAGGTGGTGCCCGAGCGTGATCGGCTGGGCACGCTGCATGTGGGTGTAGCCAGGCATGACCGTCCCGGCCTCCGACTCGGCGAAGGAGAGGATCACCAGCGCGAGCGCGTCGATCGCCTCGCGCGCCTCGGCGCACGCGTCGAGGACGTACATGCGGAACGCCGCGGCGACCTGGTCGTTGCGCGAGCGGCCCGCGTGGATCTTCCGCCCGACGTCGCCGAGCAGGCGCTCGATCGCGGAGTGGCAGTCCTCGTCCCACTCGAGGTACGCATCCGGGTCCTGGGCGATCTCCGCGAGCCGAGATTCCGCCTCGTCGAGCTCGGCGTCGGTCAGAAGCCCCGCCGCAGCGAGCCGCCGGGCATGCTCGGCCGTCGCTTCGCAGTCGTACGGAAGAAGCTCGGCGTCGTCGACGCGGAGGAAGCGCCACACATCGGGATCGAGCGCGGTCTCGACCCGCCCTTGCCAAGTTGTCACATGGCGATCTTCGCGCGCCGGCGCGCCGCGTGCAATTCCGTCTCGAGCGAGGAGATACGGATGAAGCCCTCGGCCGCCTCATGCGGGAACGTCTCGCCCGTCCCGTAGGAGGCGAGCTCCGCGGCGTAGAGCATGTGCGGTGAGCGACGGCCGGTCGCGACGGCCGCGTTCGGGCGGAGCTCGACCCGGACCTCTCCGGTCACGAGCTCCTGGGTGGCGTCGACGAACGCGTCGATGGCCTCCCGGACCGGGCTGAACCAGCGACCCTCGTAGACGATCTCCGTCCAGCGCTGCTCGAGCGGCCGTTTCAGCCGGGCCTCGTCCTTCGTCAGGACGACGTCCTCGAGCGCCGAGTGAGCCGCGATCAGCGTCATCGCCCCTGGCGCCTCGTACACCTCGCGGCTCTTGATGCCGACGGCGCGGTTCTCGATCATGTCGATCCGGCCGACGCCGTACGCACCGGCAAGCACGTTGACCTGTGCGATGAGCTCGGCGAGCGGGAGCTCGACACCGTCGAGCGAGACGGGAATCCCCTGCCCGAAGCCAATGACGATCTCCGTCGGTGCCGGCGCGACCGAAGGGTCGGAGGTGAGCGCGTACGGCTCCTCCGGCGGAGCATTCCACGGGTCCTCGAGCACGCCGGCCTCGATCGCGCGACCGAAGAGGTTCTCGTCGATCGAGAACGGCGAGGCAGCGGTCTGGACCACCGGAATCCCCTTGGCAGCGGCGTAGACGATCTCCTCGTCGCGCGTCCAGATGCGGTCGCGCAGGGGCGCGATCACCTTCACGCCCGGGTAGTGCGCCTTGAAGGCAAGCTCGAAGCGGAGCTGGTCGTTGCCCTTGCCGGTGCAGCCGTGGACGACGGCCTCGGCGCCGAGGTCGACCGCGATCTCCGCCACTGCTTGCGCGATGACCGGTCGCGAGAGCGCCGAGACGAGCGGGTACTTCCCCTCGTAGACCGCGTTCGTGACGATCGCGCGCGCGCATTGCTCGTTCGCGAACGCGTCCTTGCGGTCGAGGAGGACGACGTCGTCGGCACCGGCGGCGTTCGCCCGGACGATCGACTCGTCGAGGTCGAACGCCTGGCCGACGTCCACGAGCGCGGCGACGACCTCGTCGAACCCGTACCAGTCCTCCCTGAGCCAGGCGAGGATGCAGCTCGTATCGAGGCCGCCCGAGTAGGCGACTACCGCGGTCCGGTTCACGCTATGCAGCTCCCTGGAGGAGGTGCCCGGCGAGCTCGCTCTTCAGGACCTGGGCCTCGACACCGTCGCGCACCGCCACAAAGATCGTGTTGTCACCCGCGATGGTCCCCGCGATCGCAGGATGCGACCCCTCGTCGATCGACTGCGCGAGCGCGCTCGCGTACCCCGAGGGGGTGGTGACGACGACGAGCGTGCCGGCCGCTTCCACGCCAAGCGCGTACCTGCGCATCGCCGCACCGAGCGCACGCAGACGGTCGACGTCGGCCGTCCCGGGCGACGCGTACACCAAGCGCCCGCTCGGCGCCCGCACCTTCACGAGTCCGAGGTCGGCGATGTCGCGAGAGACTGTCGTCTGCACAACCTCGAACCCCCGCTCCTCGAGCGCAGACGCAACCTCGGACTGCGTCGAGAGCGCGCGCTCGCGCACGAGCTCGAGGATCGCGAACTGTCGCTCCCGTCGATTCATAGTATGCGGCAGGCTAGCAGAATATGCTTGAGAATCTGACGTGCGCAGTTGCTGTCGCCGCGTAAGCCGGTGGTACATTGCGCGCGCGGTGGAGCGCGTCCTCGTCCTCAATGCGAGCTACGAGCCCTTGAACGTCTGTTCGCTTCGCCGTGCTCACGTTCTCGTCTGGAAGGGCAAGGCCGAGGTGCTCGAGAGCCACGGACAGCCGCTGCGCTCATCGTCCTCGACGTTCGAGCGGCCACATGTCATCCGTCTCGTCACGTACGTCCGCGTGCCGCGTGGCGTGACGAAGCGGATCTCGAGACGTGTCCTTTTCGCGCGCGACGGCTGGAAGTGCATGTACTGCGGGACGGGAGGCAACCGGCTGACGCTCGACCACGTCGTCCCGCGCTCACGTGGCGGGACGTCGGTCTGGGAGAACGTCGTGACCTCGTGTGCGCCGTGCAACCACCGCAAGGGCGACCGGCTCCTCGAGGAGACGGCGATGACGCTTCGCACCCCGCCTCGGCCTCCGACGCCCGTGCTGTTCATCCGCCTGGCGACGGACCATGTTCCGGACACGTGGCGCCGCTACCTGCCGGGTCTCGAGGCGGCGGCAGCTGCCGCCTGAGTTCTAGCGCGCCATCGCGCGGTCGACCGCCTCCTGCTCCTCGGGCGAGAGCGCAACGGACGAGCGGCCGCGGTCGAGGTCCTTGACGTAGATCCGCGCATAGTCGCGCCCCTGGATCGCTGTCAGCACGGTCCCGGTACGAGTGGCGTCCAGCAATGCAACCGACGCCGACTGCTGGCCACCCGTTCCCTCGTACGCGTCGTAGCGCACGACGGCCGTGTTCGTCACCGACTCGTCGACCCGCCGGTCGACGCGCGAGAGGCCGGCGGCCACCTCGTCGACCGCGCGGTGCAGATCGTCGATGCGGCCCTGGAGCGACACGACGAAATCGAGGAGGTCGCCGGTTCCCGCCTTGAGAACCACCGCCTGGCTGGCCTTCATTCGTGAGACGCGGTACCAGAGCACTGCGGACAGCACCAGGGCGAGCGCGGCGGCCCCACACGCCGCGATCGCGACGGCGAGCGATGCGCTCACAGCGTGAAGATGACGGGATACTCGGCCGTGTTGTTGGTGGTGTTCGTCTCGCCGGGGACAGGATCGACGTCCACCTTCACCGAGGTCTGCTCACCGAACGGGACGAGCGCGCCGACGACGAACACGACCGACTTGGTCTCGCCCGGGTCGATGATCGGGATCGTGACGGTCTTGACGATGGGATCGGGCTGCTTCGGGATCGTCAGCGTGACCTTGATGCTGACTTCCTGGCTCTCCCCCGTGTCCTCGACCCCGACCTCGAACTTCAGCTCGTCCGTGACCTTGATCGTCGTCTCGGTCGTCGTCGAGAGAAGCTGGCCGCTCGGGAGCGCCTTCACGTACGCGATCCCGCTTCCGTGCAGGCCGGTGGGCGTCCCACCCGTGGACGCACCCTGGATTCGCTGCCAGATGGCTGCCAGCGAGCTCTGGCTGACGAGGTCGTCCGTCGTCACGAACTGCGACGAGGGGACGTCGAGGCCCTCGATGCCCTCGTCGTCCAGCACGGCCTGGGCGGGTTCCTGGAACGAGTCGGTCCAGATGACGTCGCTCGCGAGCAGGCGCCGCGTCTGGTCGAGGAGCATCTGGCCGGCAACGCTCGCGTCCGTCTCGTCGGCAGCCTCCTTGAACGCAGCCTGGAGGCCCCGGAGCCCGTTCGCCCGGTAGCGGAGCGACTCGACCGCGCCGGCGTTCGGCACCTCCATCGGGCCGGGTGGGTTGAGATCCTGCGCCTGCTGCACCTGGCCATCCGCCGTCTGCACGTAGCCGCCGAGCTTCGCGTCGAGGTCCTCCTCGTTCAAGCCGGGTGTTGTGAGGAGGTTCGAGACCTGCTGCCCGAGCCGGGCCGACGCGTTCCCGATGGCTCCGATGTCTGCGAGGTACGTCCGGTTTCGGTCGAGCTTCGCATCCGCGCTGCAGCCCTCGACCCAGACCACGAGCAGCACGATCACCAGGATCGCGAGTGCGATGAGCCCGATCAGACGGAGGAGTGGCGTGAGGTTCCGCGGCGGCCGCGTGCCGGATCCACGCCGTCGCTTGCGCTCGGAGGTCGGCGGCTCGGCCTCGAACCCCTCGGGTTCATCCCACGACGGCGCGTCGGCGTCGTCGGAGAAGTCGAAATCGAGAATGTCGTCGTCGCGGGTACTCATGCGCCGCCTCGTGGACTCTAGACGAGCCGTAGGAGCGATCCGACCCCCGAAGCGAGGCCAGACACGGCGCAAGGAGTCGAGCGCGCCATGGCAAAGAGTGTCCCTCGGTGACGTCCGTCGCGGTTGCCCCATCCACCCAGGACCTCGTACTCGGTCGCTACCGACCCATCCGCCCACTCGGTACCGGAGGTTCGGGATCCGTCTGGCTCGCGCTCGACGTTCGCAACGGGCTCGATGTCGCGCTGAAGATCATTCCCCGCGAAGGAAAAGCCGCTGCTCGCGCGGAGCGTGAGGCGAACGCGGCCAAACGGCTTCGCCACGAGCGCTGCGTCCGGGCCTACGACGTCGGCCACGATCCGAGCCACGTCTACATCGCGTACGAGTACGTCCCGGGGAGGACGTTGCGCGAGGCCATCCGCTCGGGCGCGGTCTCGGATCGCGACGCCGTCGAGATTGCGGCCCAGGTCCTCGACGCGCTCGCACACGCGCATCGGGCGGGGATCGTCCATCGCGATGTGAAGCCCGCGAACATCCTCGTCGAGGACTGCGACGAGCTCTCCGTCCGCCTCCTCGACTTCGGCCTCGCGCAGTTCGACGGCGCGGACACGCTGACCGCGGCCGGCGACGTCCCGGGAACCCTGGCCTACATCGCGCCCGAGCGACTCGCCGGCGGAGACGCGACGCCCGACAGCGACGTCTGGTCGGTCGGTGTGCTCCTCTGGGAAACGCTCACGGACAGGCATCCCTTCTGGGGCGTCCCGATCCAGGAGGTCACGCGCTCGATCCAGGCAGGGGCGCCTCCTCTCGCAACGGAGCGTCGCGGTCTCCCTCGGCGGCTCGTCACGGCCGTCGACACTGCTCTCGCAGTCGATCCAGAGGCGCGGCCGGCGGCCGCAGACCTCGCAGCCGAGCTGCGCAACGCCATCCGCACGCCCAATACTCGTCCGGGACGTGCCGAGCAGAAGCCCCCTGCCGAACAGGCCGATGCGCCCGGCCGCAGGCATGCGCGCCGCGCGATGCCCGTCGTGCTCGGCGCCGTCACGGCCCTCGTCGCAGCGACGTTCCTTCCATTCTGGCCTCCGGAGCTCGCCGCACTCTTGGTCGTCGCGACGGCAGTCGCGTGCTGGCTCGATCCGCGCATCGGCCTCGCCCTCGCACTTGCCATCCCCGTGTTCCCGATCGGGAACGTCGCGGAGAGCGCGGCAATCCTCTATGGACTCTTCGCCGGCGGGTGGCTGGTGCTGAACTGGCGTGACGCGCGGCACGGTCTCCTCTTCATCACCGGACCGCTGCTCGCGAGCGTCGGGCTGCTGCCACTCGTCCCGCTCATCGTGCAGCGCGCCGAAGGAGCTCTGAGACGTGCTGCGCAGGGTGCTGTTGCAGTGCTCTCTGCGGTTCTTGTCGCCGGTGTCGCCGGAAACGCGCTCCCGGTGACGGGAGGCACGGCCGGACCGCTCGAGATTGCGACAGCGACTCCGGTGCGAGAGGCACTGCATGCCGTCTGGGGCGCACTGGGAGGCATCCCGCTCGTGACGGCTGGCGTGATCCTCGTGGCCGCTGCCGCAGCCGCGCTCCCGCGGGCGCGGCGCGCCTCCTCCCTCGGAGTCGCGGCGATCGGCTTCGTCCTGACCGCGGCCTCGGTACTCGCGGGCGCGGGCGTTTTCTCGACGCTCGTCGTATTCGTCGTCTGGACGGTCGCGGGGCTCTCGGCAGCCGTATTCCGCCGGGCCGCGTAGCAAGCCTCACCGAGGCGACCACTACACTCGTCGCGAAGCACCTCCCCCGACCATGCCCGTGCTGCGCACCATCGAATCGAAGATCGAGGGCCTGTTCGAGGGCGTCTTCGGACGCGCCTTTCGGACGCACGTCCAGCCGATCGAGCTCGCACGCAAGCTCGCGAAGGAGATGGACGACCACCGCAGCGTGTCGGTGTCGCGCGTGTACGTCCCCAACGAGTACACGGTCTACCTCTCACCCGACGACCGGAAGCAGTTCGACGGTTACGAGCCGGCGCTCGTGGGCGAGCTGCAGGAATACCTCGCCGAGCATGCGCGACGCGAGCAGTACGCACTCCTCGACACACCGAGCGTGCTGATCACGACCGACGACGATCTCGCCGTCGGCGAGTTCGGCATCGCGACGCGACTCGTGGCCGCCGAAGGGCCCTCGGCGCCGGCGCCGCCGGAGGACCTTCCGCTGGCAGCGCCGGCGCAGACGATGATCTACCGCGCTCACGCCCCGCCAGCTGCACCCGAGCCGGTACCCGAGCCCCAACCGAAGCCGGAGGCCGTCACGCTCACGATCGGCGCCCGCACCTACGAGCTGACGGGCACGAGCGCCGTCCTCGGCCGCTCTCAGCGAGGCTGATGTCCGACTCCCGGACGTCAACGCGTCGCGTCGCCACGCCGAGCTCCGTCGGGAAGGAAAGGATTACTGGATCATCGACCTCGGATCGACGAACGGCCTCGAGGTCAACGGAAAGCGCACCGATCGTTCGAAGCTACGTGACGGTGATCGGATCACGGTGGGCTCGACCGAGATCGTCTTCGGCCGCTCGCGCACGTCGTGACACTCGCGCTCGAGACCGACGAGACGCTCCTGATCCTCAAGATCGCGTTCCTCGTCCTGCTCTACGCGTTCATCGTCCTCATCGTCCGCTCCGCGACGAAAGGGATGCAGCAGGCGCCTCAGGAGAGCATCGTGCTCGGGCGCCGCAGAGGCCGCCGAGCTTCGTGCAGCCCACGGTCTGCCTCGCCACACGGCTGCTGGTGGTCACCGAGCCCCGAGCTTCGAGAGGGTCAGACGATCGAGACTCGCTACCCCGACGATCGTCGGTCGTGACGCACACAGCGGGATTCGGCTCGATCGCGACGAGTTCGCGTCCGGACAGCACGCCCGCATCGAGCCTCGTCGAGACGGCGCGTGGGTCGACGACCTCGGATCCACGAACGGCACGCTTCGTCAACGGGGCGAAGCTCAAGCGACGCTCAGCTCGCTCGGGTCGGCGACGTGATCAAGATCGGCGCGACCGAGCTGCAGGTGCAGGCATGAGGATCGGCCGTTCGACGGCACTCACCGATACCGGGTCGCAGACGCCTGCGCAACGAGGACGCCTACGTCTTCGAGCCGCCGCTGTTCGCGATCGCGGACGGGATGGGCGGAGCGCGGGCGGGCGAGGTCGCAGCCGCGCATCGCCGTCGCGGCGCTGAAGGCGACCGGCGCCACGATCGAGCGACGAGGAGAGCCTCGAGGCGATCATCGCCGAGGCCAACCGTCGCGTCTGGGAGCGATCGGTCGCCGATCCCGACACGGCTGGGATGGGCACGACGGTGACGGTCGCCTTCGTCGACGCCGGCTCGGAGCGCGTCGTCTTCGGACAGGTCGGCGACTCGCGGGCGTATCGGCTGCGCGGCGACGACGCTCGAGCAGGTGACGACCGACCACTCGCTCGTCGCCGAGCTCGTGCGCAGCGGCGTGCTGACGCCGGAGGAGGCGGAGCGTCACCCGCAGCGCTCGGCGATCACCCGTGCCGTGGGAACCGAGATGCGCGATCGACGCCGACGTGTTCTCGGTACCGGCGGAGGTCGGCGACCTCTTCCTCCTCTGCTCGGACGGCTCTGACGGACATGCTCTCGAAGGACGAGATCGCGGCGGCCATCGTCGATGCCGATCGCGATCCCGTCGCCGCGGCGGAAGCGCTCGTGGCCGGCGGCGAACGCACACGGCGGCGAGGACAACATCACCGTCGTGCTGTTCGAGCTCGTCGAGGGCGACACCTGACCCGCAGCCCGAGGCCGAGCGTACGCTCGCACCGAGCGACCGAGTCCGAGCACGTCAGACCTGCGACTCCGAGGACGCCTCGGCCGACGTCTCGAACGCACGGCGCAGGCCCCGGCGGCCGCATGGCAGCCCTCGCGCTCATCGCGCGTCGTCCTCGTCGTCGGCGTGCTCGTCCTGTACTGGGGCATCACGCGGTGAGCGCTCGCAGCCGCGAGCTCGCCGGGCTGATCGTCGCGGCGCTGCTCGCGGGAATCGCGCTCGCGAGCATCACGATCGCCCGAGACGCCGAGGTCTCGGCGAGTGCCGATCGACCTGGGGAGCGCTCTTCCTCGCGCTCTACCTCGTCGCCCACGTCGTCGTGCGCACGGACGGTTCCGTACGCGGACGGCGCGCTCCTCCCGCTCGACCGCCGTGCTCACGGCCTTCGGGATCGCGTCGATCTACCGCCTCGACACGGAGGACGGCGGCACGGCAGGCCGTCTGGGTCGCGGTCGGCGTCGCCGTCCTGTGCGGGACGCTCGATCGCGCTCCGGCACGACTACCGCGTGCTCGAGTCGTACCGCTACCTCTTCGGCGTCGCGGCCGTCGCGCTCCTGCTGCTGCCCTCCGTGCCCGGCCTCGGCGAGCGGGTGAACGGCGTGCGGCTGTGGGTGAGCGTCGGCCCGCTCCAGTTCCAGCCGGGCGAGGTCGCGAAGATCTGCCTCATCCTCTTCCTCGCCGGGTACCTCCGCGAGAAGCGGGAGGTGCTCGCGCAGGGACGACTCAAGGACTTCGGCCCGCTCGTCGCGATCTGGGGCGCCGCGATGCTCGTCATCGTCCAGACGAACGACCTGGGCAGCGCGCTCCTCAACTTCGGGATCTTCCTCGCGATGCTCTACGTCGCGACGGGCGCGCGCGCTGTTCGTCGCGGCCGGGACTCGCGCTCTTCGTCGGCGGCGCAACCGTCCTCTACAACGCGATCGACCACGTCCAGAACCGCGTCACGATCTGGCTGCATCCGTGGACGGACGAGCGCGTGTACTGCGCGCTCAACGGGCAGCTCGAGTACCGGCAGGACTGCGCCTCGTACCAGCTCGTCGAAGAGCCTGTACTCGATCGCGAACGGCGGCTTCGGGGGCACCGGCCTCGGCGAGGGCACGTTCACGTCGGTGGACGGCACGCAGCTCATCCCGTACCTCCGCACCGACTTCATCTTCTCGGCGATCGCGCAGGAGCTCGGGCTCGATCGGGGCGGCCGCGCTGCTCCTCGTGTTCATGGTCTTCGTCGTCCGCGGGATGCGCGTCGCCCTGCAGGCGCAGGACGGCTTCTCGAAGCTGCTCGCCGCGGGGCTGACGTTCGGCTTCGCGCTGCAGGCGTTCATCATCGTGGGCGGCGTCCTGCGCGTCGTGCCGCTGACCGGGATCACGCTGCCGTTCGTCTCGTACGGCGGGACGAGCGTCGTCGCGAACTTCGTCGCTGCTCGCGCTCCTGCTTCTCGTCTCGAACCGGGCCAACACCCCACGATGAACAGGCAGATCGTGCGGCTCACGCACGTCGCGCTCGTCCTCGTCGGCGTGCTCGTCGTCATGACGACCTACTGGCAGACGTGGGCCGCGGCGAGCCTCGCGGACCGGCAGGACAACGCGATCCGACGCGTCGCCGAGTTCTCGATCGACCGTGGGCTCATCTTCTCGTTCGAGCCGCGCAAGCGCCTGGCGCGCAACCGTGAGCGCGACGTCGACGGCAGGACTCTCTACTTCCGACGCTACCCGTACGGGCCGCTCACGGCCCACGTCGTCGGCTACTCGACGGTCGGCCGCTCGCGGACGGGGCTCGAGCGCTCGCTGAACGACTACCTGACCGCGTCGAACGCGAACCTCTCGACACTCGTCGACAAGGCGCTCGACGAGCTCCGCGGCAGGCCGGTCCAGGGGAACAACGTCGTCACGACCATCGACCTCGACGCGCAGGCGGTCGCCGCAGGAGCGAGCTCGGGACGAACTGCGGCGCGGTCGTCGCGCTCGACCCGCGCACCGGGAAGGTGCTCGTCATGGCCGCGTCGCCGAGCTTCGACCCGAACCACGTCGAGGACGACTTCGACTCGATCTCCCGGATCACCGCGAACTGCACGCCCGCGGCACCGCTCGTCAATCGCGCGAGCGCAGGCCTCTACGTCCCCGGGCTCGACGTTCAAGGTGATCACGGCGTCGGCAGCGCTCGAGTCGAAGAAGTTCACGCCGGAGTCGACGTTCTACGACCCCGGCTACTGCACCGTCTACGGAAAGCAGCGTCAACAACTTCGACACGAGCCCGGCCCTTCGGGACGATCACGCTCTTCGACGCGCTCACGTACTCGGTCAACTCGGTGTTCTGCAACATCGGGCTGAAGCTCGGCGCGAGGACGATCCTCGACACGGCGAAGCGCTTCGGGTTCTACGAGCGGCCGCCGCTCGAGACGCCGGCCGACGAGCGGCTCGCGAGCGGCCTCTACCGCAACGGCAAGCTCTTCTACCCGAAGGTCGACGCGAACGTCGATGCCGGGCGGATGGCCTTCGGCCAGGAGCGGATGCTCGTGACGGCGCTCCAGATCGCGATGGTCGCCGGTGCGATCGGCTTCGGCGGGCGGCTCATGGAGCCGCACGTCGTCGACAGGATCGTCGCTCCCGGCGGGAAGGTCGTCGAGGAGCAGCACCCGCGCTCATCCGTCAGGCCGTCAGCAAGAAGACCGCGAACGAGGTCGCCGACGATGATGCGCAGCGTCGTCGCGCGCGGCACGGGCACGGCCGCCCAGATCTACGGCTACTCGGTCGGCGGCAAGACGGGAACGGGCGAGACCGGCGTCCCGGGCTCGAACACGACGTGGTTCATCGCCTTCGCCGGCAAGGACGAGGAGAGCCCCGCCCAGCTCGCGATCGCGGTCGTGCTGCAGAACCAGAGCGGCACCGGAGGCACGACCGCAGCGCCGATCGCCCGCTCGGTCATGCAGGCAATCCTGCAGGGGACGGAGAATCCCTAACCTCTAGCACTCTTTCAGCCATGACGACCCAGGACACCCTCTCCGGCACGCTCTTCGCGGGGCGCTACCGCATCGCGCGCAAGCTCGGCGGCGGCGGCATGGCCGACGTCTACCTGGCCGAGGACCAGGAGCTCGGGCGCCGGGTCGCGATCAAGATGCTCCACGCGCGCTACTCGAACGACGACCAGTTCGTCGAGCGCTTCCGCCGCGAGGCCACGCACGCAGCGGGGCTCTCGCACCCGAACATCGTCTCGATCTACGATCGCGGCGAGTACGACGGCTCGTACTACATCGTCATGGAGTACGTCGAGGGTCGCACGCTCAAGGAGCTCATCCGCTCACGCGGCCTCTGCCCGGTCCCGGTCGCGATCGCGTACACGCGCCAGATCCTCGCTGCGCTGCGCTACGCGCACCGCAACGGCGTCATCCACCGAGACATCAAGCCGCACAACGTCATCGTCGACTCCGAGGGCGTCGTCAAGGTGACGGACTTCGGGATCGCCCGGGCCGGCGCGAGCCAGATGACGGAGGAGGGCGCGATCATCGGCACGGCGCAGTACCTCTCGCCCGAGCAGGCCCGCGGGGCACCGGTCGACCAGACGTCCGACCTGTACTCGACGGGGGTCGTCCTCTTCGAGCTCCTGACCGGTGAGGTGCCGTTCACGGGTGACAGCCCGGTGGAGATCGCGATGAAGCACCTCGGCGAGACGCCGCCCGCGCCGTCCGACCTGCGCTCCGACGTGCCCGACGACCTCGACCTCGTCGTCGTTCGGGCGCTCGCGAAGGAGCCTGCCGACCGCTACCAGTCCGCAGCCGCGATGGACGCCGACCTCGAGACGGTCGCACGCGGAGGTCGCGTCGCGGCCGAGACAGCGGAGGCCGCAACCATGGTGCTCGCCGGCGAGCGCGCCATCGACGCCACCGCGGCCACGCAGATCGCGCGTCGAGCGCCGCTGCAGCAGTACGAGCCGCCGAAACGCGGACGTCCGCTCTGGCCGTGGCTCCTCGGGATCGGCGTGCTGCTCGCGCTCTTGGTCGGAGGCTGGTTCTTCTACGACTCGATCCAGCGTCAGCTCGAAGGGGCCGAGACCGTTGCGGTGCCGTACGTCGTCGGGCTGCAGGGCTCGCTTGCGGCGGCGCGGATCGAGGACGCAGGCCTCGTACCCCAGGTGCGCCGCGTCTCCAACTCGGACGTGGAAGAGGGCGTGGTGTTCGCTCAGACCCCGACCGAGGGGACGCGTGTCGACAAGGAGACCGTCGTGCGCATCGACGTCTCCTCCGGCAAGCCGGAGGTGCCGATCCCGAGCGTCGTCGGCCAGACGGTCGAGGACGCCGTCGCGGAGCTCACGCGTGCAGGCCTGAACGCGCAGGTGGTCGAGGTCAACTCCGAGAAGGACGAGGGGACGGTCACCGCGCAGTCGCCCGCCGCCGGGACCGTGGTCGTAGAAGGCACGCAGGTGCGGATCAGCGTCTCGAAGGGCCCAAAACCGGTCACGATCCCGAACGTCGTCGGGCTGCCCTACGACCAGGCCGCCTCCGAACTCCAGAGCAGGGGCTTCGGCGTCGCGCGCATCGACGTCGACTCCGACCAGGCGGCGGGGATCGTCATCGACCAGGAGCCGAACGGCGGATCCGAAGGCTCCAAGGGCTCCACGGTTACCGTGTCCGTCTCCAAGGGGCCGTCCACGGCTGCCGTCCCCGACGTCACGACACAGGACGTCGCCATCGCACAGACGACGCTCGAGGCGGCCGGCTTCCGCACGCGGGTCGTGCTCGAGAACACGGACGATCCCACCTTCGACGGCATCGTGATCTCGCAGGATCCCGTCGGCGGCACGCAGGCGAAGCCCAACTCGCTCGTGACGCTCTTCGTCGGCCGCTTCGTCGAGACGACGACCACGACGACTCCGTGAGCACACGCGTTCGCGTGGCGGTCCTCGCGGGCGGCCGCTCGAGCGAGCACGACATCTCCATCGCATCCGCGCAATCGGTCGTCTCCGCGCTCGATCCCGACCGCTACGAGACCGTCGTCGTCGAGATCGATCGCTCCGGCCGCTGGGAGATCGGCGAGGAGAGGCAAAGCCTCACCTCGCCGGAAGAGAGCCCCGCAGAAACCCTCCCGGTCATTGCGCACCAGCCACCTGCACGTGTTCTCAGCCAGGTCGACGTCGTCCTGCCCATCCTGCACGGCCCGTTCGGCGAGGACGGCACCGTGCAAGGGCTTCTCGAGCTCGCCGGAGTGCCATACGTGGGTGCGGGCGTCGCGGCCTCCGCGCTGTGCATGGACAAGGACCTGTTCAAGGCCGTTCTCCGCGACCGCGGAATCCCGGTCGCACGGAACGTCACCCTCCGCAACGGCGATGCGCCCGAGCACCCGTTCGACTACCCCGTCTTCGTCAAGCCCGCACGCCTCGGTTCCTCGGTCGGCATCTCGAAGGTGCTCGCGGAGAGCGAGCTCGAAGCCGCCGTCGAGGTCGCTCGTCGGCACGACGACAAGGTCCTGATCGAGGAGGGCATCGACGGTGTCGAGGTCGAGTGCGGTGTGCTCGGCAACCGTGACCCGATCGCGTCCGCCGTCGGCGAGATCGTGGCGCATGCCGACTGGTACGACTACTCGGCCAAGTACGACGAAGGCGGCATGGAGCTGATCGTCCCGGCACGTATCGCACCGGAAGCCGATGCGCGCGTGCGCGAGCTCGCCGTGGACTCGTTCGTGGCAACCGAATGCGAAGGGATGGCTCGCATCGACTTCTTCGTTCGAGCCGACGGCCAGGTGGTCGTGAACGAGATCAACACCATCCCGGGCTTCACCACCACGAGCGTCTACGCGAAGCTCTTCGAGGAGTTGGGCATCTCCTACGAAGAGCTGCTCGACCGGCTCATCGCGCTCGCACTCGAGCGCCACGAGCGCCGCTCCCACCTCCTCTACTAGACGCCTGCGAGCAGCCGCTCGGTCTGGGCGCGATGCCACTCGAGCCCGAGTGCCGCGAAGCACGCGTCGGCTCGCGCCAGAAGGTCGTCGTCGGATCGCGCGATCCCGAGGGCACGAAGCGCAAAAGGCTCGGGAACCGTTCCGGTCTGGACGAGAGTCGGCGCTTCGCGCTCGATCCGGTCGTACTCGTGTAGCACGACCAGGGCGTCGAGGCGCGCCCCGAACGTCGACGCGCCCCATACGAAGCGTCGAAGCGGTGGGTGCCGAACGAGCTCGCGGAGAGCCTCGACGTCGTCGCGCGCAAGGGCCAGTCGCAGCCGTGGAGGAGACAGCTCGCTCTCGAAGCCCTCCCCGGCGAGCGCGTCGGCCTCGAGCTCGAGGCTTCGAGCACGCACCTCGTCGCCCAGCGCCTCGTGAGCCGCTGCGCACAGCAGTACGTCGCGGGCATTACGCATGCACGGCGTGGCCAGGTTCTCCGCAACGAGATCGGCCACGCGCTCGGTCTCGCCGGCAATCGCGCCCCAGTCTCCCAGCAGCTCGGCGAGCTCGAGCTCGAGCGAGATCGCGTGGACACGATGGTGCGGCGACTGCCGTCGCGCGAGGTTCCAGTACTCCGCCGCGAGCCCCCTGGCCTCGTCGAAGCCGCCGATCGCCGCGACGAGTGGAATCGTGTCCTCGTATGCCTCGCAGCGACTGTCGGGATCGTCGAGCGTTGCCACGAGACCGAGGCGACGCATGCTCCACGCTGCAGCCTCGTCGAACCGCAGCCGCTCGAAGGCCGCTGCGCTCCTGGCACCGAAGGCGAAGGAACGCAGATCGTCGCCGCCCAACCGCGCCACGAGCTCCGTGACGTCGTCGAGGAGCTCGTCGGATGCCGAGAGTGGGTCCATCTGCACCCGCGCGAGCAGCGCGCGAGCCCGCTCCACACTGTCGGCCGAGGAGAGCTCGAGTGCCCGATCGATCCAGTGCTCGATCGTCTCGCGAGGCGGACGCACCCGCCACATGCCCGAGCGGATCGACGTCTGGAACGCGAGGACGCTGTATGCGTCCGCCTGCTCACGCGTGTCCAACGGCCCGTCGAGCGAACGTTCCATCGCCTCCCAGAACGCCTCTCCGTCGTACTTGAGCGCCTGCGCCTCTCCGATCGCGCGCCAGAGCGCGGCGCGCTCGTGCTCGTCTTCGCACAAGTCGACCGCACGTGTGAAGAGCTCGATCGCCTCGTCCATCTCGTGGCGGCCACGCGCGAGCTCGCCCGCACGGCGCAGCCAGGTGAAGGCATGTGCGCGGAGTCGCTCGAGCTCCGGCTCGTCCCCGCCCCATGCAAGATCTGCATCCTCGGGGGCAACGGCCTGCGAGTAGTGGTACGCCAGGAGTGACGCGCGCTCGTCGGTGGCAAGCTCGCTGTGCTCCAACCAGTCGGCGAGCGACGCGTGGAGCCGTCCTCGCCGCGTCTTCGAGATCGTCCCGTACGCAACGTCGCGAGTCAGCGCGTGCTTCATGACGTACTCGCGATCCCCGTCGAACGAGGACGTACGGCTCCGCCGAATGAGGTCACGCTCCTCGAGCAGGTCGAAGTCGGGGAGCTCCCCGCCGAGCAGGTGGACGACCGGCGACGTCCAGAACACCGGCCCGACGACCGCTCCCGCCTGAAGCGCCGCCTTCTCGGTAGCGGGAAGGCGATCGATGCGCGCTGCGAGTGCCGATTGGACGGTATCGGGCATCGTCAACTCCACGCGTTCCTCTCTGAGCACCCAGCCGCCGTCGCTGCGCTCGAGCACGCCGACGTCTACCAGCTCACCGACGAGCTCTTCGAGGAAGAACGGGTTGCCGTCAGCCCGCTCGACGACGAGCTCACGCAGCTGTTGGGGAAGGACGGACGGAAGCAGTTCGTCCAGCCACCGCGATGCCTCGGTCGACGGGAGCGGGTCCAGCCGCACGACAGACGCGTTCCGTTTGCCGGCACCCCACGCCGGCCGAAGCTCGAACAGTTCGGGTCGCGCGGTGGTGACGACGAGGAGCGGCGCGTGCGCCTCGCCGGCGACCCGCTCGAGGAGGTCGAGCAAGTCCGGCTCCGCCCAGTGAACGTCTTCGATCAAGACGACCGCGGGGCGGTCGGCTCGCGAGGCTTTCGGCGAGTTGGACCACGGCCTCGTGCAGCCGCTCGCGCGCCTCGAGCGAGTGAAGATCTCCGGCGACGTCGAGCCCGAGAGCGAGCGCGAGGATCTCCCTGCCTTCGAGCTTCCGCATGATCTCCGCGGCTCTGTCGCCCTCGTGTATCGAGTAGTGCTCTCTGACGACCTCGCCGATCGGCCAGTAGGTGATCCCGTCGCCGTACGCGAGGCAGCGACCCGTGCGCCACAGCGGCGGCGACTCCTCGCCGACCAGCGTCTCTCCGAGCTCGCGCACGAGGCGCGACTTCCCGATCCCGGGCTCGCCGACGATGGTCACGAGGTGCGGCTCGGCGGTGGCCCCGACGCGCCGGTACGTCGCACGCAGCAGCTCGAGCTCCGGATCGCGACCGACGAACACCGGCCGGAATCCGGCCACGCCGCGCGGACGAATGTCGCCCAGAGCATCCAAGATCGGGAACGCTGCGAGTCGGCCCGCCTTGCCCTTGGCCTCGATCGATCTCCGCGCACCGAACTCGAACGCTCCCGCGGCAGCCGCAGCGGTGCGTTCGCTCGCGAGTACCTCGCCCGGCTCGGCCGCCTTCTGGAACCGGTCGGCGACGTTCACCGCGTCGCCAATGACGAACGAGCCTCCCTCACGCGGCGCGCCGACAACGACCTCGCCGGTGTTGACGCCGACTCTCATCTCGAGCTCTCCGCGGAAGAGCTCACGCAGTCGCGCCTGCATCGCGAGCGCGGCATGCAGCGAGCGCTCGACGTGGTCCTCGAAGGCCACAGGTGCTCCGAACACGGCCATCACGGCGTCTCCCGCGAACTTCTCGACGATGCCGCCCCTGAGCTCGATCTCCTCGCGCATCGCCTCGTAGAAGCGCTCCAGGTGCGCTCGGACACGCTCCGGGTCGCGGCTGTCCGCGAACGCAGTGGAGCCGACGAGGTCGGCAAAGAGAATCGTGACGAGCTTCCGCTCCTCGCCAGCGCGCACGGACAGGAGTCTGGCCGAGAGCGCGGCGTCCCGCTAGCCGAGAACGGCCGCGAGCGCGTCTTCCCAGGCGCCGAGCGCGTCCTCGAGCTCTGCGTCCGAGATCGTGAGCGGGCACAGCACGCGAATGCAGCTCCCGTGGGTCCCCGCCTTGAGCAACATCAACCCCCGCTGGAGGGCCTCGTCGATGACCGCCCCGACCAGCTCGGGCGCGGGCTCCTTTGTGGCCGGGTCGCGAACGAGCTCGAGTGCCACCATCGCGCCCAACCCCCGAACGTCCCCGATCTCCGGCCAGCGCGACCGCCACACGAGCATGCGCGCACGAAGAGCCTCGCCGAGGATCTGCGCCCGGGCGACGACCTGCTCCTCCTGGAACACGTCGAGCACCGCAAGCGCGGCCGCCAGGGCGACCGGGTTGCCGATGAACGTGCCGCCGATCGCGCCCGAGTGCGGGTCGTCCATGATCTCTGCGCGACCGATCACGCCGGACAACGGCAGGCCGCCAGCGATCGACTTCGCGACGATCATCAGGTCCGCCTCGACCTCGAAATGCTCCATCGCGAACATGCGCGCGGTCCGCCCGAAGCCGGTCTGCACCTCGTCGGCAACGAGAACGATCCCGTGCTCGTCGCAGATCCGCCGGAGCCCCTCGACGAACTCCGCAGACGCGGGAATGAATCCTCCCTCGCCCTGCTGCGGCTCGAAGACGATCGCTGCGACATGGTCGGATGACACGTGGGTGGTGAAGAGGCCCTCGAGCGCAACGAGCGCTTCGCTCGCGCTCGGCCCCCGGTACGGGTTGGGAAACGGCGCCCGGTAGACCTCGGGCGCGAACGGCCCGAGACCCTTCTTGTAGGGGAGGGTCTTGGAGGTCATGGTGAGCGCGAGCAAGGTGCGGCCGTGGAACGCGCCCTCGAACGCGATCACGCCCTGTCGCTTCGTGTAGAGCCGGGCGAGTTTGACCGCGTTCTCGACCGCCTCGGTCCCGGCGTTGAAGAACGCCGCGCGCGTCTCGCCGTCGATCGGGACGAGCGCACCGAGCCGCTCCGCGAGCTCGACGTAGCCCTCGTACGGCACGACCGTGAAGTCCGTGTGCAGGAAACGGTCGACCTGCTCGGTGATGGCTGCCACGACCCGAGGATGGTTGTGGCCGACGTTGGCCACTCCCACTCCGCCGACGAAGTCGACGAACGTGTTGCCGTCGACGTCGGTGATGGTCGCTCCCCGCGCACGATCGGCGACCACGGGCCCGTGGACGACGAGCGGGCGGGCGACAGCACGTGCCTCGCGCTCGAGGATCGCACGGCTGCGGGGACCCGGAATCTCTGTCCTGATCTCGATTACGCGGGTCGCCGCCACGCGCAGGAGCCTAGCGATGCAGCATCCTGTCGCAGGTGCACGACCCGATCGCACAGGTGCAGGCGTGGCTGGCCGATGCAGCGGAGCTCGGTCCGGAAGCGCACGCGATGACGCTCGCGACGGCGACCCCAGACGGGATGCCGTCGGCACGCGTGGTGCTCCTCCGTAGCGTCGACGAGCGCGGCATCACGTTCTTCACGAACCGCGCATCGCGAAAGGGCGAGGAGCTCGAAGCGAACCCTCGGGCGGCACTCGTGCTCCACTGGTGGGAGCTCGGACGTCAGGTTCGGGTCGAGGGCGCCGTCGAGCTGACGAGCGACGAGGAGTCGCAGGCCTACTGGTCGTCACGCCCACGCGGAAGCCAGATCGCCGCCTGGGCCTCGCACCAGTCGGAGCCACTGCCTGGACGCGACGATCTCGACATGCGCGTCGCGGAGATGGCGGAGCGCTTCGACGGCGGCGAAGTTCCGCTACCGCCGTTCTGGGGCGGATACCGCGTCGTCCCCGACGAAATCGAGCTCTGGACGCACCGGGACGACCGGCTGCACGACAGGCTGCGCTACGTTCGCGAGGGCAACGTCTGGCGCCGGACGCGGTTGGCGCCGTAGCGCTAGGACGGCGCGAGCGCGCCGTCGGTGTACACGCCCTCGGCGTTCCAGAGCATGTACCCCTTCGCGCCGGAAAGCCTGGCAGCGTCGATCTGC
Organism: uncultured Gaiellaceae bacterium; assembly: GCA_963709715.1. Classification (GTDB taxonomy): domain Bacteria; phylum Actinomycetota; class Thermoleophilia; order Gaiellales; family Gaiellaceae; genus GMQP-bins7. The sequence goes on from CAVPXQ010000002.1 coordinate 319,919, forward strand.
GCCCTGATCTCGTCGATCCCGTATGGAACCGTGAAGCTGAAGTCCTGCACCCAGGGGACGAGCAGCGTGTCCTCACCGCGGAGCGCGAGCTCGAACTTCCGCAGCGCTCTCGCAACCGTCGCGCCGGGTGCCGTGCTGGGGTCTTCGAGCCCGAGCTCACCCTTCCCGAAGAGGGACGGGTACGTCATCGCGTACACGGTGTCGAGGTAGGGCGCCATCCGCCTGGGCAGCTGCCCGATGCCGAGATCGCGCGCGGCAGAGAGGCCGAAGACAGCTGCGGAAATGCGGGCGTCGTACGGATCGAGCCGACTCCTCGCATACCGGAGGAAGGTCGGGATCGCCTCGCCCTTGCGAAGTGCCGCGTCGTTCCTGAAGACCGCTCGCGAGACGTCCCCGTCGGACGGGAATCGGACGTAGTCGAACATGACCTCGTCGAAGCCGGCCCGGACCGCCGCCGTCGCGAGATCGACGTTGTACTTCCACACACGCTTGTCGTACGGGTTCACCCAGCCCAGACCGGCAGCATCACGCCAGACGGAGCCGTCCGAACGGCGGACTGCCAGATCCGGCCGCGCTCTCGACAGCACCGGGTCCTCGAAGACAACGATCCGGCCGATGAGGTAGATGCCGCGCTCGTGTGCCCTCCTCGCGACGTCACGCGGCGAGTAGTAGTCGCGCGCGGCCCCCACGGACTTCGCGAGCGGAACCGTCGACGGCACGAAGCCGATCTCGCCGTTCTCGTCCTTGACGTCCAGCTCGAGCGCCGTCAGCCCGTCGCGCTCGAGGTCGAGGTACTCGTCGAGCTTGCCCGGGAGCGAGGCGAGCGCCATCGTGACGTGGACGCCCCGGAGCTCGATCGGCAGCGTCAGCGGCCCGCTCGAGGGCGACTGAGCGAGAGTCGCGAGATCGGCCACCGACTGCTGCTCCGGGTTCGTCCCGACGAACCGCGCACCAACGCCGAGAGCCGCGATGACCAGCAGGAAGAGTGCGACGGCAGCGCTCCGCCGTAGGCGCTTCCTCCGCCTTGACGTAGCCCGACGCTCGCGAAACCGCTCGTTCGGGTCGATGGGTGGGAACAGCATCGACACCGGGGGGTGGACCCTAGCGCAGCGCTCGTAGAATCGCCGCATGGTCCTCTCCGATCGGACGATACGGCGGCTGCTCGACGAGGGCCGCATCGGCATCGACCCGTATGAGCCGGAGCTCATGCAGCCCTCGAGCCTCGACGTGCGGGTCGACCGCTACTTCCGCGTCTTCCGCAACTCCCGGTATCCGTACATCGACGTGAAGGCGCGGCAGGAGGACCTCACCGAGCTCGTCGAGGTCGACGAGGCCGAGGCTTTCATCCTCCACCCCGGCGAGTTCGTGCTCGGGTCGACGCTCGAGCGCGTCACACTCCCCGACGACCTGGTGGCGAGGTTGGAGGGGAAGTCGAGCCTGGGCAGGCTGGGACTCCTCATCCATTCGACTGCGGGGTTCATCGACGCGGGCTGGGACGGCCACGTGACCCTCGAGCTGTCGAACGTCGCGAACCTCCCGATCACGATCTACCCGGGCATGAAGATCGGCCAGCTCTCGTTCGTGCAGCTCTCGGAGGCCGCCGAGCGCCCCTACGGCTCGGCCGGGATCGGCTCCAAGTACCAGGGACAGCGCGGCCCGACTCCGAGCCGCTACTGGCAGAACTTCGAGTAGCTCGAGCCGGGTGGCCCGCAGTCGACCTGCTCGCCGAGCTCCGCGCGCCCGAGGAGCGCGTTCAGGTCGCTCGAGCTCGTGCTCGTTGTAGCGGGACGTGAAGTACTCCTCGATCTGCGCCACGTGCGCTCGCCGAGGCCTCGCGAAGCTTCGCCGAGCCCCTCGTCGGTCAGCACCGCATAGACGACCCGACGGTCGGAGTCGCATGCCCCGCGCACGACGTACCCGGACCGCTCGAGCCCGTCGAGGAGGCGCGTGATCCCCGAGGCGGTGAGGAGCACCTGCTCGGCGAGGTCGACACGCCGCATCCGTCGGTCGGGCGCCCGCGAGAGCCGCAGGAGCACCTCGTAGTCGGAGATCGTGAGGCCGTGGTCGCGCCGTGAGCTGCGCGTTCAGCTCACGCGTGGCGTGGGTGTACGCACGGAGGAGCGACACGAACGACTCCACCGCAACCGATTGCTCGCTCAATACTTGACTTGTCATGTTTCTCTGTGTATAGTTGCTTGCGTACTCAATAGTAGCGGACGCAAAGGAGTGAGTCCATGACCATCCTCGCAGAGTCTCCGGTCACCGTCATCCCCGCAGGCACCTGGTCGATCGACCCGTCGTGGTCGTCGCTCGAGTTCGAGGTCCGGAAGCTCGGGCTCGTGACGGTCAAGGGCCGTGTCCCGGGATTCTCCGGCACCGTATATCGGGGGCGAGAATGCGTCGATCGAGGGTGTCGTCGACGCGACGAGCATCACGACGTTCGACACCGATCGCGACGCGCACCTCCAGTCGCCGGAGTTCTTCGACACGCAGCGCTACCCCGAGCTCCGCTTCGTCTCGACGCTCGGTCGAGGCGGCCGGCGACGAGCTCGTCGTCTCGGGCGACCTGACGATCAAGGGCGTCACGAGGCCGGTCGAGCTTCGCGGCACGTCTCGCCGGGCCTGCGAGCGATCCGTGGGGCAACGAGCGCATCGGTCTCGAGCTCGCAGGGACGGTCGACCGCGCGTCGTTCGGGCTCGAGTGGAATGCTCCGCTTCCCGGCGGCGGCTTCCTCCTTCCGAACGACGTCGCTCCTCAAGGCGTACTTCGCGGCGACGAGGACCGCGTAGCCCGATGCGGATCCTCGCCATCTCCGGCAGCCTCCGGGCAGGGTCGTACAACACGGCCCTCGCCCGGGCTGCTGTCGACCTCGCACCGGACGGCGTCGAGGTCGAGCTCTTCGAGGGGCTCGGCGATCTTCCGCTCTTCGACGCCGACCTCGAAGGCGACGACCGACGCGGCCGTCCGGCACCTGCGCGAGAGCATCGCGGATGCGGACGCCGTCCTCTTCGTGACGCCGGAGTACAACGGCTCCATTCCGGGCGTCCTCAAGAACGCGGTCGACTGGGCCTCGCGTCCACGCGGAGAAGCCGCGCTGCTGGGCAAGACAGTCGCGGTCGCCGGCGCGAGCACCGGGCAGTACGGCGCGCTGTGGGCACAGCAGGACCTTCGGCGCGTGCTCGGCATCGCCGGCGCGCGGGTCGTCTGCCCCGATCTCCCCGTCGCCCGCGCCCAGGACGTCTGCGACCCGGCCGGCGCGCCCGAGCGCGCTCGTCGCCGAGCGGCTGCGGACGCACCTCGCCGAGCTCGTTCACGAGGCAATGCCGATCGCGGTGGCGGCCTAGACAACGCCGAGGGGCCGCGTCACCGCGGCCCCTCGAGAACGGATACCAGCGTTGGATTTGGTAGAGGCGCTTCCGGCACGCCGACGAACTGCGTGCGGCGCGAGTCGCGAGCCCCCTACGCTGGCTAGGCGATTCCCGGTGGTCCCGGGGGCACGCCTCTACCCGCTGGTACCTCCACTGCCCGTACTGTCATCGCTCAAGCCGGACCACCTCCTTTCCGCGGTAGAGCCAGCATACGCACTTCAGGCGGATGGAGAGAGAGCGGCGATTCGCTCGACCAGCCGGGCTGCCTCGGCGAGCGTCTCGAGCTCGTCCTGATCCACCCCGTCGAGCAGATCCACCAGCTCGGAGACGCGCCGCTCGCGTCCTCGCTCGAGGATCGTGCGCCCCTCCTCGGTGGCGCGAATCACGACCGCACGTCCGTCGCGTGAATGACGCTCGCGCAGTGCCAGTCCCTCGCGTTCGAGTGCGTTCACGAGCCGGCTCATGGTCGGCGCGCTGACCTGTTCTGCGCGCGCCAACTCACCGAGCGTCATCGGCCCACCGAACACGAGGACGGAGAGCGCGGACAACCGCGCCGCGGTCAGACCGCTCTCCTCGTCCACGCGACGGACGCGACGAAGGAGGTGGATGGCCGCCGAGTGCAGACGATCGGCGACGTCGACGGGTGCGAGGGGGTTCGAGTTGACGCCATCTGCTTAGCCGTGCTAACTATATCGTTAGCAGAGCTAAGTATATCCCGACGAGGAGGAGAGGATGTCCACCCCGATCACCGAGATCGGCCAGATCGCGATCCGCGTCCACGACGTCGAGCAGGCGACAGTCTTCTACCGCGACGCGCTCGGGCTCCAGTTCCTGTTCGACGCCGGCCCACTCGCCTTTCTCACGTGCGGCGACGTGCGGCTCATGCTGACGATCCCCGAGAAGGACGAGTTCGACCACCCGAGCTCGACGCTCTACTTCAGAGTCGATGACATCTATTCGGCGCGAGAGGAACTCGTCGCGCGCGGCGTGCCGTTCGAGGACGACCCGCACCTCATCGCGAAGATGCCCGATCACGAGCTGTGGATGACCTTCTTCCGCGATCCCGACCGCAACCTGCACGGTCTCATGTCGGAGGTCAGGTAGCGAGGCTGAGCACGACCGACAGCTCGAGGCCACGATCAAGCGGGACGGTGACGCTCGAAAGCGTCGGGTCGGCCTGGCGCGCGGCCGAGTACGCCGCGAGCGTGTCGGAATGGGAGAGCACGTTGTCGGCGACCACCAGGGCACCTGGCTCGAGCAGCGGCCGCGGCGAGCCCGAACAGCATCTCGTAGTCGTCCTTCTCGGCGTCGAGGAAGACGAGGTCGAACGACGTCCTCCGTGTCGGCGAGCGTCGCGCGTGCATCGCCCTCGACGAGATCCGCCCACTCGTCGAGACCGGCTGCGGCGATGTTGGCGCGCCATGCCTCGCACTTCGCGGGGATCGAGCTCGAGCGACATGACACGCCCGCCGAGCAGCCGGGCTCCGGCGGCGAACCAGATCGACGAGTAGCCCCGTGACCCGCCGATCTCGAGCACCTCGATCCCGGCCTGGGTCGCAGCCAGCGCGAAGAGGAAGCGACCCGTCGTGGGCGCGACCTGCCGCGAGCGCTGCGAGCGCCGGAAGTCCGGCCTCCCGCTCGGCCGCGTCCTCGGCCTCGAGGCGCGCGAGCACGCCGAGTACGCGCTCGTCGAGCATCAGTCGGGCACCTCGACGACGACGACGCCGTCCTCCCGCACGGACACCGGGAACGATCTCGACCGCCGCGAAGGCCGGCAGCGTCATCGGGATGCCGGACTCGAGGTCGAACCGCGAGCCGTGCCGCGGACAGACGACGACGCAAGCCTCGGGCTCCCAGTCGCCCTCGCACAGCGGCCCGTCGTCGTGCGAGCAGCGATCCTCGATCGCGAAGAACCTGCCGCCGCAGTTGTAGACGCCGATCGTCCGCGAGCCCGCTTCGACGAGCCGCATCTCCCCTGGTGCGAGCGCCCCGACCTCGACCTCCACTACTCGAGCACCAGCTCGTTGCCGGACGTCCCCCACTCCTCTGGCAGCGGCGTCCCGCGAGCCTTGTGCAACGCGAGCTTGAGCACTCCGAGACCGAGGATCGCGCACTTCAGGCGCACCGGAGTGAGCGGGATCCCGAGCTCGTCGAGCAAGCTCCTCCTTCGGCATGGCCGCGACCTCGCTCGACCGTTCGGCCCTTCACGAGATCGCTGAGCATCGACGTCGCCGCCTGGCTGATCGCGCATCCCCTGCCGTCGAACCCGATCTCCTCGATGACGTCCCCCTGCCCGAGCCGAGCGAGACGAACGACCTCGTCGCCGCACAGCGGGTTCTGCCCCTCGGCGTGCGCGTCCGCAGGATCGAGGAGCCCGTGGTTTCGCGGGTTCTTGTAGTGGTCGAGAATCAGCTCTCGATACAGCTGGTCGAACTCGCTCATGCCTACCCGAGCGACTTCTTGGCCTTGTGGAGGCCGTCGACGAGGCGGTCGACCTCTTCCGGGATCGAGTAGAGGTAGAAGCTCGCGCGCACCGTCGCGGCAGACGCCGAGCTTGGCCATGAGCGGCTGCGTGCAGTGGTGGCCCGCGCGCACGGCGACGCCTTCCCAGTCGAGCACCTGCGCCACGTCGTGCGGATGCACGCCCTCGACGTTCAGCGAGACGATCCCCGCGCGCCGTTCGGGTACCGGGCCGTACGTCGACACCCACGGGCAGCTCACCGAGACGGCCGAGCGTGTACTCGACGAGGTCGTGCTCGTGCAGCTCGATCGCGCTCGAGACCGGCGTCGAGGACGTAGTCGATCGCCGCGCCGAAACCGACGGCCTCGGCGATCGCGGGCGTGCCGGCTTCGAACTTGTACGGAAGCTCGTTCCAGGTCGTGCGCTCCATCGAGACGGAGCGGATCATCTCGCCGCCGAGGTTGAACGGCGCCATCGCCTCGAGCAGCTCACGACGTCCCCACAGGGCGCCGATCCCGCTCGGGCCGCACATCTTGTGCGACGAGATCGCGAGGAAATCGCAGTCGAGCGCCTGGACGTCGAGCGGACGGTGCGGCGCGGCCTGCGCGGCGTCCACGACCATGATCGCATCGCGCTCGTGGGCCCACGTGGCGAGATCGCGCACCGGGTTCACGGTGCCGAGCGTGTTCGAGACGAGGTTGCAGGCGACGACCTTGACCGACCCGTCCCGCTCGATCTCGTCGAGGACGTCGACGCGCAGCTCGCCCGACTCGTCGATGGGGATGGCGCGGAACGTCGCACCAGTCCGGCCGGCGATGTACTGCCACGGCACGAAGCTCGAGTGGTGCTCGAGATCGGTGACGACGACGACGTCTCCGGGGCCGAGGTTGTCGAGCCCCCACGCGTACGCGACGAGGTTCAACGCCTCGGTTGCGCTTCGAGTGAAGATCACCTCGCGCTCCGACGGCGCGTTCACGAACGCGGCGACCTTGCGCCGACCCGTCTCGTAGCCGGTCGTCGCCCGTTCGGCGAGCCGATAGACGCCACGATGCACGTTCGCGTACGAGTGCTCGTAGAAGTCGCGCATCGCATCGAGTACCTGCCGCGGCTTCTGGCTCGACGCGGCTGAGTCGAGGAACGCGACGGGCTTTCCGTTGACGAGCTCGTCGAAGACGGCGAAATCCGCCCGCAGTCGGTGTGCGTCGAGCTTCGCTTCGGTCGTCACGGCCACCGTTCCATCGTACCCCTGGCGCATCGACTCACCCGAGGTCGACGCGACCATTGGTCGCAGCGCGCTGCGCAGCTCTCCTGACCCGCTGCGCGGTGAGCACGGCGTGCTCCAGCAACTCGTGCACGGCCTCGATGCGCTTGCGCTCCGAAACCTCGCGCAACAAACCGAGCTTGTCGAGCGGGGGAAGCTCGACCTTCCCGGCGAGGGCATACGAGAGCTGTGGGAGCGCCGGGTCCGGCGGCTCCACCTCGCTTCCGGTCAGCTCGCGCAGGACACCGAAGATGCGAAGCGCATCCTGAATTGCGACCGGGTCCGCCGCGTCGTCGTCGTCGTCGTGGAACGGGTGAACGTGTCCCGTGACGTACGACTTCCCCTCCGTGAGCTCCTCGAGCCGAAAGCGTTCGCCACCTTCGACGAGGATGTTCAGCCGGCCGTCGTCGAAGCGCGTGAGCACCTCGGCGACCCGAGCGCGGGTGCCGACGTCGCGAATCCCGTCGTCGTCCGCATACACGAGGCCGAACTCGGAGTCCGCCTCCAGACAGTCGCCGATCAGCTCCTTGTACCGGTCTTCGAAGATATGGAGCGGAAGCTGCTCGGACGGAAGCAGGACGATGCCGAGCGGGAAGAGTCCGAGCTCGTCCATCGACGAAGACTACGCCGCCGAGCTCAGGAGACGCGGTCGAGATCCAGCGCGCACGAGTTGATGCAGTAGCGCAGGCCCGTCGGCGCCGGGCCGTCCTCGAAAACGTGCCCCAGGTGACCACCGCACGACGCGCACGTCACTTCGGTTCGGATCATCCCGAAGCTCGTGTCCGTCTCCGTGACGACGCTGTCGAGCGACGAGGGCTCGAAGAAACTGGGCCAGCCCGAGCCCGAGTCGAACTTCGTCTCGGAGCGGAAGAGCTCTGCGCCACAGCCGGCGCAGCGGTAGACGCCTGGTGCGTGCTCGTCCCAGTAGGCGCCCGTGAACGCTCGCTCCGTGCCCTTGTTTCGCAATATCTCGTACTGCTCCGACGACAGACGCTCGCGCCACTCCGAGTCGGTGAGCTCGATCTTCGATTCCATGCTGCGAGCGTAGCGGTCAGAGCACGATGAGCGATAGCGCGACGAACTGCGTCACGGCCGCGGCGATCACGAGCAGGTGGAACACCTCATGGAACCCGAACGTCGCAGGGAACGGGTTGGGCCAGGCGCTCGCGTACGCGACCGCGCCGAGCGTGTACAAGCCGGCGCCGACGATCAAGAGGACGGCGACGGCGATCCCGAGCGAGGAGAAGAACTCCGGAAGCGCAATGATCCCGATCCAACCCACGGCCAGGTACGCCATCGCGGACACCCAGCGCGGTGCGTGGATCCAGTACAGCTCGAGAGCGACGCCGAGGGCGGCGCCCGCCCAGACCGACACGAGGATCACCGCCTGGAGGGCACCACTGAACGCGAGAAGCGTGAAGGGGGTGTAGGTGCCGGCGATGAAGACGAAGATCATCGCGTGGTCGAGCCGTCGCGCACGCAGACGAGCTGCAGCACTTCGCCACGGAAAGCGGTGATAGAGCGCGCTCGCACCGAACATCGCCGCCAGTGCGACGGCGTACACCCAGACCGCGAAGCGCTCGCGGACTCCGTCGGCCAGGACGACGAGCACGACTCCGGCAACCACGGCGACGAAGAACGCGTACTGGTGGAAAACCCCACGCAGCCGCGGGACGATCTGCGACTCCATTGCGGAATGATGCCGGAGCCGCGCTATGCCTGCGGAATGCGCGCTTCGAGCGCTGCGGCGAGCGCGGCGCGGATCGGCTCGAGCTCGATCCGGTCGAGCACGTCCTGGAAGAACCCGCGCACGATCAGGCGCTCGGCCTCCGCGCGCGAGAGACCCCGTGTCATGAGATAGAAGAGCTGCTCGCGGTCGACCTGGCCGAGTGTCGCGCCGTGCGTGCAGCGAACGTCGTTCGCCATGATCTCGAGGCCGGGGATGGAGTCGGCATGCGCCGACTTCGAGAGGAGCAGGTTCCGGTTCTCCTGGTACGCGTTGGTCTTCTGCGCCCCCTCCTCGACGCGGATCATCCCCCGCCAGACTGCACGAGCCGTGTCGCGCAGCGCGCCCTTGAAGGCAAAGTCCGACGTCGTCGACGGCGCCATGTGCTCCTGGAACGTGTCGTAGTCGAGGTGCTGCGTGCCGTCTGCGAAGTACGCGCCCGTCACGCGTGACGTCGCTCCCGGCCCGGCGAGGTCGTTCTGAATGCGAACCTTCCCCTTTCCCGAGCCGAAGCCGCCTGCGACCCAGTCGAGCTCCGCATCGCGCTCGACGCGCGCGTGATGCGAGGCGAAGTGCCACGTCCCCCGGGAGAGGTTCTGCACGGACACGTACTCGACCCTCGCCGCCTGCTGAACGACGATCTCGACCGCGGCGTTCGAGTACGCCTCGAGCTCGGGCAAGGCTGACGTGTACTCCTCGATCACCATGAAACGGCTCTCCGGCTCAGCCACGACGAGCAGCCGCCAGAAGAGCGAGCCGCCGCCGACCGAGTTCGCGATCCGCACGTACAGCGGCTTCTCGAGGACGATGCCCTTCGGTACGTGGACGAGGAGGCCATTCGTCCACATCGCAGCGTTGTGGGCGGCGAACTTCTCGTCCCATCCGACGAGTGAGTAGAGGAGCTCATGGTCCTCGGGCAGGCGCTCGAAGCGGATGCCGTCGGGCGCAGACACGATCTCGATGCCTGCCTCGCCGACGTACACCACCCCCGATGCCTCCAGCTCGAGCATCGTCGGCGCGGCGACGATCTCCGTCGCGCCGTTCGCGGGCCACGCGTCCGGGTCGAACCCTGCGAGGTCGGTGAAACGCCAGTGCTCGTCCTTCGTCGTCGGCAGCGGAAGAGCCGCATACCGCTCGCGTCGCTCTGCCCGCGTGGCCGTCACGGCGTCGATCCGTCGGGGTACGGCGCGTAGCGACGGTGAAGGAGAATACGGTTGCCGGACGGGTCGCTGACGCCGGCGCCGTTGCAGACACCGGAGTCCCACATCTCGGCGACCTCGAGGCCGGCGGCTTCGAGGGTCGCTGTCGCGGCTGCGACGTCGGCGACGCGCAGCGCGATCGTCGACGGCGGAAGCGCAGAGAACTCGTACTCGTGCGTGTGCGGCGTCATGACCGCGAGCGTGACGTTCCCCGCCTCGTACTCGACCCAGTCGTCGGACGGGGAGTTCGGGTTCCGCGTCAAGCCAAGCACGTCACCGTAGAAGTGGCTCGCCGCCTCGATGTCCTTCACCGGGATGCGGATGTAGTCGACGCGCTCGACGTCAACCACCGGGCGCGTACCTCCGGTGGAGCATGAGGACGTTGCCGTCGGGATCGCTGAAGAGCGCCATGTGGCAGACACTTGTGTCGAACGTCTCGCCGTGGAACGTGACACCTCGTACCTCCAGCTCCTGGCGTGCCTCCTCGACGTCCGGAACACGCAAAGCGATCGGAGCCGTGTGCGGGCCGTGGAACTCCTGCCCGATGTTCGTGGGATCCAGCAAGTACAGGAACGCGTTCTCGCCGAGCCGGAACTCGGGCCAGGCCCCGTCGTCCGTCTGCTCGAGCCCGAGAGTGTCCCGGTAGAAAGCCGTGGAGCGCTCGAGATCCGTGACGGGCACCGAGACGAAGTCGGTGCGCTCGACGATCACCCTACGGAGCCCTCCATCTGGAGCTGGATGAGGCGGTTCATCTCGACCGCGTACTCGAGCGGGAGCTCCTTCGTGATCGGCTCGACGAAGCCGGAGACGATCATCGCGGATGCCTCCGCCTCGGAGAGGCCGCGGCTCATGAGGTAGAAGAGTTGCTCCTCGCCGATCTTCGAGACGGTCGCCTCGTGGCCGAGGTCGACGTCCGACTCGTCCACCTGGATGTACGGGTACGTGTCGGAGCGCGACTCCTCGTCGAGGATGAGAGCGTCGCAGACGACCTTCGACTTCGAGCCGACGGCGCCCTTCGCCACCTGCAGGAGCCCGCGGTAGCCGGCACGGCCCCCGTCCTTCGAGATCGACTTCGAGGTGATGACCGACGTCGTCCGCGGCGCGACGTGGACGACCTTCCCGCCAGCGTCCTGGTGCTGCCCCTTGCCGCCGAACGCAATCGAGAGCACCTCGCCGTGCGCACGCTCGCCCATGAGCCAGATCGCCGGGTACTTCATCGTCACCTTCGACCCGAGGTTCCCGTCGACCCATTCCATGGTCGCGTCCTCGTACGCAACCGCACGCTTCGTGACGAGGTTGTAGACGTTGTTCGACCAGTTCTGGATGGTCGTGTAGCGGCAGCGCCCGCCGCGCTTCACGACGATCTCGACGACGGCCGAGTGCAGTGAGTCGGACGAGTAGATCGGGGCCGTGCAGCCCTCGACGTAGTGCACGTACGCGTCCTCGTCGACGATGATCAGCGTGCGCTCGAACTGGCCCATGTTCTCCGCGTTGATGCGGAAGTAGGCCTGGAGCGGCATCTCGATCCGCACGCCGGGCGGCACGTAGATGAACGACCCGCCCGACCAGACGGCGGAGTTCAGCGCCGCGAACTTGTTGTCGTTCTGCGGGATGATCGTGCCCATGTACTGCTTGACGATGTCCTCGTGCTCGCGCAGGCCGGAGTCCATGTCGAGGAAGAGCACGCCCTTCGCCTCGAGGTCGGCCTGCAGCTTGTGGTACACGACCTCGGACTCGTACTGCGCCCCGACACCGGCGAGGTACTTCTTCTCTGCCTCCGGGATCCCCAGCTTGTCCCAGGTGTCCTTGATGTCGGCGGGAAGGTCCTCCCACGACTCGGCCTGCTTCTCGGTCGGCTTGATGTAGTAGTAGATGTTCTCGAAGTCGATCCCCGAGAGGTCGGCACCCCACGCCGGCATCGGCCGCGCGAAGAAGTAGTCGAGCGACTTGTGCCGGAACTGCCGCATCCACTCGGGCTCCGCCTTGTGCTCCGAGATCGCCTCGACGACCTCGTGCGAGATACCCCTCCCCGACTTGAAGAAGTAGTCCTTCGCGTCGTCGGGATTCGAGAACCCGTATTTGTAGTCCGAGCGAATCTCGCGGACGACGTCGGTCTCGTGCGTGCTGCTCATGAGGGCCCTCTTCCGTTGCCGTTCGAACCGAACGCCTCGTAGCCTTCGGCCTCCAGCTTATGCGCGAGCTCCGGGCCGCCGTCGGCGACGATGCGTCCGTCGACGAAGACGTGCACGAAGTCCGGTGTGACGTAGTCGAGGATACGCTGATAGTGCGTGATCACGAGCGCGCCCGTCTCGGGCCCGACAAGCTTGTTCACACCGTTCGCGACGATCCTGAGCGCATCGATGTCGAGGCCGGAGTCGGTTTCGTCCAGCACCGCGATCTTCGGCTTCAGCATCGCCATCTGCAGGATCTCGACCCGCTTCTTCTCGCCCCCCGAGAACCCGTCGTTGAGGTACCTCGACGCGAGCTCGCGCGGCACCTTCAGCTCCTCCATCGCAGCCAGCAGGTTCGTCCGGAACTCCGGGATGGGCACCGGATCGTCCTCGCCGCCGCTCGCCACCTTGCGGTTCGCGTTGATCGCGCTCCGCAGGAAGCTCGTCACAGTCACGCCCGGAATCGCGTGCGGGTACTGGAAGGCCAGGAAGAGGCCACGCTGGGCGCGCTCGTCCGCGCCGAGCACGGTCAGGTCCTCGCCCTCGAAGAGGATCTGGCCCTCGGTCACCTCGTATGCCGGGTGGCCCATGAGGGCGTAGGCGAGCGTCGACTTCCCGGAGCCGTTCGGCCCCATGATCGCGTGCTTCTGCCCGAGATCGACATCGAGGTCGACACCCTTGACGATCTCGGTGCCGTCCTCGAGGGCGACGTGCAGATTCCTGATCTCGAGCTGAGCCATACGGACCAGCGACCTCCCGGATGTAGAGAAAGCAGGCTGCTGCCCGCTCGCCTCATCGTAGCCGGACCCCATCCGACGGAAGGTGCGTGTTTCTCGGTGCTAAGGTGAGCACATGCCGTTCGGCGTCGGATTCCCCGAGCTGATCGTCCTCCTGGTCGTTCTCCTGCTCGTTTTTGGGGCGAAACGCCTACCCGAGATGGGACGATCGCTCGGCAAGGGCATGCGCGAGTTCAAGGACGGCGTCTCTGGTGTCGAGGACAGCGTCACGGAGCCGTCGCCTCCAGCCGAGCTTCCGACAGTGCGCACGACACCCGTGTACAACGACGCGGCTCATCAGAGCACGCGCGATGCGGCCGAGGTCCAAAGGGACCTCGAGTCGCTGAGCGAGGAAGATCGAAAAGCGATCGTCGAATCGCTCTCGACTTCCGAGCGGCCCGCTGCTCCGGAGAGCGAGCGCGAGACCGTCTCCTAGGGGAGACTGCACGTGCTGAGCCGGTGGCTCCCGCGCCGTCTCGGCCACGGTGAAGAGGCGACGCTCGTCGAGCACCTCGACGAGTTTCGGTCGAGGCTGATCATCACGCTCTTCGCGGTCATCCCGGCGTTCGCCCTGACGTTCGCCTTCCATGACCGGATCATGGAATGGCTGACGGGCCCACTTCCCGACGACAAGAAGCTCGTGACGCTCGGGGTGACCGAGCCGTTCACGGTCTCGGTGAAGGTCAGCTTCATCGCGGCGCTCGCAATCGCGCTGCCGATCATCCTCTGGCAGATCTGGGCGTTCCTCGCCCCGGCGCTCGAGCCGCACTTCGAACGCACCATCCTTGTCCTCGTCGGCCTCGCAACCGGCCTCTTCATCGCCGGCGTGATGTTCACCTACTGGATCGTGCTGCCGCGAGCCCTCGGGTTCCTCACGTCCTACGACGACAATCTCTACAACATCCAGATCCGCGCGAGCTACTACTACACGTTCGCGGCGATGACGCTCCTCGCAGGCGGGCTCGCATTCCTCATGCCGGTCTTCGTGCTCGGGCTCGTGCGGTTGCGGATCCTCACGTCACAACGGATGCGGAGCAACCGTCGCATCGCGTACGTCCTCCTTCTGGCCTTCGCCATCCTCTTGCCGACCGTCGACCCCGTGTCGCTGGCCCTGGAGACGATCCCGCTCATCATCCTGTACGAGATGTCCGTCTGGCTCGCCGTGTTCATGGAGCGGCGTTGGAACCGCGGCTGGGACGAGGACTTCGCGGAAGGTCTCTCCTGAACCACGCCTCGCGAACGTGAAGGTTCTCTCGGCGGACTGGGTGGTCCCGGTCGAGGGGGACCCAATCAAGGACGGTGCGGTCGCGATCGCGGACGACGGCACAATCGCCGCGGTCAGCGAGCGACGCGAGCTCGGCGACGGCAAGCACTACCCCGACGCCGTGATTCTGCCCGGCTTCGTCAATGCGCACACGCACCTCGAATACGACGTCTACGCAGGATTCGGCGACGGTCTCGGGTTCGCGCAGTGGATCGGGCTCCACGTCGAGCGCAAGCAACGGATCGAGCTCGAGGACATGGAGGCGATCGCGCGGCTCGGCGCACTCAACTGCCTACGCTCGGGGATCACGGCCGTCGGCGATTGCAGCTTCAGCGGCGCAGCGGCGACGGCGTGTGCCGAGCTCGGGCTGCGCGGGACGATCTACCTCGAGGTCTTCGGAACGACGAGGGAACCCATCCGTGAACGCTTCGAGCCGATGCGCGAACGGATCGCGAGCTCGCTCTCCGATCACGTGCGGCTCGGTGTCTCACCGCATGCGCCGTACACATGCTCGGTCGAGCTCTACCGCGCCTGCTCCGAGCTCGAGCTACCGATCGCAACCCACCTCGCCGAGAGCGACGACGAGACGGAGTTCCTCCGTACCGGACGTGGAGGCTGGGAGTCGTTCGCCCACATGCTCGTGCCCCCGCCGGGTACGACGGGCATCCGCGCGCTCGCCGATGCCGGGCTCCTCAGCTCGAACGTCGTGGCAGCGCACTGCGTGAAAGCCGACGCGGAGGAAATCGCGCTTCTCGTCGAGCACGACGTCGCGGTCGCACACTGCCCCCGCTCGAACGGAATTCTGGGCTGCGGCGTCGCGCCGCTCACCGAGCTCCGTGAGGCAGGTCTCCGCATCTGCATCGCGACGGATAGCCCGGCCTCGACGCCGTCGTTCGACATGTTCGACGAGATGCGCGCAGCGATCGTCGGCGCACGAGCGAGGGAAGGCCGACCGGACGCCCTCACGGCGGCGGATGCGCTCGAGCTGGCGACGCTCGGCGGCGCTCGCGTCCTCGGGCTCGACGAGGCGCTCGGCTCGCTCGCGCCGGGCAAGCAAGCCGATCTGACCATCCTGTCGCTCGCGGCGACGTCGTTCATCCCCTGGGAAGATCCTGTTACGGCAGCCGTTCTCGGGGGATCTCCTCGAAGCGTCGTCGCTACTCTCGTGTCCGGACAACCGCGGTACGAGAAGGGAGGGAAGACATGGCTCGAGCTGATCGACGCCGCGCGCAGCGCGCGAGGCCGGCTGCTGCAGGACGCAGATCCGAGGTCGTAATCGAGGACACCATGTTCTTCCCGAGGCTTCGCCGGCACGCGAAGTGGATGTTCCTCTTCCTCGCGCTCGTCTTCGCGCTCGGCTTCGTCGGCTTCGGTGTCGGGGCCGGGGGTATCGGCTTCGGAGACGTCATTCGGGACGCAGCCGGGGGAGCCGGCCAGCCGTCTATCTCGAGCGCGGAGCAGCGCGTGCTCGACAACCCGAAGGACGCCAAGGCGTTCCAGGACCTGTCCACCGCGTACCAGGCCGCAGGCAAGACCGACGCGGCCATCGAGGCGCTCCAGAGCTACACTCAGCTGCGACCGAAGGACACCGACGCCCTTCGCCAGCTCGCGGCGCTCTACCTGCAGAAGGCGTCCGACGCTCAGCAGCGCGCACAGATCTACCAGGCCCGCTCCGACTACCTGGCACCGGGCACGATCCGCGACACGCTCTTCCAGATCGGAGGAAGCCCGATCAAGCCCGACCCGATCACGAATGCAGTCAGCACCAGCTACGACCAGCAGATCTCGGCGGCGGCGTCCGAGATCCAGACGGCATCCGCCCAGGCGGTCGAGCAGTACCGCAAGATTGCCGTGCTCCATCCGCGCGACCCCAGCGTCCAGCTCGAGCTCGCTCAGGCCGCGCAGTCTGCGAACGACGTCACGACGGCGATCGCCGCGTACAAGACGTTCCTGAAGCTCGCTCCGGACGACCCGACGGCCCCCGCCGTGCGCAAGATCCTCAAGCAGGCCGAGCGGTTCAGCCAGAGCGGCTAGCCCGCCTGCGGCGGACTCGGAAGCGCGAGAATCGCTGATCTCGCGACGGCTCTGAGAGCCGGTCGCCTTCCTGACGTGTCGGGGCTTCGGACCCTCGCTCGTCGTCGGGATCAACTCACTAGACTCGCCTCCCGTGAGGCCCGTCGTCGTCGTTGCCGCCGCGTGCACCGCCGCGCTCGCGGCGGTGCTCTCGGGGTGCGGCACCGGCGGCTACACGAGCGAAGGCAGCCAGGGGTCCGGTAAGACGCTGTTCGTCCAGAGATGCGGCGGCTGCCACACACTCGCCGATGCGGGCACCAACGGCAAGGTCGGACCGAACCTCGACGACGCGTTCGCCCAGGCGCGCGAGGCCGGAATGACCTCCGCCACCTTCACCCAGGTCGTCGCGACGCAGATCCGCTACCCGATCACGAATACGTCCACCGGGGCACCAGGGATGCCACCGGTCGACGAGACGCTCCCGTCCTGTGACGACGTCGACGGGCCAGGGTTCTGTGTCGAGGATCAGGCACAGGCGGTCGACGACATCGCCGTCTACGTCGGCGCGGTCGCGGGAACGGGAGTCACCACCGAGAAGCCGACGGACGGGAAGTCGATCTTCACGGCCAACTGCAGCTCGTGCCACACGCTCAGCGACGCAGGCACGACAGGAACCGTCGGGCCGAACCTCGACGCCGCGAAGCCTCCCAAGTCCCTCGTGGTGGACAGGGTGACGAACGGCCAGGGCGGGATGCCGTCGTTCAAGAGCTCGCTGGACGAACAGCAGATTCAGGCCGTGGCGGACTACGTGTCGTCCGTCGCCGGCAAGTAACGCTACTCGCTCGCCTGTCGATCGAGATCGACGACGACGTGCGTGACGGGCACGTCGTACCGAACGCGCACCGAGTCCACCACGCCGTGCTCGAGCCAGTTCGACCTCCCCGGCGGATGGGTCGAGATCACGATCTCATCCGGTCCAAACGTCCGGACCGCATCGTCGACTGCGACCAGGGGATCGCCGTCACCGACCTCGCCGTGAGCGTCGATCCCCACCGATGACAGCCGGGCGAGCGTGTCGTCGAGCCGCAACTGCGCCGCCTCGCGTGCGGGATCCTCGTCAGACGTGAACGTCTTCAGACGCGAGTTGAGGGCGGGGCAGACGACATGGAAGCGCGTCTTTCGATCCAGGGCAATCGTGCTGATCGCGCTCAGCAGCTCCTCGCCCTCCACGGTCTCGTTCGCGACGACGAGCACCCGGCGCTGTCCGATGTCGCCGAGGTGCTCGACATGCTCCTGCCCACGGGCGGGTCCCCGCTGACGGAAGTAGGCAGCGATACCGGCCGCGGCGAGTGCGAGAAAGGTGAGCAAGCCGAGGGCCGGCGCGATCCACGATGCGAGCACGATCAGCGCGAACGCGCCGATCGTGATCAGCAGGAATCGGAAAGCCGCCTCCTCGCTGCGAAACGGACTCTCCACCCGACTCCCTAGAGAAGGTAGACCGTCGTGTACACGACGATCCACATGACGTCGACGAAGTGCCAGTAGATCCCGGGAAGCTCCACGCCGTGGTGGTGCTCCGGGGAGAAGTGGCCACGGAAACCGCGGATGATGACCATCAGCAGGAGGCTCAGCCCGATCGCGACGTGCGCACCGTGCAGGCCGGTGAGCCCGAAGAAGACGGACGCGAATGCTCCGGCGCCGGTGTTGAAGCCGACGTTCAGGTACTCGATGACCTGCGTCAGGAGGAACGCGAGCCCCATCAGGAAGGTCAGGACCATCCCCGCGAGGAACCCCTTCCGCTCACCGCGCTTGATCGACTGGAGCGCCCAGTGCATCGTGAAGCTCGAGGTCACGAGGATGCAGGTGTTGATGCCGGCGACGAACACAGGGAACTCGTAGGGAGCCGGCGGCCACTCCTCGGGGGCACCCGGGTTGACGACTCGGACGAAGAAGTAGGCGGCGAAGAACGACCCGAAGAGCATGATCTCGGAGCCGATGAAGAGGAGCATCCCGAGCGTCCGCGCGTCGACACGAGAGCTCTGGTTGGCCGGCGGCGGGCCGTGATGCTCGTCGTGCTGACCGTGCAGCGCTTCGGCGTGCGCGCTCACGCTTCGACCCCCGCGAGCTCCTCGACCACGACGTGCTGAACCGGGAGCCCGGTCTGCGCGCGAAGGCGTCCGACGAGGTCGCGTCTGAGCCAGCCCGACCGCTCGCCCGGGAAGGTCGAGACGATGATCTCGTCCGTCCTGTCGTCCTCCACCGCCTCGATCGCAGCCGTGTACGGGTCCGGATGCGCGATCTGCCCGTGGACGTCGAGCCCTTCGGACCGGAGGAGCGAGAGCGCGCCGCGAAGCCTGCGCTCGGCGTCGGGGTGCTCGCCGCGCGCAGGATCGCTCTGCGGGCACACGATGAGGAAGCTGGCAGGACCCTCGGCGGCACGCTGTCGGATCCGATCGAGCAGAGGGTCTCCGAGGACCGTCTCGTTGGCGACCACGAGGACGTTCGCCCCGGAACGGCCGGTGACATCCGAGACGACGTGCTCGACGGGTCGGTCGCCGGCTGCCTTTCGTATCTCGTCGACGAGGTTCTTCCGGAGCCAGCCCGACTTCGTCTCGGGATGCGTGCAGACGACGATCTCGTCGACGTCCTCCGACGCGAGCACGTCCTTGACGGCCGCGAGCGGGTCGTCGTCGAAGACGCCTCCGTGCGCCGGAATGCCGGCGAGCCGCAACGCGGCGAGCACGCGATCGAGCCGCCGGCCCGCAGCGGCACGACGCGAGTCTCGATACACGATGTACCCCTCGCGCGGCGGAGTCACGGGCGCGACCACCGCGACGCGGATCGGTCCGCGCTCGCTACGGCGACGAAGCGTCTCGACGAGCTCGTCGCCGACGAGCGTCTCGTTCGCGACGACGAGCACGGACGTGGCGTCGTCGATCACGCGTGGACCTCCTGGGCCTCGTGCTGGGCCTCCTTCGCCGGACTGAGGACGGCATGGCGCGCGCCGGGAACGCCGTACTCGTACGGCCCGCCCACGACCTGCGGGATCTCGTCGAAGTTGAAGATCGGCGGCGGCGATGAGACCTGCCATTCGAGCGTCCGCGCGTGCCACGGGTTCGCTTCGGCGATCGGGCCCCGAACCCAGCTCGTGACCATGTTGTAGACGAACACCACGAACGAGGCGCCGAGCACGAAGGACGCGATCGAGATGAAGAGGTTGAGATCACCGAACGCCTCGTCGTAGTCGAATACGCGCCTGGGCATCCCGCGCAGACCGATGTAGTGCATCGGGAAGAACGTCGCGTTGAAGCTGACGAACGTCAGCCAGAAGTGCCACTTCCCGAGACGCTCGTCGTACATGCGGCCGGTCATCTTCGGGAACCAGAAGTAGATGCCCGCGAAGATCGTGAACACGGAGCCCCCGAACAGCACGTAGTGGATATGCGCGACGATGAAGTAGGTGTCGGAGGCGGCGATGTCGATCGGCACGGAACCGAGGTAGATCCCGGAGAGGCCGCCGATCACGAACATCGTCACGAACCCGAGCGCGAAGAGCATCGGCGTCGTCAGGTGGATGCGGCCGCGCCACAGCGTCGCGACCCACGAGAACACCTTGATCCCCGTCGGGATCGCGATGAGCAACGTCGTGATCATCATCGGAACGCGCAGCCAGTCGGCCATGCCGGCCACGAACATGTGGTGCGCCCACACCGAGAAGCCGAGGACGAGGATCCCGAGCAGCGAGAGCGCCATTAGCCGGTAGCCGAAGATCGGCTTCCGCGACATCGAGGAGATCACCTCGGAGACGATCCCGAACCCGGGCAGCATCATGATGTACACGGCCGGGTGGCTGTAGAACCAGAAGATGTGCTGGTAGCCGAGCACGTAGCCACCGCCGTCGGGCGTGAAGAAGCTCGTGTGCATGATCCGGTCGAACATCACGAAGAACTGCGAGCCGGCGATGAACGGTGTCGCCAGCACGACGAGGAGTGACGTCGTGAAGTTCGCCCACACGAGGAGCGGCATGCGCCAGAAGGTCATGCCGGGCGCACGCATCGTGATGATCGTCACGAGGAAGTTGAGCGCCGTCATGATGCTCGACGCCCCCGCCCACTGGACGCCCATGTTGAAGAAGGTCTGCCCGAGCGGCTGTCCCTCGGAGAGGGGTGCGTACCCCGTCCAGCCGGCGCCGAAGGCGCCGCCGGGCGCGAGGAAGCTCGCGACGAACATGGTCCCGGCGATCGGGAGCAGCCAGAACGACAGGGCGTTCAGACGAGGGAACGCCATGTCCGGCGCACCGAGCATGAGCGGCACCACGAAGTTCGCGATCCCCGCGAACGCCGGGATGATGAACAGGAAGATCATCAACGTCGCGTGCACGGACACGAGGCCGTTGAACGTCTGCGAGTCGACGAACTGGAGCCCCGGCTGCGCGAGCTCGGCGCGGAAGAACATCGCCATCAGCCCGCCCACCGCGAAGAACACGAAGGTCGTGACGAGGTACTGGATCCCGATGACCTTGTGATCCGTGTTGACGCGGAAGTAGTCCCGCCACGAGCGCGCGCCGTGACCGGAGTGGTCCTCCGGACGCGTGGGCCGACCCGAGATGTAGTAGAGCCAGTAGTCGAACGAGCCGATCCCCGCAAGGAAGAAGATCGGCGCCGCGACCATCGCACCGACGACGAGGACGACCTCTGTGTTCCACACCGGATCCCATCCCCACCAGGCGCGCAGGGCGAGAACGAGGAGCATCCCGAGCACGAAGCCGAGGACGGCCATCCACGCGCCGCGGACGAGACCCGGGCCGAAGAGCAGCCTCCACGTCGCGCCCCGCGGCGGCTCGAAATGGGCGGGGTACTGCTCTGCCTGCTCGGGGTGGGTCGCCGTCATGCCTTCTGCTCCTGGATCCACTTGTCGAACTCTGCCTCGGTGACCACCCGCGCCTTCGCCCGCATAGTCGCGTGGCCGAGCCCGCAGAGCTCGGCGCACACCACGGCGAACTCACCGGTTCGCGTCGGCGTGACGAGGATCGTCGTCTCGATGCCTGGCACCGCATCCATCTTCTGACCGAAGTTCGGCACCCAGAACGAGTGGATGACGTCGACGGACATCAGGGTGAACTTCGCCTCGCGGTGCACGGGCAGGACGAGCTCGCCGGACTCGAGGTCGCCGTAGTCTCCGTACTGGAACTTCCAGGCGAACTGCTGGCCGATCGCCTTCACCTGGAGCGGGCTCGAGCCGGCGCGCCCGTTCTCGGACATCACGACCGCGCTCACGATCCCGAGCGTGATCACGATGATCGCGGGAACTGCCGTCCAGACGATCTCGAGGCCCGTGTGCCCGTGGATCGGTGGCCCTTCCGCATCGTCGTCCGGCGGAACGCGCCACTTCCACACCGAATAGACGACCACCGCTGCGACGAGCGAGAAGATGATGATCGACATGATCGTCGCGAACCAGTAGATGTCCTGGATCCGGTCGAACTCCTCGCTCGCCGAGGTGGGGAGCCACTGGAAGAGAACGGCCACCAGCGTCACGGCAGCGCCGATCACGACGCCGATCGCGACCAGCTGCACGATCCCCTTGCGCACCGTCGTCGAGCCTACTTCAAGCGCTGGCTATCGTGGGTGGGAACTCGCCGCCTCTTCGCACCGCACTCGTGCCTCGTATCGCAAAGCTCATCGTCGCGTCTGTTTTCGCGCTCGCCGCCGTCGGAGCGCTCGTCGGGGTGGCCTTCGAGAAGAGCGCCGCGGCGACGAGCAGCGCTCCTCGGAGGGGTGCGGAAGCCACTCCGCAGGGGAAGCCCGTCGTCCTCGCGTTCGGCGGGGACGTCCACTTCGAGGACAGCGTCGGCGACGAGCTGCGGCGGTCGCCGAACCTCGTCCTGGACTCGATCGGCCCCGTCCTCGGAAGTGCCGACCTCACCGTCGTCAATCTCGAGACCGCGGTCACGAGCCGCGGGACGCCTGCGCAGAAGGAGTTCGTCTTCCGGGCACCTGCGAGCGCATTCGCGGCCCTGCGAGCGGGCGGCGTCGACGTGGCCTCGATGGCCAACAACCACGGCCTCGACTACGGCGAGACCGGCCTCCGCGACTCCCTGGCGGCCGCGCGGCGCTACCACTTCCCCGTCATCGGGATCGGGCTCAACGCAAAGCAGGCGTACCGGCCCTTCCGACGTACGGTCAATGGTCAACGGATCGCCGTCATCGGCGCCACCCAGGTAATCGACGACCAACTGATCGCATCCTGGACGGCAGGACCAGGGAAACCTGGGCTCGCATCCGCAAAGGACGTCCCGCGTCTCCTCGAGGAGGTGCGCGACGCACGGAGGACCTCGGACACCGTCGTCGTCTTCCTCCACTGGGGCATCGAACAGCAGCAGTGCCCGTCGCCCGACCAGCGAGAGCTCGCGCAGCAGCTCGTCGCTGCCGGCGCAGACGTCGTCGTCGGCGGCCACGCACACCGCGTGCAGGGTGCCGGCCGCCTCGGGAGCGCACTCGTGGACTACGGCCTCGGCAACTTCGTCTGGTATGGGACCTCGGAGCTCTCGACGCAGACGGGCGTGCTCCTCGTCACGGTCGACGGCAGACGCGTGCTGGGCTACCGCTGGGAGCCTGCTCGGATCGTGAGCGGAACACCCCGACCGCTGCACGGCGCCGACCGTCGCGCAGAGATCGCGACGTGGAAGAAGCTCCGGGCCTGCACCGGCCTGAAGCCGTAGAACCCGGGGCTATGCGGCGTCTCAGGTGCCATCGCGAAGGGGCTACACTGGCCCGTCCCGGGCCGTTAGCTCAGTTGGTAGAGCAGGGGACTCTTAATCCCAAGGTCGAAGGTTCGAATCCTTCACGGCCCACTCGCCGATAGTCCTGCAGGCCATCGCCTCCGACCCTCGCCTCGTCCCCTACGCCTTCGGCGGTCGCGCGTATTCCTCTCCCCAGCCGAACGTGAACGCGTAGGCCTCGACGCCGCTTGCCCGTGCTGGCGATCGCACGAGCGATAGCATCGACCGCCGGGCCAGGAGCGAAAGGTGACGCAGAAACAGGAACACACGCGGACTCTTGCGTTCCTGTTCGCCGACATCGAGGGGAGCACCCGGCTGTGGGAGCGCTTCCCCGATTCGATGGGAAGCTCGCTCGAGCGGCACGACGAGATCCTGCGCAGCGCAGTCGAGGGGGCTGCGGGAGAGGTCGTGAAGACCATGGGCGACGGTCTCATGGCGGTGTTCGAGTCTGCGCGCGACGGCGTACGCGCCTGTCTTCGTGCCCAACTCGCCCTCGCAGACGAACCATGGAATGAGGCGGGTCCGCTCCGGGTCCGCATGGGTCTCCACGCGGGAGAGGCTGCTGCGAGCAGCGGCGACTACCACGGGCCCGCCGTGAATCGCACGGCTCGGATCATGGCCGCGGGTCACGGCGGCCAGGTCCTGCTCTCGGCCGTCGCGGCGGACCTTGTGGTCGATGAGTTGCCGGAGGGCTCGACGCTCCTGGACCTCGGCGAGCACCGCCTCAAGAGTCTGGGTCGCGCGGAGCGCATCTTCCAGCTCGTCCATCCTGGTCTGTCGACCGGCTTCCCCGCGCTCGCGACGATCCACGATCTGGCTCGCGGCCTCCCGCTCGAAACCTCGGGCTTGGTCGGGAGAGAGGGTGAGCTGAAGCAGATCGAAGAGCGCCTGCAAGACAACGCTGTGCGCCTGCTGACACTCCTCGGACCGGGCGGCATCGGCAAGACGAGGCTCGCGCTCCGGGTGGCCACCAACCTCGGCGGCGTGTTCGACGACGGGGTGTTCTTCGTCGATCTCGAGGCTGCTCGGGGTGCCGCCTCCGTGCTCGTCGCCATCGCCCGCTCCGTAGGCCTTCCCGATGCGAGCGAGGATTCGCAGCTGGACGAACTCGTCGGTCATCTGAAGGATCGCCATTGTCTCGTGGTCCTCGACAACTTCGAGCAGGTCACGTCGGCTGCTTCCACGGTCGCCCGCTTACTGGACGACTGCCCCGGGCCGAAGGTGCTCGTCACGAGCCGTGAGGCGCTCCGCATCCGCGGTGAGCATCGCTTCCCGGTACCGCCCCTGACACTGCCCGAGGCAACTGCGCGGCAGAACTCCGCCGAGCAACTCATGCGGTACGAGGCGATCCAACTCTTCGTCGAGCGCGCCCAGGCGATCCGCCCGGATTTCCGGCTGACAGACGAGAACGCTTCTGCCGTCGCGGAGATCTGCCTCCGCCTCGACGGTCTTCCCCTTGCCATCGAGCTGGCCACCGCGCGGATCACCCTCTTCTCACCCGAGGCGCTGCGGGAGCGCTTGGGGAGCCGCCTTGCACTTCTCCGCAGTGGTGCACGCGACTTGCCCGAGCGGCAGCAGACGCTGCGTGCGACGATCGACTGGAGCTACGAGCTCCTCGACCCGGGCGAACGGCGACTGTTCGAGCTGCTGTCGGCTTTCGCCGGGACACGGATCGAAGCCGTCGAGGCAGTAGCGGGCCGCCTCAACGGGCGGCTCGAGGGTCTCGACACGCTCGACGGTCTCGCGTCGCTGGTCGGCAAGAGCCTCGTCCGGCAGGTCGACGCAGCGGACGGCCAGCCTCGCTTCGTCATGCTCGAGACAATCCGCGAGTACGCAACCGAACGGCTCGATGCCCTTCCCGACTTCGCCGCAGCTGCGCGACGCGCCCATGCGATCCATTTCGCGGACGTGATCCAGAGCCACGCGGATGAGCTCACCGATGCGGGTCGCGGCAGGGCCTCGGTCGCGATGGCTGCCGAAGCCGAGAACCTGCACCTCTGCTGGCGGTACTGGGTAGGAGAGCGCGATCTCGATCGGCTGAACAGCCTCGTCGACGGCCTCTGGGCGTTGTACGAGGGTCAAGGCTGGTACAGGGCGGCGATCGAGCTCACCTCCGATCTCCTCGCTGTGCTCGCGTCGACCCCCGCAGCCCCGGAACGCGCAGCCAACGAGTCCATGCTCCGGATGAGCCAAGCCAGGGCGCTGATGGCGATGGAGGGCTTTACGTCCGCGGTCGAGGCGGAGTACACCCACGCTCTCGAGGTCGTCGAGGGCGAAGGCGACCGCCTCCAGATGCTCCCTGTCCTACGGAGCCTCGGGGCGTTCTACAACTACCGCTCGGAGTTCGACAAGGCTGCCCAGATCGGACGTGACATCCAGGCGCTGGCCGACCGCCAGGACGATCCCAGCATGCGGGTGGACGGAGACCTCCAGCTGGGTGCGAGCCTCGGGTTCCTCGGCGAACTCCATGCGGGCATCGACCAGCTCGAGGCCGCAATCGCGTCGTTCGAGGCACACCCCTACCGCCCATCCCGCCTCCGAGCCGGGAGCGACCCCCGAGTCCCGTGCTTGACGACTTCGGCTCTCTTCTCCTGGCTCCTCGGTCATCCGGACCGCTCGCTCGAGCGGGCAGACCGTGCCGTCGAGCTGGCTCTGACGCTCGAGCACCCCTTGACGCATGCCTATGCGCTCTTCCATTCAGGCCTCCTCCACTTCTGGCGGCACGAGCCCGAGCTCGTGCGATTGCGTGCGCTGGGAACCCTCGAGGTCGCAGATGCTCACGGCCTTCAGGTGTGGAACGCCACCGGAACGTTTCTGCTCGGCGCAGCCCTGACGGGGCTCGGCCAGGTCGAGGAAGGCCTGTCCCGCATCCGCGAGGGAATGAGTCTCTACCACGGCATGAAGACGCCTCCTGTGTTCTGGCCGATGCTCCTCGGCATCTGCGCCGGGGCATGCGGGAAAGCCGGTCTGGAAGGCGAAGGGGTCGCGTACATCGACGAGGCCGTCGCACTCGTCGGTGTGAACAGCACGATGCCTCTGCTCCCCGAACTGCTTCTCGTCAAGGGTGATCTGCTGGCTGCCGCCGACCGGGCGACCGACGACGGCCCGGCACTCTGGTACCGAAACGCGCTCGAGTCAGCACGGGCGCTCGACGCGCGGATGTCCCAGCTCCGAGCGGCGACGAGACTCTGCCGCCTGCCCCAGAACACAGCCGAGGCCGAGCAGTCTCGTCGGCAGCTCGAGTCCGTCTACGCGACGTTCACGGAGGGCTTCACAACCGTTGACCTTGCTGAGGCAAGAGATCTGATCGAAAGCTGACCCGCGCGAGAGCGGCAACCGACGAGCACGAGCAACACGAGCTCGAGCAGCAGTAGACATGCTGCAACTGTGGCGGATCGTGTGCTTCTGACGCCCGCATAGCCCTTGCTGCTCGTTCGGGACCGATACCGAATTTCGGCTCCGCCCATAGACTCGAGGCGTCGCATCCCCATAATGGGGGATAGCAGTGCTTTTAGGGAAGCGACAACCGAAGAACGGGGGGACACCGGACTCCTGGGACGCATTGGTCGACCGGTTCGACACGCTCGCCACTGCCGTCTCTTCGACTGTGACGGCAGTCGCGAAGAAGGACGGCGAGATCGCCGTCCTCCGCAAGGAGCTCGAGTCGAGGATCGGGACCCTCGAGGGATTCGTCACGAACTCGCTCAACGAGCTGCGCGCCGCCGAGCCGGCGCCTGCGAAGAAGGAGCGAGGTACCGCCTCACCTCCTCGCGCGAGCATGACCAGCCGGCTCGTGCTGCTCAACGAGGAGGTCAGCGGGCTCAGCGCACAGATGAGCGCAATGGCAGCGGCACTGGAGACAGTGGCCGGAGGTGTCGCGATCCACGAGCGTCAGCTCGAGAACGTGCGCAAGAAGCTCGACAGCTCGGACGCCGGCGCCACCGAGAGCGACGGCGCGGTCGAGCTCCGCGTCGATCCTGCTCTCGAGCAGCGCCTCGACGAGGTCGCCCAGGCAGTGGCGTCGGCCGTGGAGCGACTCGAGGCTCAGCAGGCAGAGCTCGGGACGCTCAAGACCGGGCTCGTGGCCTCGAACGAGGGGGTCGAGGTCCTCGTCGATCCGGCGCTCGAGCAGCAGCTCGAAACCGTCGTTCAGGCGGTGACCGCCGCGACAGAGAGACTCGAAGCGCAGGAGGCAGAGCTCGGCGCGCTCAAGACTGGGCTGGCAGCCTCGGGCGAGGGGGTGGTCGAGCTTCGAGTCGATCCGGCGCTCGACCAGAGGCTCGAAGACGTCGTTCAGGCGGTGACCGCGGCGACGGGCAGAATCGAGGCTCAAGAGGCCCGGGTTGAGGGGCTCGAGGCTCAAGGGATCGAGCTGGCGACGCTCAGGACCATGCTCGCTTCGAGGGACGGCGTCGAGCTCGACATCGACCCGGAGGCCTTCGATCAGCAGCTCGGAGCCCTCCTTGAAGCGCTGACGTCGGTCGGCGCTCGGCTCGAGTCGCAGGAGGCCGAGCTCGAATCGCTCGCGACTGCGCTCGAGTCGCCGGACGACGAGCTCGAGCGCCTGATCACGGAGCTCGATCAGGCCGTCGGGCAACGCCTCGAGGAAGTCGCTCAGACGGTGACGTCTGCGATGGCGAGAATCGAAGCCCAGGAAGGCGATCTCGCGACCCTCAGGACCACGTTCGCCGCCTCCGACGAGGAGCTCGCGCGCCGCATCGCGTCACTCGACCAGACCCTTGGGCAGCGACTCGTCGACGTCGTCAACGCTATGACCGCGGCAACAGAGCGGCTCGATGCGCAACAGTCCGAGTTCGCGACGCTGAGGCTCATGGTCGAGGCTCCCGACGAGGAGCTCGAGCTCCAGCTCGAGGAGCTCCGGAAGTCGATCGGAACGGTTTCGTTGCAGCTGCAGGTGATCGATGACCGCCAGCAGAATCCCGAGCCGTCGCTCGTCGACGAGCGACTCGCCGAGATGGGCGACGCCATCGAGGAGATGGGCATGGCGGTGGACAGCGTCGCGTCGCGCGTCGACCGGATCGCCCAGAGTGTCGACGAGTCCCTCGCAGCACTCGTCGAGCCCGGCGTCGGCCTCGCCGAGCTCGACCGGCACTTCGCCGATGCCAGCGCCGGGTTCGAGACGATCGTGGGCGACCTGAAGGGCCTCATCGGCATTCTTCAGAACTCGGCGGTCCAGGCGAACGAGGAGCTCGCGGCACAGCTCGAGGCGGTCCGGATCCGCCTGGACGAGACCTCCCAACGCCTGCAGCAGCTCGAGGCGACGTCCTCCGGCGCGACCGGCAATCCGGAGGTGGTCGACCGCCTCGAGAGCGAACTCGCGAGCCTGAAGGCGAAGCTTCAGCGCTCCGCCCTGCCGGGTGAGATCGTGTCGCAGCTCGACACGCTTCGACTGAGCGCATCGACAGCCGCAGCACGGATCGACCGGGTCGAGGATCTCGCCACGAAAACGGCCGATAACGCAGCCTCGTCGTCGTCGCGAATCGGATCCGACATCGGCACGCTCGCCGCGAGGGTCGAGCTTCTCGAGAGGCGGAAGGACGGAATGGCGACGGAGATCGAGCGCGCGCAGGCCCTGTGGCCCGTCGCCCTCCGATCGCTCGAGGCTCGACTCAACGACATCGCGGGGCGGCAGGACGACCTCGACCCGAAGAGCGACGACGGCAAGGATCTCCTCGCGGACCTGCACGCGAGTCTCGCGGAGATGCAGGCCGCCATCGCGAGGACTCGACACACGGTCGTCTCGACGCCTGAGGATCGGGACGAGGTGTTCGACGACGCCGAGGAGCTGCAGGGTGACGTGTCGGATGAAGTGCATACCGATATGTCGGCCGAGGTGCCCGTCGAAATGCCGGACGAGGAACCTGCCGACGTGTCCGACGACGTGTCGGTCGACATCTCGGCCGAAGTGGAACCGGAGCCCACGGAAACAGCAAGCCCGCCGCGGACCCGCCGCCGCCGGGCGACGTAGGACGTCTCGAGCGCCGCTACGGCGCGCTGTCCTTCCCGGGACACTCGTAGGCTTCGCCCAGTGAAGGTCTTCACCGTCGTCGGCAACCGGCCGCAGTTCATCAAGGCCGCGCCGCTCTCGGCCGCCCTCGCGCGAGGCTGGCGTCGACGAGGTCGTGCTGCACACCGGGCAGCACTGGTTCCACACGCTGTCGCAGGTCTTCTTCGACCAGCTCGGGCTCGCGCGAGCCGCGCTACCGCCTCGACCTGCACACGTCCGATCCCGACGTGATGCAGCCGGCGATCGCCGAGCGGATCGCCGCCGAGTCGCCCGACCTCGTCCTCGTCTACGGCGACACGAACTCGACGCTCGCCGGTGCGCGTGCCGCAGCCGACGCGTCGGTGCCGCTCGCGCACGTCGAGGCCGGTCTCCGCAGTGGCGACCTCGACGATGCCGGAGGAGCACAACCGGATCGAGACCGACCGCCTCGCCTGGCTCCTCTTCTGCCCTGACGACCGCTCGCGGCAGACGCTCGAGGAGGAGGGCGTCATCGGCCGGATCTACGTCGTCGGCGACGTGATGGCCGACGCGAGCCGGCTCTTCGCGCCGGTCGCGCGAGCGGCGTTCCCGGTGCCGCACGAGCCCGGCTCCTACGTCGTCGCGACGATCCATCGGCAGGCGAACGTCGAGCAGCCGCGTCTCGGGCGGATCGTGGACGGGCTGAACCGGATCGACGAGCATGGTCGTCTTCCCGGTGCACCCGCGCACACGCGCCCGGATGCAGGAGGAGGGACTCGTCGCTCGGCGACCACGTCCGCGTGATCGAGCCGCTGAGCTACCTCGAGCTCGCGTCGCTCGCGTCGCAGGCGCGCGTGATCGTGACGGACTCGGGCGGCCTGCAGAAGGAGGCGTACTGGTACGGCGTCCCGTGCGTCACCGTCCGACCGTCGACCGAGTGGGTCGACACGGTCGCCGTCGGCGCGAACGTGCTCGTCGACGACGACCCGGAGGCGCTCGCCGAGCGCGGTCGCGTCCGCGACGATGCCTCCGAACCGTCCGGTGCTGTACGGCGACGGGCACGCGTCCGAGCGGATCGCGCAGGTGCTCGTCGCTACGATCCCGACCCGATGAAGCGCGACGTCGCCATCGTCGGAGCCGGCTACGTCGGCGTCCCGCTCGCACGGACCTTCGCGGACGCCGGCAAGCGCGTGCTCCTCGTGGACGTCGACCCGGCGCGCGTCGCACAGCTGAACCGACGGCGAGAGCTACATCGAGGACGTCCCGACCGAGATCCTGAAGCCGCTCGTCGAGAGCGGGCTCGTCGCCGCGACGACCGACTACGACGAGCTGCGCGAGGCCGACGCGATTCTCGTCGCCCTGCCGACCCCGCTCTCGCGACAGCGCGAGCCCGACCTGCGGATCCTCGTCTCGGCAGCGGAGCAGATCGCGACGCGGCTGCGCCCGGGTCACCTCGTCGTCCTCGAGTCGACGACGTATCCGGGCACGACGCGCGAGCAGGTGCAGCCGATCCTCGAGCGCGGAAGCGGCCTCACCGGCGGCGAGGACTTCCACCTCGCGTTCTCGCCCGAGCGGGTCGATCCGGGGCGTGAGGACTGGACGACGAAGACCGTCACCAAGGTCGTCGGAGGCATCGACGAGGGCTCGACCGCTGCGGCCGCGGCGCTCTACTCGACGGCGATCGAGAACGTGCACCCCGTCTCGTCGCCCGAGGCGGCCGAGCTCACGAAGCTCCTCGAGAACATCTTCCGGTCGGTCAACATCGCGCTCGTCAACGAGCTCGCGCAGCTCTGCGACCGGATGGACATCGACGTCTGGGAGGTCATCGAGGCCGCAGCGACGAAGCCGTTCGGCTTCATGTCCGTTCAAGCCGGGCCCCGGCCTCGGCGGCCACTGCATCCCGATCGACCCCTTCTACCTCACGTGGAAGGCGCGCGAGTTCGGCTTCTACACCGAGTTCATCGAGCTGGCCGGGAAGGTCAACGAGTCGATGCCGTACTTCTGCCGCTCGGTCGTCTCGCAGGCGCTCAACCACGCACGGCAGCGCTCGCTCAACGGCTCGAAGATCCTCGTCGCTCGGCGTCGCGTACAAGCCCGACATCTCGGACACGCGCGAGTCGCCGGCGCTCAAGCTCATCGGACTGCTCGAGAACGCGGGCGCCGACGTCGCGTACCACGATCCGCACGTCCCGTCGTTCACGGAGAACGGGATCTCGATGAGCTCGTCGCCGCTCGAGCCCGCAGCGTACGACTGCGTCGTCGTGGTCACGAACCACTCGGTGATCGACTACGAGCCGCCTCGTGGACGACGCGGTGCTCGTCGTCGACCTGCGCAACGCGACGGGCGCGAACGGGAGGCGCTCGGACAAGGTCTGGAAGCTGTGACGGTCCGCGTCGGGCCAGGCCGGCCTCGGCGAATGGGGGAAGAACCTCGCGCGCAACTTCGCCGAGCTCGCCGACCTCGCGTGGCTCATCGATCCCGCCGAGGGCAAGGCGGAGGAGTTCACGAGCCGCTATCCGCAGGCGCGCTGGGCCGCATCGTTCGACGAGATGCTCGAGGACGCACGAGCTCGACGCCGTCGTCGTCGCGACTCCCGTGCCGACGCACTACGAGCTCGCGAAGCAGGCGCTCGAGGCCGGCAAGCACGTCTTCGTCGAGAAGCCTCCGGCGATGACGACCGCCGAGATCGACGAGCTCGTCGCGCTCGCCGAGGAGCGCGACCTCGTGCTCATGCCCGGCCACCTGCTCCTCTACCACCCCGGCGTCCTCAAGCTGAAGGAGCTCGTCGATGAGGGCCAGCTCGGCGAGGTCCTGATGGTGTACGGAAACCGCCAGAACCTCGGCGTGATCCGCAAGCACGAGAACGCACTCTGGTCGCTCGGCGTCCACGACCTGTCGGTGATCCTCTACCTCCTCGACGAGGACCCGTCCGAGGCGGTCGCACATGGTCGGTCGCTGCTCCAGACCGGCGTGGAGGACGTCGTCTTCTGCTACCTCCAGTTTCCCTCCGGGAAGATCGCGCACATGCACCTGTCGTGGCTCGACCCACACAAGATGCGGAAGATGACCGTCGTCGGCACCGAGAAGATGGCCGTCTTCGACGACATGGAGCTCGACCGCAAGGTGACCGTGTACGAGAAGTCGCCGTGGAAGCCCGTCGATACCTACGGCGAGTGGCAGACGCGCACCGGCGACATCCACATTCCCGAAGATCGCGACCGACGAGCCGCTCAAGCTCGAGTGCCGCCACTTCCTGTCCCTCGTCGAGGGCGAACGGCGACCGTGGCCGCGTCGCGCGCGATGGAGCGCGCGTCGTCCGCGCGCTCGACATGCTGACCACCTCGCTGAATGGCAGCTGAGGTCCACCCGAGCGCGACGGTCTATCCCGGCACGGTCCTCGGAGAGGGCGTGAAGGTGCTCGAGAACGCTGTCGTCGGCAAGCAGCCGTCGCTCTCACCACGGTCGACCGCGAAGCGTGAGCCGCTACCGCCGACCGAGATCGGAGACGGGACGATCGTGTCGACGGGCGCGATCGTCTTCGCCGGCTCAAAAATCGGCGAGCGCGTCATCCTCGGCGATCAGTCGTGCGTTCGAGAGCGCGTGACGATCGGCGACGACGTCGTCCTCGGTCGCGGCTCGCTCGTCGAGAACGACACGACGATCGGCGCCATGACGAGGATCCAGGCGGAGGCCTACATCACGGCCTATTCCACGCTCGAGGAGCACGTGTTCATCGCGCCGTGCGTCGTCACGACGAACGACGACTTCATGGGCCGGACGGAGAAGAGGCACGAGCTGATCGCCGGGCCGACCATCCGCCGCGGCGCGCGAATCGGCGGTGGAGCCGTTCTCTGCCCGGGCGTGGAGATCGGCGAGGAGGCGTTCGTCGGCGCGGGGGCGGTCGTCACCAAGGACGTGCAACCGCGCGTGATCGTCGTCGGGAACCCGGCCCGTGTGCTTCGGGACGTTCCGGACGACGAGCTACTCGAATAGGACCGAGATCCCGACCACCACGAGGAGCGCAAGGACGAGGAGCAGCGGCAGGAGCGTGACCGTCGCGCGGCCGACGAGCCATCGCCAGACTGGCGCGGCGCGTTTTCGGCGACTCCGTACCCCCTCGACGAGAAAGACGAGACCCGCGACCGCCATGGCGGCGAGCGCAAGCCAATAGCCGACGCGCAGTTCGGTTGGACCGTCAGAGGAGATGAGGATCACGCCGCCGAGCATCTGGGCCGCGACGAGGCCAACCGATGCGCAGATGCCGCCGCCCGATCGACCGGCAAGCGTTAGTCCCAGGCCGACGAGCGCAGTGAGTGAGAAAGAGGCCGGCTGCGAGGACCGTGCCATTGCGTTCGACGGTGTCGTCGAGCGTGCCGTAGGAGCGGTCCTTCTGAACCCTGAAGGTCGCGAGCTCGACCCCGAGAAGCGCACCTCCTCACCACTGCAAGAGGACACGGCTCCGAACGGAAGCGCGAACGCAAGTGCGACCGCCAAGAACGCCGTTGCAGAGATCAGCCTGGGCATGGGCGTCACTGTGAGCCCGGACGCTCAAAGCCCGCTCAAGCAACGCTCGCTCGAGTCATCACGCGCCAAGTGAACAGTCATGCGGCCATCCACGACCTCGTCTTCCCGTCGCGAGTCGCGACGCGCTCTCGAGGAGCGCCCAAGAGAGCCGAGGACTCAGCCCTTGATGATCGCCAGGCGGTAGCGCGTGGCCCCAGGGCTCGAGATGCGCACCTGGACGAAGTACGTACCTGCAAGCCTGGGCCGGTACGACAGGTACTGCCTCGACCCGGCGCGCGTGGACGTACGGACACGAAGACGGAAGTCCGAGACGCGCTCGATGGAGCGGGTTTGCGGCAACCAGAACGCCAGACTCAGGTCGACGCTCGGGTCGACCCCGGTGAGTCCGACGTACACGGGCTGTTTGCGGCCCAGGTGAATCGCGTAGACGTCGTCCTGGTCGTCCCAGAAGTCGACGCTGGCGCGAAGTCTCCGGTTGTCGCCGGACACGCCGTGTGCCCGCGTACCCACGTCGTCGTTCGTCTCGAAGGAGTCGGTGCTCGGCGAGATGCGTGGCCAGCGCGGCGATCGCGGCTGCGACGTCGAGCCTCCCCCAACCCGGAGTACGCGTCGCGACCCGTCGCCGCACGCCTCGCACCCGGTCGCGGCGTTGAGATCGATCGTCGTGGACTCGAGGATCTGCGTGACCTGCTCGGGTCGCAGCGTCGGCCGGAGGCTGAGGAGCACGGCTGCCGCAGCGGTGACCTGCGGGCGTGGCGAACGACGTCCCCTGCGCCTCTCGGTACTCGTCCGGGTCCGCAGCTCGAGTACCCCTGCTCCGAGCAAGCCGGGTAGCGAGCAGTCAGCGGCCGCGGCAGGATCGAGAGGATCTCGAGGCCGGGCGCCGCAAGATCGTTGTAGATCGGGTCTCGATTCGAGAACGTCGGGATGCCGCCCGTGTCGTTCGTCGCGCTCACACCGAGCACGTGCGGCAGTGCCGCCGGGATAGCTCGCGTACTTCCACGGGCTGGCCGGCGCCTGGTCCGAGTTCCCGACGGCGGCGACGACGACGACGCCGTTCGAGATCGCGTACGCGACCGCGTCGGCCTCGAGCCGCGAGTACGTGTCGCGATCGGGGTCGAGCGGATCGCGAATGCCGCCGAGGCTCATGTTGATGACCCGTGCTCCGTTGTCGACGGCCCAGCGGATCGCGCGCGCCTCGGCATCCACGGGAATCGACGCGCGACTTGGTCACGACCTTCGCCACGAGCAGCTCGGCGGACGGCGCGAGCCCGGCGATGCCGATTCCGTTGTCGACATCGGCGCCGATCAGTCCCGCAACGAACGTCCCGTGCCCGAGCGTGTCGACGCGGGCGGAGCCACCGACGAAGCTCTTCGCGTCGAGGATCTTGCCCGCGAGGTCGGGATGGCCACCGTCGATTCCCGAGTCGATGACCGCGACAGGCGATCGGCTCGAACGCGGGGAGCGTGAGCCACGGACGTGTAGAAGCCGCTGTAGGGCAGGTACCACTGCTTCGGCACGAGCGGATCGGACGGGGACGTACGCGAGGTGCCGGTGCACCAGCGGCTCGACGTAGCGGATCCCGGCGATGCCACGAAGGGAGACGCCAGCAGGCACGTCGACGACGAGCGCGCGGATCGGCGCGAGACTCTCCGGACGGCGTGCCCGTTCGCCGCTCGATGGCACCGGCGACCGTCTGCGCTCTCGCCGCCTCGGTGAGCCCGACGGCGAACCGCGCCGCAGACGCCGGACCCGGCAGAGCCAGCCAAGCGGCTACGACGAGTCGCGACTGCGGCGGCCGCCTCTCATCCGGTCACCTGGATGGCCGGTGAGCTGCCGACGGCGAGCTCGGTGCTGCGCCGTACTTCGAGCTCGGTAGCTCCCCGCTGGTAGCGCGGCGTCCAGCTCGAGCCTGAAGCCGCCTGAGGCAGCGACGGTCGCTTCGCCCACGAGCACCCAATTCGCGCCCTTCTTGCGCTCGATCGCGACCGCGGATCCCGTGAGCTTCGGCCGGATCGTTCCCGCGAGCACCCCGGGCTCGGTGGGGGTCGGGCGCGTGAGCGTGAGTCGCGGCGCAACCTGGACGAGCAACGCGGGCGAGGCCCCGCCCTGCGCTTCGAGCCGGTAGCGCGTCGTCCGCTGAGGCTTGACGTCGACGGAAACGACGCCGGCCGGGTCGGGCGAGAGCGTCGCGCCCGGCGTCCACATCGCACCGTCGGGAGACGACGAGAGCCTCGCGGCTCCGAGCCCGCGGCCGATCCCGCTCAGACGCGCGCTCGAGCCGAACACGACCGCATCACGGCCGGGGTGGTCGAGCCGCAGCACTCCGATCGTCACCCACGTCGAGCGCAGGCCGAGGGCGGTGCGCATGAGCGATACCGGGAACTTGCTCGGATCCAGCGGTCGTCTCGACGGTGAGCGCACGCAGACGGCCGGACGGTGTCGCCGTCGCCCGCAGCGTCGATGACGCGCGACTCGACGCCGAGCTTCGACTGCAGCGTCCGCGCTCCGAGCAGGAGCGGCCCCCAGCGATGGTACGGCGAGATCTTGTCCCAGGGATCCGGCCGCGAGACGAGGTACGGGACGCTGAACCCGAAGACGTCGGCGGCGCTCGCCGTCTTGCCGCCCGAGGTCGAGAAGTAGTACGTCGTCGCGACCTTCCCGCCGTACGTGACGACCTCTCCGGCCGTGTCCGTCGACTGCCTGCGGTCGTCGACGGCTTCTCTCCGGCGACGCCGAGATAGACCTGACTGCGGGCGTCGGCGTAGAGGTCGAACGGCTTCCCCTTGAGGAGGCTCGCCAGCGCGTACGAGCGGGCGGCGACCGCCTGGGCCTTCAGCACCTCCGCGGGCCAGCTGAACGGCACCTCGCCGGCGACGACGCCTTGCGAGGTAGCTCTCGAGCGCGAACGACGTTGACGACCCGTAGGAAACCGCCCTGTACGGACGACCTCGAGCTTGCCTCGGTACAGCCGACCGTCGAGCGCGAGCGGCGCGTTCTTCCCCGGGCGGAAGACGAGCGGCTGCACCGGGACGACCGGGCCGGCCCCGGACGGCAAGGACGAGGTCGGAGCGCAGCGTCAGCGAGTCCCTTCGGAAGCTTGTACGTCGCGCCCGTAGCATCGATCGCCGAGAACGGTACGCCCGACGAGATCGTGACCGCAGCGCGCCCCTCGGCCAGCAGTACGCGCAGATCCTTCCTCCCGGTCCTCCCGAGCTGCGTGCCCGTGTAGTAGTACGCCGAGGATCTCGTCGTAGGTGCTTACCCGCGAGCGCCTGGCCGTACGCGCCGTACTGACTCATGCCGACGCCGTGGCCGTACCCGCGCCCGGACACGACGAAGACCGCCTCGCCGTAGCTGGTCGAAGGCGTCTGCTGTCCCGACGCCGGGGCGACGGAAACGACGAGGACGAGGACGATTGCGGCGACGAGTGCGCGCACGAGAAGATCCAGGGTAGCTCCGCGGGGTTCGTTCTTTGTGTTCTCGGCCGAAACGCCCGAGCCTTGAGCGATTGCCCTCACTTCCAGGCAGATTCCTCCACGGGTGCCCGGGCCTTGAGCGGCTCCCACCACTCGCGGTTCGCCTCGTACCAGGCAACCGTCTCGGCGAGGCCGTCGTCGAAGCCGTGTGTCGGCGACCCACCCGAGCTCCTCCGCGATCTTCGTGGCATCGAGCAGGTAGCGGCGGTCGTGACCGGGGCGATCGGGGACGATCGTCTTGAGCGACGACGGCTTCCCGGTCAACTCGAGAACGCGATCCGCGATCTCCTCGATCGTCGCCTCGACCGCGGACCCGACGTTGTACGTCTCGCCCGCTCTCCCTTCCTGGAGGACGAGGTCGATCGCCTCGCAGTGGTCACGCACGTGCAGCCACTCGCGCTTGTTCTGCGTGGATGCGTACATCGGCAGCGGCTCGTCGTCGAGCGCGTTGGTCGTGAACAGCGGGATGACCTTCTCGGGAAACTGGAACGGCCCGTAGTTGTTCGAGCAGTTCGTGATCGTGACCGGGAGCCCGAAGGTCTCGAAGTACGCGCGGACGGCGTGGTCGGCGCCTGCCTTGGACGCGTTGTACGGCGTCCGCGGACGGTACGGCGACTCCTCGGTGAACACCTCGTCCGTGTCGAGCGCGAGGTCGCCGTACACCTCGCACGTCGAGACATGGTGGAAGCGCTCGCACCCCGGTCGCGCGGGACGCGTCGAGCAGCGTCTGGGTGCCGAGGACGTTCGTCCGGAAGAAGCGCGTCGGATCGACGACCGCGAGCGAGTTGTGGGACTCGGCGGCGAAGTTCACGACGACGTCGCGTCTCGTGCTCGCGCAGCGTGGTCTCGGCGAGCGAACGGTCGCAGATGTCTCCATGGACGAACGCGATCCGATCGTCGACGGTCGCAAGATTCTCGCGGTTGCCCGCATAGGTGAGCAGGTCGTAGACGACGATCTCGTCGTCGGGGTGTCGCTCGAGCCAGTAGTGGACGAAGTTCGAGCCGATGAAGCCGGCTCCGCCGGTCACGAGAATGCGCATCCGTCGAAGGCTAGCCGCCCACCTCGGCGAGACACGCACGCAGCCCGTCGCGCCAGTGCGGCAGGATCGGGGCGCCGCTCCGCTCGCTCCGCAACACGGAGTACGAGGGACGCACCGCGGGCCGCTCGAGCTCCGCGGTCGTGATTCGTCGAACCCGACACTCGAGCCCGGCCTCGTCGAAGATCGCCTCCGCGAAGTCCGCCCAGGTGCAGTCCCCCGTAGCTGCGACGTGCCAGAGTCCCTTCGGCAAGTCGTCCTCGACGAACTCGCGGACGGCGCCCGCGAGGTGGCCCACGAATGTGGGACAGCCGCGCTGATCGTCGACGACCACGACTTCGTCGCGCTCCGCTCCGAGCCGCAGCATCGTCCGTAGGAAGTTGTGGCCGGTGGACCCGAAGAGCCACGACGTCCGCACGATCCACGCATTCGGTCCCGCGACAGCCTCTCCGTGGAGCTTCGTGCGTCCGTAGGCGGAGAGGGGATTCGGACCGTCCGACTCGACGTACGGCGAGCGCTTGCGCCCGTCGAAGACGTAGTCGGTCGAGAACGTCACGAGCGGGACCTTGAGCGCCGCCGCATGCGCCGTCCCGGTGACGTTGACCGCCGCCGCGCCCTGGGGGTCGGCCTCCGCGCCGTCCACGTCCGTCCAGGCAGCCGTGTGCAGCACGAGATCGAGCTCGGCACTCCGGAGAGCGTCGTCGGCTGGCCCGGTGACGTCCCAGTCTGCACGGCCAAGCGCCACGACGTCGTCGTCCGCGAAGGCCCGCTGGAGAGCATGTCCGAGCTGGCCCCCGGCACCCGTGATCAGCACACGCCGCCGTCGTCCAGCGGAGGCGATGTCGGCGTTTTCGAGCTTCATGGCAGCGCGAGCGCGGCTCAGGCGTCGGCGAGAGCGGGGGCCGCCCCGACAGCCGTCCGGGTCACCGCTTGTTCGCCCCCGTCTCCTCGATTCGCCGCCCGATGTCGGCCAGGTGCTGCCAGTGCTTGCCCGCGTCCTCCCACCAGCCCTCGACCTCGGACGCGTCGAGTCGGCCCGCGAGCGCGTAGTGGCGGTTCACGTCGGTGATCTCGAGCTCGCCGCGCGCCGACGGCGTCAGCGTCGCGATCACGTCGAAGACGTCCGGCGGGTAGCAGTAGAGGCCCACCACCGCGTGCCTCGTCGGCGGTGCGTCGTACCTCGTGTCGACTACTCCGGCCTTCTCGACGATGTCGGCGACTCCGCCGTCGTCGCCGTAGACGACGACGCCGAAGTTCTCGGGATCGTCGACCTCCTTGACGAAGATCCGCGCACGGGAGGACGAGTCAGCCCAGTCGCCCAAGGCCGTCGACTGCGCAAACTCGAAGATGTTGTCCCCGAGGACGACGACGAGCGGCGCTCCGCCTGCGAAGTCCCAGGCCATGCCCACGACCTGCGCGATTCCTCCCGGCTCCGTCTGCACCTTGTAGGTCAGATCGAGGTCGAGGATCGGGTCCCCGCCTCCGCGCGGCGCAAGCCGTCCGTCGCCGAGGAGGTCGATCATCTGACCCGCGTGGCCCTTCCCGGTGACGAGGAGCACCTCGCTGATCCCCGCCAGCTGGAGGAGCTGGAGCGGGTAGTAGATCATCGGCCAGCGTCCGACCGGAAGCAGGTGCTTGTTCGCGACCCGCGTCAGCTCCCCGAGACGCGTCGCCTCGCCGCCTGCACAGATGAGGCCCTTCGGCTGCACGCGGTGATGCTAAGCGACGGCGCGCGGCCGACGGGCTACGGGTACTTCCGCTCTCGCGCGCGCCAGGCGCTGCGGGCCACTGCTTTGCGCTTCTCGACGCCCGGCACTGCCCGGACAGCCGCGAACCACACGTAGAGAGATGCTCCTGTCACACCGGCGATCAGAGCGAGGAGTCGCTTGGGATTGAGCAGGAGGTACAGCACTGCCCGCACGCGGGCGATCGTAGCCGACATACTTCGGAACCGAGTCGAGGAAAGGTGGGATCAGACATGGCGAAGACGAAGACGAGCACGACGCTTTCGACGGACGCGCTCAAGCCGTACGTCCAGCGGGCGATGACCGATCCGGAGCTCCGCGAGGACCTCCTCGCCGCGTTCGTGGCGGCGCGCAGCATCTACGGTCAGATGGCGAAGGGCCGTGGGATCAAGGGGAAGGCTGACACGATCTCGGAGAAGGACTTCCAGAAGCAGATCCAGCACCTCGTCGCGGATCTCTCCGAGGCGTCGGACAAGCTCAAGGGCAAGTCGAAGAAGAAGAGCCACAAGGCGCGGAACCGGGTCGTCCTGCTCACCGGCGTGACGCTCGGGATCCTCTACAACCCGTGGACCGGTCAGGCGACACGCGACTGGGTCATGGAGCAGATCTCGGGCAGCGACGCCGAGGGAGCCTTCGAGGAGCTCGAGGCCGAGATCACCGCCGAGGCGGAGGCCGAGGCCGCCGTCGTGGGCGGCAACGGCATCGAACCCTGATGTCCTGCGCAAGACCGGAGATCCGCTAGCGCGGAGTCTCCGGTCGCGCGAAGATCCCTGAAGGCGGCTGCATCGCAGCCGCGTCCTGCGCGACCCTCAGCGCCTCAGTTGCTCAGCGCTTTCTCGAGCGCACCGGGAACCAGACCGCTCGTGGACGCGATGTCGTCCGCTTCGAGCAGGACCGCGCCGGGCGGCGGCAACACGGTGCTGCCCGGCCCGGTCGGAACGTAGATCCGCCCCGCGGAGAACGAGATGTCGTCCGTCCGTCGCCAAGCGAGGAGGATCGTGTACGGGGCAACGACCCCGTCGTAGCCCAGACCCAGCATCGAGGCCGGGTGAATCTCGAAGTGAAGATGCGGCGCGCCTCCGTCGGCATCGCCCGTGTTGCCGACGAACCCGATGACGTCACCGCCCTCGACGCGGCGGCCCTCCACCGCCAGCGGCGAGTACGCGGAGAGATGTGCGTAGTAGAACTCGTTGCCCTGCGTGTCGCGTAGCCACACGCGGTAGCCCCCGATCCGGTTGAAGCCGATCGTATGCAGCGTCCCGTCGGCAACGGCGAGGAGCGGAGTCCCGGCCGCAGCGAAGATGTCTTCCCCGTGATGCCAGCCACCCGGCACGTCCGGACGCGCTGCCCCGAAGCTGTCCCCGAAGGACGCGGTGCCGTAGACGGGGAACACGTACCCACCGGCCGAGAGCCGAGCCGCCACCTCGGGAGCGACGCGCACGGGACCACCGGGGACCTCACCGGTGACCTCCGGCTCGGGAGCGTGCGGCAGGTTGCTCGGCCTGACGTCCGGACGCGGCTGATCGATGGTGCCGGGCGGCGAGGTCGTGGGTCGGGGCGCGGAGAGGTTCGCCACGGACGTCGCCTGCGCGCTACCGACGACGATCTCGCTGCCGGCGGGCAGACCGCCGTGGGAGGCGCTCAGATGAACCCTCAGTCCGGTGACCGAGGCCTGGGCGCCAGGCGGACCCGCCTTGCGTTTCCCGCTGCTGCCCGAGAGCACCGTGAGCGTGCCCCAGTCGTCGAGCGAGACACTTGTCCCCGGCGCTCCGGCGACGTCCCGGCCAAGAGCACGCAGCCCCTGCACCTCCGACGAGGAGCTCTCCGACCCGACCGAGCGCGCGCTCGCTCCCGCCGAGACGGAAGCGGTGACCTTGCCCGCAGCAATCTCGCCGTTGAACAGGGAGACCACGATCGCCTCGGCGAAGGATTGCGTTGCCGCGGCCGCGCCGGGTGACGCGAAGACCGCGGCGCGCGAGCGGCCCACGCTGACGACCGAACCGTCCGCTGGGTACTGGAACGACTGCACGTCGACCGTCGTCGACGTCGGCCAGTCGAGGTCACCGAGCGCAACGGTGTCCTGACCGGGAATCGTGATACGCAAGAGGTAGGCGGTGGCGCTCGTGGATGCTCCCTTCGGCGGAGGCGCCGCGGCAGCGAGCGTGGTCGAGGCGACAAGGACGGCGACGACCGAGACGACGAGGCGAATCACGGGGACTCAGGGTAGCGCCGCGTCTTGCGACGCGTTCTCCACACGAGCTGTGCCGCCACGCAGAAGAGGAGGATCCCGAACAGCCTGCGCAGCGTGCTCTCCGGTAGCTGCGTGACGACCCGCGCGCCGACCTCGACACCGGCAATCGACGAGATCCCGACGACGACTGCCGTTCGCACGCGGAGGTTGCCGTAACGGTTCTGATTCCACGCGCCGGCGAGAACGGTCGGCAGGATCGCCAGGAGCGAGGTGCCCTGCGCCTCGAGCTGCCCGAGCCCGAGCGCCACGAGCGCCGGAACGACGAGGATGCCGCCGCCCACGCCGAACATCCCTGCGAGCACGCCCGCGACGAGACCGAGTGCGAGCGCGAGGACGACGGTGGTGACGGTCATGTCGCCAGCAGCCAGATCCCGATGGCCGTGAGCAGCACGGCGAATCCGTAGGTCAAGGTGCTCGTGCGGACTCGCTGCTGCCAGGCGGTGCCGGCCAGGGCGCCGGCCGCCGCGGGTAGCCCGACGAGCGCCGCATACCCGAACTCGACCTCACCTCGCATCGCGAAGACGAGGGTTCCCGCACTTGCCGTGATCGCGATGGCGAGCAGCGACGTCGCCGTGGCAACGCGCTCAGGAAGCCCCACGACGAGGATGAGCAACGGGACGGCCACGATCCCCCCTCCGACGCCGAAGAGCGCGGAGAAGACCCCCGCCGCGAGCCCGATGGCGACGAGGCGCACGGACGTATCGTACGAGCGTGGCCAGTCAGGTCCGTCTCGTCTCGCTCCTCCTCGTAGTCGCCGCAGCCGCCGTCTCCAGCTCGGCAGCACGCCAGCCTCCGGCAGGAACGGCGATGTACGTGGTGCGGCACGACCCACGGCTGTGCCCGAGCCCACTCTGTGGCGGCTACTGGGTCGCACTCGCAAACGGCGCCCGCACGCGCTGCGCCGACGGGCTGCGGCGAGTCCGCTGCTACGCCGGAAGGGCGGTCGACCCGAGTGGCCGGCTTCTCGCCGGCGACGTCCCGGAGGGCTCGCTCGTGCGAGGTGCGATCGAAGAGTGGCGCAACCAGGAGTTCGGACGGATCGACCAGCTTCTGCTCGCTGCGCTCTACACGCCGGCCGGCGGGGCCACCGCTAGTGGCGGCTACTTCCGCGTCGTCGACCTGGGCATCCGCTGCATACGGGCTCCCTGCTTCTCGTACCGAGCGATCCGGGTCAACGGATCGATGGGGACTGACGTCTCGAGCGTCGATCTCGGCGCCTCCGGTGCAACCCCTGCCGAGATCGCCCGGGCACAGGCTGCTGTCGCCACGAAGAACGGTCTCTACGCACGCGGCCGCTTCGCCGGTACGGACGACGGTGGAACCATGTTCCGCGCCTCGCGTCTCTACCTCACAGCGCCGCTGCCTCGCGCCTGAGCACGTCCCACGCGAGCCGCACGTCATCCTCGGTCGTGCGGAAGTTGCCGACCGCTAGCCGCAGCTGATACCTGTCGGCGAAGCGCGTGTGCGAGAGGAACACTTTCCCGGAGTCGTTCACACGCTCGAGCAAGCGTTCGTTGTCCTCGTCCGAGGCGTCCAGCCGGAAGCAGACGAGCGAGAAGTGCCGCGGTGCCGTCACCTCCCAGCCAGGCTCGTCTCGAACCCAGCCTTCGAAGAGCTCGGCGAGGCGAACGTGCTCCCGCAGCCGCTCCTCCAACCCCTTGCGCCCGTAGCAACGCACCACGGCCCAGAGTTTCAGCGCGCGAAACCGGCGACCGAGCGGAATCGAGACCTCGCTCAGATTGACCGCATCGTCGGGGGAGCGGAGGAACTCCGGGACGAGGCTGAACGCGTCTCGAAACGCATCGAGCCGTCGCGTCCAGAGGATGGAGCAGTCCATCGGGACGCCGAGCCACTTGTGCGGATTCACGCCGATCGAGTCAGCGCGCTCCCACCCGGCGAAGTGATCACGGAGCTCGGGGAGGATCGCCGCCGAGCCGGCGTACGCCGCATCGACGTGGAGCCAGGTTCCCGCGGCCGCGCACCGATCGGCGATCTCGGTCACAGGGTCGACCGACGCCATGCCAGTCGTCCCGATGGTGGCGATGACCGCGCACGCGTCCTCGGCTCCCAGCGCGTCGGGCGGCATTCGAAAGCGGTCGTCCGACGGCACCTTACGGAGCTCGAGCTCGAGGAGCCGAGCTGCCTTCTCCCCAACGGAGTGCGCGTGCTCCGAGACGACGAGCACGTTGCGATCGGGCTGGAGCGTGCGCGCCACGACGAGCGCGGTCAGCACGCCGGTGGAGGCGGTGTCCTCGATGTGGCCGGCGAACTCGGGCGGAAGGCCGACGAGCTGGCGCAGCCAGTCGACGGTCAGCTCCTCGAGCTCCTGGAGCGCAGGCGACGTCCGCCAGAGGATGCCGACCTGGTTAAGCCCTGCGATGAGGAGCTCCGCGAGCACTCCGGGCTCGGAGCCGGTCGTCGCGAAGTACGCGAAAAAGCGCGGGCTCTGCCAGTGGGTCAGACCGGGCATGAGCACGCGGTCGAGATCGTCGAGCACCGCCGAGAACAGCTCAGGGTCGTCGGGCGGCGAGGCCGGCAGGGCGGAGCGAATCTCGCCCGGATCGACCTGCGAGAGGACGGGACGCTCGCGGACACCTTCGAGGTACGAGGCGACCCACTCGAGAGCAAGCTCGCCGTCGCTTCGGAAGTCGCTCACTTCTTGAGCTTCGCGATCTCGCGCCAGGACCGCGTGTTCAGGATCTGCTCCTTCGTCAGCCATGCGCGACGCGCCTGCGCCACTCCGAGCTCCG
Source organism: uncultured Gaiellaceae bacterium (assembly GCA_963709715.1). Lineage (GTDB taxonomy): Bacteria > Actinomycetota > Thermoleophilia > Gaiellales > Gaiellaceae > GMQP-bins7. The sequence continues at coordinate 364,714 of CAVPXQ010000002.1, forward strand.
CGTACCCGAGAGCCCCGATCGAGTGGGCGTCCGTCGTTAGGGGGATCAGCACACCCGCTTCCCCGGCAAGCCGTGCGTGCGTGTCGCGCATGTCGAGCCGATCCGGCTGCGAGTTGATCTCGAGCGCTGTCCCGGTCTCGACAGCGTGAGCGACGACGCGCTCGACGTCGATCGTTGCTCCGTCTCGCTTGAGCAGACGCCGCCCCGTGAGGTGGCCGATGCAGTCCACGTGCGGGTTGTCCATCGCGCCAAGGATCCGCTCGGTCGGGCTCCGGTCGAAGGAGGTATGCAGGGAGGCGATCACCCAGTCGAGCTCCGCGAGGACGTCGTCATGCACGTCGAGCGAGCCGTCGGCGCGGATGTTGACCTCGATCCCGCGGAGGACGCGAAACGACTTCAGTCGCCCGTTGAGATCGGCGACCTCCTTCCACTGCGCCTCGAGCCGTCCATCGCGAAGGTAGTGGGAGTGGTCCGTGATGCAGAGGAAGCGGAGCCCGCGCGCCTTCGCTGTGACTGCCATCTCCTCGATCGTGTTGTTCGCATCCGTCGACCACGTCGAATGGCAGTGCATCTCGCCACGCAGGTCGCCAAGCTCGACCAGATCGGGCAGCTCGCGCTCGCGGGACGCGGCGATCTCGGCCGTCCCCTCGCGAAGCTCGGGTGGGGGTGTGGAGTATCCGAGGTAGTCGTACAGCTCGTCCTCGCTCGCGTGCATGACGACCTCCCCGGAGTCGACATCGGTGACGCCGTATTCCGAGATCGAGAGGCCGCGCCGCTGCGCGTCCTCCCGTAGCGCGATGTTGTGGTCCTTCGAGCCCGAGAAGTGCTGGAGGACGTTCCCGTAACAGTCCTCCGGAACCACACGGAGGTCGAAGCGCAGACCGTCGTGCCCGACCACGGTCGCCTTCGTGTCACCTCGCGCAACGACCTCGGCGACCCAGCCACCGTCGCAGAACGCGTCGATGAGCGCCGGCGGATCGCTTGACGTCGCGATCAGGTCGAGGTCGCGCACGGTCTCGCGACGTCTCCGGACGCTCCCGGCCTCGGACACGGCGATCGCCGCCGGATGCGCCTCGAGCTCGGCAACGACCCGCCTGATCGCAGGAAGCGCCTGGCCGAGCAGTCGTCGGTCCTCAGCCTTCGTGCCCACGCCGGCCTCGAGCGCCTTGAGGATCTTCTCCTCGCTTCGCGCGCCCATCCCGGAGAGGTCGCGGAGGCGACCCGCCTCGGCGGCCGTCTTCAACCCGTCGAGCGAGGTGATCCCCAGCTGCGTCCAGATCCGCGCAGCGGTCTTCGGGCCGACGCCGGGGAGGCGAAGGAAGTCCACGACCCCGGGCGGAACGAGGCCGCGCCGCTTCGCAAGCGCGTGCATCTCGCCGTCCGCGACGACTTCGACGACCTTGGTCTCGATCGTCTTGCCGATGCCCGGGAGCTCCTTCGCCCTCCCGTCGAGCGCGAGCTCGGCGATCGGGAGCGCAGACTCGCGGATGCGGCCTGCGGCCCGACGGTACGCGATGACCTTGAACGACTCCTCCTCGAGGATCTCGGAGAGGTCGGCGAGGAGGTCCAGCTGATCCGCGAGCTCGCCGTTTCGCGGCAACGTCCTGGGCATCCCGCGATGATACGGCGATGCCTCGCGCGGTCCTCTGCCTGCCCACGTACAACGAGCGCGAGAACCTCGAGGCGATGATTCGTGCGCTCGGCGACGTCCTCGACACGAGCCGCGACCGCGTGCTCGTGATCGACGATCGCTCCCCGGACGGGACCGGCGAGATCGCAGGCCGGCTCGCGGATGAGCTCGCATGGGTCTCGGTTCTCCACCGCGAGACGAAGGAGGGAATCGGGCCCGCGTACATCGCGGGTTTCCGTCACGCGCTCGCCGACGGCGCCGAGCTCGTCCTCGAGATGGACTGCGACTTCTCGCACGACCCCGCTGACGTCCCCCGTCTCATCGCGGCGGCCGACGACGCCGACCTGATCCTCGGCTCGAGGTACACGCCGGGTGGCGGAACCGCGAACTGGGGCTTGCTGCGACGGGTCGTCTCACGCGGTGGCTGTCTGTACGCGCAGCTCTTGCTCGGCATGCGTGTCCGCGACCTCACGGGCGGGTTCAAGTGCTTCCGGCGAGCGACGCTCGAAGCAATCGACCTCGACGCGTTGTCGGCGCACGGTTACGCCTTTCAGATCGAGACGACGTATCGCGTCCGCCGGGCGGGGCTCCGCGTGAAAGAGATACCGATCACGTTCGTCGAGCGACGGGCGGGCAGCTCGAAGATGACCGGATCGATCGTGGCGGAGGCGATGTGGAAAGTGCCCCTGCTCCGGCTGCGGGCGCTCACGGGCAAGCTGTAGCAATGGACGCGGTATCGACGGCGGAGTTCGAGCGCGAGGTGCTCGCGTCGGAGGTACCCGTGCTCGTCGACTTCTGGGCGAGGTGGTGCAAACCATGCGACGCGATCGAGCCGCACCTGCGCTCGCTCGCCGAGCAGTGGGACGGTCGCGTACGTCTCGTGCGGATCGACGTCGACGAGGCCGCTGCTCTCGCGTCGCGATATGGCGTGCTCTCGCTGCCGACGGTGATCCTCTTCGAAGGAGGCGAGCCCAGGGCGACGGTCCACGGCGCGCAACCACGCACCCGCTTCGAACGAGCGTTCAGCCCCTACCTGTGACGACGCTCGCCGCGGGCTGGGCCGACGTCCTCGAGCGGGAGGAGGTCGCGTACTCGAACGTCGAGCCGGCACGCACGCCGAAGCTCGAGCCCCTCCCGGACGAGCTCGATCCCCGAGTCGCCGCGGCTCTCGTCGGAACCGGCGTCACCGCGCTCTACCGGCACCAGGCCGAGGCATGGGAGGCGGCCGGACGAGGAGAGAACGTCATGGTCACCACGGGCACTGCCTCGGGCAAGTCGCTTGCGTTCAACCTGCCCGTCTTCGACGCGATCGCACAGGAGCCGAAGACACGCGCTCTCTACCTCTACCCGACGAAGGCACTTGCGCAGGACCAAGCACGGTCGCTCGCCGAGCTCCGACTCAACGGGCTCAAGCCGGCGATCTACGACGGCGACACGCCTAGCGAGCGGCGCTGGCAGATTCGCAAGTGGTCGAACGTCGTCCTCACGAACCCGGACATGCTCCACGTCGGGGTCCTCCCCCATCACGATCGCTGGGGCGACGTCCTCGCGAACCTCCGCTACGTCGTCGTGGACGAGGCGCACGTGTACCGCGGCGTGTTCGGGTCACACGTCGCGAACGTCCTTCGCCGACTGCGGCGCCTCGCACGGATCTACGAGGCCGAGCCCCAGTTCCTGCTCGCGAGCGCGACCATCGCGAACGCGGGTGAGCTCGCACTCGAATTGACGGGCGCGCCGGCGACAGTGGTGGATCGCGACGCCTCGGCGCGGGCCGAGCGCGAGGTCGTCATCTGGAACCCGCCTCTCCTCGACGCTGAGCTCGGCCTCCGAGCGAGCCCGCTCGGGGACGCCGCACGATTGCTCTCGCAGCTCACCACGCGGGGGCTGCGGACGATCTGCTTCGCCAAGAGCCGCAAGGCAGCGGAGCTCATCCACCGCTTCGCCGCGGAGCGTGTGGACATCGCGACCGCGCGCAGGCTCGCTCCGTATCGCGCCGGGTACACGGCCGAGCAGCGCCGTGAGATCGAGCGACGCCTCGTCGAAGGCGAGCTCCTCGGTGTCACGGCGACCGACGCACTCGAGCTCGGGATCGACATCGGGCTCCTCGACTGCGCGATCTCGGTCGGATTCCCGGGGACGGTCGCCTCGCTACGGCAGCAGTGGGGTCGAGCGGGCCGCCGAGAGCGGGGGCTCGCGATCCTCGTCTGCTCGGACGACGCGCTCGATCAGTTCTTCGCCCGCGAGCCGGGAGCGCTGCTGTCGAGGCGCGTCGAGGCGGCGATCCTCGACCACGCGAACCCGCGCATCCTCGACGGTCACGTCCTCGCGGCCGCCTTCGAGGCGCCGCTCGACGAATCCACTGCCGACACGCTCGGCTCGGAAGCACTCCGCCGAGCTGCCGAGCTTCCCGAGCTCGAGCTGACGCGGGCGGGGTACGTCTGGAAGGGACGCGACTACCCGGCGGCCGGGTCTCGTTGCGCTCGGGAGACGGGGAGACGTTCACGGTCGTCGAGAGCGGGACGGGCTCGCTGCTCGGGCTCGTCGAGCGGGACCGCGCCTATTCGACGGTGCACGAAGGCGCCGTCTACCTCCACCTCGGTGAGCAGTACCTGGTCGAGTCGCTCTCCTTCGACGATCGCGTCGCCCTCGTCGCGCCGGCACGAGTCGACTGGTACACGCAGGCGAAGAAGGAGTCGGAGACGACGATCGAGTCGGCGGAGCGAGTCGAGGAGCGCTGCGACGTCGAGCTCCACTTCGGCCGTGTCTCGGTGACGGAGCAGGTCGTCGGCTACGCGCGCAAGGCGACTCGCGACGGCTCCACCATCGACGTCGTGCCTCTGCTGATGCCGGAGACGACCTTCGAGACCGAGGCCATCTGGTTCTGCCCCGACCCCGCCCACCTCGAAGGGTTCGAGCAGATGCCGAAGCTCCTCGGTGCCCTCCACGCCGCGGAGCACAGCCTCATCGCGCTCCTTCCGCTCTGGGCGATGTGCGACCGCTGGGACATCGGCGGACTCTCGACCAACGTCCACTACCAGACCGGGCGACCGACGATCTTCGTGTACGACGGCCACGCAGGCGGGGTCGGCATCACGGAGCGCGGCTTCGACCGCTTCGAGGACTGGGTGGACGACACGGCACGCATGCTCCGGCAGTGCCCGTGTGCCGCGGGGTGCCCTTCGTGCGTGCAGAGCCCCAAGTGCGGGAACCTGAACGAGCCACTCGACAAGGCCGGCGCACGTGCTCTCCTGGAACGGATGAAGGCGTAGTGTCGATTCCGTGACACCTCGTTCGTCTACGGGGTGGAAGCGACAGGAGGAGGCGGCGTGCAGTTCATGGCGTTGATCTACACCGACGAGGAGGCGTGGGCCTCCTTCAAGGACGACGACCGCGAGGGCGCGTACGAGCTCTATCGAGCGTTCTCCGACGATGCGCAGGCAGCCGGCGTCCTCTCCGCCGGCCACGAGCTCGCGGCGACGAGTGATGCGACCACCGTTCGTGTTCGCGACGACGATGCGCTCGTCACCGACGGACCGTACGCAGAGGTCAAGGAGGCGCTCGGCGGCTTCTTCGTCCTCGACTGCGACTCGATGGACTCGGCACTGGACTGGGCCGCGCGCATCCCGGGCGCCGCCCATGGCGCAGTCGAGGTCCGGCCGGTCTACGTCGATCCCGAGGAGGCACAGGCATGAAGTACGCGATGCTCATCTACGACGACGACTCGGCCTGGATCGACCTTCCGCCCGAGGAGAGGGCAACGCTCCGCGCGCAGGAGATGCCCGCGTGGCTCTCGCTCTTCGAGGAGCTCGGCAAGGCCGATCCTGACGTGTCCGGAAAGGAGCTCAACAGCCGACGCACGGCCAAGGTCGTCCGCGTGCGCGACGGGGAGCGGATCGTCACCGACGGGCCGTTCGCCGAGACGAAGGAGATCGTCGGAGGCGTCTTCCTGATCGACCTTCCGGACCTCGACGAGGCGATCCGGCTCGCGTCGCTGATTCCCGCGGCGAAGGGCACTGGCGCGATCGAGATCCGGCCGATTCTGCAATAACGCCTGCGTGCAACCCGACGTCGAGCGCGTCTTCCGCGAGGAGTGGAGTAGTGCAGTCGCGATCCTCACTCGCGTCCTCGGAGACCTCGAGCTTGCCGAGGACGCAGTGCAGGACGCCTTCACGACAGCGCTCGAACGGTGGCCGCGAGATGGACTCCCGCGCACGCCCGGGGCGTGGATCGTCACGACGGCTCGGAACCGTGCGATCGACCGCATCCGCCGGGAGAAGGTGTTCCGCGAGAAAGCGGAGCTCATCGGCCGCCTCGAGGAGCTTCCGGCGGACGAGGACGACGTGAGCGCGATCCCCGACGAGCGACTGGCGCTCGTCTTCACCTGTTGCCACCCCGCCCTGTCCGCGGACAGCCGGGTGGCCCTCACGTTGCGCGAGATAGGCGGCCTCACGACGGGCGAGATCGCACGTGCCTTCCTCGTGTCGGAGCCGACCATGGCGCAGCGTCTCGTGCGCGCCAAGCGGAGGATCCGTGGCGCGGGCATCCCGTTCCGCGTTCCGCCGGACCACCTCCTGCCCGAGCGCCTCCGCTCGGTGCTCGCCGTGCTCTACCTCGTCTTCAACGAGGGCTACGACGCGACCGCTGGACCGGATCTCGTGCGCGCGGACCTGTGCGACGAGGCCATCCGGCTCGGAAAGCTCCTCGCCGTCCTGATGCCCGACGAGGCCGAGGTGCTCGGCCTGCTCGCGCTCATGCTCCTCCAGGACTCGCGTCGAGCCGCTCGCGTGGGCGAAGACGGCGAGATCGTGTTGCTCGAGGATCAGGACCGGTCCCTCTGGAGCCGAACACGGATCGACGAAGGGCTGCGCGTGCTCGAGCGCGCCGCGTCGCTCCGACGTCCCGGCCCGTACCAGCTCCAGGCAGCTATCGCGGCGGCCCACGCCGAGGGCCGTTCCGCCGACGAGATCGTCGCTCTCTACAACGTGCTCGCAACGCTCGACCCCTCGCCCGTCGTCCTCCTCAACCGCGCAGTCGCGGTCGCGATCGCAGGAGACGTCGAGGAGGGGTTGCAGCAGATCGACACGATCGAGGGGCTCGGCGAGTACCACTTCCTGCATGCGGCCAGAGCCGACCTCTACCGTCGGCTCGGCCGACGTTCCGAGGCCGTGGCCTCCTACCGTCGCGCGCTCGAGCTGACGAACAGCGAGACAGAGGCTCGCTACCTCGAACGACGGCTAGCCGAGGTCTCGTAGCGCAAGCTCGACGGCCTCGGCCGGAGTCGTCGCAACGAGAGCGCCCTTGATCTCGGGAGCACCCTCGAGCGCAACTACACGACGACCGACCCGCAGCGCCAGGGCGATCTCCGCGATCGTGCCGTAGCTACCGCCGACAGCGATGATCGCGTCCCCGGAGCTCGCGACGGCAAGATTCCGTGCATGGCCGATTCCCGTGACGACGACGTGATCCGCCCAGGGGTTCGCCGCCTCCCGAGTCTCACCCGGGAGGATCGCGATCGTCGTGCCGCCCACCGACTTCGCGCCCCGATGCGCGGCAGCCATCACCTCTCCGAGCCCTCCGGTGACCACCGTGCACCCGCGCTCGGCGAGGAGCTTGCCGACCTCCTCGGCCGCCGACTCCCACTCCGTACCGCTCCCGACCACCGCAACCTGGACCGCCATCGTGGTAAGCATGCCCCGTGGAACGACGCGAGGCGCGCGGCGGAACCCTCGTCCTGGGCGGAGGCTTCGCCGGGAGCTACGTGGCGCGGCTGCTCAAGCGCAACGGCGCGACCGTCGTCTCGCTCGAGAACTTCATGCTCTACACACCCCTCCTCCCCGAGGCCGCGTCCGGGACGCTGGAGCCGCGTCACGTCGTCGTGCCGCTGCGGGAGATGTGCCCCCACGCCGAGCTCGTTCTGGGACACATCACGAGCCACGACCGCGCCCGAAAGGCCGTCGTCGTCGACTCGCTCGCCGGAGAGCTGGAGATCGGATACGAGCGGCTCGTCGTCGCGCTCGGAGCAACGACGCGCACGTTGCCCGTCCCCGGGCTCTCCGAGCACGGCGTGGGCTTCAAGGATCTCGCGGACGCGATCGCGCTGCGCAATCGGGTCCTGCTGCAGCTCGAGCGCGCCTCGATCCATCCTCACGATCCCTCGGAGCTCGGCTTCGTGTTCGTCGGCGCGGGGTATGCGGGCGTCGAGGCCCTGGCCGAGCTCAACGACATGGCCAGAGCCGCTCTCCGGTCATATCCGGAGCTGCGCGACGTGGCCCAACGGTGGGTGCTCGTGGACGCTGCACCGAAAATCCTCCCCGAGATCCCGCGACGGCTCGGCGAGTACGCGGCTCGGCGGCTCAGGCGCCGAGGCATCGAGATCCACGTCGGGACGACGCTCGAGTCGTACGACGGAACGGAGGCCGTTCTCGCGAACGGGACGCGCGTGCCGGCCCGGACGCTCGTATGGACAGCCGGGGTGCGGGCAAGCCCGCTGCTCGCACAGCTCGACCTCCCTCTCGACGAGCGCGGCCGCGTCGTCGTCGACGAGACGTTGCGGGTCGAAGGCTCCGACGCCATCTGGGCGCTCGGCGACTGCGCCGCAGTGAGGAACTGCAAGACGCCCGACGCCGTCGACCCACCCACCTGTCAGCACGCACTTCGACAGTCACGGCGCCTCGCGAAGAACCTCACCGGATCACCGAAACCCTACGGCTACCGCATGCTCGGACAGGTCGCGACGCTCGGCCGCTTCAAGGGAATCGCCGAGATCCCCGGCCTCCACCTCTGGGGCTTCCCGGGCTGGTTCGTCACCCGGACCTACCACCTCTACCAGCTACCGCTTCTCTCGCGAAAGCTGCGCGTCGTCGTCGACTGGACGGTGGCGCTCTTCTTCCGGCGCGACGTCGTCGAGCTCTCGATGCTCGGGCACCCGCGAAAGCTCGGGGACGGCTAACGCAGCGACTTCAGCGCCGCCTTCAGCGACTGCCGCCCCGCAAGGGCTCCCGCGAACAGGTCACCCTCGCTCGCGACGCGAGCGAGCACCGCGTCCATCGTAAAACGAGCGGGATCGAGCCCGAGCGTGACCTCGTCCCAACGAACCGGCGTCGAAACGGGAGCTCCCGCACGCGGACGCACGGAGTACACGCAGGCGTTCGTTCGACCGGGCCCGTTCTGGTTCGCATCCACGAGCACCCCGCGGCGCTTCTCCTTCGCCCACTCGGTCGTCGCCAGACCCGGATGAGCACGCGCGAGCGCGCCCGCAACGATGCCTGCGAATTCGCGCACCTCCTCCCACGTGTGGCGACGGGCGATCGGCACGAGCACGTGAATCCCGCGCGAGCCCGACGTCTTCGGGAAGCTCTCGAGCTCGAGCAGATCGAGGGTCTGCTTGACGAGGCGTGCGACCTCGACCACCTCCTCGAAGCCCGCACCCTCCGACGGGTCGAGATCGAACATCACCCAGTCAGGGCGCTCGGGGCGATCGACACGAGACCCCCACGTGTGCAGGTCGATGCAGCCCATGTTCGCCATCCACATGAGCGCGAGCTCGTCGTCGACGATCGCGTACTCGATGATCCGGCGCTCTCCGGCGCGCGTCGACGCCGGGAAGGGCGCACGCGGGATCCAGTCGGGCATGTGCGACGGCGCGTTCTTCTGGAAGAAGCTCTTCCCCTGCCAGCCGTCCGGGTATCGCTTCATCGTGAACGGCCGCCCCTTGAGATGGGGAACGAGCACCTCCGCGACATCGCGGTAGTAGGCGATGAGATCGCCCTTCGTGATGCCTTCCTCCGGCCAGAACGGTTTGTCGAGGTTCGAGAGACGAAGCTCTCTCCCGCGTCGCTTCACAACCGGCGGAAGCGACGCACGTTCGCGCTGAATCTCCTGGGCGAGCTTGTCGTCGCGCAGGCGCACGTACGACGGGGCACGGAGGCGACCCTCGTGCGTCCACTCCGCGAACTCGACCTCGACGACGAGGCGCGGTTCCACCCACGTGATGTCCGAGCGTCGGACACGTGGCATCCTCGGAACCTCCGCGAACGGCGAGTCACGGCGCTCGAGAGGCTTGAGGAGCGATCGCAGCCGCTCGATCTCCTGATCCGAGAAACCCGTGCCCACGTTCCCGGCCCAGCGCAGCACACCGCCCTCGTACACACCCACGACCAGGGCGCCGAACGCCGTCCTCCGCCCCTGACCCCGCGTGTACCCCGCCATGACGACCTCCTGTGTCTGACGAAGCTTCAGCTTGTGCCACTCGATCGAGCGACGCCCTGGCCGATAGCGAGAGTCGGCCTTCTTGGCGACGACGCCTTCGAGTTCCTGTGTCCGGGCAGCAGCCAGAAGTGCGGGCCCGTCATCGAACTGCGGGGAGACAAGCACTCCTCCCGCACTGCGGCCGACGAGCTTCTCGAGACGCTTCCGGCGCTCGACGAGCGGCTCATCGAGGAGGGGCTCCGAGTCGAGCTCGAGCAGGTCGAAGAGCACGAGCACAGGCGTCCCAGCGCCTTCCTGGAGCAACGAGAACCGCGATCGTCCCTGCTCGTCGAGGGCACAGATCTCTCCGTCCAGGACGGCATCCGACGTTCCGACCGCCAACGCCGCCGCGCGCGCGACGTCCCGGAACCGCTCGGTGAGATCGTTGCCGTTGCGGCTCGTGAGCCTCGCTTCGCCTCCGGCGATCGTCACGATCGCCCTGAAGCCGTCCCACTTCGGCTCGTACACCCACTCGTCTCCGATCGGGAGGACCTCGGACGACGTCGCAAGCATGGGCTGGTAGCGGGTGCCTCCGCTCTCGTGTGCGTCCTTGCGCAAGAGGAGCCAGTTCTTGGGGTCACCGTCGAGTGACGCCGGGACGAGGGTCCACACCCCGTCGAGCCGCTCCCCGTGCAAACGCACCGTCAGCCCACCGTTGCGCTTCTCCTCGAGAAGCTCGTACGTGCCGCGATCCCAGATCTCGACGGTGCCCGCACCGTACTCGCCTGCCGGGATCACGCCTTCGAAGTCCACGTACTCGAGCGGGTGATCCTCGACGTGGACGGCGAGGTGCCGTTCGCCCTTGCGAAGTGGAACGCCTTTCGGGACCGCCCAGCTTGCGAGCGCGCCGTCGCGCTCGAGCCGGAAGTCGTAGTGCAGTCGTCGAGCCGCATGCCGCTGAACGACGAAGCGCGGAAGCACCCCGCGGCCGTCGTCGCCCCCGAAGGGCTCCGGTGTCTTGCCAGGATGTCGCTTTCGGCGGTACTCGGCGAGGCTCACGCTGTGGATTGTCGCCCGAAGCGCAACGCGATCTTTACCAACCGGCTGCACGAGATGGTTTCTCCCTGCTCAGACGGCACTCCAAGGCCGGGGATAAGCCTGTGGAACGTGGGGAAAACCTCGATCCGGCCTACGTGGAGGTCAGGACTCCCATGACCCGGTATTTCGCACGCCGTTTGCGGCGGCGCTCGTCTGGATCGAGGGCGTCGATCTCCTCGAATGCAGCCAGAATGCCCTGCTCGAGCAGCGCCGCGGCGGAATCCGGATCGGCGTGGGCGCCACCTTCCGGCTCGGCGACGATCGCGTCGATGACTCCGAGCTCGAGGCAATGCGCCGCGTCGGGCTTGAAGGCGGCCGCGGCTTTCCGGGCCTCGCCGGCATCACGCCAGAGAATGGCCGCACAGCCCTCCGGCGAGATGACCGAATAGATGGCGTTCTCCTGCATCAGCACACGGTCCGCGACCGCGATGGCCACGGCACCACCCGAACCGCCTTCCCCGATCACACATGCCACCGTCGGCACCTTGAGGCGCACCATCGCCGCCTGCGAACGGGCGATCGCGCCACCCTGACCGTGCTGCTCCGCCGCCACACCGGGATAGGCGCCGGGTGTGTCGACCATCGTCACGAGTGGGAATCCGTGCCTGTCCGCGAGGGCCATCGCGCGCATCGCCTTGCGATACCCCTCGGGGTAGGCCATGCCGAAGTTGCGCTTCGTCCGCTCCTTGAGATCGCGCCCCTTCTGATGCCCGAGGAGCACGACCGTGCGCCCGCCGAGCTTGCCGATCCCGGTCACGAGCGCCGGGTCGTCCGCACGGCCGCGGTCGCCGTGCAGCTCGAAGAAGTCCTCGAACATGCGCTCGACGTAGTCGAGTGTGTAGGGCCGGTCCTGGTGACGCGCGAGCTCGACGGAGTTCCAGATCTCCTCGGCGCTGGGATCGGTCTGGAGATGGTCGAGCTGCTCCTGCAGGCGAGCGAGCTCGCCGCTGAGCTTCGTCCCGCGCAGAAGCTTCATGCCGCCGAGCTTACTGAGGCGCTCGCGCAGCCGCAGCTCGTCCTCGTTCGCCATCAGGTTCGCGCGAAGAGCCGGAGCAGCCGCCCGAGCGTCGGTCGCAGCTCCGACCGCGGGACGATCGCGTCGAGATGCCCGAAGCGGAAGTTCGACTCGGCGAGCCCGAAGTCGTCCGGAAGCTTCTCCCGCGTCGTCTGCGCAACGACGCGCGGGCCCGCGAACGACATGAGCGCTCCGGGCTCGGCCAACACGACGTCACCAAGGGTCGCAAAGCTCGCGAGCACACCCCCTGTTGTCGGGTGTGTGAGCACCGAGAGCATCGCGCCACCGGACTCGTGGAGCTCGTCGATCGCGCAGATCGTCTTGGGCAGCTGCATCAACGCGAGAATGCCCTCCTGCATGCGCGCGCCGCCGGACGCGGCAACCGCGACGAGCGGCGTGGCGTTGGTCGTCGCACGCTCGCAGGCGCGGACGAACTTCTCGCCGACCACGCTTCCCATCGACCCGCCCATGAACGCGAAGTCCATGACGGCAAGCTGGCAGGCGGTCTCTTCGAGGCTTCCGGCACCGCACACGATCGCGTCGCCGAGCCCCGTCTCGATCTCCGCCTCGACGAGTCTCTCCGTATACGGCCGGAGATCGAAGAATGCGAGCGGGTCCACCGACCGGAGATCGGTGTCGTACTCCGCGAACGACCCCGGATCGACGAGCTGCTCGATGCGCTCGCGCGCGCGAACACGGAAGTGGTGGCCGCACTGCGGGCACACGCGAAGCGTCTGCTCGAGCTCGTCGTCCCGGTAGTGCGAGCCGCACCCCGGACACGTGTTCGGGTGGGCCGCTCCCTGCGCCGGCTCGTCCGGACGCTTGCTCTCGACCTCGACGTCGACACGACCCTGCCCGGTAGACATGGGTGGATACTAGTGGCGGCCCTTCAGAAGCCAGCCGCGGCCAGCATCCGCCGAGCGAGCACGGCGTTCCGCTCGGTCGCCAGGAATCCCGTGACACCGATCCCGGCGATCTTCGCCCTTGCCGCGATGTCTCCGAGCAACGCCTCGACGTCCTCGGCCGACGGGCCGTCGGGCTCCGGGATGAGAACGTCGACTTCGCTCGGATCGAGCACGTCCAGGTCGAGCGCGACGTACACGGCATCGGCGCCCTGGAGCGCGCGATCGAGCGAATCGTCGATTCCCGCGCGACGCATGAACTCGACCTCCGGCGGATCGAGGTTGCGCGCTCCCACGAGCGCAGCGTCCTCGGGGCTGACGATGCCCTGGTCGAGGATCATCCTGAACGGCATGCCCCAGAGGTTCCCGGAGGGAGACGTCTCGGGCGTGTTGAGATCGCCGTGCGAGTCGATCCAGACGACGGCGAGCCGGTCGACGCGAGTGGCGACGCCCATGGCCCCGCCGACGTGGCTGCAACAACAGCCTCCGACCACGATCGGTCGAGCAGCGAGCGCTTCCGCAACGGTCGCACTCTGCTCGTCGAGGGTGGCGCGTTCCACGACGGCCACTTCCGGATACGGAAGGTCGATCCGCGCCCCCTCCGCCATCCCCTCGCCGCCTATGCCCCACGCGGCCGGCACCCGCACGATCCCTCCCGCGAACGTGGACCCGCAGCTGTGGCACTCGTACCCCTCGTCGACTGCAACGGCCGTGAACGTCCGGCAGTTCGGGCAACGCGCGCGCAGCGTGCTCATTCGAGCTCCTTCTCGTCGATGTCGAACCGTGGCATGGCGCGCAGCCCGACGCTCTCGTCCGATGCAACGTCGTCCTTGGTCGGAGAACACACGGAGCTCATCCCCTCGGAACGAGCGAGTCGAGCGCATCGGCAAGCTCGCCCACACCCGTCAGCGTGACACTCGGTCGCAGGTCCGTCGGCTCCCCGAGCCGGTTGATCCAGATCGACGGGATTCCGAGCTCACTCGCCGGCCCGATGTCGTGGAAGAGGCTCTGCGCGACATGGACGTGCCCACGGCGGTCTGCGCCGGTCGTCTCGTAGAAGACCTCCCAGTGCTTGTGCGCAGGCTTGTAGGAGTCGATGTCGCCGGCGACGATTGCGAGCTCGAAGGGCACCGCGAGCGCTCGCATCGACGCGTCGATCAGGTCGCGGTCGGTGTTCGAGAGGATCGCGAGCTTCCAGCCCCGATCGTGCGCCTCCGTCAACCCCGGACGCACATCGTCGAAGACCGGCCAGTCCGGAAGTGAGCGGGCAAGAGCGCTCGCCTCTCCCTCGGGAAGCATCAAGCCCGTCTCCTCGGCCAGCCGCTCGAGCGCGATCGTGAGCACCTCGCGATACGAGATCCCGGGACTCGACGTCTGGATCGCAGGCTCGAGCTCGTGGTAGCGCGACAGCAGCCCCGCCGCCCGCTCGACGCCGAAGAGCTTCTCGAGCTCGGCTCCGATACCGCCGTTCCAGTCGACCAGAGTGCCGTAGCAGTCGAATGTGGCCCAGCGCTCCACGCTGCAAGCCTAGTGTGCAGGGCATGATCGAGATCCGCGCGATGAGTGCCCTTGACTGGCCGTCGGTCGAGGCGATCTACGGCGAGGGCATTGCCACGCGGAACGCGACCTTCGAGACAAGGACTCCGTCCTTCGACGAGTTCGACGTAACGCACGAGCAAGATCACCGGCTCGTCGCGGAGCTCGACGGAAGGATCGTCGGCTGGGCAGCCGTCTCCCGGGTCTCCGCTCGCGCGTGCTATGCGGGAGTCGTCGAGCACTCCGTCTACGTCACCGAGGATGCGCGCGGCCGCAACGTCGGCCGTACGCTCATGGAGCACCTCCTCGTGAGCACCGACGCGGCCGGGATCTGGACAATCCAGACGAGCATCTTCCCGGAGAACGAGGCGAGCATCGCCTTGCACGAGCGGCTCGGGTTTCGCGTGGTCGGCCGCCGGGAGCGCATCGCTCGGCTCGACGGCGTCTGGCGCGACACCGTTCTCCTCGAGCGGCGAGTCTGAGCCGCGACGAGCCGTCGGAGTCGGTCGAGCCGGCGCTGCAAGATCTGCTCCAGCCCGGTGCAGGAGCTCGCGTCTCGCTACGCGCTCTCGTTCCAGCGGCGGAACACGACGCACGCGTTGTGCCCACCGAAGCCGAACGAGTTGTTCACGGCGACCTCGATATCGCTGCGACGTGCCTCATTCGGGATGTAGTCGAGGTCGCACGCCGGATCCGGGTCCTCGTAGTTGATCGTCGGCGGAAGGATCCCGCGCTGCAGCGCGAAGGATGTGAAGATCGCCTCTACGGCGCCGGCTGCGCCGAGGCAGTGGCCGGTCGCTCCCTTCGTCGAGGAGACGGGTGTGTCGTACGCCTTCTCCTCACCGAGAGCGAGCTTCAGGACACGCGTCTCGGCGGAGTCACCGGCTGGCGTCGACGTGCCGTGCGCGTTGACGTATCCGACGACGTCAGGCTCGATCCCGGCGTCGGAGAACGCCATCCGCATGGCGCGTGCGGGATTCGCTCCCGTCGGATCCGGGTCCGACACGTGACTCGCGTCGGAAGACACGCCGTAGCCGAGCACCTCGGAATAGATCTTCGCGCCACGAGCTCTTGCGTGCTCGAGCTCCTCGAGGACGAGCATCGCTGCAGCCTCGCCCATGACGAAGCCGTCGCGACCCGAGTCGAACGGCCTCGAGGCGGCCTTCGGGTCGTCGTTTCGCCGCGACAGAGCGCGCATCGCGGTGAAGCCGGCGACGCCGACGCGCGTGATCGGCGCCTCGGTACCGCCACAGAACATGACGTCGGCACGGCCGAGTCGGATCGCGTCAAGCCCGTCCCCGATCGCCATGTTCGAGGCTGCGCAGGCCGTGCACTCGGCGGCGAGCGGCCCCTGCGCGCCGAGCTCCATGGACACCCACGCCGCCGCCATGTTCGGAATGATCTGGACGATCGCGAAGGGGCTCGTGCGGTCCGGACCGCGCTCGAGAAGGGCCTGGAAGCAGTTCTCGAATGCGTACAGACCGCCGATCCCGGTCGCAACCGCGGCACCCACCCGATCCGGTGCGGCTGCAATGGAGATGCCGCTGTCCGCCTCTGCCATTCGAGCCGCCGACAGGGCGAGTTGCGAGAAGCGGTCCATGCGCCGCGCCTGCTTACGGTCGATCCACGTCGTGGGCTCGAAGTCCTTCAGCTCGCATGCGAAGTGGACGTCGTAGTCCGAGGTGTCGAAGTGCGTTATCGGCCCTGCTCCCGCCTCCCCCGCGACGAGGCTTTCCCACGACGATTCGGGATCGTTCCCGAGCGGCGTGACCATCCCGACGCCCGTGATGACGACACGACGACGACCGTTGCTCGAGCCGTTCGTCACCTACATCCCCAATCCGCCGTCGACGAGTAGCACTGCGCCAGTGACGAACGAAGCTTCGTCCGAGCACAGGAAGCGCACTGCCCCGGCGACGTCCTCGGGGTCTCCGAGACGGCCGAGTGGGGTGTTCTGGAGCATCAGGTTCGTCGCGTCCTCGGGCAGGACGTCGGTGAGTTGCGTCTTCACGTAGCCCGGGACGACCACGTTCGCGCGGACGTTCCGGCTCCCGAGCTCCTTTGCGAGCGATTTCGTGAAACCGATGATCCCCGCCTTCGAGGCCGCGTAGTTCGTCTGCCCCCAGTTGCCGTGAACTCCGACGATCGACGAGATGTTCACGACGGAGCCCGACCGCTTCTTCATCATCCCGCGTGCCGCCGCCCGGCAGGTGTAGAAGCACGATGCGAGGTTCGTATCGATCACGGTGTTCCAGTCGTCGTCCGACATGCGCACCAGAAGCCCGTCACGCGTAACGCCGGCGTTGTTGACGAGGATGTCGATGTCCCCCGCCTCCTCGACGAGCGCCTGCGCGGACGTCGCGTCCGAGACGTCAGCCTGCACGGCCCGTGCGCCGATCTCCGAGGCGAGCAACCCGGCCTCGTCGGCTCCTGTCCGGTACGAGAGCACCAGGTTCGCACCGGCGGATGCGAGCTCGGTCGCAATCGCACGTCCGATCCCTTTCGAGGCGCCGGTGACGAGAGCCGTGCGGCCCTCGAGCGAGCAGAACGTCGCCGTCACCGCGCAAGCGCTTCCTGCGCGTGCTCCAGACTCTCAAGCGAGTTGACGGACATCGTCTTCACACCGCGGTCGATCCGCTTCACGAGCCCCGAGAGGACGTTCCCCGGCCCGACTTCCACGAATGTCGTCGCGCCGCTACGGACGAGTTCCGTCGCCGCTTGTGTGAAGCGAACCGGCCCCGTGAGCTGATCGACGAGGAGCGAAGCGATCCTCTGAGCCGGCTCGATCTTCGCCGTCACCGTCGACATGAACGGCGCGTGGGGCTCTGCAAAGCGGACACGATCGAGCGCAGGTCGCAGCCGATCAGCCGCCCTCGCGACGAGCGGGCTGTGGAACGCGCCGGACACCTTGAGCATCACAGCTCGTCGAGCGCCGAGGCTCGCGGCCTCGGCGCAGCACTCCTCGACCGCATCGTGTTCACCCGAGACGACGATCTGACCCGGGCAGTTGTAGTTCGCCGGCCAGACGCCGACGATCCTCCGGCAGAGCTTCTCCACTTCCTCGTCGGCGAGACCGAGAATCGCCGCCATGGCGCCCGGTCGCTGGCGTGCGGCTTCGGCCATCGCAAGGCCACGCTCGCGCACGAGACCGATCGCCTCGCTCGTCCCGAGCGAGCCCGCAGCCGCAAGAGCGGCGAACTCACCCACGGAGTGCCCCACCACGACATCGGGCTCGAGACCGCAGTCTCGCATGGCCGCGAGGATCGCCAGACTCGTCGCGACGAGCGCGGGCTGCTGCACCTCCGTCTCGACGAGCTTCTCGAGCGGTGTGGAGAAACAGAGCTCCTCGAGGTCGAGCCCGGTCGCCTCCGAGCCCAACCGGTACACCTCGCGTGCTGCAGGGAAGGCTTCAGCGATCTCGCGGCCCATTCCCTCCTCGAGCGACCCCTGTCCGGGGAAGCAGAACGCCACCTTGGTCATGTCGGCCTCCCGTTCGTCCACTCGACGAGCGCGGAGCCCCACGTCAGGCCCGCGCCCATTCCCGTCAATAACACCAGCGCCCCGTCGCGCAGCCGTCCATCTGCCCTGGCATCGGCCAGGGCCAGTGGAATGGAGCCGGACGACGTGTTTCCGTAGCGATCGACGTTCACGATGATCTTCTCCGAGGGGATCCCGAGCTTAGCCGCCGCGTAGTCGATGATCCGCTTGTTCGCCTGGTGCGGGACGTAGACGTCGACGTCAGCGACCGTCTTCCCGCACTCGGCCAAGATCTCGTTTGCCGACGAGACCATCACCCTCGTCGCGAACTTGAAGACCTCCCGGCCGTTCATCTTCACGAACGAGGTCGGATCCTCGAAGTGCCGCGAACCCGACCCCGGGTACCACAGGTACTCGCCGCCGCTGCCGTCCGCGCCGAGCTCGAAACCGATGAACCCGCCGTGGTCGACGGGCTCCATGACGACCGCGCCGGCGCCGTCCCCGAAGAGGACGAGCGTGGAGCGATCTTCCCAATCGAGGATCTTCGACAGCACGTCACCGCCGACGACGAGCGCACGTCGCGAGAGCCCGGATGCGAGCATCCCGTACGCCTGCGCGATGGCGTAGACGAAGCCCGTGCACCCCGCGAGAAGGTCGTAAGCCGCCGCATGACGCGCTCCCAGAGCGTCTGCAAGAAGTGCGGACGAGGTCGGGAACATCATGTCCGGCGTCACGGTCGCGCACACGAGGAGGTCGATGGACTCCGCTGATACATCCGCATCCTCGAGCGCAGCACGCGCAGCGGGCAGCGCGATGTCGGTCAACGCCTCGTCTTCGGACGCGATCCGGCGCTCGCGGATGCCCGTGCGCTCGCGAATCCACTCGTCCGACGTCTCGACGATCTCCGCCAGCTCGGCGTTGGTCATCACCTTCGCAGGGACATTGACCCCGAGTCCGGTGATCCCGATGCGTACACCCTGTGCGGTCCCGAGCATGCGCTAGCGCTCCACTGCGAACGTCAGAGTTCCCCGCGCCGCGAGCTCGTCTCCGACATGCGCTGTCGCCTTCCCTCGCCCGATCGGGCCACGAACGGTGTCGATCTCACACGTCAAGGTGAGGACGTCACCCGGCTCGACCACTCGCTTGAAGCGGCAGTCGTCGATGCCTGCGAAGAACGCGATCTTGCCGCGGTTCTCCTCCTCGACGAGCACTGCGATCGCACCCGTCTGCGCCATCGCCTCGACGATGAGGACACCCGGCATCACCGGGCGCTCCGGAAAATGCCCTGCAAACCACCAGTCGTCCGCATTCACCGCCCGTCGGGCGACAACACGGTGCCCGGGCTCGAGCTCGGTGACCTCGTCGACGAGGAGGAATGGGTCGCGGTGGGGGAGGATCGACTCGATCAGATCCTTCCCGAACGGGACGTCGGGCGGCTGCACGAGCCGAGTCTACTGGCCGGATCCCGCGTTATCCCCCGGGCCGAATGCGAACAACCGGCCCGCTGACGTTCCCGGCGGCGTCCTGGGCGACGACGCGCACGCGAGCCGCCGGACCCCTCCACGGAATGCGAACGATGCCTGCCTTCCTCACCTTGCGGCGCACCGATTGGCCGTCGACGACGAGTGCGAGCGCGGCAGGCTCGCTCACCTCGACCACCAGCCCGTGTCCGGGAAGGACTCGTACTCGGGGCGCCACCGTGTCCGAGACGAACGGGACGCCGTACGAGATCACGCCCACCGTGCTCGTAGCCTCGACGACCGCACGGTACTCGGCGTCGCGTAGCTGCCCCGTCGAGCGGCTGCCGTTCCACACGTAGCTCTGGGTCCCCACCGGGAAGCTGCCGATCACCGGAGTCGCTACCCACCGGCCCTCGCGCTCGATCCGAATACGGACGTCGGCCGGCGCAGCGAGGGAGAACGAGACGGTGAGCTGGTCCTGCCGGCCGTCGTCGTTCGGAGAGAAGACAGCCGGCGTCACCGAGACCAGGCCGAGCGTGCGGTTCACGCTCAGCGGGACCACCTGCTGTGTCGCAACTCCCGAGCTCGTGCGAGCTGTGACAACGACGTAGTAGTCCCCGTCTGCAAGCGGCGCGCCGTCGACGAGCACCGTGTGCCTTCCGGCTCTGGTCGGCACATGGTCGATGACGGTGCTCACCGGGCCTCCGATCGTGTCGGTGATCTCGACGGTCACATTCGCGGCGACCGAGATCCGGTACGACAGCGTGGTTGTGTCCGCCTGACCGTCCCCGTTCGGGCTGATCGCCTCCGGCTCGGCGACGACCTCGTCGATCGCGAGCGGAGGCGCCGCTCCTCCCGCAGAGAGGATGCCCGTCGCAGGGCGTGCGGCACCGGCCGAGATCGTCCACGAGTACGAGCCCGCTGGTGTCCCGCTGGAGTCCCAGGTCCAGTCGACGGTCGCCCCGGTTCCCCCACCACGACCTGCCTCGACGCCGTTCGGCGACGTCATCGTCACGGTCCACGGCTGCGCCCGCGAGAGGCGAGCTCGCACCCGGACGGCAGATCCCGTCACCGTCACGCTGGGCTCGAAGATCTTGAGACCACCGATCTCCCGCGCCGCTCGCTGCGATCGCGTTCAGGCGGGCGTACAACGCATCGCCCGGACACTCGGTGAATCCGGTGTCCCGGTGTCCCGAGACGCCGCTCAGCAAGACGGGCAAGCCGGTCGCATACCGCTCGCTCCCACCGGAGATGTAGGTTAGGAACGAGGTCGGGTCGACGTGCGCGAGGTCGAGCCGCCAGGCGACGATTCGCGCGATCGCATCGAGGGCCGCTGCGGACGGCTTCGCCTCCCCGTACGTGCCAAGCAGGGCGATCCCGACCGAGCCGGTGTTGAAGCCCAGGGCGTGCGCGCCGACGACGTTCCGGTCGACACCCCCGAAGCGTCCTTCGTAGATCGTCCCGAAGCGGTCGACGAGGAAGTTGTAGCCGATGTCGTTCCAGCCGTTTCCCTGGACATGAAAGAGCTGGATTCCCCTGACGATCGCGGCCGCTTCCGTACGGGAGTAGTCGTTGCGCCCAGCCGTGTGGTGCACGATCACGAACCGGGTCGAGCTCGCGTAGCTCGGCGGCCCGCGCCTGATCGACTCGTTCGCACCCCAGGACAGCCGCGGAACGATTGCGGGCTGGCCGCTTGCAGCCGGCGCCCGGAGCGGGATGCGGAGCTCGGGGCTCCACACGAGCTCTGCACGGACGCGCGTGACGTTCCCCCGAGTGCGTGCCTCGAGGCGATCCGAGGCACCGACCCACCACGGGTTGCCGAGACTCCATCCGGGCCTCCTC
Organism: uncultured Gaiellaceae bacterium; assembly: GCA_963709715.1. Classification (GTDB taxonomy): domain Bacteria; phylum Actinomycetota; class Thermoleophilia; order Gaiellales; family Gaiellaceae; genus GMQP-bins7. The sequence goes on from CAVPXQ010000002.1 coordinate 385,861, forward strand.
CGCTCGGCGGATCCCGAGTCCGGGCCCTCCTCGTCCTCGGGTGCTGCCGAGCGCCAGGAGCTCCAACGACCGCCGGTCGTCCGCGTACGAAGCTCCACCGTCCCGGTACCACGCCACGAGACGCCTGCCAACGTGAAGCGGGGCGACGGCCGAGGCATGACGAAGCGTGACGCCCCCGCCTTGCGCAGCTCGACAGAGGTCGCATGGTCCGACGGCGAAGCCAGCGCATTCGGAGCCACGACCGCGGCGGCGACAAGTGCAGGGACGAGGGCGAGGGATCGGCGCACGGAACTCCAGGGTGACCCCTGCTCCGTTCGCGAGCAAGAGCGCCGAACCTCCGCTGATAGAATCCTTACACCGGTGCCAGGCCGCTTTTGCGGGGATTTCTCACCCTTTCGCTCGCACTCGGAGCGCTCGTGGCCGCGCCGGGCGTGCTCGCACAGAACGACGCTGCCGCGCGTTCTCGCGGCACACCTCGACAACGACATCAACCCGGTCACGCAGGAGTTCGTCGACAACTCGTCGGACCGGGCGGAGAACGACGAGTACGACGCCGTCGTCCTCGTGCTCGATACGCCCGGTGGACTCGGCTCGTCGATGCGCGGCATCGTGAAGCGCTTCCTCGCGGCCAAGGTGCCGGTCGTCGTCTACGTCGCTCCGCCGGGATCGTCGGCGGACTCGGCCGGAGCGGTGATCACGATGGCCAGCGACGTCGCGGCCATGGCGCCGCAGACGAACATCGGATCGTCGACGCCGATCTCCTTGAACGGCGAGGACATCTCCAAGGACTTGCGGCGCAAGATCGTGAACGATGCGACCGCATACGTCGGTGAGCTCGCCCGCGAGCACGACCGCAACGCGCCGGCCGCCGAGAAGATGGTGACCGAGGCGTCGAACTACGGGGCACGCGAGGCGAAGCGCATCGGGCTCGTCGAGGTGATCGCGCCGACGCTTCCCGTACTTCTGGACCGCATCGACGGCATGAAGACGGTCCCGAAGGGACTCGTCCTGAACACCGCAGGAGGGGAGATCGACGACGTCGAGATGACCTTCTGGCAACGCGCGCGCGACTTCCTCGTCGACCCGAACCTGATCGCGCTCATGCTCTCGGTCGGACTCATCGGCATCGTCGTCGAGCTCTGGAATCCCGGACTCATCTTCCCCGGCACAGTCGGGGCGATCTCGCTCATCCTCGGCCTCTACGGACTCCAGGTACTCCCCGTCTCGCTCGCAGGGCTGCTCCTGATGCTCCTCGCGGCTGGCTTCTTCGTCGCCGAGGCGTTCGTACCCTCGCACGGCGCCCTCACGCTGGCCGGGGCGATCATGTTCGTCCTCGGTGCGCTCATGCTCTTCGACCCCGCCGGGGACGCGTATCAGGTGTCGCTGCCCGTCGCGCTCGCGATCGCAGGCACGCTCGTCGTGCTCCTCGGATTCGCGGTCGTGAAGATCGTCCGGGTTCGACGACTGCCGCCTGCAGTCGGCACCTCGCACCTCCTCGGCGACGAAGGCGTCGTACGCCGAAACGGGATGGTGTTCGTCAACGGCGAGCTCTGGCGAGCGCACACGGCTGACGGCTCGCCGCTGATTCCCGGCGAGCGCGTGCGCATCGAGTGCGTCGAGGAGGGCCTCCGGCTGGTCGTAGGATCCACCCGTACCCCGACCGAAGAGGAGCACACCGCATGAGCATCGCCCTCATCGCCTTCGCAGCAATCGTCGTCATCCTCCTGCTCCTCCTCTTCCTCGCGGTCAAGATCACACGCGAGTACGAGCGAGGCGTCATCTTCCGGTTCGGGCGTCTGCTCGAGCACCCCGAAGGGCCCGGGTCTCTTCGTGATCATCCCCTTCGTCGACCAGATGGTCAGGGTCGACCTGCGCACGGTGACGCTCAACGTCCCGCCGCAGGAGGTCATCACGAAGGACAACGTGCCCGTACGCGTCAACGCGGTCGCCTACTTCCGGATCGTCGAGCCGAACGCGGCGATCACGCAGGTCGAGAACTACATGGTCGCGACCTCGCAGATCGCCCAGACGACGCTGCGCTCGGTGCTCGGCCAGCACGTACTCGACGAGCTCCTGTCCGAGCGCGACAAGATCAACTCGATCCTCCAGAGCATCATCGACGAGGCCACGTCCCCGTGGGGCATCAAGGTCTCGGTCGTCGAGGTCAAGGACGTCGAGATCCCCGCAGGCATGCAGCGCGCGATGGCACGGCAGGCAGAGGCCGAGCGCGAGCGACGCGCGAAGGTCATCTCCGCCGAAGGCGAGTTCCAGGCGTCCGAACGGCTCAAGGACGCCGCCGCGAGTCATGGCGCAGGAGCCGATCACGGTGCAGCTGCGCTACCTGCAGACGCTGCTCGAGATCGGAGCGGCGAACAACTCGACGATCGTCTTCCCGATCCCCATCGACCTGCTCACCGCGCTATCGAACGCGGCGGGCAGGGACGCGATCAGTCCTGAGGCTCGGCCGAGGTCGGCTGCGGCCTCGACGGTCGGGGTCCGACTCGGCGTCTTCGTCCGAGCCCACCACCGGAGCCAGCGTCGCGACCTGCTCGCCTTCACGCAGGCGCATGACGATGACGCCCTGCGTCGCCCGTCCCGCTCTGCGGATACCGTCGACCGGGATGCGGATCACGGTGCCGCCGTCGGAGATGAGCATGACCTGGTACCCGTCGCGAACGATGCGTGCGCCGGCCAGGCGACCCTTGCCCTCCACGAGCTGCGCGGTCTTCACGCCCATCGTGCCGCGTCCCTTCACGGGGTAGTCGCCGACCCGCGTGCGCTTGCCGTAGCCGTTCTCGGTCACGACGAGGAGGTCCGCGTCGTCGACGGCGATGTCGACCTCGATGACCTCGTCGTCTCCCCGGAGCTTCATCCCGGCGACACCCGAGGTGTCACGGCCCATCGCGCGCACCTGCTTGCCGTGGAAGCGGACGGCTTGCCCGAGCCGCGAGACCATCAGCACGTCGTCGGCGTCGCTCGGCGAGGCTGACTCCGATGAGCTCGTCGTCCTCGCGCAGCTTGATCGCGATGATCCCGTCGGCCTTCAGCGGCGTGTTGTACGAGCGCGAACTCCGTCTTCTTGACGATGCCCTTCCTGGTCGCGAAGACGAGGTACTTCGACTCCTCGAAGTTGCGCGTCGCGATGACGGCCTGCACGTACTCGTCCTGCCGGAACGGCAGCAGGTTCACGATCGCGCGACCCTTCGACTGCCGCGAGCCGAGCGGCAGCTCGTGGACCTTCAGCCGGTAGACCTTGCCGACGGTCGTGAAGAAGAGGATGTAGTCGTGCGTGGAAGCGACGAAGAGGTGCTCGATGTAGTCCTCGTCCTTCAGGTCCATCCCCATCACGCCGATCCCGCCGCGCCGCTGCTCCCGGTACGAGGTCACGGGTAGGCGCTTGATGTAGCCGGACTTGGTGATCGCGATCACCATGTCCTCCTCCGCGATCATGTCCTCGAGCTCGAGCTCGGTCTCGCCGGCGACGATCTCCGTCCGGCGCTCGTCCGTCTTGCCGTAGATCTCCTTCAGCTCGAGGATCTCCTCGCGCACGGCGGCGTCGACGAGCGACGGGTCGCCGAGGAGCGCACGGAGCTCCGCGATCCGCTCCTGAAGGTCGGCATGCTCGTCCTCGATGCGCTTCCGCTCGAGCCCGGTGAGCTGGCGGAGCCGGAGGTCGAGAATCGCCTGCGCCTGGATCTCGGAGAGCTCGAAGCGGGCCATGAGCTGCTCGCGCGCGGCGTCCGTGTCCTCGGCGTTGCGGATGAGCGCGATGACCTCGTCGAGGTTGTCGAGCGCGATGAGGTAGCCCTCGAGCACGTGCGCGCGCTCGAGCGGCCTTGCGCAGCTCGTACTTCGACCGCCGCGTGACGATCTCGCGCTGGTAGTCGAGGTAGTGCCGGACGAGCTCGAGCAGCGACAGCGTGCGCGGGACGCCGTCGACGAGTGCGACGGCGTTGTAGCCGAAGGTCGTCTGCAGCGCCGTGTGCTTGAAGAGCTTGTTGAGGACGACCTGCGGGATCGCGTCGCGCTTGAGGTCGATCTGGATCCGCATGCCCGAGCGGTCCGAGTGGTCCTTCACGTCCGAGATCTCGCTCAGGACCTTGTCGTTCACGAGGTCGGCGATCTTCTTGATGACGCCGGAGTCGCCGCCCTTCTTCACGCCGTACGGCAGCTCGGTGACGATGATCGCGTTCTTGCCGCCGCGGAGCTCCTCGACGTGCGCGCGCGCTCGCATGATGATGCTGCCACGCGCCCGTTGCGGTACGCGTCGCGCACGCCCGATGCGTCCGACGATGATCGCGCCGGTCGGGAAGTCCGGGCCCTTGACGTGCTTCATGAGGTCGTCGGCGTTCGCCTCCGGCTTGTCGATCAGCTGGACGACCGCGTCGACGACCTCGCCGAGCCGGTGCGGCGGCATGTTCGTCGCCATGCCGACGGCGATCCCGGCGGAGCCGTTGACGAGGAGGTTCGGGAAGCGCGACGGGAGCACGGACGGCTCGCGGCGCGACTCGTCGTAGTTCGGGACGAAGTCGACCGTGTCCATGTCGATGTCCCGCAGCATCTCGGTCGCGAGACGCGTGAGCCGGCACTCGGTGTACCGCATCGCGGCGGCCGGGTAGTCGTCGATGTTCCCGAAGTTGCCCTGGCCGTCGACGAGCGGGTAGCGCAGCGAGAACGGCTGCGCCATGCGAACGAGGGTGTCGTAGATCGACTGGTCGCCGTGCGGGTGGTAGTAGCCCATGACGTCGCCGACGACGCGGGCGCGACTTGAGCCGCGGGCGGTTCGGCTGGAGACCCGCCTCGTGCATCGCGTACAGCACGCGGCGATGCACCGGCTTGAGCCCGTCGCGCGCATCGGGCAGCGCGCGCGCGACGATGACGCTCATCGCGTAGTCGATGAAGCTCGAGCGCATCTCCTGCTCGAGCTCGCGGCCCTCGATGCGGCCCGCGCCGAGCGGCTCGACGACGTCAGACATCCAGGAACCTCACGTCGCGCGCGTTCTGCCTCGATGAATGCGCGGCGCGGCTCGACCTGGTCGCCCATGAGCATCGAGAAGACCCTGTCCGCGGCCGCAGCGTCCTCGACCTCGACGCGGATCAGCGTGCGGTGGGCTGGGTCCATCGTCGTGTCGGCGAGCTCCTCGGCGTCCATCTCGCCGAGGCCCTTGAAGCGGCTCACCTGCAGGCCCTCCTTCGCGAGCTCGAGCGCTGCCTCGCGCAGCTGCCCGAACGTGTCGGCGTGCCGGGTCTTCTTGCCGAACGCGATGTCGAACGGCGGGTGGCCGACGACCTCGACGAGTCGCGCGTACGTCTTGCGGACGTTCGCGTAGATCGGGGACGAGAAGAGCGAGCTCGGCACGACGACGCTCGAGGCGGCGCCCGGTCTCGCGCTCGACGACCCGCACCTCGATGCCGTCGTCGGACGACTTCGAGGATCGCGAGCTCGTAGCCGTTCGCGTCGCGCGTGGCGAGCGCGTCCTCGACGTCGTCGGCGTCGCCCTCGACGAGCCGGTGGTCGACGACGAAGTTGGCCGGCCCGGTACCGAAGTCCTCGCGGAGACGCGAGATCCAGCCGTCGAACTCGTTCAGCACCTTCACGAGGCGGCCGTACCGCGCCTCGGTGAGCTTCTGCGTCTCGCCGCGACGGTCCGTCACGTCCATGTCCTTGATCCGCTCGCGCGCGAGGAGCTCCTCGAACTGCGACTCCTTCTCGATGTAGCGCAGCTGCGAGCCGATCTTCACGCGGTAGAGCGGCGGGACGGCCATGTAGACGTAGCCGCCCTCGACGAGCTCCTGCATCTGGCGGTAGAGGAACGTGAGGATCAGCGTCCGGATGTGCGCGCCGTCCACGTCGGCATCGGTCATGACGATGATCCGGTGGTAGCGGAGCTTCTCGATGTCGAACTCGTCCGCGATGCCCGTGCCGATCGCGGTGATGATCGCCTGGATCTCCTCGTTCGAGAGGACCTTGTTGATCCGGTTCTTCTCGGCGTTGATCACCTTGCCGCGTAGCGGCAGGATCGCCTGGTAGCTGCGGTCGCGCGCGTCGACAGCCGAGCCACCGGCCGACACGCCCTCGACGAGGAAGAGCTCGGCGGACTCCGGGTCCGAGATCTGGCAATCGGCGAGCCGTCCCGGCAGCGAGTTCGAGTCGAGAGCGCTCTTGCGACGCGTGAGCTCGCGTGCCTTGCGTGCGGCCTGGCGGGCACGTGCAGCCGAGACGGCCTTCGTGATGATCTGCCTCGCCTCGGTCGGGTTCTCCTCGAGGAACTGTGCGAGCCTGCTGGTTGACGGTCGTCTTGACGAGACCCTCGATCGGCGGGTTCCCGAGCTTCGTCTTCGTCTGGCCCTCGAACTGCGGGTTGCGAAGCTTCACCGAGATCACCGCGGCCAGGCCCTCGCGGACGTCCTCGCCCTCGAGGTTCTCCTCCTTCTCCTTCAGGAGGCCCTTCTCGCGCGCGTAGCGGTTGAGCGTGCCGGTGAGCGCAGCGCGGAAGCCGGACAGGTGCGCGCCGCCCTCGGTCGTGTTGATGTTGTTCGCGAACGAGAAGACCGACTCGACGTAGGAGCTGTTCCACTGCATGGCGATCTCGACCTGCCCGTCCTCGGTCTCGCCGTCGAAGTAGATGACGTGCTTGTGGACCGGGTCCTTCGACTCGTTGACGTGCGTCACGAAGTCGCGGATGCCGCCCTCGTAGTAGAACTCCTCGGTCTTCCCGCCGGCCCGCTCGTCGCGAAGGACGATCCTCAGACTGCGCGTGAGGAACGCGGTCTCGCGCAGACGCTGGGACAGCGTCGCGGCGGAGAACTCGGTCTCGTCGAAGACGTCCGGGTCGGGAAGGAAGGAGATGACCGTGCCGGACTCGTCCTTCTTGGCGACGCCGATCGTCTCCATGTCCCCGTTGGGCTCGCCCCGCGCGAACTCCTGCCGGTAGACCTTGCCGTCACGCCGGACCTCTGCGACGAGCCACTCGGAGAGCGCGTTCACGACCGAGACGCCGACACCGTGCAGGCCGCCGGAGACCTTGTAGCCCTCGCCGCCGAACTTGCCTCCGGCGTGGAGCTTCGTCAGGACGACGGTCAGCGCCGGGAGTCCCTGCTCGGGAATGACGTCGACCGGAATGCCGGCGCCCGCGTCGCGGACGGTCACGGAGTTGTCCGGATGAATGGTCACGTCGACGAGGTCGTTCCGGCCTGCGAGCGCCTCGTCGACGGCGTTGTCGACCACCTCGTAGACGAGGTGATGCAGACCGCGTGAGCCCGTCGACCCGATGTACATCCCGGGTCGTAGACGGACCGGGTCGAGGCCCTCGAGGACAGTGATGTCTTTTGCGGTGTAGGCTGCTTCGGCCATTAAAAAAGCCCTGCAAATCGCCATATTGCGGGGCCGGGTAAGTCTACCAGAAATGGCGGCCGGACCGGGCCCTCAGCAGGCTCGCGCGAGCCGCCCGCGCGACGAGCTCGCGGAGCTCCTCATCGTCGATCTCGGCAGCGGCGGCAGCCGCCTCGGCCGCGATCTCCGGAGCGGAACCTCGACGGTCGCGGGCAAGGCGCCGGAGGCCGGCGGCTCGGCCGGTCGCCGGCTCGGGGATCGGGCCTACCGCGAAGCGCAGTGCGCGCCGGCGCGGCATGCGCCCAGCCGTCGTGCGCAGTCGCGTCGAGGATGGTCTCCTGGAGCAGGTCGAGCTCGTGCGCCCACGTCGCCGATGCGGTCGCGACGTGGAGCGTTCCGTCGCGGGCGAGACGAAGCGGCCATGCGTTCCGCGAGACGGCGTCCCCGACGACCTCCGGCCATGCTGCCGTGACCGTCGGCGAGCGGGATCGCGTCCCGGCTTCCGCTCCGGGCGAGCTCGCGCTCGATCTGGTCGCCGATGCGGTCCATCACGCGACTCGACCGGGGGTGACGGCGACAGCGACTGTGTCGCCGGAGCGACCGGCAGCGCAGCTTCGGCGGTCGCCGTGACGACCGTCTGAGCGCTGCGTGCGATCACGTCCGCGAGCGCGCGCCTGCGGTTTCCATCGAGCTCCGAGAGCACGTCGTCGAGGAGGACGAGCGGCGGACGCCGTCGCTCGAGCGGAGCACCTCCGCCTCGGCCAGCACGAGCGACAGCACCGCGACGCGCTGCTCGCCCTGCGAGCCGAAGACGCGAAGGTCCCGTCCCACCGGCTTCGATCCGTAGGTCGTGGAGGTGCGGCCCGGCACCGGTCACGACCACGCTCGATGTCGGCGTCGAGCCTGCTCTCGAGGTCGGCCACAGTCGGCTCGGAGCCCTCGTACGCGAGCGCGGCCTCGCCGAGCCCGAGCCCGCCCGCCACCTCGGCGAACGTCGGCGACAAGCAGCTCTACCGCTTCGCTCCTCGCGAGCACGAGCTCACGCCCGAGCTGCGGCGACTCTCTCCGTCCACGGGACAAGAGCGTCGCGCGTGGACTGGCCAGCGCGCAGACGCGGCGAAGCGCGGCGTTGCGCTGGCCGACGGCGCTCGCGTACTCGTTCGGCGAGCTTCACTCGCGCAGGGACGAAGCCGTCCGACGAGCGCGGTCGAGATAGGCGCGGCGAGTCGCCGGCGCGCCCTTGACGACCGCCAGCCGGTCGGGTGTGAACACGAGCGTCGTCAGCTCGTGACGAAGGCGCTCGGACGAGCATCGAGGTCGCTCGCCGTTGAGCCTCACCGTCCGCGTGCTCGCCGCGCGTCAGGAGTACGTGTCCGTCTCGAACGCGTTCGCGCCACGTTCGCCCTCGAGCGCGATCGCGCGCGGCCGTCGGCGTCGAAGCGGATCATCTGCCGTCGCGGCGAGCACGAGGCGAGAAGCCCTGTGTCCCCACGTGGAGGGCCTCGAGCAGGTTCGTCTTCCCGGCGCCGTTCGGGCCGTGCAAGCAGCACGACCCCGGGCGACGAGCGTCGAGCTCGAGGCCGGCGTACGAGCGGAAGTCGCGGAGCGTGACGTCGCGGACGATCAGCCCGCGAGTCGGATGGGCATGATCAGGTACCAGAAGCTCTCGTCGGGAGCAGCGATGCAGGCCGGGCCGCAGGCGGTTGATGAGCTTGAGCTGCACCGTCGTCGGCCGCGACGGCCTCGAGACCGTCCCGGAGGAAGTCCGGGTTGAAGCCGATCTCGAGCTCCTCGCCCGCGTAGTCGATCGGCAGCGACTCGGTCGCCTCGCCGACGTCCTGCGTCTGCGCCGACACGGTCAGCTCGCCGTCGGCGAAGCGAAGGCGGCAGCGGAGCGTTTCGCTGTGCCATGAGCCCGACGCGACGGACGACCTCGAGGAGGGCCACTCGCGGCGTCGCGATCTCGATCTCGAACGACTCCGGAAGCAGCTGCTTGTAGTTCGGGAACTGACCGTCGATCCGTCGGCTCGTCAGCCAGACGTCGCTCGGCCGAGAAGATGACGTGGTTCTCGTGCACGCCAAGCTCGACGTCCTCGCGCCGAGCTGGCGAGGCGGGCGAGCTCCTGCAACGCGCGGGCCGGGATGATCGCGTCGAGGTCCGGTCCGTGCGTCGAGAGCTCGGTCTCCTTGACCGCGAGTCGATACGAGTCCGTCGCAGCCATGACGAGCTTGTCCCCTTCGAAGCGAACGAGGACACCCGTCAGGACGGGACGCGACTCGTCGCGAGACGCCGCTCGTCCGACCTTGTCGATCGTCGCGAGAAGCGCCGCCGCTTCGATCTTCTGCGAGTGGGACGTCGAGCGGAGGAAGTCGTGGGAAGTCCTCGGCGCTGTAGACGTTGAGGCGCGACGCAGTGGCTGCCCGGACGTCACGGTGAGGACGCCTTCGCCCTCGTCGTACGCGAGCGTCACCGACTCGTCGGGCAAGCAGCCGGACGAGATCGGTGAGGAGCCGTCCCGGAACGACGACGCTCGCGTCACCCTCGATGCTCGCCGGATAGCGACGCACGGATCGAGATCTCCATGTCGGTCGCGGCGAGAGCAGCAGTCGTCCCTCATCGGCCTGGAGCAGGATCCCTCCGAGTACCTGCACGGCCCCGCGCGTCGAGACCGCGCGTGACACGACGGCGAGTGCCGAAGCGAGGTCGGTCTTCTGAGCAGGTGATGCGAAGCGCCGTGCGTCGCCATGTCTGTATTCATGACTGAAGAGAAAAGCTCGTAGTAGTAATAGGAGTGTGAGTTATGGGGAGGACGGGGAATTGGCTTGCGGAGCGGGGAAAACACGTGTGGACACGTGTGTGGACGGTCGAGCGGGCGTCATCCACAGGCGCTCGGCGGTGTGTCGCGATGGACCCCCAACATCAGCGTGCCTGCTTGATGCGCGCGGTCAGTTCTTGCACAAGGTTGTACACAGAGCGGTCCTCGCGGATGAGCTTCGTGATCTTGTCCTTCGCGTGGATGACGGTCGTGTGATCGCGACCGCCGAACTCCTTCCCGATCATCGGAAGCGAGGCGTCCGTGAGCTCGCGAGAGAGGTACATGGCGACCTGACGCGGATACGCGACCGCCTGGGACCGACGTGGGCTGACGAGCTCGTCGTGCGTCACGCCGAACCGCTGCGAGACGGCCTCCTGGATCCGCGCGATCGTGACCTCGGGAGCGGCCTCGCCCTGCGGGTACACGTCCTTCGAGCACGTCCTCGGCGAGCTCGACGGTCAGCGGCCGGTCCGTGAGTGACGAGAACGCGACGACCCGGGTGAGTGCACCCTCGAGCTCGCGGATGTTCGCCGACACACGGCTGGCGATGAACGTGAGCACCTCGGGATCGGTGATTGCGATCCCCTCCGTCTCGACACGCTTGCGCAGGATCGCGATACGCGTCTCGAGGTCGGGCGCCTGGATGTCCGTGAGGAGGCCCCACTCGAAGCGCGACCGGAGTCGTTCCTCGAGCGTCGCGATCTCGCGCGGCGGACGGTCCGACGAGATGATGATCTGCGCGCCGCCTTCGTAGAGGGAGTTGAACGTGTGGAAGAACTCCTCCTGGATCCGCTCTTTGCCCTCGATGAACTGGATGTCGTCGACGAGCAGGACGTCGTAGTTGCGGTAGCGGCGCTTGAACCCCTCGATCCGGGTCCCGCGCTCACGGACGGCGTCGATGAACTCGTTCATGAACGTCTCGCTCGTGACGTAGCGCGTCGTGAGGCGCCGCGAGTGCTGGCGGACGTAGTGGCCGATCGCCTGCAGGAGGTGCGTCTTGCCGAGACCGGTGCCGCCGTAGATGAAGAGCGGGTTGTACGCCTGCGCCGGCGCCTCGGCGACGGCGAGCGCGGCCGCGTGCGCGAAGCGATTCGACGACCCGATGACGAAGAGGTCGAACGTGTACTTCGGGTTGAGCTCGACATCTGTCGACTCGCGGTACGAGGGCTCTGCCTTCGGGCAGCGGTATCGGTGCCGGCGGGCTGGGTCACCGGCTCAGTGGGCTGGGACGCCGGCGAACGCGGCAAGGAACGCTCGCCGACGGCGAAGCGTGACAGTGGCGCCCGTCGACGTTCGTCTCCGCCGCGGCTCGCGTTCACGAGATCGAGGAAGTGACCCTCGATCCAGTCGCGCGTGAAGTCGTTCGGGACCTCGACGACGAGCCGGTCACCGCTCACGGACTGGGGGCGTACCTGCCCGAACCACGTGTCGTACGCGGTGTCGGTGAGGGTGTCCCGCAGCGTCCTGCGATGGCGTTCCAGAGATCGTCGGCTCGTGTCTCGGCGGGGTGCTCCACCCGTCCTCGCGCTTCGTCGGAGTCGTCGGGAAGGGGCGAGCATAGCACCATCACAGAGCTCGCTCAACGAGCCTGGCTCCGCGTATCTGTGGATGAAAATATGGCCGTTTTGCAGGGACTTTCTGTCATCCACATAACTGTCCACAGGTGTGGAAGACGGAGGATGCGTTGTACGTCCGGACAACGATCGAATCCGCAGGAGCAGCAGTTTCGGAGCGACGCTCTTCGACACCGGACTGTGGAAAACATCGGTCGCGAGCAGGTCCGTCTATACTCGCCGCTCCCCGCACGCAGACCGACTTCAAGACGACGTGAAACGCACCTATCAACCGAACGTTCGTCGCCGCAAGCGACGTCACGGGTTCCGAGCGCGGATGTCCTCCCGCGGCGGCCGCGCGATCCTCAAGCGGCGGCGCGCGCGTGGGCGCAAGCGGCTCTCCGCCTGAGACGCCGCAGTGCAACGCCGCAACCGGCTCTCCCGGTCGAAGGACTTCGACACCGTCTACCGGCGCGGTCGCTCGGCGTCGAGCAGGTACCTCGTCCTGCACTGGTTTCCTCGCGACGACGACCCGGACGGCGAGCCACGGCTCGGTCTTGCCGTCCCGCGATCGGTCGGCACCGCAGTTGCTCGAAACCGCGTGAAGCGTCTGCTGCGCGAGGCGTGGCGCGAGCTTCTCCCGACGGTCCCGCCCGGGCACGACTACGTCCTTGCGGCACGGCCGGGGCTCGCCGAGCCGGCGGAAGCTCGTGGGACGGACTGGCTCGTGACCGAGATCGCGGCCGTTCTCGAGAGGACACGGCCGTGAGGTACGTCGGCATCGGACTCGTCCACGCGTGGAGGTGGACGTTCGGCCTTCTCACTCCCGGCGGGACGTGTAAGTACCACCCGAGTTGCTCGCAGTACGCGATCGACGCGTTCCGCGAGTTCGGGCTCGTGCGGGGCGGTGTCCTCGCGAGCTGGAGACTCCTCCGCTGCAACCCGTGGAGCCACGGCGGCGTCGACTACGCGCACGACCAGACGGTCTTCCCGCTCGTCCAGGTCGCGGAAGGCACGCGCGTGATCGTCGGCGGCATCCTCTCCCCGCTCGAGAACGTCCTCACGGACGTCCTCACCTGGCTCCACGACACGGGCGGACTGACGTGGGCGTGGTCGATCGTCGCGCTGACGTTGATCGTCCGGATGCTCCTCGTGCCAGTCGCCATTCGACAGATCCACTCGATGCAGAGCCTGCAGATGCACGCGCCGGAGATGAAGGCGATCCAGCAGCGCTACAAGCAGGACCGCCAGACGCCAGTCGGAAGAGCTCATGAAGTTCTACAAGGAGAACAAGATCAACCCGTACGCGTCTTGTCTCCCGATCGTCTTCCAGATCCCGATCTTCATCTCGCTTTTCTTCGTCCTCAAGGACTTCGAGAAGGAGATCTTCGTCAACTACCCGTCGTCGTCGCTCGACTGGCTCGGGCTCGTCGACATCACCGAGCCCGTCAAGGACGGCTGGGGGCCGGTCCTCATCGCCGTGTACGTCGGCGAGCCAGCTGACGTCGACGTACCTCATGTCGACGTCGATGCAGAGTCGAAGGCGCAGCGGTACATGATCATGGTGCTGCCGGTCGCGTTCCTCCCGTTCATCCTGCGTTTCCCGTCGGGGCTGATGATCTACTGGCTGACGACGAACCTGTGGACGACCGGGCAGGGGATCGTCACCCGCCGGCTGATGCCGAGACCCGCTGCCCCGCCGAAGCGTTCGAGCCGTACGCCTCCGAAGGAGGACGCAAGCAACGACGCCGGCGACGACCGCGCGACGTCGCCCGACGGCGCGAGCCGGTCGAGCGCGGGTGGCCAGCCGCGGCGGGTGAAGCGCAAGCGGGGCGGAAGGACGCGTAAGTGAGCGACCAGAGCGCCGTGACCGTCGAGACGACCGGTGAGACGGTCGGCGAGGCGAAGTGGGCCGCACTTCGTGAGCTCGAGCAGCTCGTGCCCGGGCTCGATCGCGAGAGCGTCCACTTCCAGGTCGTGTCCGAGGGCGAGCGGGGACTCCTCGGCGTCGGGTTCACCCCTGCGCACGTGATCGCGAGCGCGGAGTCGCAAGCGGAGGACGGCAACGCGAGCTCACCGAACGACGACGTTGGTCGCGCGCGCGACCTCGTCGAGCGTGTCGCAGCAGGCATCGGAGCCGATGTTGCAGTCTCTGCGAGAGAGCATGCGACTGGCGTCACGGTCACCTGCTCCGGCCCCGACGTGGCCCTGTTCATCGGCAAGCATGGCCAGACGATCGACGCGATCCAGTACCTCGCAAACGCGATCGCGCGTGCGGGAGGCGCTGACCACGAGGTGATCGTCGATGCTGCGGGGTACCGAGCGAGGCGCACGGCTACGCTCGAGAACCTCGCCAGGCGGACTGCCCAGCGCGTATCGGCCACGGGCCGCCGCGTCACGCTCGAGCCGATGACCGCGGTCGAGCGCAAGATCGTCCACGAGGCACTGAAGGAAGACCCGGAGGTCGAGACGGCGAGCGAGGGTTCCGAGCCCAACCGCTTCGTGGTCGTATCCCCGCGCCTCCTCGCCGGTTGAGGTGAACGTTGCGGTTCTCGAGCGCTGGCTCGAGGCCGTCGTCGCCACGCCGGGGATGACGGGGCTCTCTGATCCGACGATCGCTCGCAGCGTTCTCCTCGACGACGCGTTGCGTGCGGTCCCCCTTCTCGAGGGGCTTCCAGGCCGTGTCGTCGACGTCGGCTCGGGGGGTGGGTCTCCAGGCATACCGCTGGCAGCCGCGCTGCCGTCGAGGCGGATGACGCTGCTCGAGTCCGAGCGGCGAAAGTGCGACTTCCTCGAGGTGTTTGCTGGCGAGCTTCCGAACGTTGAGGTCGAGTGGGGACGCGCGGAAGAACAGTCGGTCGACGGCTTCGGCGTGGCTCTCGCGAAGGCTCTCGCGAAGCCGCCGATCGCCGTGGAGCTCTGTCTGCCGCTCGTCTCCCCGGGCGGCGCAGTGCTGATCTGGGTCGGCGAGACCGCCGACCTCGGTGCGGTCGGACGAGTCGCGGAGCTGCTCGGGGGCCGTCTCGAAAGCGACTCCGAGGGACTCGCTGTCGTTCGGAAGGTCGCAGCGACACCCGCGGGCTTCCCACGGCGCGCTGGAATGGCGAAGAAGCGTCCGCTCGTCTAGATGGTTGATGCCCCGAGATCGCCGACTCCGGAGCGGAAGCGGCCCGGACACGTCAGATCGCGCAACCGGACGCGTGAGATCGTGGCATCAACCATCGAGGCGCCCGCGCCCCAGCCGGGTGTGCAGGAGCCAGCCGCCGCCCTCTCTAGTCTTGCCGCGTGCCCGCCCCAGGGTTTTCGCGCGACCAGAGAGACCGCGCCAGCGGATCTCCGGTCTTGCGCAAGGCGCGGGTCTACGCAGTCGCGAACCAGAAGGGCGGCGTCGGGAAGACGACGACCGCCGTCAACCTGAGCGCCTGCCTCGCGGAGGCCGGAGAGCGCGTGCTGCTGATCGATCTCGATCCGCAAGCGAACGCGACGTCGGGTCTCGGAATGCGTGCGAACGGCGCGTCCACGCACGATCTCCTCGACGGCGTCCCGCTGACGAGTCTCGCGAGGCGGTCGCCCGTCGCGAACCTCGACATCGTCATGGCGAAGAGCGACCTCGCCGCCGCGGCCGTCGAGCTCTCGAGCCGACCGGGAGGCGAGCGCTACCTCGCCGATGCGCTCGCCGATGCGCTCGGACCGTACTCGTACGTCCTGCTCGACTGCCCCCCGTCGTTCGGACCACTGACCGTCAACGCACTCGCGGCGGCGTCGCGGGCGCTCGTCCCGGTTCAGGCCGAGTACTACGCGCTCGAAGGCCTGTCACAGCTTCTCGGAACGATCAACCTCGTGAAAGCGCGGCTCAATCCGCAGCTCGCGGTTGCTGGGATCCTGCTCACGATGGCCGACGGGAGGACGCGTCTCGCAGCCGAGGTGGAGGCCGAGCTCCGGCGCCACTTCGGTGAGCTCGTGTTCACGACCACGATCCCCCGTTCCGTGCGGCTCGCCGAAGCGCCGAGCCACGGTGTCCCTGCGATCGCCTACGACCGCCGTTCCGCCGGCGCCGAGGCCTACTGGAAGGTGGCGATGGAGCTTGTCGAGCGTTCCTAGAGAGAGGCGTGGCCTCGGACGCGGTCTGGAAGTCCTTCTCGGCGAGGCGGGTCAGCCCGAGCTCGCGCACCTCCCTGTCGAGACGATCCACCCCAACCCGCGCCAGCCACGTCGTCGTTTCGAGCCAGAGGCCGCAGCGGGCCTCGCGAGCTCGATCCGCCTCCAGGGAGTGCTTCAGCCCATCGTCGTGCGCCGACGGCCTGACGGCGGCTTCGAGCTCATCGCAGGAGAGCGGCGTTGGAGAGCAGCGCGGTCCGCAGGAATCGCGACGCTGCCTGCGCTCGTCCGCGATGTCGAGGACAAGGAGTCGCTCCTGCTCGGTCTGGTCGAGAACGTCGCACGCGAGCAGCTGTCCCCGGTCGAGGAGGCGCGAGCGTACGCGTCGCTCGTCGACGAGTTCGAGCTGTCACTCGGCGACGTCGCGGAACGTGTCGGCCGGTCGAAGCCGGCGGTCTCGAATCGGCTTCGCCTGCTCGAGCTCCCGGAGGAAGTCCTCTGGATGCTCGCCCGAGGCGACCTGAGTGAAGGCCACGCTCGCGCCGTGCTCTCGCTGCCCGACGACGAGGCGAGACGCCGGCTTGCGCGACGAATCGTCAAGGAGGGGTTGACCGTCCGAGCCGCCGAGCGGGCCGCCCGCGAGGGCGGTGCGCGACGTCGCCCGCGCCGCCTCGCCGCCGTCGACCCCGCGCTCGTCGACCGCGTGCGTTCGGCGGCCGAGCGGATCACCGGGAAGCCGACGCGGGTCGCGGCGGGCATGCTCCAGATCCGATTCGACGACGAGAAAGGCCTTGCCGAGCTCGTCGAGGCGCTCGAAGCTGCGACGGAACGCCTGCTCGAGGACCGTGCCGCGTAAGTGCCGGAGTGGGCGATCCTGGACTCGAACCAGGGGCCTCCGCCTTATCAGAGCGGCGCTCTAACCGACTGAGCTAATCGCCCGCGGGTCGGAACTGTACCGCAGCCCCCTGACTAAGATGGGCAGGGGCCGATGCGCGAGATGACTCTCTACGGCGTGAGCTTCGAGCCGATCGGCAAGCAGCCGATCGTCCTGCTGAAGACCGTCGACGAGGATCGTTTCCTCCCGATCTGGATCGGCCAGGCGGAGGCCGCCGCCATCCTCATGCGCCTCCAGGGCGCGAGCCCCCAGCGACCGATGACGCACGACCTGCTCTCGGACGTCGTGTCGGAGCTCAAGGGCGAGGTCGTGCGGGTGACGGTGACCGAGTTGCGCGAGAACACGTACTTCGCGCGCATCACGATCGTCCAGGACGGAACCGAGTTCGAGATCGACTCGCGACCCTCCGACGCGATTGCTCTCGCGGTCCGCTGCGACGCGCAGATCTTCGCCGCTGACGAGGTGGTCGAGGAGTCGAGCATCGAGTTCCAGGCCGGTGACGAGGAGGCGAGCCTCGTGACCGCCTCGAGCCTTGCGGACCTCGATCCCGAGGAGTTCCGCCGGTTCATCGAGACCGTGACGCCCGAGGAGTTCGCGTCGAGTCTCGAGGAAGCGTTCGAGGACGCCGAAGACGAGGAGGACGAAGAGGACTGACCGTCCTCAGGCGCCGCTCACCGAGACAATGAGGGCGATGGCGTTGAAGGTGGCATGGAGCGCCATCGACGGGAAGATGCTGTCCGTGCGGACGCGCAGCCAGCCGACGGCGATCCCGAAGAACGAGAGTATCGGGAGCCCCACGAGCAACCCGTGCGCGGACCCGAAGAGCACGCCGCTCACGATCACGGCCAACACGATGCCCCAGGGTGCGAGGAGCGAGATCCCGAGACCGCGATAGGTGAGCTCCTCGACTGCGGGCGCGACGAGCGTCACGACGAGGAAGAATGCGACGAACGCTCCGGCGCGGCTCGAGTCCCAGCCGCTTGGCACGAGGCCCTGCTCCTCCGTGGGGTTCCAGTCGCCGAAGAGCGAGAGGACCTGCTCGTATGCGAACGAAGCGAGGTAGATGGCGCCGAGCGCGAGCACCGTCAGGCCGACCGCGCGCTTCCAGGATCTGGGAGGGCGAATTGCGAAGAGCTCTCGACGGGAGAGTCCCCGAGTGATCAGGAGGAGAACGCCCAGCATGATCCCGTACTGGATGAGCGTCGCCACGGACGATGACCAGCGGTAGGCGAGGTCGTCGGGCGTGTCTCCGTCACCGAGTCGCGCGGCGTACGCGAGGAGTGTCAGCAGCAAGACGAAGACGAGCCACGCAACGAGGCGTAGGGGGTACTTCGGGGCGACCTCGCTCACGGGCGAGGAATTCCAGCAGAACCGTGGCTAGCATTTCGACATGAGCCCGCCTCGGAGCAGGCGAACGTCGCTCGACCCCGAGACGCTGCGTCCTCGCTCACGCCATCAGCGTGCGATCCGCCGCCGTCGTCGGAAGCACGGCGCTGTCGCAGCGATTGTCGGCATCCTGGCGCTGGGTGCCGCCGCCGGCCTCGGTGGGACTGCGGCCGTGCTGGCGTACGGGTCCTCGTGCGACCTCGACTCCCTGCGGCGAGTCGAGATCGGCGCCAACTCGTTCGTCTACGCCGCCGACGGCTCGTTGCTCGGCTCGATTCCGGCCGAGCGGAACCGCGAGCCGGTCGCCGCCGGAGACATGTCGCTCTGGATGCGGAAGGCGACCATCGCGATCGAGGATCGCCGGTTCTTCGACCACGGCGGCGTCGACCTCGAGGGTATTGCCCGCGCCGCAGTGGTCGACATCAAGGCGGGCGCGATCGTCGAAGGCGGATCGACGATCACGCAGCAGCTCGTCCGAAACCTCTACATCTCGCGCGAGCAGACCGTGCAGCGCAAGGTGAAGGAGGCGTGCCTCGCGACCAAGCTCGACCGTGAGTGGACAAAGCACCGGATCCTCACCGAGTACCTCAACCAGGTCTACTACGGAAACCACGCATACGGCATCGAGGCGGCGGCGCAGACGTACTTCTCGAAACCGGCCAGCGAGCTCGACCTCTCGGAGTCCGCGCTCCTTGCAGGTCTGACGCAGGCTCCCTCGGTCTACGACCCGTTCACCGTGCCTGCACGCGCCCTCGCACGCCGGCAGGACGTGCTCGAGGCGATGCGGGATACCGGCGTGATCACCCCGCGCATCTACAAGAAGGAGCTCGCGACGGAGGTCACGCTCCGACCCGGCCGCCTCTACAGCGAGATCCGCGAGCCGTACTTCTTCGGTTACGTGCGCGACAAGCTGATCGAGGTGTACGGCGCCGAGACCGTTCGCTCGGGCGGGCTCAAGGTCTACACGACGATCGTCCCGCGTTACCAGCGGCTCGCCGAGACGGCGATACGGGAGACGCTCGACGCGCCGACGGATCCTGCGGCCGCGCTGATCTCGATCAGCCCCCACACCGGCGCGATCCGGGCGATGGCCGCAGTCGTCCCGAACCGTCCCAAGAACCAGTTCAACCTTGCTCTCGCAGGCACGGCGGCAGCCGGGCTCGACGTTCAAGACGTTCGTGCTCGCGGCCGCGGTGGAGCAGGGGATCAATCCCGACTCCACGTACTACGTGTCGGCGCCGTTCACGTACAAGGTCGCACCCGGCCGGCAACTGCGACGACGGCACGTGGTGGTGCGTCCACACGTACGCGAACGACTACTACGGATGGAGCTCGATCCGCAGCGCCACCCTTCGCTCGGACAACTCGGTCTACGCGCAGCTGACTCTCGACGTCGGGCCGGAGAAGGTGGCCGAGATGGCGCGGCGCATGGGCGTGCGGTCCCAGCTCGACGTGAAGGGTGCCTACGTCCCGTCGATCGGCCTCGGGTCGATCGCGGTGTCGCCGCTCGATCTCGCGACTGCCTACTCGACACTGGCGGCCGGAGGAATCCACGCGGAGCCGATGGCGATCCGGCGCGTGATCCTCCCCGACGGCAACGTCGACGCACAGGCGGGCTGGGGTGTCCCCAAGCGCCGCCGCGCGATCTCCGAGGGCGTCGCGGCGATCGTGACGCGCATCCTCGAGCAGAACGTCCAGTCGGGAACGGGGACACGCGCGGCCTTCGGTCGTCCGGCCGCCGGCAAGACGGGAACGAACGAGGAGCACGCCGACGCGTGGTTCGCGGGCTATACGCCCGAGCTCGCGACGACCGTCTGGATGGGGTACACGAGCGGCGAGATCCCGATGGAGAGCGTGCACGGGATCGCGGTGACCGGTGGAAGCTTCCCGGCCGAGATCTGGCGGCTCTTCATGGAACCCGCGCTCGAGGGAACCGAGCCGGAATCCTTCCCCGAGCCGGCCGTATGGCCTGAGTGGAGGCCGTTCACGCGCGGGCAGTACGCGCTCACGTACGACCCGAGTGCCTCGACGAGCACCGACTCGGAGACGGAGAAATCGCCCACTCCGGCCAAGCCGCCGCCGCCGGCCGAGCGTTCGCATGGAGCGTGACGACGAGCCTGCTCGAGTGCCCGAGCTGCTGACGGTCGAGGCTGCGCTCGAGCGAATCGTCCGGCATGCGAGCCTGCTCGAGGTCGAGGGTGTTCCGATCGAGGCCGCGCTCGGTCGCGTCGTACGTGAGCCGGCCCGCGCTCTCGTCGACCTTCCCCCCTTCCCGAGCTCGGCGATGGACGGCTTCGCCGTTCGGGCGACCGAGACGCCGGGCGAGCTTCCGGTGGCCTTCCGTGTCGCCGCCGGCGGAGCGGCCGAGACGGCACTTGCGCCCGGGACCGCCGCAGGGATTGCGACCGGAGGAACGGTGCCCGACGGCGCCGATGCGGTGGTTCCCGTGGAGCTCGCCGAGGATCGCGGAGACGTCGTCGTCGTTCGGTCGGCCGTGAAGCCGGGTCACCACGTCCGGCCGCGAGGAGGTGACGTCCACGTCGATGACGTCGTCGTCGCACCAGGGTCGCGGTTGGGGCCAGCGCAGATCGGTGCGCTGGCTGCTGCGGGCGTTGCCGTGGTGTCGTGCTCGGCTCGACCGCGGGTCGCGATCCTCGCGACCGGAAGTGAGCTGCGCAGCCCCGGGAGACGTGCTCGAGGCAGGGCAGATCTACGAGTCGAACCGACCGATGGTCGCCGCTGCGCTCGCCGAGTCAGGGGCGGACATCGACGTGCTGCCCGGTCGTTGCCGACGATCCCGCTGCGCATCGGAGCGCGATCGAGCGCGGTCTCGAAGCCGATGTGCTCGTCACGACCGGCGGTGTCTCGATGGGGCCGCACGATCTCGTGCGCCGGACGGCCGCGGAGCTCGGTGTCGAAGAGGTCTTCTGGGGCGTCGCGATCAAGCCAGGGAAGCCGCTTGCGTTCGGAGTTCGCGGCGAGACGCTCGTCTTCGGGCTCCCGGGGAACCCGGTGTCGTCACTCGTCGGCGCGCTCGTCTTCGTCCGCACGGCACTTCTCGCTCGTCAGGGTGCTCGAGCGGCCGAGACCGAGCTACGCGCGCGGCACGCTCTCGAAGCCGCTTCGTCGGAATCCCGATCGTGACGAGTTCGTGCGAGCCCGTCGCATCGAGAGCCGGACGGCGTCCACCTCGAGGCGATCGGCGGCCAGGAGTCGCACATGATCGTGCGGGCGGCGTCAGCCGATGCGCTCGTCCACGTTCCGCGTGGCGAGGGTGAGATCGCGGGCAGGCGAGGCCGTTCGGTACCTGCCGCTCGGCTAGCGAGTGCGACGGAGCGCTCGACGAAGGCCACCGGCTGGGGGCGGCTCATCGCCTCGGGCGTACGGTGCGTAGCGACCGAAGGCGAGCGCACCGACCTGCGCCGCTGCCGCCAGCCAGAAGACGAACGAGGAGCGCTGTCCCCAACGAGACGTATCCGACGGTGACGAGCCCGATCGCGTAGAAGGCGGCACCGACGACCGACAAGGCCGAGCTCGTTCGCGAGCACGACGAGCGCGGCTACCGGTCCGAGCAGGCCGAGCAGGAAGAGGAGTACGCGCTGCCAGAGACGTCCTTCGAGCGGGAGCCAGAGCCACGCATACAGCGACGGGAGGACGAACACGAGCGCGTACGGCTTCGTGAGCGCGAGCGCCAGTGCCACGCCGCCGGCGACGCTCAGAGCCGTCGCGAGGCCGGCCAGCCGCTCTTCGGCCGACGGCGGAGTCGTCACGGCCGAACGGCGCCGCAAGACCAGCCAGGCGACCATGAAGGCACCGGCGAACAGCATGAGCCCGATCACCGGAGGCTCGTCCGAGGACGTCGACGAAGGGTGAGAGAGGGAGCGGTGCGCCCGTGGGGAACAGTGCCGATGAGCGCACCAGAGCCACGAGTACGGTGCCGAACGAGCGCGAGCGCCGAGCCGGGTCCGAAGCGCGCGGAGCGCGGGCTTGAAGGGGAGCGATCGACGCGCCGCGGACGATGAGGTCGACGAGCCCGAGTGCGAAGGGAACGACGGCGAGCAGCAAGCGCGAGACGCACGGTCCACCCACTTGCGGCGCGATCGGCGAAGAAGAGGCTGTCGGGAGTGCGGAACGCGCCCCCGACGCTCGCGTCGAGCGAGCTGAGGAGTGCCTCCGTCGCACGCCCGAGCTGACCGAGACTGCTGGACGCCGAGGGTCGCGGCGGGGTCTCCGACGGGAATTGCGGGATCGCCGCGATCCGCAGTCGTCAGCGTGATGGCCGCGATCTCGTGCCCGAGGAGCCGTCCCTGCTCGCCTCCGGCGAACGGAACGCCGAGATCGACCAGCTGCGCAGGTACGGACGGCAGTGCCGCCGCCACGCCTCGTCTCCTCCTCGACCGGACGGCGGCGGTACGAACGAGCGCGCGTGCCGGCGACACCGGGCTCGTCGCCGGCGATCGCGAGCCGCGGCCGACCGCTGTCCTCCGAGCCCGTCGAGCACGACAGCCGCGATGGCGGACCGCGCCAGCGGTGAGGTCTCCGCGAAGCGCTCTGCGCCGGCTCCGCCGTACGACCCGGCGTCTGTGGAGACGAACACGAGCGTGTGCTGAGGCAACGGATCCGGCCCTGCCTCCTGCGGCGCGAACCCGCGGGCAAGCTCGATCAGAGCTGCGGTTCCCGAGGCGTTGTCCCCGAGCGGCAGACCCGTGCCCGGCGTTGTCTCGATGAGCAACGACGACGATGGTCTCCTCGGACCGGCCCGGAACGACCGTGACGACGTTCCGGAGCTCGACGCGTCCGAGGTCCGCGAGGTCCTCGGTCCACGTGTCCTCTTCCGTCGTGAGACCGAGTGCCCCGATCGTCTCTGCGTACCAGCGGGTGGCCTGAGCGGCTCCTTCGGAGCCCGGTACGCGCGACGGGTACTCGGTCGACAGGGTTCGCGCGAGCGTGGCGGCGTTCGCGCCGTCGAAGAGCGGCTCGAGAGGCGAGCGAGGCAGCGTGCCCGTTGTCGAGATGGAAAACAGAAAGGCGAGAAGCGCCGGAACGACGACGACGAAGCCCACGCGGACGAGCCGTGCGTTAAGAGGGCGTTCAACAGTGCCGCGACGCAGCCGGCGACCGCGCGTCCGGGGCCGAGCCGCTTCCATCGCCGGGCTATAGTAGGCGCGCCGAGGCCGCCGGCCCTCGCGACCTCTCCGATGCCCAGCTCCTTCGACAATCCTCCTCGTCGACGACGAGGAATCGATCCAGACACTGCTCACGTATCCGCTCGAGCGCGACGGGTACACCGTCGTGCAGGCTCGCGACGGTGAGGAGGCGCTTCGGCGCTTCGACGAGGAGCAGGTCGACCTCGTCGTTCTCGACGTGATGCTGCCGCGCCTCGACGGTCTCGAGGTCTGCAAGCGGCTGCGCAGCCAGAGCAACGTCCCGATCATCATGCTCACGGCGCGCGGTGAGGAGCTCGACAAGGTGCTCGGCCTCGAGCTCGGCGCCGACGACTACATCACGAAGCCGTTCTCCATCCGCGAGTTCCGGAGCCGAATCCGGGCGCTCCTCCGGCGCGCGGCTTCGCCGCACCTCGCGGGCGAGCGCGAGGAGCTCATCGAGCGCGGCGAGCTGCGCATCGACGTTCCGCGTCGGACCGTCGAGGTTCGCGGCGAGCCCGTGCAGCTCACGTTCATCGAGTTCGAGATGCTCGTCGTGCTCGCGCAGAGCCCGGGCGTCGTCTACTCACGGCGCGAGCTGCTCGAGCGCCTACGCGGAGGCGCCGACTACCGCGAGCCGCGCACTATCGACGTGCACGTCCGCCATCTGCGCGAGAAGATCGAGCGGGATCCGAGCAATCCCGAGCTGATCCTCACCATGCGCGGCGCGGGCTATCGCTTCCGCTCGGAGTAGCTCGAAATGCGCCTTCCGGGCGGAGTTCGCACCCGCATCGTCATCGTCCTCGTCGGAATCGTCGCCGGCGCGCTCGGGACGGCGTACATGATCGTCGTGCCCTCCCTCGAGCGACGGCTCGTGGACGCGACGGCTGAACCAGCTCGCGGAGCTCGGCGTTCCGCTCGCACGCAAGCTGCCCGAGGACACGCTGCTTTGGCAGGACCGGCTCGAGAGCGTACCAGGTCGAGACGAACGCGCGCGTGGTCGCGTTCACCGTGCTCTCGAAGAACCAGCAGGCCCTGAGTGTCGTCGCCGACTCGCGGACGAAGAGCTCTCGGGACGTCGCGAGCGATCCGATCGCGCTGCGCGGCGCTCGCCATCGGCAGTGTCCAGCGCGGACGGGTCGACTTCGGGGGCGAGGACTACGCGGAGGTAGCCGTTCCGGTTGGGCCCGAGGCGATCGTGCTGTTCCGGGCGGCGCTTGCCGACTCGATCGCGACCGTCGAGATCGTGCGCGAACGGCTGCTGCTCGCGACGGCGTTCGCGCTCGTTCTCGCGTTGATCCTCGGGCTGACCGCCGCCGGCATGCTCTCGCACCGCCTGCTCCGACTCGAGTCGGCCGCAGAGCGAATCGCCGGAGGTGACTTCGGCGCGCCGATCGTCGATCACGGCAGCGACGAGATCGGCGAGCTCGCGCGCGCACTCGACCGGATGCGCGTGCAGCTCGCGCAGCTCGACGACGCCCGAAAGGAGTTCGTCGCGAACGCATCGCACGAGCTGCGGACACCGCTCTTCTCGATCGGCGGCTTCCTCGAGTTGCTCGCTGACGAGGACATCGACGACGAGACTCGACGCGGCTTCATCGAGACGATGCAGGGACAGGTGCAGCGACTCACGCGGCTCTCGACTGCCCTCCTCGACCTCTCGCGGGTCGATGCCGGGCAGCTGACGGTCGGTGCGTCGAGCCAGTCGATCTCGGCAGCTTGGTGCAGGTGCTCGCCGGAGAGCTCGCGCACATTGCGGCGTCCGACTGGCCACGAGCTTCGAACCGCGATCGACGACGACGTCTGGTGCGTGGGTGACGACGCGCGCATTCTGCAGATCGGCCGTGCGCTCGCGACCAACGCGATCACGCACACCCCCGCGGGGACGACGGTGACGCTCCGGGCGCTGCGCCGCAAGGATCGAGCGAGCTCTCGGTCGAGGACGACGGGCCGGGGATCCCGATCAGCCAGCGAGAAGCGGTCTTCGCACGTTTCTATCGCGTCGAAGGGCGGCATGGCCTCGGGCAGCGGTCTCGGCCTTGCGATCGCACGCGAGATCGCCCGCGTCATGGGTGGTGACGTGCGACTCGACTCCGCCAGCGATCCGACGCGGTTCACGCTCGATCTCCCCGGCGAGCCCATGCCGCCGGGGCTGCGGCGGCGGCACGCAGACGTTTTCACGTGAAAACGTGCCGTCGGAGGTCGAGTCGGTCTCGTCCGGATAGCGTCGGGCGGGCGTCTACGATCCCGGTCGTGCTCGGATCAGGTGATCTCAGCCACGTCACGGCGGGCGGCGACGTCCGCATGGTCGACGTGGGGCGAAGCCCGACGGTCCGTCGTCGAGCCGTTGCGCGCGGCCGGGTGCGCATGGCGGCCGAGACCGCAGCGCGCCTGACAGCGCTCCCCAAGGGCGACGCGCTCGTGACCGCAAAGCTCGCCGGCATCATGGCCGCCAAGCGGACCGCCGAGCTCGTCCCGCTCTGCCATCCGCTCCCTCTGACGCTTCGTCGATGTCATGCTCGCGGTGGGTCGACGATGCCGTCGAGATCGAGGCGACGGCCGAAACGACGGCGCAGACGGGAGTCGAGATGGAGGCGCTCGTCGCCGTGTCGGTCGCCGCATTGACCGTCTACGACATGGCGAAAGCGATCGACCGCTCAATGGTCGTCGACGATGTCCAGCTCGTCGAGAAGACGAAGGAGCCGGCCTGAACGCGGCCGTCGTGACCGTGTCCGACGGCGTCAGCGCAGGCGTTCGCGAGGATGCGGCGGGCGACGTCCTCGAGGCGCTGCTTCGTGAAGCGGACTTCGACGTTGAGCGCCGGGTCGTCGCCGACGAGGTCGAGCTGATCGCCGCCACGATTCGCGAGCTTGCGGGCATGGGTGTTGCGCTCGTTCTCACCACCGGAGGGACGGGTTTCGCGCCCCGCGACGTGACGTCCGGAAGCAACGCGCGGCGTTCTCGATCGGGAGGCACCGGGCCTGGCCGAGGCGATCAGGGCCGACGCGCTCGCCCGTACGCCGCATGCGCTCCTCTCGCGCGGCGCCGCGGGTCTCGCGGTACCACGCTGATCGTGAACCTCCCCGGGTCGCCCGGGGGTTGTCGGGACGGGTTTGCGGTGATCCAGCCCGCGTTGCGGCACGGTCTCGAGCTCGCAGCGGGCGACACGGCGACCCCCCACCGGCAGACGTGACGACCGAAGCCGCCGCACCCGCTCTCCCACGGCGCCTCGCGTCGCTCGTGCGGATCGAGCACACGGTCTTCGCGCTCCCGTTCGCGTACGTCGGTGCGTTCCTCTCGATCGACGCCTGGCCCGGCTTGGCCGAACATGGTCTGGGTGACGATCGCCATGGTCGGCGCACGTACGCTCGCGATGTCGGTGAACCGCCTCGTCGACGCCGAGCTCGACGCCACGCAACCCGCGCACCGCGGGTCGGGAGCTCCCGGCCGGCGCGCTGTCACGCGCGCAGGTGATCGGATTGTGCCTATTGTCACTTGCCATCTTTCTCGTCGCGGTCTTCCAGCTCGAATCCGATTGTGCGCTGGCTGTGGCCGATCCCGGTCGCGATGTTCGTCGTCTACCCGTACCTCAAGCGGGTGACGTGGCTCTGCCATCTCTGGCTCGGGCGCCTGCCTCGGGCTGGCGCCGGTCGGCGCGTGGCTGGCGGTCAGCGGCGAGGCGCCGTGGGAGTCCTGGGCGATCGGCGGCGCCGTCATGCTGTGGGTCGCGGGCTTCGATCTCTTCTACTCGCTCTTCGACCTCGACCACGACCGCGCCGAGGGGCTCCACTCCTGGGCCGTGCGGTTCGGCGAGCGGGGAGTCTTTCTCGGCGCGCGTCGTCTTCCACGCCGGGACGATCGTGCTGCTCGCTGCTTGCGGGCGCCGGGCTCGACGTGTCGTTCTTCTACTGGCTCGGTGTGTCGCGACGGCGGCGCTGCTTGCCTACGAGCACTCGATCGTGCGGCCCGGCGACCTGCGACGGCTCGACACCGCGTTCTTCACGCTCAACGGCGTCATCAGCCTCGTGTTCTTCTGCTTCGTCGCGTCTGGACGTCCTCGTCGCGTGATTCGCGGACGCGGCGTCGAGAAGCGGTACGGTCGCAAGCGGGCGGTGCGCGAGCTGGACGTTGCGGTCCCCGTCGGCGGCTTCGCCGCTCGTCACCGGCCCGAACGGAAGCGGCAAGACGACGCTGCTGCGCATGTTCGCGGGCCTCGCGCGCCCGACGCGCGGCGAGCTCGTCGTCGGGATCGACCGATCGCGCGTCGGCTACCTCGCGCACGAGCCACTCGTCTACCGGGAGCTCACCGCCGTCGAGAACCTCGAGCTCTTCGGCCGGCTCTACCGCGTGCCGGAGACGACGCGAGCGGATCGGCATGCTGCTCGAGCGCTTCTCGCTGTGGGAGGCGCGCAACGAGCGGGTGTCGACGTACTCGCGCGGTATGACGCAGCGGCTCGCGCTGTGCCGGACGCTCCTGCACGACCCCGACCTGCTCGTGCTCGACGAGCCGTACTCGGCGCTGGACGAGGCTGGAGCGCGACGCTCCTCGACCGCGAGCTCGAGGCGCTGGCCGGTTCGCGAACGACCGTTGTCGTCGCGACGCACGATCCGGTGCGTCTCGAGGCGCTCGCGACGCAGGAGCTCGCGCTCGCGTGACCTATCTCGCCGACGTCGTCGCGCTGACGCGCAAGGACCTCCGCGTCGAGCTCCGCGGCCGCGACACGCTGCCCGCGATGCTCCTCTTCGTCCTCTCGACGCTCGTCGTCTTCCACTTCGCTCTCCCGGAGGGGTCGGGAGACACGGCCGCGTACGGGCTGCTCTGGGTCGCGATCGTGTTCACCGCGCTCGCTCGGACTCGCACGCGCGTGGGTACCCGAGCAGGAGCACGGCGTGCTCGACGGTCTCGTCCTCGCGCCGTGCGACCGCAGCGCGATCTGGCTCGGCAAGACGCTCGCGACGCTCGCGTTCCTGCTCGCGGCCCAGGCGGTCGCGCTGCCGGCGTTCGTCGCTCTTCTTCGAGCCGCTCGACGCCACCGCGCTCGCGGGCGTGCTCCTCGCCGACATCGGCATCTGCGCGGTCGGCTCGCTCATGTCGGCGATGGCCGCGGCGGGACGCTCGCGAGAGGTGCTGCTGCCGCTCCTCGTCCTACCGCTCGCGATCCCGCTCGTCGTCGGCGGCGTCGGCGCCGCCGTGTCGGCCGAGGCGGCAGCGCTTCCTGCTCTTCCTCGCTCCTCTACGACGCGAGTCTTCGCGGTACTCTCGTGGGCGTCCTTCGAGTACGTCGTCACGGAGTAGCCACCTGAGCGCATCGTCACTTCGCAGCCTGCCAGGTCTCGCCGGGCTCGCTGCGGTCGCCATGGGTCTCGCGCTCGTCCTCGCTCTGCATCGTGGCGCCGGAGGATGCGGACCAGGGCATCTCGCAGCGGATCTTCTACATCCACGTGCCGATCGCGCTGACGGCGTACTTCTGCTTCGGGCTCGGAGCCGTGAAGGCGCTCCTACTGCTCTGGCGCGGGGAGGAGCGGTACGACCTCGAGAGCTACGTCGCGATCCACCAGGGGACGATCTTCGGCGCTCTCACGCTCATCACCGGATCGATCTGGGCGAGGGCGTCGTGGGGCGTGTGGTGGACGTGGAGCTCGAACCAGCTCGTCCTCTTCCTCGTCCTCTTCCTCTTCTACTGCGCGTACTTCATGCTCCGCTTCTCGCTCGAGGACGGTCCTCGGCGAGCTCGGTCGTCGGCCGTCTACGCACTCTTCGGCGTGGCGCTCATCCCGGTGAGCTTCCTCGCGATCCGGCTGGCCGACGACTTCATCCACCCCACGGTCTTCACGCGCGAGGGCCCGCAGATGAGCGCCACCATGTTCGTGACGTTCCTCGTGTCGTGGTTCGCGGTGACGCTTCTCGCGTACGTCCTCTACCGCGTCGAGCTCGCCGGGAAGCGGCTCGACGCTCGATCTCCGCGAGCTGCGCGAGGCGTTGCAATGAGCTGGAGCCAGGGCGAGCTGGTCGCTGCGGCGTACGCCGTCGTCTTCGTGTTCGTTCTCGTCTACGTCGCGATCATCGCCGCGAAGCTCGGGCGCCTACAGCGCGAGACTGCGCAGAGCTCGTCGAGCTCGCACGAGAACGGGCCCGCGTCGACTCGTGACCCTCCGAGACCGCACATATGCTGCGCTCGTGCTCGTGAAGCCTCTGCCGCTCCAGATTCCGACGGCATTCGTGAGGATCCGGTCGCCTCGTGTGCGTCCGTGCGTCGGGATCCGCCGGGTACGGACCCGGCGCTGCCCGCCACCCGGCAGCGCCGCCGATAGCACGGCTCGGGCGGCGTTACGCTCCGCGCCGTGTTCATCACGTTCCTGAGCGACTTCGGGCTGAAGGACGACTTCGTCGGCACGTGTCACGGGGTCATGAAGCGCATCGCCCCGGACGCGCAGATCATCGACATCACCCACGGGATCCCCGCCACGTCGATGCTCGAGGGCGCGCTCGTCCTCGCGAACACGATCGGCTTCATGCCGGTCGGTGTCCATCTCGCGATCGTCGACCCCGGGGTCGGAGGCCCGCGGCGGCCGCTGGCGCTGCGTGACAACGACGGCCGGCTGTACGTCGGGCCGGACAACGGGCTGCTGCTGCCCGCCGTCGGAGACGACCGGGCATCGAGGCCGCGCACGAGCTCACGAACCCGGACTACGCCCTCGAGTCGATCTCGCGGACGTTCCACGGGCGTGACCTCTTCGCACCTGCCGCCGCGCACCTTGCGACGGGCGTGCGCCTCGAGGAGCTCGGGCCACCCGTCGATCCCGGAGAGCCTCGTCCGGCTCGATCTTCCGGAGCCCGTGGTGACGGACGGCGCACTTCACGGCGACGCTTCTCTACGTCGACAGTTTCGGCAACATCGCGCTGAACCTCGACCGCGACGATGTCGAGGCGCTCGGGATCGTCTCGGGCACGCGCGTCGAGATCGAGCTCGCGGGCGAGCGCTACTACGCCGTCATGGCGCGGACGTTCGCGGACGCTCGGGCAGGAGACGTGATCCTCTACGAGGACAGCTACAAGAAGATGTCGCTGGCGATCTCGCGCGGGAGCGCGGCGCGGATGCTGCATGCCACTCCGGGGCAGGCGGTGAGGATCACGCTCGCCGAGTGACTACGAGACCGGAGGTTGCCGCTCGGCCCAGGGTCGCGCCTGCTCGACCTGCGCAGCGAGACTGAGCAGCAGTGCGTCGCCCGCCGGCGGGCCAATCGCGTGTACGCCGATCGGGAGCCCGTCCGAGGTCCAGCGCAGCGGCAGTGACATGGCCGGGAGACCCGTCAGGTTGGCGACGGCGGTGAACGGCGTGAACTCCGTGTTCCGGTAGAGCTGCTCGAAGCCGCCGTCAACTGTCTCCTGCCAGCCGATCCGCACAGGAGGGAGCGCGAGCGTCGGCGTCAGCACGATGTCCGTGTCGCTCCAGAAAGACGACGATGCGTCGTGCAAGCACTTGCAGCTTTGCGACCGCACGTCCGTAGTCTGCTGCAGACGTAGAGCGCGCAGACTCCGCGAGCTCGCGGTTGAGCGGCGTCATGAGTGCCTCTTCCACGGGGAAGAGCGCCGGGCCGACCTGCCACACCGCGATGAACGTGTGGAAGAGGTCGGGCTCACGCCATGGCGGCGTCTCGTCACGGACCTCGTGGCCGAGCCCTGCGAGGAGCTCTGCAGCGTCGGACAGCGCGGCGACGCATTCCGGGTCGACGAGCACGTCGATCGGCGGAGAGGTCGTGGCGGCGATCCGAAGCCGAGGCGGTGGCTCACCAGTGGTCTCTGAGAAGGGACGCTCCGGCGGTGGCACCCACCACGGGTCGCCGGGCTCGTACCCGGCCACGACGTCGAGAAACGCAGCCGCGTCGGCGACGGTTCGCGCCATCGGACCGGCGGTGGAGAGCCCTTCGAGCGAGCCGAAGGGGGCGCTCGACACGCGGCCGCGGGACGGCTTCAGCCCGAAGAGGCCGCAGCACGAAGCCGGGATCCGGATCGAGCCCCCGCCGTCGCTCGCGTGGGCGATCGGGACCAGGCCGGCACTCACGGCGGCGGCAGCGCCGCCGCTCGAGCCGCCCGGCGTAAGGTCCGTGTTCCACGGGTTGCGCGTCGCGCCGTTGAGGTCGGACTCGGTGAACGCCACGGTCCCGAACTCCGGAGTGTTCGTCTTGCCGACGATCACGAAGCCCGCGTCGCGAATCCGGCGGACGACGGCCGTGTCGAAGTCCGGCATGTAGTCGGCGTACGCCCGAGACGAGTATGTCGTGCGGATGCCTGCGGTCGCGGCGAGGTCCTTGATCCCGATCGGCACGCCGCGAAACGGAGCGTCGCCCGGCGTGGAGTCGATCGCCTTTGCCCTCTCGAGCGCCTCGTCTCCGCAGACCGTGACGAACGCGTTCAGCCGCGGATCGAGCCGCTCGATCCGCTCGAGCGACAGTGCGACGAGGTCCGAGCTCGAGACCTCGCCTTCGCGCACGAGTCGTGCCTGCTCGAGGGCCGGGAGGAACGCGAGCTCCATGCGTCGCGAACCTACCACCGGCTCACGAGGCGTCGGCTGAGTGGCGAGGGCCGGAATCGAACCGGCGACACCACGGTTTTCAGCCGTGTGCTCTACCGACTGAGCTACCTCGCCAGGACGGCTCAGTGTACCCCTGACCTCGAGCACTTCCCGTCGGAAGTCCACTGCGCAGGTGATCTGAACTTCCGACGGCCGAGCTGCGTGCTTCTACCGACTGTGCTAACTCGCCGCGGGAAGCCGGTGTCGCCGCGTTCACGTTAGGTTCTCCGTGTGAGCTCGAAGCGCGAGGTCGCGATCATCGGCGCAACGCTCGACCTTGGACAGGGCCGTCGCGGCGTCGACATGGGACCGTCCGCCATCCGCTACGCGGGGCTCGAGGAGCGTCTGACGAGCCTTGGCTATGCCGTACGAGACCACGGCAACGTCGAGACGGCCGTGCCCGAGGCGACGATTGTGCAGGACGAGCGTGCGCGGTTCCTGCCGGAGATCAAGGAGACCTGCGACCCGTATCGCTGCCAAGGTGGTCGAGGAGTCCGGTACGGGGGCGATGCCGCTCGTCCTCGGTGGAGACCACTCCGTCGCGCTCGGCACGCTCGGCGGTCTCGCTGCGGTTCACGGCCCGGGAGGTGCGCTCTGGATCGACGCGCACGCCGACATCAACACGCCCGAGACGAGCCCGAGCGGCAACGTCCACGGCATGCCGCTCGCCGCTGCCCTGGGCCTTGCGGGCGACCTGTTTGCGAGCGACGCGTGGCCGCTACCAGCGCTCGATCCGCGGCGTGTCGCGCTTCTCGGTCTGAGACAGGCGGATACCGGTGAACGCACGCTTCTTCGAGAGGTGGGCGTCCGTGTGTTCACCATGAGCGAGATCGACCGGGTCGGTGTGGAGCGGGCGACCAGGGAGGCGCTCGACCATGTCTCCGGGCCGGGGTTCGTCCACATCTCACTCGACATGGACGTGCTCGATCCGGAGATCGCACCGGGGGTCGGGACACCGGTGCGCGGGGGTCTCACCTACCGTGAGGCGCACCTGGCGATGGAGCTCGTTGCCGAGTCGGGTCTCGCGGGGTCGCTCGAGGTCGTCGAGGTGAACCCGATCCTCGATCGCGAGAACACGACGGCGACGACTGCGGTCGAGCTCGTCGCGAGCGCGCTCGGCGCGACGATCATCTAGAGGCTCGGCTCAGACGAACTGCGGGATGACGTCCTTCCCGTAGGCCGCGAGATCCTCCTCCTGACCGTGGGTCATGAGGTACACGTTGAAGTGGTCGACACCGATCGCCTCGAGCTCCTTCAGCTTCGCCGTCGCCTGCTCGGCGTTTCCGAGGACGCAGAAGCGGTCGCAGATCTCGTCCGTGACGAACTCGCCGTGCTTGGCGCCGACGCGCGAGTGCTCGTCGTAGTCGTAGAACTTGCGAACGCGGACGTACTCCGTGAGCTCGTGGGGGATCTCGGACTCGTAACCGTACCGCTCGATGAGGTCCATCACGTGGTTGGAGACCATCGCCGGGAACCAGCGCACCTGGTCCCGCGCGTCGGCGATGTCGTCTGTTATGTGGCTCGGCGCGCAGACGATGCACTTGAGCTCCGACGGATCGCGCCCCTCCTCTGCGGCTGCTGTCCGCGCGGTGTCCATGATCCACTGGATGATCACCGGGTCGGCGAGCTGGATGATCACGCCGTCGGACACGCGCCCTGCGACGGCGAGTGCCTTCGGCCCGTAGCCGGCGACCCACATCGGGATCTCCGGAAGCTCCGGGCGAACCCAGCCGAGCTTGAGCTGCTTGTCGTTCCAGTCGACCTCGCGGCCGTTCATGAAGTCCTTGATCATCCGGCAGCGCCGCTCGAACTCGGCGACGCGCACGGGTTGCTGTCCGATGTACCGCCGCGCGGAGTCACCGCGGCCGATGCCCATCACCATGCGGCCGTTCGAGATGTCGTGCAGCGTCGCGTACCCGCTCGCGAGCACAGTCGGCTCGCGCGTACCCGGATTCGTCACGCAGTGGCCGAGCTTCATCGTCGTCGTCGCCTGGGCGGCCATGGTCAGGAGCGGGAAGGACTCCTGCCAGAGGACATGCGAGTCGTAGGTCCAGCCGTACTGGAAGCCGTTCGCCTCGGCGTGCCGTAGTAGCTCGAGAAAACGGCTCGACGGTGGATCGGGAAGCACGGTCACGCCGAAGCTCAGCGCCATCTCGAAATCTCCTTCGCTTTGTCGGGAACCGCGATTATCGACTCTCGATCGGGGCACTGCGAAGTGGGATGAGCGCGGCCAGGCTGAGGGCGGCGATGACCACGAATGCGAGGCGTCCATCTCCCGGGAGCCCGAATGCGAGCCCGGCGAGCGGTGTGCCGACGAGGATCACGAGCAGCGAGCACGAGTTGACGAGTGCGATCGCGGCTCCGGGAGCGTCCGGACGTATGCGCTGAGCGGCGGCGAAGACGACAGCGAACGGAAGCCCTGCCATCAGGCCGAGCACGAAGGCCCCGAGGAGCGAGATGGCAAACGACCAGGCGATCCCGAGGAGAAGCGCCCCGGCCGACGTCCCGACCAGGGCTGCCGCGACCAGCTTCCTCCCTGAGATGTGCTGTGCCAGTACCCCTCCGGCGGGGCGGGTGACGATCCCGACGGAGAGGATCAGTCCGCCGGCGAGGCCGGCTGCGGTCGAGCTCGCGCCTTCCCTTTCGAGCAGTGGGACCGCCCAGTTCCCTGCGATCACCGCCAGACCGAAGGTCCCGGCCTGGAGCGCGCCAATCTTCAGGAGCTGGCGATCGGTGACGATCCACTCGCCTGCGTGGCCGATCTGTGGCAGGCCGCGAGCCAGAAGCGTCGGGAGCATGGCGACGAGGGCGAGCGCTGCAGCGCTCCAGTACGGCGCGCGCCAGGAGGTCGCGTCCGTCAACGGTGGGACGATCATGAGCGCGAGACCGCCGCCCGCCATCGTGGCACCCCCGTAGAGGCCCTGCATCGCGGCACCGCCGCCTCCAGCACGAACGAGATCGAGGCCTGCGAGGAAGCCTGCGCCGGAGCCGAGCCCGACGACGGCCCGGCCGAGCAGGGCGACTCCGAAGCCCGCGTCGACGAGCAGGAGGCAGTTTCCAGCGACCGCTGCCCCGATCGCCACCAGCGCGACGAGCTGCGCGCCGAACCTATCCGCGGTGCGTCCTGCCGGTATCTGCACGGCGAGGTGGGTGATGAAGAGCGCCGTGGTCAGCAGCCCCACCGCCGCGAGCGAGACGCCGTAGTGAGCGGCGAGCGGATCGGCGACCGCGCCGACGTTGGAGATGTTCCAGGTGAGGAAGCAGCCGATCGCGAGACCGGCCACGATGCCTCGGGTCGAGCTCGTCAGCGGCCGCCGCCGTCCGCGACCCAGGCGATCGTTTTCGACGCGAGCCGGTCGAGCGCAGCGACGGACAGCTCGAGGTGCTCCGCCTTGGTGTCCTCGAGCTTGGTGTGCGAGAGGCCTCGGAGGCTCTGCACGAACAGCATCACGGTCGGGACACCCGCGCGCGCTACCTCCGCGGCGTCGTGGAGCGGGCCGGAGGGGAGGCGATGCGACGTTCCGGCGACCTGACCGACAGCCTCCTCGCCGAAGCCGATCAGCGTCTCGTCGAAGAGGATGGGCTCGATCGACCAGATCTTCTCCCACTCGACGTCGATCGACTCTTCCGCGGCGAAGCGCTCGCTGGCCGCCTTCGCTTCGGCGAGCATCGTCGCCAGCCGCCGCGCGTTGAGATCGCGCTGGTCGAGAAGCTGCTCGGCGGTCTCGACGACCGACGTCACGATCCCGGGCTTGCAGACGACGCCTCCGGAGGTGCACACGGCGCCACCTCCCGTGCGCCGTGCGATCTCGCGGATCTCGAGTGCAAGCTTCGCCGCGCCCGCGAGCGCGTCCCGGCGCTTGTTCATCGGAGTGGAGCCGGCATGGGCCGCCTGGCCGTGCCACGTGACCCGGTGTCGCTCGACCCCGAACGTGCCGAGAACGACGCCGAGCGGGAGGCCGAGCGACTCGAGGACGGGGCCTTGCTCGATGTGGAGCTCGAGGTAGGCCGCTGCGGACTCGAGCTCGCTGCGCGCGTCGAGAGCACGATCGAGGTCGACGCCGTACGCGGCGAGCGCATCCGGGAGCGCGATGCCGTCCCTGTCCGAAAGCTGGCGCAGCTCCTCCTGGTCGGCCATCGATCCTGCTGCGGCGCTCGAGCCGAAGAGGCTCCGGCCGAATCGTGCACCCTCCTCGTCCGCCCAGTTGACGAGTCGCACTGTCACGGTCGGCGTCCCCGCCTCGGCGATGCGGCGCAGCACCTCGACGCCGGCAACGACGTTGAGACAGCCGTCGAGCCAGCCGCCGTTGGGCACGGAGTCGATGTGCCCGCCGACGAGGACCGCGCGGTCGGACTCACCCTCGAGGGTGAACCACTGGTTGCCCGCCGGATCGATCGACTCCGTTGCCCCGGTCGCGGCGACCTTCTCGCGAAGCCATGCTCGCGCCGTCTCCCACGTCGCGGTCCAGGCCACGCGTTGAGCGCCGTTCTCGTCCCCGGTGAGAGCCCGCAGCTCCTCGAGCTCGGCCACCGTGCGGGTCGGTTCGAGCGGCATGGAAGGAGCCTAGTCCCGGGTCGACTGCTCTGCACCGACACCAGGTCTGTGACAGATTGCGGCGGTCGTGATCCGCCGGATCCTCAAGCGGGTGCTCGTCTTCGTGCTCGTTCTCGGAGGGCTCTGGGCGCTGTGGGAGGGCTACAAATGGCTCTGGGAGCGCACGGGTTGGAGCAAGCCGTTTCGCGTCGACGACCTGACGCTGCCGCACGTCCACTCGATCCTCCTGCAGCTGGGGGAACCGACGTCAACCGGGGACGACTTGTGGCTCTACCTCTTGCACTCGGCACTCTTTACGGCTCGAGCAGCGGCGGTCGGCTTCCTGTTCGGCGCCCTGGTGGGCTTCGCGCTCGGTGTGGTTCTCGCACATTTCGACGTGCTCCGACGTGGCGTCATGCCCTATGTCGTCGCCTCGCAGACGATCCCCATCCTGGCACTGGCGCCGATCGTCGTTCGAGGCCTCGGCAGCGTGTCGATCGGTGGTGGTCCTCCGCCCGACTGGGTGCGGGTCGCGGTGATTGCGGCCTACCTCACGTTCTTCCCGGTCACCGTCAACACCATGCGTGGGCTCCTGTCCGCGGATCCCTGGGCTCTCGAGCTCATGCACTCGTATGCGGCTCGAGCGTGGACGATTCTGTGGAAGCTCCGCGTCCCTTCTGCGCTCCCGTACATCTTCACGGCGCTGAAGATCGCTGCGACGGCGAGCGTGGTAGGAGCGATCATCGGCGAGCAGACCGCTTCGATCTCCAACGGTCTCGGCGGCGCGATTCTCAACTTCAACCAGTACTACGTCCTCGAGCCGGCGAACCTGTGGGCGACGAATCTCTTCGCCGCGCTGCTCGGAATCGGCTTCTTCCTCGTCGTCCTCCTCGCCGAGAAGGTCATCGTGCACCGTGCTCCGGAGCGCCTGGTGTGAGCGCTGACGGCTCGGTCGTCTCGATCAAGGGCCTCACGAAGGTCTTCGGCAAGGGCGGTGTGACGGCGCTCCAGGAGATCGACCTGGAGGTCGAGCGCGGGGAGTTCGTCTCGCTGATCGGTCCTTCGGGATGTGGTAAGTCGACGCTGCTCCGCATCGTCGGCGACATCGTCGAGCCCACCGAGGGAGATGTCACCGTCAACGGGAAGTCGGCCCGCAGGGCACGGCTCGACCGCGACTACGGGATCGTGTTCCAGGCGCCCGTCCTGTACGACTGGCGTACGGTCGCGAAGAACATCGCCTTGCCACTCGAGATGCTCGGTTGGGAGCGCGCGAAGCGCGCGGCACGGGTCCGGGACATGGTCGAGCTCGTCGAGCTTTCCGGGTTCGAGAAGTACCATCCCTGGCAGCTGTCGGGAGGCATGCAGCAGCGCGTGTCGATCGCGCGAGCGCTCTCGTTCTCGCCTGCGCTCCTGCTCATGGACGAGCCGTTCGGTGCGCTCGACGAGATGACGCGTGAGCGCCTGAACTTGGAGCTGCTCCGCATCTGGGCGGAGACCGGCTCCACGGTGATCTTCGTCACGCACTCGATCTCCGAGGCGGTGTTCCTGTCGACGCGTGTCGTCGTCATGTCGCCGCGGCCGGGGCGCGTCGCGAGCGTCGTCCAGGTCGACCTACCTCAGCCGCGTACGGCGGCGACGCGGGAGCAGACCGCGGTTCTTCGAGCTCGTCACCGAGGTGCGCGAGTCGCTGCATGCAACGGGCGCCGACGAGGTCGAGGAGACCCTCGCAGCGGAGGGCGAGATCGCGTGAGCAGTTCGCAATCCGCTCCGCCTCGTCGCGCCGTCTCGGCGAGCGAATCCGCGACTGGGTGCCCGCGGTCGTGGTCTTCGCTCTCGGCCTCGCGGCGTGGCAGTGGTTTCTCCCGGACGTGCTCGGGGTGGAGGACTTTCTGCTGCCGAGGTTCTCCGACGTCGTCGGAGCGCTCGTGGGACGAGCACGCACCTGCTCCTGCGCGGCGCGTGGATCACCTTCAAGGAGGCGTCGGCGGATTCGTCCTCGGAAGCGGCGCTGCGATCGTCGTCGCGCTCGTCCTCGCCCGCGTGGCGCCCGTTCGGCGACGCGCTGATGCCGTACATGATCGCGGCGAACGCGATCCCGATCATCGCCTTCGCACCGATCACGAACGCGTGGTTCGGGCTCCTCAGCCCATGGTCGAAGGTGACGATCGCTGCGGTCCTGTGCTTCTTCCCGGTGCTCGTGAACACGTTGCGCGGGCTCACGTCCGTCGATCCCGAGTCGAT
This sequence comes from uncultured Gaiellaceae bacterium, assembly GCA_963709715.1. Classification (GTDB taxonomy): domain Bacteria; phylum Actinomycetota; class Thermoleophilia; order Gaiellales; family Gaiellaceae; genus GMQP-bins7. The sequence goes on from CAVPXQ010000002.1 coordinate 424,434, forward strand.
CGAGCTGATGCGCTCGTACGCGGCGTCCGAGCGAGACGTGTTCCGTCGCGTTCGCATTCCGAGCTCGCTCCCGTACGTGTTCTCCGCCTTGAAGGTGGCGAGCGTCCTTGCGATGATCGGCGCCGTGGTGGGCGACTACTTCGGCGGGTCCGACGAGGCGCTCGGCATTGTGGTCCTGAGCGCCGTCACGCTCTCGCGGTACTCGAGACCTCGTGGGCCGCGATCCTCGTCGCGAGCATCATGGGCATCGCCTTCTACGCGACGATCTCGCTCGTCGAGCGGTACGCGCTGAGCTGGCATCCCTCCGTGACCGGAGGGGATCCTAGGCAGCGGAACGAGAGGCTCGGGGATGTCCCGAGGCCGAGAAAGGAGGGCACGTGAAGCGACGCAGGTGGTATCTCGTAGGGCTCGTGGGAGCGGCGGTTGTCGCCGTGGCTGCGCTGACGACGGCCAGCCTTGCGATCGCGGGCTCGTCGAGCCCGAAGCTGACGAAGGTCACGATTCAGCTGAAGTGGGTCACGCAGTCGCAGTTCGCCGGCTACTACGCGGCGAAGGCCAAGGGCTACTACAAGGCGGCGGGCCTCGACGTCAACCTCAAGATCGGTGGACCGACGATCGTCAACGAGCAGACCGTGCTCTCGAAGCAGGCCGAGTTCGGGGTCGAACTGGTTCCCGAGCCTGCTCGCCAACCGCGACCAGGGCAACGACCTCGTCAACATCGCACAGGTCTACACGCAGGTCCGGCACGACCGAGGTGACCTGGAAGAAGGACGGGATCAACGAACTTCAAGCAGATGCGGGGGAAGAAGTTCGGTGTCTGGATCTTCGGGAACGAGTTCGAGCAGCGCGCGGCACTCGTCAAGAACGGCATGGATCCCGACAAGGACGTGACCCTCGTCAAGCAGCAGTTCGACATGGTCGCGTTCCTGAAGCACGAGATCGACGCCGCGTCGGCGATGACCTACAACGAGCTCGCGCAGGTGCTCGAGACGAAGAACCCGGAGACGGGCAAGCTCTACACGCTCAAGGACCTGAACGTCTTCAAGTACTCCGATCTCGGCACCGGGATGCTGCAGGACGGGATCTTCGTCCGCGGCGACTGGATCAAGGACAAGGCGAACCAGGCAATCGCGGTGAAGTTCCTGGAGGCGACGTTCAAGGGCTGGATCTACTGCCGTGACCACTACAAGGACTGCGTCAACATCGTGCTCGCAGGGCACTGCGCTGCCGAAGGGGCACCAGACGTGGCAGATGAACGAGGTCAACGCGCTGGTCTGGCCGAACAAGCTCGGCATCGGCGTGATGAACCCGGCCGACTACGCGAAGACGGCGAAGATCTCGCTCGACTTCAAGGTCATCAAGAAGCCGGCGTCGACGGCGTCCTACCGCACCGACCTCGCGAAGAAGGCGGTCGCGAACCTGAAGAAGCAGGGGCATCGACGTCTTCGGCAAGGAGCTTCAAGAAGGCAGGTCGTCGTGCTGAAGGAAGGCGGCAAGTAACGACACGGGCATGGCTCCGGGTCGGCTACGGCCGGCCCGGAGCTCTCCCAGGCGCGGAGGTGAGAGTGGCATGTCAGTACTGATCAAGGGCGGCCGCATCGTGACGGCGGCCGACGACTACGTCGGCGACGTGTTCATCGACGACGAGCGCATCACGCTCATCGGCGAGTCGCTCGACGTCGACGCCGATCGCGTCATCGACGCCACCGGGAAGTACGTGCTGCCGGGCTGCGTCGACCCGCACACGCACCTCGACATGCCGTTCGGCGGGACGATGACGATCGACGACGTCGACGTCGGGCCAGACGGCGGCCGCGTTCGGCGGGACGACCACCCACGTCGACTTCGTCATCCAGCCGCCAGGGCTCGACCTTCGGCGGGCGCTCGAGACTGGCGCGCGAAGGCCGAGGGCAAGCAGGTGATCGACATGGGCTACCACATGGCCGTCACCGACCTGCGCGAGGGCGGCACGCTCGAGGAGCTCGCGAGCCTGCCCGGAGCAGGGCGTCACCTCGTACAAGCTCTTCATGGCCTACAAGGGCGCGCTCATGGTCGACGACGAGACGCTCTTCAGGACGATGCAGGTCGCCGCCGAGACCGGCGCGCTCGTGATGGTGCACGCGGAGAACGGCGACGTGATCGACGTGCTCGTGAAGGAGGCGCTCGCCGCCGGCAACACCGCGCCGCGCTACCACGCGCTCACCCGACCGCCCGAGACCGAGGGCGAGGCGACGAACCGCGCGATCCAGCTCGCGCGTGTGGCCGGCGCGCCGCTGTACGTCGTCCACGTGTCGTGCCGCGAGTCGGTCGAGCCGATCGAGCTCGCGCGCGAGAAGGGCTGGGACGTCTGGGGCGAGACCTGCACGCAGTACTTCTTCGTCGACTACACGTTCCTCGAGCGGCCGAACTTCGAGGGCGCGAAGTACGTCTACACGCCCCCGCCGCGCCCGAACGAGAACCAGGACGTGCTCTGGAACGCGGTGCGCACCGACGTGCTCTCCGTCGTCTCGACCGACCACTGCGCGTTCCTGTGGGACGGCCAGAAGACGATCGGCCGCGACGACTTCTCGAAGATCCCGAACGGCGGGCCCGGCCTCGAGAACCGGCTGCACATGCTCCACGAGTTCGGCGTCCGGGCGGGCCGGATCTCGCTCAACCGGATGGTCGAGCTGTGGGCGACGAACCCGGCGAAGCTCTTCGGCCTCTACCCGCGCAAGGGCACGATCGCGGCCGGCTCGGACGCGGACATCGTCGTCTTCGATCCCGGAGAAGCGGCACCTGATCACGCGGCGACTCAGCACTCGAAGACGGACTACAACCTCTACGAGGGCACGGAGGTGACGGGCTCGCCCGAGATCGTGCTGCTCCGCGGCAACGTGCTCGTCGAGGGCGACGAGCTCGTCGCCGAGCCGGGCGTGGGCGAGTTCGTGGAACGGGCCGCCTTCGGGCAGGAGCTTCTTCCGGCGGCGACACGCTGACGCCTGGCACGCCGACGCGCCGGACACTTCCTCGTGCCCGGCGCGCGGCGCATCTCTCGGGCGTCGTCTAGCCCTTGTTGAAGGGCCGCATGAGCGGGTTCATCCCCGCGTAGATGCCGTCGGGGTTCGGGTACCAGAGCCACAGGTGCGAGGGTCACGAAGTCGGGGTGCCAGAAGGCGAATGCAGCTCCCGACTCGGGGCTCTTCTGTGCGCACTCGTCCTCGCGTCGTGGCTGCGACGAAGTTGCCCGTCCTTGTAGTGACACGCAGCCGCGAACGACCCGTACGTCGCTCCGGGAAGCGGCGCCTTGGCAGGCTTGGCGGGGAACACCCACTCGAACGCAACGAGCTGCCACTGCGATCCGCGCTTGTCGTAGACGAGGATCGGTGGCTTCGTGATGTCGAACTTCGTGTTGGCCGGATTCATGAAGTGCCAGCCCATGTCCGGGATCTGGCGCGTGACGGTGACCGTGTAGCCGTCCTCCTTCGCACGCGCGAGGCTCGTCGCGTACTTCGCCGTCGCGACTGCGTGCGTTGGCGAGCAGCGGAGCGAGCGCTGCAGGCACACCGGCGGTCGACGTCGCGTGCATGTGCATCCTTGCAGAGGGCTACGTCGCTCCCTGGGCGCTCCAAGCGACGCCGACGATCACGACGGCTGCGGTGAAGACCACGCCGACGATCGAGACATGCATCGTTCGCAATCTCATGATTCCTCCCTTCGGCTTTGGGACGGCGCCGGCACGTCGTGATCAGCGACCACCACCGTGTCGACGACCTTGACGATCTCGTCGATCGGAAGCTCCGCCGCGGCAGCGTGGCCGCGGATCGCCTCGGGGCTGACTGCCTCGTAGATGCAGACGGAGCCGATCGTTCCGTCGGACTCCTCGACGACGTAGCTCCGTGCGAACGTCACGATCTCGTCGAGTCGCCCCGCTTCGAACCGGGCCCGACCGACGGCCTCGTCGGCGAGACTGGTCGTAGGCCATGCTCGACGCCGCACGATCAGGTACGTCTCCAGCGTGCTTCCTTCCGATCGACGCTCACCGTTCTAAGCGTGGAGCGGTGCACCGTTCCGCGCATCGGAAGGAGTGCCTAGATTTGTGCCGCGGTTACCGGTCTTCGAGCAGTCCCGCACGCCGGGCGGCGGCTACTGCCTCGCCGCGGGTGTGTGCATCGAGCTTGCGAAGGATCGTCGACACGTGATGGTCGATCGTGCGGCGTGAGAGGAACAGGCGCTCGGCGATCTCTGCGTTGCGGAGCCCGTCGGCGACGAGTACGAGCACCTCCGTCTCACGCGCGGTCAGCCCCACTGGGCTCTCCCGGGTCGTGCGCCTAGGGCCTCTGGGGACGCCGCGGACACCATGCTGACGCAGTCGCAGGGCGACCATCTCTGCAGCCGGTCGTGCACCGAGGCCCCTGAGAGCGTCATACGCGCTTCGCAGCGCGTCGACTTCATCCGAGGCGGCGAGCGCGACGGCAGTCTCGTACGGGCACTCAAGGCGAGACCATTCTGCGGCGGCTCCGCGCCAGTCACCTCTCGCTCCGAGCGCGTATGGACCGTGCGCTTCGTTGGGGACGACCGCTTCGAGCCCGGCGAGCCGCTTCCAGTACGCGAGTCGCGCCACGTCGTCGGCCGCCCCACGTGCTGCCGCGAGCTCGAGCTGGTCCCTCGTCGCTCGCTTGACCTCGTCCGGTCGCGCTGCGAGCCAGGCGAGTTCCGCTCGGGCGGCGGCGAGGTCGACCAGCGGGTACGTCTCCTCCGGCGACAGCCCGACCGTTCCGGTTGCGTCGAGAGCCTCCCACGCGTCCGGATCGCCGCGTCTCGCACGAACGAGCGCGAGCACCAACAGAGCCTCGTGTTGCGGCCACGGCGATTCACGTGGGTCTTCGAGGAGCCAGGTCGCGGTGTCGGCGGCTTCGGTCCAACGTCCCTGGTCGAGCTGCGAACGTGACAGGAGGGCGAGAACGTTGATACGCCAGAGATCGAGCGTGTGGTCGATGCAGTACTGGAGCGCTGCCGGAAGGAAGTGGTTCGCGAGAGCGTGGTCGTGGACGTCTGCGCCGTATCCGCCCAGGTTGTTGAGGGCGCGTGCTGCCTGCTCCTTGAGGCCGGCCTCTCGAAGGTCGGCGGCCGCCGTTTCGAGCAGTTGCCGGCCGAGGGACGGATTGCGTCGAAGCTCGACGCTACCGATCGTCACGCGTGCGTCCGCCGCCGTGGCCGCGTCCCCGTGAGCCAGCGCGATGGTGTTCGCCCGCCAGCAGAGCTCGATCGTCCTGTCGATGTCGTCCGCATAGACCTGGAGCGCCCGAGCCGAATGCACGGCTGCCGTCGCAGCGGATTCCGGTTGGTCGGCCACGATCTGCTCCGCCTCGGCCAACACGCTCTCCGCTTCGGAGAAACGACCTCTGCAGAGGAGGTACACCGCCAACTCCGAGATCGCGCGCGCTTCCCCCAGCGGCGATCGCGCCTCGCGGCGGCACGCGATCGCCTCCTTGACGACGGCAATCGCCTCAACCTGGTCGTCCGCGAGGTAGCAGGCTCGCGATCGACCCTCGAGCAGCTCCGCCCGCTCAGCGGGAGGACGATCGTCTGCGAAGCGGAGCGCGCGAGCGTACTGTGCCGCCGCTTCCCGATACGCACGTGCGGTCGTCGCTTCTCGAGCGGCCGCCGGCGCCCACTGCAGCACCGCCGCACGGTCGAATGCCGCCTCCGCATGATCGGCGAGGCGTGCGACGTCCGGGGAGCCGATCGGCGGTTCGGCGAGAGCCTCGAGGATGCGACGGTGGATCGCGAGCCGACGTGAGGGGCTCAGTGTCTCGACGACGGCTTCTCGCGCCAGCTCGTGCCGGAAGCCGATGTCGTCCCCGAGCGACACGATCACGCCGGTTGCGAATGCCTCTTCGAGATGGTCGAGACTGCCGCAGACGCCCTCGACGAGCCAGACCGGTGTCTCGGGAGGCGCGAGTGCCACAGTGTCGACCACCTGCGTGGCCTCTACACCGAGGCCCGCGAGCCGGGCGAGTACGGCAGCGCGAGCGGTCTCCGGGATGCCGTCGCCGCCACTCTCGAGCGCCTCGTGCACGAAGAACGGGTTACCAGACGTTCGCCGATGAAGCTCGCCCGCGTCGATGTCGAAACCTCGTGCGAGCTCTGCGACCGCCTCGGCCGACAGCGGCTCGAGGCGCACATGCCCTGCCCCGGCAGCCGAGGTGATTTCCCCGAGCACGAGCCGGAGCGGATGCGCTCGATCGAGCACGTCGTTGCGGTACGTGAGGATCGCCAGCGCCCCGAGCTCTTCCATCCGGCGTCCGAGCAATCGCACGACGTCCAGCGTCGCCTCGTCAGCCCAGTGGAGGTCTTCCAGCACGAGCACCGTGTCGGCGGAGGCGAACTTGTCGCAAAGGACTTCCAAGACCTCGTGCGCGCCTCCGCGCTCGAGGGCATCCGCGAACGCACCGTTCGTCGCGCGCGCCACGTCCGCGAACGGAGCGAGTGGCCGAGGCATGAACAACGGGTCGCAGTGGCCTTGAAGAACACGGGTCGACGGACCGAGACCGTCGACGAAGGCGCCGACGAGAGCCGTCTTGCCGATACCCGCCTCGCCCGAGACGAGGGCCAGCCGTCCGCACCCGGCGCGTGCCTCCGCATGGGCGCCGAGAATCGCCGCCAGGGCGTCCTCCCGTTCGAGCAACTTCGTGGTTGCTAGCTGCCGGACGATCGTGCTCATGGTGTGATCGTGAACCTTCGGCGGTGGGCTGCGCAACTCGCGCGGCGCTAGGATCGTGAGGGCGTGGCAATCGTGGAGGCGAATCCGAACCTCGGCGCGCAGATCGTCGAGGACGCGAAGGAGTACGTCCTCTACTCGTGGTCGACGCAGGACGCGATCAACCCGATCGCCGTCGCCGGTGCCGAGGGTCGCTACTTCTGGGACTACGACGGGACGCGCTACCTCGATTTCGCATCCCAGCTGGTGAACGTCAATATCGGTCACCAGCATCCCAAGATCATCGCGGCGATCAAGGAACAGGCGGATCGCCTCGCGACGATCGGGCCGCCGATGGCGAGCGAGTCCCGATCCCGGCTCGGCCGCCTGCTCGCCGAGGTGACGCCCGGCGACCTGTGCATGTCGTTCTTCACGAATTCGGGAGCGGAGGCGAACGAGAACGCGATCAAGCTTGCGCGGCTTGCGACCGGGAGGCACAAGATCGTCGCGCGTTACCGCTCGTATCACGGAGCGACCCACGGCTCGATCGTGCTCACGGGCGACCCGCGTCGCTGGCCGAACGAGCCGGGCATGGGCGGTGTCGTGCGGATGCTCGACCCGTACACCTACCGGTGTCCGGCCGGTCATCCCGATCCCTGTCCCGTCTGCACGGGCGCGCCGCACCTCGAGGAGATCCTCGAGTACGAAGGACCGCACACCGTCGCCGCGGTGATCCTCGAGACGGTCACCGGGACGAACGGCGTGATCCCGCCTCCGCCCGGTTACCTGCAGGCGATTCGCGAGGTCTGTGATCGTCACGGGATCCTGCTCGTCCTCGACGAGGTCATGGCCGGGTTCGGCCGCACGGGGCGCTGGTTCGCGTGCGAGAACTGGGACGTGGTCCCCGACATCATCACGGTCGCGAAGGGGATCAACTCGGGCTACGTCCCGCTCGGCGCCATGATCATCCGCGAGCACCTCAAGGAGTGGGTACGCAGCCGCTTCTTCCCGGGTGGGCTCACGTACGCGGGTCATCCGCTCGCGTGCGCCTCTGCGGTGGCGTCGATCGAGGCATTCCAGGAGGAGGGCGTCGTGGAGAACGCAGCAGAGGTCGGCGCGTACCTCGGCGACGGACTGCGAGGTCTTGCGGGACAGCACCCGTCGATCGGCGAGGTGCGCGGGCTCGGCTGCTTCTGGGGCGTCGAGCTCGTGAAGAGCCGGGAGACACGCGAGATGCTCGTTCCGTTCAACGCGGCAGGCGAGGCAGCCGCGCCGGTCGCGCGGCTCGCGAAAGCGGCGCTCGAGCGGGGTCTCTACCTGATGACGCACTGGAACGTGATCATGGTCGTCCCGCCGCTGACGATCACGCGCGACGAAGTGGACGAGGGGCTCGCGATCCTCGACGGAGCCCTTGCGATCGCCGACGAGTACGTCGTCTAGCGGCATGGACGTTGCTGAGCTGGCGGCGCAGCTCGTCGCGATCGAGTCGATCAACCCGGACGTCGCCGCGGGAGGTTCGGGCGAGGCGGACATAGCTCGGTTCGTCGCGGACTGGTGCGATCACGCCGGTCTGGAGACGACACTCGTGGAGCCGGTGCCTGGGAGGCCGAGCGTCGTCGCGATTGCCCGCGGGAGTGGGGGCGGTCGCTCACTGATGCTGAATGCGCACATGGACACCGTCGGTGTCGTCGGCATGTCCGACCCGTTCACACCGAGGGTGGAGGGCGGCCGGCTCTACGGGCGGGGCGCGTACGACATGAAGGGAAGCCTCGCCGCATGCATGCTGGCCGCTGCCGCGGCGAAGAGTCGAGCTCTTCGAGGCGACGTGATCCTGACCGCAGTCGCCGACGAGGAGTTCGCGAGCGTCGGCACAGAGGCCCTCGCGACGAGCCTCCGTGCAGACGCGGCCATCGTGACCGAGCCGACCGAGATGCAGCTCGTGGTCGCGCACCGCGGTTTCGTCGCCATGGAGGTCGAAGTGCGGGGGCGGGCAGCTCACGGTTCACGTCCGCACCTCGGCGTCGACGCGATCGCGAAGATGGGGCGCGTTCTCGTCGGCATCGAGGAGCTCGACCGGCGTCTCCGGGCCAATCCGACACACCCGCGCCTCGGGAGCGGCAGCATCCACGCGTCGCTCATCGAGGGTGGACAGGAGTTCTCGAGCTATCCCGCACGGTGCGTGCTGCAGGCCGAGCGTCGCACGATTCCAGGGGAAACGGCGGGGCTCGCCGAGCGGGAGCTGCGCGAGATCCTCGCGCGAGCCGGTGAGAACGACCCGGATTTTTCGGCCGTGCTTCGGCTTCCGTTCTTCCGCGAGCCGTTCGAGATTGCAACGGAGTCGGAACTCGTCCAGCTCGTGGGTCAGCAGGCGTCGCTCGTCATGGGCACGAAGCCCGACGTCGTGGGCGTGTCGTTCTGGGCCGATTCGGCTCTTCTCGCAGCAGCCGGCATACCGACCGTCCTCTTCGGCCCGATCGGCGAGGGCGCTCACGCCGAGGTCGAGTGGGTGGACGTCGAGTCGCTCGAGCAGTGTGTCCAGATCTACTTCGCAGTCGCGGAGAACGTCTGCGGCTAGCGTTTACGGCGCCGACTTCGCAGGTCTCAGCGTTCCAGGTAGTCGGCGATCACCTCGGCGGTGACCTCGAACGCGTCCCAGAGCACCGAGTGCCCGCCCGGGACGACGGCGACCTCGAGCAGATCGCCGAGCGCGGCGCGGTGCGCGTCGAGCAGGTGGTCGTACGGAAGGTACGACTGCTCGCCGAGCACGAGGAGTGTCGGGACCCGTACGTCCTCGAAGCGCGGCGGTCGCGACGCCATCTCCCCGTACGCGGCGACGACCGCCGACTGGCAGTAGCGGTAGCGGACACGACCGTCGTCGCCGGTCTCGACGTGGGACGCGAGATCCTCGACCACGAGCTCGCGCGGCGCGAAGTGGAGCTGGCTCTCGTCGTAGCGCCGCTCGATCAGCTCGTCGAAGGACACGTAGGACTTGTCGACGCGGGCACTCTCGGCTGCAGCCAGCGCGACGTGACCCGGGATCACGATCACCGGGTCGAGAAGCACGAGCTTCGGGACGAGCTTCGGAGCCCGTGCGGCGAGCTCGAACGCGAGGCGACCGCCGAACGAGTGGCCGACGAGCACCGACTCTCGTGTACCGACCGTCTCGACGATCGCGTCGCAGTGCGCGCCAATGTCCCAGGGAGGCTCCCACGGCGAGTAGCCGTGTCCCAACAGGTCCGGAGCGAGGACGTGGTACCCGGCCAGCGTCGACGCGAGTCCGGCGAAGTTGCGGGCGTGGTTGCGAACACCGTGCAGGCAGACGATGCGCGGGGCTCCCGGTTCGCCCCACTCGTGGAGGGCGAGCGTCACGCGGTCGCGCGGAGCGTGTCCAGCGACTCGGGCACCATCTCGTCCCGGTATTCGTCTCGCTCCTGTACGAGCGACCAGATGACCGTCCCCTGTTTGTCGATGAGGAACGTCCCGCGATGCGGCGCGCCGTTTACGTCGTTGAACACGCCGTACGCCTTCGCGGCCGTTCCGTGCGGCCAGAAGTCCGACGCGAACGTGTACTCGGCCCCGAGCTCGCGCTTCCAGGCCTGGCGGGCGGCCGTCGGGTCGCAGGACACGAACACGATCTCGGTCTCGGCGTCCCGGAACGCCTGCAGGTTCGCCTGAAGGTCACGCGCCTCGTCCTCGCAGACGGCAGTGAACGCGAAGGGGTGGAAGACGAGGAGGACGTTCGAGCTGCCGGCGAAGTCGGCGAGCGTCACTCGCTCGCTCGAGCTGACCGCGAGGTCGAACTCGGGCGCCTGGTCACCTGTCCTCACCGCCATCTGCCTGCTCCTCTCCCGCTCCGGACGGCCGATAGTACCGCCGTCCGCGGAGCTCTTCCGGGAGGTACGAGAGGTCGAAGCCGGCCGGGTCCTCGTGCGGGTACACGTAGCCCTCGCCATGGCCACGCGCCTTCGCGGCGACCGTGTGGCCGGTGGAGCGGAGCATCGCCGGCGGCCGGGCGTTTCCGTGCTCGCGCACGTCGTTTCGGGCTTCCCAGATCGCGACTGCGGACGCGTTGGACTTGGGCGCGCGGGCGAGGTAGATCGCCGCCTGTGCGAGGTTGAGCTGCGCCTCCGGCAGGCCGACGTGCTCGAGCGCGTGGGCTGCGGCAACTGCGACCACGAGCGCGTTCGGATCGGCGTTTCCGACGTCCTCCGAGGCGAGGATGACCATGCGACGGGCGATGAAGCGAGGATCCTCCCCGGCTTCGAGCATTGCCGCCAGGTAGTAGACGGCGGCGTCGGCGTCGCTGCCTCGCATCGACTTGATGAACGCGGATGCGAAGTCGTAGTGCTGATCGCCCTTGCGGTCGTAGAGGAGGGGCCGCTTGCGGGAGGCGTCCAGGACATGCTCTTCGGTGAGTCCGACGCCTTCCGTCTCTGCGGTCGCGGCCGCCAGCTCGAGGATCTGCAGCGCCGCCCGGGCGTCGCCGCCTGCTCTCTGCGCGAGCAGCTCGAGCACCTCCGGTGAGGCCGTGACTGCGAGTGCGGTCGCGCCGCGGCCGAGGATCTCGACGAGCTCGCTCTCGGAGAGCGTGGTCAGCTCGATCACGGTGCAGCGCGAGAGAAGCGCCGAGTTGACCTCGAAGTACGGGTTCTCGGTCGTCGCTCCGATCAACGTGACGAGCCCGTCCTCGACGGCGTGCAGGACCGAGTCCTGTTGCGCCTTGTTGAAGCGATGGATCTCGTCGATGAAGAGGATCGTCCTGAGCCCATTGCCTCCGAGGCGGTCACGAGCTCGGGTGATCACCGCGCGTACGTCGTCGACGCGAGCGGAGACGGCCGAGAGCTCCTCGAACGCAGCCCCGGTTCGCTCGGCGACGATGCGGGCGATCGTCGTCTTGCCGCTGCCGGGCGGCCCGAACAGGATCATCGACGGCGGCCTGTCCTCCTCGATCGCCAGCCGGAGCGCCGATCCCGGCCCGAGGACGTGCTGCTGCCCTACCAGCCCCTCGAGCGTCGACGGCCGGAGACGGACGGCGAGCGGGGCGTTTCCGGCCTGGCGCTCGCGCGCGGCTTCGCTGAAGAGGTCGGCCACGCGCGAAGTATGCTCCGGCCGATGTCCGCGGCCGCCGTGCTGACGCTCCGCGATGAGGTGACGGCCCTGCTGCAGGCGCTCATTCGTGCGGATACGGTCAACCCGCCGGGGAACGAGATCCGTGCTGCAGAGGTGCTCCGCGAGTACTTCGCACTGAACGGGATCGAGACCGAGTACTACGCGCGCGAGCTCGAGCGTCCGAACGTTGTCGCGCGTCTCCCCGGCAAAGGTGGGCCGTCGCTCATGCTCCTCTCGCACACGGACACAGTGCTCGCCGATCCGGCCGAGTGGGATCGCAACCCGTGGTCCGGGGACATCGTGGACGACGAGGTCTGGGGTCGTGGCGCTCTCGACATGAAGGACCAGGTTGCCGGGTCGGCGGTTGCCTTCGCCTCGCTCGCGAGAGAGGGGTTCGAGCCGTCCGGCGATCTTCTCTTCGTATCCGTTGCGGACGAGGAGGTCGGAGGAGTCGACGGGGAGGGGGGATACGGGCTCGTCTGGCTCGTGCAGGCGCATCCGGAGGTCGTTCGTTGCGATTACGCCCTCAACGAGGGCGGTGGTGAGCGTCTCGTGCTCGGAGGGACGCCCTTCTACCTGTGCGCGACTGCGGAGAAGACCTCCGCGCCCTTCACCGTGACCGTGCGCGGCCGGGCCGGGCATGCCTCCATGCCCGGCATCGCCGACAACGCTCTGATCAAGGCTGCCCGCTACGTCGAGGCGCTCGGAGCGTACGAGCCGCCGCAGGAGCTCATCCCCGAGGCGAAGGGGTTCCTCGAGGCCGTTCTCGGCGAGGCACCACCGCTCGAGGAGGCGCTCGCGCGCGCGGCGGAGGTCCACCCGCTGCTTCCGGCGCTCGTCGAGCCGCTCCTCTCCTTCACGCTCTCGCCGACGATGATCGACGCGTCGCACCAGCGCAACGTCATTCCGGCCCAGTGCGTGATTACGGTCGACTGCAGGCTCCTTCCGGAGCAGTCTCCCGCCGACGTCGAGCCACTGATCCGTGCGGCGCTCGGAAGCGGGCCGTACGACCTCGAGTTCGGCCGTTCGGTCGGGGGTACGCGCTCGCCGCTCGACACGCCGCTCTGGGACGTCCTGGAACAGTTCACGTCGACGATCGAGCCCGGCGCGCGCCTCGCTCCAATTGCGTGCCCCGGCTTCACGGACAGCCACTACCTGCGCGAGGCGTTCGGGACGGTCGCGTACGGGTACTTCCCGCTGAAGGCCATGGACACCGAACTCGTGACGATCCTCGTCCACTCCGCCAACGAGCGCGCGCACGTGGACGACCTCGAGCTCGGAACGAACATGCTGCGCTCGGCGGCAGTCTCTCTCCTGGGTTCGTGAGCGACCACGCCGACGCTCTCGTCGTCTTCGGCATCACTGGCGACCTCGCACGGCGGAGCACGATCCCCGCGCTCTACCGACTCTCCGAGCAGGGTCTCCTCACGTGCCCCGTCATCGGTGTCGGGAGGCGGCCCGTGCCGCCCGACGAGCTCCGGCGGCACGCCGCCGACGCCGTGTCGGCAGCCGAGGAACGTGTCGACGAGAAGGTGCTCGACGAGTTTCTGGGACGGATGCAGTACATCGGCGGCGACGCGGATGAGGGCACGCTCTACGGACGCCTGGGCGATGCACTCGCCGACTCGGTCCTTCCCGTCTACTACCTCGCGACGCCTCCGACCATGTTCCTCGAGGTCGCCGACGAGCTCGCGGGCGCAAATCTCGTCGGCGACGCGAGCCGTCTCGTCGTCGAGAAGCCGTTCGGCACCGATCTGGCGTCCGCGAGAGAGCTGAACCGGCGCCTGACCGCGATATTCCCGGAGGAGCGCCTCTTCCGCATCGACCACTTCCTCGGCAAGGAGCCCGTGCAGGACATCATCTACCTGCGGTTCGCGAATGCGCTGTTCGAGCCGATCTGGAACCGTGAGCACGTCGCGTCGATCCAGATCACGATGGCCGAGGACTTCGGAGTCGAGGAGCGGGGCAGGTTCTACGACCCCGTCGGCGCAATCCGCGACGTCGTCCAGAACCACCTTTTGCAGGTGCTCGCGCTCGTCGCGATGGAGCCTCCCTCCGGCGATCAGGACGCGATCCCGCGTCGCCGTGAGGACGTCTTCCGCTCCATGCCGGCGGTCGACCCGCGCGAGGCGGTGCTCGGTCAGTACGTCGGCTACCGCGACATCGAGGGCATACGCCCCGACTCCGACACGGAGACGTTCGCCGCCCTCCGCTTCGAGATCGAGAGCTGGCGCTGGGCCGGCGTCCCCATCCTCGTCCGGGCGGGGAAGGCGCTCCCACGAACGGCAACCGAGATCGTCATCCGTCTCCAACGCGTGCCGCAGCTGGAGTGGGGCGGCCACCGGCTCTACTCCCCCGGGTACGACGACATCGTCCTCCGGATCGGCCGTCATGCCGGTGTCTCCATCTACGTCCGTGCAAAGACACCGGGGAAGGCCGTCTCGCAGCCGGTGTCCCTCGACCTCGACTTCGCGGAGGAGCTGGGAGAGCCGCCGCAGCCGTACGAGCGGCTCCTTGCGGACGCGCTCCGCGGAGATCACACGTTGTTCCCGCGCTGGACGGTGATCGAGGAGACGTGGCGCATCGTGCAGCCGCTTCTCGACGATCCACCGCCCGTCGAGCGCTACGAGCCGCGGACGTGGGGACCGAGCTCCGCGCACGCGTTGGCAGGCGCGCACGGCGGCTGGCGCGAGCCGCAATAGGGAGTGAGACCTGCGCGGTAGGTTGCGGGCGATGAGCTGGAGCGCCTGGGCTGACCCTGTCGAGATCGAGCCGTCGATCTACGCCTCCGACTTCTCGCACCTGGGACCGCAACTCGAGCTGTTGCACGAGTCCGGCGCGAAGGTCTTCCATTTCGACGTCGGCGACGGTCACTTCATCCCCGAGATCACGATCGGCCCGATCGTGCTCGCGTCGATCTCGCCGTTGGTGCACGGGTGGGGAGCTCGGCTCGACTGCCACCTCATGGTCGCCGAGCCGGAGCGGCACTTCGAGGCGATCGCGGATGCAGGCGGGGATAGCGTCACGTTCCACGTCGAGGCGTGTGACGACCCGGTGCGAGCGATCGCGAGCGCGCGGGCACTCGGGCTCGGTGTCGGGGTCGCGCTCAATCCCGAGACAGAGGTGGCGGACGCCGCAGCGGCCGCAGAAGGAGCCGACCTTGTGCTGTGCATGTCGATTCATCCCGGCTACTCGGGCCAGGCGTTCATGCCCGAGGCGCTCGAGCGGATCGCCGAGCTGCGGGCGCTTCTTCCTGCTGCGATGCGTATTCAGGTGGATGGAGGCATCAACCGCGAGACGGCCCGCGCCGCGCAGCAGGCGGGTGCGGACCTGCTCGTTGCCGGGAGCGCGGTGTTCTGGAGCGACGACCCGGGTGCCGCGTATCGCGAGTTGGTCGAGATCGCCGTTGGCTGAGTTGCTCGAGATCCACGAGCCCGTGGGCGCATTCGAGCGAATCGAGGGCTGGCTTCGCGATCGCGGGTTCTTCGCGGCGGGAGGCGAGGAGCTCGGCGCGCACCTCTATCTCGGGTACGGGCTCTCGCAGGCGATCCGCCGAGGGACGGCACCACCACCACCCGAGCCGTGCCCGCCGCTGCCGTTTGCTGCCTGCCGCCTTTCGACGACTCCGGTGCTGCAGGAACGGCAGGGCACGTTCGTGGTCGGTGACTGGCGGCGGACGTGGAGCTCGGACGAGTACCGCAGCGCGATCGAGGACGTTCGCGCCGCGATCGGTCGCGGCGACGTGTACCAGGTGAACCTCGTCCAGCACCTCCGAGCGCCGTTCGCCGGAGATCCCCGTGCGCTGGCCGGGCGACTCTCGTCGCTTCGACCGCTTCAGCCGGAGCCGTTCCTCACCGACACCTGGGCTGTGGTCTCTGCCTCTCCGGAGCTCTTCCTCTCGCGCCGTGGCTCGCGTATCTGGACGATGCCCATCAAGGGCACGAGGCCCCGCGGCGCGTCGTCGGAGCTCCGAGCGTCGGAGAAGGACGCGGCAGAGCACGTGATGATCGTGGACCTGGAGCGCAACGACCTGTCGCGGGTCTGCAGGGCGGGAACCGTGCGCTGGCCCGAGCTCATGGCCACGCACGAGCTGGCCGGCGTCGAGCACATGGTCTCGACCGTGGAGGGGACGCTCCGGGACGGCGTCGGACTTGCTGAGATTCTCGACGCGACGTTTCCCGGCGGATCCGTGACCGGTGCGCCGAAGATTGCCGCGGTCGACCACATCGCGGCGCTGGAGCCCGTGGGAAGAGGTGCCTCGATGGGAGCGATCGGGCAGGTGTACGGAAACGGCGACTTCGACCTCGCGTTGACCATCCGGACGTTCGCGATCGCCGAAGGAGAGATCCATCTGTGGGTCGGAGGCGGCATCGTCTGGGACTCGGACGCGCCGACGGAGGTCGAGGAGTCGTGGACGAAGGCGCGACCGTTGCTCGACGCCATCGGCTCCCGTGTTCCGGAGGCGGTCGTCGCATGACGGTGCTTGCTCTCGCCGTGACGGGACGCGGGCTCGTCGATCCAGCCGAGCCCGTCGTCAGAGCGGACGACGAGGCGCTCCTCCGGGGACGCGCGGCGTTCGAGACGTTGAGGGTCTACGCCGGCCGCCCGTTTCGGCTCGAGGCGCACCTCGACCGGCTTACGGCCTCCGCGGCGAGCATCGGGCTGCCGGCCGTCGAGCGCCGTCGTCTCCAGGTACTGGTCGGTCTCGTCCTCCCCAAGGCTGCACGCGGAGATGCATCGCTCCGGCTCGTGTGGACCGCAGGCCCGGTCGGCGGCCCCCCGTCCGCGCTCGCGCTCCTCAACAGCATTCCCGAATGGATCGAGCCGACGCGCGAGCGTGGTGCGACGGCAGTGTCGCTCCTCGGTGTCCGGGCCGCGGCACCCTGGCTGCTTCCCGGCGTCAAGTCGACAAGCTACGCGGTGAACATGGCCGCCGAGGCAGAGGCGCGTCGTCGCGGAGTCGACGAGGCGGTGTTCGTCGACGGGGACGGCGTCGTGCTCGAGGGAACGGTGACGAACGTCTGGTGGCGGGTCGGGAAGACGCTCCGAACGCCGTCGCTCGACCTCGGGATCCTCGCGGGCGTGACGCGGGCGACCCTCATGGAGCTTGCGCCGGAGTGCGGTTACGGGGTCGAAGAGGGCGCATATCCGCTCGCGGACCTTCTCGGTGCCGACGAAGCGTTCACCTCTTCGTCGGTGCGCGAGGTGATGCCGCTCGTCGAGGTCGACGGGACGCCGCTCGGCCGCGGGCCTGCCGCCGACGCCTTGCAGGCGGCGCTCCGCAGCCTCGCAGCTAAGGTCTGAGACGTGACCGAGGAGACCGTGCGGCTCGGAGGCATGGCGCTCCAGAACGGAGTGCTCGTCCACGGGCCGACCGCGTGGGCATGCGCCGTCCGTGACGAGGCGGGGACGCTCCACGTCGCGTCGGGGCACAAGCCTCACCTGGCACCGGCCGCACGGAAACGCATGCCGATCCTTCGTGGGCCGATCGTCCTCGCCGAGGCGTTCGCCTTGCTCCCGACGGTTCGGCGTGCCGTCCCGCAGGCGCGGTTCGCGTTCGAGCGGCCGAGTGTGCTCGCGGCGATCCTGAGCACGACCGTGGCCGCCCGGGCGCTTCGCCGATCGCGTCTCTCACCGGGGACGCGCGAGCTCGCTGCGGCAGGTGTTGCTCTCCTCCCCGCGGCGCTGGCGCTCCGCGGTCCGCAGCTCGCCGCTTACCACGGCGCCGAGCACATCTCGATCGGCACCTACGAGAACGGCGGCACTCCGGCGCCGAAGGAGCACCCGCGCTGCGGCTCGCAGCTCATCGCGCCGATGGTTGCATCGTCGCTCGCCGCGAACGTCGTCGCGTCCAGGGCACCCGCGGGCACCCGTGGCCTGGCCCGGCTGGTCGCTACCGCAGGAGCGATCGGCGGGTCGGTGGAGGTCTTCTCGTGGGTGGCCAAGAACCCCGCGCATCCGGTTGCGCGCGTGCTTGCCCGTCCCGGCTTCGAGCTTCAGCGCCGCTTCTCCACGGCCGAGCCGTCGGGCGATCAGCTCGACGTCGCGAATGCGGCCCGCGACGCCTGCCTCGCGCTCGAGCACCGCTCCGACTGACCCTCGCCGGATTGCGGCAGTTCGCACGAAGGCGGATACTGGTCGGGTCGCGACCGCGAAGTGACGCGCAGGGATGTTGGCCTTCGGGCTTGCGATCGTCCTGCTCGCGGTCTCGGGAGGGCAGGCCGCCTCGTCCGCGCCGTCCCTGAAAACGGCGTTCAGCAAGGCGCTGAAGACGAAGATCGTCGTCGACGCGAAGGGTCGGACCGTGTACCTCTGGACCGCGGATACCGACGGAAAGTCGCACTGCAACGACGTCGGGCCCCCCGCCTTGCGACAAGCTCTGGCCGCCGCTTCGGATCAAAGGAACGCCCGTGGCAGGCCCAGGCATCGTCGCGGCGAAGCTCGGCACGACGACGAGGGAAGACGGCACGACGCAGCTCGTCTACAACCGGCACCCGCTCTACTACTTCTCGGGCTGCTGCGGATACGGGCCCGGCGACAAGAAGCCGGGCGACGTGCGTGGGCAGGGTGTCTTCGACGTCTGGTACGTGCTGTCGCCGAAGGGCACGCCGATCAAGAAGAAGCAGCCCCAGACCGGGGTCGCCTGTGGCTACAGCGCCCCTTGCGCGCTGCCGATAGCCCTGGAGGTGGACCTCGAGAACACGCTCCTGACCTGGCTCCCGATCGTGTTCTTCGGGATTGTCATCGTCCTCCTCCTCTACACGCTGAAGTTCATGCCGCGTGCGAAGCCCGCGCCGGTCGTTCGCGGGTCGCAGGTCGAGGTCTCCTGGTCCGACGTCGCGGGCCTGGACGAGGCGAAGGCGGAGCTCGAGGAGGTCGTCGAGTTCCTGCGCGACAGGAAACGCTTCGAGCGTCTCGGGGCGCGCGTGCCGCGAGGCATTCTTCTGCACGGTCCGCCGGGGACGGGGAAGACGCTCCTCGCGAAGGCGGTCGCGAGCGCCTCAGGCGCGAACTTCTACTCGCAGAGCGCCTCGTCGTTCGTCGAGATGTTCGCCGGACTCGGGGCGGCACGCATCCGAAAGCTCTTCGAGGAGGCACGCAAGCACTCGCCCGCCATCATCTTCATCGACGAGCTCGATGCCGTTGGGACGGCGCGCGCCGGCGGCGGCTTCCACCGTGAGCACGACCAGACGCTGAATCAGCTGCTCGTCGAGCTCGATGGCTTCAACGCACGTGACGAGGTCGTCGTAATGGCGGCCTCGAACCGTCTTCAGGACCTCGACACGGCGCTCCTTCGTCCAGGCCGCTTCGACCGGCAAGTGCTGGTGTCGGCGCCCGACGTCGCGGGCCGCGAGGCGATCCTCGGCGTGCACACGCGTGACAAGCCGCTCGCGGCGGACGTGGACCTGGCCGCGATCGCACGGCAGACCGCGGGGCTGACCGGTGCCGACCTCGCGAACCTGTGCAACGAGGCCGCCATCTTTGCCGGCCGGCACGCGGCCCAGTACATCCACCAGACGGATTTCGACGCATCGATGGACCGCATCGTCGCCGGGCTCCAGCAGCGCAGGGTCGTCTCGGAGAAGGAGAAGCGCATCCTCGCGTACCACGAAGGCGGCCACGCGGTCATGTCGCACCTCGTCGGCAATCTCTTCCCGGCGCAGAAGGCGACCATCGTCTCGCGCGGACAGGCGCTCGGCTACACGCTGAACACGCCGGCCGAGGACCGCTACATGCATACGCGAGAGGAGTTCCTCGACCTGATGATGGTCTACCTCGGGGGGCGGGCCGCGGAAGAGATCGTGTTCGGCCGGATCACGAACGGTGCGGCGAACGATCTCGAGCGCGTGACCGACATCGCGCGCTCGATGGTGTTCGAGTTCGGCATGTCCGAGGTCGCCCCGTCCCGAACGATGCGCGCCGACAACTACGCGCTCTCGGAGGAGACGAAGCGTCTTCGTGACTCCGAGCAGGCACGTCTCACCGATCATGCGTACGAGGAGGCGAAGCGACTTCTGCGGAAGCACCGCGGAGCGCTCGACCGGGTTGCGCAGGCGCTCCTCGAGAAGGAGACGCTCGACAGACACGAGCTGCAGGCACTTCTCGCCGACGTCGAGCCGGAGTCTCGCTCCTCGGAGACGGTCGGCACCGTACGCGCACTGCCGATGCGGGATTAGCGCTCGGCTGTAGCATCGCGCGGGTGCGCGGCATCCATCACCTGGGCGTCGCAGTGACGGACCTCGACGAGGCGATCGCGACATACGAACGGCTCTTCGGCGCGCGGCTCGAGCACCGACAGCCGCTCGTCGAGCAGGGTGTCGAGGCCGCCTCGGTGCTCATCGGCCACAGTCGCTTCGAGCTCGTGACGCCGACGGGCGCTGACACTCCTGTCGGTCGCTTCCTCGCGCGCCGCGGTCCCGGAATGCACCATGTCGCGCTCGAGACCGCGGACCTGCCGGCCACGTTGCGGGAGCTCGAACGTGTCGGGGCGCAGCTGGTCGACACGGTCCCACGCCTTGGGCTGTTCGGCCTCGAGGTTGTTTTTGTCCATCCCGATTCCGTCCACGGCGTTCTCACGGAGGTGGTTGCAGGTGGCTGACGACTTCGTACGGATCGAGATCGGGCTCGACGGAGGCCAGATTCTGAGTGCACTGGTGACGGCTGCGAGTGCGGATGCGCTGGACAGCGCGCTGCGCTCGCCTGCCGGCGCCGCGGCCGTGGAGCTCCAGGCCGAGGACGGGATCTTCTTGCTGATGCTCCCGCGCCTCCTCTACCTCAAACGGTTTGCCCGCGAGACGCGCGTCGGCTTCGACGCGTAGCGGTGCCTCTGCGGGTCGGCATCGTCGGCCTTCCCAACTCGGGGAAGACGACGCTCTTCAATGCGCTCACGCATGCCGGGGCACAGGTCACCGCCTATTCGGAGGTGACCCAGAAGCCGAATCTGGGGATGGCGGTCATCGCGGACGATCGTCTCGATCGCCTCGCGGCCGTCGTCGGCTCGCGAAAAGTGACGCCTGCGGCGATCCGCGTCGTCGACGTGCCGGGCCGAGCCGAGATCCCTGGTGAGCTGCGTCAGGCAGACGCGCTCCTCGCGGTACTCGACGGCTTCTCGGACGATGCCGACCCCGCGGCAGACCTCGAGACACTCCGCCTCGAGCTGATCGTCGCCGACCGTGAGCACGTCGAGAGGCGGCTCGAACGGGTGCAGAAGGAGGCGAAGTCGGGCGACCGTGCGAAGCGGCTCGAGGCCGAGCTCACGGAGCGCCTGCTCGCGCACCTCGATGCGGGGACCCCTCTCTCCGATTGGGACGGCGACATCCCCTCCGAGCTCGAGCCGCTGACGACCAAGCCGCTGATTCCCGTCGAGAACGGTCCCGCTGGGATCGACTGCGCACTCGAGATGGAGCTCGCCGAGCTCTCCCCCGAGGAGGCGGCCGACTTTCGCACGGGTGCGTCCGCGCTCGACGACGTCGTCGTGCGTCTGAAGGACGCGCTCGGCCTGGTCACGTTCTTCACGGTAGGCGACACGGAGGCACGCTCGTGGACCCTGCGGTACGGGGAGACGGCCCTCGACGCGGCCGAGTCGATCCACTCGGACATCGCGCGCGGTTTCATCCGCTGCGAGGTCATCCGCTGGGACGACCTCCTCGAGTGTGGCAACCATGCCGAAGCCGCTCGCCGTGGCCTGCAGCGGCTCGAGGGCAAGGCATACGTCGTCGAGGACGGTGACGTCCTCAACATCCGCTTCAACGTCTAGCCGGCTGCGACGAATGCGGCCCCGGTGAGTGCCACGAGTCCGCCGACACGTTTTGGCACGCTCAGCCGCTCGCCCACGACGAGTCTCGCGAGCACGATCGTCACGAGCGGGTAGAGAGAGCTGAGAACCGCGGCGATGCCTGCGGCACCCTGGGTCATGGCCGCCGCGACGAGCACGTTCGCGAACGTGTCGATGATCCCGACCGCGGCCAGCGTGGGTAGCAGGCGCCGTGGCGCGCGAAGCGACGTCGACGTGACGAGCGCCAAGATCGCGCCGATCGACACGGCGGTGATCCGGGCTGCGACGACCGCCCAGGGCGCGCTCTCGTCCGAGCCCGCGTCGATTCCCACGAAGTAGAACCCGAACCCGAGCGCGGCGACGACGGCGAGGCCCGTTCCGGTCGCAAGGCGTGCCCGACCGGCTGTCGAGCGCTCCCAGGAGAGGGTCGCAACTCCGATGAGGATGAAGGCGATGCCGAGCCATTGCACGACTGTCGGAGTGGACCCGTGAGCGGCGTCGACGGCGAGGGGAACGATCGGGCCGGCCGCCGAGATCGGAGCGACGATCCCCATCGCGCCGATGGCCAGCCCGCGGTAGAAGGCCGTGATTCCCAGGAGTACCGCCACGCCTGCGCCCACGGCCGGAAGCAGCTCGCCGAAGCCCGGGAACGGCTCGCCGGACAGCAAGACCACGGACAGGAGGCACGCGAGACCAATCGCCTGCGAGACGACGACGACGGCGAGAGCCGCGATCCGGCGTGAGGCGAGACCGCCGAGGAAGTCGCCGACGCCCCACAGCAGGCCGCCGCTGAGGGCGAGGAACGCGCCCACGGGTCGCTAGTCGTCGCCGACGGGGCGCGTCGCCGCCTGGGCGTCGAGCTGGTTCGCGTGGTACAGCACGGCCGCCTCTGCCGTCCTCGCCGCCTGGCGGTCGTGATGGCAGGCGACAGCGTGGAGCAGCTCTGCGAGTACGGCCGGGTCCAGGTCTCGCGATCGCTCCTCGATCATTCGCAGGCTGAGGTGGACGTGACCCAGGAGTCGTCCCTCGTCGGTTGGGCGAAACGCTGGGCCGGGCCCGAGCTCGCGGATCCGGCCGAGGTCGTGAAGCAGTGCAGCGGCGAGGAGGAGGTCGTGGCGGAGACGCGGGTGGAGCTGAGCCGTCTCGCGGCAGAGCGTCGTGACGCCGACCGTGTGCTCCAGGAGACCGCCCGCATACCCGTGATGTCCGTCGGCTCCTGCTGCCGGAAGCGACCGGAGACCGCGCCTGACCTCGGGGTCGACCGCGAACGACTGAACCACTGCTGCGAGCCCGTCGTGCGTGATCTCGGAGGCGAGGAACTCGAAGAACCCGTCGAGCTCGTCGACGTCGCGACGCATGGCGGGCGTCAGCGTCGCCGGATCCGCCTCGGCTGCCGGTTCGACTGCGCGGACCTGCACCTGTAGCCGTCCGCCGAAGCGCTCGACGCGGCCGAGCACGCGAATTGCGTCCCCCTCTCCGAATCTCTGGTCGAGCAGGTCGACGTCGTTCCAGACGCGGGCGTCCACTCGCCCGCTCGCGTCGGCGAGCTCGAGGGCGAGGTACGCGGCCCCTGCCCGGGTCTGGCGTCGCTCCTTCTTGGTGACTGCGAACACGCCCTCGACAGTCCTGTCCTCGGCGAGCTCGGCGATCGTCGTCACGCGGCGAGTCTATGTTCGAGGGCCGTTGGTACGCTCGCCACGATGGCCGACGTCCAGCCGTTCCGCGCCGTCCGCTACTCCGGCGCGGCCGGAGCGCTGGCCGATCTCGTTGCTCCGCCATACGACACCGTCGACGACGACGAGCGCGCGGCGCTGTATACCCGGAGCCCGTACAACGTCGTCCATGTCACGCTTCCGGAGTCCGTCGACGAGGCTGGCCGGCTGTATCGCGCCTGGCTTGCCGACGGCATCCTCGAACGCGAGCGGGCGGCCGCGGGCTGGCTCTCCGTGGAGACGTTCGTCGGCCCGGATGGAGTGTCGCGCGAGCGCCGCGGGGTCGTTGTCTCGCTCGCCGCAGAGCCATACGAGACCGGCACCGTGCTGCCGCACGAGCGTACGCATCCGCGGGTCCGGGAGGAGAGGCTTGCGCTCCTCCGCGAGACGAGGGTGCAACCGGAGCCGATCCTCGTGTTGACTGAACGGTCAATCGCAGTCGAGCCGCCGCGGGCTGAGCCCGACCTCGTCGTCGACGATACGAGGCTCTGGAGAGTCGATCTCCCGGCCCTGGACCCCGGTGAGCTGCTCATCGCGGACGGCCACCATCGCTACGAGAGCGCCGTCGATCTCGGCCAGGAGCTCGGCGGTGCGCCTACCCGGATCATGACCATGTTGGTGTCGAGCGACGATCCGGGTGTGCACGTCTTTCCGACCCACCGCACGTTCGCGGGGCGCCCGGATCTCGAGGTCCTTCGGGAAGGCGAGCCGTGCTGCGACCTGCACGACGCACTTCGCCGGATGGGCGAGGAGCCGTACGAGCGATCCGTCGGAGTCGCCTATCGGCGGGGACGGGTCGAGCTCGTCCGAGGAGCCGACGGCGAGTTGGACGCGGAGCTGGTGGACCGGTATGGCCTCGACGGAATCGGCTATACGGCGCGGGCCGAGGAGGCAGTTGCGGCAGTCGATCGGGGTGCCGTAGATGTGGCGTTCATCCTCCGGGAGACACGCGTCGCGGACGTCTTCGCAGCCGCCCGGAGCGGGAAGCGGATGCCCCCGAAGAGCACGTACTTCTTTCCCAAGCCACTCTCGGGGCTCGTGTTCCACCCGCTCGAGCAATGACGTCCTGGCTCGACGTCTGCCGTGGGTGTGTCGAGGACATCGAGCGCGTGCTCGATCGTCTGCCGACGCGTCTCGAGCGGGAACCGGTGTTGCGGGTCGGGGAGGGAGGGGACGAGACGACGGCGATCGACCAGGCGGCCGAGGACGCGGTCGTCGAGCGGCTTGCGGCTCTCGACGAGAGCTTCGTCCTCGTCTCCGAGGAGCTCGGCCTCCGTGCCTTCGGCGAGGGCGGCTCGGAGCGGGTCGTCGTGGATCCGATTGACGGTTCAGTCAACGCGAAGCGCGGCATTCCCTTCTTCTCCTTCTCGCTCGCCGTCGCGGAGGGCGAGTCGATGGGCGACGTGGTGTTCGGTTTCGTCCACGACTTCGGATCAGGGGAGGAGTGGACCGCCGAACGCGGGGGAGGTGCCTATCTCGATCGTGTCCGGCTCGGCGCCCAACGACCCAAGGATCCCATCGAGATCCTCGCGTTCGAAGGGACGACGACTCCGACCATCGCCGAGCACGTCGGCCGCGTCGTCGGTGCCGCAGATCGCCTTCGCGTCATGGGTTCGCTCGCGCTCTCGCTCTGTCATCTCGCAGCCGGCCGGGTCGATGGCGTCGTGTCGCTCAGGGCCGCGCGCTCGGTCGACATCGCTGCCGCGCAGCTCCTGGTTCGTGAGTGCGGTCTCGCGATCGATCTCTTCGACGACCCGCCGTTCGAAGGAGCGCCGCTCGATCTCGTCGGTCGCTCGCGTGTCGCCGCTGCGGGCACGCCCGAGCAGGTGCGCGTGCTGGCCGAGGCTCTCCGCGGTTCCTAGGCCGACGCGGTCGGCTGGAGTGGCGTCGTCGGCTGCGTGGGCCACGGCGCACCACCGCCCGAGCTGCACTCGATCACCCCGGGCCTGGTGACGGAGCAGGTCATGTCGGTCTGTGTTCCCGACCAGAGCCCCGCCAGGTACGCGGCTCCACAGAGCAGGGTTACGGCGCTGAGGAGCAGCAGTCGGCGACGCAGGTGGTGGCCGGCCTGTTCGCGCCGGCGCACCCCGGCGATCTCTCCCCCGTGGAACCCGATCTCCGACATCTTCCCCTTCCCCTGGTTGCACTCAACTCGTCCGGGGCACCGCTGTCAACGGGTCGGAAGGGCGCTGATACCCTCGCCGCGATGAAGCCTGAACGTGACGATGTCCTGAAGGCGCTCGAAAGCGTCATCGATCCCGAGCTGCGGCGGCCGGTGACCGAGCTGGACATGGTGCGCGACGTCGTCATCGACGACGACGGCGCCGTCTCGGTGACGATCGCACTCACTGTCGTGGGCTGTCCTCTGCGCGACTCGTTCACCGAGCAGGTCACGCGTTTCGTCGGTGAGGTTCCCGGCGTCACGCGCGTCCGCTTGGGGTTCGACGTCATGACTCCGGAGGAGAAGGCCGCGCTCGTATCGCGACTCCGCGGCGGACATGCGGCCGATCGCACGATCTCGCTCTCGCCGGGCACACGAGTCATCGCCGTCGCGTCGGGCAAGGGTGGTGTGGGGAAGTCGACGCTCACGGCGAACCTCGCCTACGCGCTGTCGTCGCTCGGCGAGCAGGTCGGCGTTCTCGACGGCGACATCTACGGGCACTCGATCCCGCACATGCTCGGCATCCACCAGAAGCCGATTGCCGTCGACGAGATGATCGTTCCGCCCGTTCGCGGAGACCTCAAGCTGATGTCGATCGGCTTCTTCCTCGAGGAGAACGCGCCGATCATGTGGCGCGGCCCGATGCTGCACAAGGCGCTCGAGCAATTCCTCTCGGACGTGCACTGGGGCGAGCTCGACACGCTGCTCGTGGATATGCCACCCGGCACGGGCGACGTCGCAATGTCGCTCGGGCAGCTGCTCCCACGGGCGGAGGCCCTCGTCGTGACGACACCGCAGCCCGCAGCGCAACAGGTCGCCGTGCGCGCGGCGCAGATGGCGCAGAAGACCGGGATGCGCGTCATCGGCGTGGTGGAGAACATGTCCTATCTGGTGGGCACGGGTCAGGAGCTCTTCGGATCCGGCGGTGGGCAAGCGCTGGCAGACGAGGTCGGCGTTCCGCTGCTCGCGAGGATCCCGTTCGACCCGCTCATGCGCGAGGCGGCCGACGACGGTTGCCCGGTCGCCGAGGTCGCGCCGGACTCCGAGGCCGCGCAGGCGCTAGCCGCTCTCGCGGAGTCCGTCTCGGCGACCCGTGCCGGCACGATCCGCAAGCCGCTCACGGTGCTTTCCTAGCGTCTTGCCGTGTCAGGGGCGGCGTTCTTCGACCTCGATCGAACGCTGATCTCGAAGTCGAGCTCGCTCGCGCTCGCGGGGACGTTCCGCAAGCGAGGGTTGATCGGGCGTCGGCAGCTGGTGAAGGCGGCGGTCGCCCAGCTCGTCTTCGTTCGCTTCGGGGCGGGACAAGCACGCGTCGGCCAGACCGCCGACAGCGCGATGTCGATCCTCCGCGGTCTTCCGGTCGAGGTCATGCGTGAGATCGCTGCCGAGGCCTGGGAGCCCCTCCTGAAGCCACTCGTCTATCGCGAGGCGCTCGACCGTGCCGCCGCTCACCAGGCGCGAGGCGAGGCTGTCTGGGTCGCGTCCGCCGCGCTCCACGAGGTCGTGCAGGAGGTCTCGGACAGGCTCGGCTTCGCCGGCGCGGTGGCCTCCCGCGCCGAGGTGCGTGACGGCGTTTACACGGGTCGTCTCGAGCGACGGCTGTACGGACCTGCGAAGGCAGACGCCGTGCGCGAGCTCGCGGCTGCGGAGGGCATCGACCTCGCGAGCTCGACCGCCTACTCCGACTCACACTCGGATGTCCCGTTCCTGGAAGCCGTCGGCAGCCCTGTCGTCGTCAACCCCGATCGCGAGCTCACGCGCACTGCGGTCGACCGCAACTGGCCGGTCACGCGGTTCACGCAGGCTGCGTTCCCGACCTAGTCGGCTTGATCGAGCACGCCGGCGGGCTCAGAATCCACATCGATGCGGCTCTCGCGCGGCGTTGCCTTCGTCGGTTTCCTTGCTCTCGCCGTCGCTGCGTCGACGCCGGCCGCGACCACCTCGCCGCAGCAGGCGGATCCGCTCGTCACAGTCACATACTCCGGCAAGCTCGACGCCCGTGCCGAGATCCTGGGAACGAAGCCCGGCGGGCCAGACATCCACGAGTCGCACATCGCGTGGTCGCTCGTCTGGCAGGGCGAGCTCAGCAAGCTGAAGGTGAATGCGACGCAGAGGTTCGCCACGAAGAACCTGAAGGGAACGGTCGAGTACGTCGACCGCGTCAACCCCCCGTCCGTGAAGGGCAGCCAGCGGAACGACTGCACCGGGAAGTACTCGGCCAGGCCGGAGACGCGGGTCCCGGTCGTCGTGACGCTGGATCCGGACAACAAGAAGGGATTCGGCGTGCAGCTGACCCGGCCGACGAGCGAGACCTACGTGATCTCGTCCAACAAGAAGTCGAATTACGACTACTGCACACGTGTCTTCGCCGGCGTGCTCCCGAACGACTCGCAGAAGGTGTCGCCGTTCTTCAGGTTCCCGTCGAAGGGTGGCACGCATCACAACCCGATCCGGTACAAGCACTCGACCTCGGCCGACGACAGGAACACGACGGTCGTGGACGAGACCGTCTCGCTCACGGTCGAGGGTGTGACCCCCGAGCCTCCCGCGCCCGCCGTCGACGTCAAGAAGCTCGCGCGCGACTATCTCAGGCTCGCGATCGAGGGCGCGAGAGGTTCCTGCTTCCATCTGGCCATCTCGCTCGGAGTTATCGGCTCGGGCGCTGTGTGGACATCCATCGGTGCGCCGATCCCGGGTGGGATCCCCGCGGGGGCCGCCCTGATCACGACGGGCGCGGTGATGGTCAACGCGATGACACCGATCTGCACGGAACTCGTCCTTCAAGTCATCGTCCTGTACTCGATCTACGAGAGGGACCCCCCGGTTCCGGACATCGCGTTCCGCGTTCAGCTTCCGTCGTGTACTCGCTGGGAAGGGAAGGTCCGCGTGTACTGCGTCGAGCTGAGCGAAGCCGTTCGCAAACTCACGAGCACCGAGCGCAAGGTGCTTCCTGCCCTGAAGCGCTTGCAGAGTGCCGGTACGAGGCTCGCGGCGGCCCGGGCAGCCGGGAACACGCAAGCAGCGAAGAAGGCACAGACCAGCGTGAACAGCGCGGCCGCATCTCTGCAGGCGGCACGAAGCGCGTCCCGCGCCGCGGGGAAGGCAGTGGCGCGCGTCATCAGAGCAGCGGGGGTACGGGGTGTGCTCACGAAGGCCGAGTCCGCGCACGTCGTGGATGCCCTGCTCGCGGAGCTCGCGAAGCGGGGTGTGCCCACCGCCGATGTTCGGAGGATCGCACCCCAGGCGCTCCGGCCCGGCCCGATCGACGTGCTCGCGACACTCGGCAAGTGATCCTCCCATCCCCCGCGTCGTGACCCCTGACGAAGCGCGGTCCAGACTCGGGTCGCTCGGGTTCGAGCCGGCGACAGTCGACGTGCTCCTCGCGCACTTCGAGTACGCGGAGGCGCACGGCAAGACCTGGCACGGGCTCTCACGGGTCGCGTGGCTCGAGACGCTCGAGTTCGATCCGACCGTACGCCCAGTGCTCATCGAATCGGAAGAGGGATACGAGCGCTGGGACGGGCACGGGTCGCTCGGCTACCTCGTGCTCGACGAGATCGTGCGCGCGACGCTCGCCGATCCACCCGATCGCGCTCGCGTGATCGTCGCTCGGCGCTGCTTTCCGACGGGGGTGCTCGGGTACTGGGTTCGGCGCCTCGCCGACGGAGGGCTGGTCGCTGCGCTCACGGCGACGTCACCGCGGCGACTGCTCCCTCCGGGGGGTGGTGGTCCACCCCTGACAGGGACGAACCCGCTCGCGATCGCGATTCCGTCGAGCGACCGGCAACCGATCGTTGCGGATGTCTCGATGGGCGAGGTGACGCACGGAGCCGTGTTGGCCGGGCAGGCGCTCCCCGAGGAGCTCGTCCCGTTCGGGGGCGAACAGGCGCACAAGGCGTTCGCCCTCGCCGTCGGGCTCGAGCTCCTCGTCTCGGCGCTCGCCGGCCCGGAGCACGGGGCGCTGCTCGTGGTCGCTCGGCCCGACCACGATCCGGTGCCAGCGTTTCGTGAGCTGGCCGGCATGCGCCTCCCGGGCGACGCGTGAGCTCGACGAGGGCCTGAGACGGGCCTGAGAGCTGCTAGTCGGCCGCGTCCGCGGGTAGCCGCTCGCCGACGGCCTGCAGAACCTTCAGCGCGATCGCGGGTGTTCGCTTCACGAGGTTCTTGAAGGCCGTGTCGGTGACGACGAGCGCCACGCTGGGAGCGGTGGTCGTCACGGTCGCGACGCGCGCGCGGTCGCACATGAGCGCGATCTCACCGAAGAAGTCGCCGGCGGTTCTCGTGGCGAGCTTCTTGCCCTTCCGCGTCACGTCGGCACTGCCTTCGACGAGGATGAAGAACTCACGTCCGGGATCGCCCTCGCGAATCAGGACCTTGCCGGCCTTG
This sequence comes from uncultured Gaiellaceae bacterium, assembly GCA_963709715.1. Classification (GTDB taxonomy): domain Bacteria; phylum Actinomycetota; class Thermoleophilia; order Gaiellales; family Gaiellaceae; genus GMQP-bins7. The sequence goes on from CAVPXQ010000002.1 coordinate 454,259, forward strand.
AAGTCGAGCTCGTCCGCGATGGACGCGACCTGACCGATCTCCTTCTTCGACAGGCCTGCGAACAGAGGGACGCCGGCGATGAGCTCGCGCTTTGCGTCGCGGTGCAGTCCGAGCGCCACGCGCGGAGTCTATGACGCCCGACTCGCCGTTGTCTAGACGCCCTTCCCGATCGGATCTCGCCGCGGCAACGCGCCTGAGATGATCGCCTGATGCGAGCGGATTCGTCGCTCCGCTATGTGCTGGGAACGCTGACGGGCAACCCTCAGCTGCGGCGCGTGCAGGCCGCGTTCGTCGCCCACAACTGCGGCGAGTACGCGAGCTGGATCGCGATGCTCGTCTACGCGTATGCGCAGGGCGGTGTCACGGAGAGCGGGATTGTCGCAACGGTCATGTTGGTCCCCGCTGCGGTGTTCGCACCTGTCGCGGCATCCTTCGGAAACCGCATCACGCTGGGAACGAGGCTGACAGCGGGGTACGTGGCGCAAGCGCTCACGAACGGCGCGGTCGCTCTCGCTCTCGTCGCGGCCGCGCCGAAGCTCGTGGTCTACGCCCTGCTCGTCGCGATGGCTCTCGCCTTCACCATGATCCGGCCCACGCAGTCCGCGTTCACGCCGAGCCTGGCGCGAACACCGGACGAGCTCACCGCGACGAATGTCGCCTCGGGCTGGATCGAGAGCGCGAGCATCTTCGCGGGGCCGCTTGTGACCGGATTCGTGCTGGCAGTCGGTTCCGAGGCGGCCGCGTTCGCGCTCGTCGGAGCAGGAGCGACGATCGGGGCGCTCCTCGTTGCGCCGCTTCGCCACCTGGGCGTGACGGCGCACGAGGACGACGGCGCGTCGGACGACAGCTTCCGGGCATCGGTCTCGTTCGTGCGGAGAGACGCACAGGCGCGACTCCTCCTGCTGCTCCTCGGTGCGGAGTGCATCGCGATCGGAGCCCTCGGCGTTCTCGCCGCCGAGCTCGCTCAGGGAGCGTTGGGGCGAGGCGAGGCGTGGACCGGGTACCTGACCGCGGCCTTCGGGGCAGGGGGCGTTCTCGCCGTCGGGGTGACTGCCCGAATGGTCGGGCTGCGACGGCTGGCGACGCCGCTGATCGTGTCGCTTGCGATCTGGAGCGTGGCATTCCTCGGGCTCGCCGCGGTGCCGGGAGCCGTTGCGGCACTCGGATTGCTCGTCGTCGCCGGCGGCTCGCGGGCGACCTTCGACGTCGCGGCACGCACGCTCCTGCAGCGTGTCGCGCGCGCCGACCTTCTCGCGCGCGTCTTCGGCCTCCTCGAGGGGGTCCAGATGGCGGCGTACGCCCTCGGGTCGCTGCTCGCGCCGATCCTCGTCTGGGTCGGCGGCCTGCCTCTCGCCTTCGGGTTCATGGCGGCGCTCCTGCCGCTCTTCGCCCTTGCGGCCGGTCGCACCCTGCTCGACATCGACCGTCATGCGACCGTGCCGGTCGTGGAGGTCGCGCTCCTGCGCTCGATGCCGCTGTTCGCACCGCTCCCGCCCCCGACGCTCGAGTCACTTGCGCGAGCTCTGGAGCCGATCTCCCTGCCGTCAGGGGTCGAGGTGATCCATGAGGGTGAAGACGGCGACTGCTACTACGTCATCGCCGACGGAGAGGTGGAGATCGTCCGGGGCGGGACGGTCGTTGCAACACGACGACGTGCCGAAGGCTTCGGGGAGATTGCGCTCATGTACGACGTTCCTCGCACCGCGACGGCGCGCACGCGAACCGCAGCAGAGCTCTACGCGCTCGAGTCCGACGTGTTCCTCCCTACCGTCACCGGGCATGCCTCGTCCCAGCGAGTCGCGCACGAGCTCGCCGACGCCAGGCTTGCGGAGCTGGAAGCGCTCGACACTGCGATGGCGACGAAGGCGTAGGTCAGCTCGGCGTCGCGCCGTTCACCGTCCAGAGCGAGACGGTCGACTCACGGCCGCGCACGTCGAACTCGCCGACGTGCTCGAGGTCGGTGGGTGGAGCGAAGAGCGCTTCGAATGTCGAGGCTGGCAAGCAGGATCGGGCGCCCCACGGTCTTCGTCATGCCCTCGATGCGGGACGCGGTGTTCACCGTGTCGCCGTGCACGGTGTACTCGAGCCGGCGGAGCGAGCCCGACGTTCCCGGACATGAACGGTCCCGTCGCGAGGCCGACGCCCATCGGCACCTGCTCGCCGAAGCCGTTCTCGTCGAGCCACTGGTTGAAGCGGGGCAGGCGAACGTCGACCATCTCACGCGCGGTCGCGAGCGCGCGGTCGGCGTGGTCGTCGATCTCGATCGGCGCTCCGAACACTGCGAGGAAGCCGTCGCCGCGGTACGCGACGAGCGTCCCGCCGTGCTCGAGGATCGCGTCGCTCGTCTCGTCGAAGTAGCGGTTCAGCGCCGCGATGACGAGCTCGGGCGAGCGTTCGTTCCGTGAAGGCCGTGAAGCCGCGGAGGTCGGTGAACATCACGGTGCCGACCGTTCGCACGCCACCGAGCCGCAGGTCGTCGTCGGTCCGTCGCGAGCACGTCGTCGACGACGTGCTCCGGAAGGAATCGGGAGAAGACGTCGTGAACGCGGCGCGCTCGAGGTCGTGGAGGCGCTTCTTCGTGAGCCCGGCGTTGATCCGTGCCCGCAGCAGCACCGGGTTGAAAGGCTTCGTCAGGTAGTCGTCGGCGCCGATCTCGATGCAACGTACGACGCTGTCGATCTCGTCGACGGCCGAGATCATGATGACCGGGACGTGCGCGGCGCCCGGCGTCGCCTTGAGACGCTCGAGCGTCTCGATGCCGTCGAGCTCCGGCATGAGGATGTCGAGCAGGACGACGTCGCAGGCTCCTGCGGCGAACAGGTCGAGCGCTTCGCGACCGTCCGCGGCCACGCGGACGGTCGTGGCCGTCGTCTTCGAGCAGGCGTCGAAGCAGCTTCCGACCGACGTTGTCGTCGTCGGCGATCAGGATCGTTCCCGGCACCGTCCGGGTGATCCTCGCGTTCGCGAAACGGCCGGTCAAGCTTTAGTGTCGCTTCATGGCCGACGTCGCTCGACAGACGTGTGCTCGACGAGCTCCGCGAGAGCGTCGGCGGCGACCAGGCGTTCTTCGCGGAGCTGATCGACGAGCTCCTCGCCGACGCGCCACGGCAGCTCGACGCTCTGCGAGCGGCTCTCGCCGGGACGATGCGGAATCCGCACGACGCGCCGCGCACACGCTCAAGGGGAACGGAAGGACGTTCGGTGCGACCGAGTTCGCAGCTGCTCTGTCTCGGAGGCCGAAGCGGCCGCGGCGGACGGCGACCTGGGACCGCTACCTCCCCTCGTCGACGAGATGGCCGCGCTCTGGGAGCAGGTCAGTGGCGAGCTCCTCGCAGCTCGCGACGCGCCGGCCTGAGAGCCGCGTTCAGCGGGGCGTGCCGGCCGGCGTCTCGTCGATCGCGGTCACGAGCTCGTCGACGCGGATGGGCTTCCCGACGTAGTCGTCCATTCCGGCAGCGATGCAGGCCTCGCGATCGCCCTCCATCGCGTTCGCCGTCATCGCGACGATCCGCGGGCTCGAGTCGCCGAGCCGTGCGCGGATCAAGCGTGTTGCTTCGAGCCCGTCCATCTCGGGCATCTGGACGTCCATGAAGACGACGTCGTAGTGCTGGCGCTCGACGGCCTCGAGGACCTCGATCCCGTTCGCCGCGACGTCGATGTCGTAGCCCATCAGCGAGAAGAGGCGGAGGGCGAGCTTCTGGTTCACCGCGTTGTCCTCGGCGAGCAGGATCCGGAGCGGATGCCGCGCAGCGTGCTCGGGGTCGAGATCCGTGGCGCCCGAGGTCGGGACCCCGTCGTCACGCCGGGATGGAGCCGTGCTCTCACGGGTGACGAGCGTGACGTGGAACGTGCTCCCCGCTCCTACCCCCTCGCTCTCAGCCCACATCGTGCCGCCCATTGCCTCCGCGAGCCGCTTCGAGATGGCGAGACCGAGGCCGGTCCCACCGTAGCGCCGGCTGATCGAGACGTCCGCCTGACTGAACGACTGGAAGAGCCGATCCATCCGGTCCGGTGGGATGCCGATGCCCGTGTCCCGCACCACGAGGTGGATCTCGACGTCGTCGGTCTTGTCGATCTCCGACCCCGTCGCGGAGAGGGTGACGCTCCCCTCGTCGGTGAACTTCACGGCGTTGTTGAGCATGTTCAGGACGATCTGCCGAAGCCGCGTGCCGTCGCCGACGATCGTCTCGGGCACGCTGTCGGCGATGTCGGTTGTCGAGCGCGAGTCCCTTGCCGGCAGCGATGGAGGCGATGAGCGCGAGCACGCCGTCGACGCATGCTCGGAAGTCGAACGGCTCGGTTACGAGCTCCACACGGCCGGCCTCGACCTTCGAAAAGTCGAGGATGTCGTTGATGATCGTGAGCAGTGACTCGCTGCTCGAGCGGATGATCTCCGCCGAGTCGCGTTGCTCCTCGTCGAGCTTCGTGCGGAGGAGCAGCCCGCTCATGCCGATGATCGCGTTCATCGGCGTGCGGATCTCGTGGCTCATCGAGGCGAGGAAGGCGCCCTTCGCCTCGTTGGCGGCATCGGCCTCGATCTGGGCTTCCTGCACGTCGCGGAAGAGCCGCGCGTTCTGGATCGCTGCGCCGACCGTGGCGGCGATCGTCGTCAGAAGCTGCGTGTCTGCCGTGTCGTACTGGGCGGTGTCGGCCGTCGTCTGGACGCTGAGTGCGCCGATGGTGGTGTCACCCGCATGGATGGGCACGCCGAGGTACGAGCCGGAAGCCGTTCCGACACGGCGAGGGCCGACCTCGGCGAAGTCGGCGGCACCGTGGATCAGGAGCGGTTCGCCCGTTCGCAAGACACTCGAGGTCGGGCCGTCGCCGAGCGGAACCGGAGGCTGCTCCATCTTCGTCTCACCCTCGCGGAAGTACGGGAACTCGATCTCGTCGGTCGCAGAGTCGAGGAACGCGACGTACGCGATGTCCGCCGAGAACGTCTCCGAGATCAGGTCGCCGACGAGCTCCACGAGCGCATCGAGGTCGAGCTGTGACGCGAGGGCCCGACCGATGCTGTTCACGGTCTCGAGCTCGCGCAGTCGCTGACGCATCTCGTCACGGAGCCTCGTACGTGAGAGCGCTGTCCCGATGTGCTGGCCGATGAAGGCGAGCAACTCCTTGTCTCGATCGCTGTACCGCTTGCCCTCGTCATAGCTCTGGAGTGTCAGTACGCCGAGCGTTCGGCCCTCTGCGCGCAGCGGGACACCGAGCCAGTCGATCGAATCGGCGCCCACACCTTCGAACTCACCGCGCTCCCGCAGTTCGCGTTGAACCTCCCGGGGCGCGAGGAGTGGGCGTTCGGTGCGCAGCACATATGCGGTCATTCCCCGCCCGAGCGCCGTATCTCCAAGCGGTTCCCACTCACCCGGCTCAGGCCAGGTCGTGTCGACCTCGTCGACGTAGTACGGGTAGCTGAGGGCGTTCCTCGCCTCGTCGTAAATCGCGATGTAGATGTTGTCGGCGTACATCAACTCGGCGATGATGCGGTGGATCTCGGCATAGAAGGCGCCCATGTCCTCGGCGCCGCTTGCCGTCTCGGCGATGCTCCGCAGAGCGGCCTGGATTCGCTCGATGCGCAGCCGCTCGGTGATGTCGCGGTAGATCGCGTAGAAGCCGACGTGTTCGCTGTCGACGTGAAGCGGCACCATCGAGACCTCGACGTCGACGAGCGAGCCGTCCTTGCGCGTTCGTCGACTAATGCGATCGACACGGCCGAGAGCGAGTACCTCGTCTGTCAGCACGGCGGCCTCGGGCGGCAGCTCCTCCGAAGCGAGCACGAGGTCGTTGACGTGGTTCCCGATTGCCTCCTCGGAGGAGTATCCGAAGAGCCTCGTCGCTGCCGGATTCCAACCGCTCACGACCTCGTCGCGATCGATCGTCACGACCGCTACCGGGCTGATGTCGACAAGCGACTCGAAGTACTGCTTCCGACGCTCGAGCTCTGCTGCGGCCTCGTGCTCGGCGGTGACGTCGATCATGAAACCCTGGACGTGGCTGGGCTCGCCGGATTCGTCGCGGACGATCCACGCGTCGTCGCGCACCCACACGACGCGCCCGTCGGCTGCAATGACCCTGTATTCCTCCGACCAGCGCTCGGTACCGGAGGCGAGGTGGCCCACCGTCGTCGAGAGCGTGTCGTCGCGATCCTCCGGGTAAAGCACGGATGCGAAGAACGCTGGATCCATCCACGCCTCGGGGGGATAGCCGAAGATCTGCTCGACGCGCGGGCTGATGTATGTCGAGGTGCTCGTCTCGTCGGGCTTGTCCGTGTAGACGACGAGCGGAAGCTCCTCGACGAGCCGTCGATAGCGCTCCTCGGTCGTCTTTAGCGTCTCGAGGGCTTCCGCGAGCTCGGCCGTGCGCTCGTCGACGCGTTGCTCGAGCGTCGCGACGTTCTCCCGCAGCTGCTCGGTCATGTCGTTGAAGCCCCGGGCCAACGCCCCGACCTCGTCCTCGGTCAGCACGGGCGCCTCGCGCGTGAGGTCGCCTGCGGCAACGGCGCTCACGGTGTCGGTGATGGCGAGAATCGGTCGAGCGATCCGTCTCGACGCGAAGTAGATCGCCACTCCCAGGAGCGCGACGACGAGAAGACCGACGCCGCCGGTCACGACTGCGAGCTTCCGGGCGGGGGCGAACGCCTCGTGCTGGCTCTGCTCCGCGAGGAGCGCGGCGCCGATCTCCGGAAGCCACTGGTACACGCCCACCACCGACACGCCCTGGTCGTTGTCGTAGAGGGCCTGCCCGTCCTGGCTCAGCAGAGCTCGGTCGATTCCCGTCGAGGAGAGCCCCTCTTTGGGAGGGATCGAGGCGTGCAGGTACGTGTGGTCGGGTGCAACGAGGTACGTCTCGCCCGTATCGCCGAGACCGGTGCTCTGGAGCACGATGCGGTCGATACGTTCGAGGTTGAGGAAGGCGGCGACGACGCCGATCCGCTGTCCCTGGCGGTCGAAGAGCGGTGTCCCGACGGCGACGGTCTGCTTGCCGGTCAACTTCGACGACTGCGCTGGCTGGAGGAACGTTCCGGAGCCCCCCCGGTCGAAGTACGGCTCCGTCGCCTGCGACACTCCTTCGTGCTCAGGGACGGTCGATGCGACGATCTTCCCCTTGAGATCGAGGATGAGGAACTCCTCGGCGTCTGCGGTGTTGGACACCGCGTAGCGGAGGATGTCGACGGCCTTCTGGTGCGCCCGGGCGCGCTCGGCGGAGCTGGCGTTCCCTTCGAGGAGCGCGTTGGCTGCCCCTTCGATCGACGTGGCGCTGCCCGTGTATCCGCCGAGCAGTCCGGCGGTGAACACCGCGTTGCGACGCTGTTCGTCGATCCAGCGGTCGAGTGACGACGCCTTCTGGTCGGCTGCGGTTCCCAGGCGAGCGAAAGCAGAGTCCCGGAGCTCGTTCCGCGCTTGCTGGTACGAGACGACGCCGACGATGACGAGCGTGAGGACGGACAGCAGGAGGAACGTCAGGACGAGCCGCGCGACGAGACTGCGGCGGGGTGACGGCAGACGTCGAAGGTGCTGCGAGAAGCGCACCGTCAGGAGCGTGCCGGACGTGCCGGAAGGCTCATCTGACGTCCTGACCGAGCGAGTCCAGGTCGAAGTCCGCAGCCGCCGACGCGTAGTCGGTCTTGAACCACTTCTCCGAGAGCTCCTTCAGGGTTCCGTCTTCCTGCAACCCCTGGATGATCTCGTCGACCTTGCCGACGAACGCGGCGGCTTCGAGCCCCGAGCTCTGGTCGACGAAGCCGGATGCGTACTCCGTGAATGCGACCGTGTCGAGTGGTCGCAAGGCCGCGCCTTCATCGATGACACCCTGCCCGACCTGATCTGCGGCGAGGAACGCGTCGATCGTCCCCTGCTCGAGTGCCTTGAGGCCAGGGCCTTCGACCTCGAAGACGACGATATTCGGGTCCTTCACGTCGACCACGACGTCGGTACCGGGAATCTCCAGGCCGCCATTGAGGTACGCCTGCTGCGAGCAGCTCGAGCAGACGCCGATCTTCTTGCCGTCGAGGTCGCTCGGCTGCTGGTACGCGGAGTCCTTGCGGACGAAGTAGCGATTCGCGCTCGTGACGTACGGCTTGGTCATGTACAGACGCTCCATCCGGTCCGCGGTGATCGCGCCCGAGCCGTAGGCAATGTCCCAGCGGTCGCCCCAGTTCCCCGCAGTCACCTCCGACCACTGTGGCGCGACGAAGCAGGGTTCCACGCCGATGCCCTCGGCGACGAGCTTGGTCACTTCGATGTCGTACCCCGTGAGCTCCGCGCCTGTGAGCTGATCGTCGCTGCACTTCGTGTCCGACGGGCGGGTCGCGTCCTTGACCAGCATCGACTGCGGCGGGTAGTCGGGCTCGGAGAAACCGACGAGCGTCCCGCGGGCCTGGATCTGCGCGAGCTTGTCCTTCGTCGGATCGCCCGCGGTGCCGTCGCCCGATCCGCCTCCGCAACCGGCCGGTATGAGGAGGAGGGCCGCAGCGAGGAACGGGACGAACGAGCGGCAGGGTGGCCGCATCTGTCTCCTTCGGTCGATTGGCGCCTGCCGTTGTTCGGCGAGCGACTCTATCTCCTTGCTCGGGAGATGGAAAGCGTGATCCCGTTGGGCTACGTCGATCGCTCACGGAGGCGTTCGAGGACGAACGGGTCGATCTCGTCGTCGCCGTCGACTCGCTCCTCGAGGTTCTCCACGCCGGCCCACTCTTCGAGCCTCTCGTATCCGAGGGTGGCCAGGCAGTTCTCGATCTCCCTGCGCAGGCGGTCGTCGACCGCGATCCACTGGGAGCGCGGAGTGCTCCCGAAGAGCTCCTCGTGGATCCCGTACAGCCGCCGCAACTCCTCGAGCGGGCGGTGGTGGTCGTCCACGCGAAGGTCGAAGACCGTGTCGGAGAGGCCGGCATACCCCTGGTCCGGTCCGACGATCAGGATCGAGGCCGACTGCTGTCCGCGGCTATCGCCGCCCGCGGCCTGCGCTGCGTCGAGGCAGTCGAGCAGTCGCTCGACGAGCGGGTTCCCCGCGGTCGCCTCGAACGTCTTGGCGAGCGCGCCGACGGTGTCTGCCGACACGAGGATGTTTCCCTGGGCCGCGTAGCACGCTCCCGTTAGGTGGCCGGCCCACTCGTTGCAACCTTCCCCGGTGTAGGAGGCAGCGCGACCCTCCCGGTCGACAACCCCGAGCTGGCGCTCGGCGCGGCCCGTGTCGGCGTCCGTGAGCCGAGCCACGACCTCCTCTGCCGAGAGCCCCTCGCGCAGGAGGGCAAGACCGTCCGGCCCGTAGCGGGGATTCGCATAGGCCTGGGTCGCGATCGCCCCGACGGTGGGCTCTGCCCACGGCACGATCGAGCCGACTGCGAGGAACTTCGACTGAACGGCGACACCCCACTGCCGTGCCTCGAGGTCGCAGGCGCAGATGGAGTAGGTGGCGACGACCTGGCTAGCCGTAGGTCATCCCCGCGAGATCGAGTGAGAGGAGCGCCTCGTCCCGGACGAGAGCGCACGCGACTGCACCCAGCATGAGGGCGGCGTGCACCTCCTCTGCAGTCGAGCAACGGACAACCACCGGCCTACCCGCCTTGTGTGCCTCGTGGATGGCCGCAAGATCCGACGGATCGTCGAGCACCAGTGCACCCTCGAGGTCGAGTGTCCCCTCGACCGCGATCTCCGGAACCTTGCGGCCGGTGGCGCCGAACCAGCGCTCGCGTATCACAAGGTGAGTGTCTCTCCCGGCTCTGGCGAGAGGATCTCGACGCCGGGCGGTGCGAGCTCGCGCAGAGCATCCGGTGTTCCGGTCAGAAGCCCGAACGTGCCGTAGTGGCAGGGCACGACGCGGGCCGCCCCGAGAAGCTCGACGGCCACCGCGGCTTCGCGTGGGCCCATCGTGTAGTGGTCGCCGATCGGGATGACCGCGACGTCCGGCGCGTAGATACGGCCGATGAGGGACATGTCACCGAAGACGTTCGTGTCGCCGGCGAAGTAGAGCGTGAATCCGTCCTCGACCTCGACGACGAATCCGCACGATTCCCCCCCGTAGCCTCCGTCGGGACAGCTCGACGAGTGGTTGGCATGGGTCATCGTCACGCCAACACCCTCGACCGACACGGTGCCGCCCTTGTTGATCGAATGTGCCTGCCCGTCGTCCGCGGCTCCGTGCCCGGTGAGCCAGCCGCGTGTCTCGACCTGGGCGACGACCGGGCAGCCGAAGCGGGTGTGGATCGCGACGGTGTCTCCGACGTGATCACCGTGGCCGTGCGTGACGAGGATCAGGTCGCAGCGCTCGGGTTCGAGCTCGGATTCCGGGCACTTCGGGTTGCCGTGGAGGAAGGGATCGACGTAGATGCGCTTGCCGCCGGGGGTGTCGACTCGGAAGGCCGCGTGCCCCAGCCATGTCAACTGTGTGGCCATGCCTGGGACTCTAGAAGGGAAGCGAGGAGGCCGCGTCGGCGGCCGCGTCCAGGATCGGTTGCACGACGAAGAACGAGCCGACCGTCACCACGAAGCACGCGGCGATGGAGACGCCCAACGCCGAGTCTCTCGGTGGGGAGCCGCCCACAACGGCGAGCCTCAACTCCGCACCCGAGCGCATGTACATCCAGCGGACGACGTTGAGGTAGTAGGCGAGCGAGACCGCAGTCGCGGCGACGCCGATGAGCACGAGCCACCACTCGCCCGCGTCGTACGCCGCGGAGAAGACGAACAGCTTCCCGAACAGCCCGCCCGTCAGCGGGAAACCCGCCATCCCGAGCATGAACGTCCACAGCGCAATACCGTGGTACGGGCGCTCCCAGCCGAATCCGGCGAGCGACTCGAGGCTCACCGGCGCCCTGAGCTCCCGCTCGCGCGCGGCGACCACGGCGAAGGCGCCCACCGACATCGCGGAGTAGGGGACGAGGTAGTAGAGGAGCGCCTCACCACCACGCTCCGAGTTCGCCGAGATCGCCATGAGCAAGAAGCCGGCGTGCGAGATCGACGAGTACGCGAGCATCCGCTTGAGGTCGCGTTGCGCGAGCGCGCCGAGGTTGCCCCACGCGAGGGAGATCGCTGCGAGGACGGCCACCGCGATCGTCCATACGTCGCTCTGGTCCGGAAAGGCCGTGACGAGGACGCGAAGCATCGTGACGAGGGCAGCGGTCTTGGTCGCGGCCGACATGAACGCGGTGATCGACGTGGGCGACCCCTGGTACACGTCCGGCGTCCACATGTGGAACGGTGCCGCGGAGACCTTGAACGCGAGACCGGCGAGGATCATCGCGAGGCCCGCGAAGAGGAAGGCGTCGCTCGTCGGTGTCGCCGAGGCGATGGCGGGAAAGCTCAGCTCACCGGTCGCCCCGTAGACGAGCGCCGAACCGAAGAGGAGTACCGCGGAGCCGAAGCCGCCGACGATCAGGTACTTGAGGCCTGCCTCGAGCGACGTCTCGCGCTCGCTGTCGATGGCGACGAGGATGTAGAGGCAGAGCGAGAACCACTCGAGCCCCAGGAAGAGCGTCATGAGGTTGTCGGCGCCGACGAAGAACACCATCCCCGCGCCGGCGGTGGCGAGGAGTGCGTAGTACTCGGCGTGGTTCTCGCGCCGCCGCTCGCCCCACGAGGCGAGAACGACGGCAGCGCCCGTCACGGCGAGGATCACCTGTGCCATCGCGGCGAGCTGGTCGCGCACCAACGACCCGTCGAGCTGCACCTCCGGAGTCGGGGTATCGCTGAAGACCCAGCACGCGAGGCCGGCGGCGACCGCAAAGCCGAGCAATGCCGCGGTCATCGCCACGCCCTTGCGCATCCACTCCGGAAGAAGCGCGGACAGGAGCGCGACGCCTGCTGCGACGAGCAAGGCCACCGTCGGCGAGAGCGTGGTCCAGTCGACCGACGGCGTGTCGATCACGGCAGGAACTCCGCGACCGTGGTCGCGGCGAACGCGCTCTGGCTCACGAGCGCGGGCCAGAGCGAGAGCCCGAGGAGAACGAGCAGCATCGGGAGCACGAGAGCGAGCTCACCGGTCCGCAGGTCGAGTGCGTCCTCGCGGACGGCCCGACCGGGCTTCACGTGGAGGATCGCCGAGATCACGCGCAGCGTGTACATGGCCGCGAGCACGACTCCGAGCGCGACGACGACGGAGTACCCCCATCCCTGGCCGTAGGCGCCGGCCATGATCAGGAACTCCCCTGCAAACGTTGCCGAGCCCGGCACCGCGAGCGCGATCATCCCGGCCACGAGCACGATCGTCGCGAGCGTCGGTCGGCCACGTGCCATGCCGCCGAGGGCGTCGAGCTCGCCCGTGCCGCAGCGACGCTCGACCATCCCGACCAGCAGGAACATGCTGGCCGAGACCAGCCCATGTGCGACCGACTGGAGGACGGCCCCGTCGAGCCCGAGGTTGTCGAACGCGAAGACGCCGATGGTGATGAGCCCCATTTGTGCCATCGACGAGTAGGCAATGACCCCGCGCAGGTCGGCTGAGCGGAACGCGAGCAGCGATCCGTACACGAGACCGGCGCTCGCGAGCACGAGGATCAGCCCGGAGAGGTCGTCGGCCGGCTCGGGGAACTTCGGGATCCCGATGCGCAGGAACCCGTAGATCGCGGTCTTCGAGACGACGGCGGAAAGCACCGCGGCGACCTCGACCGGAGCCTCGCGGTAGGCGAGCGGCAGCCAGCCGTGGAACGGAAAGAGCGGCGCCTTCACCGCGAAGGCGATCGCGAACCCGAGAAAGATCCAGACGTTGTCGCTCGTGCCGGAATCCGTGAGCGAGAACGTCCCTTGGGTCACGCCGAAGGCGACAACAGCGGCGAGCATAAGCAGCGAGCCCGCCATCGTGTAGATCACGAATGTCACGGTGGCCGCCTGGCGTCGCTCGCCGCCCCACACGCCGACGAGGACGTAAAGCGGGATCAGCATCGCCTCGAAGGAGACGTAGAAGAGAAGCAGGTCCTGCGCGGCAAACGTCGCGACGACGGCGCCGAGGAGGAAGAGCATCAACGCGTGGTAGGCGCGCGAGCGATCGCGCCCGACCCACACGGCGTAGCCGATCGCCGCAGCGAACACGACGACGGTCGCACCTGTCAGCCACAGCGAGAAGCCGTAGAAGCCGACCGAGTAGGAGATACCGAGGCTCTCGACCCACTCGCGCGACGTGCCGAGCTGGAGCGCGCCGTCGTCGAAGTCGAACCTCCCCGCTGCCACGATCCAGAGGCCGACCTCCAGGAGCGCGACGAGGAACGCGAGGCCCGCTGTCGTCTCGCGCGGGAGCGGGAGAGCCGCGACCACGAGTGCCCCCGCGAGGGGAAGGAGGATGAGCGCCGTCGTCAGCATTACCGCACCGCCACGAAGACGACGATGAGGACACAGACCGCGAATGCCACAGCTACTGCGTACGTGCGGAGCAGGCCGGACTGGATGCGTCCGACCTCACCTCCGACCTGGATCGTCCCCGTCCCGATCTCGTCCAGCGACCGCTCGACGACGGGCTCTTCGACGTTCCTGCGAAGAGCGACCGAGAGTGCTGCGGCCGGCCGGTAGAAGAGCGCGTCGTACAGCTCGTCGAAGTAGAGCTTGTGCTCGAGCACGCGCCAGGCACCTGGGTTCGTCACGATCTGGCGGCCCGCTTCGAACGCACGGCGCGCCACGAGGAAGCCGACGATCGCGAGCGTGACGGCGATGGCGCTCGTGCCGTAGTCCTCTGCGACGGTTGCAGTGACGAGCGGCTCGGCCGTCTCGTCGATCCACTTCAGGAACGGCTCCCACACACCGGGAATCGCGACGAGACCGCCGATCGTCGCGAGGACGGTCAGCACGCCGACGGGGTAGAGCATCGAGCGCGGTCCCTCCCCGTGGCCCTCATGCGCATGCTCCCTGACGAACTCACTCGGCTCTCCGCGCCAGACGGCGAAGTAGAGCCTCGTGGTGTAGAGACCGGTGAGCAGCGCACCGAGAAGGCCGGCGACGTACAGGAACCAGCCGAGCGTGTCGTCGCTCGCGAACGCCGCGGCGACGATTCCGTCCTTCGACCAGAACCCGGAGAAGATCGGGATGCCCATGAGCGCGAGGGCGCCGACCGCGAACGCGATGTGCGTCCGAGGCATGAGCGACCGAAGGCCACCCATCTTCCTGATGTCCTGCTCGCCGTCGAGGTGGTGGATCACGAGGCCTGCAGTCATGAACAGAAGTGCCTTGAAGAAGGCGTGCGTCATCAGGTGGAAGATCGCGTAGCCGTACGCGCCGATCCCGGCCGCGAGGAACATGTAGCCGATCTGCGACATCGTCGAGTAGGCGATGACGCGCTTGATGTCCCACTGGACGAGTGCCACGACACCCGCGACGAGCAGCGTGATCGCGCCGAGGATCGACGCGAGGTGCTGCACATCGGGCGCGGCTTCGAAGATAGGGCTCGCGCGGACGAGGAGGTAGACCCCGGCCGTCACCATCGTCGCTGCATGGATCAACGCGGAGACTGGCGTCGGGCCCTCCATTGCGTCGGGCAACCATGTGTGGAGCGGGATCTGGGCCGACTTCGCGACCGCCCCGCCGAGGAGGCCGAGCGCGACGAGGTTCACGGTCGTCGTCGAGAGCGAATCGACGTCCTGGAAGACCCCGAAGTACTCGAGCGTGCCCGTCTCCCAGATGAGCAGCACGAGCCCCAGCGCGAGCGTCGCGTCGCCGATCGCATTCATGACGAACGCCTTCTTCGCGGCGGCGACGGCCTCGGGCTTGTGATGCCAGAACCCGATCAGGAGGTAGGACGCGAGGCCGACGAGTCCCCAGCCGACGAGCAGGATGAGGAAGTTCCCCGCCTGCACGAGCAAGAGCATCGAGAAGACGAAGAGCGACATGTACGCGAAGTAGCGACGCTCCTCGTCGTCGCCCTCCAGGTAGCCCATCGAGTACCAGACGATGAGCCCGCCGACCCCGGAGACGATCAGCATCATCGTGCTCGAGAGGGTGTCGAGCAGGACTTGCATCTGCACCTCGAAGTCGCCCGACGCGAGCCACGTATACGCCGTCGAGACCTGCTCGCGATCCGCGGGGTCGGACGCCCACAGCCCGAAGAAGGCGACGAGCGCACCACCGAACGCGACGAACGTCGTCAACGTCGAGATCCAGCCCGCCGTTCGACGGGAGATGCGATGGCCTGCGACGGCAATGGTCACGGCACCCGTGAGCGGCGCGAGCAGGCAGACCCAGGCCCCGGCGATCATCCGCGGAGGGCGCTCGCCTGGTCGACGTCGAGCGGCACGCGCCTTCGCGCCATCGCCACGATGAGCCCGAGCCCGATCGCCACCTCGGCGGCCGCGACCGCCATGACGGCGAGCGCGAAGATCTGCCCGTCGAGGTTCCCTTGCTGGCGCGCGAACGCGACGAGCGTCAGATTGGCCGCGTTCAGCATGATCTCGAGCGAGAGCAGGACGATCAGCGGGCTGCGCCGCAGCATGACCCCGAGCGCGCCGATCCCGAACAGAATCGCCGCGACGATTAGGTACCAGCCGACATCCGGCCCGCTCATACGCGTCCCTCGCCGGCGCCGGCTCCCGCCGGGCAGAGCCCGGCTCCGCCGGCGCTTGACGCCGCTCGCGGCATGTGGCTCGTCGGGCCCGTACCTCTCGTACTGTGCCCTCCGACCCCGCACCGCGAGCAACGCCCGAGGAACGCGGCTGAGTTCGGGCTTCGCCCGTCCATCAGGCGGTTCCCTCCTCCTTCTCGCGCGTCGTCCCGAGCACGACACCGCCCACCGCCGCGACGAGCAGCACGATCGACGTGACCTCGAACGCGAGCAGGTGATCCGTGAGGAACGCCGCGCCGATTTCCCCCGGGCTGCCGAATGACGGCGAGATCTCCGCCGGATCGGTCAGGTTGTCGCCCCACGCGAGCCCGAGGACGACGACGATCTCGACGAGGAGCGCCGCTGCCGCGACCACGGCCGCCCCACGCAGGAGGCGCGGCCCGCCGGCCCACGGCGCATCCGCGCGTCCGCCGAGGTACGCGACGACGAACAGGAACATCACCATGACCGCTCCGGCATAGACGAGCACCTGCGCCGCGGCGAGGAACTCCGCGGAGAGCAGCAGGAAGAGCACCGCCAACGACGCGAGGTTCCCGATCAGTGCGAGGGCCGAGTAGAACGGGTTCGTCATGCTCACCACCGCGACTCCGGTTCCGAGGCAGGCAGCGGCCGCCACGAACCAGATCACCCACACGAGGAAGTTCCCCATCAGCTGCTCGTCTTGAACGCCGGCTCGGGCGTGTCAAAACGCTCCGCGTCGGCGACCGGTACGCGCTTGATGGGCTCGGCGAGGAGCATGTCCTTCGTGTAGATGAGGTCGTCGCGGGAGTACTCCGCGATCTCGAACTCGTTGCCGAGCGTGATCGCGTCGAACGGGCAGGCGAGCTCGCAGTAGCCGCAGAAGATGCAGCGGCTCATGTTGATGTCGTAGATGCGCGCGTACCGCTCTCCGGCCGAGACCCGGTGCTCCGCGGTGTTCTCCTCTGCGACGACGCGGATGCAGTCCGCGGGGCACGCAGCCGCGCAGAGCGAGCAGCCGACGCACTTCTCGAGCCCGTTCTCGTGCCGGTGCAACCGGTGCCGGCCGCGGAACCTGGGGTACACCGCGCGCTTGAACTCGGGGTACTGCTGCGTGATCGGCTTCCGGAAGATCTGCCGGAACGTGACTCCGAAGCCCTTGAGGGTCGAGAACGGCTGCGCCACTATGCTCGCCCCCCGCCGCCGCCGGCTCCCGCCGGGCGGAGCGCGATATCGACACGATGCCTCACAGGGCCACCACCAGGATCGCCGTCACGACCGCGTTGATCGTGGCGACGGGCAGGAGCACCTTCCAGCCGAAGCGCATGAGCTGGTCGTATCGCAGTCGCGGCAGCGTCGTGCGCATCCAGATGAAGACGAAGAGCAGGATCACGAGCTTGCCGATGAACCACAGCGGCCCGGCCCAGGTTGCGCCGTCCCAGCCCGGCCCGTGCCAGCCGCCGAGGAAGAGGGTCACGCACAGCGCCGAGAGCGTGATCAGGTTGATGTACTCGGACATCGAGTAGAGCCCGAAGCGCATCCCGCCGTACTCCGTGTGGTAGCCCGCGACGAGCTCCTGCTCGGCCTCCGGGAGATCGAACGGCGCGCGAGCGGTCTCGGCGGTGCCTGCGAAAAGGAACACGATGAGCCCGACGAACTGCGGGACCGCGTACCAGACCGTGTCGGCCTGGGCCGAGACGACCTCCGTCAGCGACAGCGTCCCGGCCATGATCACGACGCCGAGCACCGAGAGCGCGAGCGAGACCTCGTACGAGACCAGCTGCGCGCAGGTACGCATCGATCCCAGGAGCGCGTACTTCGAGTCGGACGACCAACCGCCGAGGATGAAGCCGTACACGCCGATCGAGCCGATCGCGAAGATGAGGACGAGGGCGATGTCGAGATCCGCGACCTGGCCCGGGACGTAGACGCCGCCGATCTCCCAGCCCGGCCCGAACGGGATCACCGAGAACGTCGTGAGGGCGGTGAACGCCGCGAGGAAAGGGCCGAGCACGAACGCCCAGTCGATGGCCTCCCGTGGCTGGAAGCTCTCCTTGTTCAGGAGCTTCAACAGGTCGGCGATCGGCTGCAGCAGTCCGCGGAAGCCGGCCCGGTTCGGCCCGTAGCGCAGTTGCATGCGGCCCATCACCTTCCGCTCGGCGAGCGTGAGGTACGCAAACGTGACCATGACGAGGTTGATCACGACGACCGCCTCGATCAAGCTCACCCACCAGTCGACGGACTGCGTCATTTCCTCACGACCTCGACGGACGGGTGGAGGTCTCCGGCGTGCTCGTCGGCGATCCGTACGATCCCCCCGAGGAGGCTTCGGTTGACGCGGGCCCGTAGCTCGACCGACGTGCCGTTCGAGCGCACGAGGACGTCGTCCCCGGTCGAGATGCCACGCGACTCTGCGTCCGTCGACGACAGCTCGACGTCGCGACCGGGTCGCTGGAATGCGAGCTCGGGTACGCGTTCGACCGCTGGGCCGGAGAAGAGCGCCCGGTACCGCTGGAGTCGAAGTGCGTCGCCGTCCTCCTCTGCGCGCTCGGGTGTGGTACCCGCGGGCGGCGGCGCGTAGGCCTGCCGGGCCGGAAGCGGTGCTTGCAGGCCGAGATCGTCGAGCGTCAGGTCGCGGAAGAGGCCGGCGGCCAGCTCGTCGAACACGCCGGCCGCGTGCGCCGGGATGTCGACGTCGAAGCGGGCAGCGAGCTTCGAGATCCACGCGAGCTCGTCGGGGCACGGCGGGAACACCGCCCGCCGGACGCGCTGCACACGTCCTTCGAGGTTCATCGTGGTCCCGTCCCTCTCGAGTCCACCCGTCGAGGGGAGGATGAGATCGGCCCAGCCTCCCGCGAGCTCGTGGAACATCGTGAGAACGAGCACGCGCTTCGCCCGTTCCGCGAGCGCGCGGACGTCGGAATTCGACGCGGCCTCGTCGCCCGAGACGATCAGGAGCTCGATGGGCTCGGGGTCGGTCTCGTCCGCGTCGGCCGCGACCGCCCATCCCATGGCTACCCCGCGTGGATTCGACGCTACGGGGAGATGCAGGGCGCCGCACCCCGGCTTGTCCTCGAAGCCGAGCTCGTGCGCGAGCTCGGCGAGCCGTGCGCCGCCTCCTCCTCCGGGTCCCGACCAGACGAGGGCTGCGCGCTCTGCCGCGCGCAGCCTCTTGCCGAGTGCGCTTCGTCCCCCGGCGAGCTCGCGGCAGACCTCCGCGGCCGAACCGAGCGGTGTCTTCTCCGTTCCCTCGGGAGAATACACGACGACCTCAGCGCCGCGCCGGCGCGCAAGTCTGATCCAGAGATCGACGACCGGCGCCCGCTGGACGACGGGGTCGTCGCCGATGACGACGACGATCTCGGCGTCGGCGATCGCGCTCAGTGGGAGCCCGAACGCCTCGAGCGCGTACGAGGTCGACTCGGGCAGCACCGCAGAGTGTGCGTCGACACCGCCACGCAGCAGTCTGCCGAGTGCGTACGCGATCTCGGTCGTCTCGTTGCCCGAGAATGCCGTGACGATCGAGCCGGCCGACTCGCGCAGCATGGTCTCGGCCTCGTCCAGTGCCTCGTCCCAGGAGATCTCCTCGAGCCCCTTCCTGCCCCGGCGCAGGGGTGTCGTGATCCGGTCCTCGGCCCTCAGGTGCGGATACGAGAAGCGGCCCTTGTCGCAGAGCCAACCACAGTCGATCTCGGGGTGGTTGCGCGAGAGGATGCGCTTGACCTTCCCTTCGCGGATCGTGGCGGAGACGTTGCAGCCGACTGCGCAGCCCGTGCACACGGTTGGGACGGTCTGGATGTCCCAGGGCCGTGCGTCGAAGCGGTAGAGCGTCGACGTGAGGGCGCCGACCGGGCAGAGCTCGACCACGTTCCCCGAGAACGGGGAGCGATACGGCTCGTCCTCGAACGTCGCGATCTCGGTGTACGCGCCGCGGTTCCGTGCGATGAGCTGTCCGTCTTCCGCGACGTCCTCCGAGAAACGGGTGCAGCGGTAGCAGAGGATGCAACGCTCGCGGTCGAGCGCGATGAGCGGCGAGACCGGGATCGGCTTGTCCACCGTGTGCTTCTGGAAGGTCATGCGCGTGTTGCCCGGGCCGTGGCGGAACGTCAGGTCCTGGAGCGGGCACTCGCCGCCCTTGTCGCAGACGGGGCAGTCGAGCGGGTGGTTGACGAGGATGAACTCGAGCGTCGCCACCTGACCCTCGGCCGCCTTCTCCGAGGTCGCGCTCGTCTTGATCACCATGTCGGGCGCAACGGTGAGCGTGCACGCCGCCTGGAGCTTCGGGATCCCCTCGATCTCGACGAGGCACATGCGGCATGCGCCGACCGGCGCGCCGAGACGCGGCTCGTAGCAGAACACCGGGATCTCGATCCCGGCCGCCTGCGCGGCCTCCACGAGCCCCGTGCCCTTGGGAACCTCGACGTGCCGGTCGTCGACGCTGACGTGGACGAGCTCCGTCACGTTCGCTCTCTCGCGTTGAGCTCAGACATGGGCGGGCTCGTGGCCTTGGTGTGCGTGCGTCTCGGAGGGCGCAAGGATCCCCTCGAGCGAGGACTCCCCGTCGAAGGGGCAGCGGCCGAGGTCGATGTGGGCCTGGTACTCGTCGCGGAACCTGTCGACGTAGCTGAGAACCGCGATGGCGTCCGAGTCACCCAGCGGGCACAGGCACTTGCCCATGATCCGGTCGCATACCGACAGGAGCAGGTCGAGGTCGGCCTGCGACGCGCGGCCGTCCTCGATCTTCTGGAGGATCTGCGTGACCCACTTCGTGCCGACACGGCACGGCGTGCACTTTCCGCACGACTCGTGCTCGTAGAACTGGGAGACGCGGATCCCGAGCTGGACCATGCAGCAGCGCTCGTCGATGACGATGACGCCCGCCGAGCCGATCGACGACCCCGCCTCGACGAGTGACGTGAAGTCCATCTTCGTGTCGATGTCGTCGGCCGTGAGCACGGACGTCGATGAGCCCCCGGGAATGACGGCCTTCAGTGTGCGGCCGTCCGGGACGCCGCCGCCGATGTCGTAGATGAGCTCACGCATCGAGATCCCGTGCGGGAGCTCGTGGTTGCCAGGGCTCACGACGTCGCCCGAGAGCGAGAAGACCCGGGTCCCGGTCGAGTTCTCGACGCCGAGCTTCGCGTATTCGGCACCCCCCATCTCCAGGACCGGCGTCACGGTCGTGATCGACTCAACGTTGTTGACGGCGGTCGGGGCCGCGTAGAGGCCGGCGATCGCAGGGAACGGCGGCTTCGTGCGAGGCTGGCCGCGCTTGCCCTCGAGCGACTCGAGCAGGGCGGTCTCCTCGCCGCAGATGTACGCGCCGGCGCCGCGGTGGATCACGACGGTGACGCCACCGAGGAGGTCGGCCTTGCGGATCTGCTCGAGCGCCGCGCGCAGCACCTCGAACTCGCGCTCGTACTCGCCACGGATGTAGACGAAGACGTGCTGCGACTGGATGCCGTGTGCGGCGATGAGGCAGCCCTCGAGGAAGCGGAACGGAACGCGCAGCATGATCTCGCGGTCCTTGAACGTCCCGGGCTCCGACTCGTCGGCGTTGACGACGAGGTAGTGCGGCTTCGGCAGCTGGTCGGGCTTCGGCACGAAAGCCCACTTGCGTCCGGTCGGGAAGAACGCCCCGCCGCGTCCGCGCAGGCCCGATGCCTCGAGCTCGGCGATAACGTCGTCGGGTGCCATCGCGCGCGCCTTGCGCAGAGCCTTGAAGCCGCCAAGCGTCTCGTAATCCTCGATCTCGGTGACCGCTCCGCCGTCCGTGCGCGCGAAGACGACTTCCGCGTACTCAGCCACGGAGCTCCTCGACGATCCCCGGCACGTCGTCGGCTCGTACCCGTAGACGATGGCGGTTGTCGATCGCGACCACCGTCGCCCATCCGCAGCCACCGAGGCACTCGATCGTCCCGAGCGTGAACTCGCCGTCTTCCGAGGTCGAGCCGGCGAGGACCCCGAGCTCGCGCTCGAACGCCTCGACGACCTGCTGCGCGCCCGCGAGCGCGCAGGACACGTTCGTGCACACCTCGACACGCGTCCGCCCGACGGGCTCGAGGTAGTACTGGTCGTAGAACGACGCGATCGAGAGGCAGTACGCGGGCGTCAGCTCGAGAGCGTCGGCCACCTCGCGGATCGCGTCCGGCGAGAGCCAGCCTCCGTTCTCGTCCTGCGCGAGGCGAAGCGCCGGCATCACGGCCGACAGCGAGTCCGGGTACTGCTTCCGCAGCTTCTGAATCTCGCTAGACATCCCTCACGCTCCCAGCGTCCAGGGGCGTGAGGGTCACCGGTCGGCGTCTCCCATGACGGGATCGAGAGATCCGGCCGCCGCGATCAGGTCGGCGATCAGGAGCACCCTGCACGATCGTCGCGGTCGCCTGCAGCGCTGCGAAGCTCGGAGCACGGAACTTGACGCGCCACGGGCGTGCGCCGCCGTCCGAGACGAGGTAGCAGCCCGCCTCGCCGCGCGGCGACTCGATCGCGACGTAGACCTCGCCCTCGGGGACGGTGAAGCCCTCGGTGACGATCTTGAAGTGGTGGATGAGCGACTCCATCGACGTGTGCAGCTCGTGCCGCGGCGGGAGGACGACCTTGCGGTCGTCGGCGATCCATGGCTCGCCGTCCATCTCGTCGAGCCGGTCGAGGCACTGGGCGACGATGCGCACCGACTCGCGCATCTCGTCCATGTGGACCTGGTACCGGTCGTAGACGTCGCCGTTCGGGTACACGGGTACGTCGAAGTCGACCTCGTCGTAGGCGAGGTACGGCGGTGTTCCGGCGGAGGTCCCAGTCGACGCCCGGTCGCGCGCAGCATCGGCCCGGACTGAGCGAGCGCGAGCGCGTCGTCGGCCGAGAGGAGCCCGACGCCCTTCGTTCGCTCGAGCCAGATCGCGTTGCGGTCGAGGATCGCCTCGTACTCGTCGACCGACTTCGGCATCGACTCGCAGAACTTCCGCGCCTCGGCGGTGAAGTCCGGCGGCAGGTCCTCGGCGATGCCGCCGACCTGGACGTAGCGCGTGTGCATCCGCGTCCCGCCGGCCATCTCGAAGAGGTCGAGGATCTCGTCGCGGTCGTCGAAGCAGTACCAGAAGAGCGAGATCGCTCCGAGCTCGAGCGCCGACGTGCCGAGCCAGACGAGGTGCGAGTGGATGCGGTTCAGCTCCGCCAGCGCCATCCGCGCCCAGGTGGCGCGGCGCGGCACCTCGATCCCGAGGAGCTTCTCGATCGCGAGGACGTAGAGGAGCTCGTTCGCGTGGAAGGAGACGTAGTCGATGCGCGGCGCGTACGTCACCGACTTCCACCACGACTTGTGCTCCATGTTCTTCTCGAAGCCCGTGTGGAGGTAGCCGATGACCGCGCGGATGCCCGCGACCGTCTCGCCGTCGAGGTCGACGACGAGCCGGAGTACACCGTGCGTCGACGGGTGGTTCGGCCCGAAGTTGACGCGCAGGATGTCCTCGAGCCGGTGCTTCTCGGGGTCGACCTCGAGGATCGTCGGAACGGGGCTCGGGATGCGCGTCCCCTCGTAGATCCTCGTCGACGGGAGGACGCTCATCAGTCCTCGTCCGAGAAGCGCACGGGCTCGCCGCCGAGCGGGTAGTCCTTGCGGAGCGGGTGGCCCTCCCAGTCCTCGGGCATGAGGATCCGGACGAGGTTGTCGTGGCCCTCGAAGCGGATGCCCATCATGTCCCAGGCCTCGCGCTCGAACCAGTCGGCCGCCGGCCAGACGGGGAGGACGCTCGCGATCGGCTCGCCGTCGTCGAGCCAGACCTGGACGCGAACGCGCGCCGGCTCGTCGGCGACGCGGAGCAGGTGGTACGAGACGGAGAAGCGCTTCGGCTTGGGGTCGGGGACGCGCGCGAGGCCGCGCGAGCCGGGGTCGTTGATGTCCCGGCCGGCAGCCGTGCCGATGTAGCCGGCGACCTCCTCCTCGCCCCAGCCGAGGTAGTCGGACGCCGGCGATGTCGGCGAGGAAGTTGAAGCCGTGCTCGTCGCGGAGCACGGTGCACGCCTCGACGAGCCGCGCCGGGTCGACGACGAGCGTCGTCTCGCCGAGCGCCTCGCGGGTCTCGACGACGCCCGGCACCGCCGGCGTAGGCTCACTCCGCGACTCCGCGGATCTCGTACGCCGGCGGGACGCCGCCGCGGATCTTCTCGTGCAGCCGGACGATGCCCTCCATCAGCGCTTCGGGCCGCGGCGGGCAGCCGGGCACGTGGATGTCGACCGGGACGATCTTGTCGACGCCCTGGAGGATCGTGTAGTTGTTGAACATCCCGCCGGAGCTCGCGCACGCGCCCATCGCGATCACCCACTTCGGCTCGAGCATCTGGTCGTAGACCTGACGCAGCGGCGCGGCCATCTTGTGCGTCACGCGGCCCGAGACGATGAGCAGGTCGGCCTGGCGCGGCGACGACGAGAACCGCTCCATCCCGAAGCGCGCGATGTCGTAGCGCGACGAGACGATCGACATCATCTCGATCGCGCAGCACGCGAGCCCGAACGTGTCCGGCCACATCGAGTTCGTCTGCGCCCACGCGACGGCCTTCTCGACCGTCGTCAGGAGGAGCGCGTCCTCGATCTCCTGCGACCTCGCGCTCGAACACGCCCGGCCCGCGATCGGGCCAGAGCACGCGCTCGGACTGCAGGCCCGCCTTCGCGAGCGGGCGGTCGCTCACGACCGGCAACTCGCTTCTTCAGTGCCAGTTGAGCGCTCCCTTCCGCCACACGTAGACGTACGCGACGCCGAGGATCGCGACGAAGACGAGGAACTCGCCGATCCCGAACCAGCCGAGCGCGTCGAGCTGCACGGCGAGCGGGTAGAGGAAGACGATCTCGATGTCGAAGAGGATGAAGAGGATCGCCGTCAGGTAGAAGCTGACGGTGAAGCGGCGCTCGCGGCTCGGCGCGCCCTCGGAGACACCCGACTCGAACGGCAGCATGCGCTGCTTCGTGCGCGACACGGGGCGGCGCGGGAGGATGAACGACGCCGCGATCATCGTCGCCGGGATGGCTGCCGCGAAGATCGCGTAGAAGAGGAAGGGCAGCCAGTTCGAAAGCACGGATGACCCCCGGACGTCGGGACTGGGGCCGAGCCTAGCACTCCCCCTTCCGGCGCACGAAGGGTTCGGAAAACCCGCACAGAATGAGCGATACGAGTGTCACAAACTCGTTGCCGGAACCCGCGACCCCGTCCGCTACGATGAGCCCATGGCAACTGTCGAGCATCCGACCGAGACCCTGATCTCGCTCACGCCCGTCGCGGCGGAGAAGATCAGGGAGCTCATGGCGGAGGAGGACGACGCGGCGACGCTCGTCCTCCGCGTCGCGATCCAGGGTGGCGGGTGCTCCGGCTTCCAGTACGGCCTCGGCTTCGACGCCGGCGCCGCCGAGGGTGACGTCGAGCTCTCGCTCGAGGGCATCCCGGTCGTCGTCGACCCGTATCAGCGCCCCGTATCTGCGCGGCACGACGATCGACTTCCTGAACACGATCCAGGAGTCCGGCTTCAAGATCGACAACCCGAACGCCGTCTCCTCGTGCGGCTGCGGCCACTCCTTCCAGGTGGAGGAGGGCGAGGAGCTGCCCGAGGGCACCCAGGTGGGCGGCTGCGGCGACGGCTGCTCGCACTGACGCGACGTCGCGTCAGCCCTTGAGAACGTCCTGAGCGTGTCGTAGGCTCGCGCCCGTCAACGAACCGGGAGGACACGTGAGGACTGTGCTACTGGGTGTGGTCGATGGTCCTCTTCGCGGCGATCGTCGTGCAGATCGGGCTCGCGGGCTACGGCGCGTTCTACGCCGCGAACAAGCTCGACGACGAGGGCGTCGACCATCGACGACGACGTCTTCCAGGACGGCTTCGGCCTCCACGCCGGCTTCGGGTACCTCGTGATCCTGCTCGGTCTGCTCTTCATGATCATCGGGATCATCGCCGGCGTCGGGAAGTGGCGCCTCGGGCGCCACGGTCTGCTCTTCCTGCTGCTCTTCCTCCAGCTGTGGCTCGCCTGGATCGGCTTCGAGGTGCCGTTCCCGGTCGGCTTCCTCCATCCGATCAACGCGTTCTGATCCTCGCGCTGTGCGGCTGGATCGTCGTGGGACGAGTGGCAGCGCGCGGAAGCGGGACGGAGGCGGCGAGCGCCGGCCGAGCCCGCTGCCGCGTAGGCCGTCCCTACTCGGGCGCGTTGTGCGTGCTCGTCGCCGACGAGGAACGGCGTGCGTCACGCCTGCGTACGCGACGTGCATCGTCAGGCCCTGCGCGGCGTGCGGCGAGGTTGTGGCAGTGGTCCATCCAGATGCCCGGGTTGTCCGCGCGGAACGCGACGACGTAGCTCTCGCCCGGCTCGCACGTTCAGCGTGTCCGACCACCACGGGCTGCCCGTCGACGGCTGCCCGTCGCGGCTCAGCACGAGGACGTGGTGGCCGTGCAGGTGCATCGGGTGCACGCCGTTCGTGTCGTTCGTGATCGTCACCTCGACGAGGTCGCCCTGCTCGACGACGAAGACGGGCACGTCGGGGTAGATGCCTCCGTTGATTGCCCACTGCCGCCCGGGCGAGCCGTCGAAGAAGCCGAGCTTCCGCGTGATCGTCAGCTCGAAGCGGCGGTCGAACGTCGAGCTGGCGTCGAACGGGGTCGGCGCCGGCGCCCCGTACGTGAGCGGATCGAAGTCGCTCGTCGGCGGCACCTCGCCGCGGAGCCGGTCCGCCGCTCGGGCCGAAGCCGAGCGCGGCCTCCGTGCTCCTCGATGGCGACGCGCACGCCGTTCGGCGGCTGCACGTAGCCGACGTCGATGCGACCTCCGGCGGCGACCGGGAGAGCGACGTTCTCGAGCTCGCCCGGGCTCGTGGAGGTCGGTGCCGTCGATCGCGAGCACGCGGAACGGCGTTCCCGAGACCGTGAACGTCTGCTCGGAGCTGTCCGTGTTGACGAGCCGGAGCGCGAACCGTGCGTGCCCGGCGCGATCTTCTGCCGTCCGCCGAGCCTGTCGTCTCCCGTTCAGCGTCGGGATGCCGTCGAACGTGTGCGCCACGAGCGCGAGATCGACTCCCGGCCGGCTCGCTCGCGCGGCTCGATCACGAACGCGCCGAAGAGGCCGCGCCGGACCTCCTTCGAGGAGACCTGGTGCGTGTGGTACCAGAACGTCCCGACCTGCTCGGCGCGGAAGCGGTACGTGTAGCTCTCGCCCGGGAGCACGGCGTTCTGCGTGACGCCGGCGACGCCGTCCTCGGCGTTCGGGACGTCGACGCCGTGCCAGTGGATCGTGACGCCGTCGTCGACGTCCTCGTTGCGGAGGACGACCTCCACGAGGTCGCCCTGCCTGGACGCGAAGCTCCGGGCCGGGAGACATCCCGTTGAACGTCAGCGCATGCACGACCGTGCCCCGACGAAAGCTGAATGTCGGCCGCCCGCGCCGTCAGCTCGAAGCGCGCGTCGGGCGTGCCGTTCGCTCGGCCCGTGCAGGTCGGCGACGCTCGTCCCGGCCGGCTCCGTGGCCCGCGTGGTTCGGCGGCTCCGGTCCGCCTCCGAACTCGTGCGTGCCGTAGGACATGACGTTGTACGTGCCCGGGCAGCCGGCTGTCCCACCACGCCTTCCCGATGACGGCGAGGAACGCGACGAGGAAGACGACGGCGGCGATCGCCGCGATCCGGCCGACGAGCGCCTTCGACATCGGCCGGATGCTCGCACGTCGTCGGCCTCCGGGCCGGTCGTAGCATGACGCGCCGATGGCCGACCTCCGCGTCGCGATCGTGGGCTCCGGCCCGCCGCCTTCTACGCGGCCGGGCGCGCTGCTCGCGCAGCGAGGATCCGGCGGTCGAGGTCGACATGATCGAGCGGCTGCCGACGCCGTGGGGGCTCGTCCGGCTCGGCGTCGCGCCCGACCATCCGCAGCTCAAGACCGTCTCGCGCGCGTTCGAGAAGATCGCGGCGCGGCCGGGCTTCCGCTTCCTCGGGAACGTCGAGGTCGGCCGCGACGTCACGCACGACGAGCTCGCCTCGCTGTACGACGCGGTGATCTACGCGGTCGGGCTCGCAGACCGACCGCCAGCTCGGGATCCCGGGCGAGGAGCTCCCCGGCTCGTGGGCCGCGACCGAGCTCGTCGCCTGGTACAACGGCCACCCCGACTTCCAGCAGCCTCGAGTTCGACCTCTCGCACGAGCGCGCGGTCGTCATCGGGAACGGCAACGTCGCGCTCGACGTCGCCCGCATGCTGGCGCTGACGCGCGAGGAGCTCGCGCCGACCGACACGACGGACGCGGCGATCGAGGCGATCGTCTCCTCGGGGATCCGCGAGATCGTCGTCCTCGGGCGCCGCGGGCCGGTGCAGGCGGCGTGGACGTCGACCGAGCTCGGCGAGCTCGGCGAGCTCGCGGGCGCGGACGTCGTCGTCGATCCGGCCGAGCTCGAGCTCGACCGGCGAGCGAGGCCGAGCTCGAGGCTGCCTCGAACATCGTCCAGCGCAACGTCGAGATCCTCCGCGAGTTCGCCGACGCGCGAGCCGGACGGGCAAGCCGAAGGTCGTGCGGCTCCGCTTCCGCGTGTCGCCGGTCGCGATTCTCGGCGACGAACGCGTCGAGGCGGTCGAGGTCGTGCACAACGCGCCTCGAGCCCGACGGACGCGGGAAGCGTCCGCGCGGTCGCCACCGACGAGCGCGAGGTCATCTCGTGCGGGATCGTCTTCCGCAGCGTCGGCTATCGCGGTGTCGGGATCCCGGGCGTGCCGTTCGACGAGCGCAGCGGCACGATTCCGAACGACGAGCGGCCGCGTGCTCGGCGAGGACGGCGCCGCCGATCCCGGCGTCTACTGCGCCGGCTGGATCAAGCGTGGCCCGACCGGCGTCATCGGGACGAACAAGAAGGACGCGACCGAGACGGTCGAGCGCCTGCTCGAGGACGCGCGTGCGGGGCGGCTGCCCGGCGCACTCCGGGCGAGTCGATCGACGACGCTCCTCGCGATCGCGGCGTCGAGGTCGTGACGTACGCGGGCTGGGAGGCGATCGACATGCTCGAGCGCTCGCGCGGCGAGACGCAGGGCCGGCCGCGCGTCAAGCTCTGCACCTGGGACGAGCTGCTCGCCGCCGCGCGCTCAGCCTGAGAGCACGTCGAGCGTTCGGTCGACGTCCGCCTCCGTGTTGTAGACGTGCCACGAGGTGCGCAGCCGCCCGCCGCGCACGGCGGCGCGGATCCCTGCGCGCTCCGAGCTTCTCGGCTGCGCCCTCGACGTCGCAGAACACGATCGCCGAGTCGCTCGGCTCGAGGCCGAGCCCGTCGCGGAACCGGTTCGCGAGCCCGACGTCGTGCTCGTGGATCGCGTCGACGCCGATCTCCTCGATCACGTGCGAGCGACTGGCGCGGTCGCGACCCACATGAACCACGCGGGCGACGTGTCGAGCCGTCGCGCGCTCTCCGCGAGTCGCAGCGGCGGGCCGAAGAAGGTCTGCGAGCGGATCCTCGCCCGCGTACCAGCCGGCCGCGTGCGGCACGATCGTTCGAGTCGGTCGGGCGGACCGCCATGAACGCCGTGCCGCGCGGCGACAGCAGCCACTTGTAGCGCGTGCGCGACGACGACGTCGAACCGCCGGCGTCGAGCGGGAGCCAGCCGACCGCCTGCGTCGCGTCGACGACCGTCAGCGCGTCGTGCTCGGCGGCCGCGTCGGCGATCGCGTCGAGGTCGGCGACCTCGCCGGTCGCCATCTGCACCGCGCTGAACGCGACGACGTCGACGTCCGGCGCCGATCTGCGCCGGCGAGCTCGGCCGGCGCGACGAGCCGAACGGTGACGCCGCGGGCTCCTGGGCGAGGAACGGGAAGAGGAGCCGACGTGAACTCGACGTCGGGCGCGAGGACGCGCGCTCCGTCGGGAATCGACGCTGCGACGAGCCCGACGAGCTCGGAGACGTTGGCGCCGATCGCGACCGTCTCGACGTCGACGCCGACGAGGCGCGCGAACGACGCGCGCGCCTCCTCGGCCGGTCTCGTCCCCAGTGCTCCCAGCTCGTCCGCCCGCCGCGCCAGTCGTCGAGCGCGCTCTGCAGCGCCTCCCACGCCGGCCGCGGTGGAAGCCCGTACGACGCCGTGTTCAGGTACGTGCCGGCCGGCGTCCACAGCGCCTGCGCGTCGGCCAGCGTGAGCGGCTCCACCGGAGGCAGTCTGACGTCCCGGCGCTAGACTCGCCGCGATGGCGGAGCGCAGCCGAGAAGCAGGCTCTGTGGGGCGGAGAGACCGAGAAGGCGATCGCGAACTTCCCGGTCTCCGGCGAGCCGATCCCCGATTCCGGTCGCGCGCTGGCTCGGCCGGATCAAGGCCGCAGCCGCGCGCGTCGAACGCCGACCTCGAGCTGCTCGACCGCGACCTCGCCGACCGCATCGCCGCCGCCGGCGACCGCATCGCCGCGGGCGAGTTCGACGACCAGTTCCCGATCGACGTCTTCCAGACGGGCTCGGGGACGAGCTCGAACATGAACGCGAACGAGGTGATCGCGACGCTCGCGGGCGAGGACGTCCACCCGAACGACCACGTGAACATGGGCCAGTCGTCGAACGACGTCTTCCCGTCGGCCGTGCACCTGGCGGCGCTCGGCGAGCTCGCGCACGACCTGCTGCCCGCGCTCGAGCTCCTCGCCGACGTCGCTCGAGCGCAAGGCGGCCGAGTTCGACGACGTCGTCAAGTCCGGGCGCACGCACCTCATGGATGCCGTGCCCGGTGACGCTCGGCCAGGAGTTCGCCGGCTACGCGGCTCAGGTCCGACAGGGGATCGCGCGGGTCGAGGACGCGATGCCGCGGCTCGGGCAGATCCCGCTCGGCGGAACGGCGACCGGTACCGGCCTCAACACGCATCCCGAGTTCGCGGCGCGCGTGCGCGACTACCTCTCGCGCGACACCGGCCTCACGATCTCGGCGCCCGTCGACCACTTCGAGGCGCAGGCGGCGCGCGACGGCGCTCGTCGAGGCGTCGGGCGCGCTCAAGGTCGTCGCCGTCTCGCTCACGAAGATCGCGAACGACCTCCGCCTCATGGGCTCCGGGCCCGCGCGCCGGGCTCTCCGAGATCTTCCTGCCCGAGCTGCAGAAGGGCAGCTCGATCATGCCCGGCAAGGTCAACCCGGTCATCCCCGAGGTCGTGACGCAGGTCGCGGCGCAGGTGATCGGCAACGACACCGCGATCACGGTCGGCGGCATGGGCGGGCACTTCGAGCTGAACGTCTACATCCCGCTCATGGCCCGGAACCTGCTCGACTCGATCGGGCTTCTCGCGAGCGCGTCGACGGCTCCTCGCCGAGAAGTGCGTCGACGGGATCGAGGCGAACCGCGAGCGGAACGAGCAGTACGCCGAGAGCACGCTCTCGGCGGCGACCGCGCTCAACCCGTTCATCGGCTACGACAAGGCGTCGGAGATCGTGAAGGAGGCGACGGCGTCGGGCCGCTCGCTGCGCGAGGTCGCGCGCGAGGCCGGCGTGGACGAGTCGATCCTCGACGAGGCGCTCGACTTCCACGCGATGGCCAAGCCGCACGGGTAGCGGCGCGGGCTTCCTCCTAGTAGGCGACGGCGCCGCGGCCGGTCTCGGCCGCGTGCCGCTGCTCGTCCGCGCGGTACGACGAGCGGACGAGCGGCCCGGAGAAGACGGAGCCGAAGCCCGAGTGCTCGCCCTGCTCGCGGAACCAGCGGAACTCGTCCGGGTGGACCCAGCGGTCGATCTTCGCGTGCTTCGGTCGACGGCTGCAGGTACTGGCCGATCGTCACGACGTCGACGCCGTGTGCCACGCAGGTCGCGCATCGTCTCGACGACTTCGTCGTTCGTCTCGCCGAGCCCGACGATGATCCCCGACTTCGTGAGCACGGGATAGTCGGCGACCTCCTTCGCGCGTTCGAGGAGCCAGAGGGCCTTGTCGTAGCTCGCCTTGGCGCCACGCATGTGCGGGTGGAGGCGCCGTACGGTCTCGATGTTGTGGTTGAAGACCTCGGGCCGCGCGGCGAGAACGGTCGCGAGCGCGTCCTCCTCGACGTCGAGGAAGTCGGGCGTGAGGATCTCGACCTTCGCAGCGGGCAGCTTCCGCTTGATCGCACGGATCGTCGCCGCGTAGTGGCCGGCCCCGCGATCGGGGAGGTCGTCGCGGTCGACCGACGTGACGACGACGTGCGAGAGCTTCATCTGGGCGGCGGCCTGCGCGAGCCGCAGCGGCTCGAGCGGATCGGGCGGGCCGTCGGGCTTCCCGGAGTGCACGTAGCAGTAGCGACATGCGCGAGTGCAGGTGTCGCCGAGGATCTGGAACGTCGCCGTCCCGCGCCCCCAGCACTCGCCGATGTTCGGGCAGCGTGCCTCTTCGCAGATCGTGTGCAGGCCGCCCTCGCGCATGAGGCCCTTCACCTCGAAGTAGCGCGAGTTCGCGCTCGGCGCGCGCACCTTCATCCATTCGGGACGGCGCGGGCGCTCCGCCACGGGAAGCGACCTCTGCATCCGGGCTAGTGTAGGCGTCGTGGTTCCCGAAGCCTCCGTGGAGCGCACCGAGCATGGTGCGCGCCCCGTCTCGGACGGCTGGTTCGTCGTGAACCTGCGGGAGGCTCGCTGGTTCGGCAACGAACTCGGTCGCTACGCACTGCTCGACAGCGAGGACGCTCGCTTCGAGCAGGTCGGCGTCGCAGTCGGAGTCGTTCTCCCCGGGCAGCCGAACGCCATGTACCACGCCGAGGACGCGCAGGAGGACTTCCTCGTCCTCTCGGGCGAGTGCCTGCTGGTCGTCGAGGGAGAGGAGCGGCGGCTGCAAGCGTGGGACTTCGTCCACTGCCCGCCAATGACCGAGCACGTCTTCGTCGGAGCGGGCGACGGCCCGTGCGTCGTGCTCGCCGTCGGCGCTCGGCGCAAGGGCCGCGCGCTCGTCTATCCCGTGAACGAGACGGCGCTGACGCACGGAGCAGGAGTAGAGGTGGAGACGTCGGACCCGAGCGTCGCCTACGCCCAGTCCACTGCGGACGAGCCCGTGCCGTGCCCGGAGGAGCTCTTCGTATGACACAGGCGGATCTCGAGAGGGCCGCCCAACTGTACGAGGAGGCTGCCGCCGAGCTCGAGCGCGCGAAGGGGCACTGTCTCGTCGCGGCCGAGCACTTCCGGAGGGGCGAGGTGCCCAACGGGCTCGCACATGCGTGGGCGGTGCACGGACATGTCGTGAAGGCGGCGCAGCAACTCGACGAGCAGGCGCAGCAGCACACCGGGAAGGCGCAGCTCCCCGACGACTAGCGCGCGGCGAGCGAGGCGTGGATCGGCTGCGCGCCAGAGCCCGGCGTCGTCTGCCGGGAACGCTTCGAACGCGAGGTCCGAACACCTCGGCGATGGCCGTCGACGCCGCCGGTCGCACGTCTTCGACGGTCACGCGGCCGGCCGAGCTCGCGCGCCATCGTCGTGAACTGAGCGTCCTCGAGCCCGCACGCGGTGATCCACTCCGTGAACGGGGCGGGGTCGAGGTCGACGTTGAGCGCGTACCCGTGGGTCGTCACCCAGCGCGAGACGTGCACGCCGATCGAGGCGATCTTCCGTGGGCCCTGCCCACCGCCGGGCGGCATCCAGACGCCGGTCAGGCCCTCGTAGCGCGTGCCCTCGAGCTCGAACGCGGCGAGCGTCTCGGATGAGCGCCTCCTCGAGGTCGCGCACGTACCGCTTCACGTCCTTGCCGTGCTTCCCGAGGTCGAGGATCGGGTAGCAGACGAGCTGCCCGGGACCGTGGAACGTGGACTTGCCGCCGCGGTCGGTCTCGGCGATCTCGACCTCGGCGTTCTCGGGAATGTGGAGCTCGCTCTCGGTTTCGGTGCGACGCCCGATCGTCACGACCGGCGGGTGCTCGAGGAACACCACGGTCTCCGGGATCGCGCCCTGCGAGACGGCGCCCGCGCAGCTCGAATGCCTCGCGTACGGGCCAGGCTCAGTAGCGCCGCGCTCAGCGCAGGCTACTCGGGGACGAGTCGGGCGCGTCGAGATCGTCAGCGGCGAGGCACTCGCGCGCGCCGGGCTCCAGCCGTCGACGACCGCTTCGACGACGGTCGGTCGTGCATCGGTGCCGCCTCCCGATCTCGGAGGCTCCGCTCAGAGCCGACGTCACGGACGAGATTGGCCGGCACGCGCTACGTCGCGCGTTCGTCGTACCGCGGCAGCCCGTCCTCGGGGAGGATCTCCCACGCCGCGACCGAGCGGACGAACGAGTGCGCTTCGGGCTTGCGGTCGTAGTCGAGACCGAACGCGCTGAGCCGTACGCTCGCCGTCTCGCGCTCGGGCCAGCCGCCGCCGAAGAGGTTCGACCCGCAGACAGAGCAGAACGTCTTGGCCGATCCGCCTTCGGGCGTGTACGACGTGAGGAGCGCCTCGCCCTCCGAGGACGCGGATTGCGTCCGTTCGCGCGCGTCCGCTCACCGTTCCGTATCCACCGGAGATGCGCTTGCAGAACTCGCAGTGACACTGCCCGACACGGTCGAACGGCTCCGTGACCTCGAAGCGAACGCCTCCGCAGAGGCAGGTGCCGTGGAGCGGAGTCATGCGTCGCCGCCGAGGCGTTGGCCGAACATCCAGCGGTGACCCTCGGGATCCTCGGCCGTGTAGATGCGAAAGCCGGTGCTTGGCTCCTCCGGCTCGCGCAGGATCGTCGCTCCGGCCGAGACTGCTCGCGCATGGTGGGTGTCGACGTCATCCACCTCGACGAAGTGCCCGTCGATCACCCATGGGTTGTCGTAAGAAGTGCGCGCCAGCTCCGAGGTCTCGCGAAGGCGTCTCGGGCTCGCATAGCCAACCGGGGTGGAGAGGAACAGGGTCGCGTCCTCGAGCCCGAGCTCGGCGTGCGTGATGACGCCGTCCTGTTCGTACCGCGACTCGCGGTTCTCGACGAAGCCGAACGCGCGCTCGAGCCACTCGATCGCGCCCGCCGCGTCCTCGTAGCCGATGAACGGGACGATCCGCTGACTCATCGAGCCCGTGCTGCGGCAGCGGTCGCGGAGCGGCCGCCTCTAGGGATCTTTGCGCGATCGAGATTCGCGCGAGCGGATATCGATCTTGCGCACAAGTCAGTAGGCGGCCTCGTCCCAGCTCTCGAGCCGGTCGCGGAGGTCGCGGAGGTACATCCCTGCGTACGCGCCGTCGACGAGCCGGTGGTCGTACGTGAGCGTGACGTTCATGATCGGTCGGATCGCGATCACGTCGTTGCCGAGCTCGTCCTGGACGACCCAAGGTCGCTTCACGAGCGCGTAGGTGCCGAGGATCGCCGACTGCGGCTGGTTGATGATCGGCGTCCCGTGGAAGGTGCCGAAGCTCCCCGGGTTCGTGATCGTGAACGTGCCGCCCTGGACGTCGTCGGGGAGCAGCTTCTTCGTACGAGCGCGCTCCGCGAGATCCTGGATCGCGCGAGCCGTCCCGGTGAGGTTGAGGTCCTGCGCGTTCCGGATGACCGGGACGATGAGGCCCTTGCCCTCGTCGAGCGCGACGGCGATCCCGAGGTTGACGAACGGTCGCGTGACGATGCTTTGGCCACGCATCTCGCCGTTCATCCACGGGTAGTCGAGGAGCGTGTCGACGGATGCCCGGGCGATGAATGCGAGGTACGTGAGATTGATGTTCTGCGCCGCGAGCTCCGGCTTGAGCTTCTGGCGGCAGTGCGACGACGCGGGCCATGTCGACTTCGATGGCGCTCGTCACGTGGGCCGCGGTGTCGAGCGAGCGGCGCATGTGCTCCATGACGCCGCGGCGCATCGCCGTCATCGGCTGGAGCTCCTCGCCGGGCACGCCCGGTGCCTCTTCGGTTGTCGCCGGCTCGGCTGCGGGGGCGGGCGGTGGCGGAGGTGGTGCCGGCGCGGGCACGGGTGCGGCCGCCACGGGCACTGGCTCGGGAGCGGGAGCCGGGGGCTGGACGGGAGGTGGAGCGGGCGGTGTCGCTTCCGGCGTGGGTGCCGCGGCCACCGGCTCGGGCACAGGCGGCGGAGGAGGCGGCGCCGCAGCGACCGGCTCGGACGCGGGCGGTGGAGGAGGCGGAGGCGCCGCGGCCGGTGCCGGGAGCCGGTGGAGGCGCTGCCACTGGCGCCGCGGCACCCGACTCGATGTACGTGAGGATGTCCTTCTTCGTCACACGACCGCCGGTCCCGGTGCCCGGGACCGCTGCAGGATCGACGCCGTGCTCGGCGGCGATGCGTGCGACGACCGGGGACACGAAGGTCTTCCCGTTGCCGGCTGCAGCGGGCGCGGCCTGCGCGGCTGGAGCCGGCGTCTCCTCTGCGGGCGCAGGTTCCGACGCAGCCGCGACCGCCACGGCTGCGACGGGCTCCGGGGCCATGGCCGGCTCGGGCTCGGGCGCCGCTGGAGCAGGCTCGGCAGGAGCGGTCTCGGCACCGACGGGCGTGATGATCGCGAGCACGGTTCCGACCTCGACGGTCTCGCCCTCGGGCACGAGGATCTGCGCGACGACGCCGTCGGCCGGGCTCGGCACCTCGGTGTCGACCTTGTCCGTCGAGATCTCGAGCAGCGGTTCGTCGCGCGGATCGCCTCGCCGACCTGGTGGAGCCACTTCGTGATCGTGCCCTCGGAGACGGAGACGCCCATCTGGGGCATCACGACCTCGGTCTGCATTCCTGTGGACACCGTTCCTCCTAGTAGGCGAGGAGCTCTCTCAGGGCGTTCGCCACGTCTTCGACCTGCGGGATGAAGGCCTTCTCGAGCGGAGGCGAGAACGGTACCGGCGTGTCCGGCGCGGCCAGGCGCATGACGGGCGCGTCGAGGTGCTCGAAGGCCTCCTCGCCGATCGTCGCTGCGATCTCCCCGCCGAAGCCGCCCGTTCGCGTGTCCTCGTGCAGGACGAGGACCTTCGAGCAGCGCTGCACGCCCTCGAGGACGCGCTCCTTGTCCCATGGGATCAGCGTCCGCAGGTCGAGCACCTCGACCTCGAAGCCGTCCTTCGCGATTTGCTCCGCGGCTTCCGTCGCCGTGTACACCATGGCCCCCCACGTGACGACGGTCGCGTCGTCCCCCGGCCGGTGCACGTTCGCGTACCCGAACGGAACCGTGTAGCGGTCTTCGGGCACCTCGCCCTTGATGCGGCGATACAGGTGCTTGTGCTCGAAGAACAGCACCGGATTCGGATCCTCGATCGACGAGGCGAGGAGGCCTTTTGCGTCGTGCGGGGTTGCCGGGCACACGATCTTGAGGCCGGGAATGTGAGCGAACGAGCTCTCTGGGTTCTGCGAGTGAAACGGGCCACCCGAGAAGCCGCCGCCGGACGGGAGCCGGACGACGATCGGGATGGGCGTCCCCGCTCGGAAGAACTGCTTCGCAGCGACGGTGACGAGGTGATCCCAGGCGCACGAGACGAAGTCCGCGAACTGCATCTCGGCGACGGGACGGAGCCCCATCAGCGCGGCGCCGGTCGCGCCTCCGACGATCGCCGTCTCCGAGAGCGGCGTGTCAATGACACGCCACGGCCCGAACTCCTCCTGGAACCCGAGTGAGACCTTGAACGCGCCGCCGTACACGCCGACGTCCTCGCCGAGCAGGAACACGCGCGGGTCGCGCCGCATCTCGAGGCGGAGCGCGTCGGAGATCGCCTGGATGTAGGTCATCTCAGCCATGCACGCCTACTTGTGATGCGGAGTGTCGAGGTCTTCCTGGGACGCCCAGACGCCGCTTTCGAGCGTGGCGGACTCTGGGAGCGGCGACTCGTCGGCGCGGTCGAGCGCGTCGTTGAGCAGCCGCTTGACGACGGACGTGATATCGCTCTCCTCCTCGTCGGTCATGCCTGCGTGCTCATGGAGCCACGTTCGGAAGCGCTCTATCGGGTCGTACGCGGCCCAGCGCTCGAACATCTCCTTCGGCACGTAGAAGGCATCGTCGTGGACTGCATGGCCCTCCATGCGGAGCGTCAGGCATTCGATGAGCGTCGGCCCGCCGCCGGCCCGCGCTTTCTCGATCGCGCGCGTCGTCTCTCGGTACACGGCGAGTACGTCGGTCCCGTCGACGACGACACCCTCGAACCCATAGGCGGCGGCCCGGTCGGCGATGTGCTCGACGGGGAACGACAGGTAGGTAGGCGTCGAGTACGCCCACTGGTTGTTGTCGCAGACGAACACGACGGGTAGCTGACGTACCCCGGCGAAGTTCATCGCTTCGTGCGCGTCGCCACGGCCCGCGGCGCCCTCGCCGAACCAGCCGACGGCGACTCTCCGATCGCCGCGGATCTTGAATGCAAGCGCCATGCCGGTTGCAACCGGGAGCATCGCGGGCAGGTGGGAGACCATCATGTAGAGGCCCAGCTCGGCGACGGCCATGTGCACGTTGCCGTCTCGTCCTTGCGTCGGCCCGCCTTCGCGCCCCATGTACTGAGCGAAGACGCGCCAGGGCTCGACCCCGCGTGTGACATGGACGCCCATGTCGCGGTGCAGCGGTGTGCCGACGTCGTTCGCGCCCATCGCCGTCGCAACGCCGACGGCGGCGCCCTCGTTGCCCCGGCCGGTGTAGAAGGAGCCTGGAATCTTGCCCTGCTTGTAGAGGATGTGGCCGCGCTCCTCGATCCCGCGCGTGATGAGCATGTTGCGGTAGATGCCGAGAAGGTCTTCGCGGTCGAGCCCCGCGTCCTTCACCTCCTGCAGCGAGCCCACGGGCTCAGCTTCACGTACCGCCATGCAGCTCTCTCCCGTCCGCTGGGTCGCCGCCACTCTAACGGAGGGGGCTGTCGATCCGGTGTGCGGGTAAGCGGACGTCGACAGCGTCGGTACGTTCCTCGTGACGCTCACGTCGGCGCGATCCGGACGTGTTCTGGCGGTGCTCGCATTTTGCGAGCTGGCTGAGCGCTACATTCGGCCCGTGGCCACGAAGCGCAACTGGATCCAGGAGGAACGCCGGAAGACGCTCGGCGACTGGGTCGCGTTCTGCCTGGCCTGCGGTCACACGCTCCGCTACTTCCTCGAGGACGAGGACGCTCTGCCCGCGCATTGCCCCCAATGCGACGGTGAGCTGCGCCATCGCTGTCCGAGCTGCGAGGCGCCGATCGCGTCGGCGTTCGCGGTTACGTGCGAAGAATGCGAGGCACCGGTCAGGCCCTCGGAGCTGTTCGGTACGGCGATTCGCCGGCCGGGCAAGAACGGCTAGGTGATCTGCGAGAAGCGGATCAGCGTGACGATCTCGTCCTCTTCGACCTCGCGGTTGTAGAGCTGGCCCAGGAACCAGACCATTTCGTCGACGCGGCGGATCTGCGGGTTGTCGTGCTCGATCTCGCGCGGCGAGAGCTCACGGAGCTCCTTCACCTCGACCTTGTCGATCACGGCGTCGAAGATCCGTTCGCGCTGCCCGTACCGCACACCGCACAGAACGGTCACGATCATCCCCTTCTTGTACTTCGCGGACTTGTCTCCGAGACGGATGGTGGCCGTCTTCCGGCCGGTGCGCAGCTGGTCGGCGACGGCCGGGTTGTAGAAATTGAGGGCGAACGTGGGCATCGGCGGCGGCGCAACTATAAAGGGTCGCCGGCGAGCGCCTCGAGCGCCCTCCGGGCCATGTCTCGCTCGCCGCCGTAGGCGAGAAGGTGGTGAGCGTCGGCGAGCGGGAGCCAGCGAGCCTCCGCCACTTCGACCTCCATCCCGGGCGGCAGCGCCCCGATCCGGCCGCTGCTCGCTCGTGCGAGGAAGAAGCTCACGACCTTGAAGATGCGCTCGCCGTCCCATGTATAGACGTAGCGGACGTCTCCGAGCTTGGATACGAGGCGACCACGGACTCCCGTCTCCTCGAAGCCCTCACGCAGCGCCGTTTCGGACGACGCCTCACCCGCGCCGACGTTGCCTTTGGGTAGCACCCAGACACCTGTCCGCTTGCCCTGCGGGCGGATCGCGGCGAGCCACCAGCGTCCGTGCATCCGGCGCACGAGAACGACGCCTGCGGAGAATTCGCGTCGCACGGCAACTTTGTAACACCCTTTCAGTGCAACGGCACGAGATCTAAGCGGGATCGACTCAATTTGGCCTGGCGCAAGGAGCTGAGCGTGCTAGTGTGGAACTGGCACTCTCGTGCTGTGAGTGCCAGTTCTGTCACAAACTCCGTATGAAGGAGGACTGTCGAATGGATTTGCAGCCTCTCGGTGACCGTCTGATCGTGGAGATCCTCGATGAGGAGGAGACCACGGTGAGCGGCATCGTGCTGCCCGATACGGCGAAGGAGAAGCCGCAGCGCGGCAAGGTTCTCGCCGTGGGCCCCGGTGCTCGAGACGAGGACGGGGACTACATCAAGATGGACGTCCAGGTAGGTGACGAGATCATCTTCTCCAAGTACGGCGGGACGGAGATCAAGGTCGGCACCGAGGACGTCCTCATCCTGCGCGAGTCGGATGTGCTCGCGAAGGTCGTAACCACCGGCAGCAAGGGCAAGAAGAAGCTTGCCAGCGCGGCCGCCTAGCTCTTTCAGGAGGAATTAGATGGCTCACAAGGAGCTCAAGTTCAACGAGGAGGCTCGCCGGTCGCTCGAGCGAGGCGTCAACACCCTCGCCGATGCGGTGAAGGTGACGCTCGGCCCGAAGGGCCGCTACGTCGTCCTCGACAAGAAGTTCGGCGCGCCGACGATCACGAACGACGGCGTCACCATCGCTCGTGAGATCGAGGTCGAGGATCCCTTCGAGAACCAGGGTGCACAGCTCGTACGCGAGGTCGCGACTGCGACCAACGACGTCGCCGGCGACGGCACGACGACCGCCACGGTGCTCGCCCAGGCAATCGTCCGCGAGGGCCTCAAGAACGTCGCTGCGGGCGCGAACCCGATGGCGCTCAAGCGCGGCATCGAGAAGACCGTCGACGCGGTCGTCGAGGACCTCAGGAAGATGTCGACCGAAGTCAACGGCAAGGAGGACATCGCCCGCGTCGCCACCATCTCGTCGCGTGAGCGCGAGATCGGCGACGTCATCGCCGATGCGATCGAGAAGGTCGGCAAGGACGGCGTCGTGAACGTCGAGGAGGGCCAGACCTTCGGTCTCGACCTCGAGTTCACCGAGGGCATGCAGTTCGACAAGGGCTATCTGAGCCCGTACATGATCACGGACGCCGAGCGCATGGAGGCTGTCCTCGAGGACCCGTACGTCCTTATCGCGAACCAGAAGATCGGTGCGGTCAAGGATGTCCTTCCGGTACTCGAGCAGGTCATCCAGGCCGGTCGTCCGCTGCTCATCGTGGCGGAGGACGTCGAGGGCGAGTCGCTCGCCACGATCGTCGTCAACAAGCTCCGTGGCACGTTCTCGGCCGTCGCAGTCAAGGCGCCGGGGTTCGGAGATCGCCGCAAGCGGATGCTCGAGGACATCGCGATCCTGACGGGTGGCGAGGTCATCACCGAGGAGCTGGGTCTCAAGCTCGAGAACACGAAGCTCTCGCAGCTCGGCAAGGCTCGCAAGATCGTCATCGACAAGGACACGACGACGATCATCGACGGTGCCGGCGGGTCCGACGCAATCAAGGGCCGCATCAAGCAGCTCAAGTCGGAGATCGAGAACACCGACTCCGACTTCGATCGCGAGAAGCTCCAGGAGCGCCTCGCGAAGCTGTCCGGTGGCGTCGCGGTGGTCAAGGTCGGCGCAGCCACCGAGACCGAGATGAAGGAGAAGAAGCACCGCGTCGAGGACGCGCTGCAGGCCACGCGGGCAGCCCTCGAGGAGGGCATCGTCCCGGGAGGCGGCGTCGCGCTCATCAACGCCGGTGATTCGGTCAAGGCCACGCTCGATGCTCTCGAGGGTGACGAGAAGACGGGCGCTAAGATCATCATCCGGGCGCTCGAGGAGCCTCTTCGTCAGCTCGCGTACAACGCGGGTCTCGAAGGCTCCGTCGTCATCGACAAGGTCCGCAACGCCAAGAAGGGCCAGGGCCTGAACGTCGAGTCCGGTGAGATCGAGGACCTCGTCAAGAGCGGGATCATCGATCCGACCATGGTCACGCGCTCGGCGCTGCAGAACGCCGCATCGATCGCGAAGAACATCCTCACCACCGAGGCAGTCGTCGCGGAGATGCCGGAGAAGCAGCCGGCGATGCCCGCAGGCATGCCCGGCGGCGGAATGGACTTCTAGGCCGATCGCCTAGACTCAGGGTCCCTTCCCTGATCCACCGTCGGGGGGCCGGCACTGCCGGCCCCTCGCGTTTCTATGAGGCGGCGAA
The DNA here is from genome assembly GCA_963709715.1 of uncultured Gaiellaceae bacterium. GTDB lineage: Bacteria > Actinomycetota > Thermoleophilia > Gaiellales > Gaiellaceae > GMQP-bins7. Next base: position 495,884 of record CAVPXQ010000002.1, read on the forward strand.
CCCGCGGACGACCGTGGTCAGCGCGGTTCGCCAGGCCTGTTCCTCGTCTCCCTCCGGGAGCAACCGGAGCACGCTGCCGCGCAACTCGGCATTGGCGAGTCCTTCCATCATCGCGTTGAACTCGCGCGCGGCTTCCGGAGCGGGCTTGCCGCCCAGGAGGCCGGCTGCCTCGAGTCGCTCGACCTTCGCCACGAGCTGGTTCCACGCTTTCTGCTGTGTCGCAACCAGATCCGCACTCGTGTCGAGACCGGGCACGATCCGCTGGAACGCGATGCGGTAGAGGGCGGGATGCTCGAGCACGAGGCGGCGGAAGACGAGGACGCCGACGTCGACCAGGTCAGCCTCCGGATCACCACTCTCCTCGAGCATCTCGATCTCCGTGTGGAGGAACTCGAATGCATCGCGGGCGAGGGCCTCGACGAGAAGACCGTCCTTCGAGCCGAACAGGCTGTACACGGCGCGCGTCGTTGTGCCGGCCCTGTCGGCGACTGCTCGGACGGACAGTGCCGCCGCCCGCCGTCGGAGACGATCTGCTCCATCGCGGCGTAGCCTCGACCAGTGTCTGTGCGAAGGGCCGGCACACGCCGGCCGTTCGCGTTCTACGGACAAAAGAAGAGTGGCCGCTGGGACGGCCACTCAGAGGGGGAAGAACTGGGGAGGATTGGGTTGAACAGGTTGTCGTCGATCCGCTCTATTCGATCCTCCCCCTTTCGGGGGGAATGTCAGCTCACGGGGTACGAACGTAGAAGTCCACGAACTGACCGCTGTTGTAATGCCCCTTCAGGTTGCAGATGAGCGCGTAGTGGCCGCGCTTCAGTGCCAACGTCAAGCGCTTCGTGGTGCCAGGCTGAATCTCGCCGATCTCGCCGACCGCTCCGGTTTCCGGCGCCTCCGCGGCACCGGCGGATGCGAGGTTGCCCGCAGCCTTCGTCGCTCGAAGCACGACGAACTCGTGTGTGAGCTTCCCGGAGTTACGCACTGCGAAGGTCACGCTTCCCGGCGCCGCCTTCGTCGAGGTGGTCGGGAGGATGTCCCACTCGATCATCTTGAAGGTGACGACCGACTTCGCGGGTGCTGACGGGCCAGCCGCGGCAACGCTGACGAGGACGACGGCGAACCCGGCCGCGAGGCACAGGAGAGTCGCGCGTTTCTTCATGAGGCCTCCGTTCGACGCATGAGTCCTGACGCTCGCAGCGTCGACGAGCTCGGAAATCGGGGATCGCGTCTACGCGATGTGCGGGTTTCCCGCACAGCGTCAGAAGCCGTAGCGTTGCTCCTCGAACGGGTCGGCGTCGTTGTGGTAGCCGTAGCGCTCCCAGAAGCCGGGCCGGTCGTTCGCCGTGAGCTCGATGCCACGGAGCCACTTCGCGCTCTTCCAGAAGTACTTCCGCGGGATCACGAGGCGAAGCGGCCCGCCGTGCTCGGGCGCGAACGGCGCGCCGTCCGCGTGCGTCGCGAGAAGCGACAGCGGGTCTCGCAGGAACGCGATCGGCACGTTCGCCGTGTAGCCCTCCTCCGCGTGGGCGACGACGAAGCGGGCCGACGGCAGCGGCTTCACGAGCGGCTCGATGGCGCTCCAGTGGATGCCGTCGAAGGTCACGTCGAAGCGGCTCCAACGCGTGACGCAGTGGATGTCCTGCGTATGTGTCGTGCGCGGTAGGGCGTTCAGCTCCTCCCACGAGAGGCGGATCGCAGTCTCGACCTCGCCCTCGACGAAGAAGTCCCACGTCGAGAGATCTGTCCTCGGGATCGACCCGGCGTGGAGCACCGGCCACTTCACCGTGAAGTACTGGCCGGGCGGCAGACGTGCCGGGTCGTAGCCGGCCTCGGCGACCTTCCGCTCGGCTCTCCCCCGGAACACGGCTGCAACACTATTGATCCGCGCAAGACCGGAGATCCGCTCGCGCGGACCTCCGGTCGCGAAAGATCCCTGAAGGCGGCTGCTTCGCAGCCGCGTCGCAGCTCATCCGAGGACAACCAATGGCTCACGTGACTACCGGTGTTGCACGCCGAACCCGCGACTACGTGTCGGTGCAGGGGCCGGACGCCGCCTCGTACCTGCAGGCGATGGTCTCGAACGACGTCGAGGCGCTCGGGATCGGCGATGCGTGCGAGGCGCTCGTGCTCACGCCGAAGGCTCGGATCATCGCGCCGCTCGTCGTGCTCCGACGCGGGGTCGACGACTTCCTGCTCCTGACCGAGGACGGGCTCGGCGAGCGTGTACTGGAGACGCTCGTCCGCTCGCGGTTCGCGGCGAAGTGCGAGATCGAGCACGAGGAGCACTCATCCGTCGTCGTTCTCGGTGATGCCGAAGGGATTCCGACCGCGGACTACGGCGTTCCCGCTGTCGAGGTCCTCGACGAGCCGCTCGAGCCGAGTGTCCGTGACGACGAGCTCGAGCTCCTGCGCATCCGCGCCGGGACGCCACGCTTCGGGCGCGAGCTCGACGACCGCGTGCTCCCGGCCGAAGCGCGTCTCGAGGCGCGGGCGATCGACTTCGAGAAGGGCTGCTACCCGGGGCAGGAGCCGATCGCGCGTCAGCACTACCGCGGTCGCGTCAATCGGACGCTCCGCGTGCTCGAGCTGGACGGCACGGAGGCGCCCGCTTACGACGCCGAGCTCACGCTCGACGGCAAGGTCGTCGGGCGGATCACGAGCGCGGCGCGCGACGGCGAGCGTGTCGTCGCGCTCGGATACGTCCGCGTCGAGGTCCCCGCGGATGCCGTGCTCGGCGTCGGGGGCCGCTCCGTCAGGCAGCTAGACTTGCCGTCCCCGCGCCCGTAGCTCAGGGGATAGAGCGCTGCCCTGCGGAGGCAGAGGTCGCATGTTCGAATCATGCCGGGCGCACTTCGCGACCGCCCTGGACGGGCGGCCGTGAGCCGGGTCACGCGACGCAGGAGGCTCCGGTGGGTGGCGGCTCTCAGGCTCCTTCCGGCTCGAGCCTAGGTCGCGGTGGAGCGGTACCCCGTCGCGGCGGGACCCGCCAGTCGTGCGCTCATCACCGTCTCCGCCGCCTCGGCGCTCTGTGGGTGGCCCGTCACGCTCGCGAGGAAGTCCTCGCGGTCGAGTGCGTAGAGCACCGTGTCCGTATGGGCGGTCACGGTCGCCGTTCTCGTGACGTCGCGGAGGAGCGCGATCTCGCCGAAGTAGTCACCGACCTCGAGCTTGCCGATGGCCGCGCCTTCCTGTGAGACCTCGAGCTCGCCCTCCGCGACGATGTAGAAGCGATCGCCTTCGTCGCCTTCACGCACGACGAGCGAGCCTGCTTCCAGGCGCAGCGGGACGAGGCGTGCGGCGACGTGCTCGAGGGAGGCGCCGGGGAGCGGAGCGAAGATCGGAGTCGAGCTCAACAGCTGCAGCCGCGACTCGTCCGGCGCGTCCGAGCGCGCGTCGATCCCGACGAGCTTCGGGCTCGTCACGAGGACGAGCAGCGGCAACGCCGCTCCGGTGACGATCATCGCCCCCTCCAGGCCGAAGGCGTCGATGAGGACCGGCGCGACGATCGCCCCGATCCCGACCGACGCTAGCCACAGCATCTGGATCACGCCGAACACGCGTGCGAGCACCTCGTCTGGAACGGCCCGCTGCACCAGCGTGAACGCGGCGACGTCGACGAGCGAGTTGCCCACCCCGAGCAGCCCGAAGAGTACGAGCGCGAGCGCGAGCGGCTGCCAGAGGCCGAGGACGATGAGCGGTGCGCCCCACAGGATCACCCCGGCCATGAAGGCGGGGCTGAGACGCTTTGCTCCGGTAAGCGAGAGCGCGATGAGGCCGCCGACGAGCGCCCCGATGCCTACGGCCGCGTTGAGGTAGCCGACTCCCTGCGGTCCCATGTCGAGCAGCTCGATCGCGGTGACCACGAGATAGACCTGCACGGCCCCGGCGACGAACGTCTGCGCGGTGAAGAGCCCGACGAGGACGCGAAGCGAGGGGTCGCGAACGACGGTCTTGAACCCGACCAGTGCCTCCGATGCGATCGTCGAGGCTTCGAGGTCGCGGCGCGCGGGTGCGGCGTCCGCGGCGAATCCCCAGCACGAACAGCGCCGAGATGGCGACGAGCACCGCGGTCATCACGAAGACCGTCCCGATGCTTACGAAGCCCAGGAGAATGCCGGCGAATGCCGGTCCGGCGAAGGCGGCGAGACTCTCGATCGTGCTCGCCACGGCGTTCGCCGCGGTGAGCTCGGATGGAGATCGTGCCAGCGTGGGGGTCAACGCGGCCTGTGCCGAACGGAACGGTGTGTTCGCGATCGAGGTCGCGATGGCGAGCGCGTACACGACCGCGGGCGCCGCGTCGGCGAACACGCAGAGCGCCGCGGCCACCATGAGGACGAGGCGCGCAAGGTTCGCGACGAGCAGCACGCGCTCGCGCGGATGGCGGTCGGCGAGGAGCCCGGCGAACGGTGCGAGCAGTCCGGCAGGAACCAACCTCAGCAGGAGAAGGAGCCCGACCGCCGCCTCGCCGCCGACACCGTACGCGTAGACTGAGACGGCGACGAGATACGCCCAGTTACCGAGGATCGAGGCGGCCCAGGCGAGCTCGAGTCGCCGCAGGCCGGTGTTGGCGAAGACGCTCCGGAAGGCGGCGGCCGACTCCACGATCCGCTGCCTGACGCCACCCACGGCGTGAGCATCTCACCCGGGCTTGAAGAATTGAAGCCTGGCAGGGAAGATTTCGGCGACCCAGGCTGTCTTGTTGGGCAGAACGTTGGCTGAGCGTTTTCAAGCGAAGGAGGAGACATGTCGGACGAGGACACCCGCGTAGAGGACGAGGTCGAGGCCCACGGTTTTGCGGAGGGCGCGGCCGAAGGTGCCGTCGAGGGCAGCCTCGAGGCCCAGGACGACGAGCCCGACGTCGAGGCGCACCGCTTCACGCTGGGGAGCGTCGAGGGGTCCGTGGAGGGCTCCGTCGAGGGTGCTGTCGAGGGCGCGGCCGAGTAGCGGCTCCCGAGAGACGTTTCGAGCCCGGGCGGGATGTACAGCCGCCCGGGCTTTCTTCTGGTCCGGCTAGGCCTCGGCTCCGAGCGTCGCCTCGAGCTCCCGCAGGAGCCGGAATCCGGCGTCACGGCGCTCGTCCTCCAGAGCGTCGACCGCACGCGCGAGCCTGGCAACGACGTCGAGCTCCCCTCCGCCGTCGGCGAGCAGCACCTCCGCCTTCCGGGCCTTGAGGAGCAGGTCGACTGCGATCGCCGCCTGGTTCGCGAAGAGTCCGAGGAGCTCCATCTCCTGGAGGCTGAAGAGCGTCTGCTCGGGGCGGTCGAGGACCGAGAGGACGCCCAGAGCGCCCTCCTCGTGCAGGAGCGGCGCGGCCATCAGTCCCTTGGGCACGTATCCGGTTCCCTCTGCGACGTCGCGCGACCACCTGGGATCGCTGTGCACGTCCTCGATGACGAGCGGGGTTCGGGTTGCGAGCACCCACCCGGCGATTCCCGTCCCGGCCGGGAACCTCGTCCCGAGGAGCGTGTCCTCGCCTTCACCGACGACGGCCTCGAACACGAGCTCTTCCGTTTCCATGTCGAGGAGCAGGATGGACGACGCCTTCGCTCCGAAGATCGAACGGGCGACCTCGACGATCGCGGAGAGCAAGGCGTGAAACGATTCTTCGGAGCCGACGACGCCGGCTGCGACGGCTGCCCGAAGATCGGGCTTTTCGGTCATTTCCCACCCCCAACGTTCGTCGCGGTCAGATAGAGGACGCTCTTGAGCTGGAAGGGCGTCAGCTCCGGGTGCTTCGAGAGGACCAAGGCGCAGATCGAGGTGATGTGCGGCGTTGCGAAGCTGTTCCCGGAGACGGCGAGCGTGCGCCCGCCGAGCCAGGGGACCTCGACGTTCACACCGCGACCGAAGAACTCGACTGGCGGACTCGGGTTGTAGAAGAAGTCGAGCGGATCGGGCTTCCTCGTGGCTTCCGACCGAGATGACGGACGAGAAGCGCCACGGGTAGCTCTCGACGGGCATGTTGTGGGCCGAGGCGACGAGCACCGTCCGCTTGAAGTAGGCGCTGTCTGCAAGCTCGTGCAACACGCTTGCGAACGGTTTCTTCGTGGTCGACAGGCTCATGTTGATGACGGAGAAGCCCTGTTCGATCGCGTAGCGCAGGCCGGCGAGCAGCACGGCGCCGCTGCCGGTGAAGGTCGAGCCGAGCACACGCACGCTCGAGATCGACGCCTCGGGCGCCAGACGCCGCACGATTCCCGCACACGCCGTTCCATGCCCCGAGACGTCTCCTTCCGTGTCGGGTTCGGCGACGATCTCGTCGTTCTCGCCGATCGAGATGACGACGGAGCTCTCGAGCTCGCCGACGAGTGGATGAGAGCCGTCGATCCCCGAGTCGAGGATGCATACCCGCACGCCTTTGCCGGTCGCGCCCCCGAGCGCCCAGTCACGCGTTATCCGCTCGGGCCAGTCGTCGGGGAGGGTGATCTGGTCGACCGCGTCCTTGGGCAGGCTCCAGGCAGGAAGCGCCGTCCGCCCGGCTCCCTCTGCGTGGCCCGCCACCGCCATCGTGGCGGGACTCTACTCAGTGCTCCGAGAGATGCCTCTCGAGCTCTTCGACGACGAGTCGCGTCCGCTCGTACCCCTCGGCAGCGAGCGCTTGCTCGAGGTCGGCCACGAGCGCCGCGCGAAATGCGAGATCGGACTCGGCGCGAGCGACGATCTCGTCGAACGTGCGTCGGGCCGCGGGAAGCTCCTGCGCCGCCCGCACCCACCCTTGGGGTGCGGGACGCAGGAGGCGGAGGAGCACTCCGAGACGCTCTTCGTCGTAGAAGCTCGTCATCTACTCCCTAGACCCCCCTGGCGGGTCGTTTCTTCCCTCGAGCTCCGAGCGAAGTCGAGCGAGGCAGCGGGCGATGCGGCTCGCGATCGTTCCCGACGGGATGTCGAGCTCGTCGGCGATCGTCTTGTAGCTCTGGTCGCGCGTGAAGAAGCGGTCGAGGATGTCCTGGCACGTCTCGGAGAGTTCCGCGAGCGCTTCGCGAACGGCGAACGCCTCCTCGATGTGCTCGAGATCGCTGCTCTCCTCCGGCGTCAGGTCGTCGTCGGCCGGCATCTCTCGACCTCGGCTCGCGACGTGATCGAGACAACGTCGTCTCGTGAGCTGGGCGATCCACGGGCGGAGCGCCGAGTCGTCGCGAAGCGTGTCGAGGCGCGTGTAGATGCGCGTGAAGACGTCCTGGAAGACGTCCTCTGCGTCGTCGTCCGTGAGGCGAAAGCCACGCGTTGCGATCGCGTACACGTATCGCGAATACCGCTCGACGAGCTCGTTCCACGCGTCCGCCTCGCCGTCACGACACCGTCTGACGAGCTCGCTGTCGGAGATCTCGATGAGCCTGATCACGCTCGGTCGATCATCGAGGTGACTCGAGCAGGCGCCCCGCGACGTCTCGTGCGGCCTGCTCGCTCGCCAGCGCGCGTCCGAGTCGCGGATCGGACGGTCGAATACCGAGGTTCACGCGCACGAGGTGAGCGGCAGCCGATGCGCCTCCCGCTGCGAGAGCTGCGGCTGCGGCTGCGTCCGCTCGATACGTCCCGTCGCAGTGCTCGCCCGCGACGGCCGCGAGCGCGGCGACGTCGGCGCCGAGCGACGCGATCTCGAGCGGGGCAGCGGCCGCCGCCTCGAGCTTCTGCTCGAGTGCGAAGTCTCGTCGCGGGTCGCCGTCTGCTCCAGCCTCCGCGTCCCGCAGTGCGAGGAGCGCGTCCTCCCAGGCTCGTCCGTCCGTGTGGGCGAGGGCAACCGCACGCTCGCTGATCGCGTTCGCCTGCGCGGCCACTCCCGAGGCTTCTTCCCAATCGCGCGAGCAGCGTGCCACCATCGTGACGAGCCGTGCGGCGAAAGCGACCGTCAGCGCGGACGCGGACCCGGCGCCCGGCGCGAGACCGTCGACCGAGAGCCGGTCGAGCAGCTCCTGCAACGGCAGAGCGAGGTAGTCGTCGGTTGTCAGACGGTCGAGTCTACGGTGGCAACCGGGGCCTTCCTAGACTTCAGCGGCGTGCCGCTCTACCTCAGCGAAGCCGACGTCTCGAGCATCGTCGATCCGACGACTGCGGTCGACGCGATCGAGTCGTGCTTCCATCGGATGGCGGAGGGTGAGGTCGAGATCGCTCCGCGGCGGAGATTGCGGTTGCCGGAGGGCGCGCTCGCGGACATGGCGGCGGCAGACCGGGTGTTGAGCCTCGCCGGTGGCAAGCTCTATGCAGCGACGGCCGAGGGTGCGACCTTCGTCGTCTGCCTCTTCGACTCGCAGTCCTCCGAGCTTGTCGCAGTCATCGAGGCTGACCGGCTCGGGCAGCTCCGAACCGGTGCCGCAAGCGGCGTCGCGGCGCGTCATCTGGCGAGACGTGGCGCCTCGTCGCTCGGCGTCATCGGATGCGGATACCAGGCCGAGACGCAGGTCGCGTGCATCCGCGCCGCGGTTCCGTCGCTCGATCGCGTTGTGGCGTACTGCCGGACTTCCGAGCGTCTCTCTGCGTTCTGCGAGCTGACGGGCGCCGAGCCCGGCGAGAGCCACCGAGACGCAGCCGCGCAGGAGATCGTCGTCACCATCACGAACTCTCGCGATCCCGTGCTCAGAGGCGAGTGGCTCTCACCCGGGACGCTGGTGGTTGCCGCCGGTGCGAACGTCGTGAGTCGGCGCGAGCTCGACAATGCCGTGCTCGAGCGAGCGCGGTTCGTGTGCTGTGACTGGCTCGAGCAGGCCAAGCTCGAGTCCGGCGACCTCGTCGAGCCCGTCCAGGCCGGCGTGCTCGACTGGCTCGAGGTGCACGAGCTTCACGAGGTCGTGGCCGGCGAGCTTTCGGGCAGGCAGTCGGACGACGACATCGTCGTCTTCAAGTCGAACGGGATTGCCGCCTGGGACGTCGCGATCGGTGCGGAGGCCGTTCGCCTAGCCGGCGAGCGTGGTGTCGGAACGAGGCTCTAGTCGGGCAGCGAGGCCTTCGCAGCCTCGACCATGTCACCCGAGAACGCCTCGAGAACCTCGGGGCGGTCGAGCAGGCGCCGCTGTTGCTCGGCGGTCAATCGGTTCCGGACGTACTTGTCCTCGAGGATCTCGTCGAGCGACCGGCCGCGGTCGTGCTCACGGACGACGTAGCGTGCGACGTGCTCCTCCGCCGAGCCTCGCGAGAACAGAAACGAGAACATGTTCTTGAAGCCCGACACGAGACGCGATTGTATCCCGGTGTGATGAGAAGGAGCTCGCACGAAGGACGCTACGCCGAGCGTGTCTTGGTGGGTGTCGACGACGTCGGCGAGGAGGAGCGGATCGCCATCTGGATCGAGCGACGGCCAGGTGCGGTCTGGGCGGTCGGTCGCGTCGTCAACCCTCAGCTCCGGGAGTCCGACGAGTCGCGCTCTGAGGACGTGATCTTCGAGGGGTTCGAGCTCGGGGACGCGCTCGACCGCGCCAACGAGGCCCTCGAGGACGACGTCGACGTGCTCGAGCAAGACGGCCGGCCTGCGGACGCGAGGCCGTTCACGCGCAAGGAGGTTCTCCCGCTCCTCGAGCGCTGGTTCTTCAATCGCTGATGACCTGGCGCGTCTGGGGCGGCGCTGGCAAAGGGGGCGAGGCCTACGCATCCTGCCGTCCAGCGCCGTCAGCCTCGGTGAAGCCGGGCTTGCCCGGCGGTAGCCGAGCGTCCGGACGCGCCAGCGGTGCTAGCGTGCCGCCGCTTTGCAGATCCGTGTCGGACACAGCCCGGACCCAGACGACGCGTTCATGTACTGGGCGCTGACGACCGACCTCGTCGACACCCGTGGGCACGAGTTCGAGCAGGTGCTCGGCGACATCCAGACGCTGAACCAGTGGGCGCGCGTGCGGCCGGCTCGAGGCGACCGCGATCTCGCTTGCGGCCTACCCGTTCGTGCAGGAGGACTACGCGCTCCTTCCGCACGGCGCCAGCATCGGCTCGGGCTACGGGCCCGTCGTCGTCGCGCGCGAGCCAGTGTCGGTCGACGGGCTCCGCGAGCTCGAGATCGTGGTGCCCGGGACGTTGACGACGTCGTTCCTCACGCTGCGGCTCGTCCTGGGCGACTTCCGCTACCGCGAGCTTTCGTTCGACGACATTCCAGAGGAGGTGTCCTCAGGGCGTGCTGATGCCGGCCTCCTCATCCACGAGGGGCAGCTCACGTTCGAGGACTACGGTCTGCAGAAGGTGCTCGACCTCGGCGAGTGGTGGCTGCTCGAGACCGGGCTTCCGCTCCCTCTCGGTGTCAACGTCGCCCGGCGCGACCTCGGCGACGACGTGCTCCGCGATGTCTCAGCAGTGCTCCGCGAAGCGATCCAGTGCGGGCTCGACAACCGCGCGGAGGCGCTCGAGTACGCGCTCCAGTTCGGCCGCGGGATCGACGCTGCGGTCGCCGACCGGTTCGTCTCGATGTACGTGAACGAGCTCACCCAGGACTACGGTGACGAGGGTCGCAAGGCCGTCACCGAGCTCCTTCGTCGAGGCGAGGCGCTGGGGGCGTTCCCGGAGCCGGTCGCTCTGGACTGGGTTCGGTAACGTCGCGCGCGATGCCGCGCGCTGTCGTCCTCTCCGCAGTTCGCACGCCGATCGGCCGCTACGGCGGGGCGCTCTCCGGCGTCCGGCCCGACGATCTGGCCGGGATCGCAATCGCCGCCGCGGTCGAGCGAGCGGGCGTCGACGGAGGGGCCATCGACGACGTCTACTTCGGCTGCGCGAATCAGGCCGGCGAGGACAACCGGAACGTCGCGCGCATGGGCGCTCTCCTCGCCGGGCTACCCGACTCCGTTCCCGGGGTGACGCTGAACCGACTGTGCGCGTCGGGGCTCTCGTCGGTGGTGTCCGCGTGTCACGCCGTGATTGCCGGGGACGCCGACCTCGTCGTCGCAGGCGGCGTCGAGTCGATGAGCCGCGCACCTCTCGTGCTGGCCAAGCCCGAGGCGGCGTTCCCACGCGGGAACCAGACCGTGTGGGACACGACGCTCGGCTGGCGGTTTCCGAACCCGCGTCTCGAGGAGATGTTCCCGCTCGAGTCGATGGGCGAGACGGGCGAGAACGTCGCGGAGCGATGGGACGTGTCGCGCGAGGACCAGGATGCGTTCGCGCTCCGTTCGCAAGAGCGCTGGGCTGCGGCGCACGCCGCCGGACGCTTCGACGACGAGCTCGTCGCCGTGGGCGACGTGCGAGTCGACGAGCACCCCCGCCCGCAGACGACCGCTGAGGCGCTCGCCGGCCTGAAGCCGGCGTTCCGAGCCGGCGGCACGGTGACCGCCGGGAACGCGAGCGGGATCAACGACGGCGCCGCCGCGCTCGTGATCGCGAGCGAGGAGCGCGCGGCCGAGATGCGGTGTCGAGCCGCTCGGGACGTTCGTCGCCTCAGCGGTCGCGGGTGTCGACCCCCGCGTGATGGGGATCGGGCCGATCCCGGCGGTGCGCAAGCTCCTCGACCGCGCCGGCATCTCAGCCGACGACGCTCGATCTCGTCGAGCTCAACGAGGCGTTCGCGTCGCAGAGCCTCGCGGTCATCCGCGAGCTCGGGCTTCGACGAGGAGAAGGTGAACGTCAACGGCGGCGCCATTGCGCTCGGGCATCCGCTCGGCATGAGCGGCGCGCGCCTCGTGGTGTCGGTGCTACACGAGCTCCGGCGCCGAGACGGCCGCTACGGGCTCGCAACGCTCTGCGTCGGGGTCGGGCAGGGCGTCGCGGCGCTGTTCGAGCGGAGCTAGGCGATCGACGGCGCGGTCACGGCGCGGGTTCACCCAGCGACGAGACTTCTGGCCGGCGCCAGAAGCCTGCCCTCGTCGAACTCGTCGCGCGTCATCAGCGCGAGGATTGCTGAGCCGCTCGTGTCGTGGAGCTCCACCTTCACGTCGCGACCGAGGACCGTCACCCGCACGATCATCGCCTCGACCGCACCGTCCGTCGGCTCGGTCAGGAGCTCGAGGTCGTGCGGTCGCACGAGGACGTCGCCGATCGGCTGGGAGTCGCCGACGAACGTCATGACGAACTCGCTCGCAGGCTCGTCGTACAGCTCCCGCGGGTTGCCGACCTGCTCGAGGCGTCCGTGGTTGATGACGGCGATCTCGTCGGAGATCTCCATCGCCTCTTCCTGGTCGTGCGTGACGAACACGGTCGTCACGTGGACGACGTCGTGCAGCTGGCGAAGCCACTCGCGGAGCTCGGCGCGGACGCGTGCGTCGAGGGCGCCGAACGGCTCGTCGAGGAGGAGCACCTGCGGCTCGGGCGCGAGCGCACGCGCGAGGCCCATGCGCTGGCGCTGCCCTCCCGAGAGCTGGGCGGGGTAGCGGTCGCCGAAGTTCTGGAGCTGGACGAGGTTCAGGAGCTCGTCGACGCGCTGCCGATCTCCGCCTTCGGCCGCTTGCGCACCTTCAGACCGAATGCGACGTTGTCGCGGACGGTCATGTGCTTGAAGGCGGCGTAGTGCTGGAAGACGAAGCCGACGTTCCGCTTCTGCGGCTTCAGTGCGGTCGCGTCGTTGCCCGCGAGGAGGATCTCGACCCTCGTCGGGTGTTTCGAGCCCGGCGATGATCCGGAGGAGCGTCGACTTGCCCGAGCCGCTCGGCCCGAGGAGCGCGGTGAGCGAGCCGCTCTCGACCTCGAGCGAGATGTCGTCGACGGCGACGAAGTCGCCGAACCGCTTCGAGACGTTGCGGACGTGGATCGACATGTCAGTGCACTTCCTCCCTGGGTCGGATGACCGTCATGGCGACGAGGACGAGGATCGCGAGCGTCGCGAGGGCGATCGAGATCGCGTATGCGCCTGCGAGGTCGAAGCTCTCCCAGCGCTCCTGCACGCGTAGCGTCGCCGTCTCCGTCTGACCCTGCAGGCGTCCCGAGACGACGGCGACCGCCCCGTACTCGCCGAGGCAGCGCGCAGTCGTGAGGATGACGCCGTAGATCACGGCCCAGCGGATCGACGGCAGCGTGATCCGCCAGAACGTCTGCCAGCCGCCTGCACCGAGCGTGCGCGCGGCTTGCTCCTGCTCGTCGCCGATCTCGCGCAGCGTCGGAATGACCTCGCGCGCGACGAACGGAAGCGAGACGAAGATCGTGGCGATGATCATCGCGGGGAGGGCGAACAGGACCTGGATGCCGTGGTCGTCGAGCCAGCCCCCGAACCAGCCGTCCTCGCCGTAGAGGAGGAACAGCGCGAGACCGACGACGACCGGGGACAGCGCGAGCGGGAGGTCGATGAACGCGTTCAGCACACCCTTGCCGGGGAACTTCCGGCGCACGATGGCGAGACCGCACACGATCCCGAACACGGTGTTCACGGGCACTGCGATCGCCGTGATGATCAGCGTGAGCTTGAACGCATGGATCGTCTCCGGTGTCGTCAGCGCGTCCCAGGCCGGTCCGAAGCCGTCCTCGAACGTGCGCCAGAAGACGATCGCGAGCGGCCCGACGAGGATGACCGCGAGATAGGCGAACACCACGAGACGGAACCCGAGCTTCTGGACGCGGCTACGCATGAGTCCCCGCTCCGGCGCCGGCAAAGCCGGCACCTCCGCTCTTGGGTCGTGCTCCGTCGAGCCTACGCACGAGTCCCGCTCCGGCGCCGGCAAAGCCGGCACCTCCGCTCTTGGGTCGTGCTCCGTCGAGCCTACGCACGATCGTGCCTCGTCGCGTAGTGGCGGATGGCGCCGATCGACAGCAGCGCAAGGAAGGAGATCGTGAGCAGAACGACTGCGGCGGCGGCGGCCGAGGCCGAGTCGCCGCTCTCGATGCGGCCGAAGATGTAGACGGACGACGCCTCCGTCTTGTACGGGATGTTGCCCGTGATGATCACCAGCGCGCCGAACTCGCCGACCGCCTTCGCGAACGCGAGCGCAACGCCGGAGAGGATCCCGGGAAGAAGGTTGGGAAAGACGACGCGCCGGAACGTCGTGGCCTGGGATGCACCGAGTGAATGTGCCGCCTGCTCGAGCTCGAGATCGAGCTCCTGGAGCACCGGCTGCACCGTCCGGACGACGAACGGCAGCGTCACGAACATCATGGCGAGCACGATCGCCGTCCGCGTGTAGGCGACGTTCACGCCGACCGGCGACTCGGGGCCGTACAGCGCGAGCAGCGTCAGGCCGGCGACGATCGTCGGCAGGGCGAACGGGAGGTCGATGATCGCGTTCATGACCGACTTCCCGAGGAAGTCGTCACGGACGAGGACCCACGCCGTCATCGTCCCCAGCACTGCGTTCAGGAGCGAGACGACCGCCGCCGCGCCGAGCGTGAGCTTGAGAGCAGCGATCGCCTGGGGCGACGTGACCGAGTCCCAGAAGCTCTGCGCGCCGTCGCTTCGCGCCTCCCACACGAGCGCTGCGATGGGGAGCGCCACCATGACCGTGAGGAAGAGGGTCACGAAGCCGAGAGACAGGGCCGTTGCGGCCCTGTCTCCGGAAGCCCGCGCTCGGCGCGGCTCGACGACGACGGTGGTAGACATCCGCCTCTAGCCGGTGACGCCGCCGACCGCGCGCTCGATGCGGGCCATGATCCCGTTGTCAGGATCGAAGAAGCGTTTCTGGACCTTGTTCCAGCCTCCGAGCCCGAGCTGATCGATGGTGAACTCGCCGGGCCGGACCGGGAACTTCTTGCGATTCCTCTCGAGCACGCTCTTCACGACCGGGCGGTACCCGTTGTCGGCGAAGATCTGCTGCGCAGCCGGCGTGCGGAGGAAGCGAAGGAACTGGTTCGCCTTCTCCTTGTCGGGGCTCGACTTGATGACGGCGATCGGGTTCTCGATCAGGATCGTCTGCTTCGGGATCACGAACTGGAGGTTCTGACCCTGCGTCCGCGCGAAGAGCGCTTCGTTCTCGTACGCGAGGAAGACGTCGCCCTTGCCGCTCACGAACGTGTTCAGCGCGTTCCGGGCGCTCGTGTCCTGGACGGTGACGTTCTTGAAGAGCTTGAGGAGGTTTGCCTGCGCCTGCTTGTCGGTCTTGCCCTGCTTCCGCCACGCCCCGTACGCGGCCATGACGTTCCAGCGCGCTCCTCCTGACGTGAACGGGTTCGGTGTGATGACCTCGACGCCGGGTCGTAGGAGGTCGTTCCAGCTCTTGATCTTCTTCGGGTTCCCGTCGCGCACGACGAAGACGACCAGGGAGTCCGTGACCATGCCCTTGAAGGACTGCTTCTTCCAGTTCGCGTCGACCAGGCCCGCCTTGACCAACTCGTCGACGTCGGGCGCAAGCGAGAGCGCGACGATGTCGGCGTCGAGCCCCGCCTTCACTGCCCGAGCCTGGTCGCCCGATGCGCCGTACGACTGGGTGAAGCTGACGCCGTCGCCTTCAGGGGTCTTCTGGAAGGCCGGGATGAGTTGACCGTACGCGGCCCGTGGCGTGGAGTAGGCGACGAGGCTCAGCTTGGTGTCGGCGCTTCGCTTCGGGGCCGCCGAGCCGATACCCGCCGCGGCGGCGAGAACGATCGCCCCGAGCGAGAGGGCGGTGGCGAGGAACACGAGCTTCATACGCATGGCGTCTCCTTCGATAATCTTTACTAAGGTTGTCGACTTACTAAACAGGTGAAGAAGATAGAGAATCTCCGCAATGCATGTCAAGCGAGAACCGACGGAGGGTTGAGAGATGTGGGTATCGCGACGAACCGACTATGCGACGAGAGCGATCCTCGCGCTCTCGCTCGAGGGCGGCGGCCCGCTGAAGCTCGAGGAGCTCGCACGACGCACGGCCGTGCCCCAGTCCGTGCTCGAGCAGGTCATGCCGACGATGAGGACGGCGGGAGTCGTGCGCTCCGAGCGCGGGCCCACGGGCGGCTATCGCCTGAACAAGGCGCCGGAGGAGATCACGCTCGAGCGCATCGTGCGCCTCTTCCAGGGCCCGCTCGCTCCGATCAGCTGCGCGACGCGCCACAATCCCGAGCCGTGCCCGATGACGGTCGGCTGCACGCTTCGGGACGTGTGGGAGGAGGTACGGGACGCGACCATCACGTTGCTCGGCGGTGTGACGTTCGCGGATCTCGCGAAGCGGGCCGGCGGCCCGTGGGTGGATCCCTCGCTCGTCGAAGTCGGAGCGGGCGTCTAGGAGAGCCGCTCCGCCAGGCCCTCCTAGCGAACGAACAGCCGCGCCGCCGTTGCCTTGAACGAGGCGGTCGCCGGCATGCCCGGCGTCAGCCCCAGGCGCTCCGCGGACGCCGCGGTGATCTCCGCGACGACCGGACCGAGCCTGATGCGGACGCGATTGCCCATGGGCGTCACCGAGACGACGGTGGCCGGCAGGTTATTCATTCGCGAGTCGCTCGCCTGTTCCAAGCCGACGGACACGTCCCACGGGTAGACCGCAACGTTGACGGGGCCCGTCTCGCGATCGGCGCTCCAGACGACGAGGCCGTCGTCGAGAGTGACCCTCGAGAGCCCGTCCTGCACCTCAACGGCGTGGCCGGGCAGGAGCGTCGCGCCGGTGAAGCTGGCAACGAACGAGTCGTTCGGAAGCGAGACGAGGTCGGTCGGGGTGCCGATCTGGAGGATCCGTCCTTCGCTGATGACGCCGACCCGATGCGCGAGCGTCGCGGCGTCCTCGAAGTCGTGCGTGACGAGGACCGTCGGCAGTCGGAGGTCGTCGAGGAGCTCGCGGAGCTCGGCTCGCACACTCGCTCGCGTGTGGGTGTCGAGCGCGGACAGCGGCTCGTCGAGCAGGAGGACCGCTGGATCGCGCGCGAGCGCGCGCGCGAGCGCGACGCGCTGGCGCTCGCCGCCCGACAAGTCGGCCACGCGGGCGTGCACGAGGTGCGCGATGCGAAAGCGCTCGAGCAGCGGCTCCACGCTCGAGCGGTCGCGGGCCCCGAAGCGAACGTTGGCAGCGACGTCGAGATGGGGGAACAGCGCGTACTCCTGGAAGAGGTAGCCGACACGTCGTCGCTCGGGCGCGACGTCGATCCCTCGCTCCGTGTCGAGCAACGTCGCGCCGTCGAGGGCGACGAGACCTGTTCGTGGACGGACGAGCCCGGCCACGACCCGGAGCACTGTCGTCTTTCCTGCACCGGAAGGTCCGACGAGCGCGAGGGTCTCCCCCGGCTCGACGGTCAGGTCTGCGGCTGCCTCGAAGGAGCGAAGAGGGTGGGTGAACCGGAGCTGGAGCGCCATCTGGTCATCAGCTTGACGGAGAGGAGCACCACTGCACTGATCGAGATCAGGAGTGCGCTGATCGCGAGTGCGACCGTGAAGTCGACGTCGAACTGCTCGTAGATCGCCAACGAGAGCGTCTGGGTGACGCCCTGCAGCGAGCCGGCGAACATGATCGTCGCGCCGAACTCGCCGAGCCCGCGTGCGAAGGCGAGCGCTGCCCCGGCGCCGAGGCCGCCGCGCGAGAGCGGGAGCACGACCCGAATGAACACACGAGCAGGCCGTGCCCCGAGCGTGCGTGCGGCAGCCGGCAGGGTCGGGTCGACGGTCTCGAACGCCGCGATCGCCGAGCGAACGTAGAACGGGCTCGCGACGAACGTGATGGCGAGGATCACCGCCGTCTTCGTGAACGCGATGTCGATTCCGAGAGCCTCGATCTCCTCGCCCAGCAGTCCGACTCGACCGAAGGCGACGAGCAGTCCGATACCCGCGACTGCAGGAGGGAGCACGAGTGGCAGTTCCACCAACGTGACGGCGATGTCACGGAGGGTCCCCCGGCGGGTCGAGATCCAGTAGGCAGCTGGCGTCCCGAAGAGGAGGATGACGATCATCGCGATGGAGATCGTCTCCGCCGTGACGCGAATCGCCGCGACGGCGGCATCGCTTCCGAGCGCGGAGATCAGCTCGCCCGGCGGGACCTTGGTGAAGACCGCGACGACCGGCAGTGTGAGAAACAGCAATGCGGCGCCCGTTGCGACGACGAGCGCCGCTCGAAAGAGCGCGTCTACGAGTCCGCTCCGGGAATGGGCAGGAAGCCGAAGCTCTTGAGCGCCGCCTGCCCCTTGGCCGAGAGCACCATCCTGATCCAGGCCTGCGCGGCGGCCTTGTTCGACGACTTCGAGACGACAGCGATCTCGTAGCGAACGCGCGGCTGTGCCCAGGCAGGGATGCGGATCGCGGTCACCTGATCCGCGACGGCGCGTGCGTCGGTGACGTAGACGAATCCGGCGTCGGCCTGACCGAGAGCGACCTTGCTCGTCACGGCCCGCACGTCGGTCTCCTGGCTCACGACCTTGGAGAGGACGGACGACAGGCCCATCTTCCGCAGCACGACCCTCGTGTAGCTGCCAACCGGGACCGCGGCGCCGGCGATGACGAGCTTGACGGGCTTCTTCTTCAGGTCGTAGACCGTGTGGATGTCCGCCGGATTCGACTTGGGAACGATGAGCGCGAGTCGATTCGACGTGAACGTCCGAGGCTTGTCGACGAGTCCTTGCGTGAAGAGACGCTGCGTGTTGAGCGGCGCAGCCGACGCGAAGATGTCGGCAGGCGCGCCATTCCGGATCTGCGTCTCGAGCGCGTTCGACCCCGCGAAGCTGTACCTCTTGCCGGGATCGAGGGACCGGAAGACGTCCGTCAGCGACGCTGCAGCGAAGATGGTCAGTGGCGTGCGACTGGCGCGGGGCGGCTGCGGCAGCCGATGCGGCCAGGAGGCCGACAGCGAGGAAGAGTGCGGCGATTCGCGTTCTCATCGTTCCTCCTAACCCAGGTACTTCTCGAGCGCGGCGGTCGCCGACTCGAGATCCGTCGCGACGGGAAACGGCTCGACCGCCGCGCGTGGACCCAAGGAAGCCAGTGCGCCGATCTGCTGGCCGACGCTCGCCGCCAGGCTCGCGTAGAGGACGCGGTACGAAGGAGCGGTGACCGAGGCGCGCGGCGGTCTGGTACACGCCGAGGAGCGCGCCGAGCACCGCGAGCCCCGTCGACACGATGTCACGGGTCGTGCCGAACGTGCCTTCGGGCCACTCGAACGCGAAGTCCTCCTCGAGCGGTGCTACGTCTCCCGCTCCCACGAGGAGGTCGGAGAGGGCCTTGGCGTGCTGCGCGGCAGCGGACCGGCCGTGCTTCAGGACCGCTGCCTGCGACCCGGTCACGAGCTTCGCCTCGAGGGCGCGTGTGTAGAAGTCCTTGACGAGGAACTCGGTTGCCGCCCCGAAGTTCGCGTACGCGAGCTCGTCCTCGGTCGCGGCGTTCGCGCCGCTGAGCCACGGTGCTCCGAGTGTCAGCGTTCCAGCCCCGACCGTGGTTGCGAGAAAGCCTCGCCGATTCATCCAGTCCGCCTCGCTTTCGGCCTGCACGTGGTAGAGGGTGTCGACGCTGCCGCCGACGGCGCAGTACGCTAGCACGGTAGTTATTCATCGACTACTAGGAGGAGACATGAAGATCACCGCTCGCAACCAGCTACGCGGCGTCGTGACCTCGATCAAGCTCGGCGGAGTCATGGCCGAGGTGGTCGTCAAGGTGGGTGAGAACGAGATCGTCTCCGTGGTCACGCGCACGAGCGTCGAGGATCTCGGTCTCGTGAAGGGCGACGAGGTGACCGCGATCATCAAGTCGACCGAGGTGATGCTGGCGCAATGAGTCGCCCACCCCGTACCGAGCCCTCGCTGACCGAATGGGCGGCGCTCGGCCTCCTCTGCGAGCGCGGTGCGCATGGCTGGGCGATCGCGCAGGCGCTCTCGCCGAAGGGCGAGGTGGGTCGCGTGTACTCCTGTAGCCGAGCGCTGACCTACCGCGCGCTTGCGCAGCTGCGGGATGCGGGGCTCGTCGAAACGCGGGGGACGATCGCCAGCGATGCAGGCCCGGCACGGACGACGCTCGCCCCGACGCGGCGAGGTCGGTCGGCGTTCACGCGCTGGCGGGGGTCTCCGGTCGAGCACGTCCGCGATCTCCGCTCTGAGCTCATGCTGAAGCTCCTCTTCCACGATCGGGCTGGGATCGACCCCGGACCGCTCCTCCGCGATCAGGCGCTCGGGCTCGTGGCTGCGGAACGGGCGCTCGAGCAGCAGCTGGCTGCCAGCGAAGGGTTCGAGGACACGCTTGCGCTCTGGCGACTCTCGGTCGTGCGCGCGGCGCTCTCGTTCGTCGAAGCGGTGCTCGATCGGCGAACCGTCGAGCCCGTCGTCTACCGGCCGATCGGCTACGTCTCGTCACCGCACTCGGACCTCGACGGCATGCCGTTGCAACCGATCGCCGACGAGACCGGCGAGTCGGTCGTCGAGATCTCCGAGCCGCATCGCGGATGCCTCGTCGACCTCGACGGGTTCTCGCACGTCTGGTTGATCGCCCACCTCCACGAGAGCTTCGGCTGGGCCACGACGGTCCCGACCTTCCTCGACGACGCTCGGCACGGCACCTTTGCCACGCGCTCTCCGCACAGGCCGAACCCGATCGGCCTCTCGCTGGCGCGGATCGTCGATGTGCGTGAGAGCTCGGTCGTCATCGGCGGTGTGGACCTTCTCGACGGCACGCCGATCCTCGACCTCAAGCCGTTCGTGCCGCTGTTCGACACCCCGGCCGATGAGGTACGCACGGGCTGGTTCGCCGGCCGGGCCGAATGTGTCTTCGAGCGGACGTCGGACGACCGCTTCGCGATGCGCAGTCGTCGGTAGATTCCGGCCGATGGCCGTCGCGACCGATCGCGAGTACGGGCTCTTCATCGGTGGTGAGGCGACCGAGCCGGCGTCCGGCGAGATACGTGAGCTCGACGAGCCCGCAACCGGCGAGTCGCTCGCTCGTGCCGCAATAGGAGGCGAGGCCGACATCGACCGCGGGGTCGAGGCTGCCCGCGGCGCGTCGACCAGGTCGAGGCCATCGAGGACGACGCAGCGCTGGCTATGACCGCCCGGCTCGCGCGCGGCGAGCGATCTTCGCGGGGATCTCGACTGGCGCGAACGTGGTCGGCGCGCACCGACTCGCGGAGCGCCTCCGCCCGGACGCGATGATCGTCACGCTCGCCGGCGACACGGGCTTCAAGTACCTCAGCGTCAGCCCGTTCGCGGACGAACCGCCGGCGGCATGAACGCGGGTTATCGGTGGGTCGTCCTCGCCGGGGGGACGGTGGCGGTGGCTGCAGGCGCCGCGATGTTCGTCACAGGGCTCCCCGTGCTGGCGCCGACGCTGCGAGACGAGCTCGACCTCTCGATCGGCCAGGTCGGGCTTCTGCTCGCCGCGGCGTGGGTGGGCTCGACGCTGACGCTGCTGCCCTGGGGCCTGGCCGCCGATCGCTACGGCGAGCGAGCGGCACTCGCACTCGGGCTGGGTGGTTGCGCGGTGTTCCTCGCCGCAGCTGCACTCGCGACGACGTTCTGGACGCTTTTCGTCCTGCTCGCGCTTGCCGGTGCAGCGGGCTCGAGCGTGAACTCTGCAAGCGGACGAGCCGTGATGCAGTGGTTCGACCCGAGCGAGCGGGGCCTTGCTCTCGGGATCAGGCAGTCGGCGATCCCGGCCGGCGGGCTGATCGGCGCGCTCGTCGTGCCGCGTCTGGCGGCGCAAGACGGGTCGGAAGCCGCATTCCTCTTCCTCGCCGCGTTCTGCGCGCTCGGCGCCGTGGTCGGGGCGGTCGTGCTCCGCAGCGGCGACGCCGACGAGGCGCTCGACTCGGCCTCCGTGGCGCGGACGCTCGCCGACACGAGCTCTGGCGTCTCTGTCTCGGGAGTGGCGTCTACCTGTACGGACAGCTTGCGGTCATCGGGTTCGCGGTCCTGTTCCTGAACGACGAGCACGACCTGTCCGCGAGTAGGGCTGCGCTCGTCGTCGCCGTCTCCCAGGTCCTCGCCGTGGGGCTTCGAGTCGGGGTCGGCCACTGGTCGGACGTCGTCGGGTCGCGGGTCGGGCCGCTGCGGCTCGTCGGGCTCGCGATCGCGGCGGGGCTCGTCGTGACGGCGGCGCTCGCGTCAGGTCCGATCGGGCCGTTGATCGGCGTGCTCGCGGTCGCGGGAGGGCTGTCGATGGCCTGGAACGGGCTCTCGTTCGCGGCAGCCGCGGAGTTCGCCGGGATCGGTCGGAGCGGGGCTGCGATCGGGTTCCAGCAGACCGTGCTCTCGGGTATCGGCATCGTCGCGCCCCCGCTCTTCGCGGCGTCGGTCGCGGCGTTCTCCTGGCGAGCTGCCTTTCTGCTCGCGGCTGTGTTCCCGCTCGGTGGATGGCTCGCGTTGCGGCCGCTGGACACGAAGTAGGCTGCGGCAGTGCGCCTGCTCGAGCGGCTCGACGAGCTGTACGCAATCGGCGGCGGCCCGGGCGCCAACCGGCCGCACGGCTCGCCGGAGGAGGACGAGGCGCACCGGCTTGCGGCTTCATGGCTCGACGAGGCGGGGCTCACTGTCGAGGTCGACCGTCACGGCAACCTCCTCGGACATTCCCAGCGGTCGGAGTTCGTCTGGGCCGGCTCGCATCTCGACACCGTGCCTCGCGGCGGCCGCTTCGACGGCGCGCTCGGGGTCGTCGCCGCGATCGATGCCGTCGAGCGGGTCGACGCCGGCTCCGTGGTCGTGTTCCGCGGTGAGGAGGTGGGATGCATCGGGAGCCGTGCGCTCGTGGCGAGCGGCGATCCGCTCCCGCAGGCGTTCCTCGAGCTCCACGTCGAGCAGGGACCCGTTCTGGCTGAACGAGACATGCCGGTTGGGGTCGTGACCGGAATCGTCGGCTATGCGCGCGGCGAGCTCGTCGTCGAGGGACACGCCGGGCATGCCGGGACGACGCCGATGACGCGTCCGCGACGATGCGCTCGTCGCCGCAGCGGCCGACATTCAACGTGTCCGCGATGCCGCGCTCTCGATTCCGGACGCGGTCGCGACCATCGGCCAGGTCGACGTCGAGCCGGGTGGGGCGAACGTCATCCCATCTCGGGTTCGCCTCAGCCTCGATGTCCGGGCGCCGGACGCCGAGCGGCTCGATGCGCTCGTCGCTGCGATCGGCTTCGAGCCCGACTATCGGGTCGAGCCGGTGCGGTTCACAGGCAGGGCTCCGGGAGCGCTGCGAGAGGCGATCGCTGACCTCGTGCTACCTCTGGTCGAGCTTCCCTCCGGCGCAGGCCACGACGCCGGCATCCTCGCCGCGGAGGGGGTCGATGCCGCCATGCTCTTCGTGCGCAGCCTGAATGGGGGCGTCAGCCACTCACCCGACGAGCTCTCGGCCGACGAGGATGTCTCGTTCGCGGTCGACGTGCTGGCCGATGCTCTGGCGCGAGTTGTTGTCACCGCCTGACCGTCGAGCTCAAGCAGGCTCGAACAGCTCGACCGGGTTGCCCGACGGATCCTCGACGAGGATCTGCGTTCCACCAGGCCCAGTTACGAGGTCGTTCCGAAAGGTCGAGCCGGACGCGTGCAACCCAGCGACGACATCCTGGATGTCGCTCACCTCGAGGACGACTCGATTCCA
Organism: uncultured Gaiellaceae bacterium; assembly: GCA_963709715.1. Taxonomy (GTDB): domain Bacteria; phylum Actinomycetota; class Thermoleophilia; order Gaiellales; family Gaiellaceae; genus GMQP-bins7. The sequence continues at coordinate 519,153 of CAVPXQ010000002.1, forward strand.
ACCGCCAGGTTCGGGGCTCCGTCCGTCGGGCATTGGCAGGGCGGCAGATGTCCGCGGCCCGCTCAACCAGAGGGAGAGGTCATCGCGACCGACGATCGCGAACGCCGTTCCCATCCGCTGGACGAGGGTAAAGCCGAGCCGGTCGACATAGAACCGGATCGCCTCGTCCACGTCGTTGACGAGATAGCGAATCGTCGCCACTCACGTCTCCCGGAATGCGATGTCCTGAGCGCCGTCCCAGAGCATCCGCCGACCCGAGCTCGCGCAGGTTCTCGTTCCCGGAGACGATCGTCGCGAAGTGGTTCCCGGCGAGCGCGCCCGCCTTGCTCGCGAACGCGACGTAGCCGTACGCGAGCAGAAGCTCGGTCTCGCTCACGCCGCCCGGGTAGAAGATCAGCTCGCCGGGGCTCGGGTAGCGCGTCGCGTTCTCGGGGCCGATGCCGACGTCGAGGTCGCCCATCGGGATCCAGCCGCCCTCGCCCGACCAGCGGACGTGGATGATCTTCGACTCGAGCGGGAGCATGCGGCGAAAGGCCGCGACCGTCTCCGGTGCCGCGTCCTCCTCGAAGTGCGCGCTGAACTCGAAGCCGGACGCCGTGATCTCGAGCACGTGGCCGACCCTAACGGCTGCCGGCGATCCAGGCGGCGAGCAGCGCTCGCTCGTCGTCGGTCATTCCCGTCGTGTTCCCCGGCGGCATTGCCCTGGTCTGCACGGCCTGGCGCTCGATGTCGTCGATGCGCGCCTCGATCTCTGCGCGCGTCTCGAATTGGATCCCGAGCGGCGCCGACACGCCCGAGTGGCACGTCGCGCAGCGCTCGGCGATCACGGGTGCGACCTGCTCGAACGTCACGTCGCCGGTGGTCGCCGGCGTCGACTCCTCGGGTCGCAGCCAGAACGCGAGCCCGACGACGGCCGAGCACGGTGACTGCCGGGATCCACCACACACGTCGGCCGGCGTGCCAGCGGTTGAAGAAGACGCGGATGAGCGCGGTGAGCACCGCGATGGCGACGAAGACGAGCCAGGCCTCGTCGGCGCCGAACACGAAGGCGAAGTGGCCTGCGAGCATCGTGAACAGCACGGGCAGCGTGAGGTAGTTGTTGTGGACCGACCGGTTCTTCGCCTCGAGCAGCGGCGCGGCGTCGGGCTCGCGCTTCTCCTCCATCGCGACGACGAGCTTCCGGTGCGCGGGGATGATCACGAGGAGGACGTTCGCGGCCATGATCGTCCCGAGCATCACGCCGACCTGGAGGTACGCGGCTCGAGGCGCGAAGAGCTCGCTCGACGCCCCAGGCCGCGAGGGCGACGAGCGCGGTTCCGAGCACCGCGAGCGCGGCCTGGCTGCGCTGCCCGACCGTGCGGCAGAGGACGTCGTAGACGATCCACGCGAGCGCGATCCCGACGACGCTCAGCGCGATCGCCTGCCAGTCGTCGAGGTCGGCGACCGCCGGGTCGACGAGGCGGACGCCGGCGTCGAAGTAGTAGAGGACGACGAAGAGCGCGAAGCCCGAGAGCCAGGTCGTGTACGCCTCCCACTTGAACCAGTGGAGCGGCTCGGGCATCTCGGCGGGTGCGAGCCGGTACTTCTGCGAGTGGTAGAGGCCGCCGCCGTGGACGCCCCAGAACTCGCCCGCGACGCCGGCGTCGGCGTCCTCCTGACGCTTCGGCGCGCGGAGCGCGAGGTCGAGCCGGACGAAGTAGAACGAGGCGCCGATCCACGCGATCCCCGCGATCACGTGGAGCATCCGCAGGAGGACGTCGAGGACGTCCCTCAGGTACGGATCCATCGATCCCTCGCGATCGCGACGAGCTCGCGACAGCCCGTGTCGAGCTCCTCCTCGCGCGTGCGGCCGAGCCGCTCGCGCAGCACGGTCGAGGATCTCGGACCTTCGGCCGCCGGTTGACGAAGACGACGAAGCGGAAGCCGAACCTGCGTCTCGTACGCCTTGTTCAGCGCGGTGAGCTCGACGAGCACGCACGGATCCTCGACGCCTGCGCCCTGCTCGGCGGCCGACCGCGCGGACAGGCCGGAGCGCTGCCCGATCGCGGGGTGGCGCCGCGAGCGCTTCGACCTTTTCGTCGTCGCTCAGCATCGCCAGCACCTCGTCGCGCCCGCCCGAGCGGATCGTCGATCTCGGCGAGCAGCTCGACGAGGCGCGTGCGGCCCTCGAAGAGCTCGCTCAGCTCGTCGACGCTCAGCTTCCGCGGTAGCTCGCGCATCCGTACGGCGAGACGAGGAGCGGAACGTGGTAGTGGCCCTCGACGAGCTCGACCTCGAGCTCCACACGCGTGAAGAAGCGGGACGGCGGCCAGAAGACGAGGGCGTAGCGTCCGGGCTCGAGGTCCGTTGCGAGCTCGGCGATCCGCCCGTCCGCGTTCGTCTCGCCCGCGACCATGACGTCCTGACCCCGGACGAGCTCGACGCGCACCCCCGCTGCAGGCTCACCGCTTGCCGTGTCGAGCACGTGCGTCGAGAGCGAGACGGTCATGCTGCGAATCTTCGCGCCTGCGCCCGATGTTCACGGGCGATCTCCTGCTCGTCGGCGTTGACGAGCGCGCCGCCCCGCACGACGTCTTCTCCCTCGACGACGAGGCGATCGACGCGATGCGGGGCCGAGAACACGAGACCGGCCACCGGGTCATCGGCACCGCAGAGCTCGAGCCCGTCCGTTCGCCATACCGCGAAGTCGGCTCGCTTGCCGGGTTCGAGCGAGCCGATGTCGTCGCGTCCGAGAACGGCTGCTCCTCCGCGCGTGCCGAGTGCGAGTGCCTCGCGGGCCGTCATCGCCGTCGGCCCGCCGCGCCCTCGCGCGACGAGGAGCGCCTGCTTCACCTCGTTCAGGAGATCGCCCCGCTCGTTCGAGGCCGAGCCGTCGACGCCGAGCCCCACGCGGATGCCGGCGTCGAGGTACTCGCGCACGGGCGCGACTCCGGCGCCGAGGCGCAGGTTCGAGGTCGGGCAGTGCGCGACGCCGGTGTTCGAGCGCCGCGAAGTCGGCCGTGTCGTCCGGCGAGAGGTGCACGCAGTGCGCGCACCAGACGTCAGAGCCGAGCCAGTCGAGATCGGTGAGGTACTCGACGGGCGTGCAGCCGTAGAGCTCGATGCAGTACGCCTCCTCCTCGACCGTCTCGGCGAGGTGCGTGTGGAGCGTCAGGCCGAGCCGGCGCGCGAGGGCTCGGCGGACTCCGTCATCAGGCGCTTCGTCACCGAGAACGGCGAACACGGGGCCACCGCGATCTGGACGCGGGCGCCGGGCCTGTCGTCGTGAAGCTCGCCGACGAGGCGCTCGGTGTCGGCGAGCACCGAGTCGAGCTCCTCGACGAGCTCGTCCGGTGGGAGCCCGCCGTCCGACTCGCCGAGATCCATCGAGCCGCGGGAGGCGACGATCCGGACACCGAGCTCGCGGGCGGCCTGCGACTTCCGCCTCGATCAGACCCGATCGCCCTCGCGGGAACACGTAGTGGTGGTCGAAGACGGTGGTGCAGCCGGAGAGCGCGAGCTCGGCAAGGCCGGTTCGTGCTGCCGCGTACTCGGCGTCGGCGTCGATTCCCGACCACACCGGGTAGAGCTCGCGCAGCCAGCCGAAGAGATCCGCTTCCTGCGCCCGCGCCCGGGTGAGCGTCTGGTACAGGTGGTGGTGCGTGTTGACGAGGCCCGGCGTCACGACCGAGCCGGTCAGGTCGACACGCTCGTCCGCTTCCGGCTCTGGGCCGGTGCCGACCCCTGCGATGACCCCGTCCTCGACGAGCAGCCATCCCGACTCGTGCTCGGTACCCGCGTCGTCGCACGTGACGACCCAGCAGGCTGCGTAGAGGCGCCTCATACGACGAGCGGAACGAGCTCGAAGCGATCGACGTCGACGAGGCCCTGGTCGGTGATCTTGAGGTGCGGGATGACCGAGAGCCCGAGGAACGAGAGCGTGAGGAACGGCGTCGCGCCGGACCAGCCGAGCGCGTGCGCCGCGTCGTTGCACGCACGGCTCTGTGCGATGACGTCGGCGAGCGGCGCGTCCGAGAGGAGGCCGGCGATCGGCAGCGGGCACTCCGCGAGAACGCGCAGCTCGTCGACCGCGACGATCCCTCCACCCAGCTCGACGAGACGCTCGACCGCGCGCGCCATGTCCTTGTCGGACATCCCGACGACGACGATGTTGTGCGCGTCGTGGGCGACAGTCGAGGCGAGCGCGCCGCGGCGCAAGCCGCACCCCGCGACGAAGCCGAGCCCGACGCGCCCCGTAGCGAGGTGCCGCTCGACGACCGCGATCTTCGCGAGATCTCGCTCGGCGCTCGCGACGGCGAGGCCGCCTTCGACGACCGGCTCGCGAACGAGCGACTCGGTGACTACCTGGTCCTCGATCAGGCCGATCGCGCGGACACGGCCGCCGCTCGAGCGGATCTCGAAGTCGGACGGCGCGAGCGGCGCGACTCGCACCGACTGACGCACCCACTCGCGGGATGTCGACGCGCGGGACGTCCTCGATCGGCCTCCCGCGTTTCAGCACCGTCGACGGCGCAAAGCTCACGAGGTCGGGGAGGAGAAGCAGGTCGGCCGTGTAGCCCGGTGCGATCGCGCCGTGCCGTTTGAGGCCGTGCCAGAGCGCCGGATGGTGCGAAGCCATGACGAGCGCGTCCTCGGGCGCGATTCCAGCGGCGACGGCCTCCCGCACCATCCCGTTGATGTGGCCCGAGTCGGCGATGTCGTCGGGGTCACGATCGTCGGTGCAGAACGCGATGCGCCACGGTCCGTACTCCTCGACGAGTGGGAGCAGCGCACGCAGGTTCCTCGCCATCGACGCCTCGCGGATAAGCAGCCAGATCCCGGCACGCAGACGCTCGCGCCCTTCCTCGACGGTCAGCGCCTCGTGGTCGGAGCAGATGCCCGCGGCCGCGTACGCCTGCAGGTCGGGCCCGAGCACGCCCGGCGCATGCCCGTCGACGTGACCGGCGCCGTTCGAGCGCGAGCTTCTCGAGCTCAGCAGGGCGAGCCGTCGATGACGCCGGGGAAGTTCATCATCTCGGCGAGCCCGAGGACGCGCCGGCGACGCATGAGCGACTCGAGGTCGCCTGCGGTCAGCGGCACGCCGCGGAGACTCGAACGGCGAGGCGGGTACGCACGACGACGCCATGAAGTAGACGTCGAGCTGGAGACCTGCGCTCGCGTCGAGCAGCCAGTGCACCCCGTCGACGCCGAGGACGTTCGCGATCTCGTGCGGATCGGCGACGACGGCGGTCGTCCCGAGCGGGAGGACGAGCCGCGCGAACTCGTCGACCATGAGCTTGACCGACTCGAGGTGCATGTGCGCGTCGATGAAGCCGGGCACGACGTAGCTCCCGGACGCATCGAGCGTCTCGCGCCCTCGATAGCTCCCGAGCCCGGCGACGACGCCGTCGACGACAGCGACGTCGGCATCGAGCCACTCGCGCGTGAAGACCGACAGGACGCGTCCCCCTCGCACGACGAGGTCGGCCGGCTCGTCTCCTCGAGCGACTGCGAGGCGACGTTGCAGCCCTTCCATCGACGGCAGCGTAATGCGCGTCGCGCTGTCGTATAGTCGCCCCGTCAGTCGGCAGGCGGGACAGGAGGAGCAGATGAGAAGGAAGTTCGTGTTGGGCGGGCTCGTGCTCGCGCTCGCGGTGACAGCGCTCGCGCTCGCAGGCGGCGGCGCGGCCAGGTCGGAGCAGGAGCCCTTCAAGGTGGCCTTCATCTACCCGGGGCCACACGACGACGGCGGCTGGTCGCAGGCGCACGACAAGGGCCGACTCGCCATCGAGAAGGCGCTCGGCTCGAAGGTCGAGACGACCTACAAGGAGAACGTCTTCTCGAGCGCTTCGGTTCCGCAGGTCGTTGCGAGCCTCGCTCGGGACGGCTACGACATGATCTTCGGTTGCTCGTTCGGGTTCTTCGAGCTCGGTGTGAACGGGCAGCTGTACAAGAAGTACCCGGATATCTTCTTCGAGCAGGCGACGGGTACGCAGGTCAAGAAGAACCAAGCCGAGTACTTCGGCGCGGGCGAGGACACGATCTACCTCTCCGGCATGGCCGCGGGCGCCGCGTCGAAGAAGGGGCTGATCGGCTACATCGTTCCCTTCGGCATCCCCGAGGTCGTGCGCCACATCAACGCGTTCACACTCGGCGCACAGGCGACGCACCCAGGGGCGAGGGTGAAGCTGCTCTGGACGAACTCGTGGGTCTCGGTCCCGAAGGAGACAGCGGCGGCGAAGAGCCTCATCGCGGCGGGAGTCGACGTGCTCGGGCAGAACGTGGACACCCCGGCGGCGGGCGCCGTCGCCGAGGACAAGGGCGTCCCATGGGTCGGCTACGACTCCGACGCCCGGAAGATCGCACCGAAGCAGTGGCTGACGGCTGCGACCTACAACTGGGGGCTGTACTACGTGAAGCGGGTCAAGGCTGCGATGAACGGGACCTGGAAGCCCGGCTTCTACTACGGCACGATCAAGGACGGGTTCACGGACATCGCTCCGTTCGGCCCGAAGGTGGACGCGAAGACGCAGGCGGCCATCGCGGCCAAGAAGAAGGCGATCGTCGCTGGGAAATTCAACGTCTTCACCGGGCCGCTGTACGACCAGGCGGGCAAGCTCGTCGTGCCCAAGGGTAAGACGCTCAAGGTGCTCCTGGACCTGTACGCGATGCAGTGGCTCGCGAAGGGCGTGATCGGGAAGGTTTCGACAGTCAAGCCTCCGAGCTAGCCGCGTGGGGGGACTCCCCGGCAGCGCTCGGGAAGTGAGAGGCGCCGGCTCGTCCGGCGCCTCTCGGCCTCCGGCGGTGCGCATGGTCGGGATCTCGAAGCGCTTCCCCGGCGTCGTCGCGAACGACGAGGTCAGCTTCGAGGCCGCCGAGGGGGAGGTGCACGCGCTCCTCGGCGAGAACGGAGCGGGCAAGACGACGCTCTCGAACATTCTCACCGGCCTCTACCGCCAGGACGACGGCGACGATCGAGCTCTACGGCGAGCAGGTCCGCTTTCACTCGCCGCGCGACGCGCTCGATGCAGGGATCTGCATGGTGCACCAGCACTTCCGCCTCGTCGAGCCGTTCTCCGTGGCCGAGAACGTCGTCCTCGGCGACCACCGTCGTGACGGGCGGCGCCTCGTCGTTCATTCGCGCACGATCGAGAAGCGGGTCGGGGAGCTGAGCAGCCGCTACGGCCTCGCAGTCAATCCCAGGGCGCGCGTCTGGCAGCTCTCGGTCGGCGAGCAGCAGCGCGTCGAGATCCTGAAGGCGCTCTACCGCGAGGCGCGCATTCTGATCATGGACGAGCCGACCGCCGTACTCACTCCGCAGGAGGCCGAAGCTCTCTTCGAGACCCTGCGCGCGATGGCCGAGGAGGGGAAGACCGTCATCTTCATCTCGCACAAGCTCCACGAGGTCAAGGCCGTCGCCGACCGCGTGACGGTGTTGCGCGGTGGCAGGACCGTCGGCACCGTCGATGCGGAGCCTGCCACGCCCAGCTCCCTCGCCGCCCTCATGGTCGGTCGGGAGATCGACGTCGCGCGACCGCTCGAGGAGGCGAGGCAGCTCGCGGACGTCCGGGCTCTCGAAGTGGAGGGACTGACGGTCTCGGCGATCGCGGCGAGACTGGCCGTGAAAGACGTCTCGTTCGCGATCCGCGAAGGCGAGATCGTCGGCGTCGCGGGCGTCGCAGGGCAACGGGCAGCGCGAGCTGGCCGAGGCGCTCTCGGGGATGCGCGACCTCCGGGCGGGAGCGTTCGTGTCGGCGGCAAGCGCCTGCGCGGCGGCGATCCGCGCGAGGCGATCCTGGCAGGCGTCGCTCACGTGCCCGAGGATCGGCTCGGAACGGGTCTCGCTCCGAGCCTCAGCGTCACGAGCAACGTCGTCATCAAGACGTACCGAAGCCGCTCCTTGTCACGCGGTCCACTCCTCGCTCTTCGACGCATGCGCGAGACCGCCGCTCGGGATCATCCGCCGCTACGACGTGAAGACCCCCGGGCCGGGGACGCCCGTGCGCAATCTCTCCGGCGGCAATCTTCAGAAGCTCGTCCTCGGGCGCGAGTTCGCGGACGACCCGCTCGTCCTCGTCGTCGCCCAGCCGACGCGCGGGCTCGACGTCGGCGCGATCGAGACGGTGCACTCGTACCTCCGCGACGCTGCCGCAAAGGGTGTCGCGATCCTGCTCATGAGCGAGGACCTCGACGAGATCCGCGCGCTCGCCGACCGGATCCTCGTCGTCTACGAGGGCGAGATCGTCGGCGAGCTGCCGGCGGGATCGGCGTCGATCGAGGAGATCGGCCTGCTCATGGCCGGAGGGACACGCGGGTGAAGCTCGAGCGTCGGCTCACGCAGCCGTGGTGGCTGTCCGTCGCCGTCCCCGTCGGCTCGCTCGTCGTGGCGTTCGGGTTCATGGCAGTGATCCTCGCCGCGACGGGACACGATCCGATCGAGACGTATCGCGAGATCGCTCGATGCGGCGTTCACCGGGAACGGGGCTCTCTCGGCGACTCTCATCTCGGCGACGCCGATCCTCTTCACGGGGCTCGCCGCGGCTGCGGCCTTTCGCATGCAGCTCTTCAACATCGGGGCCGAGGGTCAGCTGTATCTGGGCGCAGTCGGCGCGTCGTGGATCGCGCTCCAGCTCGGCGACACGGGACGCGACTTCGACGCCCCTCTACGTCGTCGCGATGTGCGTCGCAGCGGGAGTCGCGGGCGCTCTCTGGGCGCTGATCCCTGGCGTGCTCAAGGCGTTCGCCCGCACGAACGAGATCATCACCTCGCTGATGCTCAACTACGTCGCGGGCTTCCTCCTCACGTACCTCATCTTCGACAGCTCGTCGTACTGGCGCGACACGTCGACCTTGCAGGCGCGGGCCTTCCCTCAGGGGAAGCCGATGCCCGAGGCGTCCAACTGGCCGACCTTCGGGTCGGAGGTCGTCGTCCCGCTCGGCTTCGTCATCGGGCTGGGCGCGGCGGTCGCCCTGTGGGTGCTGTACACGCGCATGCGGTTCGGGTTCGAGGTGGGCGTGATGGCCGACTCACCACGGGCGGCTCGCTACGCGGGTATGCGTACCCGGCGGAAGATCCTCTCGGTCATGGCAGTGTCGGGTGCGATCGCCGGCATCGGCGGCGCGAGTCAGATCGGAGACTTCACCTACACGCTCGACGGGAGCACGACCGGCTTGCAAGCGGCCGCCTTCGGGTACACGGGAATCGTCGTCGCCGCGCTGGCCCGGTACAACCCGCTCGCGGTCTGCCTCGTTGCCGTGCTGATCGGCGGTCTCCTGAACGCGGGCTACACGCTGCAGGGCCCCGACTTCCCCTCGGGGCTCGTGGGCGTGATGCAAGGAATCATCCTCTTCTGCGCGCTCGGTGGCGAGCTTCTGCTCCGTTACCGGTTGCGGATTCGGCGTCGCTCGCGCGCACACGGTGGATCGGGACCGGCCGTGGAGCCTGCCCGGTGAACGACAGCCTGCTCGTCATCGTGCTCGCCGACGCGGTCCTGTACGGGACGCCGCTCCTCTTCGCGTCGCTCGGCGAGCTGCTGGCCGAGCGCTCCGGTGTCCTCAACCTCGGTGTCGAGGGGATGATGCTGTTCGGCGCGGTGGTCGGTTTCTGGATCACCCAACGCGTCGAAGGAGCGAGCGTACCGGTGCTCGTCCTCGCGATCCTCGCCTCGGGCCTGGCCGGCGCGGCGATGGCCGCGATCCACGCCTTCCTCACGATCACGTTGCGCGCGAACCAGATCGTCTCGGGCCTCGCGCTCACGATCTTCGCGGGCGGGCTCGGCCTGTCGGCCTATGTCGGAACCGAGCTCGGCTTCTCGCCGGACATTCCCGCGACGCAGCACTTCGGGTCGCGTCGACGTGCTCGGCCTCGCTGATCTTCCGGTTGTCGGGCCGATCGTGTTCGACCAGTCCGCGCTCGTGTACGCGTCGTGGGTCTCCGCCCTTCTCGTCGGGCTCTATCTGGGGCGAACACGCTTCGGCCTCAACGTCCGCGCCGTCGGCGAGGCTCCGGCGTCCGCGGACGCAATGGGCATCAACGTGACGCGTCTATCGCTACGTCCACGTCCTCATCGGAGGCGCGTTCGCCGGTGTTGCCGGAGCCTGTTACAGCCTCTCGATCTCACCGGGCTGGAGTCGCGGGCGACTCGCTCATCGGCGGTGCCGGCTGGATCGCGATCGCGCTCGTCATCTTCGCGTTCTGGCGCGCCGAGCTCTGTCTCGTCGGCGCGTACCTCTTCGGGGCGCTGTCGGCGCTCCCGTTTGCGCTGCAGGCTCGCGACGTGCAGGTGACGCCGGAGTTCCTCTACGCCCTCCCGTACGTGATGACGATCGTCGTGCTCGTCCTCGTTTCGACGGGCTCTCGCAAGCGGAGACTCGGAGCACCTGCAGCGCTCGGGGTTCCGTACGTGCGCGAGGAGCGGTAGAACCGACGACGTGGACGTCCTCACCCCGCGCTCGCTCGACGACGCGCTCCGACTGAAGGCCGAGCATCCGGACGCCGTTCCGATCCAGGGCGGAACCGACGTCATGGTCGCGCTCAACTTCGACCGCGCTGCGGCCCGAGGTCGTCCTCAACCTCAACGAGGTCGCGGAGCTGCGCGGCTGGTCGCGCGAGAACGGCACGCTGCGGCTCGGCGCGGGGCTGACGTACACCGAGGCGATGGCGGACGAGCTCGCCGACGACGCTGCCCGCACTCGCCGAGGCGTCGCGAACCGTCGGCTCGCCGCAGATCCGCAACCGCGGGACGATCGGCGGGAATCTCGGCACCGCGTCTCCTGCGGGCGACGCGCTTCCGCCGCTCCTGGTCGAGGGCGCGGAGGTCGAGGTGGCCAGCGTTCGCGGTGCCCGGCGCCTTCCGCTCGACGAGTTCCTCGTCGGCGTGAAGCGCAACGCGCTCGAGCCGGACGAGCTGATCGTCGCCGTGCACGTCGAGCCGAGCGGTCAGCCGCAGACGTTCATGAAGGTCGGGCCGCGCAACGCGATGGTGATCGCGGTGTGCTCGCTCGCCGTCGTCGCCGACCGCGAGCGCGGCGAGCTGCGCGCGGCGTTCGGGTCGGCGGCACCGACGTCGCGGCTCGTCACCGCCCCGATCGACGACGCCGACGGGTTCCCGGACAGCGTCGCGGACGCAGCGAGCCCGATCGACGACGTGCGCGGCACGGCCGCGTACCGCCGTCACGCGCTCCGCGTCCTCACGCGAGCGTGCGCTCGAGAGGTGCCTCGCATGAGGATCGAGCTCACGGTCAACGGCGAGCTGCGCGAGGCCGACGTCTGGGCCGGCGAGAGCCTCCTCACGACGCTCCGCGACCGGCTCGAGCTTCCCGGCTCGAAGAACGCGTGCGAGCAGGGCGAGTGCGGCTCGTGCTCGGTGCTCCTCGACGGCGAGCTCGTCTGCTCGTGCCTCGTGCTCGCGGCGCAGGCCGACGGGCACGACGTCGTCACGGTCGAGGGTCTCGCGCGCGAGGGCGAGCTGCACCCGGTGCAGGAGGCGTTCGCCGATGCCGGCGCCGTGCAGTGCGGCTTCTGCACGCCGGGGTTCGTCGTCGCCGCAGCCGATCTCCTGCGCCGCGTTCCCGATCCCGGCGACGACGAGATCCGCGAGGCGCTCTCGGGGAATCTCTGCCGCTGCACCGGGTACGCAGAAGATCCTCGACGCCGTGCATCAGGCGGCGGGGCGATGAGCACGGCCACGCGAACGGTGCGCCGCGGCCGCGCGGAGTCGGCGACGCGCCGCGCCGACGCCGTGCCCAAGGTCACCGGCGAGTTCGCGTACTCGAGCGATCTGCACGCGGCGGGGATGCTCTGGGGACACACGGTTCGCAGCCCGCACGCGCACGCGCGGATCGTCGCGATCGACACGTCGGAGGCGCTCGACGATGCCCGGCGTCCACGCGGTGCTCACGCACGAGGACGTCCCGGGCCGGAAGACGTACGGCCTCGAGTTCGCCGACCAGCCCGTGCTCGCGATCGACCGCGTCGCGCTACTTCGGCGAGGCGGTCGCGATCGTCGCCGCCGAGGAGCCGGAGCAGGCGCGTCGAGCTGCGGCCGCGGTGCGCGTCGAGTACGAGCCGCTCGAGCCGGTCGTCGATCCCGAGCGCGCGACCGAGATGGAGCCGCTCCATCCCGGACCGGCCCGACGATGGGTCACGGGTACCGCGACGACCCGCGCCCGAACGTCGTGCGCTCGCATGGTGATCCGCCGCGGCGATCCCGACGCCGAGGCGGACGTCACGGTCGAGGGCGTCTACGACGTCGGCCAGCAGGACCAGGCCTTCCTCGGCCCCGAGTCCGGGATCGCGATCCCGGACGGCGAGGGCGGCGTCGACATCCACGTCGCGACGCAGTGGCTGCACGTCGACCGCGACCAGGTCGCGCCGTGCCTCGGTCTCGAGCCCGAGCAGGTGCGGATCCACCTCGCCGGCGTCGGCGGCGCGTTCGGCGGGCGCGAGGACCTCTCGATGCAGATCCACGCGGCGATGCTCGCGCTTCGCACGGGCCGGCCGGTGAAGATCGTCTACAACCGCGAGGAGTCGTTCGTCGGGCACATCCACCGGCACCCGGCGCGGATCTGGGCCGAGCATCGCGCGACCCGCGACGGACAGCTCGTCGCCGTTCGGATGCGCATCCTCCTGGACGGCGGTGCGTACGCCTCGAGCTCGACCGCCGTCATCTGCCAACGCCTGCTCGTTCGCGGTCGGACCGTACGCGGTCGACAACGTCGAGATCGACGGGCTCGCCGTCTACACGAACAACCCGCCGTGCGGCGCGATGCGCGGATTCGGCGCGGTGCAGACGTGCTTCGCGGCCGAGGCGCAGATGGACAAGCTCGCTGCCGCGCTCGACATCGACCCGGTCGAGCTTCGGCTCCTGAACGCGCTCGAGCCCGGCGGCACGCTCGCCACCGGCCAGGTGGTCACCGGCTCGCTGCCGACGCGGGAGGTGATCCGACGCGCCGCAGCGCTGACCGCACCGGAACCCGAGGAGCTCCCACGCGAGTCGATCCGTCTACCGGGCGGAGCCGGGCAACACGACCCGAGGCGAAGGGGTCAGGCGCGGAGTCGGCTTCGCCGTCGGCTTCAAGAACATCTGCTACTCGGAGGGCTTCGACGACTACTGCACGGCGCGTGTCGTGCTCGCCGAGGACGGTTCGGCGGAGATCCACTGCGCAGCCGCAGAGGTAGGGCAGGGCGTAAGTGACGTGATCCTGCAGATTGCTCGGCTCGAGCTCGGCACCGACTGGGTCGTTCTCGCAACCGGCTCGACTGCACGCGTCGGCTCGTCCGGGTCTGCCTCGGCGTCCCGCATGACCTGGATGGCTGCCGGTGCAGTGCAGACGGCGTGTCGGGCCGCGCTCGAGGAGCGCACGCGAGCGGGCGGCGGCGTGCGCGTCGACGTCGAGCGCGTGTACCGCCATCCGCGCACGTTTCCACTCGACCCGGAAACAGGCCAGGTCGTTGACGGCGATGCCCACGTCGCTCTTGCGGTCGCTGCCATGCGCGTCGTGGCCGAGGTGGACGTCGACCTCGGGCTCACCCGAGTCGTCTGGATCGGCACGGCCCAGGACGTCGGCACGGCACTGAGTCGGACAGCCGTCGAAGGCCAGATCGAAGGCGGAACCGCGCAGGGGCTCGGGCTCGCGCTCATGGAGGAGATCCAGACGCGCGACGGAGTGATCGCCAACGCGAGCTTCACCGACTACCTCATCCCGACGTTCCTCGACATGCCGCCGGTGGTCTCCGAGCTCGTCGAGGACCCCGAGCCCGCAGCACCTTACGGCGTGAAGGGTGTCGGCGAGCCGCCGACGGTCGTTTCGACTGCGGCGATCGTCGCCGCGTTGCGCGACGCGACCGGCCGAGAGCTGACACGCGTCCCGGTGCGCCCGGACGACATCGTCGCGCTCTAGGCGCGACGATCGGACCACGAAAGAGAGGGCCCTGGCGGTGGCCCTCTCCTCCTCGGATGGATCGTGACGGGAGCTACCGAATCTGTGTGCGGAGGATCGCCCAGCGCTTGGCCTGAGCGACCTGCACGCGATGCCTCTGGATCGCGACGGCGGCCTGCGCGCGCTGTGCATTGGCGACCTGGGCGCCGATGACCTGGGCGGAGATCTGCGGCTTCACCTGTACGGCGATGTTCCCTGCGCTTGCGACCGGCGCGGCGATTGCGGCGGTGGTGAGTACGGCTGCGATGGTGGCGATGCGCTTCATGGTGCGCTCCCTTCTCGTCCGATCCATGCTCCGAGAGTAGGTGCCGCGCGGTTCCGTGTCGTTCGCGTGCGCGACGTAGCGAATGTCACCGTCGCTACACAGATCCCGGATTGTGTGTAGCTCGCACATGCATGGTCGAGAACACCGAGCTCACCGGCGAGCTGGTTCATGACGCCCTGGTTCCTCGGAATCCCGAACAGCCGGAAGGCCCCGTCGCGGGGGCCATTCCGACTGCACTGCGAGCCGGTGTCAGTACATGAGGCGGTTCCCCGCCTGCCAGAGCTGTCCGCCGGGCACGGACTTTGGCGTGGCTTTGGTGCCTAGCTGAGGCTTCTGCGGTGCCGCGTTGCCTCCTGCGGAGGCGATCGACGGGGCGACTGCGAAGGCGGTGACAATGGCTCCGATTATGGCGATGCGCTTCATGGTGTGCTCCCTTCTCGTCCGATTCGTCATGGCTCGAGAGTAGGAGGGGTGCGGGCCCGTGTCGTTCGTGCGCCCGACATTGCGAACGTGACGGTCGTCACACAGACTTCGCCGCATGGAGTGGCGTCTACTTGCCGATCTGCCGGTCGAGGACGTGCGCGAACTGCTCTTGATCGCGCGACGGCGCACCTTCTCCCGCGGCGAGGTCGTCTTCCATTGCGACGACCCGGCTGACTCGTTGCACCTCGTTGTCCGCGGCCGCTTTGGCGCTCGTGTGCTGACGCCGCTCGGCGACGGCGTGCTCGTCGACGTGATCGGCCCCGGCCAGGCATTCGGCGAGCTCGCGCTGATCCTGCCGGACGCGCGCCGCTCGGCGACGGTCGAGGCGCTCGAATCCGCCGAGACACGATCGGTCTTCCGCGACGACTTCGCACTCCTGCAGCGAGAGCATCCGGGCGTGAAGGACGTGCTGCTGCGCCTCCTTGCCGAGCAGCTCCGGCGCTCGACCGACCGCGTTGTCGAGGCGCATTACGTCGATGCGGAGACGCGGGTGCGGCGACGTCTCGTCGAGCTCGCGGCCACGTACGAGGACGGCATCGTCCCGCTCAGACAGGAGGACCTCGCCGCGATAGCCGGTACGTCGCGGGCGACCGTGAACCGCGTTCTCCGGCAGGAAGAGAAGCTCGGCACCGTCGTGCTCACGCGAGGACGGACGACGCTCATCGATCTGGCTGCGCTCGAAGGTCGCTGCCGGCGCGAGCCCTAGCGAGACAGGTCGTCGAGGAGGGCGCCGAGCAGGCGGTAGAAACGCTGCGTGCTCGAGATGCGCACCTTCTCGCCGGGTGCATGCGGGCCAACGATCTCGGGCCCGATCGAGATCATCTCGACGCCGGCCAGCTTCTGACCGAGGACTGCGCACTCGAGCCCTCCGTGGACGACGGTCAGATTCGGGTCGACGCCGAAGAGGCGTTCGTAGGTCGCCTTCGCGGATGCGAGGAGCGACGAGTCGAGGTCGGGCCGCCAGGGCGGATACGACCGCCGCACCTCGATCTCGGCGCTCGTGAGCCGGCCGAGCACGCGCATGGTGTCGAGGACGTCGTCGAGCGCACGGCCGTTCGAGCTTCGCGTCATCGAGCCGAGCGTGAGCACGTCGTCCGCTGTGACCGCGGTCGTGAGGCTCGTGCTCGTCTCGACCACGCCAGTGAGGCCGGGGCTCATCGCGAGCACGCCTGTGGGGATTGCCGCGACGAGATCGAGAGCGCGGCGTGTGGCGTCGACCGCGGCCGCACCGGTTGCCGACGCCGCCTCGAACGCGAGCTCGAGCCCGTCGTCGGTGCCGGCGAACTGATCCACAACGGTTGCCAGGGACGTCGCTGCTGTCGCCCTGAACACCGGCTCGTCGTCCGGCCCGAGCGCGACGAGGGCCCGAGCGTCGCGCGGGATGGCGTTTCGACTGACTCCTCCGTCGAAGCCCGCGAGGCGAAACGGTGCGGCCTCGTACGCGGCCGAGAGCACGCGACCGAGCGCCTTGAGTGCATTGACCCGACCGGCGGCGATGTCACCACCCGAGTGCCCGCCCTTCGCTCCCGAAAGCTCGATGCCGAGAACGACGTGGCCGACCGAGAGCGGTTCGGGCCGTAGTGCGACGCGGAGGAACGTGTGGTCGCTGCCTGCACATCCGATCGTGAGCGCCTCGTCGCTCGTCCCGTCCAGGTTGAGGAGCATGCGGCCGGAGACGAGTGACGGGTCGAGGGCCTTTGCGCCGTCGAGCCCCTGCTCCTCCGACACGGTGAAGAGCAGCTCGAGCGGGCCGTGGTCGATCGCCGGATCCTCCGCCGCCGCCATCGCAGCCGCCACGCCGATTCCGTTGTCGGCGCCGAGCGTCGTTCCCTCGGCGGTGACCCAGTCCTCGTCCACTCGCAGGTCGATTCGCCCCTCTCGCGGGTCGAACGAACTCTCCGGGTCGCGCTCGCAGACCATGTCGAGGTGCGACTGGAGGACGATCGTCGGCGCGTCATCACGGCCCGCCGAGGCAGGAGCCCGGACGACCACGTTGCCCTCGTCGTCGGTCAGCACGTCGAGGCTCCTCGCGGACGCCCAGGCGAGCACGTGCTCGCGAGCAGGGCCCTCGGCCTTCGAGGGGCGCGCGATCCTCGTCAACTCGTCGAATCGCTGCCAGACCAGCGGCGGCTCGAGCCCTTCCAGCGTGGCGGAGCTCACCGGCGCAGAGTGAGCGCTGCGCCCGCGACGAGCAGACCGATTCCGAGCAGCCGCGGCCACGCGAGAGGGATCCGCTCGACGCCGAACCATCCGTAGCGGTCGATGACCGCTGCGAGCGCAAACTGTGCCGTGATCAGAAACGCCGTGGTCGCGACCACGCCGATCCGGGGTCCCGCGACCGTGATCGCGAGGATGACGCAGATGCTCATGACTCCGCCGAGCAGCTGCCACTTCGGCCCGGTGAGAGCGTCTCCGAAACCTGCGACGGAGCGCCTCGCGAGCAACAGCACCACGATCGCCAGCATCGCCCCGATGACCGAAGCGGTGGCGGCGGCTTCGACGCTCCCCACTCGCTCGTTGAGCCGTCCCTGCACCGCGATCTGCACGGCACCGGCGAGGCCGGCGCCAGCGGCGAGCAGCGCAGCGAACGCGGTCGAGCTCACGGCGAGGACGCTATACGCTCCCGGCGTGCCCGAGCCGACGCATCCGCGCCCGGTCGACCCCGCGCAGCTCGCCTTCGAGTCGGTCGTCTACGAGAAGGCGCCACCGCGCGCGACCATCCGGCTCGACCGACCCGACGTCCTCAACGCATTCGACTTCCGGATGCTCCGGGAGATAACGCGTGCATGCGAGGACGCGTCGTGGGACGACGAGATCCGGGTCGTCGTCGTCACGGGTACCGGTCGCGCCTTCTGCGTCGGAGCCGATCTTCGTTCGTGGGACGAGGACCTGCTCGGCAACTCGAGCGAGTACTGGAAGTGGTTCGGCGCCTTCAAGGACATGCACGATCGCCTGCGTGAGATCGGGAAGCCGACGATCGCGCGTGTCAACGGCATTGCAGTCGGCGGTGGGAACGAGCTGCAGATGGCGTGTGACCTCGCGGTGATGGTGGACACGGCGTTCATCCGTCACGTCGGGCTCCAGCACGGATCGGTTCCCGCGGGCGGCGCCACGCAGTGGCTCCAGCTCATGGTCGGGGATCGCCGAGCGCGCGAGATCGTGTTCCTCTGCGACGAGGTCACGGCAGCACAAGCGGCGGAGTGGGGGCTCGTGAACCGGACCGTCCCGGAGGCGGAGCTCGACGCCGTGGTCGACGAGTGGGTCGAAAAGCTCGCGGCGCGTCTCCCTCAGACGACGCGCTACGCGAAGCAGCAGCTCAACGTCTGGCGCGATCTCGCGTGGCACCAGACTGTCGGTCACGCGCGCGACTGGCTCGCGATGTCGATGCTCGGCGCCGAAGCACAGGACTCGGTACGCGCGTTTCTCGAGCGGGGAAAGGAGACTCGCTGACATGGCAGACGAAGTGCTGACCACGCGTCACGGGGCGGTTCTGACGATCACTCTCAACCGGCCGGACGTCTACAACGCGATCAATCGCGCGATGCACGAGGGCCTGGCGGCCGCGCTGGCCGAAGCCGCGGATCCTGCGATCCGGGCTGTCGTCCTCACCGGAGCCGGGCGAGGGTTCTGCTCGGGCCAGGACTTGCGCGAGTTCGAGTCGTTTCCCGGCGGGGTCCGCGAGGCGCTCGAGCAGACGTACCACCCGAACGTCCGCGCGCTGCGGGCGCTGGAGAAGCCCGTCATCGCCGCGGTCAACGGCCCCGTCGCCGGCGCCGGCCTCTCGCTCGCATGCGCCTGCGACGTGCGTGTCGGGTCCTCGAGCGCGACGTTCGTGCCGGGCTTCATCGGCATCGGGCTCGTGCCCGATGCGGGGAGCACGTGGTTCCTGCACCGGTTGCTGGGATTCACCCGGGCTTTCGAGTGGATGGTCTCGAACCGACGCCTGAGCGCCGACGAGGCCCTCGTGTGGGGGCTCCTCTCCGAAGAGGTGCCGGACGATCGCTTCGCGAAGCGCGTGCATGAGCTCGCCGAGTGGTATGCGGCGCTTCCGACGCGCGCGGTCGCGATGACGAAGCGGCTCTTCGAGCACGCGTACACCGCATCGCTCGACGAGCAGTTCGCGCTCGAGGCCGAGCTCCAGCAGGCCGCGACGCAGACCGAGGACTTCGGCGAGGGTGTACAGGCATTCCTCGAGAAGCGGCTCGCGGCCTTCAAGGGCCGTTAGATAGGACGCGGGTAGGAGAGCCCGCCTCGGCGGCGAACGAGTCGGCTTCCACACCGCCACGGCAACTCCCTGTCGGGCGGTACTCGAATCACGGGGCGTCGAAGGTCCAATGCACGATGACGGATCTTCGGCGTCCCGGTATGTCATCTAGGGTCGAGCCGTGGAGATCCGGGCGGTCGACTACCACACTGCCGGCGAGCCGTTCCGCATCGTGACGGGAGGTGTGGAGCCGCCTCGCGGCGCGACCATCCTGGACAAGCGCCGTGACGCGCACGAGCGGCTCGACCACGTCCGCAGGCTGCTCGTGCACGAGCCGCGCGGCCATGCCGACATGTACGGCTGCCACGTCGTCGAGCCGAACGACGCGGGTGCCGATCTCGGTGTCGTCTTCTTCCACAACGCCGGCTACTCGACAGCGTGCGGGCACGGCACCATCGCGCTCGTCACGTGGGCGCTCGACGAGGGCGTGATGTCGAAGGAGGACGGTGAGAACCACGTGGTCGTCGACGTGCCTTCGGGGCGGCTCGACACGTGGGCGCTCGTCGAGAACGGCCGGGTTCGGTCGGTGCGATTCCGGAATGTGCCGTCGTTCGTCTGGGCGGAGGGCGTCGAGCTCGGCGAGCGTACCGTGGACGTCGCGTTCGGCGGAGCGTTCTACGCGTCCCTCGAGGAGCGTGTCGAGCCACCAGAGCTGCCGCGTCTCATCGAGCTGGGTCGAGAGATCAAACGCGAGCTCGAGGCGTGGCAGGAGATCGTCCACCCCCTCGAGCCCGAGCTCCGCGACGTCTACGGGGTGATCTTCTGGCAGGACGAGGGAGACCATCCTCTGACGCAGCGCAACGTCACGGTCTTCGCGGACGGCGAGGTCGATCGCTCGCCCTGTGGGAGCGGGACGTCAGCGCGGCTGGCGCTCCTGCACCGCTCCGGTCGCATCGGTCGCGGTGAGGACTTCCACCACCGGAGCATCCTGGACACGGTGTTCCTCGCCCGCGTCACCGACGAGACGGAGATCGCCGGCATCCCCGCCGTGATCACCGAGGTCGAGGGCAGCGCCTATCGGACGGGCGAGCACCTGTTCACGCTCGATCCGCACGACGACGTCGGCGACGGCTTCCTCTTGCGCTAGTGGAGGTCGAAGTCGCCGGCGAGCACGCGGTCGAGCCTCCCCGTTCGAGGACGTGTACCTGGTCGCGGTCGACGATGTGTACCGCGGCACCCGGCGTCAGCCGAGTCAAAGCTCAGGCGCGTGCGATGGCTCTACGTCAGAAGCCGGACGATCTCGGCGTCCTCGGGGAAGCGACCCTTGTCGTCCTTCGAGAAGACGACCTTGCCGTCGGCGATGACGTCGAACTGCCCTCTTCCGCCGGGCGTGACCTTGGCGCTCACGTCGAGCGCGTGCGCGAGCTCGGCCGCGAGACTCGCGGCCCGCGCGTCATACCCGCTTCAGGTGGGGCAGTAGAGGATCTCGACGTCCACGAGCGCCACGTTACCCGTGGAGGGTCATGACGACGGTCTTCGGCTCTGTGAACGCCTCGAGAACCGAGCTTCCGCCGACTCTGCCGACTCCCGAGTTCGACCCGGAGCGGCCGCCGAACGGAAGGTGGCTCTCCCAGTAGTTCGTCGACTCGTTGATGTTCACCCAGCCCGCGTCGACAGCCTCCGCGAAGCGAAGGCCCCGTGCGAGATCGCGCGTCCAGACGGCGGTGAGGAGGCCGTACTGCGAGGCGTTCGCGATCTGCAGCGCCTCGTCGTCGCTCGAGATGCGCGTGATCGGCACTATGGGGCCGAACGTTTCCTCGCGCGCGACCTCCATGTCCTCGGTCACGTCGGCGAGCACCGTGGCCTCCCAGTACAGGTCGGTCGGGAAGCCGGTGGCGCGCTGGCCACCCGCGACGAGAGTCGCGCCGCGTTCGAGCGCGTCCGCAACGTGCTCGTCCATCTTGCGCGCGGTCGCTTCGTTGTTCAACGGACCCATGGTCGTTGCGTCGGCAAACGGATCGCCGAGGCGAACAGTCCGCTCCATCGCCGCTCGAAGGCGGTCGACGAACTCGTCGTGGACGGACTCGTGGACCAGGAACAGCTCACCTGCGGTGCAGCTCTGCCCGGCGCAGAGGAACGATGCCGCGATGCTCGCTTCCGCAGCCGCTTCCACGTCCGCGTCGTCGAGCACGACCATTGGCCCGTTGCCGCCGAGCTCCAGCAACGCGGTCTTTCCGGCCGCGCTCACCGCGACCTTCTCCCCGGTCGTCACCGAGCCGATGAAGCCGATGGCGTGCGTGCCCTTGCTCGACGCCACCTCCTCGCCGACCACCGAGCCGGGACCTGTGATCATCGAGAACACGCCTGCGGGCAGCTCCGCGTCGACGATGCACTCCGCGAGCTTGACCGAGCAGACGGAGGTCGAGGATGCCGGAGTCCAGACGACCGTGTTGCCCGCGGCCAGGGCCGGCGCGATCAGCTCGGCCGGCATCGTGTACGGCCAGTTCCACGGGGTGATGACGCCGACGACACCGCGGGGTACGCGATACATGAGGACACGCTTCGAGGCGTCGACCGACGGAGGCATCGAGCCGTTCAGCCTCGTGGCGTCCGCCGCCGCCATCCGCCAGTAGACGACGAGCTCCTCGACCTCTCCGTACGACTCGGCGTGGAGCGGCTTGCCCTGGTCGAGTGTGAGCGTCCGCGCGAGGTCGTCGCGCCGGTCCTCGATGAGGTCGGCCACGCGTTCCAGCGCCGCTGCCCGCTCGAATGCGGATCGCCCGGCCCATTCGCGGCGGGCGGCATTTGCGGCCGCGATCGCACGGCGCGCGTCCTCACGCGTACCCTGCGGCAACGTGCCGATGACCTCGCCCGTGGCCGGGCTCGTCGCCTCGAACCGCTCGCCTGTCTCCGAGTCCGCCCACTCGCCGCCGATCACCATCGAGTAGTCCTGGGTGGTCACGCTCACTTCTTCCCCCTCGTGAAGGCATTGCGGTAGATGTCCTCGTAGTCGGCGACGTCCACCTCGCGCGGGTTGCCGACGGTCTGCGGGTCCTCGAAGGCGATCCGCGCGAGCATCGGGATCTCGTCCTCCGAGAAGCCGAGCTCCTCCAGCGTCGGGATGCCGACGTCGTCGGTGAGCCGGTACAGCTCCTCGACGCCGGCCAGCGCCGCCTCGAGCGGTGGCCAGGCCGCTCGTGTCGACACCGAGCCCGCGCGCGATGCGCGCGTACCGCTCCGGCTCGCCGGCGCGTTGTACTCGCACACCGGCCCGAGGACGCGCGCCGTGAGCGCGCCGTGCGGGCAGTCGTGGACGCCGCCGGCCGACTGGCTCATGGCGTGGGCGGCGCCGGCGCTCTCGGTGCCGTAGGCCATCCCGCCGAGCGTCGCCGCGTGGGCCATCTGCGTGCGCGCCTCGAGGTCCGAGCCGTCCGCGACCGCGGTCCGCAGCCACGCGGCGACCAGCTCGATGGCCTCGAGCGCGACGGCGTCGTTGAAGGACTGGTGGTAGTCGCACGTGTAGCACTCGATCGCGTGCGAGAGCGCGTCCATGCCGGTCGCCGCGGTGACCGCCGGCGGCAGGCCGAGCATGAGCTCGGGGTCGATGAGGGCGACGTGCGCGGCGATCAGCGGCGTGCCGCCGACGTTGAACTTGATCTTGCGGTCGTGGTCGGTGATCACCGCCCAGAGCGTCACCTCGCTGCCGGTCCCCGCGGTCGTGGGCACGGTGACGAGCGGCGGGATGCGCTCGTCGATCGGGTCGTGGCCCCACTCGTAGCTCGCGATCGAGCCGCCGTGGCGGCGACGACGCCGATCGCCTTGGCCGTGTCCATCGACGAGCCGCCGCCGAGGCCGACGAGGCCGTCGCAGCCCGGCTCGACGTAGAGCGCGGCGCCGCTGGTCGACGAGCGCGATGTCGGGGTTGGGGCGCACTCCGTCGAAGACGACCGCGTCGTCGAGCTGCTCGAGCGCGCGCTCGGCGAGCCCGGCCGCCGACGACGCCCGGGTCCGTGACGAGCAGCGGGCGGGTGACGCCGAGCTCGCGCGACGATCTCGCCGAGCCGCGCGATCGCGCCGGCACCGTGCACGAGCCGCGTCGGCACCTCGACGGTGCGGATCGTCTCGACCTCGACGGGCATGCGTCTCCTCTCTACGTGGCCGCGGGGACCGCGAGGCGCTGCTGTCGCCAGTGCTCGGTGTCGGCCAGATCGTTGAACGTGAAGATATGGAAGCCGGCGATGTTGCGCTCGGGATCGAGAAGGCTCTCTCGGAGCCCTGCGATCAGGGGATCGGGACTGAAGCCGCCCGGGCGAAGTGCGTGCGTGAACCAGCCGCGATGGCGGTTCAGGAACCGAGCCGACGCGCCGAGTCCGATCGTCGTCGAGATCGCGCAGCAGCTTTGTGCGGGGCACTGCGCCCGGGATCCCGATGTAGATGGGAAGGCGCGTGCCGCGGTTCCATACCCGGTCGCACCCAGCTCGCCGTCACGGCCGGCTCGAAGCAGATCTGGCTGACGATGTAGGTCGCGAACCGTGCCTTGTCGAACATCGCCTGGATCGTGGTCTCGTCGGAGATGAGGGGATGGCTCTCCGGGTAGCCCGTGATCCCGACCTCCTCGAAGCGGTGGCCGATCTCGGCCATTGCCTCGAGCAGCTGCGCCGCGCCGTCGTACTCGCCGGCCGGCTCGTCGGCGTCGCCGGCCACGACGAACACGTCGTGGGCTCCGATCTCGTCCACCCGCGAGAGGATCTCGTTCAGGTGTCCGCGATCGCGCACGAGTCGCGCCGAGACGTGCGGGACGACCTCGTACCCATGGCCGCCTGAGACGCTCGACGACGTCGAGCGTGTGCTCGATCCCCTTTCGCGGCGACACCGTGACCGTCAGCGTGATGTCGAGCGGCACGTGCTCGAGCACCGCCTCTTCGACGTCGCCGAACGGGAGCACCTCGTAGCGCGGCGACGCAAGGAGCAACGCGGCTGGGTCTCGTCATACGTTCGAGTCCGGGAACGACGCCTTCTGCCGCTCGATCCACTCGGCCAGCTCTTCCTCGACGGCCTCGTCGAGCGGACGGCTGCTCGTACTCGCCGAGCGCCCGCTTCCACATGGAGTTGGCACGCTGCGCCGCATCGTTCGCCCCCTCGAGCTCCCACTGCTCGAAGCTCGAGTTGTCCGCGACCGGAGAGCGGTAGAAGGCGGTCTCGAAGTTCGCGAGCGTGTGCGGATGTCCGAGGAAGTGCGTGCCGGGCTCGTTCGTCAGGAACGCGTCGAGCGCCTGACCGCTGTCCGAGAGGTCGACGCCCTTGCAGAACGCGTGCCACATCCCGAGCTGGTCGGCGTCGAGGACGAACTTCTCGTACCCCATCGTCAGGCCGCCCTCGAGCCAGCCTGCCGAGTGGAGGACGAAGTTGACGCCTCCGAGCATGCGTCGGCTGCATCGTGTTCGCGGACTCGTATGCCGCCTGCGCGTCAGGGATCTTCGACGCCGTGAGCGCGCCGCCCGAGCGGAAGGGGACGCCGAGTCGGCGCGCGAGCGAGGCCATCACGTAGAGCACGAGCGCCGGTTCGGGAGTGCCGAACGTCGGTGCGCCCGACTGCATCGACATCGAGCTCGCGAACGAGCCGAGAACGACGGGGGCTCCGGGTCGGACGAGCTGGCAGTACGCCATGCCCGGCGACCGACTCGGCGAGGGTCTGCGCGCACGTGGCGGCGACCGTGGCCGGGCTCATCGCGCCGGCGAGGATGAACGGGGTCATCATCACCGCCTGGTTCGCCTCGACGTATGCCCGTGCGGCACCGAGCATCGTTCCGTCCCAGACGAGCGGGGAGTTCGCGTTGATGAGGCTGAACACGACCGTGTTCTCCTCGAGGAAGTCCGCGCCGAAGACGATCCGCGCCATCTCGACGGTGTCCCGTGCGCGTTGCGGGTGCGTCACGGAGCCCATGAACGGCTTGTCCGACAGCGTGAGGTGGGCCGCGACCATGTCGTAATGCCGCTTGTTCACCGGCAGGTCGACGGGCTCGCAGACGGTGCCCCCCGAGTGGTGGAACCACGGCGAGTGATACGCGAGCTTCACGAAGTTGCGGAAGTCCTCGATCGTCCCGTAGCGCCTGCCGCCGTCGAGGTCGCGGACGAACGGAGAGCCGTACGCGGGCGCGAAGATCGTGTTCTGTCCGCCGAAGACGACGCTCCGCTCGCGGTTGCGCGCGACCTGCGTGAACTCGCGTGGGGCTGTCGCTTGCACGAGCTGGCGTGCGAGCCCGCGCGGGAAGCGGACGCGCTCGCCGTCGATCTCGGCTCCGGCGTCACCGAAGAGCTCGAGCGCGTCGGGCGTGTCGCGGAAATCGATTCCGACCTGCTCGAGGATCGTCTCGGTGTTCTCCTCAATGAGCGAGAGCCCCTCGTCGGAGAGCACCTCGAGGGGCGCGAGCGTCCGCGTCAGGAACGGGACGCTCT
Organism: uncultured Gaiellaceae bacterium; assembly: GCA_963709715.1. GTDB lineage: Bacteria > Actinomycetota > Thermoleophilia > Gaiellales > Gaiellaceae > GMQP-bins7. The sequence continues at coordinate 544,481 of CAVPXQ010000002.1, forward strand.
CGACGACCGCCTGCAGCCGTGCCGCCTGGCGCCCGGCGCGGCCTCCCGCCCGGCGTCCTCTGGTCTCGGTCATGCGATCTTCCTCTCCCGACGACGAGCGGGACGCTCGTTCGTCGCCACCCGGCGCTTCGGCAGCCGGACCGTGCGCGCAAGGCGCGGATACGGATCCACGTCGTGCGGGATCGCCATCGCCTGGACGAAGTGCTCCTGGAACCGGGGCTCGACCGCGGTCTCGATCTTCTCGACGCGACGTACGACTTCCTCGATCTCCGCGCGGGCGGACCGGTTGAGGAGGGCGATTCGCGCGCCCGGTGCCGGCCGCGTTTCCCGCCGCGGTGACACGCTCGGGCTCGCAGTCGGGCACGAGCCCGAGCACGAGCGCATGGACGGGGTCGATGTGCGTACCGAAGGCGCCGGCGAGGCGGATCCGCTCGACGCGCTCGATCCCGTAGCGCTCCATGAGGAGCGCGCAGCCCGCGTACAGGGCCGCCTTCGCCAGCTGGATCTGACGTACGTCGTTCTGCGTGATGACGAGCTCGGGCTCGCCGCGCCAGAGCACGTAGGAGAACGTGCGCCCGTCCGCGACGATCCGCGTGGAGCGCTCGGCGAGCGAGCCGTCGATCGTGCCGTCGGTCGTGAGCACTCCCGCGAGATGGAGCTCCGCGATCGCCTCGATGATTCCGGACCCGCAGACGCCCGTGACGCGTGCCTCCGCGAAGCCGGGCTCGTCCGACCAGGCGTCGGTTCCGATCACGCGGATGCGTGGCTCGAGTGTCTCGGGATCGATCCGCACGCGCTCGATCGCGCCGGGCGCGGCGCGCACCCCGCACGAGATCTGAGCTCCCTCGAACGCGGGGCCGGTGGGGCTCGATGCGGCGAGCAGGGACGTGCGGTTCCCGAGGACGATCTCCGCATTCGTGCCGACGTCGACGATGAGGTTCACCTCGTCGGTCAGATACGGCCCTTCGGACAGGATCACCCCGGCTGCGTCGGCGCCGACGTGGCCTGCAATGCACGGAAGGACATAGGCGCGTGCTCCCGGATGGACCGGCAGGCCGAGCTCGCGCGCCGGCATTCGCACGGACTCGTCGACGGCGAGCGGGAACGGCGCTGCGCCGAGCGGCGTCGGGTCGATGCCGAGCAGGAGGTGGTGCATGATCGGGTTGCCGACGAGGGTCACCTCGAGGACGTCGTCGCGGTCGACCTCCGCCGCGGCAGCGAGCTGCGCCGTCAGCTTCGCGAGGCAGCCGCGCACGACCTTCGTCAGCTCCTTCTGCGCTCCGGGGTTCAGCATCACGTACGAGACGCGGCTCATGAGATCCTCGCCGAAGCGGATCTGGGGGTTCATCTCGCCGGCGGAGGCGAGCACCTCGCCGGTCGACAGGTCGCACAGGTGGCCGGCGACCGTGGTCGACCCGATGTCGAACGCGATGCCGTACGCGCGGTCGTGGAGGCCCGGCCAGATGCCCGTAATCGTGTCGCCGTCGTGGACGGCGACGGTGACGGCGTTCTTTCCCGCCTGCAGGGCGGGCTGCAGTGCCGCGGAGCACGTGGTGGTCGACCGAGAGCCCTTCGAGCCCCCACTCCGCGGCGAGCGCAGCTCGGAGGCGGTGGAGGTCGGCAGCGGAGCCGCCCAGCTCGGCATCGTCGACCTGGACGTAGTACAGGCGCACGACCGGGTCGATCTCGATCGGGTGTGCGTCCGCCTCCTTTCGGACGACCTGGCGGTAGAGCTGGCTCTCGGGCGGGACGTCGACGACGAGATCGCCGGCGACGCAGGCGGTGCATCCAAGCCGGCGGCCGTCTGCGAGCCCCCGCTCGGCTGCATACCTCGACTCGACCTCGCTCGCCGGCGTCAGGTGCGTCGCCGCCGATGTGACCCCGTGCTTGGCGTGCTCGCCCTCGGAGACCTCCACCTGGCAGCGGCCGCAGATCCCGCGGCCGCCGCAGACGGAGTCGAGGTCGACGCCGAGCCGCCTCGCCGCCTCGAGCACGGTCGTGCCGTGCTCGAACCGTCCTCGCCTGCCGGACGGCGTGAAGACGACGAGAGCGTCGCTCATGGGGCAACCTCGGTTGAACTATGAGCGTGGAGGGGTGTGGGGAACCGGGAGGTTCCCCACGCTCTCGAGAAGAAGGGGGCTCGTGGGGGAAACATGGTTTCCCCCACGAACGCGAGCTGGAGGCGAGCGTTGCTCGGCGTCATGTGGCCGCGGTCCTTCGGCGACCCTCCCGGCCGCCGCGTCGTCCGCGAGTTGCTTCGGCGCCTGCTGTGTCGCCGTTCAGGGCGATCCAGCCGGTGCAGTGCGCGTCGTGACCCATGAGCACGTCGGCGGCCTTCACGGCACGGAGCGTCTCCTCGTGGAGCGGGCTCGTGATCGCCGACGTGAGGCCCGACGCGATCGCCATCGGGAGGAAGGCAGCGTTCAGCGCCGGGCGGTTCGGCAGCCCGAAGCTGACGTTCGACGCGCCGCAGGTCGAGTTCACGCCGAGCTCCTCACGCAGCCGCCGGACGATCCTGAACACCTGCTGCCCGGCCGTCCCTATAGCTCCGATCGGCATCACGAGCGGGTCGACGACGACGTCCTCCTTCGGAATCCCGTGGTCCGCGGCTCGCGCGACGATCCTGCGCGCGACCTCGAAGCGGACATCCGGGTCCTCGGAGATCCCCGACTCGTCGTTCGTGATCGCCACGACCGCCGCGCCGTACTTCGCGACGAGCGGCAGCACGGTCTCGAGGCGATCATCCTCGCCGGTCACCGAGTTCACGAGTGCCTTGCCCTGATAGACGGAGAGCCCGGCTTCCAGTGCCGCGACGATCGACGAGTCGATCGAGAGCGGAACGTCGGTGACGTCCTGCACGAGCTCGATCGCCTGCGCGAGGATGGCGGGCTCGTCCGCCAGGGGGATCCCCGCGTTCACGTCGAGCATCTGGGCTCCGGCCTCGACCTGTGCGATCGCGTCGGCCACGACTGTCTCGAAGTTGCCGGCCGCCATCTCCTCGGCGAGCTTCTTGCGCCCCGTCGGGTTGATGCGCTCGCCGATGATCACGAACGGTCGCTCGAAGCCGATCACGACCTCTTTGCTGGCGCTCGTCAGGATCGTGTCGGTCATGAGTCCCATCCGTCGGCCTTGACGAGCCGCTCGAGGGTGTCGTCCGGGTAGGCGGCCTCGAGCCACTCGGCCTCCTCCGCGACCTCCTTCTCGAGGTCCTCGCCGCATGAACGAGGTTCGCGCCGCCACTCGCCGAGGTACGCGTCCGTCCCGATGAGGCCGGCCCGCATGGCCGCGGCGTCGATGGCTTCCTGGAAGCGGCCCGAGAGCTGGGCGCGCGATGTCGTCCGTCCCTCCTTCGCGGTCACCTGGGCCGGGATGTCGCGCCACCAGATGACGGTGAGCTCAGGCAGCGGGCGCCTCCACGAAGCGGCTCAGGGAGGGGATGAGGTCCCCGTAGCCGGTTCGGCGCTCCTCGAACGCGAGACCCAGCCGGTCGGCGGCGGCCTGGGCCCGTGCGCGCAGGTCGGCGTCATCCGTCTGCGCCAGGTAGAGGATGCGGCGGTAGTTTCCGAAGTACTGGTCGAGGAGCTCGGGATGCCGGTCGAGCCCGAGACCGCGGATCACGATCGCGTCGAAGTGCCGCGCGAGGAAGTCGGTGAGGTAGAAGGTCGCCGGCTCGGCGTCGTGCAGTTCGACCCACACCTCGTTGCCCGTGAGGAACCCGTAGCAGTGGTCGCCGGGAAGGCGATCGACGCCGTGACGTTCGAGGACGGCGTCGAGCGCGCCGCCAGTCCCGCAGTCCGCGTAGGCGACGAAGACGCGCTCGTAGTTTCCGCGCAACTCGGTGAGCTTCGCGTCGACGGCCGGTGCGATCTTCTCGGGCCGCGAGTGCAGCTTTGCGGGCAGGCACCGCACCGTCACGTTCTCCCAGCCGTTCAGCCGGATGACGGCGAGCACCTCGCGCGCGATGGCTCCGCACGCGAGCACGAGCACCTCGGGGTGCTCGGCCTCGAAGACACGCTCCTCGTCAGGACGCAGTAGTGGCTGCACGGCGGGCCATGACGAGCGCCTGGGCGGTCTCGGCCGCGACCGCCGCGTCGCGGCAGTACGCATCCGCGCCGATTGCCTTGCCGAACTCCTCGTTCAGCGGCGCGCCTCCGACGAGAACGATGTAGTCGTCGCGAATGCCCTTTTCCTTCAGCGTGTCGATCACGACCTTCATGTAGGGCATCGTCGTCGTGAGCAGGGCCGACATGCCGAGGATGTCCGGCTCGTGCTCCTCGATGGCCGCGAGGTAGTTCTCGACGGGGTTGTTGATCCCGAGGTCGTAGACCTCGAACCCGGCACCCTCGAGCATCATCGCGACGAGGTTCTTGCCGATGTCGTGGATGTCGCCCTTCACGGTTCCGATGACGACCGTCCCGACGCGCTCGGCGCCGGTCTCGGCGAGAAGCGGGCGGAGGAGCCCCATCCCGGCCTTCATCGCGTTTGCAGCGAGCAACACCTCGGGGACGAAGAGGATCCCGTCCCGGAAGTCGATGCCGACGATGCGCATGCCCTCGACGAGGGCGTCGTTGAGCACCTTGTCGGCGCCCCAGCCACGCTCGAGCAGGATCTCGGTCCCCTCGACGATCTCGTCCGCGAGCCCGTCGTAGAGGTCGTCGTGCATCTGCGAGACGAGCTCTTCGTCGGTGAGCGATTTCAGATCGAGATCGTCGTCGGGCATGCGTCCCTGTTCCGTATCGTGGAACCGTGCTGTATAGTGGAATTCTAGGAGATCGCTGGCAGTGGTGCAATCGCTCGAGCGCGCGTTCGCGATCCTCGACGAGGTGGCGCAGCGGCCTGCCGGGGTCACAGCGATCGCCGAGCGTGTGCACCTCCCCAAGTCGACGGTCGCACGCCTGCTCGCGACGCTCGAGGAGGTCGACGCGGTGGAGCGCTTCGACGGCACTCGCTGGCGCATCGGTCACGGCGTGGCGGCGCTGACGGCCGCCGTCTCACCTGAGCGCAGCCTGATCTCGCTCGCGCACCCCGCGCTGGCCGATCTCGTCGCCGAGCTCGGTGAGGATGCCGGCCTGGGCCTTCCGGACGGCAAGGAGGTCCTGTACGTCGATCAGGTCGAGTCCGACAACCCGGTCCAGGTGCGCGACTGGACGGGAACGCGTGCACCCATGCATGCGGTGCCGTCCGGGCTCGTCCTTCTCGCCGAGTGGCCCAAGGACGCGCTCGCCGCCTATCTCACGGGCGAGCTCACCGCGCTGACGCGGCGCACGGTCACCGACCCGGATGCTCTGCGCGAGCGTTTGGCACACGTGCGTCAGGCGGGCTACGCCTGGGGCCTCGAGGAGTTCGCCGAAGGGATCGACTCGGTCGCCGCGCCGGTCCGCGATGGCCGTGGAAAGGCGGTTGCCGCGATCCATGTCCACGGGCCTGCGTACCGCTTCCCAGCCGAAGGTGCGCAGCCGCGGATCGCCCAGCGCGTCATCGATGCCGCAGCTTCGGTCGGCCGAGAGCTGGCGCTTCGCGCCGCGTAGACTCCGGCCCCCGTGCGTCCCTCGATCAGCGTTCTCGACGACGATCTCATGGCCCGGATCGTCGACGAGGCGAAGCGGATCCTCGCCGAGACAGGGATCGAGGTTCGTGGTCCGGCGATGCGGGAGCGCCTGCTCGGCGAGGGCCTTCCTCTCGACTCCACGGGTGAGCGGATCCTCTTCCCGCCCGAGGTCGTCGAGCGCGCGCTCGAGAGCGCACCCTCGTCCTTCACGCTGTACGACCGCGATGGCGAGCCGCACGCGGAGCTCGGAGGCGACCGCGTGCACTTCGTCCCTGGCTCCAGCGGGCTGCGCGTCACCGATCACCGAACCGGGGAGACGCGGCTGGCGACGACGGCTGACTTCGTCGAGTACGTCCGGCTCGCCGACGGGCTCGAGAACATCGCGTATCTCGCGACCGCGTTCTCGACCTCCGACGTGCCGCCGGAGATCTCCGACGCGTGGCGTCTCTACCTCTGCCTGACGGGCTCGCGGAAGCCGGTCGTCTCGGGCGCCTTCACCGAGCACGGCGTGCCTCGGATGGCCGAGCTGATGCAGCTCTTCCGACATGACCGTGCGGACCTCGTCGCGCGTCCGATGTCGATGTTCACGGTCACCGCAACCGGGAACTTCCGCTACGGCGAGGACTCGTGTCAGAACCTTCTCGACTGCGCGGAAGCCGGCATCCCGGTCGAGATCGTCCCCGTGACGCTCATGGGGCTGATCGCCCCGGTGACCCTGGTCGGTGCGACGGTCTTCCACACGGCCGACGTGCTCGCAGGGGTGACGATGATGCAGATCGTGCGGCCGGGTGCTCCCGTGGTGTTCGGCGGCGCGCCCGCGACCTTCCACATGAAGGCGGCGAGCTCGCCGATGGCGGCGATCGAGGCCATGCATCTCGACGTCGCCTACGTGCAGGTTGGCAAGGCGCTCGGCCTCCCGACGCAGGCGTACATGGCGCTCTCGGATTCCAAGGTGCTCGACGCGCAGGCGGGCGCGGAGACGTTCGGCAGCGCGCTCCTCGCTGCGCTCGCCGGCGTCAACTCCGTCTCAGGCCCGGGAATGCTCGACTACGTGCTCGTCTTCTCGCTGGCGAAGCTCGTCCTCGACGACGAGCTGTGCGGACAGGCGCTGCACTTCGTACGGCCGATCGAGCCGCACGACGACCTCCCCGCGGGCGACCTCGTCACCCATCTGCTCGGCGAGGCGCACCTGATCATGGCCGAGCACACGACGCGCTACTGGCCCGAGGAGCTGTGGTTGACCGGACCCGTCTACGACCGGGACAACCGCGAGACGTGGGAGCGCAAGGGTGCGAAGAGCCTCGAGACCCGGGCGATCGAAGAGGTCGAGCGCCGCCTTGCTGCGTATCTGCCCGTCGAGACGGATCCCGCTGTCGACGCCGAGATGCTCGCGATCATCCGCGCGGGCATGGAGTCGCCCGTCGACCTGCCGCCGGTACCCGCCCCGCCCGAGCCGTCGGTCGAGGAGCCCACGAGCGGGCGCCGGCAGAATCGGCGCCGCGGGCGCTCAGGCCTCTAGCTCGCGTCCCAGTCGAGCGCTTCGACGAGGAGCGTCGAGACGTCCGCTACCCGTAGCGAGCTCCCGGTCTGCCGGACGCCGTCGTCGAGCATGACGGTGCAGAACGGGCAGGCGACGGCGAGTGTCTCGGCTCCTGTCGCGGCGGCTTCGCGTGCGCGCTCCTCGTTGATCTGGTTGCCGCGCTCCTCCATCCACATGTGCGCACCGCCCGCGCCGCAACAGAAGGTGCGCTTGCCGCTGCGCGCCATCTCGAGAGGTCGGCCGATGCTGGCGACGATGTCGCGCGGCGCGTCGAGCACGTCGTTGTGCCGGGCGAGGTAGCAGGAATCGTGGTAGGTGATCGGGGTACTACCGCGGGCGGGTGACAGCTTCCCTCGCTCCACGAGGTCGGCGAGGAGCTCGGAATGGTGGACGACCTCGTAGCGGCCGCCGAAGTCGGGGTACTCGTTCGCGAGCGTGTTGAAGCAATGCGGGCAGCTGGCCACGATCTTCGTCACGCCGGCCTCGTTGAGCGTCTCGACATTCGTCTGCGCGTACGACTGGAAGACGTACTCGTTCCCGGCGCGCCTGGCGGGATCGCCGGTGCACGATTCGCGCGGCCCGAGGATGGCGACGTCGAGTCCGGCGGCCTGCATGAGCTTCACCGTCGAGACCGCAGCGGCGCGCGCGCGCTCGTCGAACGCCGCTGCGCAGCCGACCCAGTAGAGGTATGCGGGAGGCCGGTCGCCGGGCTCGAGGATCCGGACGTCGAGACCCTCGGCCCACGAGGCGCGCTCGACCTGCGGCTTCCCCCAGGGGTTTCCTCCGCGCTCGACGTCGCGGAGCATCGACTCGGTGTCGCTCGGAAGCCGCGACTCGACCATCACGAGGTTACGGCGTAGGTCGACGATGTGGTCGACGTGCTCGATCGAGACCGGGCACTCCTGGACGCAGGCGCCGCACGTCACGCAGTCCCACACGACGTCGTCGGTGACCGCGTTCGGCACGAGCGGCGACAGGTCTCCGCCTGCGAGCACCGTGCCACCCTCCGCGAACAGCTGGTCGCGGATCCCCATGATCAGGAGCTTCGGGGAGAGGGCCTTCCCGGTCGCGAACGCCGGGCACGCGTCCTGGCAGCGACCGCACTCGGTGCACGACATCGCGTCGAGCATCTGCTTCCACGTGAGGTCGGCAACCGTGCCGGCACCGAAGCGCATGGCCGCCTCGTCCTCCGACTCGAAGTCGAGCGGCTCGAGCCGCCCCGCGAGCCCGTGTTCGACCGAAGAAGACGTTGATCGCCGCGGTCGCGATGTGCAGGTGCTTCGAGTGCGGCAGGTACGCGAGGAACCCGAGGATGATCAGGACGTGCGCCCACACGAAGACGCGCTCGAGCACCTCCGTCGGCGGTGTCGTCCCCGAAGATCCCGGAGAACGCATCGGACACGGGTGACCAGTCGGACGGCCACGGGTTCAGGTCGAGCGCGATGAGCGTCGCGTGCCAGAGGAGCAGGGTCGTGACGATGCCTGCGATGAGCGCGAGGATGAGGTCGGCCTCGCCGCAGGTGACTCCCTTCGAACCGGCGCGGCCGCTGGATCTTCCTGATGCCGAACGCAGCCAGGACCCCGACGAGGACGAGCGTCGCGAAGACGTCGACGAGGAGCGCGTACCAACCCTGAGCTCTCGAGCCAGCCGAGCGGCGAGCCGGACGGGAGCGGCTCTTCGCGATCGACGATCGCCGCGATCGCCATGAAGATCGTCGGGAAGAGGACGAGGAAGCCCCAGAAGATGAACGCGTGCACGAGCCCGGGGCCGAGCCGCTGCAGGAGCTTGCGCTGGCCGAGCACGATCGTCGTCTCGTTCCCGACCTGGAGTGAGAGGTCGGAGACGCGCGACACGGGCTTGCCCGCCCGCAGCAGCCGTGCGAGAAAGGTGGCGCGCCGCGCGAAGACCCAGGCGGCGACCGCGATCGCGACGACGAGCGCGACCGAGGAGGCGACGCTCGCCGTCGAGCTCAGCCTGCCCCCGCTTTCCTCAGCTCGGCCGAGATCGCCGGCACGACCTCGTGCAGGTCGCCGATGACCGCGTAGTCGGCGCTCGCGAGGATCGGTGCCTCCGGGTCGGTGTTCACGGCGAGGATCGCCTTCGCTCCCTTGCAGCCGGCCATGTGCTGCGTCGCGCCCGAGATCCCGCACGCGATGTAGATCGTCCGGCGCGATCTTCGTGCCCGGTCTGGCCCGACCTGGTCGGTGTGCGGGCGCCAGCCCGCCATCGTCACGGCGCGAGAGCAGCCGACGGCGCCGCCGAGCAGCCCCGCGAGCTCCTCGATGATCCCGAAGCCTTCGGGCGATCCCGCACCGCGACCGCACGAGACGACGACCTTCGCGTCGGCCAGCGAGACGCCGCCGGTGGCTGCGGCCACCCGTTCGCTGAACTCGCACGATCAGGTCGGCCTCCTGCAGCGACGGGCGTGAAGCGCTCGACTGGCGCCGGCTCGCCGCCGTGCCGCCTCCGCGGCGACCGCGTGCGGCTGGACCGTCATGAGCACGGGCGACGCGTGGATCTGCGCCTCCTCGAGGAGGCTGCCTCCCCAGCGCACGCGTGTCACCGTGCGGGATCTACCGGGCGTCGACGTCGATGCAGTTCGCTGCGAACGGCAGGTCGGTGAGCGCGGCGACGTGCGCGAGCACCTCGTTCCCGCGCGGTGTTCCAGCTGCGACGACTGCGCTCGGGGAGAGCCGCTCGACGAGCTCGACGAGAGCGCGGGCGATCGCTGCCGGGGCGTAGCTCGAGAACGCGTCCCCCTCGGCGACGTGGATCGTCACGACTCCGGCGAGGGGGACCGGCTCGCCGCTGCGCAGGACGCATGGAGCGGCTCGCCGAGGGTACGGGCGAACGCGAGCGCCTGCTGCGTGAGGTCGCCCGACTCCTCGACGTAGACGAGCAAGACCATTCAGGCGACTCCGATCCGCTGCAGCACCTCGACGACGGCAGGCGCCGCTTCGGGCCCGTGGCCGAGGATCTCTGCCTCCTTGCCCTGGCTCTCGGGAACGACGAGCCGAAGCTTCTCGAGCCGTGGACGCGGGCCGCGTCGGTGAGCTCGCGTCGAGCGGCTTGCGCTGCGCGCGGAGCTTCGCCGGCACGGACGGATAGCGCGGCAGGTTCAGCCCCTCGAGCACGGTCACGACGGCCGGGAGCGGCAGCACGTACACGTCGCGGCCGCCTGCGACCTCCTGCTCGCAGCGAACCGCGCCTGCCGTCGACGGTGACGCCCTTGAGCCCGGTCGCGACCGGGCGCCCGAGCGCGTGCGCGACGCGGATGCCGATCTGGAAGCCGCCCGAGTCGGCCGACTCGTTGCCGAAGAAGACGAGGTCGAACGCGCCGTTCGCGGCTTCGTCGGCTCGGATCGCCTCGACGATCGCGCCGGCCGTCGCCTGCGGATCCCACTCCTCCGTCGGCCGCTGCGGAGATGGATCGCGCGGTCTGCGCCGAGCGCCATCGCGTCGCGCAGCTGCTCCTCGGCCTCGGGCGGCCCGAGCGTGAGGACGACGGACTCGCCGCCCGACGCCTCGATCAGACGCGTCGCCTCCTCGACGCCGCACTCCTCGTGCGGGCTGATCGTGAAGCCGAGGTGCTTCGTCTCGATCGCCTGCGCGTCCTCGGTGAGGACGATCTTCCCGCCCGTCATCGGGACGCGCTTGACGCACGTCAGGATCCTCACGAGCGGATCCTCGTGTTCTCGGGGTCGAAGATCGGCGCCGAGCCGACGACGTCGATCGTCACCGGGTACTGCTCGCCCATGTACTCGACGGCGAGCCGCGTCCCGACCTCGGCTTCTTCCGGCGGCAGGTACGCCATGAGCACGTGCTTGCCGACCGAGGGCGCGGCGCCTGCGCTCGTCACGTACGAGCGGCGACCCTTCGCGTCGACGATGGGCTCGCCGTCGCGGCGTGAGGATCGGCTCGCGTCCCATCGGGAAGCGCTCCACTCCGGACGCCGACGTGTGGTCGTCGACGCGTGAGCGTGCAGAGGATCGCCGCCGGGGCTTCCTCGCGGTGACGGACGTGGGCCTCCTTGCCGACGAAGTCCTGCTCCTTGACCTTCGCCCCAGGCCATGTCGGCCTCGACGACGGTGTACTCGCTCTCGAGCTCGGTGCCGAAGGCGCGGTAGCACTTCTCGAGACGGCCGGTCGTGCCGTAGACGCCGATGCCGCACGGGACGGCGCCGTGCGCTCGGCCCGCCTCCCAGACGAGGTCCCAGAGCCGCGCGCCCTGCTCGATCGGGACGTACAGCTCCCAGCCGAGGTCGCCGACGTAGGAGATGCGCGACGCGAGCACGCGCACCGGCCCGATCTCGATCGTCCTGCACGGTCGCGAACGGGAAGCCCTCGTGCGAGACGTCGTCGCTCGTGAGCGAGGCGAGGATGTCCCGCGCGCGCGGCCCCCAGAGGCCGAGCGTCGACCAGGCGGAGGTCAGGTCGGCGAGCTGCGCGGAGCCGTCGGCGGGGAGGTGGTCGGCGAGCCACTTGTGGTCCGCCATGCCGTGCGCGCCGCCGGTCACGACGCGGAAGTGCTCGTCGCCGAGCCGCATGATCGTGAGGTCGGACTTGAAGCCGCCGCTCGGCGAGAGCCACGGCGTGTAGACGACCCGGCCGACGGCGACGTCGACCTGGCGCATCGAGACGCGTCTGCAGGGCGTCGAGCGCTCCCGGGCCCGGACACGTCGAAGATCGCGAACGCGGAGAGGTCGAAGATCCCCGCCCGGTCGCGCATCGCGAGGTGCTCGGCGTTGATGATCGGCGACCACCAGCGCGCGTCCCACTCGGCCTCGCGGCGGCCCGACTCGGTCGCCGTACTCCTCGAGCAGCGGCGCGTTCGACTCGTACCACTGCGGGCGCTCCCAGCCGGCGGCCTCGAAGAAGACCGCGCCGAGCTCCTGCTCCCGCTCGTGGTACGGCGAGAGCCGCACGTCGCGGTTCGAGGCCCACTGCTCGAGCGGGTGGACGATGCCGTAGGTCTTGTTGAAGCCCTCGGCGCGTGCGCGCCTTCACGTGCGCCGAGGTCTTCTGGTGCTCCCAGAAGCGCGCCACGTCGGAGGAGTGGAGGTCGATGTGCGACTCGCCGTGCACCATCCACTCGGCGAGCGACTTGCCGACGCCGGGGCCCTCCTTGACCCAGACGGCCGCCGCCGACCACAGGCCCTTCACCTCGGGCAGCTCGCCGAGGATCGGCATCCCGTCGGGCGTGAGCGAGAGGATCCCGTTGATCGCGTACTTGATGCCGACGGTCTCGTCGCCGACGATCGTCGGCATCAGCTCGAGCGCCTGCTCCATCTGCAGGTCGAAGTCCTCCTGCGTGAACGGGAACTCGGTCGGCGAGAGCGCCGCCTCCTCGACCGAGGGCAGGTCCTCGGGCTCGTACAGGATCGCCCGGTGCGCGTACGAGCCGATCTCGAGGCCGGTCCCGTGCTGGCGCTCGTACATGTTCGTGTCCATGTCGCGCACGATCGGGAACTCGATGTCCCCCTTCGCGTCGGTCGAACCAGTGCGATCGGGCCGATGTCGATCATCTGGTGCACGGCGGGCGTGAGCGGGATCGACGCGCCGGCCATCCGCGCGAGCTTCGGGCTCCAGACGCCGCAGGCGATGACGACGACCTCGGCCTCGATGTCGCCCGTCGGTCGTGCGCACCCGGCGGACGCGGCCGCCCTCGACGTCGATCCCGAGCGACCTCGGTGTTCGCGAAGACCGTGAGCCTTCCCGACTCCTGGCCGCGCTCGCGCATGATCGTCCCGGCGCGGAGCGAGTCGACGACGCCGACCGACGGCGTGTAGAAGCCGCCGAGGATCACCGTCTCGTCGATGAACGGGACGAGCTCCTTCACCTCGGCCGGCGTGACGAGCGAGACGGGCTCGATCCCCCACGACTTCGCCGACGCGATGCGACGCGTCGAGCTCCTGCATCCGCTCCTCGGTGCGCGCGACCTCGATGCCGCCCGACTCGGTGAAGACGCCCATCTCCTTGTACTGGCGCACGCTCTCGAGCGTGAGCTGCGTCATCTCCTTCGAGTGGTCGACCGGGAAGATGAAGTTCGAGGCGTGCCCGGTCGAGCCGCCCGGGTTCGGCAGCGGGCCCTTGTCGAGCAGGACGACGTCCGACCAGCCCTGGTCGGTGAGGTGGTACGCGACCGAGTTGCCGACGATGCCGCAGCCGATGACGACTGCGCGGGCCTGGCGGGGAAGGGTGCTCATTCAGGCGGCTCCTGCTGATATATGAGTATCGAGGGTCGGGAATATACAAGGCGTCAGAGCACGCGGCGGATCGCGTCCTCGAAGCCCGCGACGTGACGGCGCATCGCGTCCTCGGCGCGGTCGGCGTCGCCGTCGCGGATCGCCTCGAGCAGCTCGCGGTGCTCGCGGACCGCGTCCTCGAGCCGCGCGCACGCGGTCGAGCGCGAGGAACCAGATCCGGAGCGTGAGCACGTAGTACTCGTTGAGCGTCGCCTCGAGGAACGGGTTGTGGGTGCAGTCGGTAGACGTGGCGGTGGATGCGCTGGTCGAGGTCGATCAGCGCGCGCTCGTCGGGCCGTCGCCGACCAGCTCGAGCTCCTCGAGCAGGGCGTCGATCGCGCTCGCGGTCGGCCGTCGGTCGCCCGCTCGGCGGCGAGCCGCGCCGCGCTGGGCTCGAGCGTGTTCCGCACCTCGGAGAGGCCGGCGAGGTCGCGCACGTCGACGCCCGACACGAACATCCCGCGCCGCGGATAGACCTCGACGAGCCGCTCGCGGGCGAGCGCTCGCAGCGCCTCGCGGACCGGCGTTCGGCCGAGCGCCGAGCCGCTCCATCAGCTCGCGCTCGCAGACGAGCGAGCCCGGTGCGCAGCTCGAGCGTGACGATCAGCTCGCGGATGCGGTAGTAGGCCTGGTCCGAGAGCGACCGTGCGTCTGCCGCCTCGGGCTGGTGGATGGCGAGTGCGGGTGTGGTCATCGGCGACGGGCAGCGGCGGGGGCGCGAGATCGCCCCCGCCGCGCGTGCTCGACTCACTTCAGCCAGGCGTTGACCTTGGCCTTGTTGGCCTTCGACCCACTGCGCCGCCGCCTTGTCCTTGTCCATGTGCTTGCCCGAGATGAGGTTCGCGACGAAGTTCTGGTCGGCCGACGTCCAGCTGAACTTCTTGATCACCTTCAGCGCCGGCGAGCCGCTCTTCGCGAACTCGCTCGAGACGAGCTTGTCGAGACCGTACGACGGGTACTCGCAGGCGTGCTTGCCCTCGACCTTCTCGTCGTCGAGGCAGCCCTTGAACCGCTTCGGCAGCTGGACTGCGGACGAGGTCGTACACCGCGTTCAGGTACTGCGGGTCGTACCAGTAGAAGAGCACGGGCTTGCTTCTGCTTGTAGAGCTGCGTCCAGCGCGCGACCTGCGCCGGCTCGGCGCCCGAGACGACGTGCTTCAGGTCGAGGCCGAGCTCCTTGATGAGCGCCCGGTCCTTCTGGACGTAGGACGGGTCACCGCCGAGGAACGTCCCCGCGTTCGGCGACGACTCCGGCGTCTTGAAGACGCTCTCCTTGCCCTTGAGCCCCTTCCACGTCTTGAACTGCGGGTACTGCTTCAGCAGGTAGCGCGGGATGTACCAGCCGATGACGCCGGTGATCCCGTTGCCGCCGACCGGGACGACCGCCTTGCTCGTGAGGTACTTCTTGTTCGACGGGACGAGCGTGTTGTCCCAGTCCTCGAGCACGACGTCGATCTTGCCGTCGGCCATCGCCTGGAAGCTCGGCTGGTTCTCGGTGATGTTCGTCACCTTGACCTTGCACTTGAGCTTCTTCTCGAGGACGTTCTTGACGACGTAGACGTTCGCCGTCGAGCCCACCCACGAGTTCTCGTTCAGGACCACGTCGCCGCACGCCGCCTGCCGCGTGCCGCCCGCCGACGCCACTGCGACGGCGACGAGCGCCGCTCGCCGCGGCGACGGCGAGTGTGACGAGGCCGAGCTCTCCGGCCCCGATGACGATTCGACATCCGACCCTCCTTGTTGTCGACGTCGTCGACGATGACCTCACGTCGAGTGTCCTCCTTTCTCGCCTGCCGTGCTCCCTGCGTGACGCGGTCGAGCGCGATCCCGAGCGCCAGGATGGCGATCGACGCGATCGACGCCCTGCCCGAACTGGCCGCGGACGAGCCCCTGCGCGACCTCGTAGCCGAGGCCGCCCGAGCCGACGAGCCCGCCGATCACGACGACGGCGAGCACCATGATGATCCCCTGGTTGACGCCGAGCATGATCGCGTCGCCGGCGAGCGGGATCTTCACCTTGCGCAGGATCTGCCCGCGCGTCGCGCCGAACGCGCCCGCGGCCTCGACGCGTCTCCGGTGCGACGTCCTTCAGGCCGCGCTCGACGAGCCGGACGACGACGGGGAAGGCGTAGAGCACGCCGGCCACGATCCCGGGCACGATCGAGACGGGCATCAGGTAGATGAACGGGATGATGTAGACGAGCTGCGGCAGGGTCTGCAGCACGTCGTTGATCGGGCGCACGATCCGCGAGACCGTCCGGCTCTCCGACGCCCAGACGCCGAGGCCGAAGCCGATGATCACCGCGATCACCGTGGCGACGAGCACCTGCGAGAGCGTGTCCATCGCGAGCGCCCAGACGCCCATGAAGCCGATCAGCGCGAGCATGAGGAACGTCGTGATCGCCGGGCGCAGGCCCTGAGATCGACGAACGCGATCGAGCGTCGAGCCCGCCGAGCGTCGTGAACCACGGCGCCTCCATGAGGAACGCCTGGAGCGGCAGGAGCAGGTGCTCGAGGATGAAGTTGCCGATCGGGCTCGTGATGTGGAAGACGAACGACGTCGGGTCCTGCACGTAGTCGAGCACCTTCTGGATCTGCGCGAGCAGCCAGTCCTGCGCAGTCACGGCGTGCTGCCGGATGCCCGCGGACTCCGGGATACTCGCCGCTCACGCCGATCGCCTTGGCGACGACCACCGTTCCCACGATCGCGACGGTCACGGCGATCGACTCGATGCGGAGCCGGCGCTTGGCGGCCGCGTCGAGGTGGCGCTTCGTCGGATCGGTGCGATCGGCGACCGCCTCGGTGATCCGGTCGAGCGCCATCGCCATGACCACGATCACGATGCCGGCGAGGATCGCCAGCGCCGGGTTCGAGAAGAGCCCGCGAGTTCACGACGGCGCCGAGCCCGCCGCCGCCGATCAGGCCGGCGATGACGACCATCGAGAGCGCGAACAGGATCGTCTGGTTGAGACCGAGGAGGAGCATGCGGCGCGACATCGGGAGCTGCACCTTCGTCAGCATCTGACGCGTCGTCGCGCCCATCGACGCCGCCGCCTCGACCGTGTTCACCGGCAACGCCGCGGATGCCGAGCGCGGTGATGCGGATGCACGGCGGGATCGCGTAGATCATCGTCGCGACGACGGCCGCGGCGTAGCCGATCGAGAAGAACAGGACGACCGGCATCAGGTACGCGAACGCCGGGACGATCTGCGCCGCGTCGAGGAACGGGCGTGATGCGCGCGGTTGAACCGGTCCGAGCGCCCCGCCAGCGATCCCGAGCGGGATGCCGATGAGCGAGCGACATGCCGACGGCGGCGAGCATGAGCGCGAGCGTCTCCATGCTCTCGACCCACAGCCCAGAGAGCGCGAACGGTCGCGAACGCAGCGAGCGCCCAGGCGCCGCGCGCGCAGGCCGCCGAAGCGCCAGCGCGAGCAGCGTCCCGGCGACGGTCGTGCCGATCCAGGTCAGCCAGACGAGCAGGTCGTTGAACCACGTCGACGAGGTTGTCGACGAAGATCCGGAAGCCGTCGAAGATCGCGAAGAGGAGCCCGCCACCGCCTTCGAGGCGCTGGTCGAGGAGCCAGGTCTGGATCGCGTCGAACCGCGCCTGCAGCGCCGTTCCAGACGAGGTCGTTCGGCCACGGGTACTCGCTCTTCCAGCCGCGGTACGCGAGCCACATCACGCGCGACGATCGCCGCCGACCTGGACGATCTTCCCGCGCCACCACGGGACGTGCGAGACGACTGGGAGCGCGAGCGGACGTCCTCGGTGATCGTCGTCACCGGCGTCTAGTCCTCCTCCTCCGCGATCGCATGCAGGACGGCGTCGCGGTCGACGATGCCGACGATCCTGCCCGTCCTCGATGCAGCAGACGGGCTTCTCGCTCTCGGCGAGCACGGGCAGCGCCTTCCGCATCGTCGTCGTCACGTCGAGCTTCGGGCCCGTCCGTCGGATCGTCCGGGCCGGGCTCGCGCATGATCCAGCGCAGCGTCAGGACGTGGCTCCGCGGGATGTCGCGCGTGAAGTTCTCGACGTAGTCGTCGGCCGGCGAGCCGACGAGCTCCTCCGGCGTGCCGAGCTGGACGATCGCGCCGTCGCGCATGATCGCGATCCGGTCGCCGAGCCGCAGCGCCTCGGGCAGGTCGTGCGTGATGAACATCGTCGTCTTGCCGATCTCCTGCTGGAGGCGCATGACCTCGTCCTGCATGTCGCGCCGGATCAGCGGATCGAGCGCGCTGAACGGCTCGTCGTAGAGCATCACCTCGGGGTTCGGCGGCGAAGGCTCGCGCGACGCCGACGCGCTGCTGCATTCCGCCGGAGAGCTGGTCCGGGAACTGGTTCGCGACGTCCTCGAGCCCGACGAGCGACAGCACCTCCTGCGCGCGCTCGTGGCGCTCGCGCTTGCCGACGCCCTGCACCTCGAGGCCGAAGGCGACGTTGTCGATCACGCGCCGGTGCGCGAGGAGGCCGAAGTGCTGGAAGACCATCGAGACGGAGTGGCGCCGCAGCTCGCGGAGCTCGTTGCGATCGGCGCTCATCACGTCGTGCCCGGCGATCTCGATCTTCCCGGCCGTCGGCTCGATGAGCCGGATCAGCGTGCGCACGAGCGTCGACTTGCCCGAGCCGGAGAGCCCCATGACGACGAAGACCTCGCCCGGCCAGACCTCGAGCGATACGTCCTTGACGGCGACGACGCAGCCTGTCTTCTCGCGCAGCTCGGCGCGCGGGAGGTCGGCGTCCGGCGAGCCGACGAGCCGTTCCGGGTGCGGCCCGAAGACCTTCCAGACACCCTCCGCGCGGATCGCGGGCGTGGCTCGAGTGATCGATCGCGGTGCTTCGTTGCTGCGGGAGCAGTCTCGGCCGTCTCCGTCATGCGCGCGCCGCTGATATATCACCCGGCCTGCGGCGCTGTCTAGCGTCCGTAACGAAGCACGTCAGATCGTCTTGAACTGCTCGAACGGCTGGCGGCAGTCCTCGCAGTAGCGGATCGAGCGGCACGGCGTCGGGCCGAAGAGGTTCTCGAGCCTCGTCTCCGTCGAGCCGCAGTACGGGCAGCGGAAGCCGCGCTGGAGCTGCACGAGCTCGAGCCGTTCGGCCGGCCTCGGGGTGGGCGGCGCGAAGCCGGCCGCGCGAAGCTTCTCGCGCCCCTCGGCTGTGATGTCGTCGGTCGACCACGAGTCGTCGAGCCGGACGCGGATCGTCGGGCGTCGGCGCCGAGCTCGCGCGATCTTCGCCTCCATCGCGCGCCGCATCGCGTCGAGCGCCGGGCAGCCCATGAACGTCGGCGTGAAGTCGACGCCGCACCGTCCCGTTCGTCGACGTCGACGTTCTTCACGACGCCGAGGTCGACGAGCGAGATGACCGGGATCTCCGGATCGGGGATCTCGGCGAGCGCCGTCCCAGACCTCGTCGGCGGTCACCACTGCGAGCCGGGTGGCGCCGAGCGCCGGACCATCGTCATCTCCTCCCAGAGCTCGGCGAGCTCGGCCTCGTGGACGCCGCGCGGCACGGCCTCGACGTCCGGCAGCGCTCGGCCGAGTCGTTCCTCGACGCGCGCTCGCAGCTCCGGGCGGAGCTCGTCGTCGAGGACGCCGAGCGCGTACGGCCAGAGCTCGTCGACCGCCTCGTTCAGGCGCTCGCGGCCCTCGTCGGTCGCGAGCAGGCGGTCGACCCACATCTCGGCGTGCATCCGGTGGTACGCCTCCTCGCGATCCATCTTCGCGGCGAGGCCCGCGATCTCCGGGTCGTCGGATGCCTTGAGCGCGGCGAGCCGGATCTCGTCGGCGGTCTCGTAGAGCCAGTGCCGCGCGATCGTGCGCGCCCACTCGAGCCGGCGCAGCTCGACGAGCGGCGCCGAGCGGTACTCCTCGGGCTTGCGGTCGAACGCGAGCTCGTCCGCGGTCGTGCCGAGCTCGGCGGCGGCGAGCTCGTAGAGCGCGCGCGCGTGGCCGATCTCGTTCTGCGCGATCGACGAGAACGCGACGTCCTCCTCGAGGAACGGCGCGATGCCCGTCCACTCCGAGTTGCGCCAGCCGAGGATGAGCTCGTCGTCGGCGAGCGACAGGAGGAGGTCGGTGCGCGTCACTCACTCGCCGCTCCCGGCGCCATGTCGAGCGTGCCGGCGCGCTCGCGCGCCTCGCGCAGGCGCGCCTTGATCGAGTAGCCGTCGACGCGCCGGTACTTCATCTCGAACTCGTCGGGGAACTCGTCGATCTCGTGCAGCGCATCGCGCGGGACGAGCCAGAGCGCGACCGACTCCTGTCGCCGCGCGTACTGCTCGCGCGCGTAGATCTCCGCGAACTGCCTCGTTCGGCGCGACGACCGAGCCCTGCGTGCTGGAACGGCTGCCCTTTCCGCTCCTGCCGGAAGACTTCGAAGATCACTACGCGGCCTCCGCGAGCACCACCCGCTCGACCCAGGCGACGTCCTCGCGCGAGAGCCGCCGGAACGCGAGCCGCTCGGCCGACGCCGGCCCGTGCCCGGTGACGACGGCGCGGAGCTTCTCCCAGTCGGGCTCGGTGTAGAGCCACGTGCCCGTCTCCTCGTCCTTGCGCAGCGCGGGATCCGGGATCGTGAGGCCGAGCTCGCGGATCTGCGGGACGTAGCCGTCGAGGAACTGCTGGCGCGCCTCCTCGTTCGCCTGGCTCTTGATCCGCCAGACGACCATCGGGTCCTCGTCGGCGCGGGATCGGGTTGCCGTGGAAGTGCATGAGCGGCTCCCACCAGCGGTCGAGCGCCTCCTGCACGAGCCCGAACTGCTCGTCGGTGCCGGTGACCATGCGCGAGGATGACGTCGCGGCCGTGGAGGATGTGGAACGACTCCTCCCAGCAGATCTTCTTCATGATCCGCGCGTACGGCGCGTACGAGCACTTGAGGAGCGCCTTCTGCGAGACGATCGCGGCCGCGTCGACGAGCCAGGCGATGACGCCGACGTCGCCCCACGTGCGCGTCGGGTAGTGGAAGACGTTGTGGAACTTCGACTTGCCCGAGACGAGGTCGTCGAGGCAGGCGCTGCGCGGCTTGCCGAGGTCCTCGACGACGCGGTAGATGAGCTGCGCGTGCCCGACCTCGTCCTGGATCTTCGCCGTGAGCGCGAGCTTCCGCTGCAGCGTCGGCGCGCGGAGGATCCAGTCGCGCTCGGGCAGGACGCCCATGAGCTCCGAGTTGCCGTGCATCTCGATGAACTTGACGAGCCGTGCGCGGTACTCGTCGGGCATCCAGTCGGTCGTCTCGACCTGCCCGCCCGACTGGACGTACTCGAGGAACTCCTGCGTGCGCGTGTCCACCTGGTGGCCTCCCTACCGAACGGTCGTTAGCATCGAGTGTAATGGCTACGAGACGGGAGGAGCTGACGCGCGAGGCCGCGCGGCTCTTCGCCGAGCGCGGCTTCCACGGGACGTCGATGGACGCGCTCGCACAGGCGCTCGGCGTGCAGAAGGGCTCGCTCTACTCGCTGATCGGCTCGAAGCAGGAGCTCCTCTTCGAGACGATGCGCGAGGGTGCCCGCGCGTTCCACGCGGCGCTCGACGCGGTGCCCGAGGACGCGCCCGCGGTCGAGCGCGTGCGAGCGGCGCTGCGCGGCCACCTCCGCGTCGTCGCCGAGCAGCTCGACGTCGCGACCGTCTTCACGCGCGAGTGGCGGTACCTCGAGGGCGAGTACCGCGACGAGATCGTCGCCGAGCGCCGCCGCTACGAGGAGCGCTGGCGCGCGCTCTTCCGCGAGGGCGTCGAGTCGGGTGACCTGCGCACCGACCTCGACGCGGCAGCGGCGACGCTGCTCGTCCTCTCGGCGGCGAACTGGGCGTACACGTGGCTCGAGCCGGGCCGCGACACGGACGAGCTCGCGGATCGCTTCCTGGCGATCCTCGTCGACGGGATTCGCGGGTACGCGACGCCGCCGTGAGCGCGTCTCCTCATCGTCAATCCGTTCGCGTCGCGGCGTCGACGAGCACCGGCTCGCGGCGGTCGCACGGTGCTCCCGGCGGACACGGAGACGCGGCTCACGACCACCGCGGGCGAGGCGACGGAGATCGCGCGCGCTGTCGGGCGACGCGGACGCGATCTACGTCTTCGGCGGCGACGGCACGTTCAACGAGGTGCTGAACGGGCTCGAAGGAGACGTTCCGCTCGGGTTCCTTCCCGGGGGCGGCACGAGCGTCCTCCCGCGAGCGCTCGGGCTTCCACGTAATCCCGTCGAGGCGGCGAAGCGCCTCAGTGCAGGACGCACGCGACGGATCGGCCTCGGTCGCGTGAACGGACGCCGCTTCGGATTCAACGCGGGCCTCGGCTTCGACGCGGAGCTCGTCCGAAAGGTCGACGAGCTCGGTCGGAGCCCGGACGGCAGGAGGCCGGGTGACGTCGCGTTCCTGAAGGTCGCGACCGCCACGCTCTGGCACCGGCACGCGCGCTTCGACGAGCAGCTCGAGATCGAGGGTGCGGGTCGCGCAGCGTTCGTGCTCGTCGCGAACTGCTCGCCGTACACGTACTCCGGGTCGCTCGCCCTCGATCTCGTTCCGGATGCGAGCTTCGACGAGGGCCTCGCCTACCTCGCGCCGGTCAGCCTGCGCGCGCGCGATCTCCCGCGGATGATGGTCCACGGCGTCCAGGGATCCGGGTTGAAGAAAGGCACGGCGCTCTCCGCCCACGATCTCGACCGCATCGTCGTTCGCTGTGATGCGCCCCTGCCGCTCCAGGTCGACGGCGAGGATGCGGGCGACGTCACCGAGGCCGTCTACGAGGCCGAGCGCGACGCGGTGACGGTTCTCGTCTGACCGATGGTTGATGGCGCGAGATCGCGCATCCGGACGCGCGAGATCGTGGCATCACCCATCTAAACTGCGACCGCGATGAGCCGCGTGCTCCCCGCCGAAGGAGATCTGCGCCGCGTCATCGGCGACGGCGAGACGATTCCGGACGGCGAGGTCGACGGCCTGTCGGCGGACGACCTGCTCGCGCTCTACCGCGACCTCGTCCTCCTGCGGACGTACGACGAGCGGTCGGTCGTCTACCACCGGCAGGGACGGATCGGGACGTACGCGATCTTCTGGAATCACGAGGCGATGCAGGCGGGCGGTGTCTTCGCGCTGGAGGAGCGGGACTGGATCTTCCCGAGCTACCGCGAGTCCGCGATCGGGCTCCTGCGTGGCATGTCGGCCTCGACGATCCTGAGCTGGTGGCGGGGCCATCCCGCCGGCTGGTGGAACCCGGAGGAGCACAACGTCGCGTCGATCTGCGTCCCGATCGGGACGCATGTCCCTCACGCGGTCGGCTTCGCGTGGGGCTCGCGGCTGAAGGGCGAGGACCGCGTCGCGATCGCGTTCTTCGGAGATGGCGCGACCTCCGAGGGCGCCGTTCACGAGGGCATGACGTTCGCCGGCGTGACGAAGGCGCCGGTCGTCCTCTTCTGCAACAACAACCAGTGGGCGATCTCGACGCCGCTCTCGGAGCAGACCGCCGCGCCCACGCTCGCGGACAAGGCGATCGGGTACGGCATGCCCGGCGTGCGGGTCGACGGCGGAGACGTGCTCGCCGTGTACGAGGCGACCCGCGACGCGGTGCTGCGGGCGCGGGCGGGCGACGGCCCGACGTTCATCGAGGCGGTGTCGTACCGGGCTGCGCCGCACGCGACCGCGGACGACCCGTCGCTCTACATCGACCCCGAGCGCGTCGAGGAGGAGCGCGCGAACGAGTGCGTCGGTCGCTACGAGCGGTACCTCACCCGCGTGGGTGTGCTCACCGAGTCCCGGGCCGACGAGATCAGGGAGGAGGCGCTCGAGCTCATGCGCGCCGGGATCGCGGCGGCCGAGGCCGAGCCGCCGGCGGATCCATCGCTCGTCTTCGAGCACGCGTACGCCGATCCGCCACCGTCGCTGCTCGCAGAGCGGGACGACCTGCGGAGGATCCTCGGTGGCTGAACGTCTCCTGGTCGAGGCGGTGAACGACGCGCTCCACGTCGAGATGGAGCGCGACGCGTCGGTGCTGGTCATGGGCGAGGACGTCGGCAAGCTCGGCGGCGTCTTCCGCGCGACGGCGGGCCTGCAGGAGCGCTTCGGTGCCGATCGCTGTGTCGACACGCCGCTCGCCGAGGCGGGAATCCTCGGAACCGCCGTGGGTCTGTGCATGGCGGGCTGGCGGCCGGTCGTCGAGATGCAGTACGACGCGTTCAGCTATCCGGCGCTCGACCAGCTCATCAACCACGTCGGCCGCTACCGCTGGCGGACCCGCGGGAAGATGTCGTTCCCGCTCACGATCCGCATGCCGTACGGGGGCGGGGTCCGGGCGCCGGAGCTGCACGACGACTCGCCCGAGACCTACTACGTCCACACGCCCGGAGTGAAGGTCGCGATCCCGGCAACGCCGTCCGATGCGAAGGGGCTGCTCGCGGCCGCGATCCGCGACCCCGACCCCGTCGTCGTCCTCGAGCCGAAGCTCCACTACCGAGCTGCGAAGGAGGACGTTCCGGACGGCGAGCACGTCGTGCCGCTCGGACAGTCGCGGGTTGCACGCGACGGCTCCGACGTCACGATCGTTGCCTACGGAGCGATGATGCACGTCGCTCTGGCGGCTGCCGAGGCGCTCGAGGACGAGGCGTCGTGCGAGGTTCTCGACCTCCGCTCTCTGAAGCCGCTCGACGAGGACGGCTTGCTCGCGTCGGTCGCGAGGACGGGCCGCGTCGTCGTCGTCCAGGAGGCGCCGCGTGTGTGCGGGTTCGCTGCCGAGGTCGCGGCCGTGCTCGCGGAGAAGGCGATCTTCGATCTGCAAGGCCCGGTGATCCGGGTGACCGGATACGACGTCCCGTATCCGTACTGGCAGATCGAGGACGCATACATGCCGTCGGTCGAGCGTGTCGTCGACGCAGTACGTCGTGTGCTTGCGGCCTAGTGACGCTCCATGAGATCGCGCTCGAGCGGCGCACGCTGCACGGGCACTTCTCGCGCCATCTCGAGCCGATCCTGACGGTCGATTCGGGCGACTCGATCGCCTTCGCGTGCCTCCACGCCGGTTGGCGCGACACGGCGAACGAGCACTTCCCGGAGCGCAGGCGTGACGGAGACGAGCTCGACGCCGGCCACGCGCTCATCGGTCCGGTCGAGGTTCGCGGCGCCCGTGCCGGCCAGACGCTCGAGGTGAGCATCGACGAGGTTCGCGTCGGGCCGTGCGGCGTCACGGACGCGGGCGGCTGGCACACGCCGCTCAACGAACGGCTCGGCGTCCACGAGGGCGAGACGGCGATCCTCGATTGGACGCTCGATGCGGATGCCGGAGTCGGCCGGGACCAGACGGGCAGAGAGGTCTCGCTCCATCCGTTTCTCGGCGTGATCGGCATGCCGCCGGACGAGTCCGGAGTTCACTCGACGGCGCCACCCCGAGTTTGCGGCGGCAACATCGACTGCAAGGAGCTCGTCGCCGGAACGAGGCTCTACCTGCCGATCTCCGTGGATGGCGCTCTGCTGTCGGCCGGCGACGGCCACGCCGCGCAGGGGGACGGCGAGGTGTCGCAGCTCGCGATCGAGGCACCGGTCGAGCGGGCACGGCTCACGCTGTCGGTTCGCGACGACGTTCCGCTGGAGTGGCCCGCCGCCTGGACCCCGGAGGCCTGGCTGACGTTCGGCTTCGATCCCGACCTCGACGAGGCCGCCGCAGTCGCGATCGACGGCATGCTCGACCTCATGGGTCGCGAGCACGGGCTCGAGCGGCGCGAGGCGCTCGCGCTGGCGAGCGTCGTCGTCGACCTACGTGTCACGCAGGTGGTGAACGGCGCCCAGGGCGTCCACGCTCGTCTCGCGCACGACGCCCTCCGGTAGACGACAATCAGAGGCGATGTCCGCCATCGCCCTCGAGGTCTCGATCGTGGTGCTCTTCGCCCTCAGCTGCGGTTTGCTGGTACTGGCCTGGATGCGCGGAAGGCTCGGCGTCGCCGGAATCGTCCTCTTCGCCGCCGCGCTCGTCGTGTGGATCGCGACGTTCGGGGCGATCGCGACCGAGTTCATCGGAGCGAACGAGTTCGCGACCTGCTCGAGCGACTGTGGGGTCGTCCACTACGCGACGGCGATCGCAGTCGTCGCGCCCCCGCTTCTCATCTCGCTCGCCGCGCTTGCGATGCTCGTTTCGCGTGGTAGCCGATGGCGTGCGCGACGCGCCACGGCTCACGAGAATCAGGCGTAGTGGCGAGCGCCTTCAAGCTCCCCGATCTGGGCGAGGGCCTCACGGAGGGCGAGGTCGCGCGCTGGCTCGTCGCGGAGGGGCAGGAGATCGCGGAGGACGATCCGCTCGTCGAGATCCAGACGGACAAGGCCACCGTCGAGATCCCTTCTCCGTACGGCGGGACGGTGTTGAAGATCCTCGTTCCGGAAGGCAAGATCGCCCCGGTCGGGACCGAGCTCGTCGTCATCGGTGCTCCCGGCGAGCCGGTTCCTGCCGGTGACGGCCGTTCCGCGAACGAGTCGTCGTCCGCCGCGGTCGCCCCGCGCGTCCAGGCGACACCGGTCGTGCGTCGCATCGCGCAGGAGCTCGGGGTCGATCTCTCCTCGGTCTCCGGCACGGGGCCGGGCGGGCGGATCACCGAGGACGACGTGCGCGCGGCCGCGGCCGGGTCGGGGGAGGCCGAAGGGCGGCGCGAGCCGCTGCGCGGTGTGCGTCGCGTGATCGCCGAGCACATGGCACGCGCCCACCGCGAGGTGCCGGCGGTGACGTGGGTCGAGGAGTGCGACTTCGGAGACGTTCCGCTCGATCGTCTCCTTCCGACGGTCGTAAAGGCCTGCGCGGAGGCGCTCGTCGAGTTTCCCGAGCTGAACGCGCGCCTCGAGGGTGACGCGATCGTGTACCTCGACCGCTACGACCTCGGGGTCGCGGTGCAGACCGACGATGGCCTCGTCGTTCCGGTCGTCCGCGGCGCGAACGAGAAGTCCGTCGACGAGCTCGGCGTGGAGATCGCGGCGCTCGCCGAGCAGGCGCGCGCGGGATCGCTCGCCGCGGACGAGCTCCGAGGCTCGACGTTCACGGTCACGAGCGCGGGAAAGCTCGCAGGGCTCTTCCAGACGCCGATCGTCAACCACCCGGAGGTTGCGATCCTGAGCATCGGACGCGTCGGGTTGCGGCCGGTCGTCCGTGACGGCGACGTCGTCGTGCGGCAGATGGGGGCGATCGCGATCACGTTCGACCACCGCGTGATCGACGGCGCCAGGGCGGCGGCGTTCGGGCTCGAGGTCATCGCCCGGATCCAGGACTCGCGCTAGGCCGCTCTACACTGACCGGCGTGGGGAGCTGGTACACGATCGGCCTCTGCCTCGGGCTCGCGCTCGGCGTGTCGGTGGCGATCACCGGGATCCTGGGCTCGAACGTCGTCGGAATAGGTACGGCCGTGATCGTGGGAGCGGCCTGCGGAGTCGCCATCGGCCTGCTCGTGGGAGAGACGCCGGAGATCGTCGCGGGCGCCGTGGGAGGGGTCATCGGCGCGCTGTCCACCGCCGCCGCAGTCACCGGCGCGCTCCGTCGTGGCGCGACGCGGTTCGGGGTCGGCGCGTATATGGCTGCGGTCGGCGTCGTCATCTGCCTCCTCGCGCTCGTCCCGGTCGCGGGCTACTTCCTCGCGGTCGTGCTCCCGGTGCTGGCCGTACGCATGCGCGGTCGCCAGGCCGCCCGCTTCGCCGGGCTCAGAACGCTGGCGAAGTGAGGGCGTCCGCCGATCCGGCGGCAGCGCGCGCGGAGATGGTCGAGCGGCAGCTGCGGCGGCGCGGCATCGCCGACGAGCGGGTGCTCGCCGCGATGGCGCGTGTCCGGCGCGAGCTGTTCGTGCCAGAGAGCCTGAGCGACCACGCCTACGACGACGGCGCACTGCCGATCGGCCACCGACAGACGATCTCGCAGCCGTTCGTGGTCGCCACGATCTGCTCGCTGCTCGACCTGCAGGGATCCGAGCGCGTGCTCGACGTGGGCACGGGTTCCGGTTACCAGGCCGCGGTGCTCGCCGAGCTCGCGTCGGAGGTGGTCACCATCGAACGCATTCCCGAATTGGCAGAGGACGCGCGGGCGCGACTCGTCGAGGCCGGTTACGAGGGCGTCGAGGTCCGGGTCGGAGACGGCTCGTTGGGCGTGCCCGAGCGCGCGCCGTTCGACGCGATCGCCGTCGCCGCTGCCGCACCGACCGTCCCGCCGGCGCTGTACGAGCAGCTCGCCGAAGGGGGCCGGCTCGTCCTCCCACGCGGCACGCGTTGGGGTCAGGAGCTCGTGCTCGTCGTGCGGACGAGCGAGGGGCCGAGAGAGCGCACGTCGATCCCGTGTCGCTTCGTCCCACTCGTCGGTGACGAAGGGTTCGGTGCCGACTGATCGTATGGGGGGCGTAGGTGACGTCGTTAGTAACTACCCTGCGATGACCGTGGAGTCCACGTCCGCCCGGGTCGAGACGGGATTCACGCCTGCGCGCGTGCGCGCCGGCCTGCGCAAGCGCAAGAACTGGGAGCAGCTTCTGAAGTTCTGCGTCGTCGGCGCGAGCGGCTACGCCGTGAATCTCGCCGTGTACGCGGTGCTGCTCGACGCGGCCGAGCTGCACTACATCTCGGCAGCGGTCGGGTCGTTCCTCGTGGCGGTCACCAGCAACTACACATGGAACCGTCTGTGGACGTTCCGCTCGCAGCGCGGTGACGTCGCGTACCAGGGAATGCGCTTCCTCATCGTCTCGACGGTCGCGTTGCTGGCGAACCTCGGCGTCCTCCACCTGCTCGTCACTCTCGGCCTCGGCGAGTTCGTCTCACAGGCCATCGCGATCGTGCTGGTCACTCCGGTGAACTTCATCGGAAATAAGCTCTGGTCGTTCGGACCTCGAAGCTGATCCCAGCGGCCGCGCTCGCGGCACTCCTGCTCGCCTTCCCCACGTCCGGCGCCGCCCAGTCGAACCCTGAGGCCCTTGCGCGCCTGACCGACGACGAGGCGATCGAGCTCGCGCTCGGGAACCCGAAGATCGAGCGCTGGCTCGACCGCTACCCACCCGATCCGGACACCGCAGCCGACTATCGCGAGGACACGCGGACCTGGGTTGTGAAGGTCTGGTCCGGTGAAGCCGGGCAGATCGCCCAGGCCGTGGTCCAGGACGCGACCGGCAGCGTCCTCGATGCGAGGACCGGCCCACAGGTGGCCTGGCAGATGGCACGAGGGCGTCCGGGCGCGTTCGGCGGGAAGACGCTGCTCGAGCCGTACGTCTGGCTCGGGTTCTGCATCGTGTTCCTGCTCGGCCTCGCGGATCTTCGTCGTCCGCTGTCTACGCGGAACCTCGACCTGCTGGCGCTGCTCGGCTTCAGCGTCTCGCTTGTGTTCTTCAATCGCGGCGAGATCTTCCGGAGCGTCCCGCTCGTCTATCCGTTCCTCGCGTACCTGCTCGCACGCGGCTTGTGGATCGGGTTCGGCCGGCGCGTGGCGGCGCTCGGGTCGATCTGGCCGACATGGGTGCTCGCGGTCGTCGCCGTGTTCCTGCTCGGCTTCCGCATCGGCCTGAACGTCGAGTCGCCGCACGGCGTCATCGACGTCGGCCTGGCCGGCGTCGTCGGCGCGAGCCGCATCCTGGACGGCCAGGCGCCCTACGGGAACATGCCGAGACGAGGCGAGCTGAAGCCGTGCGGGCCCGAGGATACGGACGGGCAGGTGCGTGACCGCATCCAGACGAACGGGCGCTGCGAGGCGGGTATCGAGCGAGGGGACACGTACGGCCCGGTCTCGTATCTCGCCTACGTACCCGCGACTGCGGTCTTCGGCTGGTCGGGGAAGTGGGACAGGCTCCCCGCCGCCCATGCCACATCGATCGCGTTCGACCTGCTCGCGATCCTGGCGCTCGTGCTCGTCGGCTTGAGGTTCGGTGGCACCCGCCTCGCGGTGCTCCTCGCGTTCGCGTGGACGGCATACCCCTTCACCGCCTACATGCTCGACTCGAACACGAACGACGCGATCATGCCCCTCTTCCTCCTGCTCGGGTTCGCCCTCGTCACGTCGGAGTGGGCGCGGGGCGCGTCGGTCGCGCTCGCAGGCTGGACGAAGTTCGGCGCCCTCCTCGCCGCGCCGCTCTGGGCGACGTATCCGTCGTTCGAGCTTCGGCGCGTGCTCCGGTTCGCGGCGGCTTTCGCAGCAGCGACCGTTCTCGCCTTCGCGATCCTCTTGCTCGAACACTCACTCTGGGAAGCGGCGCGGACCTTCTGGAGCAGGACGATCGGCTTCCAGGCGGGCCGCGACTCGCCGTTCTCGATCTGGGGCTGGGGTCAGTACCACGCCCGGGGTATCCCCGATCTCGGCTTCCTTCAGCCGGTCGTGGTCGTGTTCGCCGTCGCGCTCGCCGCGGTGCTCTGCGTCGTGCCGCGGAGGAAAGGGCCCCTCGAGCTGGCTGCGCTGACGGCCGCGGTCCTCATCGCGTCCCAGCTCACGCTGACCCACTGGTTCTATCTCTATCTCCCGTGGGTCGTGCCGTTCGTGTTCCTGTGGCTGCTCCTCCCAGAGCCGGAGCCTCAGGAGAGAGAGACCCGGATCGCCTCGATCGACGACGCCTTGCCCGTGCCGGCGTCACACTCGACGACCGCTCCTTCGATGCGAACGCCGCCCTGAGCGGTCTCGAATCGAACCGGCAGACCCGTTCGCATCCGCCTGATCGCCAGATCGGACTCGACGCCGATGACCGAGTCGTGCGGGCCCGTCATGCCGGCGTCCGTGATGAACGCCGTGCCCTTGGGGAGCACCGTCGCGTCGGAGGTCTGGACGTGGGTGTGCGTTCCGACCACGGCGGTCACGCGGCCGTCGAGCCAACGAGCCATCGCCGCCTTCTCGCTCGTGGCCTCGGCGTGGACGTCGACGAGGACGACGGGCGTTGCGCGCCGGGCCTCCTCGACGAGCCCGTCGATCACCTCGAACATGGACGTCGCGGGGTGGAGGAACAGCGAGCCGAGCACGTTGATCACCGCTACCGACGTCCCGTTCGAGGTCGACACGACGGTCATCCCACGACCGGGCGTGTGCTGCGAGAGGTTTGCGGGACGGATAACGCGATCCGTGGACTCGAGGTACTCGCTGATCTCGGTGCGCCGGAAAGCGTGGTTGCCGAGCGTGATCGCATCGACGCCGAGCCCGAGGATCTGGTCGGCGAGGCGCGGCGTGATCCCGATTCCGTCGGCGGCGTTCTCACCGTTGACGATGCAGGCGTCGATCGCGAGCTCCGCGCGCAGCGCGCCCAAACGCTCCTGGAGCGCGCGTCTTCCGGGAGCGCCCACCACGTCGGCGATGAACAGGATTCGCAAAGCTGCGGGAGCTTAATGGGGATCAGGGTGCGAAGCACCCGTTGTGGCTAAGAGGCGTGATGTGAAATTCACACGGGCCGGATGGCGGCCACGACACTACGCCGGATCGTCACCGTCGCGCCTCGCACAGGCTTCAAGCCTGCACGAGTCGCGCCGTCGTCGCCCGCCTTGGTCGTGACCGTCCCCGACCTCGCGCCAATTTCACATCAAGCCTCTAGGGAAGGCCGAGTGAAGCCGACGGATAGACCTGGATCGCGACGTTGTTCCCGTCGTCGGTCGCATAGCGCTCGAGCGCCTGTCGCTCGAAGCGGCTGATGTCGGTCACAGTGCCGAGCTTGGACGACCCCGCAGCCACGTTGGCTCCCACGGTCAAAGCAGGATCGGGTCGCACGTTCTGGATCGAGACGACGAGAGAAGGCGCGGACGACGGACGCAGCTCGATCTCCGCGCCGACGGTTCGACCCGATACCACCTGGTCGCGGATCGCCACGACGGTCCCGTCGATCGGCGAGTACACGTCCGTTCCGGCCACGGCGCCGACGTCGAGCGTGCGGAGCGCACCTCCGGAGAGCTGGTACCAGGCGAGCCCGCTTCGAGTCGCGCCCGTGATCCGGCGCCACAGCCGCGCGAGGAGCCCCTCGTTGACCTGCGGGCCGACGGGCTTCAAGACGAGCGCACCCTCTTCGCTCCCGTGGAAGCCGATCGCGGTGACACCGCCCTCTGCGACCGGCGACTGCACCCGCAGGTTGCCGATGGTCGCGAGCACATGCGCGTCCGGCGGGGCCGAGGTCACGGGGAGCGGAGCCGGCCTACTCACGGCGGGCGTTCCGCCGTTGTCGTCGAACGCCGTCAGCGCGAGCGTGACGGCGGCGAGAACCACGATGACCACCGCGACCGCGACGCGACGGGCGCGAGCCTGCGCTCGGCGTCGGTCGGCGCGAAGTCGCGCACCATGTCGTGAGCGAGGCGTGGCGGTGGCCATGTCCGGACCGTAGCAAGGCCTCGGACGGGTGCACTCCACGGGTCACTGTACGATCCGACGCATGGCCGGCTCCGGCCCGACGATTCAGATCCCGCGCTGGATCCAACTCGTCGTCTTGCCCGTCGCGCTCGTCTTCGCGTTCATGCTCGCGTCGACGCTCGGGCACGTGCTCTTCCTGTTCCTCACGGCCGCGGTCATCGCGTTCACGCTCAACCCGCTCGTGCGCGACCTCAACCGGCTGAGGATGCCGCGCTCGATCTCGGTCTTCATCGTCTTCACGATCTTCGTCGCGACGGCCGTGGCGATCCTTGTGGCAATCGGGTTCGTCGCGTACGACCAGGCCCGCAGCGCGGCCGACCGGGCCGACGCCTACGTGACCGAAGAGAACGCGACCGGCCAGACCGATGCCGAGCTCGACATCGACAACCTGCAGACGTGGCTCGACGACCACGGGCTCGAGCGCATCCAGGTCCGGAAGCAGGTGAACGACTGGATCAGCGGGCTGAGCGCCGGTGAGGTCTCCGGCTACGCCCAGAACGCGTTCGAGTTCGCTCGAGGCGCCGCCTTCTCGGTCGTCCTGCTGCTCTTCTCGTTCGTCCTGGTCGTCGTCATCTCGGTCTACATGCTCCTCGACATGCAGCGTCTCGAACGCGCGATCGACTCGCGGTTCCCGCCGCATGGCGGGCCGCCTCTCACGCAGAGGATCGAGGGGGCGCTCTGGGGCTACTTGAAAGGGCAGGCGATCCTCTCGACGGTCATCGGCACGAGTGCGGGCGTCGGCATGTACATCCTCGGCGTCACGGGTCTCGTCGAGGGCGCGCAGGAGTACGCGCTGCTCTTCGGCCTGTGGACCGCGTTCATCGAGGTGATCCCGTACATCGGGCCCTGGCTCTCGGCGGTTCCGCCTGCGATCTTCGCGCTGTTCGCAGATCCGCCGTGGGGTGTGGTGTGGGTCGGCGTCCTCTTCCTCTTCATCTACCAGGTGGAAGGCCACATCGTCGTCCCGAACGTGATGGCCGGGGCGCTGCGGCTGCACCCGCTCCTCGTCATCTTCGGGCTTCTCGCAGGCGGCGAGCTGTACGGCATCGCGGGCGTCCTCGTCGCGCTGCCGACGATGGCCGGCGGGCGGGCGATCTGGGAGTTCTTTCGCGAGCGCGTGCGCCTCGAGAGCTGGGACGAGGAAGGGCAGCAGGTACCCGTCGAAGTGGAGCTCGAGCCGCCGAAGGCGGCAAGCGGATCGCGGTAGCGTCTGCCGACGTGTGGGACGCGATCACGGCCGCGGCCGCGGCGGAGAGCGAGCTCTGGCGTCGCGCTGTCCGTCCTGATGCGGAGCAGGAGCGCGAGGCGGTGTTCTCGACACTTGCTCCGCCCGAGCACGGGCCCGGGCTGGAGACGATCTACGAGGGCTACCTCGTGCACTACGGCCGGCCACGGCTCTTCGCCCCCGCCGATCGCGACACGGCGCTGCTGCTCGGCGATTACCTGTACGCACACGGGCTCGTGCGGATCGCGGAGACGGATGATGTCGCGGCGGTCGCCGACCTCGCAGAGCTGATCTCACTATGCGCGCAGGCACGAGCGGACGGGCGTGACGGCGACGGCCTCGCCTGGGCGGCGACGGCCGCTCTGCTCGGTACGGGCGCGCTCGAGCTGCCGCGCTCGGCGCTCAGGGACGATGGCAACACGAGCCTGCTCGAGGCCGCCGCCCGGGCCGCGGCGGGCCGCGCCGCCGTCGATGCTGCCCTGGCTGCACATGCCCGGTTCGTGGGGTAGCATCGCCGCGATGCTGGCCGCGTTCCTCTACCTCCTCGCCGAGAAGTCCGCAGCGGAGGAGGGTCGCGACGTTGTGCTCTCGATGCTCGTCGTGGGGCTGATCTTCGTCGCGGTCGCCGTCGGCGGCGATCTTCTCGCGCGCCTCCGCAAGAAGCACTAGCACCGCACGACACCGCGCCGCATGACTCGGGCCGCTCCCGGCAGAAGTCCGCGATCATGGATGCGACCCTCCGGTCGAAGACCTGCCGTTGGCCAGTGGTACGAAGAGGGCCTGGGGATGACGTTCGACGACGCAGTGGAGTACGGCCTCGCGTCCATAGACTGACTCGCGCCTTGGCCACGCCGCCGCGAGACCTCCGCGAGTGGATCGCGCTCCTCGAGCGCGAGGGCGAGCTGCGGCGCATCCGGCCGAGGCCGACCCCGACCTCGAGATCACCGAGATCATCGACCGCGTCGTCAAGTCGGGCGGGCCGGCGCTCCTCTTCGAGAATCCGAAGGGCTCGCAGCACCCGCTCCTCATCAACCAGTTCGGCAGCGAGCGGCGCATGTGCCTCGCGTCTCGGCGTCGAGTCGCTCGACGACGCGGCCGCCAAGCTCGGCGACATCCTCGACATGCAGCCGCCGGAGGGCATCCGCGAGAAGGTGAAGGGGCTTCTCAAGCTCAAGTCGGTCGCCGACTCGCGACCGAAGATGGTCTCGCAAGGGGCCGTGCCAGGAGCTCTTCTTCGAGGGCGCCGACGTCGATCTCACGCGGCTCCCGATCCAGCGCTGCTGGCCGGGCGACCCGCGCCGTTCATCACGCTCCCGGCGGTCATCACGCAGGATCCCGAAGACGGGTACGCGCAACGTCGGCATGTACCGGATGCAGGTGATCGACCGCTCGTCGACGTTCATGCACTGGCAGATGCACAAGGACGGCCGCGCCGATCTCCTCGCCGCCGAGGACGGCCGCATCCCGGTCGCGGTCGCGATCGGGCTCGACCCGGTGACGGCGTACTCGGCGAGCGCGCCGCTCCCGAAGCACCTCGACGAGCTCATGCTCGCCGGGTTCCTGCGCGGCGAGCCGGTCGAGCTCGTCCGCTGCAAGACGGTCCCGCTCGAGGTGCCCGCGAACGCCGAGATCGTCCTCGAGGGCTGGGTGGCGAAGGACGACGTCGGCATCGAGGGCCCGTTCGGCGACCACACGGGCTACTACTCGCACGCCGAGCCGTTCCCGATCTTCCGGATCTCCGCGATGACGATGCGGCGCGACGCGATCTACGCGTCGATCGTCGTCGGCAAGCCGCCGGCCGAGGACGCGTGGCTCGGCAAGGCGACCGAGCGGATCTTCCTGCCGGCCGTGCGCATGACGCTGCCCGAGATCGTCGACTACGACCTGCCGGTCGCGGGCGCGTTCCACAACTGCGTGATCGTCTCGATCCGCAAGACGTTCCCCGGCCACGCGCAGAAGGTCATGCACGCGCTCTGGGGGCTCGGGATGCTCTCGCTCTCGAAGTCGATCGTCGTCGTCGACGAGCACGTGGACGTGCACGACTACGCGGACGTCTTCTTCCGCGTGACCGCGAACGTCGACCCGAAGCGCGACGTCCTGATCACCGAGGGGCCGCTCGACCACCTCGACCACGCGCCCGGGCGGCAGTTCTACGGCGGCAAGCTCGGCATCGACGCGACCCACAAGCTTCCCGGAGGAGGACGCGCGGCCGTGGCCGGAGGAGATCGTCATGTCGGACGAGATCCGCGAGCTCGTCACGCGGCGCTGGGCCGAGTACGGGCTCGACGCGTTGTCATGACACGCGTCCTTCGCAAAGTGCAGAATCCTCGCGTCGCGACAGACGGCACGTCGTTGACATGCGGGACCGCAGGGCGATTGAATCCACGGCAAGGCGTCGAGTTGAGCGACACGAGCCACGACACCCCGCACGCACCTGGCCCGAGCCTCTGGCCGATCGCTTCGCGATCGGGGTCGCGTGTCTGCTCCTCGGGCTCGTCATCAGCTGGATCGTCGCCGCGATCGGCGCCGTCCTCGCGGTCGTGTTCGGGATCCTCTGGGCGCGCGACGTCACGCGCGACGTTCGCGACGACGTGCCGCACGATCGAGCCGGAGACGCGCGCGGTCGCGGACGACGCCGACGGCCTGCTCGCCGACCGCGGCTGCCGCGGCGCGCGGAGCCGCTCCCCGCGTACACGCGCTCGCGCTTCCTCGAGGCGATCGACGATCGGCCTCGGCGCGGCGATCGGCGCGTCGTCACGCTCCCGGTGCTCGGCTTCACGGTGCTCCCGTCGTTCACGAACCTCGAGGAGACGAGGCCGACCTCGGGCCGATCGAGAACTTCCCGGAGGGCGACGTACGTCATCGCGTCGTTCCTCGCGAACCCGAATGCCGGCGAGGTCAGTCCGGCGGACGTCGTTCGTCCGGAACAACGGCCTGTCGAGAACCGGACAACGGGCGACTGAGCCGAGCTTCACGATCCTCTACAGCCGCTGCGTCCATCTCGGCTGCCCGGTGCAGCCGAACGGGCCGATCGACGAGGAGGCGAGCGAAGAAGGTCGAACGGCGTCGAGCTCCGGCCCGTGCTCGCGCAGTCGTTCGGTTGCCCGTGCCACGGCGGTCTGTACGACGCCGAGGGCAACCGCAGGGCAGGCCCGCCCGTCCGCTCGCTCGACCGCTACGACGTTCTCGATCAAGAACGGCCGCCTCGATCCTCGGGCGAGCTCTATGCGGTCGGCAACGTCTCCGGAACCGGCGCCAACGCCACGATCTCGCGCTATCCGTGGTCGGTTCCGGGCACGCACGTCGACGGCGTCGAGGCGTGGCTCTATCCGATCGTGCCGAGCCAGGTGACGGGCTAGCTCGATGGCGGCCAAGTCGAAGCGGCAGCAGATGGTCGACATGGCGGTGCTCGCGCCGCTCGACTGGGTCGACGAGCGCACGGCCGCCGTGCGCGGCACGAAGTGGTTCCTCTTCCGGAACGTGCCGCGCGACGTCAGCTGGCTGCAGACGCTCGGCTCGGCTGCGCTGACCGCGTTCATCGTGCAGACGCTGACCGGCGGGATCCTCGCGATGTACTACGAGCCGTCGGCCTCGATCGATCCCGTGACCGGCAAGCCGGTCGCGTACTCGACGATCGAGTCGATCACGAACGAGCTCACGCTCGGCTGGCTCGTTCGCGGCATGCACCGCTGGGGCGCGAGCGTCTTCATCATCCTGCTCTTCCTGCACATGGGCCGCGTGTTCCTGTTCGGCGCCTACAAGTACCCGCGCGAGCTCACGTGGATCACCGGCGTGCTGATCCTCGCGACCGGGATGCTCATGGGCTTCACGGGCTACCTGCTGCCGTGGGACCAGACGGCGTACTGGGCGTCGGCGGTCGGCATCAACCTGAACGGGACGGC
The DNA here is from genome assembly GCA_963709715.1 of uncultured Gaiellaceae bacterium. GTDB lineage: Bacteria > Actinomycetota > Thermoleophilia > Gaiellales > Gaiellaceae > GMQP-bins7. Next base: position 581,235 of record CAVPXQ010000002.1, read on the forward strand.
GCCGTTCGCCGGCCCGTGGCTCGCGCAGTTCCTCGCGGGCGGCCCGGAGATCGGCACGGAGACGCTGCCGAAGTTCTACGCCATGCACATGCTGCTGATACCGGGCTCGCTCATCCCGCTGATCGGCGATCCACATCTACCTCGTGACGCGGCTCGGCGTCATCGTCGCCGCCGTGGTCGGGCGAGGCCGCCGGTCGTGAGCGGCCGCCGACGCAGCCGACGGGTGCGCGCGCCGGGCTCGTGCGCGGGAGCGGGGGCGGCGACTGATGGCCCGCGACCTCGGCGAGCTGAACCGCGAGGACTTCGCCCGCTACAAGGACGACGTCAAGAAGGAAGGGAAGCCGTTCTTCCCGCGCGCGATCTTCCACGACACGGTGATGTCGCTCGTCGTCGTGTGCGTGATCGTCGCGCTCGCGGCGATCTGGTACTACAGCGCGGACGGCGTGAAGTCCGGGATCCTCGGCCCCTGGTACACGGAGCCGGCCGATCCGGGGACGACGAACTTCATCCCGCGGCCCGACTGGTACTTCTACTTCCTCTTCTACCTCCTCCGGATCTTCAAGTGGCCGGAGACGGTCTTCATCGCGACGGTCGGCATTCCGACGATCTGCCTCATCCTGCTCATCGGTCTGCCGTTCTACGACCGGCGCCGCGAGCGCCGGCCGACGCATCGCCCGGTCGCGATGGTCGCAGCCGTCCTCACGATCCTGTCGATGGCCGTGCTGACGTGGAAGGGCGCGACGGCGAAGGAGGCGCTCGGCTCGGAGCTCGTGCTGCTCGTCCCGACGTGGGCCGAGGAGCAGGGCTTCGTGGGCAACGAGGAGGCCGAGAAGGGCGCGACGCTCTTCGCGCAGTCGGGCTGCCTGAACTGCCACACGTACCTCGGCCAGGGAGGCGGAAACCTCGGTGCGCCCGATCTCTCGTCGATCGGCGCGACGAACGACGCCGCGTACTTCGTCCAGTACCTGACGAACCCGGCCGCGTTCGGGAACACCGTGATGGGCTCGTACGCGTACCTCGGGCGAGGAGAACCTCGACGCGCTCGGCGCGTTCCTCGCCGCGTCCAAGGGCCCAGACGACCGTAGGGTGCGCGAGATCTCTGAAGGCCGTCCGCTTCGCGGCCGCGCTGCGCCGGCGCGTAGCCTTCGCGCCGTGCGCGTCTTCCTCGGCGTGACCGGCGCGTCCGGCGCTCCCTACGCGGAACGGCTGCTGCGCGCGCTCGCCGCGGTCGACTGCGAGATCGGCCTCTGCGCGTCGCGCTCGGGGGTCGAGGTGCTCGCGACCGAGCTCTACAAGGATCCGTCGCTCGCGCGCGAGGAGGTGCTCGAGCGCTTCGTCGGCGGCGCCGCCGCGCAGGTGACGGTCTACGGCGAGAACGACTTCCGCAGCCCGTACGCGAGCGGTTCGGCGCGGGTCGACGCGTACGTCGATCTGCCCGTGCTCGATGGCGACCGTCGGGACGCTCGCCTCGGGCGCGATGCAGAACCTCATCCACCGCGCCGCGTCCGTCGCGCTCAAGGAGCGGCGGAAGCTCGTGCTCATGCCGCGCGAGACGCCGCTCTCGTCGATCCATCTGCGCGGGCTCGCGACGCTGAACGAGGCGGGCGCCGTCATCCTCTTCGCGGCGCCGGGCTTCTACCACGGCGCCGAGACGATCGACGACCTCGTCGACTTCGTCGTCGCGCGCTGCCTCGACCAGATCGGGATCGACAACGCGCTCGTCACGCGCTGGGGCGACTCCGCATGACGCTACGAGTCCGGAACGCTCGCGCCCGACTCGGTGCGCGGCATGTTCGATCGCATCGCGCCGGTCTACGACGTGATGAACCGTGTGATGACGGCCGGGCTCGACCAGCGCTGGCGGAGAGCTCGCCGTGAGCGAGGTCGTCTGGCCGGGCGACCGCGTGCTCGATGCGTGCTGCGGTACGGGCGATCTCGCCGTCGAGGCCGAGCGGCGTGGCGGGCGCGTCGTCGGGCTCGACTTCTCCGAGAGGATGCTCGAGCGCGCGCGGAAGAAGTCCGGCGCGATCGAGTGGGTCCAGGGCGACGCGCTCGCGCTCCCGTTCGCCGACGGCGAGTTCGACGCGGCGACGGTCGGCTTCGGCGTGCGCAATCTCGCCGATCTCGAGGGCGGCCTGCGCGAGCTCGCGCGCGTGCTGCGTCCCGGCGGGAAGCTCGCGGTGCTCGAGATCACGCGGCCGCGCGGCATCCTGAGGCCCTTCTTCCGGCTCTGGTTCGACGTGCTCGTGCCGTTCGCAGGCCGCGTGCTCCCGGGCGGCGAGGCGTACACGTACCTCCCTGCGAGCGTCCGTCGCTTCCCGGCCCCGACGATCTCTCGGCGCTCTTCGAGCGCGCCGGCTTCGAGGACGTGCACTACCGGCTCCTCGGCGGTGGGATCGTCGCGCTCCACGTGGGGACGAGCCCATGACCGCGCTCGAGGTCGTGCGCGCGGCGCCGGGCCTCGACGAGTACCTCGCGAGGTCGAGGCGGAGCTCGAGCGCGCCGTCGCGCGCTACCCGGGCCTCGTCGCCGAGGTCGGCGCGAGCGCGCTCGCTGCCGGCGGGAAGCGGCTGCGTCCGGCGCTCGCGTTCCTCTCGTCGTCGCCGGCTGCGGCGCCACCGCTCGCGGCCGGGGTCGCGGTCGAGCTCGTGCACATGGCGACGCTCGTCCACGACGACCTGATCGACGGCGCAGCGGTGCGGCGCGGCCGCGCGGCGGCGTGGAGCGAGCACGGCGAGGAGGCCGCCAAGGCGGCGGGCGACTACCTCTTCGCGCGGGCGTTCTCCGTGCTCGCCGAGACGGGCGATCCCGACGCGGTCGCGCGTGCTCGCCGACGCGTCGCTCGCGCTCGCGCGCGGCGAGGCGATGCAGCGGCGTCAGCGACACGATCCGGACACGACGATCGACGACTACCTCGAGCGCTGCGCGCTCAAGACGGGGAAGCTCTTCGAGGCCTCGTGCGTGCTCGGCGGAGGGAGCGGCGAGTACGGACGCCTGCTCGGCATCGCGTTCCAGATCGCCGACGACGTGCTCGACTGCACCGGCGAGACGATCGAGACGGGCAAGGTGCCGGGCACGGACCTCCGCGACGGCACGCCGACGCTGCCGCTCCTCCTCGCCGCGCAGGAGGATCCGGTCGTGCGCGCCGCGCTCGCGGGAGGGCCGAAGGAAGGCGTGCTCGTCCGCGTCGCCGCGAGCGGTGCGCTCGACCGGTCCCGCGAGCTGGCCCTCCACTACGCTTCGGAGGCCAGGTCCTGCCTCGACGGCGCGCCGCGCCGGGACGAGCTCGAGGCGCTGACGCGGGCCGTCGTGGAGAGGAGAAGCTGATCGCCGTTCTCGAGCTACAGACGCTGGAGCCGATCCGGGAGAAGGTCGAGGCCGGAGAGCGCCTCGACTTCGACGACGGCGTCGCGATCCTCGAGTCGGACGACCTCCTCGAGCTCGGCGCGCTCGCCGATCTCGCGCGCCGGGTGCGCGGCGGCACGGACGAGGTCTACTTCGTCCAGAACCTGTACGTGAACCAGACGAACGTCTGCCGCGTGAAGTGCAAGTTCTGCGCGTTCGCGGCGACGCGCAAGCAGGAGCACGCGTACACGTTCACGACGGAGGAGCTCGTCGCGGACGTCCTCGCGCAGCGCGAGGTCACCGGGTTCACCGAGATCCACATGGTCAACGGCGAGAACCCGCACGTCGACTTCGCCTTCTACCGCGACACGATCGCGCGCTCCACGACGCGCTTCCCGACGTGCACCTCAAGTGCTACACGGCCTCGGAGATCCATCACATGACGACGCTGTCCGGGCTCACGCACGAGGAGGTGCTGCGCGAGCTCAAGGAGGTCGGGCTCGGGCTCGCTGCCCGGCGGCGGCGCGGAGGTCTTCGCGGATCGCGTGCGGCGGCTCGTCGCGCCGGGCAAGGAGTCGCCGGAGATCTGGTTCCACGTCCACGACACGGCGCACCGGATGGGGATGCCGACGCACTGCACGATGCTCTACGGGCACGTCGAGACGTACGAGGAGCGGGTCGACCACATCCTCCGCCTCCGCGACCAGCAGGACCGCACGGGCGGCTTCCTCGCGTTCATCCCGCTCGCGTTCCATCCGGAGAACACCGTGTTCGAGCGGCGCGGCTGGCGCCATACGACCGGTGCCGACGACCTCAAGATGCTCGCGTTCTCGCGGCTGATGCTCGACAACGTCCCGAACATCAAGGCCTACTGGATCATGATGGGAATGCCGCTCGCGGCCGTCGCGCTCCACTTCGGAGCGAACGACGTGCAGGGAACGGTCGTGCGCGAGGAGATCTTCCACGCCGCCGGGGCGCGGACCGAGACGGAGCAGAAGATCGACGAGCTCGTGCGCTTCGTGCGCGAGGCCGGACGCATCCCCGTCCAGCGCGACACGCTCTATCACGAGCTGCGGCGGTGGTGAGTGAGTCGTGAGGGCGCCGGCGAGAAGCTCGCCGCAGCTCCAGCCCGCCGGCCGGCACGCCGATCTGGGTCTGGGTCGTCTACGCGCTCGGGATCCTCGCCGCGACGATCTTCGCATTCTCCGGCTCTGGTCGCTCGCGTGCGCGGTCTTCTCGAACGACGTCTCGGTTCCGCTGACCTCACGCGCCCGCGACGTCGTTCTCTGGCGCTGGCTCTCGTCGCCGGCGTCATCTGGGTCGTTCAGCGTCGGCAGCGCCGATGAGGCGGTCGGGCGCGTGAGGCTCGGACGGATCTCCTACGTGAACATGGCGCCCGTCTTCTACGGGCTCGAGGCCGACGTCGAGGAGGTCACCGGCGTGCCGACCGAGCTCAGCCGGATGCTGCTCGACGGCGAGATCGACATCGCGCCGATCCCGTCGATCGAGTACGCGCGCAACGCCGACCGCCTGCGGATCCTGCCGCGGGTCTGCGTCTCCTCGGAGGGCGCGGTCGACTCGATCCAGCTCGTGACGCGCATGCCGTTCGGGCAGGTGCGCTCGGTCGCGGTGACGCCCGAGAGCGCGACGTCGGTCGTGCTCACGCGCATCCTGCTGCCGAAGGCCGAGATCGTCCCGCTCGGGATGGAGGCCGACGCGACGCTCCTCATCGGCGACGCCGCGCTGCGCAGCGCCTTCGAGGATCCGACGCCGCACTTCGACCTCGGCCGGCTCTGGCTCGAGCGGACGGGGCTCCCGATGGTCTTCGCCGTCTGGGCCGCGCCCGAGCCGATCGCCGAGGGTCTCATCGAGCTCGAGCACGCGCTCGTCGCGTCGGTGCGGCTCGCGCGCTCCGAGCCGGAGCGTCTCGCGCAGAAGGCGAGCGAGACGTACGGGTACCCGCCCGGCTTCCTCGCCCGCTACTTCGAGAAGCTGCGCTACAGCTTCGGGCCGCGCGAGCGCGCCGGTCTCTACACGTTCCTCGAGATGGCGCGCGACGCCGGCGAGCTCGACCACGTCCCGGAGCTGCGGTTCGTGCGCGAGGAGGTGGCCGCGTGACGGTCACCGCCGAGCCGATCCCGTCCGTCGACGAGGTGCTCGAGAAGGCGCTCGACGGCGAGCGGATCTCCGACGACGACGCGATCGCGCTCCTGCGCTCGCGCGACCTCGTCGCGGTCGGCCGCGTCGCGAACGAGATCCGCAACCGCACTGAACGACCCGTCGAAGGTCACGTTCATCGTCGACCGGAACCTCAACTACACGAACGTCTGCGTCACGGACTGCGACTTCTGCGCGTTCTACCGCCGCCCGGGCGACGTGCGCGAGGGCTACCTGCTGCCGAAGCCCGTGATCTACAAGAAGATCGAGGAGACGCTCGCGATCGGCGGCACCGGCCTCCTCATGCAGGGCGGCCATCACCCCGACCTCGGGATCGACTACTACGAGGATCTCTTCCGCTCGATCAAGGCGCGCTACAAGATCCATCTCCACGCGCTCTCGCCGCCCGAGATCCAGCACATCGCGCGGCGCTCGAAGCTCACGGTGCCGGAGACGCTGACGCGGCTGCGTGACGCCGGCCTCGACTCGGTTCCCGGCGGCGGCGCCGAGATCCTCGTCGATCGCGTGCGGCGGATCATCGCGCCGAAGAAGACGAAGTCGGAGGAGTGGCTCGACGTCATGCGCCAGGCGCACCGGCTCGGCATGTCGACGACCGCGACGATGATGTACGGCCACGTCGAGACGCTCGAGGAGCGCGTCGAGCACATGCGCAAGATCCGCGACCTCCAGGACGAGACGCGCGGCTTCCGCGCCTTCATCTCGTGGACGTTCCAGCGCGACGGCAACCGGATGGACGACATGGTCTCGGACGAGGACATGCCGACGTCCTTCGACTACCTGCTCACGCAGGCGGTCTCGCGGATCTACCTCGACAACGTCCCGCACATCCAGTCGTCGTGGGTGACGCAGGGGATGAAGATCGGTCAGGTCGCGCTCGGCTTCGGCGCCGACGACATGGGCTCCGTGATGATCGAGGAGAACGTCGTCTCGGCCGCGGGCACGACCCACCGCACGACGACGGACGAGCTCGTGCACCTCATCCGGCGATGGGGAAGACCCCGGTGCAGCGCGACACGCTGTACCGCGAGGTCAAGGTCTTCGAGTAGGAGGGGTCGGCCTCGGGCGCAGGGAGGCCCGAGCTCGACGCTCATCCTCGCTACTTCTTGTCCTGGCCGTCGGGGACGCCGTTGCCGTTCAGGTCGCTCTTCTTCTTGTCGAGGAAGCCTCCGCTTCCGAAGGCGAACGTCATCCGCTTCGCGCCGACGAGCACTTCCTTGCCGCCTCGCGTGCAGTAGAGCCTCAGCTTGAAGACGAAGCTCTTGCCGGCGCGGTTGTCGAAGTAGAGGTCACCCGCTGAGGTCGCCTTCATGACGGTCGTTCCCTTGCGCGTCGACGGCCCGAGGCGACAGCGGCCGTTGCATCGGACAGACGCTCTGCGGGCGCACGATCTTGATGTCGGAGCCCTTCGGGGCGAAGAGCTCGATCTTCCCCGAGCACGGCTCGCCGGACGGCGCCCGGAGCAGTTCATCGTCCAGTTCAGGCTCAGCTTGAGCTGGGCGTCGCCGGTGTTGACCTGCGAGGACGAGTACTTCGTGCCGACGACGCCAGGTTCGTGCAGTTGCACGCAGTCGGCGGCGGCTTCGGCGGCGTGTTCACGACGATCGTGACTGCCGCCGGGACGTCGGTCGCGCAGTTCTCGGAGATTGCGCCGCTTCCCGGACCCTCGTTCGGGTCGAGCGGCTTGTCGGTCGTGATCTCGAACGAGGCGGATCCGCCCGGCGGGATTCCCGTCTCGCTCCGTCCGCCGATGATGGGCGACGGAAACGGCTTGCTCGTGCCCATCTGCCAGCCTGCCGGGACGGCGCCGAACTCGGTGGCCTGAACTCCGAACTGGAGGGTCATTCGCCAGCACTCGATGTTCCCGGTGCTCGAGGCGGCGTTCTTGACGGTGACTGTCCACTTCGTGCCGGAGCCCTTGATCTCGATCGATCCGCTCACGGTCTGCGGGGTCGCATTGCGGCCGAAGCCAGTGCCAGGAGGGCGAGCACCAGGCTGAACGTCACGAGTCTGCGGGTCATGTGACCTCCATGAGTCGTCCCCACGCCCCGCCGCAGCCTACACCCCCCTTGCGGACGGTCTATCGCGCGAACCGGGTACCTCGATCAGCCGGTGTCGAGCCGTGTCATCTTGAGTGCGAAGCCCTGGACGCCGTCGCTTCCGTTGACGCGGACACGTGCGAGCTCGAAGGGATGGCTCGGCCGTGCGAGCCCGTAGTTCGTGGTCGTCGCGGCCAGATAGCCCGCGGCCTGGGCGGCAGCGATCACCCGATCGTCGGTAGCGTCTCAGCCGGGTAACAGAGGAAGTCCGCCGGGACGTGGAACCGCTGCTGGATCGCGCGTCGCGATCCCGACACCTCGTGCTCGAGCTGCTCTGCGGAGACGGAAGTGAGGTCAGGGTGCGTCAACGTGTGCGAGTCGACTTCCCAGCCGGCGTCGATGAGGTCCCGAACGCGCGCCGGTCGTAGTCCCCACGACGGCACGAGGTTGCTGAGATCGAGATCGAGCACGCCGGGCCAGTGGTGCCTCGCGAGTACGGGTTTCGCACGCAGCGCGATGCTGCGGTACCCGTCGTCGAACGTGACGACCACCGGATGCGCGGGCATCCGGCCGAGCCCGTGCCAGTGGTCCCAGGCTGCGCGGAGCGTGATCGCGGTGTACCCGTGCCGTGCGAGCCAGCCCATCTGGTCCTCGAAGTCCGACGGGCGGACGTACAGCTCGGGGAGTGCCGCACCGGACGGCGGGTCCGAGATGACGTGGTACATGAGGATCGGGACCGGGATGCTCCGCAGCCCTCGATCGCGAGGCTCGCGACGGTGCCATGCGTCGCCGGTGCCTCGTCCCGCGGTTGTCCGTAGTGAGAGCCCCCGCTTTCGTCCGCTGCTCGATCGGAGGTGTTCGAGCAGCCGACGAGGAGGAGGGCCGCTGCCGCGGCCGGGAGGAGCCACTTCACGGCGAGGACAGGATAGGTGCGGTGCTCCGGTGGTGTTTGGAGGCTGTAAGACCCTGGAAATGCTGCATTCTCGTTCGGCTACCCTCGGCGGGCCGTGTCCCGCCTCGCTGTCCTCGTAGGGCTCGCCGCCGTCGTCGGTGCGGGCGCTCTTGCCGCTCCCGCAGGCGCGCAGACGACGCCGCTGTTTCCCGGCGTCACGTACGAGTCGTCGGTCCAGTTCACGCCGCATGGGCCGGTCGCGATCCACGTCGTACGCGGCCCGCGGCCCGTCGGCCTCTACCGACTCCGGCCGGTGCTCTCGAACGAGTCGATCGTGCAGCGCGAGACGCTCTCGGCGATGCAGAAGCGTCTCTCGACACAGTCCACCGAGGTCGGGGTCAACGGCGACTTCTTCGCCTTCGCGGACGGTCGTCCGAGCGGGATCTTCCTCCGCGACGGCGTCCTCGCCACTCCGCCGAACGCCGGCCGGTCGAGCGTGGGGGTCATGCTCGACGGAACGCTCGACGTGCGCAGGGTCGAGCTTCCGCGGGACGTGGCGAGGCACGGGCCAGCGACGGGACGCTCAACTTCCTCAACAAGGCTCCGGGCAAGAACGGGATCGCGCTCTTCACGTCCGACTGGGGCGCCTCGACGCCGCGGGTCGCCGGCGCGTTCGCCGTCGTTCTCGGCTCGTTCCCGCCCGCGACGCCGAACACCGATCTCGCGGTTCCCGTCGTCGCCACCGTCCCAGTCGAGCTCGGTGCGAATCGAGCCGGGCACGGCCGTTCTCGTGGCGCGCGGGAACGCCGCCGCGAAGCTGCAGGCCGAGGCGACGCCAGGTCGGGTCGTCACGCTCCGCCTCATCCTGCAGCCGGACTGGTCGTTGGTCTCCGACGCGGTCGGCGGCGGGCCGGTGCTCGTGCGGGACGGCAAGCCCGTGTACCGCGTCGAACGAGGCGTTCACGACGTCGCAGCTCGCCCCGCGCGATCCGCGCACGGCGGTCGGCCAGCGCGCGGACGGCGGGCTCGTGCTGCTGACCACCGACGGGCGTCAGCCCGGGTACTCGGTCGGCATGACGAACTTCGAGCTCGCCCAGGCGCTCGTTCGCTTCGGGGCGTCCGCGGGATGGCGCTCGACAGTGGCGGCTCGTCGACGATGGCGTTCGACGGCACGGTGCTCAACGTCGCCGTCGGACGGTCGCGAGCGCCCGATCTCGACGGCGCTCATGCTGCAGTACTACGGGGTCTTCGCCCCACCGCCGCTCGAAACGGTCGTGTCGCCGAACGGCGACGGTGTCGCCGAGGAGCAGAAGCTCTCGTACAAGATCGTGCGGCCGTCGACCGTGACGGCGACGCTCACGGCGCCGGACGGGACGATCGCGTGGCAGGAGTCGGGCGGACGCGAGCCGGGCACGTACGAGGTCGCGTTCCCGCCACCACCACCTCCACCACCGCCTCCGCCCGAGGGCCAGCCGCCGGCGCCTGCACCGACCGAGCCCCTGCCGCCAGCCGAGGGCCGGTGGACACTCACCGTGTCGGCGACCGACGACCAGGGTCTCGCCTCGACGATCGACGCGGCGCTTCGCCGTCAACTCGACGCTCGGCTCGCTTCGCGTCACGCCTGCCCGGGTCGTCGTCAGGAAGGCGGGGGGCCGAGCCGACGTTCGCTGGCTCCAGGCTCGTGCGGCGCGTGTCCGCGTGACGGTCGAGACACCGGAAGGGATCGTCGTGCGGACGGTCCAGAACGCGACCGCTCGAGCCGGGCGACGAGGCGGTGGTCTGGGACGGTCTTGCAGGCAACCGCAAGCCCGTCGCAGCGGGCTCGTACGTCGTCCGGGTCACGGCGACGAACGAGCTCGGCGCGGTGTCGCTCACGCAGCCCGTCACGGTGCGCCGCGGCAAGGGTTAGCTAGCCCACCCCGTCAGTACAGTCCCGCTGCGTGCTCGTCGCCTCCGTCCTGAGCGAGCTGACCGATGCCGTCACGTCGGCGATCGGCGACTACGGCCTCTACGCGGTCTTCGTCCTGATGCTCGTCGACGCCGTCTTTCCGGCGGCGAGCGAGGTGGTCATGGTCTACGCCGGCGCTGTCGCGGCGGGCGCCTTCGCAGGGCAGGACGTCGTGCTGTTCGGGAACGACGATCGACCAGGGGCTCCCGGCGTACGTCGCGATGGCGCTCGCGGGCACGCTCGGCTACACGCTCGGCGCGGTCATCGGCTGGGCGATCGGGCTCTACGGCGGCCGGCCGTACCTCGAACGCCACGGCCGCTGGCTGCACCTCGACGAGGAGAAGCTCGACCGTGCGGAGCGGTGGTTCGAGCGCTGGGAGAACTGGGCCGTCTTCCTCGGTCGTCTGACACCGGTCATCCGGTCGTTCGTCTCGATCCCGGCGGGCGTCATGGAGGTGCCGTTCGTCCGGTACACGCTCCTCACGCTCCTGGGCTCGGCGATCTGGTGCTTCGCGTTCGCCGGCGCGGGGTACGTGGCCGGCGCGAGCTGGGAGGAGTTCCATCATGCGTTCCGGTACGCCGACTACGTCATCGCGGCCGCGGTCGTCGGTGGCGCCGCGTGGTTCGTCTGGAGATACGTGAAGAAGCGCCGCCGGCGTCCCGTGCCCGAGGAGTCGTCGCCCGGCTGATGAAGAGACCGGCGTCGTCTTCCTCGGACTCCGTGGCTCCAGGGCCACGGAGCTACACTCGCCCGCGTGACCAGCAGATCCCGCTCGTCGACGTGAAGGCGCAGTACGCGCCGCTCATTCCAGAGCTCGAGGAGCGCTTCTCCGCCGTCCTCGAGTCCGGTCGCTTCATCTTCGGCCCCGAGGTCGAGGCGTTCGAGCGCGAGGCGGCCGCGTTCCTCGGCGTGCCGCACGCGATCGGCGTCGCGAACGGGACCGACGCGCTCGTGCTCGCGCTCGACGCGCTCGGGATCGGTCGCGGCGACGAGGTGATCTGCCCGTCGTTCACGTTCTACGCGACGGCCGAGGCGATCGCGCGTGTCGGTGCGACGCCGGTCTTCGCGGACATCGACCCGGCGACGCTCAACCTCGACCCCGAGGACGTCGCCGCGCGCATCACGCCGCGGACGAAGGCGATCATGCCCGTCCACCTCTTCGGGCGGCCGGCGGCCGCTCGCGGAGCTCGCCGCGCTCGGGCTCCCGCTGATCGAGGACGCCGCGCAGGCGTTCGGCGCCGACGGCATCGCGCAGACCGGCGTCTGCTCGACGTTCAGCTTCTTCCCGACGAAGAACCTCTTCGCGCTCGGGGACGGCGGGCTCGTGACGTGCCTCGACGACGCAGTCGCCGAGCGCGTGCGGATGCTCCGCTTCCACGGCTCGCGCGACAAGCAGACCTTCGAGCTCATCGGCACGAACTCGCGGCTCGACGCCGTGCAGGCGGCGATGCTCCGCGTCTTCCTCCCGCACCTCGCGGGCTGGAACGCCGCGCGGCGCGAGGCGGCGGCGCGCTACGCGGAGCTCGGGCTCGGCGAGCTGGTCGAGCTGCCGGTCGACGAGCCCGGGTCACGTCTACCACATGTACGTCGTTCGCTCGTCCCGCCGCGCCGAGATCGCCGCAGGCGCTCGGCCGAGGCGGGCATCGCCTGCGCCTCGTACTACGCGACGCCGACCCACCTCCAGCCGGCGATGCGCTACCTGGGCGTCGCCGCGGGCTCGCTGCCGGAGACCGAGCGAGCGGCGGCTGAGAACCTCGCCCTGCCGATGTGGGGCGGGATCGAGCGTCGAGCAGCAGGAGCGCGTCGTCGAGGCGGTGCGCTCGGTGGCGGGCGTCCCCGCGTAGCCATGCGCTCTCCCGTCAACCGGCATCGTCTGTGGCAGGTCGCCGTCGACGCCGCGCTCGTCGCGGCGGCCTGGGTGCTGTCCTGGTCGTGCGCTTCGACGCTGACTGGCCGCGCTACTACGACCGCTACCTCGAGTGGGACGTCGTCGTGCTCGTCGTCGGGGTCACGCTCCCGGTCTTCATCGCTCTTCGGCTTCTACAACCGCTGGTGGCGCTACGTCTCGACGCGGGACATGTGGGGCGTCCTGCGCGGTGTCGTGGCTCGCGGTCATCGCCACGTTCCTCGTCTTCACGCTCCTCGACTTCCACCCGGCGAAGGTGCCGCGCGGAATCTGGGTCATCGACCTGCTCCTGCTGCTCGCCTTCGCCATGGGAGGCCGGCTGCTCGCGCGCACGCTCATCGAGCGGCCCGCGGCCGGAGCGATCGTGGCGCGCGGCAAGGAGGTCATGATCGTCGGAGCGGGCGACGCGGCGCAGCTGATCCTCCGCGAGATGCTCCGCAATCCCGTCGCTCGGCTACACGCCGATCGGCCTCGTCGACGACGATCCGCGCAAGAAGAACCTTCGTCTCCACGGGATCCGCGTGCTCGGTACGACCGCCGAGCTTCCCGCGCTCCTCCGCGATCGGCGCCCGGACGAGCTCCTCATCGCGATCCCGTCTGCCGTCGGGTGACGTGCGCGAGCGCATCGTCGGCGGCGCGCGCGACGCGAGGAGGTCCCGGTCAACACGCTGCCGGGCCTCCACGAGCTGATCGCGGGCGACTTCAACCTTGCCGGCCAGATCAGGCCGGTCGAGGTGGAGGACCTCCTCGGGCGCGAGCCCGTCGAGGTGGACCTCGCGTCGATCGCCGGATACCTCACCGACGAGGTCGTGCTCGTCACGGGCGCGGGCGGCTCGATCGGCTCGGAGCTCTGCCGCCAGATCGCGCGCATGGGCCCGACGCGGCTCGTCCTCGTGGACAACGGGGAGCCGGGGCTCTTCGAGATCGAGCGCGAGCTCGTGGACGAGCGGGACTTCCACGCGACCGCGGCCGTTCTCGCCGACGCCGGCAACGTGACCAAGATGCGCCAGGTCTTCGAGAAGTACCGGCCGGCGGTCGTCTTCCACGCCGCCGCGTACAAGCACGTGCCGCTCATGGAGGCGAACCCGCTCGAGGCCGTGCGCAACAACACGCTCGTCACGCGCACGGTCGCGGACGTCGCGGTCGAGTTCGGCGCGAAGCGCTTCGTGCTCGTGTCGACGGACAAGGCGGTCAACGCGAAGACGGTGATGGGCCAGTCGAAGGCGCTCTGCGAGTGGATCGTCGAGTCCTGGGGGCATCGCGACGACGCCACGACGAGGTTCTGCGGCGTGCGCTTCGGAAACGTCCTCGGCGTCGTCGGGCAGCGTCATCCCGATCTTCCGCAGGCAGATCGCGCGCGGCGGCCCGGTGACGGTCACGCATCCGGACATGACGCGCTTCTTCATGACGATCCCGGAGGCCGTCCAGCTCGATCATCCAGGCTGGCGCGATCGGCGGGCGCGGCCAGGTGTACGTCCTCGACATGGGCGAGCCCGTGAAGATCACCGATCTCGCCGAGACGATGATCCGGCTCTCGGGCAAGGAGCCGGGCACCGACGTCGCGATCGAGTTCGTCGGCGCGCGGCCCGGCGAGAAGCTGCACGAGGAGCTGTGGTCGGAGACGGAGAACGTGATCCCGTCGGAGCACGAGGCGATCATGCTCGTGACCCGACCGCCGATCGACCGCGCACTGGCTCGAGGACGAGCTCGACGAGCTCGTCCCGCCTCGTCGACGCAGGCGAGACGCTCGAGCTCATCGGACGCCTCAATACGATCGGTCGCTTCGCCGCATCGGGGCGGAGTCGCGATCGAGTCGGCGACGGCGCCCGAGCTCGCGTAGAGGCTTGACCTGAGCCTCTAGCGCTCGAGCGCGGAGAGCATCAGGTCGAGGAGGAGCGCCGGGTCGCGTGTCGGCGGCATCTGTGCGCCTGCGGCCCGCTTGCCGGAGCGAGGTCGTCGGCCGACGTCAGGACGCGAAGCCGGCCGTCGCGCACGAGCATCTCGTCGACCGCGCCCATTCGTGCCGGCGAACGTCGTGTAGACCGGGACACCGAGTGCGACCGCTTCGCGGTTCATCGTGCCCCCCGCGGAGACGACGAGGTCGGAGAGGGCGACGAGGCTCTGGGCATCGACCGCTTGATCGGGGACGACGAGAGCGGGGAGCGCGGTACGGATCGGCGTGGCCCTGCTCGGCCGTGCGAGGCAGGACGACGGCTTGCACCGCCGGGTCGCGTCCGAGGCGCTCGAGCACGTCCTCGAAGAGCGGGTTGCCGTGCCGGTGGTAGAGCGACATCTCGGGCGGCGTGCGTACGACGACGAGGACACGTCCACGGTCGAGTTGCGAGCTGCTGCGAGCACGGACTCGTCGGGCTCGAATCCATGGAGGTAGTACTCCTCCTTCAGCCCCGGGGTAGCGACGCACCTTGGACGCGCGTGCGCCCGAGGCGAGTCGAGCCGGTTCTGGGGGATCGCCTCGGGCACGACGACGCGTCGGGCAGCACGACACCCGAAGCCGTGCTGGACGCGCGCGAACTCGTAGTCGAACGCGTACGAAGACGGGATGCCCAGCGAGCGGGCGACGAGCGGAAGCTCGTGCGACGCGTGGGACAGCGCGATGTCGAAACCGCGCCCGCGCGCGTAGCGGCGAAGCGCTCGCAGCCGCCCGGCCATCGCACGTGTCTTCCCGGACGCGGTGGCCCCGCCGTGTTCGGGCCCGACGACGTCGTGGGGAATGCCGTGGAGCGAGAGCAGCTCGAGTCGTCTGCGCGTACTCGCGTGTCGTGACGTGCACGTCGTGGCCGCGCTCGCTCAGGAGCGCGATGAGCGGGCGGAAGAACGGAACCTGCGGCGAGTTCGAGATGTCGATCCAGACGCGCATGGGCTGACCCTAGCGAGCGACTCACGGATAAGGTTCGCTTATGGATACGCGCCAGCTCGCCGCGTTCTGTGCGGTCGTCGAGCGCCGGAGCTTCTCGCAGGCGGCCGAGCGCCTCGGCGTGACGCAGCCGGCTGTCTCGCTGCAGGTGCGTGCGCTCGAGAAGCGGCTTGGCACGCAGCTCCTCGACCGCTCCGGTCGTCGCGTCGAGCCGACCGAGGCGGGCTGGCGCCTGTACCGCGGCGCGCAGCGGATGCTCGCGCTGGAGGACCAGCTCGTCGCGGAGGTGGCTGTCGTCCGGCGAGGGCGACGCTTGCGGGCGACCTCGTGCTCGGCGCGTCCACCGGCCCTGCCGCCGTCGCGGTTCCGGTCGTCCTCGGCGAGTTCCAGCGCCAGAACCCGGCCGTGCGTGTGTTCCTGACCGTCTCGGACACGCACTCGGTCGTCGAGAGGGTCGCGGCTCGCGAGCTCGAGCTCGGGATCGTCGGCGCGGCCCGACGCCATCGCGGCGTGCGCTTCGAGCCGTTCTTCTCCGACGAGGTCATCCTCGTCTGTCCGCCCGGCCACCGGTTCGCCGGACGCACGGTGACGCTCGACGAGCTTCGCGACGAGCCGCTCGATCCTCATGCAGGAGGGTGCCGGTGTGCGGCAGATCGTCGAGGACGCGCTTCGTCGACGCGGCGTGCGTCTCCGCGACCTCGACGTGAGGCTCGAGCTCGGGCTCCAGGAGTCCGTGCGGCGCGCGGTCGAGGCGGGCTACGGCGTCACGTTCATCTCGCGCACCGCAGTCGAGGCGGAGCTCGAGGCCGGGCGGCTCGCCGAGGCGCGGGTCGACGGGTCTCGAGGCGACGCGCGAGATCTCGCTCGCGTCGGCGACCGGCCGAGCACGAACACGTGTCGCAGAGGCGTTCGTCGCGTTCGCGCAAGGAGCGGCTGGGATCGTGATCGTTCGCTGGGGGCTCGGCGAGCTCGCGCCACTCCTCGAGGAGCTCGGGATCGAGCGCCCGCTGCTCGTCACGAGTGAGCGCTTCGCCGACCTCGAGGTCCCGGTCGTGGAGCGCTTCACCGCTGTGCGGCGCCATGCTCCCGTCGAGACGGTCGCCGCCGCGACGCACGCGGCCGAGGCGGAACGACGGTCTCGTCGGAGCCGGAGGCGGCAGTGCGATCGACACCGCCAAGGCGGTGTCCGCGGCCGCGACCTCCCGCTCGTCGCGGTACCGACGACGTACTGCCGGCTCGGAGTGGACTGCGTACTTCGGGATGCGGGACGAGGCTCGCCGCGCGAAGACGGGCGGGTCGGGAGCGAACACCGTCGCCGTCGTCTACGAGCCGAAGCTGACGCTCGGGCTTCCACGCGACGAGACGGTGGGGACCGCGATGAACGCACTTGCGCACTGCGCCGAGGCGCTGTATGCCGGACCCGTGCGCCGACGCACGTGCAGGGTGCGCGAGCTGATCTCCGAGCTGGCTTCCGGTCGTCGTCGACGACCCAGACGATCTCGGAGCACGGACCCGCCTTCTCGAGGGGGCGATGCATGCGGGGATGGCTCTTGCGGAGCGAGGTCTCTTCCTCGGGCACGCGATGGCGCAGGCGCTCGGCGGTCGCTACGGCGTCCCGCACGGTGCGATGAACGCGATCTGCCTCCCGCCGGCGCTCCGGTTCAACGCGCCGGTCGTCCCCGAGGCGCTCGCCGCGCTCGCCGAGGCGCTGGGTGTCGCGGACGCTCCTGAGCGTGTGGAAGAGCTTGCCCGGCTCGGAGGCTTCGCGCGGCTTCGGGACTTCGGCGTCCCGGAGGACGACCTGCCCGAGGTCGCGGAAGCGACTGCGCAGCGTCCCGCCGCGCGCTCGAACCCGCGTCCGGTGACGCCGGGCGACGTGGAGAGCCTCTTGCGTTCGATCTGGTGAGCGGTTGACGAATCGTCCGGACGGGCGGACGATGTAACACGTGATCGTCGAGTACGCCGGGATCCTCGCTGCCGTGTCGCTTATGGCCATCACGCTCACGGGGGCGTACGGCAAGAACGTCACCGCGGTGTTCGAGTCGAGCAGCGTCGGGATCGCCGCAGCTGCGAAGGTCGCGAAGGCACAGAAGATCGCGCCGGGCGGGGCCAAGGCGGCCTACAAGCGCGCTCCATACGTGAAGCCGGCGCTGAAGTACCTCTACGCGCTCGGCTGGATCGGCGGGACCAAGAACCCCGGAGGCTGCGGGCTCACGCTCCTCAGCGAGAGCGCCGGGAAGCAGCAGGCCGCACACGAGATGCGGTCGAACGCAAAGCTTGTGGCGCAGCTGAAGAGGCGCGGCATCAGCGTCTCGGCAGCAGCCAACGCCGTCACCAAGGGCGTCGTCTCGGCCTGCGCCTGAGAGGCTAGAACACCTACGACTCGGTGGTCGGGCGGCGACCGCCCATGATGCGCCGCAGGCTGACGATTCCGAGGATCGTCTCACCGTCGACGACCGGCAGGTGCCGGAAACCCTTGTCGAGCATGATCTTCTGAGCTTCGTCGAAGGTCATGTCCGGGGACGCCGTGATTGGGTTCTCGGTCATCCACTGGCGCACGCGCGCGTCACTCGTGTGCACGCGCGCTGCCATCGCGCGGAGCATGTCGCGCTCCGTGAGGACGCCGATGAGCCGACCGAAGTCCTTGACGACGACCGCGCCGACGTTCTTCGCGCTCATTCGCTCGGCGACCTCGCCGAGCGTGTCCTCGGGCGCCACCGTGATGAAGGTCGGGCTGCAGATCTCGCGCAGGGTGGCCATGAGCGGGGGAGTGTAACCGCTCGGCTGTGGATGCGCAGGTTCGATCCCGTGAATCACGAATAATCGGATCTAATGACAGATATAAGTTCATGCGCTAGCATGCGCCCGTGCGAGAGGGCAGCTCCTTCGACGTGCTCGTGATCGGGTCGGGCGCGGCCGGGCTCGCGGCTGCCGTGTCCGCGGAGCGCTCAGGCGCGCGGGTCGGCATCGCGACGAAGACGACGCTCCAGGCTTGCAACTCGGCCAAGGCGCAGGGCGGTATCCAGGCCGCCTTCGGCGACGACGACTCGCCCGAGATCCACGCCGAAGACGTGATGCGAAGCTCACACGACACGGCGAATCCCGAGCTCGTCGAGCTGCTGACGAGCGAGGCGCCGTCGGCGATCCACTGGCTCGAGGAGGTCGGCGTCGAGTTCACGCGCTCGAACGGCGGCTACCGGCTCGCCCGCTGCGGTGGGGCGACGCGGAAGCGTCTGCTCCAGGTCGGCGATCGAACGGGTCATGCGATCACGAAGGCGCTTCGCGAGGCGTATGAGGCCAGTGGCGGCGCCGAGCTTCCGCACCATGCGCTCCGCGCGCTCGAGCCGAACGCTTCCGGCTGGACTGCGTCCTTCGACACGAAGGACGGAGCCGACGAGGTGGGGGCCGCGGCGGTCGTGCTCGCGGCCGGGGGTCGCTGCTACGCGGAGGCGGAGACGCGAGGCGAGCTGTCCACGAACCATCCCAACGCGACCGGCGAGGTGACGCGAATCGCAATGGAGGCCGAAGCCGGGGCGCGCGACCTCGACGCGCTCCAGTACCACCCGAACGGAGGCACGTGGCCGGCCACGATGCAGGGCTACTCGATCCCGGAGACGACGCGCGCCTACGGCGCGGTGCTGTTGAACGTCGACGGCGAGGAGTTCACGGACTCCCTCGGGCCGCGGGACGCCGTGTCGGCGGCGATCTTCGACGAGGTCGAGAAGGGCAAGGGCGTCGTCACTCCGGACGGACGTCCGGCCGTCTGGCTCGACACGACGCGCATCGCGCCGGAGGATGCCGAGATCTCCCTCCCCTACATGCTTCGCCGCTACCGCGGAGCCGGGATCGACCCGCTCTCCGAGCAGATCTACGCCTACCCCGTCCTCCACTACCAGAACGGTGGGCTCGTGATCGACGAGCACGCGGAGACGACGCTCGAGTGCGTCTTCGCCTGCGGTGAGATCGCGGGCGGCACCCACGGAAGGAACCGCATGATGGGCAACTCGCTCCTCGAGTGCGTCGTCTTCGGCCGGCGCGCAGGGAAGGCTGCGGCAGAGAGGGCTCGCACATGAGTGACGCCCCGCCGCAGATCGATCCCGCGAAGGTTCAGGCCTTCGTCGCGAACGCGCATGGCGACCTGGACGTCGTCCGCTCCCTCCTCGCGGACGAGCCCGAGCTCGTCAACGCCGCGTGGGACTGGGGTGGCGGCGACTGGGAGACCGGTCTCGGCGCCGCAGCGCACATGGGCCGACGCGACATCGCGACCTTCCTGCTCGAGAGCGGCGCGAGGCTCGACGTCTTCGCTGCGGCGATGCTGGGCGACGTCGAGGTGGTCCGGGCGACGCTCGCGGCGTACCCCGCGATGCGGGAAGCGCTCGGCCCGCACGGGATCCCGCTCGTCGCGCACGCGCGAGCCGGCGGCGAGGAAGCGCGTGGTGTTCTCGAGCTGCTCGAGGCGGTAGAGGTGGACGCATGATCGTCCTTACGACCGATCTCGATGCTGCCGTCTCGGACGCCGCCGCACACCTGTACGTCTGGGCGCTCAAGGACATTCCGCAGGACCTGCGCGATGCTCTCGCAGACGCGGCCGGCCGCGAGACCTCGGTCACGGGGCAGCGCGTGCTGCAGACGATCCTCAAGAACGTCACGGTCGCCGAGGAGGAGAAGAACCTCGTCTGCCAGGACACGGGAATCGCCGTCTACTACTGCAAGGTCGGCGAGCACTTCGCGCTCCATCCTGCGCGGATCTACGCGGCGCTGAGGGAAGGCACCGAGCGCGCGACGCTCGAGCATCCGCTGCGTTCGAACACGGTGCACACGCTCACGCGTGAGAACACGGGGGCGAACGTCGGCTACCGGGTCCCGATCGTGCACTGGGACTTCGTTCCGGACTGGGACGGGCTCGACGTGAAGTGCGTCCCGAAGGGCTCCGGCTCCGAGAACATGAGCTTTCTCAAGATGTGCGTCCCCGCCGACGGCGTGACGGGGATCAAGAAGTTCGTGCTCGAGTCGATCGTCGGCGCGGGAGGAAAGCCGTGTCCGCCAGGGATCGTCGGCGTCGGCATCGGCGGCTCCGCCGACTACGCGATGCACCTCGCGAAGGAGGCGATCGCACGGCCCGTCGGCACGCACAACCCCGACCCGCTCGTGGCCGAGCTCGAGCAGGACCTGTTCGAGCTCCTGAACGAGACCGGCATCGGGCCGATGGGCCTGGGCGGCGACGTGACGGTGCTCTCCGTCCATGTCGAGCACGCCGACACACACATGACCCTCAATCCCGTCGCGGTCAACTACCAGTGCTGGGCGGCGCGCCGCGCCTCTGCGCACGTCGCTGCGGACGGCTCTGTCACCTTCGAGAGGGACGCCTGATGGCCACCCACGAGGTCACTTTCCCGGTCGCCGATCCCGCCGAGATCCTGAAGCTGCGCGCGGGCGACGAGGTCATCGTCCAGGGTCACATCATCGGGATCCGCGACCGTACGCAGATCCGCATCTTCGACCAGGGTGTGGAGCCGCCGATGGATCTGGCCGGCGCCTTCCTCCTGCACACGGCGCCGAACGTGCGCAAGGTCGGGCCTGGACGGTACGAGAAGCTCTGCATCGGCACGACGACCTCGGCCCGGATGGTCCGCTTCACGGAGCCGCTGGGCTCGCAGTACGGCGTGCGCGCGATCTGCGGCAAGGGTGGCTTCCCGGACGAGGCGATCGAACCGATGTACCGCCTCGGGATGGTCTACTTCGCGATCGTCGGCGGGGCCGCGGCGCTCGAGACGACGCAGATCGAGGAGATCGAGGAGGTCGCCTGGGAGGAGCTCATGCCCGAGTGCCTCTGGAAGTTCCGCGTCAAGGATTTCGGACCGCTCACGGTCGGGATCGACGCTCACGGCAACTCGCTCTACCGCGAGGTGCAGAACCGCGCCAAGGAGAAGCTGGAGGAGATCTATGCACGCCTCTGACGAGATCGAGCACGCCTTCCTCGACATCCCCATCCGCGAGGGCAAGCCGCGCGAGCGCGGTCTCACGCACGTGATGGACAAGGGCTTGAACCTCCGCGAGATCGAGGGTCTCTTCGATACCGCGGGCGAGTACGTCGACATCGTCAAGCTCGGGTGGGGGACGAGCTACGTGACGAACAACCTCGAGAAGAAGATCGCGCTCTACCGCTCGTTCCAAACACCGGTCGTCTGCGGTGGGACGCTGTTCGAGGCGGTCTACGGGCAGTCGAAGATGGACGAGTTCAAGCGCTGGCTCGAGCACTTCCGCTTCTCGCACGTCGAGATCTCGGACGGCACGCTCGAGATCCCGCGCGACCAGAAGCTCGAGCTCATCGCCGACTTCGCGCGGGACTTCGTCGTGCTCTCCGAGGTCGGCTCGAAGGACTCCGAGGTCAACATCGCCCCCTACCTGTGGGTGCAATGGATCCGCGAGGAGCTCGACGCCGGCGCCTGGAAGGTCATCGCCGAGGGTCGCGAGGGCGGCACGGCGGGCATCTACCGGCCGACCGGCGAGCTCCGCACCGGTCTCGTCGACGAGATCGAGCACTCGATCTCGTTCCACGACCTCATCTGGGAGGCGCCGACGAAGTCGTCCCAGGCCTGGTTCGTGCGGCACTTCGGGCCCGAGGTGAACCTCGGGAACATCCCGCCCGACGAGGTCATCGCGCTGGAGACGCTCCGGCTCGGACTGCGCGCCGACACGCTGAAGGAGGTGCTGCTTGGCGACTCGAGCGCTGAGCCTGCCGCAGCTTCCTGACGTGTCCGCCGTTCAGGGGCAGCTCCGGCAGAGGGCCGGCTCTGCCGGGCCGCCGGAGCTGCCCCTGGACGACGGCGACTTCGAAGCGATGACGGCAGAAGAGCTGATCTCGTGGACGCACCAGTTCTTCTGGCCGCGCGTCTGCCTCACCTGCTCGTGGCAGAAGCAGTCGTCCGTGCTCGTACACATGGTCGCGGAGCTCGGCCTCAGGATGGACACGGTCGAGCTCGACACGCACCTCTTCTTCCGCGAGTCGTACGACACGCGTGACGCGCTCGTCGATCGCTACCAGCTCAAGCTGATCCAGCCTTCGATCCCCACGATCGCCGAGCAGCATCGCGCGGAGGGGCCGAACCTCTGGGAGCGCGATCCGGACCGCTGCTGCCACATCCGCAAGGTCGAGCCGCTCGTCCATGCACTCCAGCCGTACGACGCCTGGATCTCGGGCATCCGGCGCGACCAGTCACCGAGCCGCGTCGACACGCCGAAGGTGCAGTGGTCGGAGCGGTACCAGGTGTTCAAGATCCACCCCCTCGCCGACTGGGACGAGAAGCGGGTGTGGGCCTACATCAACGTCAACGAGATACCCTCCAACCCGCTGCACGACGCGGGGTACCGCTCGATCGGGTGCATTCCGTGCACCCGCCCGACGACCCCCGACGAGGAGGAGCGCGCCGGACGCTGGGCGGGCTCGGACAAGCTCGAGTGCGGCATTCACGAGAACACGAACCTCGAAAGGACAGCATGAGTAACGCTCGCTTTCAGCTCGCGTTCGCGGAGGACACCATGTTTCCCCTGCGAGCCCCCTTCTTCTTGGAGACGCGGGGAACCTCCCGGTTCCCCACACCCCTCGACGCTCATGAGCTGGAGACCAGCTCATGAGTCAGCACATCTATGCGCATGACCACCCCGAGTCCGAGACCGACCGAGGCGGGGGTTTCACGCTCTGGTTCACGGGACTCTCGGGCTCGGGCAAGACGACGATCGCGCATCACGTCGGCCCGAGCTGGACCGCCGCGGCCTCGTCGTGGAGTACCTCGACGGGGACACGGTCCGCACGCATCTCTCGAAGGGCCTCGGGTTCTCGAAGGAGGACCGCGACGCCCACGTCGAGCGCCTCGGCTGGGTGGCCTCGCGGATCACGCGCCACGGCGGTGCCGTGATCGTCGCCGCGATCTCTCCCGTACGAGCAGGCGCGCAAGAACGCTCGCGCTCTCGTCGAGGAGCATGGTCCGTTCATCGAGATCCACGTCACGACCTCGCTCGACGAGTGTGCGCGCCGAGACGTGAACGGCCTCTACGCGAAGGCGTTCGCGGGCGAGATCAAGGGCTTCACCGGTGTCGACGATCCGTACGAGGCGCCGGAGAACCCGGAGATCGTGGTGGACACGGAAGGTCTCGAGCCCGAGCAGTCGGCTGCAGTCGTGATCGGCAAGCTCGAGGAGCTGGGTCTCATCCGGGCCGAGGTCGCAGCGTGAGCGTCGCGGCGACAGATCGTCTCATCGCCCCCCACGGAGGCACGCTCGTGGACCGCACCGGCGACGCGCCCGCCGACCTCGACTCGCTCGAGGTTGTCGCACTCACGTCCCGCGAGCTCTCCGACCTCGACATGATCGCGTCCGGCGCTCTCTCGCCGCTCGAGGGCTTCATGGGTAAGGCCGACTACGACTCGGTCGTCGATTCCATGCACCTAGCGAACGGGCTCCCGTGGGCGTTGCCCGTATGCCTCGCCGTCGACTCGGCGCCGAGCGGCGACCGGGTCGCACTCACCGACGACGCCGGCAAGCCGGTCGCCGTGCTCGAGGTCGAGGGGACGTTCGAGTACGACAAGGAATACGAGGCCGAGCAGTGCTTTCGCACGACCGACGACGCGCATCCCGGCGTGGCGCGGCTCTACGCGCAGAATCCGCTCTATCTCGCCGGCCGCATCACCGTGTTCGAGCGACCGGCGCCGACGATCCCCGAGCTCGCGATGGACCCGGCCGAGACGCGCCGGGTCTTCGCGGAGCGCGGTTGGAAGCGTGTCGTGGGGTTCCAGACGCGGAACCCGATCCACCGCGCACACGAGTACCTGACGAAGGTCGCGCTCGAGACCGTCGACGGGCTCCTCGTCCATCCGCTCGTCGGTGAGACGAAGTCCGACGACGTCCCGGTGGACGTTCGTGTCGAGTGCTACCGGACGCTCCTCGACGGCTACTACCCCGAGGATCGCGTCCTCCTCTCTGCATTCCCGGCCGCCATGCGCTATGCCGGTCCGCGCGAGGCGATCTGGCACGCGATCTGCCGCAAGAACTACGGCTGCTCGCACCTGATCGTCGGGCGCGACCATGCAGGTGTCGGGGACTACTACGGCACGTACGACGCGCAGCTGATCTTCGACGACTTCGTGCCCCACGAGCTGGACATCGAGCCGATGTTCTTCGAGCACACGTTCTGGTGCAACGTCTGCGGGTCGATGGCGAGCACGAAGTCCTGCCCGCACGGGTCGGAGGACCGGGTGTTCCTGTCGGGAACGAAGGTTCGCGAGATGCTGGGCGAAGGTGAGGTCCCGCCCGTCGAGTTCACGCGGCCGGAGGTCGCGAAGGTTCTTATCGACGCGTATCGGCAGTAAGGGCCGAGGAGCTCGGTGGACTGGAAGCTGACGGTCGCCGGGCTCTTCACCGGCCTTCTCGTCGGGATGACGGGGATGGGCGGCGGCTCACTGATGACGCCGATCCTCGTCTTCCTCTTCGGCATCCCGCCGTCGACGGCGATCGGGACGGACATCGCGCACGGCGCGGTCTTCAAGACGGTCGGCGCGGTCCAGCACCGCCGGATGGGCAACGTGCGAGCGCGCCTCGCCGGCTGGATGCTCGTCGGGTCGATCCCCGCGTCGCTCCTCGGCGTCTGGCTGAACGTGCAGTTGACGGAGCGCTACGGCGACGAGGCGAAGTCCGTCATGGGTCAGGTGCTCGGAGCGGCACTCCTCTTCGGTGCCGTGGGACTGATCACGAAGAGCGTCGTCCAGTCGAACGGGCCGAGCGGCGACCCCGACTGGAAGCTGACGACTCGTGACAAGGTCGCCGCCATCATCATCGGCGTCCTCGGCGGGTTCATCGTCGGCCTGACGTCGGTCGGAAGTGGAGTGTTCTTCGGCCTGACCCTGCTCGTCGTGTTCCCCATGCGCGCCCACAAGGTCGTGGGAACGGACATCTTTCACGCCGCGATCCTCCTGTACGTCGCCGGCGCAGCGCACTGGGCCGCCGGGAACATCGACTTCGGAATCCTCGGCTGGCTGTTGCTCGGGTCGATCCCGGGCGTTCTCATCGGCGGCCGCCTGACGCTGTCCTTCCCCGAGCAGCGGCTCAGGCTGCTTCTGGCCGGGATCCTCGGGCTCGCCGGGATCAAGCTGCTCGACGTGCCGTTCGCAGGCACGATCGTGGTCGTCGTTCTGTCCGCGGGAGCGGTCGCGCTCCTCGTGTGGCTCGCTCACCACAGCTGGATCCGCTTCGTCCGCGGACGCGGCGGGATCACCGGCGCGCTCGACTGACGAATACGTTCGTCGACCCAGACGACGCTCGGATCTTCTACGAGATCGTCGGCGAGGGCCTGCCGGTCGTCCTGTTCGCCGGCGGATCGCTCGGTAGCATCGCGCGGCGATGCGCACGGTCTGGGTGAGCTTCGACACGATCGGCCGCGACTGCCTCGAGGCGGCGGCGGACACGGGCGCGGCGATTGTCGGAGTCGTCACGTTGCCCCGGCCGATCGACCCCAACCGCTCCGGGCAGTGCTCGTTCGACGAGGTCGCGGCTCGGCTCGACGCAGCGCTGATCGAGACACGAGACGTCAACGCCCCGGAGACGTTGGACGCAATTCGGAAGCTCGGTCCAGAGCTGATCTTCGTCGTGGGGTGGTCGCAGCTCGTGCGCGATCCGCTCATCGCGCTCGCGCGGGAGGGCGTCTTCGGCATGCACCCGACGCTGCTGCCGAGACACAGGGGGCGTGCTCCGATCCCCTGGGCGATCCTCGCCGGGCTCGCGCGCACGGGGGTCACCCTCTCCGAGATCGTCGATGCGACGGCGGACTCGGGGGCGATAGTCGGTCAGGCGGTCGTCGAGATCGCTCCCGACGAGACGGCGACGAGCCTCTTCGCCCGCCTTGCGGACGCGCACGTCGCGCTCGTCCGCGAGCTCGTGCCGCAGATAGTCGCCGGCACGGCGCCGCGCATCCCGCAGGATCCGAGCCGCGCGAGCTCGTGGCCGAAGCGCGTGCCGGCAGACGGGATCATCGATTGGGACACGCGCGCCCCTTATCTCTACGACTGGGTCCGGGCCCAGACACGACCGTACCCCGGCGCGTTCACGTTCCTCGGCGAGGACAAGGTGATCGTCTGGGGCGCTCGACCGGTTCCGCTCGAGGAGGCGGTGCCGGCGGGAACGATCGTGGAGGTCAGCCCGTCGGGCCCGGTCGTCGCATGCGGCGAGGGTGGGCTCGTGCTCGAGGAGATCGAGGCGAACGGGGCCGAGCTCGGCGTGGGAGCGAGACTCGGATGAGCCGGATCCTCGTTCTTGCAGCGCACCCCGACGACGAGATCCTCGGGATGGGCGGGACGATCGCCCGGCACACGGACGCGGGCGACGAGGTACGCATCGTCGTCGTCACCGACGGCTCGTCGACGCAGTACCCGGGCGACGCGGATATTCGGGCGCGCAAGGAGGAGGAAGCCGTGCGCGCCGCCGCCGAGCTGGGCGTTACGGACTATGTCCACCTCGACCTCCCCGACATGCGCCTCGACACCCTCCCGCACGTGGACGTCAACCGGGTCGTCGAGGAGCACGTGGCCGACTTCGCGCCGGGGATCGTCTACACGCCTCATCCCGATGTGAATCGGGACCACCGGGTGCTGTTCGATTCCGTCGCGGTGGCGACCCGCCCGACCCCGGACCAGGTCGTGCGACGCGTGCTTACCTACGCGCCCACGTCGAGCACGGAGTGGACTCCGGCGCCGCTGAACTGGTTCGTGCCGAACTGGTTCGTGGACATCGGAACGACGATCGAACGAAAGGTCGCCGCCTTCGCCCATTACGAGACCGAGCGCCGTGACTATCCGCATCCGCGCAGCGAGCGGGCGATCCGAGCTGCGGCGGAGTTCTACGGCTTGAGCTGCGGATGCGAGCATGCCGAGCCGTTCGTCCTCGTTCGCGGTCGAGAGCCGCTGTAACTTCCGCGCGTTGGCGCGGTGGCCCCAACTCGTGATCGTCCTCCTCCTGCTCGGGGCGACGGCGGCTGCGTTCGCCGTGACCGAGCGGCTCAAGCTCGAGAGGAGCCCCGTCACGGGCACGCGGGTGGATCGGCTGTTCTCTCCGGTGTGCGAGTGCGCGCGCGACGTCGCCGTGATCTCGGTCATCCTGCGTCGGCGGGAGACGGTGACCGTCGACCTGCTCAACGAGCACGGCCGCTCGATCCGGACGCTCGTGACGAAGCGCCGCGAGCCGGCCGGCCGCGTCTCGTACACGTGGGACGGACGGGACGATGCGGAGCGGATCGTCTCCGAGGGCGTCTACCGGCCTCGCGTGCAGCTCGAGCGAAATGGTCGGACGATCGTTCTCCCCAACTCCATCCGGGTCGACACGACCGCGCCGACGATCACGCTCAGGAGCGTGTTCCCGCGTGTGTTCTCGCCCGACGGCGACCGAAAGCGAGACCGGGTGACCGCCACGTACCGAATCGACGAGCGCGCGCAGGCGATCATGCTCGTGGACGGCCGCCAGCGCGTGCAGAGCAAGTTCCGACGGATCGAAGGCAAGCTCGTGTGGTTCGGCCGGGTCGACGGACGCGTCGTGCGTGCCGGAACCTATGAGATCCGGCTCCGCGCGGTCGACCGCGCCGGCAATCGCTCGCGACGCACCCGTGCCGTCGACGTGAGGGTGCGCTTCGTCGACCTCTCGCGCGACCAGGTACATGTGGAAGCCGGCAAGCGATTCTCCGTGCGCGTGTCCACCGACGCGCTCGCATACCGATGGCTCTTCGCGGGTCGGAGAGGCGTCGGGCGAAGCGAGGTGCTCGTGCTCCGTGCGCCCGTGGAGCCCGGAACGTACAACCTCTACGTCACGGTAGGAGGGCGGGGCGATCGCGCCGAGGTCGTCGTGACCGAGCCGGCAGCGGGTGGCGTGCCGTGACCGCTCCTCTCTTCGTCCTCGGTGTGAGCCGGTCCGGGACGACCATGCTCCGCGTCATCCTCGACCGGTCGTCCGGGATTGCGATTCCGGACGAGACCTTCTTCGTTCCGCAGCTCGCGCACCGACACTCGAGCCCCGTCGATCCCGTGGAGTTCCTCGACGACCTGCGTCGACTGCCGCGCCTGGCTGCGTGGGACGTCTCGGCGGAGGATCTCGCCGCCCGCCTCGTGCCCGGCATGAGCGTCGGCGAGGCGCTCTCGGCGACCTACTCAGCTTACGCCGCGAAGCACGGGAAGCCACGCTGGGGGGACAAGACACCGATGTACATGCGCCATCTGGGCCTGATCGAGGAGCTCTTCCCGGATGCCCAGTACGTCCATCTGATCCGAGACGGACGAGACGCGACGCTCGCTTTCCTGGACATGCCGGAGGGCGTGGTCACGAAGACCTGGGCGCATCCGCGGAGCGCTGCAGGGTTTGCGTGCGAGTGGCGGACCGAGGTCCGGCGCGCCCGCGCGCTCGGGAGGAGGCTCGGCGGCGAGCGCTACCTCGAGGTGCGCTACGAAGACCTGGTCGAGGACACGAGCGGTGTCATCGGTGCGATCTGCGAATTCGCCCGTCTGGCGTTCGAGCCGTCGATGCTCGAGTTCGCCGGAGCGGTCGACGTCTCTGCGAAGCCGCACCATCAACGGCTCTTGCAGCCGCCCACCCGCGGCGTTCGAGACTGGCGCAGCCAGATGAGCCGTGACGACGCCCTTGCGTTCGAGGCCATCGCCGGCGACCTCGTCGCGGAGCTCGGTTACGACCTTCTCGATCGCGGATCGACAGCGGGCACTCGGTCGCTCCCGCTCGCGTGGTACCGGCTACGCATGGGGGCATGGAACACAGCCGCGTACGCGACCCAGCGCTCGCCGCTCTGGCGGCGGCGTCATCCGAAGCTCTTCTGACGCGGCCGGTGGACGGCTAGCGGTCGGGGCTGTTCCGCCCCTTGAACGCGATCAGGCGGCCGTTCACGGAGAAGAAGTACGTCCGCTCGGTCGCGATGACCGGCGAGTATCTGCCCATCGGAAGACGCCAGACGATCCTCCCGTCCTTCCTGCGGGCGGCGTAGGTGCGCCGTTCGAGCACGGCGAAGAACACGAGGTTGCCGACGACGACAGGTGCGCCCAGGATTCGTCCGGGAACCGCGCGTGTCCGCCACAGCTCGTGGCCCGTGGTCGCTTCGAGCGCACGCAGCACGCCGTCGAAGCCGCCTACGTACACGACGCCCTGGGCGACTGCCGGTGTCGTGTACCCGTACCCCCCCACCTCCGACGTCCACAGCACGTCGCCCGTGTGGGCGTCGAGGCAGACGACCGTGCCCGAGCGGGACACGGTGTAGATGCGGGCGCCGTCCGTCGAGGGGCTGGCGTAGAAGCTCTCGTCGCGGAACGTGTCGCGGCGAACGTAGGTCGTCCAGATCTCCTCGCCCGTGTCCTTGTGAACACACACGACCGAGCCGGCGTACGTCGCGATGCACACCCGCCGGCCGAAGAGCGACGGACTCGCGTTGATTCGCCCCTTGGTGTCGTACGCCCACTGCACGCGGCCGGTGTCGGAGTGCACTGCGAACAATCGCCCGTCCGTCGAGCCGAAGTACGCCAGCCCGTCCACGACAGCCGCCGATGACTCGACCTTCCCGGCGGTCTGGACCTTCCAGATGACGTGGCCGTTGTCACGGCGCAGCGCGCGTACGGCACCGTCCTTCGAGCTCACGATCAGCCGGGGCCCGTCGATCGCGGGGGTGGAGGGCTTCTCGCCCCCGTGGTGGACGCGCCACACGATGTGTCCGTTCTCCGCGTCGACCGCGAACGTGTCGCCGAAGAACGTGTTCACGTAGAGCATCCCGTCGCAGTAGCTCGGCGGGTACTCGATGTAGTGCTTGAGCCCGACGGTCCACAGAAACCGCCTCGCGGGGAGCCCGAGGTCGTCGTCCGGTCGGG
Source organism: uncultured Gaiellaceae bacterium (assembly GCA_963709715.1). Taxonomy (GTDB): domain Bacteria; phylum Actinomycetota; class Thermoleophilia; order Gaiellales; family Gaiellaceae; genus GMQP-bins7. Next base: position 611,309 of record CAVPXQ010000002.1, read on the forward strand.
CAAGTGACCGCTGTGGATCGCCTCCGAAGTTCCGCCAGCAGCGCCGATCGGCGGCGGGCTCGGGCTTTGGTTTCGGGCGCGGCGCGGGCTCCTCACCCACCGAGACGGTCACACCCTCGAGCTCGGTGTCGAGCGTGCCGGTCGGGCGATCGTTGGAGAGAACCGTCACCGCGATGGCGAGCCCGAACAGCGCCGTCACGGCGATCGCGATCGTGACGAGGATCCACAGGAATGCTCTTGGCATAGGCAGCGGGCCGGTCGTCCCGGCCCGCAGTCAGTGTGCCAGTACGGGCGGACCCTCCGGAACGGGATCCGGCGCTTCCGTCTCGGCGACGAGCGGGGCGGGTGATGCAGCGAGCGTCGCCGCCGCCACGCCGAGCGCGCCCCATGTCAACGGATCCTCGAAGAAGCCTGCGTAGAGCGTGGAGTGGATGGTGAGCGCGAGGAGGACCGCGCCGAGACCCACGCCGAGCGATCGATCGCGCTGTGCCACCAGGTAGATCGCCCAACCTGCGGCCGCGAGCAACCAGAGGTAGAGCGCGAACCCGATGACTCCGAGCTCCGCGAGGATCGTCAGCGGCGTCGTATGCGACGCGTTGCGACTCGGCGTGCCTTTCCCGGCGAGCTCCGAGCTGGCGCGGGGCTGCCCGCCGATTCCCACTCCGGCAACGGGGCGGTCCGCGAATGCGTGCACCGTCACGTCGACGAGCCGCGAGCGCCCGCTCGTCACGTCTCTGGCGGAGCGTCCGTTTACGGCTCCCGCCGCGACCGCCCCTGCCGCGATCGTCAACGCAAGGGCACATGCGAGGAGAACGATGCGCGTCCGGCGGTCGGCTCCGACAATCGCGATGAAGAACGTCACGACGAAGAGGGCGACGAAGCTCGACTGCGAGTACGAGTAGAACAGCCCCCAGAAGAGGAACGCGACGAAACATGTCGCGACGACCCAGTCCACCGTTCGGCCGCGTCGGACGAGTATCACCACGAGCAAAAGTGCGATCGGGACGACGAGATAACGGCCATAGAGGCTCGGGTCCTTGAACAGGGAGGTCACGCGGTAGAACGTCGTGAACGCGTTCGCGACCTCCACGTCGCGTGCGAAGAAGACCGTTCGCGAGTGCGCCTGCCAGATTCCCACTGCGGCGAAGAGCGTCCCGAGGGTTACGAGCGTGAGGAGGAGCGCCCGGGGAAGCCAGGTTGCCAGCGGGCTGCGGGCGACGGTGGCGAGGCCCGCAGTGAACGGGAACACGAAGAACGCGAGCGCGATTCCGCCCGATCGCTCGTCCCAGGTCCAGAGGAACGACGTCGATGCGAACGTGATGAAGGTCGCGAGCGGCAGGGCAAGGAGGAATGGGGGCGCCGGCGGCCGCTCGCCCCTCAGGATCCGATACGCGAGCGCGAGGACCGCGGAGGCGATCACGAGGTACAGCGGCAGGAGGAGGAAAGCCTCCTCGTCGCCGAGCTGTACCGGCACGCGAAACGGTGCGACCGCGAGCAGTGCTACGGGAACGACGGCCGGGTAGCGAGCGAAGGGCGCCGCGAGGACGAGCGCTGCGATCACCCCCACGACGACGAGCGCGACCCCCGCCCGGTCGTCGAGGAGCAGCCGGACGTCCTCGTCACCGACGAGCGACCACGCAATGCAGCCGGTTGCTGCGCCGAGGAGGCCGAGGCCGACGAGCGGGAAGATGCCGCCCCGGGTGATCAGTGCCAGCACTGCGCCGAGCGCGCCGACGAGGGCCGCGATCTCCGCGAGCTGGACGTGCTCCACGGACCGGGACTTTAGGCGTTCCGATCTCGAGGCAGCTGCGCCCAGTGATTGAATGGCGCGGTGATCGACGCCTGGAAGAAGGCACTCGTGCTCGCGCCGCACACCGACGACGGCGAGCTCGGGTGCGGCGGGACGATGGCGCGGCTCGTCGAGGGCGGCTGCGAGGTGCGCTACGTCGCGTTCTCGATCGCCACGCGCTCGCTGCCGCCCGGGTTCGAGCCGGACACGCTCGCGCGCGAGGTGCAGGAGGCAACGTCCGAGCTCGGGATCAAGGACGAGTGGCTCACCGTGCACGACTTCGACGTGCGGACGTTCCCCGAGCGTCGTCAGGACATTCTCGAGCTCCTCGTCGCCCTCTGGGAGGAGTGGACGCCCGACGTCGTGTTCCAGCCCTCGCATCACGACGTCCACCAGGATCATCAGACGATCGCCCAGGAAGGGCTGCGCGCGTTCAAGCGGACGACGATCCTCGGCTACGAGGTTCCGTGGAACAACTTCGACTTCTCCTACGGCGCGTTCATCGCGCTCGAGAAGCGCCACGTCGAGAAAAAGGTGGCAGCGCTCGCCCGGTACGCCTCACAGCAGCACCGGCGGTACGCCGACCCCGAGTACATCTGGAACCTTGCGCGCGTCCACGGCGTGAACGTGAACCGCGAGTACGCGGAGTGCTTCCAGGTCTACCGGATCGTCGCCTGAGTCCTCGCTTGACTCGGCGTCAGCAGGGTCGTAGGGTCGCGCACGGTGCACGTCCACGGCCCTCGAAGGAGGTTTGGATGAAGAGAGCCACCCTCGCGCTCCTCGCGCTCGGAGTGCTCGCGTACGCACAGCTTGCATTCGGTAGCGCCGATCAAGCGGCAACGTTCGGGGTCGCAGTCGGTGAGCTCGCCAAGCCGCCGGCCGGAACCCCGAAGGGCGCCAGCTTGAACGAGTTCTTCCCGGGTCGTCTCACGATCACCGTCGGCGACAAGGTCACGTTCAGCTCGGTGGGCTTCCACACGGTCACGTATGCGGGCGGGAAGCCGTATCCGCAGTTCCTCGGTCCCGCGCCGGGAGAGGTGTACGAGGGCCCGGCGGACTCTGCGGGCCAGCCGTTCTTCTTCGAGGGGAAGCAGAAATTCGCCTACAACGCGCCTGGATTGGGACCGTACGGCCCGAAGACGATCACTCGGGGGGTTCCGGCGAGCTCCGGAGTCATCCCGGCGCAGAGCTTCAAGAAGCCGACAACGGCCACGTACACATTCCCGAAAGCCGGCGTCTACAAGCTCCTCTGCCAGGTGCATCCTCCAGACATGGCGATGACCGTCGTCGTCAAGCCAAAGGGAGCCGCTGTACCGGCGCCTGAGGACGTCGACGCACAGGCGAAGGACGAGACCGAGGCTGCCTGGGCCAGCATCACGCGGGCTGCGACCGTGAAACCGCCGGCCAAGACCGTCTACATGGGTATCGACGGCAAGAGGACGTCCGGTGGGGCGCCCACCTTGCTCGACTTCCGGCCGGACCTGATCACGGTCAAGGTCGGGCAGACCGTGAACTTCGTGGAGAAGTCTCCGACCGAGGCGCACAATGCCGGGTTCGGGCCTGTCAAGTACATGGACAAGCTCGTCAAGACGACGGATCTGTTCCCGGCTGGCCCCAAAGACCCGAATCAGGTGACGCCGTTCTTCATCTACGGCAGCGACCCGCCGCGCACGCCGTACGACGGGAGCACCATGCACGGCAACGGCTTCTACGCGACGCCGCTTGCCGACGGGATCAAGGGTGGGCTCCCCAATGCGTATCGCGTGACGTTTGCGAAAGCCGGGAAGTACCACTTCATCTGCATGCTCCACGGCCCTGACATGGCCGCAGACATCCGCGTCACCAAGTGAGACAAGGGATCGTCGGAGGGTTGGGAGCGCTCGGTGCGCTCCTGACCCTCCTTGCCGTGGTCGCAGTCATGCCGTCGAGCGCCGGTGGTGGCCCCGGGACACTGCGCGAGTATTGGATCGCCGCCGTCCCGATGCGCTGGAACGTCGTTCCGAACGGGCGAAATGCGATCGAAGGCGAGCGTTTCGACAAGAGCGAGACGACGTTCACGACGATCGTGTACCGCCGGTACACACGCGACTGGGAGCGGATGATGCCGAACCAGCCAGGCCCTATTGCGCGACAACGACGGCATTCCCGGTCCGCTCCTGCGCGCACGCGTCGGCGACAGGATCGTCGTCCACTTCAAGAACCTCGACAACGAGTTCGAGCGGCCGCACTCGATGCACTTCCACGGCGTGCACTACGCATTCGGCTCCGACGGCGCGTACATCCCGCGACTTCTCGACCAAGGGCGGCAACGTGAAGCCCGGCGCGGAGTACACGTACCACCTCGACGCGGGCCCGGACTCGGCGGGAGTCTGGCCCTACCACGACCACTCGAGATCGATGTCGGACTCGATCTCAGGTGGAATGTACGGGGCGATCTCGATTCTCGGGCGGGACGAGGAGGCACCGGATCATGAGTTCGTCGTCTACCTCTCACAGACGCTGGACTTCATGACGATCAACGGCCGGGCGTTCGTCGGCAACACGCCGGTCTTTCGAGCGAAGGTCGGCGACGTCGTGCAGTGGGACGTGCTCGCGATCGGAGACGACCACCATACGTTCCATGTGCACGGCCACCGCTGGCACGTGCCTGCCGGGTTCGAGGACACGCGGACGATCGGCCCTGCGGAGAGCTTCGCAGTGCGCTGGACACGAGGATGTCCCCGGGACGTGGCTCTACCACTGCCACGTCGAGGATCACATGATGAACGGCATGATCGGGATCTACCGGGTGACGAGGTGAGGTGTCGCCTGCTGGTAGTCGCAGTTCTCCTCGCTGTGATCGTCGTCGGGACCGGCGCGGCGGCCTCGACCGCAGAAGTCACGATGCCGGGAAAGTTCTATGCGCCTGAGCACCTCGATGTCCTCGTCGGCACGACCGTCACGTGGCGTAACGGCGATCGCTCGACGCACACGGTGACCGAAGACGACGACGTCTTCGACTCCGGGTTCATCCGCCCCGGCCAGAGCTTCTCTCGAATCTTCGACAGGAGCGGGACATATCGCTTCCACTGCACGATTCACCGTTTCATGCACGGCTCGGTGAGTGTCTTCGGTGTCGTCCTCCAGGGACCCTCTGACCCGGTTCGCCCGGGTCGGTGGGCACGGTTGACCGGTGTCGCTCCGGCGGGAGCTACGGATGTGGTTCTCGTGCGAGTCATGCCGCGCCCGGTCCAGGTCGTCAGAAGCGTGAAGCCGGGAGCCGACGGTTCCTTCCGCTTCGTGGTGCGCGCACCCGAGCCGCAGCGCTACCGGGCGCGTGCGGCGGCGGCGACGAGTCCGGTCGTTCGTGTGCGCGTCGAGCCGCGTGTCTCCGCAGTGCGCGTTGCCCGTGGCATCAGCGTTCGCACCGAGCCGTCGAGAGCAGGCAGCCGGGTGCTCTTGCAGAAGTACGAGCGCGAACTGTTCGACTGGGTGACGGTTGCGCGAGGACGGCTCGACGAGCGCTCGCGCGCAACCATCTCGTACGAGCCGAGCGGGCGCGAGCACGTTCGTGCCGTCGTCCGCGGGAGTGGCGGGTGGAGCGACGGGACGAGCCGTTCGCTCGTCGTGAAGTCCCGCTAGTGGCTCAGCCGGCGAGTCGCAGGCGCCGACCGATCGCCTTCCGCTCCGCTGGGAGGTAGAAGCCAAGCGGGAGGAGCGCGAGCGGATAGACGAGCGCGAGTGCAAGCGCCACCGGGAGCCCTCCGTCCGCGAGCTTGCCGACGACGACGAGCACGACTCCTGTCGCTGCTGCGGTCGCAACACGGCGCCACTGGTACGCGACCGGGTAGATGCGCTGCGACCACCAGGCCATGCCGACGAACATCGTCGTGTACGCGGCGACCGTCGCGACCGCTGCGCCCATCATCCCGTAGGGAGGGATGAGGAGGAGATTGAGCGCGATGTTTACGACCGCCGCGGCTCCGGTCACGACCCAGTTGAACTGCGTGCGCCGTGCGCGGCCGACGCCGATCGCCACGACGAGGTAGCCCGCGAAGGCGACCGTCGAGAACGCGAGCGGCCCGACGACACGCGAGGACTCCTCGAACGCCGGAGCCGCGATCCACCCGACGATCCATGGAGAGAGGAGGGCAAGGCCGGTCGCGACCCACGTGGTCACGAGCACGAGGTAGGTCAGGACGTACGCATACGTGCGCCGCGCCGCGCCGTCGTCGTCGATCGAGTACGCGAACGCGGGCCACGCGAGCCGGAAAGCGGTGAGCAGGAGGACGAGCGCCGACGCGATCCGGACCCCCACCGAATAGAGGCCGACCTCGGTCGTGTCTGCCAGGTGAACGAGGAAGAGCCGGTCGGAGAAGTTCGTGATCCAGAGGAAGAGGGCGGTGGGGACGAGCGGGATCCCGAACCGATTCATCTCGCGCAGGAGCCCGCGGTCGAACTGGAGCCCGAGCTGCTCGCGTCGGTAGCCGACGAGAATGACGTACACGAGGAGCGTCCCCGTGAAGTTGCCCACGATCACGCCGACCGGCCCCTTGTCGAGGGCGACGACGAGGAGCAGCGTCGCGCTCACCGTCACGAGGATGTTCGTCAGGCTCGCGGAGACGAACGCGACCGACCGCTCCTCGACGCGGAAGAGCGACGTGAGCTGCTCGTAGTTCATCCCCGCCCACAGCCCGACGAACGCCGCCATGACGAGGTTCCGGTCGTCGCTCGAGCCGAAGAGGCGCTGCGAGATCTCGCTCGAGAGCACGAGCCCGAGGGCCAGTCCGAGCGTCGCCATCCCCATCGTGAACCAGAAGGACGTGCGCAGCACGAGTCGGCGAGCAGCCGGCTCGGCAGAGTCGAAGTAGAAGCGGAAGAACGCGCTCGAGATGCCCATACGGAGAACGATCCCGATGACCGTCGTCAGCGCGATGAGCGTCTCGACCTTCCCGTAGTCGGACGGCGAGAGGTATCGCGTGTAGAGCGGAAGGAGGAGGACTGCGAGGATGCGCGAGACCAGACCGCCGAGCCCGTAGATGACCGAGTGCTTGCCGAGGCGTTTGAGCTCGCCTGCCGAGCGCCATGTCAGAGGCGAGCGTAGAGAGCGAGCAGGCGGTCGGCGACGCGCTCGAGGTCGTGGACCTGCTCGACGTACGCCCGCGACGCGGCTCCGATTCTCCGTCGCTCGGATGCCGAGGCTACGAGGTGCTCGAGCTGCTCGCGAAGCGTGTTCCTGGTCGCGCGCACGATCGGCACGCGGGACTCCGAGCTCTCGTTCCGTCCGCGCGACGTGCCTCGTCGTGGAGGAAGGTCACGACAGGCTTGCCGAGCGCCATGCACTCGATCGCGAAGAGCCCGTACCAGCCCGCGTTGAGCTGGTCGACGACGATGTCGGCGTCCCGGTAGCGCTCGAACGCCTCGTCGTGGTGCATGCCTTCGACGAGGACGAGGTCGGCATCGAGCCCTTCGCACGCGGCGAGCACGTGCTCGGTGCCCTTGCGGCGGCGTGAGGACGGAGCGTGCAGGATCACGGGTCGCGATCGGTCCGACGGAGGGCTCGGGGTGATCGCCGCGACGTCGATGCCGGGCGGGATCATCTCGGCCTCGGGCACCCAGCGGATCGCGTCGTAGGAGCCCACGATCTCGGCGCCCGCCTTCTTCCCGAACGCGAGCTCGGCGGGCGACTTCCCGCGAATGTCCGAGCCGAGGTAGTGCATCACCGACTTCTTGCGCAGCGCGCGCAGGATCGGGAACTGCAGCGACTGGGGCACGAGCGTGAGCCCGAAGTAGAAGTGGAACACGTCAGTACGCGGCAGCAGCCGGAGAAGTGCCGACCACTGTGTGAGTTGCTTGCGGACGAAGCCGCCACGCCGCTCGAGCGACCAGTCGGTCTCGGAGTGGAGCGCGTAGCGGTTGAAGACGACGAGCTGCGCTTCCACGCCACGACGACGGAGCGCCTGGACGTTCGCCCACGGCACCCCCGCCGTGTTCACCGGGCAGTGCACGACGCGGAGGGGACGGGTCACTCGAGGTGGATGCCGTCGGCGGCGAGCTGCTCGAGGCGGCGGGCCTTCTCGGCGTTCAGCATCGACCGCATCGTCTGTCCCATGGTCGCTCCCTCGTACACCCAGATCTCGGGGTGGACGAGGATCTGCAGCCACGGGAAGCCACCCCCGCGGAGCTCCTCGTGCGGACAACCGGAGCGCCAGTGCTGGTTCGAGTCCGAGCGGTACGTGGGAGGCGCGAAGAACGGCTCCGCGTAGACGTTGACGGCACCGGGGATCGACGACGACATGTACTCGGACTGCGGGTTGTGCCACGAGACGACGCGGTCGAAGCGCTCGTCGAGCTCGACGTTCGGATGGACGGCGTGCAGTCCGACTGCGTGTCCGAGCTCCCGGAGGCGGGCAACGGCGGCGTCACCCTCGCTCGAGCCGAGGTTGTAGAACACCGACTCGGTCATGAGCAGATAGGTCGTGCCGACGTCGTGTGCCGCCTCGAGCTCGGCCATCGTCATGGCGGCATCGAGCGAGAGGTCGATGTCGTGACGGAGGTAGATCTCGCCACGCTCGGGGCCGTCGGCGAAGTGGGCGAACCGGTAGCCACCCGCCTTCGCCGCGTCGAGGATCTCGACGTAGTGGTCGAGTGTGAAGGAGCAGCTCACCGTGCGAGCACCCACTGAAACGTGGACTCTCCGTCTGGCTCCGGCTCGAGGACGGCGACGAGGTCGTCCGCGAGCAGCTCGAAGCCCGCCGCCTGCAGAAGCTCACGATTCCGTTCGGCGCTCCAGCTCGAGAAGAACATCGTGGTACCGAGCCAGTCGCCCGTCCACGCATCCACGTCGCCCGCTCCGAGCGAGGCGAGGAAGAGGCCACCCGGAGCGAGCCACCTGCGCACCTTCGCGAAGAGCGCGTGGAGCTGGTCGCGGGGGATGTGGTTCAACACGTAGAACGCCGCGACGGCGTCGAACGACGCTTCCGCAAGCGCGAGCTGCATGAAGTCGCCTCGGAGGAAGTGCGCGTTCGGGACGCTCGAACGTGCACGCTCGAGCTGCTGCTCGGAGACGTCGACTCCGAGCACGTCGAGCCGCTCGGCGAGTACTTGCGTGCACGGTATGCCGGCTCCGCAACCGAGCTCGAGGACACGTGCACCGGCCGGGAGGCGCTCGGTCAGGGATCGCGCGTACCCGAGCTTCGGGTCGCCGGCGATCCGTGTCGTCCAGTCGAGATAGTGGTCGGCGATCGTGTCGAAGCCGCGCTCGACGATTTGTGTCGGTGCGTCGCTCACGCCGCGGCCTCGACGTCGACCCGAAGCTGCGTCGCAGCGTGCTCGGCGCGCGCGAGCGCCTGCTCCGATGTGTCCCCGACCGCGATAACGTACCCGCGGCGATCGCCGTCACGGCGAACCGGCCGAATCGTCTCGCCGAGCTGCAGGTAGGTATCCGCCTGGACGACACCCTCGCACGCGAGCACCGGGTCGAGGCTTCCGATGCTCGTGACCCTCCCTGTCGGAAGCGGCCCCGGTTGTGCCGTGAAGAAGCGGATCGCGAGCGGTTGTGTGAAGCGCGGGAGTGCGACGTCGTCGGGGACGTAGTCGCCGAGAGCCTGGAGCAGCGCGACCTCCACGAGATCGACACCCACAGCGTGACGCACGAGATCAGCCATCTGGCCGCCGGGGATGCGCGCCGCCACCTCCACGACTGATACGCCGCCTCCGTCCGGCGAGGCGATGAGCTGTGGGAACGCAATCGCGTCGGTGAGCCCCAGCGCGCGCACCGACTCGACGGCCACCTGGCCGGCGAGGCGCAGCTGCTCGGCCGGGATCGACGGTGGATAGACGTGGATCCAGCCGACACCGAAGCCGACCCCCGGTGGCCGCAGGCGATCGGAGAGCGTGATCAGCGCCGGCTCGCCGACGCGGGCGATGACGATGCCGTTCAGCTCGACTCCGTCGACGAACTCCTCGAGCAGCGCCTCGGCGGTGGGCGATTCGGCGATCGCCTCGTCGAGGTCGCGCTCGAGCTCTTCGCGGGTGTCGATCCGGAATACTGCGCGCTGCCCTCCCGAGTCGACGGGCTTCAGGACGGCAGGGAGGCGGACGGCGGCCAACGCTCCGTCGACGTCCTCCGGCGAGCGCAGGCTCGCGTACGGCGGTTGCTGGAGACCTGCAGCCGCGAGCACGTCGCGCATCGCGCGCTTGTGGGTCAGGAGATGGGCCGTCGTCGTCCCGATGCCGGGCAGCCCGAGCTCCTCCGCGACCTTCGCAACCACGGGTACGGCACGATCGGCGGAGACGGTGAGGACGCCGTCGACAGCGAGCGGGCGAGCCACTTCGACGATCTCGTCGACGTCCGAGAAGTCCACGACCTCGGCGACGTCGGCCGACTCGAGCCCGGGTGCCTCGGGGTTGCGGTCGACGGCGACGACACGGAGGCCACGCGCGCGGGCCTGCTCGATCGCACGACGCTGATGTCGTCCAGCGCCCACGAAGAGGACGGTCTTCACGGCCGCCGATGCTAGATGCTCGCCGAGTCAGAGGGTCACGCCGCCCGGAGGCAGCAGCCACGGCGAGAGGCGGTTCCAGCGTGCGATCTGGCAGCCATTCGTCCTCGTGAAGACCGTCCAGACGCGCCTACCGGCGACCGTGCCGACGACGAGCGCCCGCTGGGGGCCGCCGTAGATCTCCGTGCAGGCCGTCCGCGGGGGTATCGGCGCGAACAACTTCGCGCTGTCGGTCGCCGCGAGGCGCGCGCAGGCGCGTGCCGGCTGTCGCAGGGTGCCACGCACGGGGTTGCAGCCGAGTGTCCAGACGACGTCCGGGTCGCCAGTCGCTCCGCCCTCCCAGAAGCTGATGCGCAAGGCGGTGGTGGACGATGTGCCCGCGGGGACCTGGGCAGCGGCGGCGAGTGCGAGTCCGGCGAGCGCGAGAACGGCGACTCCGCGCATGTCCTCAGGGTAGCGCGGAGCGCCCGACTAGACTCGCCTCAGGTCATCCTGGTTCTCACGGACCGGCTCGTGACGGACGTGCCGGTTAGGCTCGGAGCCGGCGGCGGGCTGACCCCTAGGCTCGGTGTCGGCCGATATGGCCTGACCTGCATGCGATCTGTCGCCCGCCGCCGTCCGAGGAGCACCAGCGTGACCTGATAGGAGCGTGGCTATACGCCCCCACTGAGGCCTGTCCGCTGGCACTCCGCTGTCAATGGCCACCTCAGGGAAGGGGACCAGGAGTGATCGTAATCGGGATCGATCCGCACAAGCGCACACACACCGCCGTCGCCGTCGAAGCCTCGACGGGCGAGCTCGAGGCGCACTGACGGTGCCGGCGCGCCAGCACGGCCATGCGCAGCTCCTGCAGCTGGGCACGCTCGCTCTCGGGTGAGCGCCGTTTCGCCCTCGAGGATTGCCGGCACGTGTCGGGCTCGCTCGAGCGGATGCTCAGCGGGCGTGGCGAGCGGTCGATGCGCGTGCCCCCAAGCTGATGGCCGGCACGCGAGCGCTCGGCTCGTACGCGCGGCAAGTCGGATGCGATCGACGCGACCGCGGTCGCCCGCGCGGCGCTGCGCGAGCCGGATCTGCCGTCGCCTCGAAGGCGACGAGCCCGCGGAGATGTCGCCTCTGCTCGACCATCGCGAGGATCTGGTCGCAGAGCGCACGCGCATCCAGCAGCGCCTGCGCTGGCACCTGCACGACCTCGACCCAGCGCGAGATACCGGCGGGCGCGCTCGATCGCCAGGTGTGGCTGCAGCGGCTCAGCCGCCGACTCGGCCGCATCGAGCAGAGCGTTCAGGTGGCGCATCGCCGCGAGCTCGTTGCGCAGCTGCCGCGAGCTGACCCGGCGCGCTGCTGAGCTCGAGCGCGAGCTCGGCGCACTCGTGCGCGAGGCAGGCGCCCGCGCTCATCGAGCTGCCCGGCTGCGGCGTACTCACCGCAGCGAAGCTCCTGGCCGAGACGCGCCGGCAGTCGATCGCTTTGGAAGCGATGCAGCTCGCCCTGCACGCGGGCGTCGCTCCGCTCGAGGTTGCCCGAGCGGCCGCCAGCAGCGCCACCGCTTGAACCGCTCGGGCAACCGCCAGCTCAACTGCGCGCTGCACCGCATCGCGATAACGCAGGGTCGTACGCATCCGCCCGCGCGGGCCTACCTCGAGCGCAAACAGGCCGAGGGCAAGAGCCGCCGCGAAGCGCTCCGCTGCTTGAAGCGCCACCTCGCCGTCGCGTGGCTCTGACCGGAAAGCGCATCGTCGTCACGGGCGGCGCAGGGTTCATCGGCACGACGCTCGCGCGCCGGCTCGTCGACGACAACGAGATCGTCGCGGTCGACAACCTGCACCGCGACACGCTCGGCGGCACCGATCTCGCCGAGCATCCGAACTTCAGGTTCGTCCAGGGCGACGTCCTCGATGTGCGATGCGCTGGACGGCGGTCGTGAAGGGCGCGACGCACCTCGTGCACGCGGCGGCGATCGCAGGTGTCGACACGGTCCTCGAGAGCCCCGTGCGCACGATGCGCGTCAACCTCATCGGCACGTACAACGCGCTCGAGGCCGCGGTTGCGACGCAGGACACGATCGAGCGCGTCATCGAGTTCTCGACGAGCGAGGTGTTCGGCACGTACGCGTTCAAGGTCGACGAGGAGCACGTGACGACGCAGGGGTCGGTCGGCGAGGCGCGCTGGACGTACGCCGTGTCGAAGCTGGCCGGCGAGCACATGGCGCACGCGTACCACGACGAGCTCGGGCTGCCCGACGGTCTCGGTCCGTCCGTTCAACGTCTACGGCCCCGGGCAGATCGGCGGCGGCGCCATCCGCGCCTTCATCGAGACGGCGCTCGCCGGCGACGACCTCGTCGTCCACGGCGACGGCTCGCAGATCCGCGCCTGGTGCTACGTCGACGACATGGTCGAGGCGCTGCTGCTCGCGCTCGAGCATCCGAACGCGGTCGGCGAGAGCTTCAACGTCGGAAACGCGCGCTCGGCGGTGACGATCTACGACCTCGCGCAGCGGATCAAGCGGCTGACCGCTTGCCCCGGTGAGCTCGTCTTCCGCCGCTCCACTACACGGACGTCGAGCTCCGCATTCCCAACGTCGACAAGGCCCGCGAGCTTCTCGGCTTCGAGGCGAAGGTCGAGCTCGACGACGGGCTCGAGCGGACGATCGCCTGGTACCGGGAGAACGCGTCGAGATGACCGATCCGATCCGGCTCGCGCGGCCGGACGTCGGAGAGGCGGAGCTCGCCGCGGTCGCGGAGGTCGTGAGCACCGGGCCAGCTGACGATGGGCCCGAAGGTCGAGGAGTTCGAGGCTGCGATCGCGCGACGCCGTCGGCACGGCCCATGCGGCGGCCGTCTCTCCGGGAACGGCGGCGCTCCACCTCGCTCTGCTCGCGCTCGAGATCGGCCCTGGTGACGAGGTGATCGTCCCCGCGTACACGTTCCCGGCGACTGCGAACGTCGTCGAGCTGTGCGGCGCGCGCGCCGTGCTCGTCGACGTCGACCCGGACACGTTCAACATCGATCTCGCGGCCGTCGCGGCGGCGGTCACGTCCGAAGACCCGCGCGCGTCATGGCCGTCCATCTCTTCGGGCGACCGGTCGAGTGGGAGGCGCTGCAGACCGCCGTGCCGCAGGACGTCGCGCTCGTCGAGGACGCCGCGGGCGCGCTCGGCGCGACGCTATCGCGGGACGCCGTGCGGCGCGCTCGGCGTCGCGGCGTGCCTCTCGTTCCACCCGCGCAAGATCGTGACGACGGGCGAGGGCGGTGCGGTGACGACCGACGAGGCCGGGCTCGATGCGGCCGTCCGCCGCTTCCGGCACCACGGCTGGAGGACGCTCGGCGACATGCCCGCCCCGGGCTTCAACTACCGCCTGCCCGACCTCCTGTGCGCGATCGGGATCCCGCAGCTCGCGCGGCTCGAGGAGCTCCTCGCGGCGCGTGAGCGTGTCGCGGGCTGGTACACGGAGCGCCTCGAGCACCACGTGCTGACACCGTCGGCGGCGGACGGCGATCGCCACGGCTGGCAGGCCTACGTCGTCCAGCTCGACCGTCGTGACGATGCGCTCGCGGCGCTGCGCGACTGCGGGAATCGAGGCGCAGATCGGGACGTGGGCGCTGCACCGGCTCGAGCCGTACCGCGCGCAAGGCGCGTTTCCCGGCGCCGACCGCGCCTTCGAGCGCGCGCTCGCGCTGCCGTTCGCAACGACGACGACCGAGGACGACGTCGAGCGGGTCGCGGGGGTCTTGACTTCCTTGTGAGTGAGTGCTAACTTCCTCCACCGTGGCAACCGCAACCAGACAGACGGCGGAGGAGCGGCGCGAGGAAGTGCTCGCCGCGGCCGTCGAGGAGTTCGCCCGCGCCGGGTTCCACGGCGCGTCGACCGACGCGATCGCACGCCGCGCGGGGATCTCGCAGCCGTACCTCTTCCGCCTGTTCGGCTCGAAGAAGGAGCTGTACCTCGCCACGGTTCGCCGGTGCTTCCGGCGGACGCTCGAGGCGATGCAGTCGGCCGCGGAGGGCCTGCGGGGCGAGGAGGCACTCGAGGCGATGGGGCAGGCGTACGGGCTGATGCTGAGCAATGACCCGCTGATGCTGCAGGCGCAGCTGCAGACGTACGCGGCGGCGCTCGACGACGCGGACGTCCGCCAGGCGGTGCGCGAAGGCTACGGCGACCTGTACGCCTACGTCGAGCGAGTGTCCGGAGCGATCGGACGCGCCGGCTCGCGCGGTTCTTCGCGAACGGGATGCTCCTGAACGTCATCGCCGCGATGGGATTCCACGAGGAGGCCGAGCCCGAGCCGTGGGCGCTCCGCCTCATGACCGGCTGCAGGGAGACCGGAGCCATGAAGGCGCTTCCTTCTTTTCTCCAACAATTGAGTAATCAGTCACTAGCACAAACCAGTCAGGACGACAGGAGGCCACGATGAAAGCCGGGACGCGCACGCTCTGGACGCTTCGCGATCACCTCGATCGCGCTCTTCATGGTCGTGCTCGACAACCTCGTCGTCTCGACCGCACTCCCCGTGATCCGCGTCGACCTCGGCGCGACGATCGAGCAGCTCGAGTGGATCGTCAACGCGTACACGCTCACCTTCGCCGTCTTCCTCCTCACGGGCGCCGCGCTCGGCGACCGCTTCGGGCGCAAGCGGATGTTCATGATCGGTGTCGCGATCTTCACCGGCGCGTCCGCTGCGGCCGCCCTCGCTCCGTCGACCGAGTGGCTCATCGCCGCTCGAGCCGTCCAGGGGGTCGGGGGCGCGATCGTCACGCCGCTGACGCTCACGATCCTGAGCGCGGCGGTCTCGCGCGAGCGCCGTGGCGTCGCGCTCGGCGTCTGGTCCGGCATCGCCGGGCTGCGCCGTCGCGATGGGACCGCTCGTCGGCGGCGCCGTCGTCGAGGGGATCTCCTGGCAGTGGATCTTCTGGCTGAACGTGCCGGTCGGCATCTTCCTGCTCCCGCTCGCGACGCAGCTCCGGGAGTCCTACGGGCGCGACAAGGCGCTCGACGTTCCTGGCCTCGCCCTGGCGAGCGCCGGCCTCCTCGGAATCGTGTGGGGTCTCGTGAACGGCAACGCCGACGGCTGGACGAGCCCGTCGATCGTCGCGACGCTCGTCGGCGGCGCACTCTTGATCGCCGCGTTCGTCGCGTGGGAGCTCCGGACGACGGAGCCGATGCTGCCGATGCGATTCTTCCGTGACCGGGCGTTCGCGGCTGCGAACGGGGCGTCGCTGTTCATGTACTTCGGGATGTTCGGATCGATCTTCCTGCTCACGCAGTTCTTCCAGACCGCGCAGGGCTACTCGCCGCTCGAGTCGGGCCTCCGCGTACTCCCGTGGACTGCGATGCCGATGGTCGTCGCTCCGATCGCGGGAGCGCTCTCCGATCGGATCGGCGGGCGGCCGCATCATGTCCACGGGGCTCGCGCTCCAGGCGTTGGGTCTCGCCTGGATCGCCTCGGTCTCGACGGCGACCGTCGGGTACGTATCACTGGTCGGCCCGTTCATCCTCTCGGGAATCGGGATGGGCGATGTTCTTCGCGCCGACGGCGAACGTCGTCTTGTCGGCCGTGCGGCCCGAGGAGGAGGGCAAGGCGTCCGGTACCAACAACACGATCCGCGAGGTCGGTGGAGTGCTCGGCGTCGCCGTCCTCGCCTCGATCTTCTCCCGCCACGGCGGCTACGCGTCCCCGACGACGTTCAGCGACGGTCTCGTGCCCGCGATCTGGGTCGGAGCGGCCGTCGTCGCCGTCGGCTCCGCGACCGCGCTCTTCATCCCGCGCCGCCGCAGGCCGAGCGAGGCAGTCGCCCGGTCGGACGAGCTCGTGGCCCAGGTCGCCGAAGCGGCCTGATCTTCGCCGCAGGACCAGCGAGAGGGGCGCGACAGCGCCCCTCTCTCGCGTCTATCCGATGTGCTGGGCTCGTGCGAGTGCGCGGCCGACGGGACGGGCGATGCTCCGTGCGTACGTCCCGGTGAGGTGGTGGCTGTCGCGGTAGGTGATGACGCCTTTCGCGGTCACCGCACGGCACGGGTCGCCAGGACAGACCGCGTCGGTCAGGTCGGCGACGTAGACCTTGCGGAACCCCGTAGCACCTGCGCGCTCCGCTGCGAACAGCGCCGCGTCGCGGTACACGGCCGGCGCGCGGGGGAAGTCGCATCTCGAGGGATTCCGGATGTTCTCCGAGATGCACCGCGGCACGCTCCACGGTGGGCGAGGCGTGTCTCGCAGCACCACGACCTGGTCGGTGAGAGGAGATAGGCGGCGGAATGTGCGCCGCGCCGCCGCTCGCCAGTAGGGACCGACGTCGGCCTCGTCCACGCGGTGCCCCGAGCCGTCGACGACCGCGCCGGCGCCGACGTAGAACCTCGAGATGTAGACGGCGTCGACGCGGTCGAGCTCCCTGATGCGTTCGATGACGTTCGCGCGCCACTCGCCGCACTCGTCGTACTCGCGCGACAGGCTCGAGTTCCATACGCGGGTGTCGAAGAAGATGCACGCAGCCTTCGCCCACACGTAGACGCGCCAGCCCCTGAGTCGCCCGAGCTCGGCGAAGGCCGGTTGGAGGTGGTACGCGTGGGAGTTGCCGACCAGCACGAGCGTTCGTGTTCCGTGCGGGTCGCCAAACTGGCAGTCGCGCGGCGCCTCGGTCGACTGGAAGTCGGCATTGCATGCCCCGATGTCCGGATGGTCGAGCCGGGCCTGCTCCGGTGTCATCGTCAGCGTGACGGGCTGCGAGACCAGGCTTGCGCCTGTCGACGCCGAGCTCGTGCTCGTGACCTGCACCGGGAGCGTCTGCTTCTGGAGCACCGTTGCGACGGCGAGCAGCGGGACGAGCGTCAGCGCAGCGCCCAGCGCGAGCGACGATCGCGGCCTTGCGACGAGCCAGCGCGCCTTGCGCACCGGTTGCTCGACGAGCACCCTGCTCACGGCCGCGAGGACGAACGAGACGGCGACGGCCGCGATCACGATGCCGGTTGGCGTGGGCAGTTGCTCGTCGGTCTCGGGATCCAGCGAGGCGAAGAGCAGCCCTGCCATCACCAGGCAGGGCCAGTGCCAGAGGTACCAGGCGTACGAGATGCGTCCGACGTATCCGAAGGGACGAGTGGAGAGCGTGCGTCCGACGAGGGTGCGCGCGCTCGAGGCGCCGGCGGCGATCACGAGCACCGCACCGAATACGGGCGCGATGGCCGCGCTCCCCGGGAAGGTCGTGTCGACGTCGACGAGGACCGCGGACGCGACGATGATCCCGACCCCCGTGATCGCCACCGCGTTCGCGATCCGGGTTGGGAGTCTCGCGACCCAACCGGCCGCGAGAGCCAGACCCGCCCCCGCGGCGAGCTCCCAGGCCCGCGTGTGCGTCCCGTAGAAGGCGAACGGCTCGTTCCGCGGAGTGAGCAGGATCGACGCGGCGAGGGACGCGATCCCGATGACCGCAAGCATCGCGGCGACCAGCCAGACGAAGCGCTTCCATTCGCCCCGGACGGCGTGTCTGCCTCCGGCCCAGGCCACCACGGCGAGGAGGATCAGCGGCCAGAGCACGTAGAACTGCTCCTCGACGCTCAGCGACCAGTAGTGGACGACCGGGCTCGTGATGTCGTCCTCCGAGAGGTAGTCGGTCTGCCCGACTGCGAAGTGCCAGTTCGCTCCGTACAGCGCCGACGCCGCGATGTCCGAGCTCATCTGGCCGCGGTCGAGAGGTGCCACGATCAGCCAGGCTGCGATCGCGGTCGCGCCGAGCACCAGTGCCGAGAGCGGGAGCAGCCGGCGCACCCGCCTCGCCCAGAAGCGCGTGAGCGAGATCCGTCCGTCCCGTGCGAGCTCGCGCAGGAGAAGACCGGTAATGAGGAAGCCGGAGATGACGTAGAAGACGTCGACGCCGACGAAGCCTCCGGAGACGGTGGAGAAGCCCGAGTGGTAGAGGACGACGAGGACGATCGCGATCGCGCGTAACCCCTCGACGTCGGTTCGGAACGTCTCCTGGCCGACCCCTTTCGGCGGAGTCCGATTCTCCGCGTCCGAATGCCTGTCCGTCGCGGAGCTCGCCTGCGCTACGTCGCGCTCGTCTCGGGGCGTCTCTATCCCCGAGCCCACGGGTTACCCCCCGTGAAGCGCAGCTCGGTCGCGGTTCCGCCGAGGATCGCGAACACGCGGACCGTGCGACCGTCTCCGGCCTTCGGCATGAGCGATCCCGGAACCCGGAACTGGAAGCCGGTTCGCAGGACGCCGTAGCGTTCGCGGATGTCCTTGCGGCTCTTCCCGGGCCGGGCGACGTAGGCCGACCGGTCGCCGACGAAGAGCACGATCTTCTCGGCCGGCCTACGGGCGTCGAGGTCCGCCGCCCAGCCGTCGAACCATGCGTCGCCGTCCCTCTGGGTCACACGCACGTCCCCATTGAGCGCTCCTCGAGTGATCCGCACGCGCTGGCCGTTCGAGCCCTCGAGCATTCCAGTGGTCTCGCCGAGCGTGAAGTCGAGATCGTTTCGCTGCAGTTCCTCGAGCACGAGCCCCGAGCCCGTGTCGACGACCGCGAACACGGACACCTCGTTCGCGCCTTCCCGAAGTGCGCTCTCGGGCACGAGTGCTGCGAACTTCGTCGTTGCCGTTGTCGTCGTACGTGCGTGTGACGGCCCTGATCTCCCGTTGACGGCGACGGCGAGGGTTGCTTCGCTGTGGATGCAGCCCGTGATGCTCCCGGTCACGTAGTTCGGCAGCCGCTCGCTCGAGAGGTCGACGACCCGGAGCAGCTCGCGTCCGTTGAGCTCGACGTTCGCGCTGCTCGGCCGGACGGCGAGCCGCGACACCCTCTTTCCGAGCAGCTCGCGGTGCGGGCCGATCGCGTAGACGCGATAGATCGGGCCAGTGCCGAACGTCGCGATCTGCTGTCGGAGCTCCGCGGCACGGCGTGAGCGAAGTTGTGCGAGTGGCCCCGTGAGCGGCACCGGTCGTGCGGACCGAAGATCGCGGACCGTCGTGTTGCGGGGCGCTGGATCGCTGACGAGCGACCGGCCGTCCGCTTGCCACGGAAGCTGCTCGTCCAGGACGTCGGCGATCGTCGGGAGGATGTCCACGTTCCGCGCAAGCGAGTCGTCGATGCGGCCCTGTCTTCTGACCGGGCAGCTTGACGAAGAGCGGAATGAACGCGATGTCCGCGAGGTTGCCCTGCTCGACGTTCCGCCGTGGCATTCCGGGCGGAAGGACTCGCCGTGGTCGGCGGTCACGATCACGAGCGCACGGTCGTAGATACCGGTGGAACGGAGCTTTCGCAGGAGGATTATCCGAGCGCCGCGGTCCGTGTAGCCGACCTGGAGCAGGAAGCGTTGCTGGCCTGGGTCGGGAGCCAGGCGTCGGTCGTCCCAGCTCGCCGTGCTCTGCACCGGGATGTACCGGACGTCGTCCGCGTAGCGTCTTGCCCGGAGGGGAGGTACATGCCAGCGGGACGTGCGGGAGGATGCGTGGAGGAAGTAGAGCGTCGGTCGCGGTCGGCCGTGACGAGGGAGGTGAGCCGGCAGATGCCCCGGTCGCACGCGGGCACGGTCGCTCGTCGGACTTGTCCACGGACCGCGCCGTCTCCTCCGTCGCCTCGCCGTGCCGCCGAAGTTCCCCCACGTTCCCGTGATGGACGGGAGCTCGGCCGCGTACGGCTTCGGCAGGACGAGGTGCAGGTAGACGATCCCGACGTCGGAGGCGAGCGAGCCGGTCGTTCTCGCTCGGATCGAAGCGCTCGGTCTTCCGCTCGTGGCAGAGGCTCGGCGGGCACATGTGCGTGTCCGACCTCGATCACCTTGAGCTGGTAGGTGCCGCCAAGGAACGTGAACAGGTTCTGGGGATGGTCGGCGAAGATCGGCAGCTGACCTGGCTTCGGCAGCTTGCCGTCCAGGATCGCCGGCACGGCCTGCTCGGTGTGGGCACCGACGGTCGTCGCGTTGCGATACCATGTCGAGTTGCGCGCAAGGGCGGCGAAGTTCGGCCAGCGGCGAGCGTCGACACGGCCATTGCGATCCATGAGCGACGCGCCGGGAAATTCGTCGAAGAGCGATGACCACGACCGGCGTCGTCGAGCTCGACGGCTGCGATCTTCGCCTCGGCGTTCTCGGGGAAGACGAGCTTCGGACACGGCGTGATTCCCGAGGAAGAGCAGGAGGAAGACGATCGGCGCGGGCGCCAGGAGGTGAGGAACGTGCGGATCGCGCTCGCGCGCCAGTACAGGAGGCCCCCGGCCGCGCCGAGCGCGGCCACGACGAGTGCGGTCGCACCTGTGAGCGACTCCGTCTTCGCGAGGAAGTGCAGCACGACACCGCCACCAGGCAGCCGATGAAGACGACGTGCAGGAGCCTCCGCGGCGCGCGGCTGAAAACGCCTACGACGACCTCGACGCCCGACGAGGACCGCGGGCAGCGCGAGGCGACGACGAGCGCGAAGAGGACGATCTGGGTCGACGTCGATCCTCGTACCGCGAAGAACTCGGGGTTCGGCCGAGGATGTCGAAGATCGGCTGGGCAATCGCGAAGGCGGACAGACGGCGAGGTGGGCACCGTTCAGAGACCCGGCGAAGACTGCGTCTCAGGCTCTGGGTCGCGCATGGTAGAGGCTCCGCGTGCCGGACGAGAGAACCTCTGAGCGGTCAATGGTCGAAGCGCTCTTCGAGGGAACGCTCGAACCAGTCGCGCCGGTAGTCGGGATGATCGTGTGAGCCGCTTCCGGGCGAGCATGCGTCGCACCATCGGGTCGTCCGGTGTCGGGAACTCGATCACGAGCGCGGCCGAGAGGTCGCGCAGCCAGTTGAGGAACTCTGCGATGGGAATGTTCCCGCCGATCGAGACGTGATGGACGAGCGCCAGGCACAGCGCGAGATCCGGTCTTCCGCGCGCGAGCAGCGGCTGCCGCTCGACTCCGTTCCAACCCAGTCCGGGCGAGGGATCGGCCAGATTCATGGTTAGCGGAAGGATCTTGGTCGCCGCCTCTGCCTTCAGGGCCTCGTACAGCCGGTCGACGGTGACGGCGTCCGCGTCGACGGCGACGACGTAGTCCGCCGTCTCGGCCGCGACTCGCGTGTAGTGACCGTCGTTGCACCCGAGGTCCCAGACGAGCCGGGGCCGCGCCGAGACGAGTGCCTCCAGCACGAACTGCTGCTTCCGCCCGGCATCGGCATCGCTATAGGTCGATGTCGGCCCGTACGACGACCACTCTGAGCCCTTGGGTCGCCAGCGCAGACTCGAGATGCGCCGCTCGAGCGACCTGACGTTCGCCACGATCAGCTCCTTCCTGAACCCGGCCTCCTTGAGCTCAGCCTTGATGTCGGCGTCGGTCTCCTGGTGGCGGCGCTCGAGCCTCGCGTGAAGCGCCACATGGGTGAGGGCGCCGCGCCGGAGGAGGTCTCGCGACGACAGGACGGCGCGGAACTGCCCGGGCGTGATCCCGTCGATGCTCCCGCGCAGCCAGGGTTGGAAGGGCACGTCCTTCCAGGCCTGGAGGAGCAGCGGGTAGAGGAAGAGCATGCAGAACTGCCGGTATCCGGCCCAGGGCTCGCCCTCGCGAAGGTGCTCGAACGAGCCGACGTCGATGAAGACCGGCTGGGCGCCGCGGAACTGGACGTTGTACGGCGACGAGTCCTTCAGGATCATTCCGGCGCCGATCGCTCGCCGCACGAGCTCGAGCTGGAGGAGCGCGGCGTCGCGCAGCATCCCGAACGTCCACTCGTACGGATAGGAGACGAACGGAACGCGTTCGTGCTCGAGCACCGCCGCGACGTCGCAGTAGAGAGCTTCGTCCGGCGAATCGATGCTCGACCTCCTCGCGAGTCGCCACGAGCTTGCGCTCGCTCGCGAGCTCTCCGTAGAGGCCGGACGACGCGAGCAGCGTTCCAGTCGGCGAGTCCGCGCTCGCTCAGGAGCCGGAAGATTCGACCGTTGCTTCGTGAACACCCGGCTGTCCGGGTCGCGGAACGACCCCGGCTCGACGGCAGTCAGGGCGACGTCCTGGACCCGAGACCGCCACTGGCGGTTCCTCAGCTCGAGGAGAGCTCGTCGTCGTCTCGGCGAATTCGGAGGAACCGCATGAACCGGCGCCAGTAGAACTTGCCCGCGACCGCCGCTGCCGCTACCCCGCCCGCGATCGCCTGGAGCATCATGCTCCCCGTGCCCGGATCGATGTAGCCGAGATAGTTCACTCTTCGAGCCTCCTCCGCCTGCCGACGAGTGGTTACGGAGCGGTAAGCGCCTGGTAGCGCGCGATGCTAGTCCATACCCGAGACGGACGCAATTCGCCACACGCGGCGCGCCGCCCCTCGGCTCCAGCGGCTTGCCCATCGCACGGCGGCGGTACGGTGAGGACGTGAGCTGTCCGTTCACGCTCGACCTTCCTCGTCACGACAGGGCATGAGCCGCAGGACGCGCCGGATCGGGACGGTCGTCCTGACGGCTGCCGCGATCGCCTATCTCGTCTGGAAGGTCGACCTCGGAACGACGCTCGACGTCCTCGCCGAGACGAACCTCGCGTGGTTCGTGCTGGCCACGGCGATCATGTTCGTCACCGTCCCGGTGCTCGCGGCGCGCTGGGGCAGGCTCCTCGAGGCCCACGACATCCACGAGCGACTCCCGTGGCTGACCCGCGCGTACTTCGTCGCGTACACCGCCGGTCAGTTCCTGCCGACGTCGCTGGGAGGCGATGCGGTGCGCGTGGTCGAGACGGTCCGGCGGCATCCCGGGCGGAGCGCCGTGGTCGCCGGAACGGTCGTGCTCGAACGCGGTTTCGGGGGCGCGGCGACGGTGCTCCTCGGTGCGGTCGGGTTCGTTCTCTCGATCGGTGAGTACGACATCGGCGCGTACCTGTGGATCGAGGGCGTCTTCGTCTTCGGAACGCTCGTGCTCGGGTTTCTCTTCTTCGCCCGTTCTGCCCGGCCGCTCCTGCGGAGGTTGGAGCCGCCGCTCGAGAGGCTTCGCATCGCCCGTCCCCTCCGCTCCTTCTACGAGGGCGTGCACCACTTCCGGTCGCGACCACGGCTCGTGTGGGGGCTCTTCGCCGTGACGCTCGGAGCGCTCGCGATCCGGATCCTCTCGATCTGGGCCTGTGCGAGAGCGGTGGGGATCGACCTCGACCCGCGCATCTACTACGTCTTCGGCCCTCTCTACCTGCTCATCATGCTCGTGCCGTTCACGCTGAACGGGATTGCGGTTCGGGAAGCATTCTTCGTCAGCTTCCTCGGCAGTGTCGGCGTTGGTCCCGATCAGGCGTTCGCCGCAGGCTTCCTCTTCTTCCTGATCACGCTTCTGCTCGCATTCCCCGGAGCGCTCCTCATGCTTCGCGACGGCATCCGCGGCGGGGCACGAACACGGGTCGAGCCGGGGCAGCTGTAGGTCAGGGCGCCCGTCGCGGCGGCGGGGTTAGTCTGGCTCGGTGACGGAGACCTCGGCCCCGGCTCCGGACGTCGCGGTCGCGATCGTCAACACGTCGAGCAGAGACCTCCTGCTCGCCTGCCTCGAGTCACTCGAGGCGGACCGGGAGAGGCGAGTCGACGCCGAGTTCTTCGTCCTCGACAACGCGTCCGACGACGACTCCGTCGAGCGTGTGCGCGAGCGCTTCTCGTGGGTACGGATCTTCGAGCAGCCCTACCGGACGGGCTATGGCGCCAACATGAACACGATCTACGCGCGATCGACCGGGCGCTACTTCTACGTCCTCAACGAGGACACGATCTCGGCGCCCGGCTCTCTCGATGCGCTCGTCGCGTACATGAACGCCAACCCTCGGGTTGCCGCGGTCGGCCCCAAGATCGTCTACCCGGACGGCCGTCTGCAACCGTCCGCGTGGCGGTTCCCCTCGCCCGGGCGCGCCATGCTCGGCGTCCTGACGCTCGGTCGAGCGGGAGTCGTCCAATCGGGTGGAGAGCGCGCGCGGCGGGTCGACTGGGCAATGGGCTGCGCGCTCCTGCTCCGGCGCGAAGCGCTCGAGCAGGTGGGCCTCTTCGACCCGCAGCTCTGGATGTACGTGGACGAGACCGACCTCTGTCGTCGCCTCGAGGACGCCGGCTGGGAGACGCATTACGTCCCGGATGTCGTCGTCGTCCATCACGTCAGCCAGTTCACCACGGAGATTCCCGAGCGCCGCATCGTCGAGCACTGGCGAAGCAGGAAGAAGTACTGGCGGAAGCATCACTCGGCCGTCGGGGTGCGAGTGGCGACGGCGCTGACCGGGCTTCAGTACGCGCTTCGTGCAGGCGCGGTCGCCGTGTTCCGCAGGTTGCCTCGAAGCGGGACTTCGCCGTACGCAGACCGAGCGCTCGAGACTCGGCTCCGACTTCACGTCCGGAATGCCTGGTTCGGCGAGACTGGCCCTGGAATCGCGGAGATCGCGCGTGACTGGAACGTGCGGCATGGTGTGTCGCCTCCTCCGCCGGACGGCCCTGCCTAGATGCGCTCCACGCGCGCCCTCCAGTGAGCGCGATCGTCGTCCTCGTGAAGCTCGGCGCCGCGACGGCGCTCCTGCTCGCCCCTGGATGGCTGATCGCCCGCGGGCTCGGAGTACGACGGCTGGCTGCATCGCTCGCCTGGTCACTGACCGTTCTGTTCCTCGCGCTCGCGATCACTTTCGCTGTCAGTGCAACCCTCACGACGACGCTCGTCGTCCTTGCGCTGGCGGCGGCCGGAGGCGTCGGGCTGCGCACGCTACGGGATTGGCCCGAGTCGCCGAAGGTCCCGGGCCGCCGGCCGGCGTTCGCCGCTGGCGTCGTTCTCGGCGTGCTGCTCTGGTGCGTCGCGCCGGCTGTCGACGGAGACGGGCTCTTCCACCTCGCCCGAGCGAGGAAGCTGCTCGACCTGGACGATCTCTCACTCGACCGCGTGTCCGAGTTCGCCGACGGCAGTCTCCATCCCGGCTACGCATTCCCACTGTGGCACGGGCTCCTTGCGCTCGTCTCCCGGCTCTCGGGCGAGGACCCCGAGACCGTCGTCCGCTTCCTGCCCTGCGTACTTGCTCCCATCGCCGTGGTGCTTGCGTACGAGGTGGGATGGGCTCTGTTCCGCCGAGTCTGGGCGGCGGGCGCAGCGGCGGCCGCGCAGGTGGTACTCAGCTGTCTCGCGCCCGGACAGGGCGGTGCCTACGTGTTCCTCTCCCTTCCTGCGACGTCGTCTCGGCAACTGCTCGTGCCGGCGGCGCTCGCGCTCGCGCTCGAGACCGTCCGCTCGCCCGGGCGCGGCCTCGTTGCATCGACGGCTGCCGCCGGGTTCGCCCTGGCGGTCGTGCACCCGACCTATGCGCTCTTCCTCTGGCTCCCGTTCGTCGGATTTCTCGCCGTGCGAGCGCTCTGGGCTCGAGCCGATGTCCGTGCGGGCGTGTTGTCGCTCGCTGCCCTCGTTCTTCCGGCCGCGGGGTTCATGCTCTGGCTGCTACCCGTTGTGACCGACACCCGCTCGGTGACACCGGACCGCGTCGAGCTGATGCGCGCGTTCGAGCAGTACCGCGGTCAACTCCACGTGCGCTCGGACACTGTCTACAGCCTCGCGCCGGAGGTCTTCACTCGCTCCGGCGCCGTCGCGATCGCGGCGCTCCTCCTCGTTCCGTTCGCAGGGCTTGCGTCGCGACGCCGATGGGCGGCGTACGTCGTGGGAGGGTCGCTGGCGGTCTTCGCTGTGATGCTCGTGCCCTTCCTCTTCACGTCGCTCTCCGACCTCGTCTCGATCTCACAGTCACGCCGTGCGGCGGGCTTCCTTCCGTTCGCGTTCGCATTCGCGGGCGGTCTCGGCGTCCTGGCGCGTCTCCTGGGGGCGTTCGTCCTCCCCGTCGCACTGGCGGCCGGGGTCGCGCTTCAGCTCGCCTACCCCGGGGACTTCGAGTACGTCATCGGCGACACGGCGCCCGCCTGGACCGTGTGGGCCGTGGTTGTCGGCGCCGTGGCGGCGCTCGTCGTCGGAGTGGTGCGCCGAGGCACGTCGTTCGAGGAGGGCGCGGCATTTGCGGCGGCTCTCTTCCTGCTTCCCGTGGCGATCGCGGGGCTCGCCGACTGGGACCGTCGCCCCGGTCCGAGCGATGCGATCTCGCACGAGCTCGTCGCTACGGTGCGCGAGACCGTCCCGCCAGGCTCGGTCGTGTTCTCCGACCCGCGGACGAGCTACCAGCTGGCGGCGTTCGCCCCCGTCTACATCGCGAGCGCACCACCCGGCAACGTCGCCGACACGGAGAAGAACCGGCCCTACGAGCGGGCGGCCGCCGCACGGCGCTTCCTGCGGACGGGTGACCTCTCGATTCCCGCGCGCTACGGCGCGAGCTACCTCGTGACGGACCGAAAGCTCATGCGAGCGCGCCTCGAGCTCGACCCCGTGTTCGAGGACGAGCGGTTTGCTCTCTATCGCCTCGGGCCCATGGCGTGAGACGGAGGACGGATCGAGGCGCTGACTAGACTGCCGCCGATGCCGGCGCCGGACGAGACGCGTTCGTGAAGATCCTCGAGGTTCGATCGCTCCCCCTCGAGGGGCTCGAGGTCATCCGCTTCGCACGCTTCCGCGACGACCGCGGGTACTTCAGCGAGCCGTACCGGCGGAGTGATCTCGACGGCGGCCCGATGACGAAGTTCCTCGCGGGCGTGTCGTTCCCGCAGGCGAACGAGAGCCATTCCCGTGACGGCGTCGTTCGTGGCCTCCACTTCCAGTGGAGCCCGTACATGGGGAAGCTCGTACGCACGGTGCAGGGACGCATGGTCGACCTTGCTCTTGACATCCGGCCCGACTCGCCGACGCTTGGGAAGATCGTGGCGTACGACATGCCGATGACGTCGCAGGACGAGTGGTCGGAGTGGATCTGGGTGCCGCCCGGCTTCGCGCACGGCAACTTCTTCACGGAGGAGACGACGATCGAGTACCTCTGCAGCGGCGAGTACTCCCCCGGCAACGAGGCCGGGATCTCTCCGCTCGCCGGTGACCTCGACTGGTCGCTCTGCGATGCCGCGCTGCGCACCGAGCTCGACGAGCTCCTCCGGGGAGGCGCGACGATCTCGGAGAAGGACCGCGACGCCGTCTCGCTTGCGGAGTGGCTCGAGGACCCACGCTCGGAGCACTTCCAGACGTCGCGGCTCGAGGCCGCAGTCGCATGAAGGTCCTTCTCATGGGCTCGTCCGGCCAGCTCGGCACCGATCTCGTCCAGACCCTCGCCGACGCGGGCGAGACCTGCATCGCGGCGACGCGAGCCGACGCCGACTTCACTGATCCGGCAGCGCTTCGAGCGCTCGTTTCTCGTGAGCGGCCGGATGCCGTCATCAACTCCGCGGCATTCCACGACGTCGCGGGCTGCGAGGCGGATCCCGAGCTCGCCCGTGCCGTCAACTCGACAGCGGTCGAGGCGCTGGCACGCGTGTGCGCGGACACCGGAGCGAGGTTCATGACGGTGAGCACCGACTACGTGTTCGACGGCAGGAAGCAGGGTGGGTACGTCGAGACGGACGAGCCGAACCCGCTGAACGCGTACGGCAGGAGCAAGCTCGAGGGCGAGCAGCGGGCGCTCGCGGCGTGCCCGACGTCGTTCGTCGTCCGCTCGCAGAGCCTCTTCGGGCTCGCGGGGCCGAGCGGCAAGGGGCGCAACTTCGTCGAGCTGATGCTCGCGCTCGCTGCCGAGCGTGACGAGCTCAAGGTCGACGGGTTCCGCATGGCGCCGACCTCGACCGCTGCGCTCGCAGCGAACATGGTCGAGCTGCTCGCGACCGAGCCTACGGCCTCTACCACATGAGCTGCGACGGAGAGACGAGCTGGTACGAGTTCGCGAAGCGGATCCTCGAGCTCACAGGCTCGGAGACCGTGGTCACGCCGGTGCCCAACGACTTCTTCGAGTCGACCTTCGTGCGACCCGAGAACACGTACCTGATCAATGCGGGGCTCCGGCAGAGCGGGCTCGACCGGATGCCGACGTGGGAGGAGGCGCTCGATGACTACCTCGAGGCGCGTGCCGAGCGGGCTGACGAGTCGGAGGGCGTAGGCCGTGAAGATCCTGGTGGTCGGCGGCGCGGGCTACGTCGGCTCTGCGCTCATACCCGCCCTCCTGGAGCGCGGGTACGACGTCGACGTGATCGACCTCAAGTGGTTCGGCGTCCATCTTCCCGACGACGTCTCCGTCGTCGACAAGGACATCCTCAAGTGCAACGTCGACGACCTCGAGGGCTACGAGCAGGTGATCTTCCTGGCCGGGCTATCGAACGACCCCATGGCGGAGTTCGATCCGGCCATGAACTTCGTCGCCAACGCAGCGGTTCCGTCGTATCTCGCCTACCTCGCCAAGCAGGCGGGCGTGCGCCGGATGATCTACGCATCGTCGTGCTCGGTGTACGGCTACACGGTCAACGAGCTCTACGACGAGGACGCTCCCGTCGCCTCGATCTACCCGTACGGAATCTCGAAGCTGCAGGGCGAGCAGGGCGTGCTGCAGATGGGCGACGAGGGCTTCTCCGTGATCGCTCTGCGAAAGGGGACGATCTGCGGCTACAGCCCGCGAATGCGCTTCGATCTCATCGTCAACACGATGTACAAGTCGTGCGTCCGGGACGGCAGGATCGTCGTCAACAACGCGTCACTCTGGCGTCCGATCCTCGACATGCGCGACGCTGTGTCCGCGTACCTGCGGGCGATCCAGGCCGACTACAGCGTCAGCGGGGTCTTCAACGTCGCCTCCGACAACTACACGGTCGGCCAGGTCGGTGACATGGTCAAGGACGAGATGGAGCGCCTCCTCGACCGTCGGATCGACATCGAGATCAAGCACATCGAGGACCTCCGGAACTACAAGGTCGAGATCGGCAAGGCCCGCACGGTGCTCGGCTTCGAGCCGACGCGCGACGTCACGGACATGATCGACCGACCTCCACGCGCACCGCGACCTGTACGGCGACCTCGACGACGACCGCTACTACAACATCCGCGTGTTCCAGCGGATGCTCGCCGGTGCGTCGGCGTCCTGATCACGCTTTGCCGTAGCCGCCTCCTCCCGGTGTCTCGATCCGAAGGAGGTCGCCGGCCTCGAGATCGAGACTCGCGAACGCCGGCAGCTCCTCGCCGTTCACGAGATTGCGCCCGGTCAGCCCGTCCTCTCCGCCAGCAATGCCGCGGGGTGCGAGGGCCCGCCGTTGCGTGAGGAGCGAGAGGCGACAGGGTTCGAGCACGCGCACTTCGCGCACGACGCCGTCGCCGCCGCGATGCCGACCCTTTCCTCCCGAGCTCGGGCGTAGCTCGTACCGCTCCACACGCAGCGGGTATGAGAGCTCGAGGGCCTCGGCCGGCGTGTTCAACGTGTTCGACATCGCGACGTGCACCGCTGAAGGCCCGTCGGCGTCGGGGCACGCACCCTGGCCGCCCCCGGTCGTCTCGTAGTACGTGAAGCGGTCGTTCCCGAAGACGACGTTGTTCATCGTGCCCTGGCCCTGCGCCGGAACCGGAATCGCCTGGCCGAAGGCCGCGAAGACGACGTCGGTGATCCGGCTCGACGTCTCGGTGTTGCCCGCGGCGACCGCGGCCGGCGGGCGCGCGTTGACGAGGCAACCCTCGGGCGCACGCACCGTGACGGGTGCGAACGCACCGCCGGATGCCGGCAGG
The DNA here is from genome assembly GCA_963709715.1 of uncultured Gaiellaceae bacterium. Taxonomy (GTDB): domain Bacteria; phylum Actinomycetota; class Thermoleophilia; order Gaiellales; family Gaiellaceae; genus GMQP-bins7. The sequence goes on from CAVPXQ010000002.1 coordinate 641,127, forward strand.
TCCGGGGCGGTCAGACAGCGCACGACGTAGAAGCACGCCGACCGTGTGACGGCCAGCGGGCAGTTGAGGTTGCCGTCGAATTGCGGCGAGGTCCCGGCGAAGTCGATCTCGATCGAGTCGCGCTCGATCGTCACGGCAGCACGGATCTCGAGCAGTCCCTCGGGCGTCTCGAGCTCATCGGCTCCCTCGAAGCGTCCGTCGGGCAGCGTGCGTATCCCCGCACGCACGACGCGCTCGGAGTACGCGAGGAGCTCGGCCATCGCAGCCGACACGCGATCGAAACCGCGGCGCTCGCACAGCTCCACGATCCGCTCCTCCGCGAGCCGGTGGGCTGCGAGCTGCGCCCGCAGGTCGCCGCGTCGCTCGTCCGGGTTGCGCATCCTCGCCACGAGCGAATCGAGCGCCCGATCGTCGAGGAGCGTCGGCGGGACGACCACGCCCTCGTCGGCGAGCGTGCGAGAGTGCGGAGGCAGGCTTCCGGGCTCGGAGCCGCCGACGTCGGCGTGATGCGCGCGTGTGACTGCGTACCCGAGCGCGGTCTTCGTCACGATCGTCAGATCGGGGAGGTGGGTGCCGCCGGCGTACGGGTCGTTGAGAATCCACAGCTCGCCCGGGTACGGCTCGTGGGCCATCACGGCGGCTACGGCCTCCGGCATCGCCCCGAGGTGCACGGGAATGTGCTCCGCCTGGGTCACCATCTGCCCCTGCTCGTCGAAGAGGGCGGTCGAGCAGTCGCGTCGCTCCTTGATGTTCGCGGAGTACGCCGAGCGGATGAGCACGGCGCCCATCTCCTCCGCGATCGCCCGCAGCGACGCCCCGATCACCTGCAGCTCGATGTCGATCATCTTGCGCGCGTCCCTCGCCGGCGGCTCCCGGGCAGCGGAGCCGCCCTCCACAGGCGCCTGACGCCGCTTTCGGCGAGATCCTTCGCGCTCGGGGCTTGTCCGTACGTTGAGTACTGTCCTGCGCGCCTCGCGCTCGCCTCCCTTGCGAGCGCCGCCCGAGGAACGCGCGGCGTCTCGTGCCACGTCATGACGCTCTCCTGTGCAGGACGAGCGTTCCGTGCGCGTCGGTCTCGCCTTCCCAGCCCGCGGGAACCCACGCCGTCGCGCCGTCGAGCTCGAGCACCTGCGGCCCTCTTGCCGCGAGCGACGGGCCTCGCACCGAGACCGCCGGGCCTCGCCGCACGTCGGCCGTTCGCACGGCGACGAGCTCGATCTCCCGGTCGCGTTCGGCGTGGCCGTAGCGTGCTTCATGGGCCTCGTGAAATCTGGAGGCGATGTCGTCGCCGAGCGCGACCGTCAGCTCGAACGACTGACCGGCGTAGCGGAGGTCCGCTTCGCCCTCTGCCGGGAGCTCACCGGCATCGTCGAGCGGCGAGACGTAGCTCGTCACGTGGTCGCGGCGCTCGTCCGCAGCTACGAGACCGAGAGCCGAGAGGACACCGGCCGCGGCGGGTACGAGCACCGTCGACATGCCGAGCTCGTCGGCGAGTGCGCACGCGTGCAGCGGTCCGGCGCCACCGAACGCGACGAGCGCGAAGTCGCGAGGGTCGAGGCCCTGCTCGACGGACACGACCCGGAGCGCCCGGACCATCTCCGCGTTGACGACGTCGACGGCACCGGCAGCGTCGATTCGTCCGAGCGCCCGCTCGGCGGCACCCGCTTCCAGCTCGATCCCTCCGGGGAGCACGGCAGGCAGACGGCCGAGCAAGAGGTTCGCGTCGGTGACCGTCGGCTCGACGCCCCCGAGCCCGTAGCAGGCGGGACCCGGTGTCGCTCCCGCACTCCGCGGTCCGACGCGGAGTGCCCCGCCTTCGTCGAGCCACACGATCGACCCTCCGCCCGCTCCGACGGTGTGGACGGCCAGTGTCGGCAGGCGCACCGGCAGCCCGTCGACGAGGCGTTCGTGCTCGCGTCGGGCCGAGCCGTCGACAATCGCGCACACGTCCGTCGAGGTGCCTCCCATGTCGAAGGAGAGCGCGTTCGGAAAGCCCGCGAGCGCGGCGATTCTCGCTGCGCCGACGACCCCCGCGGCGGGCCCCGAGAGGAGCGCGAACGCCGCATGTGCAGCGGCCTCGTCCAGAGTTGCGAGTCCACCTGACGAGCGCATGACGAGTGGCGCCGGAAGCGCGGCGTCCGCGCACGCGACTGCGAGCTCTCCGAGGTAGCGGCCGAGCACCGGTCCCAGGTACGCGTCGACTGCGGTCGTCGATGCGCGCTCGTACTCGCGAAACTCGGGTGCGACCTCGTGGGAAGCGACCACGTGTGCGCGAGGGTTGCGCCGACGGAGCTCGTCTACGACTGCGCGCTCGTGGGAGCTGTCGCGGAAGGAGAAGAGTAGAGAGACCGCTATCGCCTCGGCGTCGACGTCGGGCAGCGTGTCCAGGTCGAGGGGCACGAGCTCGCCTTCGACGCCGACGCGTCCTCGTACGCCGAAGCACCGTTCCAGCGGAACGACCGGCGGTGGGTGCTCGGCGCACGGCTGGTAGAGGTGGGCGCGCGTCTGCCGACGGAGGTGGAGCACGTGCTCGAAGCCTTCGTTGGTCACGAGCGCCGTTCGCGCACCGCGACGTTCGAGCAGTGCGTTCGTCGCGATCGTCGTCCCGTGCGTGAAGCGGTCGACGTCGCCGGTGCCGACAGCCTCCGCTGCGGCGATGACGGACTCCTGCTGACGCGGTCGCGTGGGCACCTTCCCGATGCGGACCTCGCAGTCCGAGAGCAGCACCGCATCCGTGAAGGTGCCGCCGACGTCGATGCCGAGCGCACGCATCGCGCCATTCTCGATGACGCAGCCGAGTAGGATCTTCACGGCGTGCAGCGTCTCGTTTGCCTGGGACTGAGCCACCGCACGGCTCCCGTCGAGCTGCGCGAGCGCATCGACATGCTCGGGCGAGGCGCAGAGCGCTGCCCGGCCGTGCTCGAACACGCCGTTCTGCAGACGTGCTACCGCGTCGAGCTGTACGCAGGTCTCACCGCCGACGTCGACGAGGCGCGCGACGAGCTCGTCGACGCGTTGTCCACGATTCATGGGGTCGAGCGCGAGGTCCTCGTCGCTCACCTCTACGTCCACTCGGGTGACGACGTCGCGCGTCACCTCTGCCGCGTGGCGGCGGGGCTCGACTCGCTCGTGCTCGGCGAGGCCGAGATCCTCGGCCAGGTGCGTGCGACGTTCGCGTCCGCCCGCGAACGCGGGACGGTCGGGCCGGGGATCGAGCTCTTGTTCCGCACGGCGATCGCAGCCGGACGCCGCGCACGGTCGGAGACCGCGATCGGTGCGAACCCCGCGACCGCGAGCTCGATGGCCATGGCGCTGGCGGAAGGCATTCTCGGCGACCTTCGCCAGCGTCAGCTGCTCGTCGTCGGCGCCGGACGTATCGGTGTCCAGACACTCCAGGCAGCCTGGGGGAAAGGCATGTCGCGCATCGCGGTCGCCAACCGCACCCAGGTGCGTGCGGACGATGTGGCACAGCGGTTCGCGGCACGCGCTCATTCGCTCGTCGAGCTGGAGGATGCGCTCGCGACTGCCGACGTGGTGATCACCGCGACCTCGTCGGAGACGCCCGTCGTCTCGCTCGACAACGTCAGAGCAGCTATGGCTCACCGCGCCGAGCGGCCGCTCGTCCTCGTCGATCTCGCCGTGCCTGCCGATGTGGCGCGCGAGGTCGGTGACATCGAGGGTGTCAGCCTCTTCGACGTCGACGACCTGCGTGCCGGCCTTGACCAGGCAGTGAGCTCACGGCTCCGCGAGGTGCCCAAGGTGGAGGCGATCGTCGAGGACGAGGTGGCAGCGTTCGCGCGGCGTTCGCTCGAGCTCGAGATCGAGCCTCTGCTCGCGGAACTCCGCAGGCGAGCGGAGGCGATCCGCGAACGGGAGGTGGAGCGGGCTCTTCGTGACCTCGGCCCGGTCGATCCGGAGGTTGCGGACTGCATCGAGCATCTCTCCCGATCGCTCGTGAGGAAGCTTCTCCACGATCCGACCGTTCGTGCCCGCATGCGTGCGGGCTCCGGAGACGCGGACGAGGTCGCCGAGGCTGTGCGTGAGCTCTTCGGCGTCTCCGCTCCGAGCGAGTGAGCGTGACGCCGCCGTCGGCGGCGGTCACGATCGGCACGCGTGGGTCGGCGCTTGCGCGGATGCAGGCGGATCTCGTGGCCGCGTTGCTCGTCACGTCTACGCCAGACATCGACTGTGCGATCCGGGTCATTGCCACGACCGGAGATCGGACGCAGGCAAGTGGTGAGCCGCTTCCGGAGATCGGTGGAAAGGGCCTGTTCACGGCGGAGCTCGAACGCGCGCTCCATGAGGGTGCGATCGATGTTGCGGTGCATTCGCTCAAGGACCTGCCGACGGAGGAGACACCCGGCCTCGTCATCGGTGCCGTGCCGGCGCGAGAGGACGCCCGCGACTGCCTCGTCGCACGGGATGCTTCCTCGCTCGCGGAGCTCACGGGAGGGTCGGTCGTCGGCACGAGCAGCCTGCGGCGCGCGGCTCAGCTCGCGGCTCTCCGTCCCGACCTCGAGCTCAGGTCGATCCGCGGCAACGTCGACAGCCGCATCCGGAAGGTCACGGACGGCGACTACGACGCGGTCGTGCTCGCCGCAGCAGGCCTCCGGCGGCTCGGGCTCGAGGCCGTAGTGACCGAGTGGCTCGCTGCGGAGACGATGCTCCCGGCGCCCGGGCAGGGGGCGCTCGCCGTGCAGTGCCGCGCGGGCGACGAAGGAGTACGAGCGCTGCTCGAGACCGTCGACGATCCACCGACACGGGCTGCCACGACCGCCGAGCGGGCGTTCCTGGCTGCTCTCGGCGGCGGCTGCGCCGCGCCCGTGGCCGCACTCGCCGTGCCCACCACGACCCCTCGCGTTCGGCTTCAGGGTCTCGTCGCGTCGGTCGATGGAATGGAGATGGCCCGCGTCACGGGAGAGGGAGAGCCGCACGAGATCGGCACGCAGCTCGCCGAAGAGGCACTCTCGCTCGGCGCGGACCGCATACTGGCGGCGATTCGTGGTTAACCAACCCCTCTACGGACGGCGCATCGTCATCACTCGACCCGAGGCCAAGAGCCTCGCGGCGGAGCTCGAGCGGCTCGGCGCCGAGGTGACCATCGTGCCGTTGATCGAGATCCTCCCGGCGGAGGGCCGCGCTGTCGAGGACGCAAGGGACAACATTGCGAGCTACGACTGGGTCGTCTTCACGAGCGTCAACGGCGTCGCGGCGATGAGCTCGGCGCTCGGCTCCCTCAGCTCGTCGGCGCGCGTGGCAGCCGTCGGGCCCGTGACGGCGGAGTCGATTCGCGCGTACGGAGTCGAGCCCGCCTTTGTGGCTCAGCGGGCGTCCGACGACATCGCGGCCGGCCTCGGCTCGATCGGAGGCATGCGCGTCCTCCTTCCGCAGGCCGACATCGCCGAACCCCATCTCGCAACGGAGCTTCGCGGCCAGGGCGCCGAGGTGGACGTCGTGGTCGCCTACCGCACCGTCCTCGTCGAGCCGCCGATGTGGGGAATCCTCCCGCTTCGGATCGCGGATGCGGTCGTCCTCGCCAGCGGCTCTGCTTGCCGCAGCCTCGCCGCGGCCGGCGGCGCCGGAGGTGGTGCGATGCTCGTCTGCATCGGCCCCAAGACCGCCAAGGTTGCGCGTGAAGTCGGCCTGAAAGTCGGTCTGGTCGCCGACGAGACGACGTCCGACGGCATCATTCGGGCGCTCGTGGATCAATTCGGGGACAAACCGTGACGTCGTTCCACTCGGACCCGCTCGACGCCCTGCGGCTCGGGCCGGATCCGAGGCGCCCACGACGGCTCCGACGCACGGCCGCTCTGCGCGATCTCGTCCGCGAGACGACACTCGATCCGGGCGATCTCGTCCAGCCCTTGTTCGTCGTTCCGGGCGACGGTGTGCGTACCCCCGTCTCGTCGATGCCGGGCGTGAGCCAGCTCTCGGTTGATCAGCTCGGCGGCGAGGTACGGGAGCTCGACGGCGTGGGGATCAAAGCGGTCGTGCTCTTCGGGATCCCGAGCACGAAGGACCCGCACGGTCTCGAGAGCTTCGCCGACGACGGTGTCGTGCAACGGGCGATCGCGACGCTGAAGGAAGCACGTCCCGAGCTCGTCGTGATCACGGACGTGTGCCTCTGCGAGTACACGGACCACGGGCACTGCGGGCTTCTCGACAGCGACGGCTACGTCCTCAACGACGAGACGCTCGAGGTGCTCGGGCGGATCGCGGTCTCGCACGGTGAGGCCGGCGCCGATGTCGTCGCGCCGAGCGGGATGATCGACGGCATGGTCGGTTCCATCCGCAGTGCGCTCGACGACAATGGCCTCCAGGGCGTCGCCATCCTCTCGTACGCGGTCAAGTACGCGTCGGCGTTCTACAGCCCCTTCCGCGAGGCCGCCGAGGGTGCGCCCGCCTTCGGCGATCGACGGTCGCACCAGATGGATCCCGGCAACGCCCGCGAGGCTCTGCGAGAGGCCGCGCTCGACGTCGAGGAGGGGGCCGACGCGTTGATGGTGAAGCCCGCTCTCGGCTACCTCGACGTGGTTCGCACGGTGCGGGACCGGTTCCCCGAGCTCCCGCTGGCCGCGTACAACGTCAGCGGCGAGTTCGCGATGGTCAAGGCCGCGGCTGCGAACGGGTGGCTCGACGAGCGCGCTGCGGTCCTCGAGGTGCTCACGGGGATCCGCCGGGCCGGCGCGGATCTCGTCGTCACGTACCACGCGAAGGACGCTGCGGCGTGGCTCCAGAGCGGACGGTGAGCGCGCGGGTCGACGAGCGACCCGACGAGACCGACCTCGCAGCCGTCGACGTCGCCGAGCACGGCCTTTCTGCAGACGGCGAGACGACCTCGCTCGACCGGCGCCTGTACATGCAGCTGCACGCGTACGGAGGTACTCGCGACACGAGCGCGCTGGTAGCCGCACTCGAGACCGCGGGCGTCAGCGGAGCGCTGTACGAGGACGTGAACGATCCCACCGGGGTCGCCTTGCTCACGGTCAGCGAGGCACCGGAGGCGTTCGTTGCCGAGTACCGGTCGTTCCTCCAGTCGCAGCCATTCTCCGAGCTCGAGCCGAAGCCGGAGCTCACGATGCTCGGACGGACCTACGCGATCGGGTACGAGGAGGACCTCGAGGAGACGCTCGTCGAGCGCCCTTGCCGTCGCGTCCTCGACCCTGCGCTCCAGTGGGCGATCTGGTACCCGTTGCGGCGCTCCGGCTCGTTCGAGCAGCTCTCGCGTCGCGAGCAGGACACGATCCTCATGGAGCACGGCGGCATTGGCATGGCGTTCGGGCGTGCGGGTCTCGGGTACGACATCCGGCTCGCGTGCCACGGGCTCGACCGCGAGGACAACGACTTCGTCGTCGGGCTCCTCGGTGCCGAGCTCCACCCGCTCTCGATCATCGTGCAGCGCATGCGCAAGACGAAGCAGACGTCGCTCCACCTCGAGCGTCTGGGACCGTTCTTCGTGGGCAGGAAGGCGTGGTCCAGCCGGTACCAGACTTCCGAAAGGTCGAGCGCCACCGGCGCTGCGAGTGCCTGACGTCGAGCTCGAAGCCGGCTTGCTCGCGAACGCGATCGCCGACGCAGGCCCGCGGCTCGAACGGAACGTCTTGGTCGAGCTCGCGGTCCTGTCCGTGGCGGACAGCAGATCTCACGCACGCGTCCACGAGCCCTTCCCACAGGAGCTCGACCTCCCGACACGTGAGCCGGCGCTCCACCGGAGGACGACGACCTCCCCGTGCGTCCACCGTGGTCCGGTCTCTTGGAGCCCGTGCCTACCATTCCGGGAGTGAGCCGTCCGCCGACGGCCGCCGGCGAAACCGTCCGCCGCGTCTTTGGAGCTGCCGGCCTCAGCCCACCCGAGCGTCGGCGGTTCGTGCTCGCCGTCGTCGCGCTGACGGCCCTCGGCGCGCTCATCCGTTTCATGACGCTCGACCAGCAGAGCTTCTGGCTGGACGAGCTCGTGACGGTCTCGCTCCTTCACGGCGGGCTCCACGACACGCTCCGTGCCGTCCCCGAGAGCGAGGCAACGCCCTACCTCTATTACGTTCTCGCATGGCTGTGGACCCGGGTGCTCGGGCTGGGAGAGGTGGGCCTGCGCTCGCTGTCGGCTCTCGCCGGCTCCGCCGTTGTGCCGGTCGCCTGCGCTGCCGGAGCGGTGCTCGTGTCACGGCGTGCCGGTCTGATCGCAGGCGCCCTCGTGAGCGTCAATCCGTTTCTGGTCTGGTATTCGCAAGAGGCGCGTGCGTACAGCCTCGTAGCGCTGCTTGCGGCTCTCTCCTTCTTGTTCTTCGCCTGCGCGCTGCGAGCGATGCGAGGCGCGCTCTTTGGCTGGGCCCTCGCGTCCTCGTTAGCCCTCGCGTCGCACTACTTCGCCGTTTTCCTCGTTGCGCCTGAGGCTTTCTGGCTCCTTTATCGGCTCGGGTTCCGGCGGCGAGTCGTCCTCGCGATGCTGCTGCCCCTCGGGGTGCTCGTCGCCCACGTCCCGCTCGTCCTCGAGCAGCGCGGTGCCGCCGCGGCGGTGACGAGCACCGCGCTGCGTTCACGAGTCGCCGGCATCCCGAAGTCGCTCATCGTCGGCTACAGCTTCCCGGCCGAGCTTGCCGGCAGCCTGGTCTGTGCGGCTCTCGTCGTCCTGGCGCTCGTCTTGCTCGCGACGCGAACGGCCCCGCCGGCCCGCCGAGGAGCGCTCCTCGGCGGCGGTCTTGCGATCGTCGCGTGCGCGGTGCCGCTCGTGCTCGCGCTGCTCGGCGCGGACTACGTCGTTGCTCGGAATTTCATCGCAGCGATCGTGCCGGGAGCCGTGTGCCTCGCGGCTGGGTATGCCGCGACGAGGCTGGGCGTGGCCGCGGCAACCTTGCTCTGCCTCCTGATGCTCGTCATCACGCTCACAGCCTCGCTCGACCAGCGTTACGGCCGCACGGACTGGCGCGGCGCCGGAGAGCGACTCCAGACGGCGTCGGTGGAGCGCGCCATCGTTGTCACGCCATACATGAGCAGGTCTCTCTGGGCCCCCTACCTCCCGGGTTGCGTGAGCCCGCCGGTAACGCGGTTCGAATCGAAGAGATCGACGTCTTGGGGCTCGCGACGGAAGGTGGGTTCTCGACCGGTCCCGTCGCGCCTCCGCGTGGCGCTTCCGCCGCTCCCCCGCCGGGGTTCAAGCTCATCGAGCATCGCGAGGCGCCGACATTCACGCTCGTCGTGTATCGCGCACGCGCGCCGGTGACGCTCTCGCTCGCCCGGCTCGCCGGTCTCGCGCTGGCACGTGGACAGCCGGGGCTGCTCGTGCAGGCACCGCAGCGATAGGGAGCCGGCGGAGCATGTGCGAGCTCGCGGCCCCGGGGTGGCTCGAACCGGGATGTGTGCCATTTTTCGAGCTCGGGAGGCGACGACCGACCCGACGCTACGTTGCTCCGGAGCCCCCGCCTCGAGGAAGCTCCGGTGATGTGCTCGATGCTCCGGCTAGCATCCGGCGCCGTGACCCAGCCCGAACGTCGTCACGGTGGAGATATCGACGTTGAGGCTCACAGGCCGCTCACTCCGGTGCCATCGATCTGGTCACGGAGCTGGCGCGTGAGCTCGACCACGTCACGCTTGGCGGACGAGCGATGCACGAGAGTCGCATCGAGCGCTCGATCCCAATGACCATGGTCTGGACTCGTCAACCGTTCCAGGGGCGGGTTGCGTGGCAGAGCAGTCTCTGACCGCAGCCACTGACGAGGCAGGCACGAGCGGCGAGCCGTCGGCCCTCTTCCTGCGCGCCTGCCACGGGTTGCCCGTCGATCGGACGCCCGTGTGGCTTCTGCGCCAGGCCGGCCGCTACCAGCCCGAATACCGCGCGATCCGGGAGAGACACTCGCTGCTCGAGATCATCCGGACGCCCGAGCTCGCCGCGCAGGTGACCCTGCTCCCGATCGACGCATTCGGACTGGACGCCGCGATCGTCTTCTCGGACATCCTGCCGCCGCTCGTCGGCATGGGCCTCGAGCTCGACTTCGTCATGGGCGACGGGCCGCGGATCGCGAATCCGATCTCGACGGGGCGCGATGTCGATCTCCTCGGCGCTCCGCCGGCGGAGGAGACGATGCAAGGGACGCTCGAGGCGATCCGGATCGTCCGCAAAGAGCTCGAGCCACGCAAGGTCCCCGTCATCGGCTTCGCGGGAGCGCCGTTCACGCTCGCCAGCTATGCGATCGAGGGCGGCACGTCGAAAGACTTTGCGAAGACGAAGGCGTTCATGCTCTCGGAGCCGGCGGCCTGGAAGCGGCTGCTCGGCAAGCTCGTCACCGTGCAGGCCGACTACTTGCTGGCGCAGTCCGCTGCGGGAGCCGAGGCGCTCCAGGTGTTCGACTCGTGGGCCGGGCGCGCCCTCGGCCGTGAGGACTACCTCCGCTACGTAGCTCCCCACAACCGTGAGCTTTTCGCGAAGGTTGCGGCGGCCGGTGTGCCCGTGATCAGCTTCTCGCTCGGCGTGAGCGCGTACCTCGAGGAAGCGGTCGCGTGCGGCGGTGACGTCGTCGGGCTCGACTGGACGCTGCCACTCGACGTCGCCTGGGGGCGGGTGGGCTTCGAGCGCCCCGTGCAGGGCAATCTCGACCCGATGTCACTCCTCGCTCCCTGGCGCGAGCTCCGCTTCCGGATCGACGATGTGCTTGAGAGAGCCGCCGGCCGGCCGGGGCACGTGTTCAACGTCGGTCACGGCCTCACGCCGCAGACGCCCGTCGACAACGTGCGGCGGCTCGTCGAGCACGTCCGGGAGCGCACCTCGTCGTGAGCACGGACCCGATCGGCGTCCTCGTCATGGCCTACGGTGGGCCTTCGGCGCTCGAGGACATTCCGGGCTACCTCGCGGACATCCGACATGGCCGCCCGACGCCGCGCGCCGTCCTCGACGAGATCACGGAGAACTACCGCGCGATCGGCGGCAGCTCGCCGCTCTTCGATGTCACGCGGCGTCAGGTGGACGCGCTCGCGGCCGAGCTCGGAGACGCCTACCGCTGCTACCTCGGGATGCGGCACTGGTCACCATGGATCGAGGAGGTGGTCGGCGAGATGGCCGCGGAAGGCAGTACCCGCGCCGTGAGCCTCGTTCTCGCACCGCACTTCAGCGCGCTGTCGATCGCCCGCTACCAGCAGAAAGTGGCCGACGGGCTCGACCTCTACCGCGCACGGATCCAGTTCGAGCACATCGCGAGCTACCACGACGCTCCGGGGCTCGTGGAGGCATTCGCAAGCCGCGTGCACGACGGCATCGGGCGCTGGCCGCAGGAGGAGCGCTCACGTGTCCACGTCGTCTTCAGCGCTCACAGCCTGCCCCAGCGAGTTCTCGCGACCGGCGATCCCTACGGCGAGCAGTGTCTCGAGACTGCCCGGCTCGTGGCGGCAGCCGCAGGGCTCCCCGACGATCGCTGGTCCTGGGCCTACCAGTCCGCCGGTCGCACGCCGGAGCCGTGGGCCGGGCCCGACGTCGTGGAGCACGTGCGTGACCTCGCCGCTCGCGGCGTTCGCGACGTGGTGGCGGTCCCTGTCGGGTTCGTCTCCGACCACGTCGAGATCCTGTTCGACATCGATCGGCGTGCCGCCGGGGCGGCGGCCGATCTCGGCGTGCGGCTCGAGCGGCCACCGGCGCTGAACGACGATCCGGGGTTCATCACGACCCTGGCCGAGCTCGTTCGTACCCGGGCGGCGCCGTGGCTCGAGGGGGCGCGCGCGGCGTGAGGGTCACGGTCGTTGGGGGAGGGATCGCGGGACTCGCAGCCGCGCGCCGGTTGGAGTCGCTCGCTCCGGACGCGACGCTCACCCTCGTCGAGCGCGAGGACATCCTCGGAGGGAAGCTCCTCACGGAGCGTGTCGGTGGGTTCGTGGTCGAGGTGGCTCCGGACAGCTTCCTGTCACGAAAGGAGCGGGGGATCGGCCTGTGCGAGGAGCTCGGGCTCGGCAATGAGCTGATCGGGCGCCGGCCGGAGCATCACCGCTCGTTCGTGAGGCGCGGACGTGAGCTCCATCGGCTTCCGGAGGGGCTCACAGGCCTGATCCCGAGGAACCTCGACGCGCTCGACCGCACCGATCTCCTCACGCCCGAGGGCCGCGCACGGTTCCGTGCCGAGCCGGACGTGCCCGTAGCTCCCGGTGACGAGGACGAGTCGGTTGCGTCCTTCGTCTCGAGACGATTCGGCCGGGAGGCGTACGAAGCGCTCGTCGAGCCCCTGATGACGGGGATCTACGGTGGGGACGGCGAGCGGCTCTCGCTGCGGGCGACGTTCCCCCAGCTCCGCACCTTGGAGCTCGAGCACGGCAGCGTGCTCGGTGCATTCGGAGACGACACCGACGCCTCGAACCGCCCGCCCTTCGTCTCGCTCCGCGGCGGCATGGACACGCTCGTCACCGCCGTCGTCGAGCGGCTCGAGCGAACCGAGCTGCGGCTCGGAACGTCCGCGACGCGCGTGAGCGCCCGCGAGGAGGGCTACGAGGTCGCGCTCACGGATGGCAGCTCGCTCCGTGTGGACGGAGTCGTCGTCGCGACGCCCGCGTTCGCGACCGCCGAGCTTCTCCGGGTGCTCGACGCCGAGCTCGCCGAGGCACACGACGGGATCCCGTACGCCTCGTCCGTCGTCGTGACCCTCTCGTTCTCCGCCGGGGACGTGGAACCCCTCGACGGCTACGGCTACGTCGTCCCGCGCCTCGAAGGAACCGACGTGCTGGCCTGCACCTGGACGTCACAGAAGTGGGAAGGTCGGGCGCCGGAGGGCTCGGTGCTGGTTCGGGTGTATGCGGGCCGGTTCGGCGGTCGCGACCTGACCGAGCTCGGCGACGAGCAGCTCGTCGCGCTCGCCCGGGACGAGCTGTCGCTCCTCGGGTTCGAGGCGGAGCCGACGCTCACCCTCGTACGCCGGTGGCGGCTCGGCATGCCGCAGTACGTCCTCGGTCATCCCGAGATGCTCGAACGGATCGTGCGCGCGATCGCCGAGCATCCAGGTCTTGCGGTAGCCGGCGCCGCCTATCACGGGGTGGGGATCCCCGATTGCATCCGCTCCGGGGAGGAGGCGGCCGAGTCGGTCGCTCGCGCGCTGGCCGGAGCCCGCGTTTGAGTCGCAAGACGTCGGAGCGTCTCTTCGCCGAGGCGCTGACGCTCTTGCCGGGTGGTGTCAGCTCGCCGGTTCGCGCGTTTCGAGCGGTTGGCGGCTCGCCGCTCTTCATCGAGCGCGGCGAAGGCGCGTACCTGGTCGACGTCGACGGCAACCGGTACGTCGACTACGTCCTCTCATGGGGGCCGCTGATCCTCGGACACGCGCATCCACGGGTGGTCGGCGCACTCGAGGACGCGCTTCGCAACGGGACGAGCTTCGGCGCTCCGAGCCCGCTCGAGCTCGACCTCGCGCACCTGATCCGCGACGCGTTGCCGAGCGTCGAGCGCGTCCGCTTCGTGAGCTCGGGGACCGAAGCGACGATGAGCGCCCTGCGTCTCGCGCGTGCGTTCACCGGTCGCTCGAAGATCGTCAAGTTCGCGGGCTGCTACCACGGCCACGCCGACCTCTTGCTCGTGCAGGCGGGATCGGGCGTCGCGACGCTCGGCCTCCCGGATTCGCCCGGCGTCACTCCCGGTGCGGTCGAAGACACGCTCACCGCTTCCTTCAACGACCTCGACGCGGTCGAGCGTATCCTCGGCGAGCACGAGGTCGCGGCCGTGATCGTCGAGCCGGTCGCCGGGAAACATGGGCCTCGTCCTCCCACAACCTGGGTTCCTCGAAGGGCTCCGTGAGCTCACCGCCGCCGCCGGCTCGCTGCTCGTCTTCGACGAGGTGATGACGGGATTCCGCGTCCACCCCGGAGGCGCTCAGACTCTCTACGGCGTCACACCGGACCTCACGACGCTAGGCAAGGTCATCGGCGGAGGGCTACCCGTCGGCGCGTACGGAGGTCGCGCCGACATCATGGAGCTCATCGCGCCGGCCGGGCCCGTCTACCAGGCCGGCACGCTCTCGGGAAACCCGCTCGCGATGACGGCCGGCATCGCGACGCTGCGTGCGCTTGCGGAGCCGGGTACGTGGGACGGGCTCGAACGCTCGGGCGAGCGGCTGGAGAAGGGGCTCTCCGCCTTGGGGAACGGACTGCAGGTGGCCCGCGCCGGGACGATGTTCGGCATGTTCTTCGCCGACGAACCGGTGACGAGCTGGGAGACGGCAAGGACGGCCGACACCGAGAGGTTCGCCGCCTTCCATCGGGCGATGATCGAGCGTGGCGTCTACCTCGCACCCTCGCAGTTCGAGGCAGGGTTCCTTTCCACCGAGCATGGCGAGACCGAGATCGGGGCGACGCTCACGGCCGCCGCCGACGCTCTCGCCTCGATCTGAGACACGCGGTCTACGCTTCGCGGCCGTGAAGGTTCTGCTCGTGACGATGTACTTCCCGCCTGCCGGTGGGAGCGGTGTTCAGCGACCGCTCAAGTTCGCGCAGTACCTTCCGGCGCTCGGCATCGAGACACACGTTCTCGCACCGGACGATCCGAAGTGGGTGCATCGCGATCCGGATCTGCGTGTCCCGACGCAGGCGTGGGTCCATCGCGCGAGGTACGTGGGGCCTCGCGCTCGCAAGCCGGCCGAGGAGCTTCGCGCGGCCGAGGGGGTCGAGCGTGCGCTGGTCCAGGCGCAGATCACCGCGCGCAGGCTGCTCATGCCGGACGCGAGCGTCACGTGGAACCTCACCGCGATTCCCACCGCGATCCGCATTGCCCGGCGCGAGGAGATCGACGTCGTGATCACCACGTCGCCCCCCGGCTCGGTGCACTTCGTCGGTGCGGCCGTGCAGAAGGCGGCGGGGGCGCGCTGGATCGCCGATCTGCGGGATCCCGCTCGTCGCGTTCCAGCACCGGCGCGACGACACCGCTGCTGCACGTGCGCGTCAGCTGGCGAACGAGCAGGTTGCACGGCTCGTCGCAGGACATGCGGACGCCGTCACCTGCGTATCGGAGGCGATCGCGGACGAGATCCGGTCCCTCGGCGCGAGTGGCACGGTACGGGTCATCGCCAACGGCTGTGACTTCGACGACTTCGCGGGTCTCGAGTACCAGGCCGGGACGCGCTTCCGCATCACGCACACGGGGAGCTTCTTCGGCAAGCGCGATCCTCGTCCGTTCCTGCAGGCATTTCGCGACGCCGACCTCGATGCCGTCGCGCGCTTCGTCGGCGACTTTCGCTCGTCCGATCGCGAGTGGGCGGAGTCGCTGGAACTCGGCGATCGCCTCCAGCTCATCGACTACCTCCCGCGGTCGGAATCGCTGCGCCTGCAGCGTGACTCGGAGGTGCTGCTCCTTCTCGTCCCGGATGCGGGTGGGCGGGGACGGGGGGTTCTCTCCGGGAAGGTCTTCGAGTACCTCGCGGCACGACGGCCGATCCTCGCCGTCGTACCCCCGGACGGAGCCGCCGCGGAGCTCGTTCGGGAGACGCGTTCTGGAGTCGTCGTCGCTCCGGACGACGTCGGCGGGATACGCGATGCGCTCGTCGAGCTGCATGTGCGCTTCGCGGACGGAGGGCTTCCGGAGGTCGAGCTCTCGGCTGCGGACGAGGAACGGCTCGCACGACGAGCGCGCGCCGAGGAGATGGCCGACCTCCTCCGAGCCCTCGTGTAGACGTTTGGGATGTCGCCCTCCGGCTACCCTCGGCGACCGTGACATCGCATGCCCTCCCGCTACGGGTCGCCGAGCGCGAGCGGGTGCTCGTGTACCCGGTGCTCGACTCGCTGTTCCTCCTGACGATCCTCACCGTCACGTTCCACAAGCTGCAGTGGGAGCTCGCCGGTTCGCTGACGCTGTCGGACATCCTCACGTCGGTCTTCCTCGTTCTCTTCGTGTGGGATCGCTTCGAGCGAAACGACGGCCGTTTCACGCGCACGGCCGCGGTTGCATTCGCCTTCTTCATGCTCTTCGCGCTCGTCTACCTCGCGGGCTTCTACAGCCTCGACACGGCGCAGGCGCTCGCGCAATGGGCGAAGGGGATGGTGAAGTTCGTCCTCCACTTCGGCTTCGTGGTCGCGGGTGTCGCGCTCCTGGCCCGGCGCGGCATGCACTTCTACTGGTACGCGCTTGCTGCATTCCTGGGAGGTATCGGGCTCAACGCGGTCTACGGCGTGATCCAGCTCGGGCTCGCCGAGGCGGGCGTCAACCTCGACCAGCTCCTGATCGAGCCGATCACCTCGCGGGAGACGGCGATCAACGTGTTCGGGCGCGTCGGGGGCACGCAGGAGGTCTTCCGTCCGAACGCGCTCACGGGCGATCCGAACCACCTAGGCATCGAGCTCGTCATCCCGCTGCTCGTGCTCACGCCCCTCTACCTTCGTCTCGAGGCTCGCCATCGACTGAAGACGCCTCTGGCCGTGTTCCTCGCCTTCCTCCTCGTCGTAGAGCTCGCAACGCTCTCGCGAAGCGCGCTTCTCGGGCTCGCATGCGGGGCGCTCGTGCTGGTGCTCCCGTACCGTCACTACCTTCGCCGCCCGGCGTTCCTCGTCCCGCTCGGTGCCGTCGTGGTGCTGGTCGGAACCCTGGTGCTGATCCGGCTCGACTTCTTCCTCACCGTGCTGCGCGCGCGGACGAACACGGGTCGAGCAGGCTCGTCACCGCACTTCGAGGTCTACTCGTTCATCCCCGACATCCTCTCCACGCATCCGTTCCTCGGCCTGGGGCTGAACAACTTCGCCGTGTACTACGAGTTCGTGACCGGCCGCCCCGACTTCGGTCCACACTCGTTCTACGTCGCCACGATCGTCGAGACCGGCATCGTCGGGACGACGCTCTTCGCCGTGTTCATCGTCTGGCTCTTCAGACAGCTCCGGGTCGCGAGGCAGATCGGGCGTGCTCTCACGGCCGCGGGCGACGCTTTCGCCGCCCGCGTTCGCCCTCTCGCATGGGGAATGACCGCGGCGCTCGTGGCCACGCTCGTCGCCAACCTCTTCTATCTCACGATGACCTTCTACTACTTCTACGTGTTCGCGACACTCGTGGCCGCGCTCCCCGTGGTCGTTGCTCGTCCGCGACGCGGATGAAGGTCGTCGTCCTCACGACGTCGTATCCGCGAGGACCTGACGACGTTGCCGGTGCCTTCGTTCGGGACGGTGTCGAGGCGCTTCGCGGCGCGGGACTCCAGGTCGTCGTCGTCTCGCCCGCGTCGTTCCCGCACTTCGGGCTCGCGTACGGCCACGGGATCATGGGAAACCTGAGACGGCATCCATGGAAAGCTCTCCTCATCCCGGCGTTCCTGGCCGCGTACGCCCGAGCGGCGCGGCGAGCTGCCCGGGACGCCGACCTCGTGCATGCGCACTGGCTGCCGTCGGCCCTGCCGGCGGTGACGACCGGAAAGCCGTTCGTGCTGCAGCTGTGGGGAACGGATGTCGAGCTCGCGTCTCGCGCGCGCTGGGCCGTGCGCCGGCTCGTTCGTCGCGCGCGGCTCGTCGTCTGCCCGTCCGAGGCGCTCCGCTCCGAGGCGCGTGCCCTCGGGGCCCGTGCCGTTCGCGTCGTTCCGACGGGAGTCGCGATCCCCGACCACGTGGCACACGAGGCCGCGCCTCCGCACGTGCTCTACGTCGGCCGCCTCTCCGAGGAGAAGGGCGTGCTCGAGCTTCTCGAGGCGACCGCGGGGATGTCGCGCGTGATCGTGGGAGACGGGCCGCTTCGGGATCGGATCCCCGACGCGGTCGGGTTCGTCTCGCCGCGCGAGCTCGGCCCGTACTACGATCGAGCAGCGGTCGTGGCATGCCCGTCTCGGCGCGAGGGCTACGGCGTCGTCGCGCGGGAGGCGATGGCCCATGGCCGGCCCGTGGTGGCGACTGCCGTCGGCGGGCTCTCGGACGCGGTCGACGACGGCGTCACCGGCGTTCTCGTTCCTCCACGTGATCCGCAGTCGCTTCGCGCGGCGATCGCGACGCTGCTTACGGATGCAGATCGCCGCCGAGAACTCGGGGTGGCGGCGCGCGCCGTTGCGGAAACCCGATTCTCGTGGGACGCGGCGATCCGGGAGACGCTGCAGGCGTATCGAGACGCCGTCGACTGAGTCTCGCTCTATCCTCGGGCCGTGGCGCAGCGAATCGCCCGCGCGGGAGTGGTTGTGTGCGTCGCCGTTGTCCTCGCCTTCGCGCTCGTCTACACGGTCCGTGCGGTCGACCGGCTAGGGGACACGGCCGGCGCGAACGCCGCGGAGAACTACGACGACCGTGAGTTCGCCGGCGGGAACTCGCTCGTGGTCGACAAGCGTGCCTTGTACTACATGCGCACGCTCGTTCCCGAGGACGGCAGCTACCGCGTCGCCGCCGGCCCGGGCGTCCAGGGCGCGACCGAGCTGACGGAGCCGTACATCGACCAGTTCGCCCGCTCGTTCCTCATGCCTCGACGACCCGATCCGAATGCCGAGTGGATTCTCTGCTACGGCTGCGACCAAGCGGGGCTCGGCTTCCCGGTCGAGGTCGTGTGGGACGGCGAGAACGGCATCTCGATCCTGAAGGTCTCGACGTGACCGGCCGCGCTCTCCTCGGACTCGCGCTGCTCAACGGATTCCTGCTCGTCGTCGGCGTCACGGTGCTCCGATCGGTGCGCGGCTGGAGCTCTCTCCGAGAGCTCGCTCGACTTTCAGGCCTCGCGTACATGCTCGGCGTCGCGGTCGTCGGCGTCGTGCTCACTCTCGAGCTCGTTCTCGGAATCCCCTTCTCGCTCGCGGCGGTCGTGCTGACGGGCTTGGGCGTCGCCGTGGCCGCGGTGGCGCTTCGCCGGCCGTTCGCGCGCTGGCGCCCGGAAGCGGCGACCGTCGAGTCGAACGGGCTCGGCCTCGTCGCGGCGGCGTTCGGCGTCCTGGTCGTCGTCTACCTCGAGGCGCTCTTTCGGGCGGCTCGCCTCGCCGGCCTGTCCGCGTGGGACGCGTGGGCCTTCTGGGTTCCGAAGGCGAAGGCGATCTACTTCTTCGGCGGGCTCGACGAGCAGTTCTTCCGAGAGCTCCCGAATGCGACATATCCGCCTCTCGTCCCTACGCTCGAGGCCGCGGCGTTCCACTTCATGGGCTCGGCCGACGTCGTCACCCTGCACGTCCAGTTCTGGTTCTTCGCCTGCGGTTTCGCGGCCGCCGTCGCCGGCTTGCTCGCACCCCGTGTCCCTGCGATCTTCCTCTGGCCCACGCTTCTGCTCGTGCTCGTCACGCCGCGCGTCGTCGGCAGGAACCTCGACCCGCAGGCGGACTTCCTCCTGGACTATCTCTTTGCGCTCAGCGCACTGCTCGTCGTCCTCTGGCTGCTGGAGGACGAGCCCTGGCTACTCGTGACGGCAACCCCGTTGATGGCCGCGGCGCTGCTGACGAAGCGCGACGGCCAGCTCCTCGTCGCGTGCATCGTGGTTGCGGCGATGGCCGCGTCGTGGCGACGTTGGCGCTTCGCCTGGCCGCGTCTGGGCCTTGTGGCCGCCATCGTGCTCGCCGCGTCCATTCCATGGCGGATCTGGTTCTCCTCGCGGGACCTCAGCGGCGAGCTGCCGAGTGCGGGCCTGCTCGGCCTGTTCGACAACCTCGATCGCGGCTGGCCCGCCCTCGAGTCGGCGGTCACGACGGCGTTCGATTACGACCTCTGGCTCGTGACGGTGCCGATAGTCGCGGTCGCCGTGGTGCTGGCGTTCGTGGCCGGAGACCGGCTCGTCCCCACGTACGCGCTCGTGCTGTACGTGACCGTGATCGCCGGGCTGACGTGGGTGCTGTGGTCCTTCACCGAGCTCGAGCTGCCGTTCGTCCAGGACGAAGGCGTGAACCCGATCGTGCGCCTCTCGGCGTCGCTGATCGTCGTCTCCGCGGGGATCCTCCCGCTGCTGCTCGACGCAGCTTGGAGCGGAGTGGAGCGCCGTCGGCAGGAGGACACATGAGGCGCTGGGCGCCCTGGTTGATCGTCGCCGCCCTCGTGCTCGCGTACCCGGTCGTCACGCTCGCGAGCGGCGGCGCTCGCTTCCCGACTCGCGACGAATGTGTCCATCCGGCGACCCAGGACGGTGACATCGACGCGGTCTTCGGGTACTTCGACAACGAGGTCGACGCGATGGAGATGCGCGACCGCGCGCTTGCGGTCGGCTTCCAGGGAACCGAGCTCAGCTGGAACGCGTGCGGGCGCGTACGCGTCGCCGTCGGCGGGATACCGACGCTCGAGGTGGGGCGGGACTTCGTCGAGCAGGCGAAGGCGGCGGGATTCGACGTAACGCTCGAGCAGGCGTCCTGAGCGGCCCTCACAGCTCCGGTTCCGGCACCGCTAGTACCATCGCCCCGTGCGCGAGCTGGCCGTCGACGGCAGGACGATCATGCGGGACGGCCCGGCGTACGTGGTCGCCGAGATCGGTCACAACCACCAGGGTGAGATCGAGAAGGCGAAGGCGCTCGTGCGCGCTGCCCGCGAGTGCGGAGCGGACGCGGTCAAGCTCCAGAAGCGGGACAACCGTCGCCTTTACACCCGTGACCTCTACGAGTCGCCCTATGACAACGAGCACTCGTTCGGCCGAACGTACGGCGAGCACCGCGAGGCGCTCGAGCTGTCGGCAGCGGAGTGGCTCGAGCTCCGCGAGTTCTCCCGCGAGGAGGGGATCACGCTGTTCGGCACGGTGTTCGACGAATCCAGTGCGGACTTCCTACACGAGCTCGGCACGCCCGCGTTCAAGATCGCCTCGGGCGACCTGACCAACACGCCCCTCCTGCGCCATGTCGCGACGCTGGGGCGGCCGATCTTCCTTTCCACAGGCGGCGGCACGATGGAGGACGTCGACCGCGCCGTCGAGACGATCCTCCCGCTCAACGAGCAGCTCTGCGTCATGCAGTGCACGGCGTCGTACCCGTGCGAGGTGGAGGAGCTCAACCTCGCGGTCATCGAGACCTACCGCGAGCGGTTCCCGGAGCTCGTGGTCGGTCTCTCCGACCATCAGAGCGGCATCGCCATGGCTCTCGTGGGCTACATGCTCGGCGCGCGTGTCATCGAGAAGCACTTCACGCTGAACCACGCGTGGAAGGGATCGGATCACGCGTTCTCGCTCATGCCGGAGGGGATGAGGCGTCTCATCCGTGACCTGCACCGCGTGCCAGACGCGGTCGGAGACGGGGTGAAGCGTCCGCTCGCGAGCGAGGAGCGGCCTCTCGAGAAGATGGGGAAGAAGCTCGTGGCGGCCCGCGATCTCCCGTTCGGGCATGTGCTCGCTGCGGACGACCTCGTCGCGAAGTCGCCGGCCGACTCCGGTGTCCCGCCGTACATGCTCGAGGAGCTCATCGGGCGGAGGCTCCAGCGGGCGCTCACGGCCGACGAGAGCGTCCTCATGAACGACCTCGAGCCCGTCGCGGAGCCGGTCGCCTCGCGAGAGGCGTGACCACCTCTCGCCTCTGGCTCGAGGTCGTGGGGGAAACCATGTTTCCTCCACGTACCCCCTTCTTCACGAGAGCCTGGGGAACCTCCCGTTTCCCCAGGCCCCTCCCCGGTCACGTGCACGAGATGTCCACGTGACCGAGCTCGGCGACATTCGGCTCGTCGTCTTCGACTTCGACGGCGTCTTCTCCGACAACCACGTCTGGACGAACGACCGGGAGAGGAGAGCGTCGCCTGCTTTCGCGGCGACTCTCTCGGTCTCCGACGGCTCGACGAGGTCGGCGTCGACTACTTCATCCTCACGTCCGAAACGAATGACGCGGTCCCTGCGCGCGCACGGAAGATCCGGGCGGAGTGCATCAGGGGGATCGAGGACAAGCTGCCCGTTCTCCACGAAGAGCTCGAACGGCGGGGCGTCTCGCTCGCGGAGACCGCGTACATCGGCAACGACGTCAACGACGCCGAGTGCCTGGCAGCCGTGGGGCTCGCCGTCGTCCCCGCCGACGCGTGGGCCGAGGTGATGCCTCTCGCCGGCATGGTGCTGACACGGGCAGGAGGGCAGGGCTGCGTTCGCGAGTTCTGCGACGCCGTCTGGAACGCGAAGCGAGCTCTCGCCGCATGACTGCGGACCCGCTGTTCGACATCGAGGGCCGCGTGGCGATCGTGACCGGCGGGTCCGGCCAGCTCGGGCGGGTCTACCTCGAGGGCCTCACCGAGCGCGGGATGCGCGTCGCGAGCTTCGACGTCGCCGCCGGTGCGGGAGAAGAGGGCGTCCGCCACTACGCCGTCGACGTCACGGACCGCGCTGCAGTGGCCAGCGCGTTCGAGGACGTCGTCCGCGAGCTCGGTGTGCCGCACCTCCTCGTCAACAACGCAGGTCTCGACTCGCCTCCGGACGCACCTGCCGACGAGGTCGGGCCGTTCGAGGCGTTTCCGGAATCCGCCTTCGACCAGGTCATGGACGTCAACGTGAAGGGGGCGTTCCTCTGCTGCCAGGTGGTAGGTGCCGCGATGGCGAGTGCGGGGCGCGGCTCGATCGTGAACGTGTCGTCGGTCTACGGGATGCTCTCGCCGGTGCAGGATCTGTACGAGTTCCGCCGCTCGCGCGGCGAGACGTTCTTCAAGCCGGTCGCGTATTCGGTGTCGAAGTCGGCGGTCTTGAACCTCACGCGTTACCTCGCGACGTACTGGGCGAAGGCAGGCGTTCGCGTGAACACGCTCACGCTTGCAGGTGTCTGGAACGAGCAGCCGCAGGAGTTTCTCGATGCCTTCGCGGATCGTTCGCCGATGGGGCGCATGCTCTACGCACACGAGGCTCTCGGGGCGGTCGTCTTCCTCGCCTCTGACGCGTCGTCGTACGTCACGGGCTCGAACGTCGTCGTCGACGGCGGCTGGTCCGCTTGGTAGAGCTGCCCGACGTCCTCAACCTCATCGACGGGCGGGTCGTTCCGGCGGGCTCCGGCGCATGGCTCGAGAAGGTCCGACCCGCGGACGAGACGAGCCTCTGTCGGGTCGCTCGCTCCGGCGCGCCCGACGTCGACGACGCAGTTGCCGCCGCGCGCGGCGCTCAACCCGCATGGGCGGAGAAGACGGCCGTCTTGCGCGGGGACGTCGTACGGGAGCTCGCTCTCCTCCTCCGCGCGCGTCGCGAAGAGGCGTCGGCGATCGTCCTGGAGGAGACGGGCAAGCCCGAGGAGCTCGCATTCGGCGAGACGGATGCCGCCGTGGAGATGGGTCTCTTCATCGCCGGCGAGGGTCGCCGCTCGTACGGGCGCACGACGACGGCGAGCATGGAGCACCGCACGGTCCTCACCGTCCGCCAGCCCCTCGGCGTTGCGGCGCTGATCATGAGCTTCAACACACCGCTTCCCAACGTCGCCTGGAAAGCGTTTCCCGCGATCTTCTGTGGTAACGCGGCGGTCGTGAAGCCCTCGGAGCACACGCCCGCGTCGGCGTCGTTCTTCGCTGAACTGGCTCTCGAGGCCGGCGTCCCTGCGGGCGTCCTGAACGTCGTTCATGGGCTCGGCGAGGAAGCAGGCGCGCCGCTCGTCGCACACGACGACGTCGATCTCGTCAGCTTCACGGGCTCGGCCGCGACCGGGAGAGCGGTCAACGAGGTCGCGGCGCGACGACTCGCGAAGACGTGCCTCGAGCTCGGCGGCAAGAACGCTCTCGTGGTCTGCGACGACGCGGACCTCGACGGTGCCGTTCGCTGGGCCACTGCCTCGGCGTTCTCGAACGCCGGCCAGCGCTGCGCGTCCGCGAGCCGGATCGTCGTCCAGGACTCGGTGTACGACGAGTTCAGGGCAAGGCTGATCGAGGCCGTGGCGGCCCTTCCGAGTCGCAACCCGTCATCAGCCGGGAGTCGCTGGAGCGGATCCTGGCGAGCGTCGAGGCCGCGCGTGTGGGAGGGGCGACGGTGCTAGCGGGCGGCGTTCGGCTCGAGCGGCCCGGGTGGTACGTCGCGCCCGACGATCATCGAAGGCGCGGACGCGGATGCCTCCATCTCCCGAATCGAGCTCTTCGGCCCCGTGACCGTGCTCTACCGGGTCGGGAGCCTCGACGACGCAATTGCGCTCGTCAACGACTCGCCCTACGGGCTGACCGCCGCTGTCCACACGGCGAGCGTCCACCGCGCCATGCGATTCACCGAGCGCGTGCAGGCGGGCGTCGTGTCGTGAACGCCGGAACGCACGGGTCGGAGCCGCACATGGGGTTCGGCGGCGTCAAGGACTCCGGAACGGGCTGGCGTGAGGCAGGGATCGAGTCGCTCGACGTGTATTCCGATCCGAAGGTCGTGAATCTGGTGGTCGACCCGACGAAGGCATGAACAACACCGTTGCTGTCCTCGGCCCCGGCGCCGTCGGGGGATCGCTGGCCGTTCGGCTGGCGAACGCCGACGTCCACGTCATCTGCGTCGCCCATCCGGAGGCGGCGGGCCTCATCGCTCTCGCGGGGCTCGTGGTCGAGTCCCGGAAGGAACGGTGACGGCACGGGTCGAGGTCGTCGAGCAGCTGGCGAAACCCGTCGAGCTCCTGCTCGTGACGGTCAAGGCACCGGCTCTCGAGGACGCGATCGAGCGGGTCGACCCGGACTCCGTATCTGCGGGAGTCGTCGTGCCCCTGCTCAACGGTCTCGAGCACGTCGACGTGCTCCGAGCACGCTTCGGCGACCGGGTCGCCGCCGCCAGCATCTCCCACTTCCAGGCGTACCGACCGGGCCGCGTTCAGATCGTCGAGGCAACGCCGTCGCCCGTGATCACGATCGCGTCCGAGACGCTGCCACGGTGGGAGGTCGAGCACGCGGCAGACATGCTGCGTCGCGCGAAGATCGACGTCCGCGTCGGTGAGAACGAGAAGCGCGTCCTCTGGCACAAGCTCGCGCGGATCGCCCCCTTGGCTGCGGTGACGTCGGTCACCGGGCGTACGGTCGGCGAACTGCGTGGCGACCCGCCCTGGCGTGCCAAAGCTCGAAGGAGCCATCAACGAGACCTGCGCCGTCGCCGAGGCGGACGGCGTCTCGCTGCGCCCGGCCGCCCAGTGGACCATCATCGACCAGATGGCCGACGAGACGACGACGTCTGCGGCGCGAGACGTGATCGCCGGGCGCCGCTCGGAGCTCGACGCCATCGTCGGCGGCGTCCTACGTGCGGCCGATCGCCTCGACGTCCCCTGCCCGATGCTCACCGAGCTCGCGCGGGCTCTCGGGCTTCGATGACCGCGCATACGGCGGTCGCATTCGTCCCGGCGCGTTCGGGGTCGGAACGTGTGCCGGGCAAGAACGTCAGGCCGCTCGCGGGGCACCCGCTTCTCGCCTACGCGATCGAGACCGCGTCGCAGAGCGGATGCTTCGATCGCGTGATCGTGTCCACCGACTCGGAGGAGGTCGCGGACGTCGCACGCTGGTACGGCGCCGATGTGCCGTTCCTTCGACCCGTCGAGTTCGCGACGTCCACGTCGCCCGACATCGAATGGCTCGCCTACACGCTCGAACGACTCGACGAGACGTACGACCTGTTCGCGCTGATCCGCGCGACGAACCCGTTCCGCGGTCCCGACGTCGTTCGGCGCGGCTTCGAGCAGCTGCTCGCCACACCCGAGGCCGACTCGCTCCGCGCGGTCGAGCTCGTGAAGCAGCACCCCGGGAAGATGTGGGTCATCGCTGAGGGAGGACGCACGATGACACCGCTCCTCGACCAGTCCGAGCTCGACGTCGCCTGGCATGCCGGCCAGTACCAGGCGCTGCCGGAGGTCTACACCCAGAACAGCGCGCTCGAGATCGCGTGGACGCGCGTCGTCACCGAGACCAGGACGCGCGAGGGTCGCGTCCTCGCGCCGTTCCTGACCGAGGGACTCGAGGGGTTCAACGTCGACGACGAGGAGGACTGGGCGCGGGCCGAGCGGCTCGTCTCGAGCGGAGCAACCCAGCTACCTCACGTCAGCCGGAGCCCGATCGCGGCCGGTGCCGAGAACGACCGCCGTTGACTGGCTACGCCGCACGAACCATCGCCTGAGCCCACTTGGCGGCACCTTGCGGCTCGCCTTGGCGAGCCGCCGGTTCGCGAGCGCTCGAGGGAGCGTACGAGCGAGTGCTCTAACGGCGGCGATCGTGACGCCAGGAGCGAACATCGTGTTGTAAGCGAGCACCATCGCCTCGCGAGAGAGCACGAACGGGAGGTCCCTAACGAGGTTCGCGGGCATCCTCGTTCTTCACGAGCAGGAGCCACTGGTTCTTCATCGAGTGGACTCGCACGTGGCGCGGCTTGGCGCGCTCGTTCCGGTGGAACGCTCGGATGCCCGCCACGAGTCCTCGGCCGGCAGGCGCCACGCTCGTGCGCGCGTGGTAGGCGATCGCCTGCGGCACGTACCAGCATTCCCAACCCGCCAGCCGGAGCCGCCATGAGAGATCGATGTCCTCCTTGTACATGAAGAAGCTCTCGTCGAGGTACTCGTCGCCGAGCCGGATCGATTCGAGGGCCCTGCGTCGGGCGACGAGCGCCGCACCGCTACACCCAAAGACCTGCTCCTCTCGTTCGTAGATGCCCCGGTCAGGCTCGTTCTCGCCGCGGTCTGAGACGCCACGGTCCCGACCGATGACGTGACCGGTGGTGTCGAGCACCCGCAGCTCGCAGTCGGCCGCCAGGTCGTAGCGGAGGATCTTGCCGGTCGCGCATCCGGCCCCTGGATGCGAAGCGAAGAAGTCTTCGAGTTCGGCGATGTAGCGATCGGTGACGAAGAGGTCGGAATTGGCAAAGCACACGAGCTCGCCGGTCGAATGCGAAATCCCCACATTCATGGCCCTTGCAAAACCGGCTCTGTGCTCGAGCTCGATCAGGCGCAGACGGCCGTCTCGGAGCGTCGCGACGAGCTCACGGACGCCTTCCACCTGACTCGAGTCGTTGTTGAGCAGGACCACCTCCAGCTCGACACCGGCACTCGCGAGGAGACGGGGCACCGATCTCGCCAGAAGATGGAGATCCTCGTAGCACGGCACGAGGACGCTCACCATCTCGGTGATCATATGTGGAGTCACCGCGAGCACTCGCTGAAACAGCTGAGTACTGCTGGTGCATGCCACGTGACGTCGTCATCGGCGAGGCGGCTCCAGGAAGTCAGACGAGAGCGATGTCCTCACGCCCACGCACACCGGATGGAAGTTGCCGTCTGCGCGGCGTGTCGCACTAGTGCTCCTTGGACTCGAGATATGACTCGAGCGCAGCGACGCCATCGGGCGACCCGACTTCGAAGAAACGCGTGCCGACTTCGAAGCCGGCGAGATCCCCTCGCAGACTCAGATCGTGATACACGTCGCCGAGATCGCGGACACCACGACTCGGAATCGACTCGATGATCTCACGTCGCAACACGGACAGGCCGTAGTCGATCCATCGCATCTGCGGATCCCGAACGTCTGCCCCCTTGTCGTAGTTGATCACTCGCCCGCTCTCGAACACGACGTTGCTTCTGTCCCAGCAATCGTCATTTCGAAAGACCGTCATCAACGCAGGGCAACCTGAGGAGTCGAAGGCAGTGCGCACCGGAACGAGGTCTACGGGCAGATACGCATCGCCGTACAGGACGCCGAACGTGTCCTCGAGAACTCCCGCCTCGTATGCGAAGCGGAGTGCGCCACCGGTGCCGTGTAGCCGGGCGCCTTCGTCGGCGTAGGAAACGGCTAACCCGAACTCGCTGCCGTCGCCCACGGCCCGACGGATCTGATCGCCTCTGAAGCCGATCACGTAGACGATCTCGCGGATACCCAGCGACGCCAGAAGGCGTAGCTGGTGATGAACGAAGGGCTCGCCGAGGATCGGGATGAGCGACTTGGGTACGCCGCCCGTGACCGCCTCCATGCGCGAGCCGAGGCCGCCTCCGAGGATGACGATCTGGAGTGGCCAAAGAACCTAGGCATGGAGGGATGAGGGTCGATCTGTCCCTGCGTCGCCGGTCATCCGTCGAGCGAGCGTGCGTACGCGGCCTCGACGCACTGCCAGCCGTAGGCAGCCGACTGCCAGGTCGCCGGAGAGCGGACGTCCGTCGGCGCCGTGGATTGCACTCGCGAACTCTTCCCACTCCCGACTCCACGATTCGTCTTCTGCGGGGAACTCGATCGTCTCGACGTCGGGAGGCCCCAGTTCGGGCTTCATCGAGTAGATGGAAAGTCGCTGAGGTCCGTACGAGCCCGCGAGGCCGTCGACCTGCAGCTTTCCCGATCGGCAGTAGATCTCGAGCGAGAAGAGATTCTTCCACTCGGTCCAGCTCACATGGAACATCGTCCAGGGACCACCGGTCGGGGTGTCCGAGGACGATCACGGCATTGTCCTCGACCTCGATCGGCCAGTACTCGGTACGCAGGAGCGCCGGAGTGGAGGGGAAGCGGCCCGAAGATCGCGTGGCTGAGGTCGAAGAGGTGCATTCCCTGGTCGACCAGCTCGCCGCCCCCGGAGACGGCTCGGCGTGCACGCCACTCCTGCTCGTAGCCGACGCGACCCCCGTGCCCGTAGCGGGCGCGCATGTGGAGAATCGGCCCGAACCTCTCCGATCGCGCCTCGGCGATCGCTCGCGCGGTTCCTGGATGAAAGCGATGGTTGAAGCCGACCTTGACTCGGCGACGCGCCGCCTCGGCCGCGCGCGCGATTCGCTCGACGTCGGCGACTCCGACGCCCGCAGGCTTCTCGACGAGGACGTGCGCCGACGCGCCGAGGGCCGGCAGGCGTGCTCGGCGAGTTGGTCGTGCGGCACCGCGACGATCACGACATCGAGCCCCTGCGCCAGCAACTCGTCGAGCGACCGGCACGCCGACCCGCCGAATCGGTCGGCCAGCGATTCAGCAGCGCCGGTGCGTCGAGGTCGAAGCAGGCGACGAGCCTGTCCGCGGCCGAGTGCAGCGGCGCGCTTGTGGCCCACCAGCCCACAGCCGACGATGCCGACCCGGAGCGCGGCCGCTCCGTCTGCGGGCACGGTCATGTGTACTCGACGCCGAAGCAGCCCTGGAACTCGAAGTCGAACCGGAGCTCGGGCGCGTCGGCGGCTGCCATCGCCAGCCGAGTGTCGTCGGGCCGGCGTGCGTAGACGACCAGGAAGCCACCGCCACCGGCGCCGACGACCTTCCCGCCGATCACGCCACTCCGGCGCGCGAGCGTGTAGAGGTGATCGATTCGCTCCGTTGCCATGCCCGGCGATCGGCGCAGCTTGTTCTCCCAGTGCTCGTGCATGAGCTCGGCGAACTGCTCGACGTCGCCGCGTTCGAGGAGCGTCCGGACATCGAAGCCGATCGCCTTCGTCCGGTCGAGGTTGGCTTGCATCTCCTCGTCGCCGCTCTCGGTGCGAGCGACCTGATCGGCGAGGATCGCGGATGCCGTGCGAGTTTCGCCGGTGTAGAAGAGGAGGAGATTGTTGCGCAGCCGCTCGAGCGTATTCGCGCGCCAAGGAGAGTGGCTCGACGTCGACCGAGCCGTCGCGATTGAACGTGTACGCGCAGATCCCGCCGTGTGCGGCGACGTACTGATCCTGCTTGCCGGTGGGCTCGCCGAGAACGTCGATCTCGATCTCGCACGCATCCTCCGCGAGACGCGCCGGAGAGATGGCGACGCGTCGGGCGAGCGCGAGCGCCTTCAGGAAGCACACCGTGAACGAGCCGGACGAACCCAGACCGGTCCCCGCCGGCACGTCGGCGACCACGCTGACTTCGAGCGGATCGCCGTTCCAGTGGCGGAGCAACGACTCTCGCAGGATCGGGTGGCGGATCTCGGAGGGGTCGTCGACCTCCTCGAACTGTGAGTACTTCATCCGGTAGCGGCGCTGGAAGACCGTGTGGGTGAGCATGTAGACGTACTTGTCGATCGCCCCGCTGACCAGGAAGCCGCCGTGCTGACGGTAGTAGGAGGGGAGATCGGTTCCGCCGCCGCCGAGGCTGACGCGCAGCGGCGCTCGACTGAAGATGACGCTCATGCGGCTGGTCGCTCGTCGAGAAGGTCGGGTTCTGCTCGAGCCAATCGACCGTCCGTCCGATTGCCTCGCGAATGGACAACGTTGGTCGCCAGCCCAGCGAGCGAATGCGCTCGCAGTCGAGGTGGATGAGCGGGCTGTCGCCGACCCACCCGCGGACGCCGCCGGTGTACTCGATCTCGGGCGTGACGCCGAGGTGGGCGGTGATCGTCGCGATCGAGTCGTCGACCACGATGGTCTCGTCGGTGCCGAGGTTGTAGACCATGACCGTCCCGGCTTGGAGCTGTTGTTCCGTCGCGAGCTTCATCGCCGAGACGCAGTCTCCGACGTAGAGATACGACTTCTCCTGCCGACCGTCGCCGAGCACGCGCAGGCGCGACGGATCCTTGCGGAGGCTGCGGCAGAAGTCGAAGACGTGCCCGTGCGTGTAGCGCTCGCCGAGGATCGAGACGAAGCGGAAGATCACCCCGACGAAGCCGTACCCGTGTGCATACGCCTGGATGAGAGCCTCGCCCGCCAGCTTCGAGGCGCCGTAGAGCGACGTCTGCACCGGGAAGGGGCACGTCTCGGGTGTAGGGAAGACCTCGGGCTCTCCGTAGATCGAGCCGGTCGACGCGAACGCGATGCGGCGGACGCCGCCGCTCGCATCGCCTCGAGCACGACGGACGTTGCGACGGTGTTCTGCTCGAGGTCACGTCGAGGGTGGTCGAGGCCATGGCGAACGTCCGCGTTCGCCGCGAGGTGGAAGACCGTGTCGCAGCCCTGGAGCGACTGCGTGACATGCTCTTCGTCGAGGACGTCACCGTGCACGAACTCGACACCTGGCCGTGCGCACGCTTTGGCGATGAACTCCCTTCGGCCGCGCGACATGTTGTCGTAGATGACGACATCGATGCCCTGCTCACTCAACCGATCAGCCAGGGTGCTGCCGATGAAGCCAGCCCCGCCGGTTATGAGGACCTTCCGCACGCTGTCTCAGAACTCGAAGCCCGCGGAGAGCGCTGCGGATCGGAACATCTGGACGGTCTCGAGCGAGAACGCGTCGAGATCCTTACCGAGGAGGTCGAGCTTCGTGATGAGGTCGTGTGTCATCGTGATGATGTGACAGCCGATCGAATTGGCCTGGACGAGGTTCAAGACTTCGCGCGGGCTGGCCCAGATGAGCTCGGTTCCGGGCGCGACCGAGTCGAGAATCTCGAGCGACCGGCTCATGATCGGCAACGGCTCGACCCCGGCATCCGCGATCCGACCGGCGAACACCGAAACGCAACTAGGAGCACCGTCGCTCAGCGCATGAGCGATCATCTCGACCTGAGCCGGTGTCATCAGTGCCGTCACGTTGATCTTGATCCCCCCTTCCGACAGAGCGCGCACGAGCGGAGCCAACGACCGGCCGTTTGACGTCGTGACGGGGACCTTGACGTAGACGTTGGTCCCCCACGTGGAGATCATGCGCGCTTGCCGAGCGATGTCTTCCTCGTCGTCGGCGACCACTTCGAAGGAGATCGGCTTTTCGGTGATCTGCTCGAGGAGGCTTCTCGCGAACTCCGAGTAGTCGGTCAGACCCGCCTTCCACATCAGGCTCGGGTTCGTGGTGAAGCCCTTGATTCGCGCGTCGCCGGCGAGGTGCAGGATCTGGTCGAGATCGGCGCCGTCGCGAAGATCTTCGTCGAGATCGACTCGAGCATCGGTCAGGCCGATTCGCTCACGACGATCTCGACGGCGTGAGCGACGTCTCGCGCTCGATAGTCGACGTGTCCCACTTGTTGCCGGCGGTGGATCGATTGTGGATTCTCGACGAGAATCGTCCTGCATCCGGCCAAAGTCCCTGCTTCGGCGTCGGCGTCGGAGTCACCGATGATCCAGCTGCGGGAGAGGTCGAGGTCGAGAGCGGCGGCAGCGTCGAGGAGCATGCCCGGCTTCGGCTTCCGGCAGTCGCACGCTCTCGCGAGGCGGGGTCGAACGCGTCGGGATGGTGAAAGCAGTAGCGGTAGTC
Source organism: uncultured Gaiellaceae bacterium (assembly GCA_963709715.1). GTDB lineage: Bacteria > Actinomycetota > Thermoleophilia > Gaiellales > Gaiellaceae > GMQP-bins7. The sequence continues at coordinate 672,912 of CAVPXQ010000002.1, forward strand.
GTCGATCGCGACTCCACGCTCCGCGAGCAGCTGGACGACGTGCTCGTGAGTCTCGAGGAGATCGGCATGCGAGGCCTTTCCCTTGGCCGCGCCTGGTTGGTTCGAGACAACAACGGTACGGTAATCGAGGTCCCGGATACGACGGATTGCATCGGCCGCCGTGGACACGAGCCGAACGTCCGCCTTGACATTCGGACCTTCGAAGGTCCGATCCACGGCGTCCCAGACGAGCTCGACGAGGACTCCGTCTCGGTCGAGGAAGACGGCTCTGTGGCTCATCGGTCGCGCGTCACCTCGACCGACTCCCACTTCGCGGGCGCTTTCACGAGCGCCGGGTGAGAAACGAGAAGGTGCCACAGGATCGCCTGGAACTCCTCCACGTGAGGAGTGCGGCGATCGGGTGGCGCGTCGATGACGATGCAGAGGTCAGCGTGCTTCGCGGTGCGCACCGTCGGCTCGGCCGACGACGCCGAAGACGCGCGCGCCAACCTCACGCGCGAGCTCGATCGCGCGGACGATGTTCACCGAAACGTCGTGCGTGCGGCTTCCTCCGCCGACCGAAAAGACGAGAATGGCATCACGGGCGGAGAGGCGCGATGTCCGGAGCCACGCGTCGAAGGTCGTCTCCCACCCCTCGTCGTTCGTGCGGGCTGTGATCTCAGCGACGTTGTCGGTAGGCGCATACGCCTCGAGGTCGCAGAGCTTGCGAAAGTCATTGACTGCATGCGATGCGTGTGCGGCACCGCCTCCTACGCCGAGAACGAACAGCCGACCCTGCCGGCGCCGAACGTCGGCGAGCGCGCTCGCGAGCTCATCGACGGCGGTAGGGTCGACGGACCGCGCGAGTTCGCCGACCTCACGCAGGTACAGAGTGGCGTATGAGTCGCGCGACGTAGGCATACGCGCGCAAGCGGCTCACGTGGTGCCGCTCGCGAGCGGTGATACTACTCGCCCCGTGGGCGGTGGATGAATGAAGATCTGTGTCGCCGGTCTCTGGCATCTCGGGGTGGTGACCGCCGCCTGTGCTGCCGATGCGGGCCATCGAGTCGACGCGTTCGACGAAGCTGAATCCGTCGTCGCTGGTCTTGCGAACGGCATCCTGCCCGTCGATGAGCCCGGCCTCGCAGAGCTCGTACGACGGCAACTCGCTGCAGGATCCCTCCGCTTCACGTCGCAGCTCGAGCAGGCGCTGCGGGACGCGGACGTCGTCTGGATAACGTACGACACCCCGGTCGATGCGAATGATCGCGCCGACGTCGAGTACGTGCTCGCCAGAGGCCGAGCCATTGTCGCCGCGGCCGACCCGAGCGCCGTCATTCTCATCTCGTCGCAACTTCCGGTCGGCTCCACCTTGCAGCTCGAGGAGGTGAGCCCGCCTGGACGTACGCTGGCCTATGTGCCGGAGAACCTGCGCCTCGGTGATGCGGTCGCCGCGTTCATGAAACCGGACAGGATCGTCGTCGGGATCCGGCCCGAGGGCGACCGCGTCCGAATCGAAGCGCTTCTGCATGCCTTCTCGAGCCGAATCGAATGGATGAGTGTCGAGTCGGCGGAGCTTGTGAAGCACGGCGTCAACGCGTTCCTGGGGACGTCGATCGCCTTTGCGAATGAGCTCGCGAGGGTTGCGGAACGAGTGGGCGCTGACGCGACCGAGGTCGAACGCGGGCTGAAGACCGAAGTTCGGATCGGGCCTCGCGCCTACCTAAGGGCGGGCGCTGCGTTCGCAGGGGGCACCCTTGCGCGTGACATCGAGTACTTGACACAGATCGGAGAGCGCGAGCAGGTCTCGATGCCGCTCTTCCGAGCTGTGCGTGTGAGCAACGACGAACACAAGCAGTGGCCCCGGCGAGCGGTCGAATCACTGATCGGTGATGCGGGCGGCAGGCTCGATGGCCACGTCGTCGGGGTCTGGGGGCTCGTCTACAAGCAGGGAACCAACACCCTGCGCCGATCGAGCTCGATCGAGCTCTGCAGTGACCTTGCCCGCGCCGGCGCCACCGTGAGGGCCCATGACTCAGCCGTTCTGATGGTTCCGGACGAACTATCCGACATCCTCACGCTGTGCGAGTCACCCCTCGAGGCAGCTGAGGACGCCTCGGCGATCGTCATCGAGACCAACTGGCCGTCCTACCGCGACGTGTCCCCCGAACAGCTCGTAGCGTTGATGCGAACGCCAATCGTCGTCGACGCCAACGGCTATCTCCTCGACAGCCTTGGCGGCGTCGGCGGGATCCGTTACGTACGACTCGGCGGCCATCCCACGTGACCGGCGTGTTGGCCGGTAAGACGGCGATCGTCACCGGAGGGAGTCATGGCCTCGGCCTCGAGATCGCACGCGCCTACCTGGCATCTGGAGCTCGGGTGCTCGTCTGCGCGCGCGATGCATCGGCACTCGACCGCGCTCGCAAAGAGCTCGCGTCGGTTGCCCCAGACCCTGACGCTCTCGCGACGGCTACGGCAGACGTGGCCGACCCTGCGGCCGTCGAAGACCTCGTCGAGTACGCCCTCGAACGCTTCTCGCGCATACACGTGCTCGTGAACAACGCGGGTATCTACGGACCGAAAGGGCTGACCGAAGACGTGTGCTGGGAGGAGTGGGAGCAGACTGTTCGGGTTAATCTCTTCGGCTCCGTCCTGTGCAGCCGCGCGGTATTGCCGCACCTCAGGGAGAACGGGTACGGCAAGATCATCCAGCTCTCCGGTGGTGGCGCCACCGCTCCGCTTCCGCACCTGAGTGCATACGCTGCATCCAAGGCGGCTGTCGTTCGATTCATCGAGACGCTGGCAGAGGAGCTGCGAGGAACTGGGATCGACGTCAACGCCATCGCGCCGGGTGCACTGAACACCCGGCTTCTCGATGAAGTGCTCGAGGCCGGTCCGGAGCGTGTTGGAGAGTCGTTCTACGAACGCGCCCTCGAGCAGCAATCGAACGGGGGTACACCGCTCGAGCTCGGCGGCCGCCTGGCCGTCTTTCTCGGATCTGAGGAGAGCGACGGTATCACCGGGAAGTTGATCAGTGCACCCTGGGATCCATGGGCAGACTTGCCCGCGCACGCTGACGATCTCCGTTCGTCAGACGTCTACACGCTGCGACGCATCACTCCGGCCGATCGCGACCTCCCGTGGGGCTGAGGGCTCCGGTGCGCTCGTTCGTCCGACACCGATCGGCAACAACGCCCGAACAGCGGCTTCGCCAGTACTTCGACGGTCGCCTGGTCGTCATCACCAGCGGTACTTCGGGCGTGGGTTTCGCCACTGGCGGCAGCTCGATACCCGTGTCGGTGCGACCGACCGCCGAGGGTCGCTTAGAGCTGCCCACCATGGAGGTCAGAGCCCAGCATCGCCCGACGTCGCCTCGCTGTGAGCGTCGAGCGAACGAGCCCGACGACCACGAATCCGACGAGCCCGACGAACGCGACAATGACTCCCAGTGAGAACGCGCGGGCCTCATAGCGGAGTTCGACGTGTGATGTCCCCTCTGGCACGGTGATACCGCGGAACGCTGCATCAGTCGGGTAGACCGGCTGACCGCGACCGTTCACGGTCGCGGTCCAGCCTGGGAAGTACGTGTCTGGGAGAATCAGCAGGCCGGCGCAGGCGGCGTGAACTCGCAGCGTCACGGATCGCGTCGTGTAGCGCTGGATGGTCGCCCGATCGCGACCACCGTCATTACATGTCGTTCGCGGTTGCTGTAGAGCGAGCAACGCCCCGTCCATCCGATCAGCGTCGCGTTCGACGACAGCTTCATTCCGTGGGTCGAACGCGTTGACGATGAACGCTCCGTCTCTCTTCCGGGCATGCGACTCGAGGAACCGGAACGCGCTGTCCACGTCCTTCACGAGGTGGATGTTGTGAACCACCCATGCACGTGGATAGGCGTTGATGTTCTCGTACACGCGTGTGTTGCTGACGCTGTCCCGGCCGAGATACCGAAGCCCCGGCACTGCCAGGGGCAAGTCCGAGAGGACAGCTCGCACGCCAAGTGCGTCGAACATCGGGTTGCCCTGTAGTTGTGGTAGTCCCTCGTCGCCCGTGAATCGGTCGTAAATCCGGGGCTGAAGAAATGTCTGCACGTAGCGCCAGTAGCGCGCCACGAACAGCGCATCGAGCATGCGAATGTCCTGCAGCTCCAGCGCAGTGCCCGTGTCCGGATACAGTTTGCCGTTGACGCCGAATACCCGCGAGTACGGTTCGGCGCCCTGAGCAGTTCGGACGAGGCCCATCCACCCTGGGGTACGGAACGGGTCGGCTCGCATTGCGTAGAGGTTGAACGGCGCGAGCCAGAAGAGCTCGAGCATGATGACGCCGGCAAGGATGGCCGCAGCCCAACGTCGACCCAGCCACGAGGCAAGGCCGACGGCGGCGATGGCCAATGCCGCGAAGAATGCCCCTCGGGCCCAGACCGTCTCGCGGTTCTCAATGATCACGCGGAGCCGGTCGGCCGAGCTCATGGCCACGATCAGCACGACCAAGCCAGTTGCCACGAACGCGAGAAAGCGTCGCAGACGTACGTCACCGCTCCAAAGCACTTGAACGCCGATTCCCGCGAGCATCGCGAATGCGAACGACGCCACAGGTGGTGCGAACGTCGGAAACACGACGAGCCTCGCAATAGGCAGGTGCCCAAACCACTCGAGCACGTGGAAGTCGTAGATCTTCACGAGCACGACTGCTCCAAGCACGAAGAACAACCAAGCGTGAAGTCGCCTCGCCTCGTCACGTCCCGAGAGTGCGGCCAGCGAGGAGATCGCGACTGCGGCTCCGAACCAGCTCCGCGGGCCTGCTGGAGGTTCCGGTGCTCCTGGAAACCACGGAACGATCCAGTGGAGAATGCCCCATGCCGGATCCGCCTCTGCTCCCCGGATGAGATCCGGCTTGTGTACGTTGTGCGAGAGCGACTCGTACTCGCGGAACAAGAGCAGAATGGGTGCAGCGAGCATCAGACCGAGCAGGCCTGCGCCGCCGAGTCGGACGAAGGAGAGGTGCATCGGTACAGACCCTCGCTCCTGTATGAGCCGAACGACTGCATACACCGCCGTGGCTCCGATCACGAAGAACGACGCTTCGGGCATCCCGACGTAGATGTTCTCGGCGAGGGCAACCCCGAGCGCAAAGACCGGCCATGAGCTCCTGGAACGGAAAGTGAGTTCCACGAGGAGGAAGAGCATCGGCAGGAATACGTACGACCGGCTGAAATGGTTATTGCTGTAGAGAAAGAACCACCCGCTCAGCGAGAACGCGGCGCTCCCGACAACTGCTGGAACTATCCGAAGGCCGAGGACGCGGCCGAAGAGGTAGGCCGCCGCAGCGCCCAGCACGAAGGCACCGATAATCGAAAGGTCCCACGTCAGTTGGGTTGGGTGGAACGCGACAGCAAGCAGGAGTGGATCGAGTACGGCACTCACCATGTTCGCCGCGAGGGGTGCGCCGGCTCCCTCGTACGGGTTCCAGAATGGGATCTCACCCTCGGAGTACGAACGATTCGTCAGCTCCGCCCACGGTTCGAACTGCCATACGGACGCTCCCGGGTCGAGCCGGAAGTCGGAGGGCGGATTCGGTTGACCAGGAAACGGCGCTGAGCCGTTCGTCCCGCTTGCAAGTCCCGAGCCCGCCGTGCTGAGCGTGTGTCCGAAGAAGAGGATAGGCGAGAAGGCGAGGATGACAACGAGGCATGAAGCCAACAAGCCGGCGGCCTCCCGAATGGTGATCCGCTCCACGAGTCGAGACGCAGCTGTGTCCTGGACGCCCGATGCGGTGTCGTCCAGGACCGAAGGAGCTGTCACGCTGCCGTCAGTGGACTGGCTTCGCGCTCGAGGCAATGTCAGGTGTCCAGCGCATCGCCTGTTCGTTCTCCAATCACGTCACCCCGTGATCGTCCGGTCGCGGCCGATGCCCTGCGCCGCTGTGTGGGCAGCGAGCAGAAGCGAAATCGCACACACGCGGCGATCCAGGTTGGTGGGTCGCGAAAGAGGCGAATCTTCTTGCCGCCGTCAAAGCCGCGCGAGTTGTATGCAACCGGGATCTCGATGGGCCGATACCCGAGCCGCACCAGCTTGCCTGCTAGTTCCCAGTCGAAGTCGAAGCGGTCGGCAACGAACTCGACTCCTGCAATGCACTGAGTCCGAAAGACCTTGTACATCGTGAAGGGGTCGCGCAGATCCGTTCCATACGTGATGTTGAAGAGCCACGTGAACGCCCAGTGCGCGGCGTTCATGACCTTCGCAACGTTCCGCATCTCATCCATCACACGGACGGGCTTACCTGGGACGTGGCGGCAGCCGAGGACGAAGTCGGCCTCGCCGCGGATGATGGGATGGATCAACTTGGGATAGTCGTCGACCGAGTACTCGAGATCGGCATCCTGGATGAGGATGATGTCCCCGGTGGCGTGTCGGAATCCCTCGCGCACGGCTGCACCTTTCCCGCTCGGAGAGTCTTGGAGGACGAGACGGACGCGCTTGTCGGCCGCGTATCGTGAGACGATCGACCGTGTTTCATCGGACGAGTTGCTTTCGACGACGATGAGCTCGATGTCGACATCTTCGATGTTGACGGTCAGTACTCGCTCGATTGCCGTCGCGACCGTCCCCGCCTCGTTGTACACGGCCATGATGACGCTCAGGCGATACCGGAGCGCACGAGTCTCAGGGAAGAGTGAGTTGTGCACGGACATCTCTCAGGCGTTACCCGACCGAGAACGGCCGACGAGCGCAACGGACGCTACCAGCCGTCTCGGCCACTCCATCGCGCGCACCTTGGCTACGCGCTACGCAGGTCGCGGCTGGCATCTCGGCGGACGACCATTCTCAGCTGGGCCGGATCCGGCACATCTCACACGCCGGATCAGGTCGGTTGCCTGAGCGTCTCGCAGGATTTGGACCACTGGACCGCGGCGTCGATCATCGAGTTCAGCAATGTGCACTCTCCTCGCCGCCCGAGATCAGGGTTCGCGCAGGTCGCAACGTTCTCTCGTGAGCGCCGCATCACCAAATACAGTTCGTCACCGTTCGGTTACCCCTGCAGTACGCACACGAGGAACGGTTACTTGCAAATAACCGACGGCGATATGAGAGGCCGCAGGCCGATCTCGACACCGGATCCTGTCGAGGATGGATACGACTTCTCGACGCTGGAGATATCGGTGGGCTTGGTTCGGTACTACGAGTGGCTCATGAGCCGCATCACCGACGCCATTGGTGGGCGAACCCTGGAGATAGGGGCCGGCATCGGGACATTGTCCGCGCGGGTCGAGCCGCTCTGTTCGGACCTCGTCCTCGTCGAGCCAGCGGCGAACCTCTACGGCTATCTCGAAACGCAGTTTGCAGACTTGCCCAATGTGAGTTTGTGCCTTGGGACGCTCGAACAAGCCAAGGAGGACTATCCGGGTCGGTTCGAGCCGGGCTTCGACACGATCGTGTCGTTCAACGTCCTCGAACACATCGAGGACGATGTCGCCATGCTCAGGACAGCCGCGACCGTATTGCGTGCGGGGGGGCACGTCGTGCTCTTCGTGCCGAGCCTGCCTTTCCTTTACGGCACCATCGACGCCCAAGTGGGTCACCATCGGCGCTATACGAAGACGACGTTGTCCGAAGCCGTGCATTCCGCAGGCCTGACGCTCCAGCGGATCGAGTACTTCGACCTTCTCGGGATCGTCGTGGTTCATCTCCGGTCGCGTCTTACGCCGGACGCCGTCGGGTAGCGGGCTTCGGAGCTACGACCGGTTCCTCGTGCCCGTGTGCCGCGCCTTCGATCGGCTGGTCGGGCCACCTCTCGGAAAAAGCCTGATTGCTGTCGCGGGTCCGCAGGGCGAGGATCGGCACGACGAGCCAACGCACCCAACCTAACCAGGTGGACGCGAAGCGCGGCCACGAGTTCGCGCCGCGTCGCTCGCCAAGTCGACCGTCCAAGAGCACCTGGATCGGATACGCGACTGGATTGCCCCCGCCGCGCTGGCCTATGCTGGCCGCCCGTGAAGATCGCCTCGCTCGAGACGCTCTACTGTGACGCCGGCTGGCGTCCGTGGATCTTCCTCAAGGCCACCACGGACGACGGCCTCGTCGGCTGGGCGGAGATCACCGACTCGCACGGCTCGCCGCGTGGGCTCGCCGGGATCGTCGAGGACCTCGCGCCGCTCGTGATCGGCCGCGACCCTCGCCCTGTCGAGGCGATCTACTGGGACCTCTACCGCGCGACTCGTCAGAGTCCGGGCTCGATCGTCGCAAAGGCACTCGCGGGCATCGAGAACGCGCTGCTCGACATCAAGGCGAAGTCTCTCGGAGTGCCCGTGTACGAGCTCTTCGGCGGCCCGACGCGGGAGACGATCCCGATGTACTGGTCGCACTGCGGGACGACACGGGCTCGAGCGTTCGAGGTGACGGGGACGCGGAAGCTCGCGTCCTACGACGACGTGGCTGCGCTCGGCCGGGAGGTCGTCGAGCATGGCTACGGTGCGTTCAAGACGAACGTCGTCGTCCCCGGTGAGGAGCCGTACGTCCTCATGCCTGGGTTCAACGAGGGCGGCGGGACGCTCCGGACCGACGAGATAGTCGATGCGCTCGTCCGCCTGCTCGGAGCGTTCGCCGATGGGACGGAGGGTAGCGCCCGGCCTATCGTCGACCTCAACTTCAACCTCGAGCCCGAGGGGTGCGTACGTGTCGCGAAGGCTCTCGAGCCGTTCGATCTGCTTTGGCTCGAGGTCGACCTCTTCGATCCGGGAGCGCTCGCGCACGTTCGGCACGTTGCGCCGATGCCGATCTGCTCCGGCGAGAACTTGTACGGGAGCCGGGACTTCCGTCCCTACCTCGATGCGGGCGGTATGGACGTCGCCTCGGTGGACGTGATCTGGAACGGCTTCCACCAGGCGAAGAAGATCGCCGACCTCGCCGAGACATTCGAGGTCAACTGCGCGCCGCACAACTACTACAGCCACCTCGCCACGTTCATCGCGGCGCAGTGGTGCGCGGCCATCCCGAACGCCCGCATCCTCGAGTACGACGTCGACGACGTGCCGTGGCGCGACGAGCTCGTCACCGCGCTCCCGGAGATCTCGGTCGGCGAGCTTCGCGTCCCGGCCGGGCCCGGCTGGGGCGTCGAGCTGAACGAGGACGTGCTCCGCAGCCACCCATGGCCTGCGTGAGCGACGATCACTCGCCCCAGTGGGAGGGCAGCGCGCTGAAGTGCCGGGCTAGCCCGCGCGGCAGGCGCCGATGCCGGCGCCCGAGCTGCATCCCCGTGAACTTCGCGAGCTCGTACGCCGTGGCATACGGGATCCAGCGCCGTTGCCCTGTCTGCCACAGCCACGAGACCTCGCCTTTCGCGTAGCGGACCGCCGCCTGCCTCAGAGCCCCGGATCCGTTGCCGCCCGCGACGTACGAGCGCTCGGCTGATACGCCCGAGTCGAAGAAGCGACGGAACGCAGCCGCGATCGAGTAGCTGTGCGAGTGGTAGACGGCAGCCCCGGGCTCGTACAGCAGTGATTTGCCGGCTCGAAGCACCCGCCGCGACCACTCCTGGTCCTCGCTCATGATCAGGTCGTCGGCGAACGGGAACTCCTTCCAGACCGATCGCGGCATCGCGGCGTTCACGTTCGAGAACAGCGTCTCCTCGAACGTGGGCTCGCGGTCTCCGTCGAGTCGTTGCACACGCGGATCCGGCCCGTACAGGAAGTCGAGGAAGTACTGCTCGGGTGGTGTCGCGTTCACGTGCGGGAGCTGGCGACCGTAGACGCCGGCGACCTTGTCCTTCCCGTGTAGTGGCCGCGTGAGGCTCGCGAGCCACGTCTCGTCCGCGGCGTACGCGTCCTGGCTCGTGAAGACGAGGACGTCGCCACGTGCCAGGTCCGCGCCGAGATTGCGGGTCCGGCCGTGGTCCGAACTCCTCGGACGGTATCTCGTGCACACGCGCTCCGTGAGACCGTGCGGCCGCGACGCTCCCGTCCGTCGAGCCGGAGTCGACGACGACGACCTCGACCTCCTCGTCGACCTCCTGTCGGTCGATCGCCGCGAGGCAGCGCACGAGATCGGTGCCGCCGTTCTTGACTGGGATGACGACGGAGATCACGTCGGCGGGGAAAGGCGTCCGGTCACGCGAGTGTCGACTCGCGCCGCAGCGGCATCGAGAGCAGCGCGAGGAAGAACGACGCGAAGACGATCTGGATCCCGAGCCCGAGTCCCGTCGTCACGAGGAGGGCCGTCTCGTAGCGACGGCCGAGCGTCCCGAACCCGTTGAGCGCCCACTCGGCGCCCACGGCGGCGAGACCGACGAGCGCGAGCAGCACCAGAACGGCCCCAGCGAGCAGTCCGTGTTCGAGCCGCAGATGTCGTCCGAGACGCTCGAGCAAGGGGTCGTGCTCCCCGATCCGCACGCGTGCGTACGTCCGCGCGAATACGCCGAGCTGGATCGACCTGTGCGCCGATCAGCGTCAGTGCGACGAAGCCGAGCATCGTGTGGATCTGCCACGTCCGTCCGAGGACGTCGATCGGGCCGCTCGCGAGGGCGACCATGCCGACGAGTCCGAGGACGAGGAGGCTGTACGCCGGGAACGAGGTACAGCCAGCTCGGGCTGTAGAGGAGCATGAAGCGGACGTGGCGCCAGGCGTCGCCGAAGCGGTTGAGCTTCGACTCGCCGACGCGCGGGTAGTAGTCGATCGGGATCTCGCTGACGGTCAGGCCGCGGCGGTAGGCCTTGAAGACCATCTCCGACGCGAACTCCATGCCGGTCGAGTGGAGGTCGAGCGTCGGCAGTGCATCCCGGCGAATGGCGCGCATCCCGCAGTGCGCGTCCGAGACCTTCACGCCGAAGAGGAGGTTCAGCATCCCTGTGAGGATCGGGTTCCCGACGAAGCGGTTGAGGAACGGCATCGCGTCGCCGTGGATCGTCCCCTTGAACCGTGAGCCGATCACGAGGTCGTCGCCGGCCTCGAGCTGGTCGACGAACGGTGCGAGCTCGCTGCAGCGGGTACGTGTCGTCTGCGTCGCCCATGACGACGTACTCGCCGCGCGCCTGCGTCGAGCCCCGCGAGGTACGCGCTCCCGTACCCCCGTCGCGGCTCGGAGACCACGTGCGCACCGTGCTCGGCTGCGACCTCCGCTGGAGCGGTCCGTCGAGGCGTTGTCGACGACGATCGACCTCGCCCACCCGACCCGAGCGGCGGATGCCTTCGAGCGCCTGGTCGACGACCTCGGCCGACGGCCTCTTCCTCGTTCAGGCACGGGATGACGACGGAGATCTGCGGTGTCGGAGTCGCCACCGCCGCCCGACGGTACCAGTCACGGAGGTCGCCTCCTCGTCCGTTACCGTCTCCCGGCGTGGAGCAGCTTGCGTTTATCGCGAAGGCCGATGTCGATCGCGTCCGCTGGGCAGATGGCGATGCGGACGCACGCCTCGGCGTCCTTGCTGACATCTGCCGGCTCAACGCGCTCGTCGCCGTCAAGCGGGCGGGGTCGGGGCACCTCGGCTCGAGCTTCAGCTCGCTCGACGTGGTCGTCCAGCTGCTGTTCGAGCAGCTGAACGTCGCCGGCCTCGGCTTCGATGATCCCGATCGCGACGTCTTCTTCTCCTCGAAGGGTCATGACGTGCCTGGTCTCTATGCAGCGCTCTACGGCCTCGGTGTGCTCCCGGCGGAGCGTCTCGCACGCCTTCGGCGCCTCGGTGGTCTGGACGGCCATCCGGACGTCGGCGTCCCCGGGATCGAGGCCAACTCGGGTTCGCTCGGGATGGGAATCTCGAAGGGCCGCGGCATTGCCTGGGGGAAGCGGCGAGCGGGGCGTGACGGGGTCGTCGTCGTCATGACCGGTGACGGCGAGCTCCAGGAAGGTCAGAACTGGGAGGGGCTCCAGGGCGCGGCGCACGACCGGCTCGGACGACTCTGGATCGTGGTCGACCGCAATGAGCTGCAGTCGGACAAGAGGACGGAGGACATCCTCGCTCTCGGTGATCTCGAGACGAAGTTGCGCGCCTTCGGGTGGGACGTCGAAACTTGCGACGGGCACGACCATGGGGCTCTTCGAGCGGTCTTCGCACGGTTCCGCGAGGGCGGTGATGCCCCGAAGGCGCTCGTCGCCGAAACGATCAAGGGCAAGGGTGTCTCGTTCATGGAGCACCCTGTGGCGCTCGAGGAGGGTGGAGGAACCTATCGCTGGCATGCCGGCGCGCCCGACGACGATGCGTTCGAGAGTGCCCGGGCGGAGCTCGCGGAGCAGATCGAGTCGGGTCTTCGGGCGCTCGCCCTCGCGCCGCCCGAGTACGTCGCGCTCGGCCCGGTCGAGGATGAGCGCGGGCTGCAGGGTGAGCCCGAGAGCGGCGCGGGCGAACGGCCCCGTGCGAGCGTGACTGACGAGTACGTGGTCGAGGCCTACGGCGAGGAGCTCGTCGCCCTCGGTGCGAGCCACGATGACCTGGTCGTTCTCGACGCCGACCTCGCGTCCGACTGCCGCATCCGTGCCTTCGAGCTCGCCTATCCGGAGCAGTTTCTCGAGTGCGGCATCGCCGAGCAGGACATGGTGTCCGCGGCAGCCGGGCTCGCACGCCACGGCTTCCTGCCGGTCGTGAACTCGTTCGCCTCGTTCCTCGCCTCACGCGCGAACGAGCAGATCTACAACCAGCTGAGCGAGGGCACGAAGGTGATCTACGCCCTGCACTACGCGGGGCTGATCCCGGCAGGACCGGGAAAGTCGCACCAGTCCGTGCGGGACGTCTCGCTGCTGGGCGCGTTGCCGAACATCACCGTCGTGCAACCGGCGAACACCGAGGAGACGCGGGAGCTTCTTCGCTGGGCGGTCGAGGAGGCGCGGGAGAGTGTCGCGATCCGGATCGCGATCGGTCCCTCGCCACGCCTGATCGAGCTCGACGGAGCCCCCGAGCCCGGGAAGGGCCGAGTATTGCGCGAGGGAGGCGATGCGATCCTGCTGTCGTACGGGCCGGTGCTGCTCCACGAGGCGCTCACCGCTGCCGAGACGCTCGAGGGCAGCGGGCTCGACCTCGCGGTCGTGAACATGCCGTGGCTGAACCGGATCGACGGGGCATCGGATCTGCTGCACGGTCACGAGAACGTCTTCGTCCTCGAGGATCACTCGCCGATCGGTGGCCTCGGCGACGCGTTGCGCCGGGCAGGTGTCCAACATGTCGACGTGCTCGCCGTCGAGGGCTGGCCTGCGTGCGGGACGCCACGCGAGGCGCTGCGTGCGCACCGACTCGACGGCGCGTCTCTCGCCGAGCGCATTGCATCGCGCGTCACGTGACGGGCCGACGCGTCTGGATCGTCCTCCCGGACCTGCTCTCGATCCGTGTCTTCTTCGACACGGGCATCGTGGACGGGCTGCGACGAGCGGCTCGCGGGAGCCGTTGCCGGTGTCTTCGTGGTGCCGTCCGCCGACGCCGCGGCGTGGTCTGCACGACTGGGAGATGCGCCTTCACTGGACGGCTTCGAGCTCGCTGCCGAGCTCCGGGAGCCCCGGCGAACGGATCTTGCGTCGAGTCGACTCGTTGCTCGACCGGCAGCTCGGCTACTTCCCGCTCGCGATACGCCTGAACTACCGCCACGGCTTCCACGAGTCGCGGATGCAACCTGGCCACCCGAACTGGATGCTCGACTCCACGCGCGAGGGTCTGCTTCCGCGCTCCGCAACGCTCGAGCGCGGCATGCGCCACTGGTTCTTCAGCCAGCGGCGGTACGTTCCGGATCGACTGCTCGAGGCGATGCGGCGTGACTGTGCGTCGCTCGTCGTCGCCAACGTCCAGCCGCGCGGGGTGGTTCCCTATCTCGCCGCCGCGCGTCGCCTGGACCGACCGGTCGTCGCCTACATCGCGAGCTGGGACCACACGGTCGGCAAAGGGGTCATCTCGCCGCACTGCGCGCGCTACCTCGTGCAGAACAGGGTCATGGAGGACGATCTGCGCCGCTACCACGAGATCGACGCGAGCCGCATCGTCGTCACCGGCTGGCCGCAGACCGACGTGTTCCACCGCCAGCGGCGACGCGACGAGTACGACGCGCTCCTCCGGGGCTTCGGGCTCGATCCCGGGCGCCCGCTCGTCCTCGTCATGGGCAACACGCCGACCAACGCTCCGTACGAGGGTCGCTTCGTCGAGCGACTCCTCGCGTGGTGGAAGGAAGGCCCGCGCGAGCGGTTCCAGCTCCTCTTCCGCCCTCATCCGCGCGACGGAGAGTGGCAAGCGCGCTTCCGGGCGGCCACCGGGTTGGACGGGGCCTACGTCCAGGTACCGAGCTACACGGACCTCGAGGAGCTCGCGACACTCCTGCAGCACGCGGACGGCGTCGTCGCGAACGCAGGCACGATCCTGCTCGACGCGCTCGTCAACGATCGGCCGGCGGTGTGCGTCCTCTACGACGAAGGCGCGCCGCCCGGCGAGTCCTGGGCTGCCAAGAACGTCGTCGGCAAGCACTACGAGGAGCTCGCCGCCTCGGGAGCCTTCTACCGGGCCGAGAGCTTCGACGAGGTCGTGGCCGGTCTCGAGCGTGCTCTCGCCGCGCCGGAGGAGCTCGCCGAGGCCCGGCGTCGTGTCGTGCGTGAGGTCGTAGGCGAGGTGGACGGCCGCGCAGCCGAGCGCGTCGTCGACGCGATCGTCGAGGTCGTAGGGCCGACGGTCTAGCCTGAGCTGGTGCGCGAGGGCTCGCACGATGGTGGCGGCGCTCGTGGCTTCTCGGAGCGACCGGCTGCGTCGATACGTCCTCTTCGGAGTCGCGCTCGCCGTGTACGCGGTCGTGTCGGTCGCGTTTCCGCTTGCCGCCGGCCGCGATCTCGGCACGTACCTGCGAGCGTCGTTCGAGCTGCGTCGCGCGAGGTCGTGCTTCCGGAGGCGCTGCTCACGCGCGCTCCGGTGACGGGCGTCGTGTCGGAAGCGCTGCTCACGGCCGGCGCCGATCGCGGCCGAGGTCGCAATGGCCGTCTCTGTACGGGCTGGCCGTCGTCTGCTGGTGGCGCGTCGCCCGACGGGCCGGGGCCACGGTCGGCCTCGCTGCTCGTCGCTCTGCGTGCTCGCGTATCCGAGCTATGTGCTCCTCTTTCACAGGCTCGCGAGCGACGCGCTGTACGCGGCCGCGTTCGCGCTCGCGGCTCTTCTGACTGCGCGGCTCGTCGAAGAGCGAACACCCGGACGGGCGGCTTCAGTGGGCGCGGCGCTCGCGCTCCTCGTGTTGATCAGACCCGTGAGCCAGGTCCTCGTCGTCCTCGCACCGCTTCTGCTCGTCGGTAGAGGCTCGTGGCGCCCTCGGATCGGCTCGCTCGCCGCATTCGTCGCGGCCACTGCCGGGCTGTTGGTCCTGTGGGCCGGGCACAACGTTGTCCGCGCCGACGACTTCACGTCGTACGCGGTGCAGGACACGGGCTTCCGCTCTTCCGCGCCTTCGTCGTCGATCGCATCGTCGAGCCGCGAAACGGGCGAGGCGTCGCGCGAGCTCGCACGTGCGGTTCAGAAGGACTTGCTTCCGCGTGAGCCGTACCGCTCGTACGGCATCGACCTCGACGACGTTCTTCTCCTCGCGGCAGCGCGCGCATGCACGAGGACCTCGATCGGTCTGTCGCGATCGGACGTGGGGCTGGGACGACGACTACGCGCATCTCGCCCGTGTCGGCCGCGAGGCGGTCCGAGCCCACCCTGGCGCCTATGCCCGGGGAGTGGCGACGGGACGGTTGGAGGCTCCTGTGGTGGCCGCTCTTCTCTCGAACCCGGAGAGCGAGCAGGCCGCGCCGAGCGCACGCTTGCGCCGCATCGACGCACTCTTCCCACGCCGAGCGAGGGCCAGCCGATCCCGTCGGCCAGCGTGTCGGCGTTCATCTCGACGCCCGACGGCCGCTTTCGCGAGGTGTGGACGTCACCGACCGAGCACGCGATCGTGGCAGACAGCCAGCGGGATGCTGCACATCTCGACCGTCTGAACCGTCGCGTGGACGAGCTCTACACGAGGTTCTCCGATCGCGAGGGGAACGCGTCACTTGCCATGTGGCTCGACCGTGCCTCCCGTTGGTTCCCCCGGCTTGTCGTCTGGTTGACGGTCGGAGTACTCGCGGTTGTCATCCGGCGGCCATATCGGTCCGCCACGCCCGTCGTGCTGAGTACTGCTGGCATCCTCGGGTTGCTGGCGACGTCGCTCGCCGTCCCTGCGACGGCCGAGTACGCCGTACCTTTCGCGCCCGCCTTCATGTTGCTTGCCGTCACCGGAGTGCTCGGGCGCCGATGAAACTCGTCATGACCCTCCTCGCTCGCAACGAGGCGGACATCGTCGACGCGCAGATTGCGTTCCACCTCCACGCCGGCGTGGACTTCGTCATCGCCACCGACAATCGCTCGGACGACGGAACCACCGAGATTCTCGAGCGGTACGCGCGAGCTGGGTCTCTCCACTTGCTCCGAGAAAGCGGTGACGACATGCGGCAGGACGAGTGGGTGACTCGAATGGCCAGGCTCGCAGCGACGGACTTCGGTGCGGACTGGGTCATCAACTCCGACGCGGACGAGTTCTGGTGGCCCCGTGGGGGAACACTCAAGGAGATCTTCGAGCTCGTCCCCGAGCGCTTCGGCGTGATCCGGGGATGCTGGCGTCACTTTCTCCCGCGTCTCGAGGGTGATCCGTTCTTCGCAGAGCGCATGACGGTTCGGCTGTGTGTCCCCGCCCATCCCGGCGACAAGTCGACGATCTACCACGCGCACCAGAAGGTCGCGCACCGCGCCGACCCGAGCGTGGTGGTGGAGGCCGGTAACCACAATGCCTCGGGAACGCTGCTGGAACCGTTCCGTACGTGGTACCCGATCGAGATTCTCCACTTCTCCATTCGGTCGATCGACCAGATGAGGCGTAAGGCGAAGGGCGGTTGGGTTCGTCATCCGCGCGAAGACCTCGTCGAGCACCAGATCCGTCTCGACGGTGCGCTCCGGGATGACAGCCTCTCGGCCTTCGTGGCCGAGCAAGCGGTCTCGGACGACGAACTGGACAGGGGGCTCGCGGTCGGTCGTCTCGCCCGCGACACCCGGCTCCGCGATGCACTTCGGGCGCTCCGCACCGAGGACGGTTCGTTCGCTGCGCCAGGCGACGGAGCTGTTCTCGCTTTCGACTTGCCCGACGCTCACGATGCCGCCGCGTTTGCGGCAGAGGTGTCCGTGCTGGCCGGGATCGACGGTGTCGTCCGTGCCGACGAGAGGGTCGCCGCGTTCGAGGGGCGGCTCGGCGCCACAGGCCGGCCAGTGCGTGGTCGGCCGCCTGCGATCGATGCCGCGCATGCGTCGACGTACACTGAGCCGCCGCGATGAAGGTGGTGATGACGCTACTCGTGCGGGACGAGGTGGACCTCGTCGAGTCGTGGCTCGCATTCCACCTCAACGCCGGAGCGGACTTCGTGATCGCGACGGACAACAGGTCGCAGGACGGTACGACCGAGATCCTCGAGGCGTATCAGTCCGCAGGCGTTCTGCACCTCATCCGCGAGCCGGGCGACGATCTTCGGGACGGCGAGTGGGTCACACGGATGG
>CAVPXQ010000003.1:0-210670 GCA_963709715.1 uncultured Gaiellaceae bacterium
GCATGGTTAAGCCGTTATCTGTTCAGCTGTCGCGCGCGGTGTGGATCCGCTCACGTCCGTTGGAATCCGCCCGCTCCAGGTGGCGACTGGCGCGAAACTGGCGCGCACCACTCATCGCGCTGTGACCGTGGCTGACGCCCCCAACCTTTGAGACGACAAGCCCATGCGGGATCCTCTGCGCAAGCTCATCGCGTGAGTCACGCGCGATGCAGCTGTGGCACAAGGTGTGGCTCATGAGCTGCCGGGGGGTCGGCGAATGACGTCGATCAGCTGCGGTGGTTCCGCGGTCAGATGGTCCGTGTGCATCCTGGACGTGGCGTAGCATCGAGGAGGTGGCGAAGAGCGCAGAGCTCAGGATCCAGGAGGGCCCATTGAGAGCCAGTCGTCTCGTCGACCGCGGCACGATCGACGATCCGGTCGTCCGCGCATATCTCGAAGCCTGCAGCAGCAGGTTGACCGCGATCAGACCGTTGACGCAGTCATGGCGGCGCAGCTCGAGTACCTGGCCGAGGCTCTCGAGGAGATGCCCGATCCATAGCTGGCCTTGCGACTTTCAACCAGACGGTCGCCGGCAAGCTACGCGCTCGCAGCTTGCCAACAGCAGATTCGATTCGTTCGAGCCGCTCGTCGATCTTCTTGAACTGCTCCGCCGGGAAGGCGCCGTCCCCCCCGAGCGGCTGCTCGAGTTGTGACCGTGAAACGAAGGAACTCGTGATCGCCGCTGTGATGACCGTGATGAACCCGATTCCGAACAGCATGACGACCGCCGCAAGCAGCGGGCCGCCTGCGGTCGTTGGAACGTGGTCGCCATAACCGACGGTCGTGACCGTCTGGACGGCCCACCAGAGCCCAGAACCAAGAGACGGGAAGCCCCGTGATCGACGACGGTCATCAACAGACCTGCGATGACGGTGATCGAGGTCGAGACGACAGCGATAACCACCGCAGCCTGTCTCGGGTTCTGGGTGCGTTTGAGTTGACGATCGAGCCAATGACTCGATCCTAGTTGGCCCTGCCATGAGGTCGAGTTCTCGGCCCCGGTAGCCGGTCCTTCCAGGCGGCCGGTCAGTTCCACGGGGCGACCGCGGTGCTGTCTCCAGCTCACTCGCACGACCGCAGTCGCGTCCTGTCGTCAGTCACCAGCGCCAGCCGATCAGCGACCTGCCCACGCTTATCGGTCGAGCTTCGCGTCGATCGCCGCGAGACGCTCATCGAGCCGCGAGAAGCGCTCGCGGGCTTCCGCATTGCTCGCGGCGATGAGCGCGCGGGTCTCCGCCTCTCCGGCCGCGCGAAGTTTCGCTTCCTCGGCGGCCTTTTCATCCTGCTCCGTGGAGATGAAGAGCGAAGTAACGATTGCAGTCAGGAAGGAGAGGAACGTGACGCCCACGATGATGGTCGCACTTCCGACGACCCGCCCCCAGGGAGTTGTGGGCACCACGTCCCCATACCCAACAGTCGCGAGCGTAACGATCGCCCACCAGACGCCGACCCCGAATGACGGAAAGTCCTCCGGATCGGTGAGCGTCGCGACGAACCCCGCGAGCAGCGCCAGGGAGATCGTAACGAGAACGAGGACAGGGAAGACGCGACGGGTGGCGACGACGCGCCTGATGCGGGCGTCGAGGCGCGATGGCGGCCTCATGGGGCTGTCCGCTACTGGGTCTTCCTGCATTGGTCTCCGCTTTCGAGCGCGTCGTTAGCGTCCCTGCATTCGCCGTCCCCGGAGGTCATGGCCGTGTGCGTTGTGTCGGTGGCCTGCATTGACGAATCGGGCAGCTCCGCTGTCGCGTTGTCCACGGTGGGCCTACGCTTTCGTCCGAATCCGCGACAGTATTTCGTGTCAGCGAACCAACGGCGCGACCGCCGATCTGACATCGGTCTGGCAAGCGCCGACGAGACCGGCTCTAGCACCCGCGCCGTGCATGCGTCAAGGCCCGCGCTGTCTGCCCCTACCCTGGGCGGTCGCCACCTCGGGCGGTCGCGCTACTCCGCTGTTGTGCGTGCTGGCGCGCTGTCGCCGCGCGTCCGAAGCAGAGCGACGACCGCGATCACGAGGTAGCCGAACGCCGCGACCTTGGGAGCGATGAAGGCAAGAACGATCACGCGACGTAGAAGCCGATGTTCGGTGTGGTCGCGAGGGTGATCGCAGTGATCTCCTTCTCGGTCACCTCGGGCTTGAGGACGTGGCGGTCGCGGAGAATCGAGCCCCACATGACGCCGAGGAGGGCTGAGATCACCAGCAGCGTCCCACCGTAGAAGATCACTGCTGCTCGCTCGGCGTCATTGTCATGGATCGCCTCGGCCATCAGCTTCGTCGGGAAGGGCAGAAACGACACCGCCATCAGCAGCAGGAGGTTGATCAGCATCAGCTGTCTGTTCGCGTACTGCAAGCGCCGGAAGATGCCGTGGTGCGCAAGCCAGATCCCCCCGATCGTGATGAAGCTCGTCACATAGGCGAGATACGACGGCCACTGGTGGGCGATACCGCTCCAGAGGTCGGTGAACGCCGACTCGGGAACACTGATCTCGAGGATGAGAAGCGTGATCGCGATCGCGAAGACGCCGTCACTGAAGGCCTCCATCCGGCCGGTGTCCCAGTAGTCGTTCATTCGCTGGGTTCGCTTCGTCTTCGGACGCTCCGACTCCTGTGCGGCCGCGCGCGGCCGGTCAGGTCGAGCTCGAGCCCTGAAGCGTCGCGGCGAGGCTGTCGATTTTCTGCTCGAGGGTGTCGAGGCGAGCTTCGATTCGCTCCGTGTCGCTCTGTTCGTCTTTCGCCTGGTCGACGTCGTATTGACGCGCCGCGCGGGTGACGAAGGTCGACGTGATCGCGGCAGTCACGATCGCAACAAATGCGATCCCTTCGAGCATGACGAACGTTGCGACGAGCCGGCCGACGGCGTTCGTGGGCGTGACGTCGCCATAGCCGACGGTAGTGACGGTCTGAATCGCCCACCACAAGCCCAGTCCGATGTTCGGATACTCGTGTGGGTCGAGGACCCTCATCAGCGCCCCAGCTGCAACCACGATGACGAGGGTGGTGGTGACGATCGCGGCCGCTGCGCCGCGGACTGACGGAGGCTCACGCAGGAACCGCGACAGCCGTCGCTCGGGCAGCTTCCGCAGATGCACGAGCGGAGACGTTACGAATCTGTCCGGACGCCCTCTCGGCCTTGACCTGGCGAAGTCCGTCGGGACACTCGCCGCACTCGCTCTGGTCATTGCCCGTCGGCATCGCGGCAGTACGAGGCCGCACGAGGCTGAACGCGGCCACCGCACGGGACCGCGAGCTCAGTCGGAGGCCGGATCCGGCATCGTGAGTCGGTTATCGATCGCCCCGAGGCCCGACTGCTCGACGATCTCGACTGCTTCGGACCTGCTCTTGACACCGAGCTTGTGATAGATCGAAGCGACCTGAGTCTTGACGGTTGGGCGTGAGAGATGAAGGTGATCAGCGATCTCCTGGAGCGAGAGATGCGTCGGCAGGAAACCGATGAGCCGGAGCTCGGCCGGAGTGAGCTTGTAGTCCTCTCCTCGCCTGATCCGCTCTTCGAGCCGCTGCAACCGGGCAGGAAGCGTTCCGGCGTCGGGGTAGCCCTGGAGTGCGTCACTCGCGACCAGCGCGAACTCGAGAGCGCCGGCGAGGTCGCCGAGGTTCAGGCTGATATCGGCGCAGTGCAGCGCGCAATCGGCTTCGAGCCACGGGACTCCGTGGAGCAATGGGCCGAGTCGCCGGACGTGGTCGAGCAGGCGCGCGGCCTCCGTGTGGTCACCGCGCCGCTGGTTCGCCAGCGCTCCTGCCGCGTAGGCGATGGCGCTCTGGGCTGCGTCCTCGAGACGCGCTTCTTCGATCACCACTAGCGCTTCGACCGCCCATCTCTGCGCGTTTCGCCGATCGCCGATCTCTGTGGCCGCGAAGGCCATGTAGCTGAGACAGTAGAGCCGCACATGCGCGAGCTCTGGCCGGTGGCCCGACAGAGCGAGTGCCTCGCCGAACACATCGATCGCTTCTTGCGGTCGGCCCAGGAGAGCGTTCGCCGTCCCCAGGGCGCGGCAGGCGCTAAGAAGCCGGCGGGTGCCATCGGTCTTCTCCGCGGCGTAGACGAACTCGGCGTCGCGCAGCATCCCGTGGATTCCGGCGGGAGCGACGGCACTACGGACATTCGCGAGTGCCGAACGAAGCGAGGTCGCCCCGTCGGCGGATGCCACATCGAGCGGCCGCCGCTCGGCGGCAGCGACGAACCGCTTCGCTCGGACAGGATCGCCGAGGAGCACGGACACCCAGGCTGCCGCGATCGACAACTGGGCGTCCGATTCGATCTCCTCGTCGGTGCAGCGGTCGAGCCAGAGCCTCAACGTCTCGATCCGTCCTCGACCTGCGAGCTCGTCCCAGTGCCCGTGCGCGATCCTGCCGGCCTGCGCGAGATCGCCGCTCTCGTGCGCGTAGGCGAACGCCTCGTCATGGCTTCCGTGCAGCTCGCACCAGTCCGCTGCCCGCTTCAGGTATGCGGAGAGCAACTCGGGATCGCGACGTTTGAGCTCCGCTCGGAGGAAGTCACTGAAGAGGTGGTGGTAGCGGTACCACTCGCCGCGATCGTCGAGCGGGACGACGAACGCATTCGAGCGTGCGAGGGCCTCGAGCGAATCGGTCGCGTCATTCGTGCCGAGCACCGCATCGCACAAGGGTGGCGTCATCCGGTCGAGGATCGACGTACCGAGCAGGAACGTCTTGAGATTGTCCGGCTGGCGCTCGATCACCTCTTCCAGGAGGTAGTCGGCGATCTGCGGTTGAGTGCCGGTCAGACCGGCCGCGCTCACGGCCGCATCGTCGCGGTCTCGCGACGAGAGCGCTGCCAGTGCTATCGCGGCAGCCCACCCCTCCGTCCGCTCGCGCAACGCCCGGGCCGCCTCCTCCGACAGCTCCAGACCACCGAGGCCGGCAACGGCTCGTGTCTCCTTCTCGTCCAGGGCGAGATGCGCGACCCCGACCTCGACCAGATCGCCGCGTGCACGGAGGCGAGCGAGCCGCAGTCCCGGATCGCCACGGGTGACCAGCATTAGCTGAGAGCCGGATGGCACGTGTTCGACGAGGAACCCGAGAATCGAGCGGCTCCTCTTGGCCGTGATGAGGTCAACGTCGTCCAGCACCAACACGAACGGGTCACGCTCGCCGAAGTCGGCATCCAGGAGAGGAAGGGCGACCTCGACGATCCTCGGCGTGCTTCGTGACAACTCCTCGAGAAGGTCACCGCTGACCGGGCTAGTGCGCTCGAGCGCCGCCGCGACGTGGGCGAGCAACGCCACGGGGTCGTTGTCGCCATATCCGAGCTGCACCCAGCCGCTGACCCTCGGATCCAGGTCGCTCCATTGTGCGACAAGAGTCGATTTTCCGTAACCCGCCGGAGCAGAAACCAGCACTACCCGGCCGCGCTGCACGACCTCCTGCAACGGAGCGAGACGGGCGCGCAGTACCGCATCGGACCGAACAGGCGGAACCGGCACCGCCGGTGCTTTCAGCAGTCGCAGACGCTCGCGAGGAGGAGAAGAAGTAGCGATGGCGCCGACCTACGCCTCAGCAGCACCGCGAGCCAGCGCGATCCTGAGATACGCCTGGCGCTGCCGGCAAGCACCGCGGCCCGAGCACAGGGCAAGCCCGCGGATGCTCTGACGTTCTAGATGCCAGTCATCGATCGCAGCCACAGGTCAGCCACCTTTTCACTGGCGGGCGCTCTCGGCGACGACCGCGCTCGACTCGGATTCCGGGCGAGAATATCAGCCACTTTGGCCGATGAGAAATCGGCCGCCGCAGGCGTAGCGTTTGGCGCGTGGCAGGCCAGGTAAGAGCGCCCCGCAGGAGAGCATCGCGCACGGTGGTTCATCTGACGCCGACCGAGACGGCTGTCCTCACTCTCCTCCCGACGCATCTAACCCTCGCCGCGATCGGCGACCACCTTGGGATCAGTCGTCCAACGGTGAAGACCCACGTCCAGCACATCTACAAGAAGCTTGGGGCCGCGAACCGAGCCGAGGCCGTGAACCTGGCTGAGAGTGCTGGCCTTCTTCCCACCGGCCCGAAATGACCGGGCTGCGGCATCCGCCGTGGCCCAAAACACTCCTGAAAGGAGAGTCCCATGGCAGATACACCAGTGCTCGATCTTCTCGCGAGCATGACTGCCGATTCGATCGAGGCGTCGAGCCTCGATCCGGATACGTTGATGCTCGTCCGCATCGCAGCGCTCGTGGCGGTTGACGCGGCACCGATGTCGTACGTCGCCAACCTCGAGGTCGCGAGCGACCTCGAGATCGACCCGGATCAGGTTCGCGGCGTGCTTGCCGCAGTCGCTCCGATCGTAGGGACGGCACGCATCGTCTCGGCGCTCAGCAACATCGCTAGCGCGCTCGATCTCGAGCTCGAGGCCGCGGAGATCGCGGCGGCGGTCGACGCAGAAGCATGAGCCAGAGGAGGTCGGAGGGGCCGGGCTTGCGCCATTTCCGTCCGCCAACAAGGAGACGTTCAATCGAAAGAAGGAGGAGTCATGAACGGTGACAATCTCGTGCTCGTAGTCGGCACCTACTCGATTACCGGGGCGGCAGCCGACGACTTCAAGGCGCTCAAGGCCGGCGAGGACGCCGGCGACTACCAGGTAGTCGGGGCCGTCGTGTTGAACCGCGACCCGAGCGGCAAGGTAGATGTGCAGGAGCACGGCGACGCGCACGTCGCCGGCGGCGCTGTTGTCGGCGGCACGGCTGGACTCGTGGTCGGGCTCTTCGCGCCGCCGTTGCTAGCCGCGACCGCGGTCGGAGCGGGGGTCGGCGCCGTCGTCGGCAAGCTCAAGAAGAAGCACGAGGAGAAGGAGATGGGCGTCGAGATGGAGGAGTACCTGCCCCCGGGATCATCGGCGGTCGTCGCGGTCGTCGACGACACCTATGCCGACAAGGTCGAGGCCGCGCTCGTCAACTCGGACAAGCGGATCAACAAGGCGATCGACAAGGGCGACTACGACGAGCTCCAGAAAGCCATCGCACAGTCGTCCGACGAGGTCACGAAGGCTGCGAACTCCTAGCCGACCGAGGCGAGAAGGGGGTGGCGCCGCGCGTCGCCCCCTCCCCGCACCCACAGACGCATAACCCGGCTCCACGGGCACACAAACCGTTGGCCCCGGGAGACTGGATGCAATAGCAGTGCCGTCGGTGCTGCCAACGATCAAGGAGGCTGACATGGTCCTCGCTGCGAACGGTTACTGGATCTGGACGACCCTGGCGATCATCGCCTGGATCGCGATCGCGTTCTGGCCGGCACGAGTCGCTGCCCGCAAAGGGCACAGCTTCTTCGGCTATTTCCTGTTCAGCCTCATCTTCTTCCCGGCCGCGCTGATCGTCGCGTACATGGTGAGCGACCAGACTTCGGCCGGCATGGCCTGAGCTGATCCGATGGGCGGCGTGGCACAGCCGGCGGGGGATGATCGGCGCGGCGGCGGCCCGAGGTCGGCCGCTCGTTCTTCGGCGCTCTATTCATCGATTGAGACAGGTATTCGGTGTCGCCTGTCGTGAGCGAGGGTGCGGGCAACAGTGGCGTCACGTCGGCGCCCGCAGGGATGAAGGTCGGCTGGGGTGTGGCCGGGATTCTGGCGACGGCCCAGTTCATCATGGTGCTGGACACGACCGTGATGAACGTGTCGATCACGCAGGTTGTGGCGGACCTCGATACGACGGTCGTAGGTCTACAGACCGCGATCACGATGTACACGCTGGTGATGGCCGCGTTCATGCTGATCGGCGGCAAGATCGGCGATCGCTGGGGGGCGAAGCGGGCGTTCTGGATCGGGGGGCTCGTCTACGGGGCGGGGTCGCTGACGACGGCGCTGTCGCCCAACCTGGCCGTGCTGCTTGTGGGCTGGTCGCTGGTGGAGGGCCTTGGTGCGGTGCTCGTGATCCCCGCGATCGCTGCGTTGACGGCCGCGACCTATCAGGGCAAGCAGCGTGCGATTGCCTACGGGATCCTCGGCGGTGTGAGTGGAGCGTCGATGGCCGCCGGGCCGCTGATCGGGGGCTGGGTGACGGCAAATCTCTCCTGGCGCTACGTGTTCGCCGGCGAGACGGTCGTGGTGCTGATCTTGATGCTGTTCCTGAAGGTGATCCCGGCGACGGTCGGCCGCAAGAGCAAGCTCGACATCGGTGGCGCGGTGCTGTCGGCCGCCGGCCTTGGCGCGGCCGTGTTTGGGGTCTTGAAGACGAGCCAGTGGGGATGGGTGACGGCGAAGGCTGCGGCGCCTGTTTCCCCGCTAGGCCTGTCGCCGAGCCTGTGGCTGATCGTGATCGGCTCCGGCTTACTGTGGCTGTTCATACGGCAGGAGGAACGGGTCAAGGAGAGCGGGAAGGAGCCGCTGCTCGATCTCGCGCTTCCGAAGATCCCGAAGATGCGCGCCGGACTGGTGGTGCAATGGTGCCAGGCCTTCATCATCCAGGGCACGTTCTTCGTGATACCGCTGTACCTGCAAACGGTGCTCGGCTTCGACGCGCTGAAGACCGGCAAGACGATCCTGCCGATGTCGGTCGCAATGTTCGTGTTCGCGCTCGGCGGCTCCGCGATCACGGGGCGTTACTCGCCGAAGCTGATCGTCCAACGCGGCGTCGCAGCGATGCTCGTCGGAGAGGCGGTGCTGCTCTACTTCATCGGGCCCGAACTGAACGGATGGGGCTTCGGCATCGGGCTGGCACTGCTCGGAGCAGGCCTCGGACTCCTTGCCTCGCAGGTCGGCAACGTGATCATGTCGTCGGTCGATCCCTCCCGCGGCGGCGAGGCGGGCGGGCTCCAGGGCACCTCGCTCAACCTCGGCGCCTCGCTCGGTGTGGCGCTCGTCGGCTCGATCCTGATCGCCTCGCTGGCGACGAACTTCTCGACCGAGGTGATGGCGAGCTCGAAGCTGCCCGATCGAGTCAAGCAACAGGTGGCCGCGGCCGCCGAGACAAGTGCCAACTTCGTCTCTGTCGAGCAGGTCGACCAGGCAGCCAAGGACGCCGGCGTGCCCCCGAGGCAGAGGGAGGAGCTCGTGGCCGTCTACTCCGACTCGCAGCTCACGGCACTGCGGGCCGCGCTCGGGTTCCTCGCCCTGTTCGCGCTTCTCGCGCTGGCATGGGTCAGACGATTACCCGAGCACGCAGACCCCACCGAAGACAACGAAGGCAAGCGTCCCAAACACACGCCGGACACCGCGGGTGCGCCCGCCTAGGCCCGGAACCGAAACACCTGTATCGAAGCCTTACCTACACACAAGCGGCAGAGGAGGACGGAGATGACTAGCGTCGATGACGGAGAGGTCGGTTCAGCACAGCAGCCGCCGGCCGTCAAGGTCGAGCACTTCAGCGTGGCGGAGCGTGAGGCGCGGGGAAAGGCGTCACGGGCCGAGGTTCCGCGCTCGTCGCATGCAGCCTGGGAGCCCCCGCCGCACCGACCAAGCCCGGTCGAGCTGCTGGAGGAACAGGCGCAGACGCGGGTGCCGGAGCTCGTCCCGATTCGCTACGGCCGCATGCTCGTGTCCCCGTTCACGTTCTACCGAGGCGCCGCCTACTCTGATGGCGTCGGATCTGGCCGGGATGGAGCGCACTGGTCTGCACACACAGCTCTGCGGCGACGCGCATTTGTCGAACTTCGGCGTATTCGCTGCGCCTGACCGCCGGCTCGTGTTCAGCATCAACGACTTCGACGAGACGCTGCCCGGGACCGTTCGAGTGGGATGTCAAAGCGGCTCGTGGCGAGCTTCGCCGTCGCCGGCCGAGACCGCGGCTTCGACCAGAAGACGCGCGAGACGATCAACCGCACAGTGGGGCGGGTGTACCGCGAGGGGATCAGACGGTTCGCCGCGATGGGCAACCTGGCGCTCTGGTATGCGCGCGTCGACGTCGACGAGGTCGCGCAAGAGTGGCTCAAGCAAGCGACCGCGAAGCAGGTGAAGCGCTACGACGCGGGCATCGCCAAGACACGCTCGAAGGACAGCCTGAAGGCGTTCGCGAAGCTGACCGAGATCGTGGACGGCGAGCCGCACATCATCAGCGATCCACCCGTGGTCGTGCCGATCGAGGACCTCGACTGGGCCGAGCGCGCGGACGACTTCGAGGACTTCCTCAGACGTACGATCCGCTCTTACCGCCGGACGCTGCCGGGCGACCGGCGCAAGCTGCTCGAGCGCTACCGCTACGTCCACGCGGCTCGCAAGGTCGTCGGGGTCGGGAGCGTCGGCACCCGCGCCTTCATCATGCTCCTGCTCGGCCGCGACGGCGACGACCCGCTCTTCCTGCAATTCAAAGAGGCCGAAGCGTCGGTGCTGGAATCGTTCCTCGGCAAGAGCGACTTCGCCAACCATGGCCAGCGCGTCGTCGAGGGTCAGCGGCTGACACAGGCCGCGAGCGACATCATGCTCGGTTGGATCCGCGCCGAGAATCCGCTCGACAAGATCACGCGCGACTTCTACGTGCGACAGCTGTGGGACGCGAAGGGATCCGCACAGATCGAGCTGATGGAGCCCGACGTGATGGCCACCTACGCGAGGCTCTGTGCCACCGAGCTCGCACGTGCCCATGTGCGCTCGGGCGACGGCATCGCCATCGCGAGCTACCTCGGAGGAGCCGAAACCTTCGACCGCTCACTGGCCCTGTTCGCCGAGGCCTACGCCGACCAGAACGAACGCGACTACAAGACACTCACCGACGCAGTCGAGGCCGGGAAGATCACGGCAGAAACCGGAGTCTAGGGGCGGCGGCCCAGGTTTCAGGCCGGTCTAGAACTGGCCATCGCCGTCCTACGCCTCAGCAAGGAAAGCTTGCGAAAGCACTGGTCTAGGCGCGAGTCATCACTCACGGCAACGGTCGCCGCCGTTCACTGGCAGGCGCTCCCGGACGTCCAAGCTCGACATCGGTTTCCGGGCGCGAATATCAGCCTCTTTGGCCGATGAGAGACCAGCCGCCGCAGGCGTAGCGTTCGGCGTATGGCCAGCCAGCCGAGAGCGTTCCCCAAGAAAGCATCTCGCACGACGGTTCATCTGACGCCGACCGAGACGACTGTCCTCACGCTCCTCCCGACGCATCTAACCCTCGCCGCGATCGGCGACCACCTTGGGATCAGTCGTCCGACGGTGAAGACCCACGTCCAAAACATCTACAGGAAGCTCGGGGCCGCGAACCGAGCCGAGGCTGTGGACCTGGCCGAGAGTGCTGAGCTACTGCCGGCCGGCCGGCCGCAAGCAACTGAGGCAAACCCTTGCGGGCGGCGGAGAAACCTCCCCCGCCCGCCGCAGGCATGACAAGGAGGTACGACGATGACCGAGATATTGGCCGAACAGCTCGAGACCGAGGAGTCGATGTTCGTGCAGACCGCGCAGGGCATCGCGAGCGATGGTGCCAAGCTGACGTTGCGGGGGATCACCGCCTCGACGCTCTTCTTCTCCGACCGGCCCCAGCGCGTAGTCGGGCACATGGCCACGACCGATTTCGTCGACCTGTGGGCCATCGGCGACAACAGCTTCGAGACCGACCCGCCGAACGCGGTCCTGTCGTTCCTCGAACCCGGCGCCGATGTCCCCGTCGACGCCGTGGTCGTGCTCAAGGCGCCGGACCTCACCGGCGACGGCAATCTCTCCTACTCCATCGATGTGCTCGAAGGAACGGTCCCGGCCCACACGGGACCCGTGACGCTGTTTATCGACCCGTTCGGGCAGCCGCTATCGCCCGTGTCCGTGTGCGGTGTGCGAAGGCGGGAGCGACGACGCGATCGGCGGGGGATGTGAACTGCGGTCGGTCGGACGCAATCAGTTCGTAGACGCGACATGACAAGATGAACACGCCACCGGCTCCCGGACACAAGCGGAGGTCTCTGCGGATCGGCCGCGTGATCGTGATCTGGGCGATCAACACGGTGGCGTTGATGCTGCTGGCCTGGATCCTGCAGGGCTTCTCGATCGAGAGCTGGTCGAGCGGCCTGGCGCTGGCGGCGGTGCTCGGGCTGCTGAATGCGCTCGTCTGGCCGGTGCTGATTCGGGTAGCGCTGCCGTTCACTGTGATCACGCTCGGGTTCGGCGTCCTCCTTCTGAACGGCGTCTTCGTATGGCTGGCCTCGAATATCCTCGCCGACTCCGTGCAGATCAGCGGGTTGTGGACGGCGATCGTCGTCGCGATCGGCCTGACGCTGATCAACAACCTGGTGACGCTGTTCCTGGGGATCGACGACGACGACCTCTATTACCGCGAGGTGGTCAAGCGACACGCGCGGAGGTCGAAGGACGTCGCGGCGCCGAGCGGCGTTCCGGGGGTGCTGTTCCTGGAGATCGACGGGCTCGCGCACGACGTACTCGTGCGGGCGATGCGGGACGGGAGCGCGCCGACGATGGCCGCCTGGCTGCGCAGCGGCTCTCACTCGATGATCGAGTGGGAATGTGATTGGTCGTCGCAGACCGGAGCGATGCAGTCGGGGATCCTGCAGGGCTCGAACTGGGACATGCCGGGCTTCCGCTGGTGGGAGAAGGATCGGCAGGAAGCGTTCGTCTCAAACAGCCCGAAGAACGCGAGGGAGATCGAGAAGCGCCACTCGAACGGGAAGGGCCTCCTGTACGCGGACGGGGCCAGCAGGGCGAACCTCGTCTCGGGTGACGCACCTCACTCGATGATCACGATGAGCACCGTGCGCGAGAAGCGCGAGGGACGCGTCGGTGAGGACTACTTCGCGTTCTTCGCCAATCCCTACGACGTGACCCGCACGTTCATCCTCGTCGTCAAGGAGATTGTGGCGGAGATCTGGCAGCAGACGCAGCAGCGACGTCTGGAGATCGAGCCGCGTGTGCACCGTGGCTGGTTCCCGTACCCCCTCCTTCGTTCGTACACGAACGTCCTCCAGCGCGAGCTGGAGGTGGCGTCCACGATCCAGGATCTCTACAGCGGGCGACCGGTGATCTACACGATGTTTCTCGGCTACGACGAGGTCGCCCATCACTCCGGTATCGAGCGGCCGGAGACGCTCCGGGAGCTTGCGAAGATCGACAGGGCGTTCGCGCGGCTCGCTCGAGCCGCCGAGGACGCGCCCCGACCCTATCGCCTCGTCGTTCTCGCCGATCATGGCCAGTCGCAGGGAGCGACGTTCAAGCAGCGCTACGGGCTTTCGCTCGGCGATCTCGTCACCGAGAAGTGCGGTGCCGACGAGGTGCTCGTACCGGGAGGCGTCGACGAGGGCTGGGGCTACCTGAACGCTGCCGCAACGGAAGGGGCGTCCTCGTCCGGGGTGACGGGTTCGCTCACCCGGCTCGCCACCAAGAGCTCGACCGCGAAGGATGGCACCGTCGACATCGGCGGTGCGCGGGACGAGTCGGGCCGGAAGCTCAGGCACCGGGAGAAGAAGGGGACAGAGGGGCCGCCCGAGGTGACCGTGATGGCGTCGGGCTGCCTCGGCCTGATCTCGTTCCCGCGGATCGAGGGGCGGGCCACACTCGAGCAACTCGACGACCGCTACCCCGGCCTCGTCGAAGCGCTCCGCACGCACCCCGGAATCGGCTTCGTGCTCGTCCGCTCCGACAGTCGCGGAGCCGTCGTGCTCGGGGGCAGCGGCGCGAACTACCTCGATGAGAAGCGCATCGAGGGAGACGACCCGCTTGCCTCATTCGGCCCGAACGCCGCACTACACGTGAAGCGCACCGACACCTTCCCCCATTGCCAGGACATCATGGTCAACAGCACCTACTGGACGGCCGTGGACGAGGTTGCCGCCTTCGAAGAGCTGTGCGGCTCACATGGCGGCATGGGCGGCACCCAGAACCATCCGTTCATCCTCAGCCCCTCAGACTGGACGCCGCCGTCGCAGCAGATCGTCGGCGCCGAGAACGTCCACCTCCAGTTCGTGCGCTGGCTCGTCGACCTCGGCCAAACCGCCTACGCTGACCTGCCGGACGTCCCGCACCGACTCGTCCCGACGTCGACTACCGACCCAAGCGAATCGCAGTCGCGATGGTAAGCCGGCCCCTGCAGATCGTGATCACGTTCAAGTCGCTGCTGCTTGCGGTCGCGCTCTTCCTGCTGACGTGGGCCGTCGTCTCGGTCCGCGACACGCTGGTGGTGGTCTTCGTGGGGATCTTTCTCGGACTCGTCTTCGAGGGTCCTGTGAGGCTTGTGGAGCGAAAGACGCGCCTGGGGCGCGGCATGTCTGCAACGGTCACCGTGATCGGCGCCCTCGTCGTCGTGACACTCCTGGGGCTCGTTCTCCTCAAGCCGCTGCTCGAAGGGATGCAGTCCTTCCTCAAGGACCTGCCGCAGACGGTCGACCAGCTCAAGAAGTCGAGCGAGCTCGGCTTTCTCAAGGACACGGGCGCCGCCGACACCGCCACGTCGGGTGCGCAGAGCGTCTCGAACTCGGTTCCCGACGCGCTTGGGGCGCTCGTCGGGTTCGCCGGGTCGACCGCATCCACGCTACTCGCCATCTTCCTGATCACGTTCATCTGCCTCTTCTTTCTCTGCGAAGTCGCTGACCTGAAGGCGTCCCTGGCGAGCGTGCTGCCGGAGGGGCAGGAGGAGGTATGGCTGTCGCTGTGGGATCGGGTAACGACGATGGTCTCGCGCTGGGCGATCGGCGTGGTGATCATCGCGGTGATCGCCGGCACGACGCAGGGCTTTACGGCCTACCTGCTCGGGTCGAGCTACGCGGTCGCGCTCGGGCTGATCGCCGGGTTCCTCGACATGATCCCGAACATCGGCGCGACGATCGGCGGGTTCATTCTCTCCGTGACGCTACTCGCGGAGGAGGGTCTGACGGCGGCGCTGATCATGCTCACCGTGGTGCTGATCTACCAGCAAGTCGAGAACAGCATCCTCACACCGACGATCCAGCGCAAGGCCGTCAAGCTGTCGGCGTTCTTCATCATCGTCGCGGTCGCACTCTTTGGCGCCCTGCTCGGGGTGGTCGGAGCGCTGATCGCCGTCCCGGTCGCTGCGACGATCCAGATCGTGCTTGGAGAGGTCACGAAGACCTACCGGGCGCAGGTCGCCGCGGGCAAGGCGGAAGCCGGGCCGGCCCCGATCGGCGAGGGCACGAGTGCCTGATCCGATGAGACCACACGCAGCAGCACCGAGATCGCGGTCGGGGATGTCCGGTGGCTAGCGCAGTCGAGGCGGTCACGCCGTTCCAGGACCGGTCGCGCAAGCGCCGGATCGTCAAGATCTGTGCCTGGCTCGTGGGACTGCTCGTGCTCGCGGTCGTACTGCGGCTGTTGGGCGTCGACGTGATCGGCTGGCTGCAGAGCGTGTGGAAGCAGATCAAGGAGGTCCCGCTCGGGTACCTCGTGCTCGGCTCGCTGCTGCAAATCCTGCAGACTTCGCTGAACGGGCTCGCCTACTACGGGATCCTCTCCTACGCGTACCCCGGCCGCGCCCAACTGTGGCCGATCATCACCGCCTACGCAGTCGGCGTCTCGATGAACAACTTCCTGCCGGCCAACATCGGCACCTTCGTGACGCTCCTGATGTTCGTCGCGATCATCCCCGGCTCGACGTTCCCGGGGATTCTGGCCGCGTACCTAGTCAACAAGATCTTCTTCACGATTGTCGGCGGAGTCGTCTACCTGTATCTCTTCCTCCAGGCGGGCGCGGCTTTCAACGTCGAGCTCGGCTGGTTCCGCGACCACGGGCCACTGACGCTGCTGCTGCTGATCGGCGGCGCGTTCCTGGTCGTGATCGTCGCGCGGATCTTCTGGCGCTGGCTGAAGAAGATGTGGGAAAAGGCAAAGGAGGGCGGCAAGATCCTGGAGAGCCCGGGCGCCTACGGCAAGCGAGTGCTTCTGCCCCAGATCGGCAGCTATGCGGCGAAGGTCGGCGTGATCATGGTCTTCCTGGCCGCCTACTCGATCCCGGTCACCTTCGACTCGGTGATGAGCGTGATCGGCTCCAGCTCGGCAGCAAACATGACCTCCGTCACCCCTGGAGCGGTCGGGATCACCCAGGCCGCGAACGTCGTCGCCCTCAACGACTACACGAACGCTGACACCGCCACGGCCTACTCGCTCTCCCAGCAACTCGTCACGACCGTGGTCAACATGGGCTACGCACTCCTGCTCGTGGTGCTGATCTTCGGCTGGACAGGAGGCAAGCTCCTCGTCACGCAGAGCTACGGCGGAGCGAAAGTGAAGGCGAAGGAGATGAAGAGTTCGCGGGGCAAGGGCGAGGACCCGCCAGCGGCCGCTGAGGACGGCAACATCGCTCAACCTTGATTCGGCCTTCTGAGCCGAAACGTGCAGCTGGACGAACCTGCGTGAGACGTTGCGCCGGATTGTCGAGCTGGTGCTCTCCCAACTGAGCTAACCGCCCCGATTGGCTCCGACGCTTCTTGTTACGGGAGCGCCGAGGTGCGCGGGATTCTAGCCGACTCCCTGCAGCAGGCTCGGCGGCGCCCCACCGTTGGCCGGGTCGACCAATGCTCGTCCGAGTTCTCATCGCTTCGACGGGAGGAGCTGCGCGTCGTGGTGCGTGCTCACCCGCGTGCGGACGTGTGCGAACAGGAAGAACCGGACACGCGGGCCGTCGGTCGAGTCAGCCAGCCGCGTGACGAGCTCGCCACGCTCCACCTCGAACCGACCATCGGCGTACGTCCGCTTCACGGAGTAGCCGACCACCCACTTCTCGCCGCGACGCTGGACGGGAAGCCGGATCGTCGAACGACCTCCCTTCGCACGCGACGCTCCTCGCCGCACGAGGTAGACGAGCGCAGGCTCGTGCGGCCGCACGAGTAAGCCGCGAGCAATTCGTGCTTCCCCGCGAAGGACGGCGACCGAGAACCGCTGCGCCACGTCCCGCTGCGTCTCAGATGCGGTGGTCGTGGCCGCTACGTGTGAAGCGCAGCCCACTCCGGCGGCGGCCACGAGCGCACCGAGCGAGAGAGCCAGGACCGCGGCGGCGGCGCCGTGCGTCCGCGCTCCGACTCGAGGACACCCCGCCACTCGCCAGAGCTTAGGGAGCCGGACACTTGCTGTGCCCGTGTCGGGTCGGCCAGCAACGGCGTGCACGAGGGGCCGCGCACTAGGGCTCTCGGGCGCCTGACGATCGGCTCGCCCTCGCGATCGTCCGATCGGCCCATGTCGGCGGCGCGAGACCGAGGCCACCATCAACTCGACAACGCATTGGCTCTCGACGAAGGAGGTTCCAGATGGCGGTAGGTGTTCTCATCACGATGCCGGACATCGAGAAGGAGCAGTACGACCGGATGAACCAGGAGATGTTCGGTCGGAAGAGGCTCGAGCCGGCAGACGCGCCGGACGGGCTGCTCGTGCACAGCGCGGGCCCCACCCCCGACGGCTGGTATGTCTACGACATCTGGAAGTCGAAGGCGGACTTCGAGAGATTCGGGGACGAGCAGGTCACGCCGGCGGCGCTCAAGGTCATCGGCGAGGACGCGCCGGAGCGCGACGTCCAGTTCTTCGAGATCGACGCCCTCGTCCCGGTGCTGCTCGACGGATCGAGCGTCGCAACGTCTTCGAGGAGCTGACATCACTCCCCATCCGATGCAGCGACGGCGACGAGGCGATTTGGCGCGCCTCGTCGCCGGGTTGCTGGCCGCTGCCGGCGTCCTCGCGCTGACGAGCTGTGGGGGTGGCTCGAGCACGGCAAACACCACGACGACCGCGTCGACCTCTTCGGCGGAATCGACACCGTCGACCAAGGAGACGTCTCTCGCTCTCGCGGCGGACCCGAACGGGCGGCTCGCCTACGACAAGAAGACACTCGACGCTCCCGCCGGGAAGGTGACGATCGTGCTCACGAACGACTCGTCCATCTCGCACGACGTCGCGATCAAGGGCAACGGGGTCGACGAGGCGAGCGATCTCGTCGACAACGGCGACACTGCGCAGGTCAGCGCCCAGCTCGCACCGGGCACGTACACCTTCTACTGCACCGTCCCGGGCCACGAAGCCGCGGGGATGAAGGGCACGCTCACCGTCCGCTGAGCGAGGGGAGTCTCATGGCGACCAACGGCAACGGAAAGCACGTCGACGGTGGCGACGGGCTCTCCTCCACGACCTACGGAGCCGCCGCCCGCTGCGTGGCTCGCGTCGTCTCGAACGCCATCTCGGCCTGCGAAGAGGCGGACGTACCTCTCTCCGAGCTGCAACGGGTCACCATCGTCGAAGCCGCCCTCCTGGAGTTCGACGGTTTCGGAGAACACCTCGCCTCGCTCAACGCCGTCGACCGCCTCCTCCGAGACCTCCGGCTCGAGTGACCCGCTGCCGCAGCGGTCAGCTCGGGCCGGGGGTGGTGGCTGTCGGCCTCGGCACGTGGATCTCGACTCGCGTCCCGCTCCCCGGATGCGAGACGAGGTTCATCGTGCCGCCGGCGGCCTCGATCCGGGCGCGCTGTGATGCGAGGCCGACATGGCCACCGGCGAGCCCCTCCGCGAGGCGTTCGGGCGGGAAGCCCCGCCCGTCGTCCTCGACGACGAGCGTGAGCTCACCGTCGCCGCCGGCGAGACCCACCCGAACCCGACTCGCGTCCGCGTGCTGAACGACGTTCGCGAGCAGCTCGCGAGCCGCCGAGAACACGAGCTGATCTTGCGGGTGGCCGCCCCGGCTTCGCAGATCGAGCTCGAGCTCGAGGTCGGCACGACTGGCCGCGCGATGTGCGATCGAGCGAATCGCAGCCTCGAGTCCGGCCTGGTCGAGGACGTACGGATGCAACTCGAAGATCGCCTCGCGCAACTGGCCGAGCGTGTCGGCGAGCGCACGGTCCGCCCGGCCGAACGCCGGGTGCGCGGGCAAGGCCTCCTCAGCCTCCTCGAGCTCGTGACGCGCCGAGAGGACGTTCTGCACGGCGTGGTCGTGGAGTGCGTCAGCGAGCGCACGGCGCTCCCTGAGCTCCGCGTCCTGAACGTCGGAGAGCAGCCGCAGACGATCCTCCGACAGGCGCGCGACGAGCTCGGTGCGGCGCGCGAGCAGGGTAGAGAACAGCACGCACGCTGCGCCCACCCAGGCGAGGTAGCCCGCCTGCGTGATGATGAAGCGGGCGGCCTCGGGCTCCGAGCGGGCAGGGTGCGCGACGGCCTGGATCACGTACGCAGCCGTGACCACGAGCGAGGCGACTGCGGTTGCGAACGGCCTCAGCCGGAAGGCGACGGTCACGGGGACGAGGAAGAGGGCGAGCCGCGCGTTCGAGAACGGGCCGCCCGACAACAACGCGAGGACGCTGATCGCCGCGACGTCGACGCCTGTCGTGAGCACTTGGAACCGCGCGCCGACCGGTCTGGCGTAGACCCAGACGAGCACTCCAAGACTCCACACCGTGAACACGGCGAGCACTCCGAGGAACGCGCCGGTCTCGCGGTTTGGGTGCTCGAGGCTCTGGCCGAGCGCGATGAGGACGACCGCGGGCAGTCGCAGCCACGCGACGATCCTCTCCGCCTGCGCGATCGCCTCGCCGGAGCGGCGGAAGGTCAAGCGCACGCCGTTACTCGATCAACCCGCGCCGCATGGCGATCGCCACCGCTGCCGCGCGGTCCGACACCCCGAGCTTCGAGTACAGGTGCTGGACATGCGTCTTCACCGTCGTGAGCCCCAGGTACAGCTCCTTCGCAATCTCGGGCAGGCTCTTGCCCGCCGCGATCAGGTGGAGGATCTCCTGCTCGCGCGGCGTGAGGACGGGAGCGTCGTCCTGGCGCCGAAGCCGGATCTCGGACACGAGACCGGCGGCGACATCGGGAGGCACGACGTTCTCGCCGCGAGCACAGGCGAGCACGCCGTCGACGATCTCCTCGCGTCGCGCCTCTTTCGAGAGGAAGCCGGAGACTCCCGTCTCGAGCGCCTTGTAGACCACCCCGCTGTCCGTGTATGCCGACACGAGGAGCACCTGGGTCGGAAGCTGCTCGCGCACGATCGCGTTCGTCACCGCCACACCGTCGAGCTCGGGCAGCTTGTAGTCGAGCAGGGCAACGTCCGGCCCCAGCTCGCGAATGCGGTCGAGCGCCTCGCGGCCGTCGCTCGCCTCTGCGACGATCTCGATCTGCCCGCTCGCAAGGAGCGCGCGCACCACTCCTTCGCGGTACAGCGGGTGGTCGTCCGCGACGAGCACGCGCACACGCTTTCGGCCTTGCTCCGCCATCGGCTGTGCGCTCATCGTACGCCGTCGCTACTTCGACACGTCGCCGAGTGTGACGAGCACATCGCGCTGCGTACCACCGCGCACGATGGTCAGGTGCAGGCGATCACCAGGCCGATGTGCGGCGACCAGGTCCGCCAGATCCGATGCGGTCGCGACCGGTCGCCCGTCGACTGCGACGATCGCGTCGCCGCCGATCGCCCCGCTCACTCCGCCGACCGTGATGCGTCGCTCCGCTGCACGAAGCCCCGCCTTCGCGGCCGGGCTCCCAGCTACCACCCGAACGACCACCACGCCGCGGATGGGAAGCCCTCGCACCGCCTTCGCGAGCGACGGGTCGACCGTCTCGACCTCGATGCCCAGCCAGGGGTGCTCGGCGTGGCCGGTATCGATGAGCTGGGCGGCCACCACGCGCGCCGCGTTGCTCGGGATGGCGAACCCGACCCCGACGTTCGCGTCCATCGTCCCGCCCTCGATCTGCGCGTTGACGCCTACCACCCGACCGTCGCGATCGAGGAGAGGGCCGCCCGAGTTCCCGTGGTTGATCGCCGCGTCCGTCTGGATTGCATTCGGGATCGTGAGGTTGTCGGGAGCGTCGATGTCACGGCCGGTGGCACTCACGATCCCCGCGGTCATCGTGCGATCGAGGCCGAAAGGGTTCCCGATCGCGTAGACGGAGTCTCCGGCCCGAACGGTGCCGGAGTCGCCGAAGTCGAGTGGATGGAGGACCTTGGCGCTCGCGTGCACCCGCACGACTGCGATGTCGGTCGACGGGTCGGCCCCGACGAGCTTCGCGGGGTAGGTCGCACCGCCGTTGAAGCCGACGCGGATGTGCGACGACCCCGCGACGACGTGATCGTTGGTGACGATGTCGCCCTTCCGGTCGACGACGAAACCCGAGCCCAGAGCGCCGACCTGCTCGCGCTGGGCCGGGGAGAAGAACGAGCCGGGGACGATCTCGGTCTGTGTGTCAGTGATGACGACGACGCCGGGCGAGGCCGCGCGGTAGACCTGCGACGGCGACGGAGAGCCTTCGTCCGCGGAGGCGTCCGGACGGGCTGCGACGACCGTGGTCGTGGCTGCCGTGTCGGACGTCGCACGCCCGGCGACGAACGCGCCGACCGCGCCGCCGACGACGGCGACGAGAAGCACGGTGAAGCCTGTGAGGATCCGGGTGAGCGTCATCTCGCCTCATCGTCACGTTCCCGGACGGTCCACGGGATCGCTCGCCCGGCCCTTCCGTCCCGCCGACACGAGTGGACGTGCGGACGACGTCACGCTCATCCCTCCGCTCCTCCGAACGGAGGACGCCCAGGTCTGAGAGCGCTATCCCGTGCCTGCGACCGTGAGCTCGCGCTGATGACGTGAGAGCGTCTCGATCCCGTCCTCGGTCATGACCAGGGTCTCCATGTAGCTCGCCGTGAACCCGCGCTCACGGTCGAAGAGGATGTTCTCGTAGTTCGTGACGTAGCCCGGCTCCCACGTGAACGTCTCGAAGGCGTCGTTGGACAGGTACGTGTGGCCGACCCAGCTCGGCGGCACGGCGATGCCGAGCGCGTAGCCACCGACCCACCACACCTGCTCGCGCGGGAACCGCGAGTACACGAAGTCCTCGGCGACGCGCTGGGCAACGTCGAGGGGATCGCCGCGGCGAACGACCTTCTGCACCTCCTCCACGCTACGGGCGGTCTGCTCGAGGATCCGCCGAGCCTCCGGGTGATCGCGCCCGATCGCCACGGTTCGACAGAGGTCGGCGTGATACCGACTGACCACTCCGCAGGCGTCGAAGTAGAGGACGTCCCCGACCTCGAGGGGCGACGGGACGGTGGCGCATGCGTCCGGCACCACACGTCCGGTCCCGCCGAGACCATCGTCCGGATCGCCGCCGACTCGCCTCCGTGGTCGGCCATCACGGCATCGACGCGGGCAGCGACCTGAAGCTCGGTCTGTCCCGGCCGGACCGACTCGAGCAGGTCCGCGAAGGCGACGTCCACGATCTCGGCTGCCCGCCTCACGCACTCCAGCTCCGCCTCGGACTTGACCGCGCGCACGCGGTCGACGATCCAGTCGCCGTCGACCACGCGCGCGCCGAGCGCGCTCAGCCGTTCGGAGGTCATGCGGACGAGCGGCGCACCGGGTGTCTGCGTCCACCACTCGATCCCGACGCTGCCCTCGCACCAGCCGCGCTCACTGAAGGCCGCCACGATCGAGTCGAGCGCGTCCTCGTAGCGGTAGAAGATCGCGTCGTCGTGGAGCACCGTGTTCCGGACGAGCGTCTCGTGGCGCTCGTAGTCGAGGAAGACGAGGCGTTCGTCGTGCTGCGAGAGGACGACGCCCAGCGGGGCGCGCGGTGGGTACCAGACCGACTCGAACCCGGTCAGGTAGCAGAGGTTCGCCGGGCTCATGACGAACAACACGTCGACGTCCCGGCGCGACATCTCCTCGCGCACGCGACGGGCGCGGTCGCGGTACTCGGCCTCCGCGAAAGGCAGCTCGCTCGTCAGCGGAGGCCCCAGGCGCTGTGCTCGGCGCACACGGCGTCGATGTCGTCGGTCGCGTGAGCGGGGTCGTCGGGCATGAACGCGATCGGATCCCCGAGAAGCCGCTCGGCGCCCAGGACGCCCTCGAGCGTCGCATGCAGGCAGTACGCGGCGTAGGTCCGCGCGTAGCCGCCCTCCTGGATCAGCACGAGTCGCGCACCGCTCTCGTCTGCGCTCTCACGGAGGCTCCGCCCGATCGCATGGAAGCCGTCCATGCTCACGTTCATCCGCCCGTTGCCGTCGAACGCGCTCGCGTCCTGGCCGCTCGCACCGAGGACCGCGTCCGGCCGATACCGCTCGAGGACCGGCGTGACCACACGCCGGAATGCCTCCGCGTACGCGCCGTCGCCGCTCCCCGCTCTCAGCTCGACGTTGACGTTGTGACCGGCGCCCGACCCAGTCCCGGACTCCGCGGGGCTTCCCGTCTCGGGATGCGAGGGCCCCCAGCTCCCGTGCCTCATGTGGAGCGAGATCGTCAAGACGTCGTCCCGCTCGTAGAAGCACGCCTGCGTTCCGTTCCCGTGGTGCACGTCCCAGTCGACGACTGCGACCCGCTCCGCTCCCGCGGTGCGGAACCGCTCGGCGGCGAGTGCGACGTTGTTGAAGAAGCAGTACCCGTCGGCGACTGCCGGCCCCGCGTGGTGGCCCGGCGGCCTGACGAGCGCGTACGCGATCTCCGTGTCGCCCGCGACGACTGCGTCGACCGCCGCGAGGCTCGTCCCTGCCGCTGCGAGGATCGAGGGCCAGGAGGTGGCCGAGAGCACCGTCGTCGAGCTCAGGTGCCGGCCGCCGGACTCACACGCCTCGCGAATGCTCGCGATGTAGGCGGGATCGTGGACGGTCTCGAGCTCGTCGATCTCGGCGAGCCGCCCGTCCTTCCAGCCGAGCCTCGGCGCCAGCGGCCCCCGACGGAGGACCGAACGCATGTTGCGGAGGCGCTCGGCGTTCTCCGGATGCAGCTCTTGAACCTCGATCAGATCCGAGGGCGGCGTCTCCCAGACGCCGGACCCCGTGTCGTGCTCGAGCGCGGCGGGATGCCAGAACACGTCGAGCTCCGCCCCCACGAGCTCGCATGCTACGAGAGACTCAGCCGGCGAGTGACTCGGTCCAGACGACGGCGTTGCCGTCGAGCACGGTCGTGCCGTCCTGGTTCAGAACGGTCGTGCGGAGCGTGGTGATGGGCTTGTCCTCGCGGGCGTCGAGCACCTCGACCTCGGCGGTGATCTCGTCGCCCGGTCGCACCGGTGCGAGGAACCGCCAGTTCACCTCGAGGAAGACGCTCCTGGGTCCCGGGAGGTCCTCGGCGACGACGGCGTTCAGGAGGCCGCTCGTGACACCGCCCTGCACGATGATCCCGCCGAAACGGCTCGCGGTCGCAGCTCTTTCGTCGTAGTGCAGTGGGTTGCGGTCACCGTGATTGCAGTGAAGAGCTCGATGTCGTTCGTCGTCACCA
Organism: uncultured Gaiellaceae bacterium; assembly: GCA_963709715.1. Taxonomy (GTDB): domain Bacteria; phylum Actinomycetota; class Thermoleophilia; order Gaiellales; family Gaiellaceae; genus GMQP-bins7. The sequence goes on from CAVPXQ010000003.1 coordinate 24,097, forward strand.
GGCGGCTGCGCCGCACCGAGTCGCCGACGCGCGGCATCAGAAGATCTCGGGGCACCACGGCGCGCGCTCGGCCGCGAACATCGCGTCCGCACGCGCTGCGGCGCCGCGGCGCAGCTCCTCGACCCGCCCGCCGCGCAGCGAGCTGCGAGAACGTGAACCCGCCGAGATACGCGGATCCGAGCGCGCTCACGTCGAGGCGGAGCTGCGCCGCTGCGGTCGTCCGCTTCGCGCCACGTCCCGACACACGCCAGCGGCCCGCGTTCCACGGGCAGAACTCGTCGATCACGTCGAAGACGACGGCGCCGTCGGCCGCGTACGTGCGCGCCGAGAGCGCCGCGCCGACGTCGACGAGCCGCACCCAGAGGCCGTCGCCGATGCGGGGCCGCATGCGCCGCGGGTTCGCGAGCAGCCACCACAGCGGGTGGTCGACGGGCAGGAGGCCGGCGGTGATCCGCGCGGCCCAGTCGATGTCGAGGAGGTAGCGCCAGATCTCCGCGGTCGGCCGACCGTCGAGCGCGATCGCCTCGATCACCTCGAGCTCGGAGTCCGACACGCCGTCCTCCCACTTCGGCTTGTGCCGGTAGATCGCGTACCCCTCGGGCCGCCCGTCGCGCTCGAGGACGACGAAGCGCTTCGGCCCGCCTTCGGCTCGCTCCGGTCGCTCGAAGAGCGATGCGGAGCTCCCACCAGTTGCGGGAGCGCGCGAGCATCCCGGGCGTTCGCCGCCGCACCCGTTCCCAGACGCGCGGGAAGAGCGTCAGCGCCTCGGCGGCGTCGACGATCCGGATCGTCGCCTCGCGCTCGAGCGGCCGCGCGAACGCCGAGTACTCCTTCGGGATCGAGACCTGCACCACGGCCGACGCCATCCCGTAGCCGAAGCGTCCGTAGATCGTGTCCTCGGACGCCCACAGGAGCGCGACCGGCTCGCCGCGCGCGTGGACGTCGTCGAGCTGCGCGCGCATCAGCGAGCGCAGGACACCGCGGCGGCGGTGCGTCGGGAACGTGCCGACGACGGTGACGCCGGCCGTGGGCACGGTTCCGCCCGGAACCGTCATCTCGAACGGGAACGCGCCGGCGCCGCCGACGATCACGCCGTCCTCGCGCGCGGCGTGCATCCGCTCGATCGGGAGGTTCGTCGTGAAGCGCTCCAGCTGCTCCTCGGTCGGCTCCATCCCGAAGTACTGCCCGATCGCGAAGACCGCCTGCGCCGAACTCCTCGAGGTCGCGGCAGGGCCGGACCGTGAAGCTCACGCGATCTTCTCCAGCGGTGCGTACTCGACCATCAGCCTCCGTTCCGTGCCGTCGGCGGCGAAGCGAACCGTGACGACCCCGCCCGGCTCGATCCCGGTGACGATTCCCTCGCCGAGCGAGCCGTGGCGGACGGCGTCGCCGGTCGAGAGCGCGATGCCCGGGCGCGGCTCGAGCGCCGCCGACGCCGGCGAGCCGTAGCCGCTCCACGACGACGGCCGCAGGCGCTCGCGCTCGACCTCGGCAGGGCAGCTCGTCGAGGAAGCGCGAGGCGAGGTTGTACTCGCGACGTCCGAAGAGCGAGCGCGCCATCGTGTGCGTCATCGTCAGCCGCTCCATCGCGCGCGTCATGCCGACGTAGCAGAGGCGCCGCTCCTCCTCGACGCCCTGCTCCTCGATCGAGCGCGAGTGCGGGAAGATCCCCTCCTCCATCCCGATCATGAAGACGGCCCGGAACTCGAGGCCCTTCGCGTTGTGGAGCGTCATGAGCGTGACGAGGCCGCGCTCGTCGCGGATCGTGTCCTGGTCGGAGACGAGCGAGATGTCCTGGAGGAAGCCGGCGAGCGACGGCTCCTCGGCCTGCTGGCGGTACTCGCGCGCGACGCCGACGAGCTCCTGGAGGTTCTCGATGCGCCCGCGCGCCTCGATCGTCCGCTCCGCCTCGAGCGCGTCGAGCGTCCCCGTCTTCTCGAGCACGCGCTCGAGGAGCTCGTCGACGTGCAGCTCCTGCGAGAGCGCGATGAGCGACTCCATCGTCGCGTGGAAGCCGCGAATCGCCCGGCACGAGGCGGCCGTGACGCCGGCGGCCTCGGGATCGGCCATCGCCCGGAAGAGCGTGCGGCCGGTCGCCTCGGCGTGCGCGACGAGCCGCTGGATCGACGTGTCGCCGATGCCGCGCCGCGGACGGTTCGCGATGCGCAGGAGCGAGGTCGCGTCCTGCGGGTTCACGAGCACGCTCAGGTACGCGGTCGCATCGCGGATCTCGGCGCGCTCGTAGAAGCGCGGCCCGCCGATGACCTGGTACGGCACGTCCTGCCGGACGAGCACGTCCTCGAGGACGCGCGACTGCGCGTTCATCCGGTAGAAGACCGCGATCTCGCTCGCCGACTGGCCGCCGTCGATGAGCGAGGCGATCTCCGCCGCGACGAACCGCGCCTCCGCGTGCTCGTCCTCGACCTCGATCACGCGCACGGGGTCGCCCTCGCCGAGCTCGGAGAAGAGCCGCTTCGGCTTGCGCTCGCGTGTTCTGCTCGATGAGCGAGTTCGCCGCGCGCAGGATCGTGTTCGTCGAGCGGTAGTTCTGCTCGAGCGTGATGACCTGCGTGCCCGGGAAGTCGCTTCTCGAACTCGAGGATGTTGCGGATGTCGGCGCCACGGAAGCTGTAGATCGACTGGTCCTGGTCGCCGACCGCGCACACGTTCCCGTGCTCGCCGCCGAGGAGCTGGAGGAGCCGGTACTGCGCGTGGTTCGTGTCCTGGTACTCGTCGACGAGGACGTAGCGGAACGCCTTGCGCCAGCGCTCGAGCGCCTCGGGGAAGCGCTCGAAGACCTGCACCGTGAGCATGAGCAGGTCGTCGAAGTCGACGGCGTTCGAGGCGTGGAGGCGACGCTGGTAGAGGTCGTACACCTCCGCGACCGTCTGATCCCAGAAGGACGCGACGCGGGCCGTGTACTCCTCCGGCGAGACGAGCTCGTTCTTCGCGCGCGAGATCTGCGCGTGGATGCCGCGCGGCGAGAAGCGCTTCGGGTCCTTCCCGAGCTCCTCGAGGCACGCCTTCACGAGGCGCACCTGGTCCTGGTCGTCGTAGATCGTGAAGGTCGAGCGGTAGCCCGAGCCGCTCGGCCTCGCGGCGCAGCATCCGCCCGCAGGCCGCGTGGAAGGTGAGGATCCAGATCGCGCGCGCGGTCTGCCCGAGCATCCGCTCGAGGCGCTCGCGCATCTCCCCCGCCGCCTTGTTCGTGAACGTGATCGCGAGGATCTCGTTCGGCTTCACGCCGCACGCGCGGATGAGATGGGCGACGCGATACGTGAGGACGCGCGTCTTCCCGGAGCCGGCGCCGGCGACGACGAGGAGCGGGCCCTCGGTCGCGAGGACGGCCTCGCGCTGCGCCTCGTTGAGGTCGGCGAGGTAGCTCTCCGGGGTCGCGACGGTCACCGTCCGACTCTAGCCGCCTGGCTTGGGCTCTCCGGCCGGAAATCGCCCGTAAGGGATGATCTCCGGCGAGGCTACCAGCGCACGGTGAGCTCGACGTGGGCGGGCATCTTCGGCCCCCGCTTCGGGCGTGCTCACCCAGCTGACGCGCCACGTGTACGTGCCCTTCGGCAGCGGCTCGTACGAGCCCTTGCAGTAGAACGAGCCCGCGGCGCCCTCGCACGCGTACGTCTTCGTGTCGATGAGAGGGCCGCCCTTCGGCGCGTGCGTACCCGTGAGGAAGAGCTTCGCGCGCCCGGCGGTGGGGACGCGGAGCAGCACGCGAAACGCCGCCGGCTTGTGGGTCGTGACGGTGACGGCGGACGACGACCCGCTCGGGATCGTGTCCTCGAAGTACAGCTTCGCCGCGTGGCGGCGAGCAGCGACCGCGGGCAGGGCAAGCGCCGACGACGAGCGCGGCGACGGCGACACGCACGGCTCGATGGTACGCGCACCGCCTCAGGTCGCGCGGTGCCGCTCGCACGGCGCGGAACGATCGCGATGCCGGTCGCCGACCGGACACGACGTCGATCGCCGCGCCGTAGTGCGTCGCGATCGTCGCCTCCGTCAGGACGTCGACCGGCGACCCGTCCGCGACGACGCGACCCCCGTCGAGGAGCAGCATCCGATCGGCGTACTGGGCCGCGAGCGTGAGGTCGTGCATCGCCGCGACGAGCGTCAGGCCCGACTCCGCGCGCAGGCCGTCGAGCAGCTCGAGCGCCTGCTGCTGGTGCCCGATGTCGAGCGCGGCGGTCGGCTCGTCGAGGAGGACGATCGCGCGCCTCCTGTGCGAGCGCCCGCGCGACGACGACGCGCTGCTTCTCGCCGCCGCTCGAGCGTTCCGAGCCGCCGGTCGGCGAGCGGGAGGAGATCGAGCCGCGCGAGCGCTCGCGCCGCCGCGTCGCGGTCGCGGCGCCCTCCTTCGCGAGCGGCCCGAGGTGCGGCGTCCGCCCGAGGAGGACGTACTCGGCGACGGTCATCCACGGCGGCGTCGACGGCTCCTGCGGCACGACGGCGACGAGGCGCGCGAGCTCGCGCGCGGCCAGCTCGGCGACGGAGCGGCCGTCGAGCGCGATCTCGCCCGCGAACGGGACGAGCCGGGCGATGGCGCGAAGAAGCGTCGTCTTGCCGGCACCGTTCGGCCCGATCAGCGCGAGCCACTCGCCCTCCGCCACCGACGGCGTCGACGCGGTCGACGACCGGCACGGCCGCCGAGCTCGACCGTGACGTCGCGGAGCTCGATCACGACGGTGCCGCCTCGCGTCGTGCGCAGGACGAGCGCGAAGAACGGCGCGCCGAAGAAGGCGGTGACGACGCCGAGCGGGAGCTCCGCAGGCGAGAGCGCCGTGCGCGCGACGACGTCCGCGAGCACGAGGAATCCCGCGCCGACGATCGACCGAGAGCGGAAGCAGCGCGCGGTACGCCGACGCCGGTGAGGAGGCGGATCGTGTGCGGGACGATGATCCCGACGAAGCCGATGAGGCCGGTGACCGCGACCGCTGCCGCCGTCCCGAGCGTCGCGGCGACGACGAGGACGAGCCGCACGCGACGCGACGTCGACGCCGAGGCTCGCCGCCTCGTCGTCGCCCAGGTTGAGCACGTCGACGACGCGGCGCAGCGCGAGGATCACGACGACCGCGACCGCGACGTACGGGAGGATCAGGACGACGTCCGACCAGCCCGTGCTCGGGATGTTCCCGAGGATCCACGAGTAGACCTCCTGCAGCGTCTCGGAGTTCTGCTGCTGGACGAACGTCTGCCAGGCCGTGAAGAACGCGGTGACGGTGACACCGGCGAGGACGAGCGTCGCGGCGTCGCGCTCGCGCCGCGCCGAGCGGCCGACGGCGTAGGTGAGCATCACCGCGATCGAGCCGCCGACGAACGCCGCGATCGGGAGCATCCGCTGCCCGCGCAGCCCGTCGGGCAGGTACGCGATCGCGATCGTCGCGCCGAGCCCGGCTCCGGCGGCGACTCCGAGGAGGTACGGATCGGCGAGCGGGTTGCGGAAGACGCCCTGGTACGTCGCGCCGGCGAGCGCGAGCATCGCGCCGACGAGCGCCGCGAGGATGACGCGCGGCACGCGGATCTCCCACAGGATCGCCTCCTCGGTCGGCGAGAGCGACGTCGAGACGCCCGGAACGTGGAGCCTGGCCGCAGCCGATTCGAGCACCGCGCCGACACCGAGGTCGACCGGGCCGACGAGGACGCCGACGAGCAGCGAGACGAGGAGGAACGCGACCGCGGAGCACGCCCACAGCGGGGTCAGCCCGCGAGCTCGGACCGTCGAGACGTGCTCCGCGGCCGCCGCCACGGCCCTACTGGCGAAGCCGCGCGAGCGCCGACGACATCGCGCGGAAGAAGTTCACGAGCCGCGGTCCCCAGCGCGATGCGATCGAGTCGTCGATGCGCACGATCGAGCCCGTTCGGACGGCGTTGATCCGATCCCAGCCCGGGCCGAGCAGCGACCGTCGAGGCCTTCTGCCCGCAGCAGACGGTGTCCGCGAGCACGATGACGTCAGGGCTCGAGGAGACGACGTACTCCGCCGACAGCTGCGGGTAGCCGAAGCCGTCCGCGTCGGCCGGATCGGCGATGTTGCGCAGGCCGAGCGCCGTGTACACCTGGCCGACGAACGTCTTCGACGTCGCCGAGTAGAGGTCGGGAGTCAGCTCGTGGTAGACGGTCAGTCCTGCGCCGTTGCGCCGGGCGCCCGCGATGATCGCTCCGATCTTCGTCTTCATGCGCGACACCAGCGCGATTCGCCTCGGACTCGTGTCCCGTGACCTTGCCGAGCTGGCGGATCTGCTGATACGCGCCCTTGAAGGACTTCGCGCCGTCCTGGTGGAGCACGGTGATGCCGAGGCGCGCCGAGCGCGCCCGAGAGGCCCTTCGGGTCGTAGGCGATGACGACGAGGTCCGGCCGGTAGCCGGCGATCGCCTCCACGTTCGGCGTGAAGCCCGAGAGCGACGTTCGCGGCGCGGCCTTCGGGTAGTCGGACTGGTCGTCGACGGCGACGACCTGCGGGCCGGCGCCGATCGCGAACAGCGTCTCGGTGGCGGTCGGCGAGAGCGAGACGATGCGCGCCGGCCGCTTCGTCACCGTGACCTTGCCGTTCGAGGCGACGACGCGTGACGGGGAACGACGACGGGCCGGACGCGCCACCGGACGCGCCGGCGACCACGACCGCGAGCGCAGCGAGCACCGCTCCGGCGAGAGTGACGAGCGAACGAAGCACCTGGAATCCTCCCTTCCTCGAGGGGTTCTGGGTTATGAGGAGCGCGACAGGTCTTCTGACTCGGGGCTCCCTCCCTCGCCGCCTTCCCGGCTCGCGCCAGTGGCTTCGTGGCGGGGGAGCATCTCCCCTCACAGCGGCGGGACCGTCCCGGACTCGCACCGGGTTCCCTCACCGCGCTCCGTGGTCGCAGGCGAGCCTATCATCGGACGGTGGCCGGCCCGTTCGTCCGGAAGTGGCTCCCCGTCGCTCGTGTGGGCGGCGCTCATCTTCGCGTTCTCGTCCGTCCCGGACCTCGGCACGGGGCTCGGCGGCTGGGATCTCGTCCTGCGCAAGCTCGCCCACGCGACCGAGTACGCGATCCTCGGCGCGCTCCTCGCTGCGCGCGACCGGTCGGACCGGAGTGGCGTTCGCTGATCGGCGTCCTGTACGCGGTCAGCGACGAGGTCCACCAGGTCTTCGTGCCGGGTCGGCACGGCTCGCCGGTCGACGTCGCGATCGACGCCGTCGGCGTCGCGATCGGAATCGTGCTCTGGCAGTCCGCGCGCACGCGCCGACTCGCGTGACGGCACGCCCGCTCGCGATCGACCTCGACGCGATCGGCGACACGCGACCGCTGTGGTCGGCGTGGCTCGAGTCGCGCGCAGGCGTCCTCGAGATCGATCCTGCGAGCGCTGCCCGCGGATCGCGGCGAGGCGGCCGCCGTCGCTCGACGCGGCCGGCGCGGGGAACTGGCGCACGCTCCTCGAGCGCTTCACCGAGGACCACGCGCCCGCGTACCTCCGCCGCGACGCAGCGACGAGCGCGGCCCTGCAGTCGCTCTCTGCCGACGGAGTTCCGATCGGCGTGTTCACCGACGCTCCCGAGTCGAGCTCGCGCGCGTCGCGCTCGCGCACCTGGGAGCTGCACGGCGCATCACGGTCGCTCGAGGCCGGGCCGGGCGCGCTCGACCGCGTGCTCGCCGACGCTCGGCGCCGATGCCGCTGTCGTCACGCACGCGAAACGACCTCCTGCAGCCGCCCCTAGAATCTCGGCGCGTGGATCAGCACGACGTCGGAGATCGCCAGCTCGACGCGCTGCTCGAGCGCCTCGACCGGATCGCCGACGAGCTCGAGCGCCTCAACCGCACGGCCGAGCGCCAGGAGGGCTTCACGCTCGTCGCACGCGAGCTCCACGACCTGCAGGAGTCGCTGAACGCGCTCGCGTACGCGGCGCTCGGTCAGGCACCGCCGCGCGTTCGACGGAGAGCGAGCTAGGACTACCGCGAGAGCGGCGCGGAGCGGACGCCTTTGGGGGTCTTCGCGCGACTGGAATCTGCGCGAGCAGATTCCAAGTCTGCGCTCGGCTCAGCTGATCCGGTAGACGACGCCTTCGTGTGAGGTGGCGTACAGCTCGCCTGCCGCGTCCTCGCCGAACGACGTGAGGCTCGGGATGCGGAACGGCTCCGATGCGGACGCCGGTGGCCTCACCCTCCGCGACGCGCAGGCTCCAGACGGTGCCGCAGCAGTAGTCGCCGAAGACGTAGCGGCCCCGCTCGGTCGGACGTGCCTTCCCCCGGTACACGAAGCCGCCGACGACGGTGCAACCGCGAGCATGGCTGTACTCGAAGACGGGGAAGACGAGCTTGCCCAGGACCGGCCGGCTTCTCCTCGAACCGGCGCGACCCCTCGTAGAGATCCCAGCCGTAGTTCTCGAGGCCGGCGCTCCCGCGCGGCGTGAAGTCGATCTCCTCGACCGCGCTCTGGCCGACGTCGCCGATGTAGAGGTCACCGGTGAGCCGATCGAACGAGTAGCGCCAGGGATTCCGAAGGCCGAGCGCGACGATCTCCGGCGCAGAGCCGGGACGGCTCACGTCGAGGCGCAGCATCTTGCCGAGGAGGCTCTGCATGTTCTGCGCGCGGTTCTCCGGGTCGCCGCCGGCACCCCCGTCGCCCATCCCGACGTACAGGCCGCCGTCCGGCCCGAACGCGAGCCCGCCTCCGTTGTGGTTTCCGTACGGCTGGTCGATCGCGAGCAGGAGCACGCGCGCGCTCGCCGGGAGCGCGCGCGTGCCGTTCGTCTTGTACCGCACGACTCGCGTGTCGCCGTTCGTGTCCGTGTAGTTGACGTAGACGAACCGGTTCGTCGCGTACTCCGGGTCGAACGCGAGACCGAGGAGGCCCTGCTCGCCCCCGGCCGTGATGCGCGAGCGCACGTCGAGGAAGAACCCGCTGCGCAGCTTCCCGCGATCGAGGACGCGAATCGTCCCGCGCTGCTCGACGACGTAGAGGCGACGTGGCTCGCGAGCGCGGCGCCGTCACCTGCACCGGCTCGTCGAGCCCGCGGGCGACGACGACGCGCCGGAACGCGCTCTCGGCGCCGAGCGCGGACCCCGAGAGACCGGTGAGCGACGAACACCGAGAGACGCCACGGCGACGACGGGTACGAGCCGCATCGAAAGCACGGTAGCCGACGGCTGTTAGCCCGCCGTGAGCGGAAGTACGCTACGCGCTCGTGCAGGTCTTCCTCATCGGCGCCGGCCAGGTCGGCTCGACGATCGTGGAGGCTCTCCACGAGGAGCACTCCGATCACCGTCCTCGACACCGAGGCGTCGCGACTGCAGGCGATGACCGGGCGCTTCGACGTCGCCGTGTTCGAGGGCGACGGGACGAGCCGAAAGGACCTCGCCGCGGCGGGCATCGGCGTCCGCCGATCTCGTCATCGCGTGCACCTCGCGGGACGAGGTGAACCTCGTCGCCGGGCATGTTCGCGCGGCGCGAGGCGGAAGGAGCCACGACCGTCATCCGGACGTCGAGCATCGAGTACGTCGAGCTCTGGCGCGAGGGCCAGCTCGACGTCGACTTCGTCGTCTCGTCCGAGCTCGAGACGGCCTACGCGATCAGCCGCATCCTCGGCGTGCCCGGCCGCCCGTCAGACCGACGTCTTCGCCGACGGGCAGGTGCAGGTCGGCGAGTTCGACGTCGACGAGGATGCATCGCCGCACGATCGTCGGAGTCCCGTTCCGCGATGCCGAGATCCCGCAGGACTCGAAGGTCGCTGCCGATCATCCGCAGCGAGGAGACCGATCCTTCCCGGCGGGGACGACGAGATCAGGACCGGAGATCGCATCGTCGTCATCGGGTCTCCGCGCGCGATCAAGGCTGGAGCACGCTTCTCTGGCCCGAGGGCGGCACGGTGCGCGACGTCGTGATCTACGGCGCGGGCCGCGTCGGCTCGGCGATCGCGCGCGTTCTGATCGCGCAGGGCATCGACGTGCGCATGATCGAGGCGTCCGCCGAGCAGGCTCGGCGGGCTGCGGAGGCGCTCCCGAAGGCGCGGGTCTTCAAAGCGACCGGCTTCGACGCGGACTTTCTCGAGCGCGAGCGCATCGGCCAGGCTCAGGCAGGGATCTTCGCGATGCGCGACGACGCGAAGAACCAGTACGCAGCGTCGTCTCGCACGCGTGCACGGCATCCCGTTCACGGTCGCGATCGCCCACGAGGCGGTGTCGGTGGGCGCGTTCGACCAGGCCGGCATCGACGTGTCGATCAACCCACGTGCCGTCACAGCCGAGGAGATCGTCCGGTTCGCGCACGACCCGCGAACCCAGCAGGTCGCGATGATCGAAGGGAACCGCTACGAGGTCCTGGACGTCACGACGCGCGAGTCGAGCCGCTACATCGGAATGGCGTTCCGCGACATGCCCGTCCACGGCTCGATCATCGGAGCGATCGTCCGCAACGGCACGGCGATCTTCCCGCACGGCGACGACGTCCTCGAAGCGGGCGACCGCGTGATCATCTTCACCGAGGCGGCGAACGCCCCGTGGGTCGTCGAGGCGCTGTGACGTGACCCGCAGCGTCGCGCGGATCGGCCCGCCGCGGCGGCTCGCAGTCGACGTCGCCGCAGCCGGAAACCTCGTCGGGATGCTCGGGCAAGTACCTCGGTCTCGCCGCGCTCTTCCCCATCCCCTTCGCGCTCGCATACGACGAGCCGTTCTACCCGTTCGTCGTCGCCGGCGTCGTCACGAGTGGCCTCGGCCTCGCTCTCGAGCGGACGACCCGTGACGCAGCGGGCCGCGTCGGAGTGCGCGAAGGGTTCCTCGTCGTCGCCGTGACGTGGCTGCTCGCGGCCGGCTTCGCGGCGATCCCCTATCTCTTCGAGGGGGGTGACCAGCTGTCGAGCCCGATCGACGCCTACTTCGAGGGCATGTCGGGTTTCACGACGACCGGCGCGAGCGTCGTCACGAACTTCGACGAGATCAACCGCTCGCTCGGCATCTGGCGGCAGTTCACGCAGTGGCTCGGCGGTATGGGGATCATCGTGCTCGCAATCGCGGTTCTCCCGCGGCTCCGGGTCGGCGGCCGCCAGCTCATGGAGTCGGAGCTGCCCGGGCCGGAGATCGCCGCACTCGGCGAGCGGATCCGGTCGACCGCACGCAAGCTGTGGGTGCTCTACGTCGCGCTGACGGCGATCCAGGTCGCGATGCTGTCGCTCGCTGTGGGTCGTCGGCATCGACGACCTGATGACGCCCTACGAGGCGCTCGCGCACGCGTTCTCGACGATGCCGACGGGCGGCTTCTCGACGCAGCCGACCTCGGCCGCGGAGTTCTCGGCGGAGGCGCAGTGGATCCTCGCGCTCTTCATGGCGATCGCCGGCGCGAACTTCGCGCTGATGTACCGCGCGGTCGCTTCGGCGCCGCCCGCAGGTGCTCGTGCGCGACGAGGAGTTCCGCCTCTACGTCGTGCTCCTCGTCGGCGCGTGCGCAGTCCTCGCGGTCATGCTCTGGGGCTACGGGATCGCCGAGGGCGAGGCCGCGGTTCGCCAGGCCACCTTCCAGGTCGTCTCGATCATGACGACGACGGGACTGGCGACCACCGACTTCGCGCTCTGGCCTCCACTCCTCATGCTCTCGCTCTTCGCGCTCATGTTCGTCGGCGGCTCCGCGGGCTCGACGGGCGGCTCGATCAAGGTCGTCCGCCACCTCTGCTGGGCAAGATCCTTCGACGCGAGGTCGACCAGACGCTGAGTCCCGAGCTGGTCATGCCGGTCCGTCTCAACGGCAGCCCTGTCGACGAGCGGACGATCCGCGCGATCGCGGCGTTCATCCTCCTCTACGTCGGGTTCTGGGCCGTCGGCGCGGCGGTGATCGCGATCGAGTCGGCGATCAGCGGGCCCGCGCTCGGAACGCTCGACGCGATGACCGCGTCTGCGACGACGCTCGGGAACATCGGCCCGGCTTCGGAGTCGCCGGCCCGTACGGCTCGTTCGCCGGTTACGGCGAGGCGTCGAAGATCACCATGATCGGCCTGATGTGGGTCGGCCGCCTCGAGATCGTCCCGGTCGTCGTTCTCCTCACCCGCCACTACTGGCGCGCCGTCAGAGAAGCGGCTACCTGGGCGCACCCAGGAGCGCGCGGCGCAGATCCATCGCGGCGGCCGTCGGCACGACGGCAAGCACCTGGTCGCCGGGCCGCATCACGGTCGCTGGCTCGACGAGCTCCGTCCGCCCCTGGCGAAACACCGAGATGAGACGCGAACCGGGGGGTAGCGCGAGCCCGCCTGCCTTCTTCCCGGCAGCGGGTGAGCCACCCTCGACCTGGACTTCCACGACCACGAGCCCCTCCTTCTGCAGCTCGACCAGCTGCACGAGTCCGTGCTCGGGCACCTCGTGCTCGACGAGCCCGAGGATGCTCGTGGTGGCGCATACGGTTTGCGTGATGCCGAGAAGGTCGAAGTGCTGCTGGTTGCGTGGGTCGTTGACACGCGCGATCGCCTTGCGGACGCCGTAGGTCTCCTTCGCGATCTGCGAGATGACGAGGTTGTCCTCGTCGTCGCCCGTCACTGCCAGCACGAGCTCGGGTGGCCGTGCGATCCCCGCCCGTTCGAGGACGGCAATCTCCGTCGCGTCGCCGCGGATGACGGACGGCCCGAACTCCTCCTCGAGTCGGCCGAACCGGTCAGGACGCTGCTCGATCATCGTGACCTCGTGCCCGAGGTCGAGGAGCGAGCGCGTCACGTTCGAGCCGACCTTCCCGCCGCCGGCGACGATCGCGTACATCAGCTCGCAGCCGCCTTCGGCGTGGCAGCCTGCACTGTGCCGAGGAGATCCGAGATCGCGGTCTGCGTCGGGCACACGATCTTCATCCCGCGATCGGCGTAGAGCTTGGCGCGGGCCGGGTCGAGCACCCGCACGACGACGGTGCCGATGCCGTAGCGCTTCTGGAGCACCTGGCCGATGACGATGTTGGTGTTGTCGCCGTCGGTTGCGACCACCGCGGCGTCAGCGTCCCCGAGATGTGCACGATCGAGCACGGTGACGTCCATGCCGTGGCCGACGACGAACCCGCCGCGCCAGCCTTGGCCGAGCCGGCCGAGCGCGTCCTCGTTCTCGTCGACGACGGTGACCTCCCAGTCATCGGCAGCAAGCCCCTTGGCGACGGCCGATCCCACCCGGCCGCACCCGATCACGACGACATTCACGGCGCGTCAGCCTACTCCTCGAAGACGCCGTCCGGGAAGGCGACGACGAGCACCTCGCAGGGTGCGTGGCGGATAACGAAGTCGACGGTCGGCGAGAAGAAGCGCGACTGGCGGCGCCAGCGTGGCGACGAGCCGAGGACGATGAGGTCGGCGTGCCGCCGCGTCGCCTCGTCGACGATGGCGTGCCCGATCGAGCGCGCCCGGACGACGTCACCCACGCACCTCGACCCCGTGATCGGCGCCGAGCATTCGCGCCTCCTCGAGCGACGCGTCTACCCGAGCAGCGACGTTCGCCGGAAGCTCTCCTTCGAGGGAGTACTGCCGCGGCACGCGGACGACCGTGATCGCCTCGATCTCGGCTCCCCTGTCCTTCGCGAGGGCGATCGCTGTCGCGACCATCTCCTCGCCGATGTCGCCGACCTTCATCGGCACGAGGATCCGCGAGAACTCGGCGCCGGCCGGGAGCTCCTCCACCGGTCTGACGTGCTCGAGCAGGCCGCGCCTGCGCGTCCGGCGAACGGCGACGAAGACCGCGAGCCCGGCGACGAGCCACAGAGGGCCGGCATAGCGCGCGCCGGGATGGGTCAGCATCGAGAGCACCCAGATGACGAACGTCAGCGGTGCCCCGACGAGCGCAGCCAGTGGCAGCGGGTGGCCGCGTACGGTGACGTTGGGTCGAGCAAGGAACGGACGCTCGAGCTCGGGCTCGCGCATCCGCAGCCGGATGACGGCCAGCTGGGCGGCCGTGAACGCGATGAGAACACCGAACGAGTAGAGGCTCGCGAGGAACACCGGGTCTCCGTCGGCGGCGAGCTCTGTCACGACGATGAGCCCGATCGCGAGGGCGGCTGCGATCGCGATCGCCTCGCTCGAAACGACGGCTCGGCGCTCGAGCCGGGCGAACTCGCGCGGGAGCGAGCCGTGCTCGGCGAGCGAGTACGTGAGCCGCGTGATCCCCGAGAACGACGTCGTCGCGGCGCCAACGAGGATCAGCACGCCCGAGATCCCGACCGCCGCCTGGAGCACGTCGACGAGGCCGGACGGAAGCGAGCCGTCGAGCGAAGCGGCGATCCCCACGAGGGGCAGCTCCAGCCACTCTTCGCCGAGCGCGGTCTGCCCGTTCTCGACGGGGTAGGCAGAGAGCCCGATCGCGCCGATCAGCACGGTCACGACGACGACGAGGCCGATCGCCGAGAAGAGCGACCGCGGCAGCGTACGCCCGGGCTCGGTCGCCTCCTCGGCCAGGTTGGCCACGGTCTCGAGGCCGGTGTACGCCAGCATCGCCAGGGGGAGCGCGAACGCGAGGTCGCTCCAGTCCTGGCCGCTCTCGAACCCGAGCCCGTCCACGAGCGTCTCCGGCGAGAGCAGGAACGCGATGCCGAGGAGGACAAGAGTGGCCTGGACGAGCAGATCGAGCAGCGCCACCCCGAGCGCGCCCGTGTGGAGGCGTGTCCGGCGAGTCAGGCGGATGCCGGCGATGGCGACGATCACGCCGCATCCGATGAGAGCGTCCCAGGGAGACTCGCGCAGCGAGGGCGTGCCGAGCGCCCCGGCCACGTAGTGCGGCACGAACAGCGCGGAGAGCGCCATGACGATCAGGAAATCGAGGAAGAGGGCCCAGCCGGTCACGAACCCGGCGAGGTCGTTGAACGCCCGTCGGACGAAGGTCGCCGCTCCCCCGGTCTCCGGAAGCGCGGTCGTGCCCTCCGCATACGACAGCGACACGAGCGCGAAGACCGCACCGGCTGCGAGAAGCACGAGCGGTGTCAGGCCGAGCGCCGCGCCCGCGACGATTCCGAGTGCGATGTACAGCGAGGAGGCAATCTCGCCGTACGCGACGGCGAAGAGCGCCGGCGCGTCGAGCACGCGCTCGAAGCCTCGAAGCTTGCGGGCCATCGACTACCTCCGCCTCTGCCGCTCGAGCGTGAAGCGGGCAACCCCGAGCACGATGAAGAGCGCGCCCACGACGTAGCCGACGATTCCTCCACCTGCCGCCGCCGTGCGAGCCAGCAGCGCGAGGCCGAGCACGACGAAGACGGCCGTGAAGGCGTAGACCACGAGCGAGTACGTCCTCATGCGGTCGCCACCATCACGCGGCAGTTGGCGTGCTTGAGCACGTAGTCGACGGTCTTCCCGAACACGGCAGCCTGCGCCGCGGTCAGATGTCGCCGAGGAGCACCAAGCACGATGATCTCGGCATCGCGCGCATCCGCTTCCGCGACGATCGCCGGCCCTGCGGCGTGCGAGCGCTCGATGCGGGTCAGCACTCGAACGCCGTACGAGTCGCCGATCGCGACCGCCTCGTCCAGCTCGGCATTCGCCGCCGACTCGAGCTCCGGCAGGCGATCTCCGAGCGGACGGTCGAGCGGCACCTCGAGGATGTTCAGAGCGATGATCCGGGCGCGACGCTCGGCCGCGAGCCGACAGGCGACGTCCATGGCCGCGTCGGACGGCTGGCCGGGGATCACCGGAACGAGCAGGTTGCGGTACTCGAGCGCGAGGGCCGGCCCGAGCGCGGGCGGAGCCTTCTCGATCGCTCGGAGCGGAACGTGCAGATAGCGCCTGCGGTAGATCGTGTACGCGACGAGCCCGGCGGCCATCCAGCCGAGCCCGACCCAGCGCGTGAGCGGGTTTTCCACGACGAGCACGAGGAACGAGATCCCGGTGGCGATCCCGCCGAGGAACGCGAACAACGGCCACGAGACGTCGCCGATACGGGCGTTCGGATACGCGCGATACGGGATCTCCACGTCCGCGCCGTCCACCATGCGCAGCCGCACGATCGATGCGTGAGCAACCGTGAACGACAACGTCGCCCCCAGTGAGTAGAGCGTCCCGACGAAGTTCACGTCCCCCGGGAGGATCAGGAGGATCGGCGCGACCCCCGCGAACAGCACGAGCGAAAGCCACGGGGTCTTGAAGCGTGGGTGCAGGCGGCGGAGCGCCTCCGGAAGCTGGCGGTACGTCGCCATCGAGTACGTGATCCGCGAGGCGCCGATGACGCCGGCGTTCGTGGCGATGAAGAGGATGGTGGCCGCCAGGATCCCGACGTAGATCTCGGCCGCGTCGAGGATCCGACCCTCGAGACCGATGTTCTCGACGACTCCGAGGATCGGGTCATTCGCGTAGCCACCCTCCTCTGGAGGGAGCGCGAGCAGCGTCGTCAGCTGGCCGTCGATCTCCTGCACGGGTAGCGCGGACAGCGCGACGAGCGGGAGCGTGAAGTAGATCGCAAAGACCGCGCCCGCGACGAGCTTGTACGAGTTGGGGACGGTTCGGACCGGGTCGCGCGCCTCCTCCGCGAGGTTGGAGACGGTCTCGACGCCGGTGTACGCGAGCATCGCCACCGGGATCGAGATCGCGAAGTTCGACCAGGTCGGCGCGACTCCCCAGTGAACGTTGTCGACGAGCACGTCCGGGCTCAGGACGAGAGCGAACCCGACGATCACAAGCAGCACCTGCGTCGCGAAGTCGACGACCGCGAGCGTGATCGAGAGCTTGGCGGCCTCCTGGACGCCGACGACGTTCAGGGCGACGAGGACGACGATGACGATCGCGCCGCCCACGATGTCCCAGGGGTTCGTGCGCAACGGCTCCCAGAAGATCGAGAGGTAGTGCGGCACGAAGAACGCCGAGACCGCCACCGTCACGACGTACACGAGCATCTGCGCCCACCCCGCCGTGAAGCTGACGACCTCGTCGAACGCATGCCGCGAGAAGCTGGCGGAGCCGCCGGCCTCGGGGAAGCGTGCCGTCCCCTCCGCGTACGTCGCCGCGGTGGCAGCGAAGACGATCCCCGCGACGACGAAGACGAGCGGCGTCAGGCCCAGTGCATAGACAGCGGTGAGGCCGAGCGCGTAGTAGATCGAGGAGCCGACGTTTCCGTAGGCGGTGGCGAAGAGCGCGGGCGTTCCGAGAACGCGCTCCATCTCGACTTCACGCCTGCGTCGGCGTCCCGGCACGGCGGCGAAGCCTACTTCCGCGGAGAGACGAAGGGCCGGCTCTCGCCGGCCCTTCGTCTCGCTTCCCTACGAGCTGGCGCTTACGACTTTGCTTCGAGGAGGAGAGCCTCCGTATCCTGCGTGGCGCCTCCGTGCGCGCCCGGGCCCCGGTCGCCGTTCGTCACGAGCATGAGGCCGAGCTCGTCCGTGTTGCCCGGGAACGGTGTGAAGTCCGTCACCTGGAGACCCGCGGGATCGTTCGTGTTCCCCGCGACGTCCGTCGGCGCCCCGAAGAACCGCTCTCCGAGAGGTGTCACTACGAGCTTCGTGATCTCGTCGCCTGGACCTCCGTAGTAGAAGTCCGTCGCCTGGACCATCATGCCGACGTTCGTCGCCAGCACGTCGTCGAACGACATGCCGATCTGCTCGGCACAGACGTACATGATGGTGTTTCCGGTGTTCGTCGAGTGCTCGGCGAAGAAGAACGCGTCGGCATCGCCGGTCTTCAGATTCACCGACCAGGCGAGCTGGCGTCCGTCCGTGACGTCGTTGAGCGTGAGGTCACGGTTGATCACGGCGTAGTCGAAGGAGCCGTCCATGTTCGTGTCGAGGTACACCCAGTGGGATACGGGGACGAGATGCTCCTGGCGCTCCCAGGTGTTGATCGCGAACGCCCAGACGAACGAGGGCTGATCGGGATCGTCCGAGCAGACTCCTCCCGGCACGAGGAACGTGTTGATCCCGACGGCCCGAAGGTCCGGCGTCGGCATCTCCTGCCCCTGCTTCCCGGCCGGGATGTCCGGGCTCTCGGCGATAAGAGCGTACGCGTCGTTCTGCGCATCGCCCACGCCCTGGTTGTCCAGACCGATCTCCTGGAAGTCCGGATAGAAGGGCGGGTTGATCGTCTTCGAGCTCGGCTCGACCTTCGCCGCCTTCCGCGGCAGCACATGCCAGGGCAGGTGAATCGGGTGCCTGCCGTCGTCGAGCGTGATGTAGCCGTCGTACTCGTTGAGGTCGAGCCCGGCCGGATTCGCTCCGTCCTCGCCCGAGCTCATCGCGTTCGCGGGCAGCTTCGAGCCGTCGATCGTGAGCGTGACCTCGAACTTCGTGCTTCCCAACAGGCCCGGCTTGACCCTGACCGTCGCCGGCGCGTCGATCGTGACCGCACCGCTCGCCTCGTCGTTCGCGAACCGGAACGACGGCGTCACCTTGTACGTGTGGAACTTGACCTTGTCGTAGTTGCGCAGGACGACCGTCTTCTTCAACGTCACCTTGTCGGTCACGTCGACGAAGCCGAAGCCCAGCGCTCCGGTCGGGTCGTCGTCGTCCCAGGCGACGACCCTGGCGTCGATTGCATCGTCGACACGGACCTCGCCACTGCCGATGCGCGTAATCGGCGCCAGGCCCGTGAACGGATCGGTCTTGATGTCGGTCTCGGCGTTGTTCATCAGCCGGGCCTTCACCTCGAGCGGCGAGAGGCCCGGAATGAGCGCGTTCAGGAGCGGGCGGCCGATCAGCGGACGCTTCGAGCCACCGAACCTGTCCATGACGAGAGCCGCCGAGCCGGTCACCATCGGAGTCGCACCGGAGGTGCCGCCGAACGGCTCCTCCTCAGTGCCCGAGCCGGCGACGGCCGAGACCGACTCGCCGGGAGCACCGATCTCGGGCTTGATGAGCTGCGTGTTCTCGTGCTGCGGGCCCCGTGAGGATCCCGCGACCATCTGGCCGACGAGGGGGATCCTGTTCGCAGGATCGAGCGTTGCCGGAGCCCCATTACCCGCGTTCTTGATCGCGTCCGCATCCAGCTGGCTGATCATGAATGTCGGAACGTCGATCGGTCGATCACCGCCGTCCGCACCGTTGAACGGTGCGTCGGGCCGGTTCTGCCCGATGATCGCCGCGACCGCGCCACCCGCGGAGACGTTCGCGGCCTTGAGCGTGAAGTTGCACGTCCCGCGGTCGACGAGCACGACCTTCCCAACGAGCGAGCCGGCCTTGAAGGCCGCGCACCCGTCCAGGTTTCCACCCGCGCCGTCGCCGTACTGCATGCCGCCGCCGATCTTCGTCGTGAGCTCCGGCGACCACGTCTGGCGGACGGCCGGGTAGTTCGTCGCGCCGACCGTGATGTTCTGGAGCTGCGCTGACGGCACTTGCGTCTGCGCGACGGAGAGTGCGGAGGGGGTGGCCGCCGCCGTTCCCGTGACGTAGGGCTTGTTCCCGCCGTTACCCGCGGCGGCAACGGTCAGGGTGCCGAACCGGGTGGCGTTCTCCACGGCGAGCGAGAGGTCGTCGTCGAACGGCTGCCCGTAGTCCGCGCCGAGAGACATGTTGATGATGTCGACGCGGTCCCGGACGCGGCCGTCGCCGTTCGGGTCGAGCGCGAACTCCATTCCCTGGATGAGAGCCATCCCGGAGCAGAACGGCGTGACCGAGGAACAGGCCTTGATCGCAACCAGGTCGACGCCGGGAGCGACTCCGCCCTTGCCGCCGATGATGTGCGCGACGTGCGTTCCGTGCCCAGGGAAGATGCTGTTCAGCGCGTTGTCGTCGAGCGGATCGGGGTCTGGCGCCTCGTGGATGTCGGGATCGTTCCCGTCCCATGTGCTGCCGACGAAGTCGTAGCCACCGACGACCTTCTTCGTCGGGAACGTCCCCTTCTCGATGACGTTCGGGTCGTTCTTCGCATAGTCGTCCGGGTTGCCTGAGCCACCGAGGGCCTTGTGCGTGTAGTCGATGCCGCCGTCGATCACGGCCACGTCGATGCCCTTGCCCGTGACGCCCTTCTTCTGGACAGCGGCCGCGCCGATGTACGGCACAGTCTCGGAGAGGTCCATCTTGTAGTTGCCGACGGGTGCAATCCGCACGACGGCCGGGTCCTTCGCCAGCTCGGAGAGCTTGGACGAGTCGACCTCGACGAAGACGGCGTTCATGACCAGCTGCACTCGCCCGAGGATGCGGGCGTCGGGGTCGATGCTCTTCACACGCGCGATGAAGGCCTCCTGCTGCTGCCGCGCAGCCCGCCGCGCGTTGAACTCGTCACGACCTCCGACCCAGGCGGTCGCGCCGGACTCCGACGACAGACGTACGACGACCTTGCCAGCACCCTGCGTCGCGACTCCGGGGCGGAGGACGTCCGCCGTCGCGGCGGTCGTGACCTCCGGTGTCTCGAGCTTCAGATCGGCGATGTGCGTCGGCAGCGAGCGGCCGAGGGTCCGGTCCGGACCGGTCGGCGTCTGTGCCGAGACGGTCGATCCGAGACCCAGCACCACGAGCGCGACGACTGTCCCGAGGCCAACCAGACGCACAGGCACACGACGACTCCCTCCGAGCTTGAGTTGCATGTGTGACTCCCCTTTGTCGACTACCGCTTCACGAGAACGGGCGGCCCCTTGTGGGAGCCGCCCGCCCAGTTCGCGGCATCGTACTCCCCGCCTCAGACGTCTCGCAACAGACGTCGCGTGTCGGCCGCGGAAGCCGCGACAACTACCCGTGAATCGAGACCAGGAGCGGGATTATCAGGATCGCGACGATGTTCGCGATCTTGATCATCGGGTTGATCGCAGGCCCGGCAGTGTCCTTGTAGGGATCGCCGACGGTGTCGCCCGTGACCGCGGCCGCGTGCGCGTCGGAGCCCTTGCCGCCGTACAGGCCGTCCTCGATCGTCTTCTTCGCGTTGTCCCAGGCGCCACCGCCAGAGGTCATCGCGATCGCGAGGAACAGACCCGTGACGATCGTGCCGATGAGGAGCCCGCCGAGCATCTCGACCGAGATGATCCCGACGATGATCGGGATGAGCACCGGGATGAGCGCCGGCGCAAGCATCTCCTTGATCGCCGAGGCGGTCACTATGCCGATCGCCTTCGAGTAGTCGGGACGCGACGTCCCGGCCATGATGCCCGTGTCCTCGCGGAACTGGCGTCGCACCTCCTCGACGACCTGACCGCCGACGCGGCCGACGGCCTGCATCGCGAGCGACGCGAAGAGGAACGGCATGAGGCCGCCGATGAAGAGGCCGGCGATGACCCACGGATTGTCGAGCGAGAAGAACGTCTCGAGACCGCCCTGGCGAAGGCCGCGTCCGTACTCGTCGAAGAGGATGAGCGCTGCGAGGCCCGCCGACCCGATCGCGTACCCCTTCGTGACGGCCTTGGTCGTGTTGCCCACGGCGTCGAGCGGATCGGTGATTCCGCGGACGCCCTCGGGAAGGTCCGCCATCTCGGCGATACCGCCCGCGTTGTCGGTGACGGGACCGTAGGCGTCGAGCGCGACGATGAGGCCGGCCATCGAGAGCTGCGCCATGACCGCGACGCCGATCCCGTAGAGGTTCTCGCCGGCCGCGTAGTACGAGCCGACGATGCCGGTGGCGATGACGATCACGGGAAGCGCGGTCGCCTGCATCCCGACGGCGAGTCCCGCGATGATGTTCGTGGCGTGACCCGTCTGTGACGCCTTCGCGATGTCCTTGACAGGCTTCCAGCGAGTACCCGTGTAGTACTCGGTGATCGCGACGAGCAGGAACGTCACGGCCAGGCCGATGAGCGCCGAGCCGTAGAGGTTCCAGAAGTCGAAGTCGCCGCCGTCGTAGGCCATGGTCACGGGGATGAAGCCCGCGGCCGAGAGGACCGTCGCGACGATGACGCTGCGGTAGAGCGCGTTGATGATCGCGTTCGGCCCGCTGCCGACGCGCGTAAAGAAGGTGCCGATGACCGACGCGAGGATCGAGATGCCACCGAGGGCGAGCGGATAGAGCCAGAGATCCTCCTGCCCGATGCCGATCCCGAGGAGCATGACCGCGACCGCGGTGACGGCGTACGTCTCGAACAGGTCGGCAGCCATGCCGGCGCAGTCGCCGACGTTGTCGCCGACGTTGTCGGCGATGACGGCCGGATTGCGCGGGTCGTCCTCGGGGATGCCCGCCTCGATCTTCCCGACGAGGTCGGCGCCGACGTCCGCGGCCTTCGTGTAGATGCCGCCGCCGAGTCGGGCGAACACGGAGATGAGCGAACCGCCGAACGCGAGCCCGATGAGGTCGTCGACCGCTGACTGCGGGCTGTTCCCGATCCAGTCGGTCAGCACCCAGTAGTACCCCGCGACGCCGAGGAGGCCGAGACCGACCACGAGGAGCCCCGTAACGGAGCCCGCCCGGAAGGCGACCTTGAACGCGGGCTGCAGCCCCTCGCGCGCGGCCTCGGCCGTGCGCACGTTCGAGCGGACGGCGACGTTCATCCCGATGAACCCGGCCGCTGCGGAGAAGAGGGCGCCGACGAGGAAGCCGAACGCCGCCCCCCAGCCCAGCTTGTCGTAGAAGCCGAGCAGGAAGAACGGCACGATCGCGACGATCGCGATCGTCGTGTACTGCTTGCGCAGGTACGCCGCAGCGCCTTCCTGCACCGCTTCGGCGATCTGCCGCATCCGCTCGTTCCCGGCGGGCTGCTTCAGCAGCCACCACGTGAGGTACAGCCCGTACAGAACTGCCACGGCCGCGCACGCGAGCGCGAACCCGACGGCGTGATCTACGAAGAAGTCCATTTCCCTCCGGTTCTCCTGCCCATCACAAAGTGAGCGCCGAGTGGCTCCGGCGCGGCGGATTATCTATCACAAGCAGGCAGTTCGCCCGGAGGTCAGCCGCCGTCGCTCGCTTCCGAGACCGCCTTCGCGTACGCGAGCTGCAGATTCGTGCGCGCCTGCTCGAGGTCGCGGACGACCTCGTCGTCGACGCCCCCGTCGCGCAGCACCGGGTCGAGCGCCCGGAGCGACTCGATCGCGAGCTTCACCTCTTCGAGGTCGCGCGTCTCCGGAGGGAGACGGCTGAATCCGATCGATGCTGCGACCGAGAGAGCGTTGACGAGGATGTCGGAGACCCGGATCCGCTCGAGCGCCTCGCGGAGCTCTTCCTCGGTCGGGACACCGCCCTCCTCAGCCACCGATCTTCTCCGTCGCGCGAACCTGTTCCGCGTAGATCTCCTCGAGTGACGCACCGTCCTCGACGCGCTCGATCTGTCGCTCGGCCGCGTTCCGCTCGGGGATCGCGAGGTACGGCGCGGCGCCGATCTCCTCCGCGGCCGGCTGCACCCACTCGATCAGCTCCTCGAGCCGCTGCCGGGCCGGGATCGCCTCGCCTCGCTCGAAGTCGATGAGCTCCCCCGGCAGGCCCCAGCGGATGGCTCGCCAGAAGTTCTCCTCGATCAATCGGTGTGGGAGCGGCTCGACCGGCCGGCCCTCGTCGTAGGCACGTGCGATCCGGACGGCGAGCGACGCGGCCAGAGCTGCGAGTGACTGCGACTCGGCGACCTCGGGCTGGCCGTCGCAGATCCGGATCTCGACGGTCGGAAACGCGAGGTGCGGCCGGACGCTCCACCAGAGCTGCGTGTGCTCCGTGATCGAGCCGGTGTCGTACAGGAAGCGCACGAAGCCCTCGTACTCGGCCCACGACGTGAACGCGTCCGGGACGCCGCAGCGCGGGAAGAAGCGCGTGAAGATCTGCGTCCGGGCGGAGTGCAGCCCCGAGTTCACGCCTTCGACGAACGGTGAGCTCGCGGAGAGAGCGAGCAGCTCGGGAAGGAAGTTGCGGAGTCCGGCCATGACGGCAATCGCCCGGTCGGGGCCGTTGATCGCGACGTGCACGTGCAACCCGAACGTGTTGTTGCGCCAGACGACGTACCGGAGCAGCTCGTCGTTTCGCCGGTAGTGCGGCGTGTCGATGATGCGCTGCTTCTTCCAGTCCGCCCAGGGATGCGTGCCCGTCGCACCGAGCAGGAGACCCATCGGCTCGACGAGTGCCTGCAGCTGCGAACGCCGCTCGGCGATCGCAGCTGGGACGTCCGCGAAGGTCTCCTGCCGACCCGTGCGGATCTCCACTTCGGAGGCGATGAGCTCACCGACGAGGTGCGGCTCGAGCGCAGTGCCGCGAGCTGCAGCCTGGACGTCCTCGAAGCGGTTCGTGAGGTCGAACGACTCCGGATCGAGGATCGCGAACTCCTCCTCGACGGCCACGGTGAAGTCCGTGGCAGTCTCGAATTGCTCGCGTGCCAGCGTGATCAGCTCGTCCGGCGAAAGGCGCTGTTCGTCACCCACGGGCGGCGCCTCCCTGCCCGTGGGTGTGGAGGGGTGCGGGGAACCGGGAGGTTCCCCGCGATTTCCAGAAGAAGGGGGTACGCGGGGGAAACCTGGTTTCCCCCGCGACCGCGAGCGACATGCGAGCGGTGCCCATGGGCGCACTACAGTAGTTGAAGCATTACGACGCTTCTGCGGTTGTGTCGGGCTGCCAGGTGGGCGACAAAGCCGACTCGCGTGGTCTCGTGCACGACGTCAGCGGGCGGACCCTGCCGGTCGCGACATCGAGGAGCGAAATCGCGGTGCAGAGCCGTGAGGGCGACGTCTCGAACGCAATCGTCCTCCCGTCGGGCGACCACGCCAGCCCGTACGTACAGCAGGAGAAGTATCGATGCCGGATCAGTTCGCGCACGTCCGTCCCGTCTCGGCTCATGACGTAGACGGAAGCCACACCGTCGTCCTCACTCTCCGGCCTCGTACGCGTGAAGGCGATTCGCGTCCCGTCGGGTGACCAGGCTGCCGACTCGTCGACGAGGCCTGGACCGTCCGTGAGCTGTCGAGGGCGTCCTCCGGTTGCGTCGACGACCCAGAGCCCGGCGTAGGGCGGGTCGACAGCGCGTGTGAAAACGATCTCTCTGCCATCGGGCGACCACGCGGGGTGAAGGTCGCGCGAGCCACGGGTCAGCGGCTGCACCGCAGAGCCGTCGGCATCCATGACGAAGAGCTCACCGGGTCGTGCCGGCAGCGCCGTGGGGACCGGGGCACCGCGCATGAACACGATCTCGCGCCCGTCGGGGGACCATGCCGGCTGTCCGGCGTGCTGGTTCTCGCGCTGTTCGGTTAGCTGACGGACCCCGTCGCCGTCCGAGTCCATCACGAAGACATCGTCCTCGGAGAACTTCGTGTAGCTGCCTCCGACGTCCTCTCGTCGCGTGAAAGCGATCTTGCGGCCGTCCGGCGACCAGGCGGGGTCGGTGGCCGGTACACCGGACGTCAGGCGCCGGCTCTCCGCGCCGTCGCTGCGAATCACGCAAATCGCGTACCAGGGGTTCCCCGGCTCCTTGCAGCTGTACGCGATCAGTTCCCCGCGCGCCGGCTCGCTCTCATCGCGCAAGACGAGGTACACGACAGCCGCTGCCAAGAGAACGCTGGTGACGGCGATCCCGAGCACGTATGCAAGACGGCGCTTCGGCACTCGACTCGCTCGATCATCCCAGCTGCACGATGGCTCGACAAGACGGCGCTAGCCGCCGGTGCCGAGCTCGACGATGCGCTCCGCGATGCTCGCCCAGCTCCAGCGCTCGACAGCCGCGCGGCGTGCCGCATCCCTGATCGCGCTGCGGTCGACGGCCGGCAGAGTGAGTAGCCGGGAGAGCTTCTCGGCGAGCTCGGCAGCGTCGCCAGACGCGAAGGAGGCGAGCTCGCGCAGG
The DNA here is from genome assembly GCA_963709715.1 of uncultured Gaiellaceae bacterium. Lineage (GTDB taxonomy): Bacteria > Actinomycetota > Thermoleophilia > Gaiellales > Gaiellaceae > GMQP-bins7. The sequence continues at coordinate 49,655 of CAVPXQ010000003.1, forward strand.
TGGGCCGGGTACTCCGCCTCGAGCCCCTCGGCGACCTCGGCGAGCCCCGAGTGCCGGGCGACGAGCGGTGGGCAGCCGGCGGCTGCCGCCTCGGCGGCCACCATGCCGAACGCCTCCGGGAAGATCGAGGGCACGACGCAGGCGTCGGCCAGAGCGAGCAGGTGCACGAGATGGCGGTGCTCGAGCGGTCCCGTGAACAGCGCGCGGCCGTCGACCGCCATCGCCTCGAGCTCCTCGCGGTAGTCGCCGAACCCGACGATCACGGCCCGCGCGTCGAGGTCTCGGAGGGCTTCGAGGAGGACGTGCACGCCCTTGTTGTGCAGGAGCTTGCCGAAGTAGACAACCGTGGGCGCGTCGTCCGCCAGGAACGCACCGAGTCGCTCGGCGTTCCCCTCGTCGGGGAGACGCTCGTTGGCATTTCCGGCGTTCGGCGAATCGAGGCGAGCCTGCTCGATCAGCTCCTCGAGCGCCTCGTCGCGCCCTCGCGGACGCCACTCGTCGATATCGACGCCCGGCGGCACCTCGTGGATCCGGTCGACGTGATCGCACACCTCCTCGACAACGCGGCGGATGTGCTGCGACCCGACGAAGACGGCGGTTGCCGGCTCGAGCACGTCATGCCCCCACGCCTCGAGCTCGGGGCGGCCACGCATCGAATACTCGAGCTCGGAGCCATGGGCCTTCACCGAGTACGGCGCACCCGCGGCCATTCCCACGGCACCGCCGAGGAGCACGTGGTTGCAGAACACGATGTCCGCGGGCAGATGCTCGCGCACGGCGACCGCATTGGACTCGACCCAGGCCTCGAGCTCGTCCCGCCCGCAGTCCTGCAGGAGCTCGACGCGATACCCCTCGTAATTGTCGAGGACGAAGACGGGAAGGAGACCGCCGACGTCGGGCCTCACGACCGCCGCGCCGCCGAGGTCGAAGCGCTCGGGATGTGGTTCCTGGCAGAGGACCGTGACGTCCTGCCCCGCGCGTGACCACTCACGCGCGAGCTGCCGGGTGTAGACGTTCGACCCCGTCCCCCCGAGCAGGTACCCGTGCCAGACCAGGATTCGCACGCGCCCATCCTGCAAGAAGCGTTCGCATGACGTCGTAGGGGCGTCGTCAGCCGGTCGCGGAGGCCGGCTTCGCCGGCCGGGAGCTCGGCGGCGTACGGCGTCAGGCGAGGTGGAAGTACAACGCGTAGAGCAGGTCGACCGCGGGGTTCGAGGTGTGGACGTTCACGTCGGCCGGCACGTCGAGGAGGGCCTCGGAATAGTTGAAGATGATCTTCGCACCCGCGGCGATGAGCGCGTCCGCGGCGTCCTGCGCCGAGTCGGCAGGCACGGCAAGGACCCCGACGATGATGTTGCGCTCGCGCGCGATCTCCGCGACGTCGTCGATCGAGATGATGCTGAGGTCGCCGATACGCGCGCCGACCTTCTCCGGGTCGTTGTCGAACACGGCAGCGATGGTGATCCCGTGCTCGGCGAAGATCGGCGAGCTCGCAATGGCGCTTCCCAGCCGTCCTGCACCGACCAGCGCGATGTTGTGCTGGCCCTGCGTGCGCAGGATCAGGCGAATCTCGTCGAGCAGCGCATCCGTGCGGTAGCCGACCCCGCGCTTGCCGAACCGTCCGAACGCCGAGAGGTCGCGTCGGATCTGCGTCGCGTTGATGTTCGTGTACTCGGAGATCTCCTGCGACGAGATCCGCTCCTTGCCCATCTTCCTCGCCTGGGTCAGGACCTGGAGGTACCTGCTGAGGCGGGCTGCGACTCCGACGGTCAGACGTTCAGTCACGTGCTCCCCCTGTCGATGGTTTGTGACAACGTGTCACGATTCTGCCAGCGGCCTTCTCGAGGCCGCCGCGAGAACCGTCCGCTCAGCCGGTGAGCCGTTGCGCGGAGCGCGTCTGCGTCGACGAAGTACGTGAACGCCTGCTCGCCGTCGACCTCGACGACCGGGAGGAGCTCGCGATACCGCTCCTCGAGCTCGGGGCGACCGCCGATGTCGACGAGCTCGAGCTCGAACTCCAGCTCGGCGCGAGCGCTCTGGACGACCTCGAGCGCGCGAGCGCAGAGGCTGCAGTCGGCAGCGTGGTAGACCTTGACGACGCGCACCTGACTCACTCCGAGCGGCTGCCGAGCAGCCGCTTTCTTCACGGGTAGAGACCCCGGGTGGTGGTCGCCTCGGCGACGCGCTGGACGGCGAGCCCGTACGACGCCATGCGCAGGCTCGTGCCGTGGCTCTCCTGCGTCTGCCACGCCTCCTCGAAGGCACGGGCGACGATGTCGTGCAGCTTCGCGTTCACCTCGTCCTCGCGCCAGAAGTACTCCTGGAGGCCCTGCACCCACTCGAAGTACGAGACGACGACGCCGCCCGCGTTCGCGAGGACGTCGGGGAGGACGAGCACGCCCCTGTCCTCGAGGATCGCATCGGCGCGACGGCGTGACCGGACCGTTCGCACCCTCGCAGATGACGCTCGCCTTGACCCGATCGGCGTTCACGTCGGTGACCACCTGCTCGAGCGCGCACGGCGCGAGGATGTCGCAGGGAAGCTCGACGAGCTCCTCGTTGGTGACGGCCTCGGCCCCAGCGAGCCCGGTCAGCGTCCCGTGCTCCTGCTTGTGCGCGAGCGCGCGACGCGACGTCGATACCCGCCGGGTTGTGGGCACCGCCTTGCGAGTCCGAGACCGCGACGACCTTCGCGCCTTCGAGGTGCAGCAGGCGCGCGAGATTCGGCGCCGACATTGCCGAACCCCTGGATCGCGATCGAGTACTCGCTCATCCGCTTGCCCTGCTTCGTCGAGAGGGCCTGGATGCAGTACAGCGCGCCGCGCGCAGTCGCCTCCTCACGGCCGAGCGAGCCGCCGACCGACAGCGGCTTGCCCGTGACGACACCGAGGACCGAGTGGCCCTTGTTCATCGAGTACGTGTCGAAGATCCACGCCATCACGCGCCCGTCGGTGCCCACGTCCGGCGCCGGGATGTCGCGCTCGGGCCCGATGTCGTTGATGATCTCGCTCGTGTAGCGCCGCGTCAGCCGCTCGAGCTCACCGAGCCGAGAGCTCCTTCGGGTTGCAGACGACCCCGCCCTTCGCGCCTCCGAACGGAAGCCCCATCAGTGCGCACTTCCACGTCATCCACATCGAGAGCGCCTTGACCTCGTCGATGGTGACGTCCGGGTGGTAGCGGATACCGCCCTTGGACGGCCCGCGTGCGATGTTGTGCGTGACTCGGAATCCCTGGAAGACCTCGGTCGACCCGTCGTCCATCGAAACGGGTATCGAGACCTCGACGGCCTTCTTGCACCCCGAGAGGACGCGGATCAGGTTCGGGTCGAGCGCGAAGATCTCGCCGACGCGACGAAGCTGCGACTTCGCCAGCTCGTAGGGGTTCTCGCGGAGATGGGATTCCGCCGCGGCCGTTGACATCGAGAGTCGCCTCCTCGCTCGAACAGACGGGGCGAGTATAGGAGGCTTCAGCGGACGCGGTACTCGATGGAGTCCACCTGTCGTCTCGTGCCGTCTCCGGGGATCGGCGAGCACGTGAATCGTGTACGTGCCGCGGGCGTAGTCGTGCGCCCGTCGAGCCACGTCCGGTGAGGCCAAAGGTGTAGCGCCCAGGCAGGAGCTCACGCCGTCGCGCGAGGAGTCCGAGGCGTTCGTCGCCGTGCCAGAGCTCGACCTCGATGAGCTCGACGGCGCGCACCTGCGGATCGGGCGTCGCCGTGACGGAGCCCGCGACGAACGAGAGGGCGGCGGGCGTGGCGTCGGACACGCGCGTGCCGGTCATCGCGATGGCGAGCCTCGAGACGAGATCGACCTGCGCCGGGTACGGACACCGCCCAGGGAACGTGCACCTCCGGCGAGTCTCCCGTCCGCAGCACGAGCTCACCGGTGGCGGCACCCGGCTCCGACGAGAGGTCGGTCGTGTTCGCACGGACGACCACGCTCGCACTCTGGCCGGCGCGGATGCGAACCCGGCCTGGATCGAAGCTGATCTCGACACCCTTCGGCGCGATCGCAACGCTTCCAACCGACACCGACACGCGGCGCGTCGAGATGTTCGTGATGGTGAGCACCTGCTCGGCACCGTCGGCCCCGGCCGTCCCGAACGAGATGAGGGACGGCTGGGCGTACACCTCTAGCTGAACGGCGGTGCGGAGGTCGACGACGCCCGCACCCGACGCCGTGGGATCGAGATCGGCGCGCTGGGCCGATCCGATCAGCACGCCCTGGAGCCCCCGCGCATCGAGCGAGGGGCGCCCCTGCGGCGAGGAGGGCCGCGACTCCGGTGGTGACAGCCGCGGCGGCGCTCGTTCCGCTGATCGTCCCGAAGCGGACCTCGCCGTCGTTCGCACGACCGGGCTCGGACGTCGGTACCGACACGCCGGGAGCCGCGAGGCTCGGCTTCAGGCCGGCGTCGAAGACGAGCCCGCGGGAGGAGAACGCGGCGATCGAGCCACCGACCTGCCGCGGCTCGACGTGCACGTCGCCGATCGACGACCGTCACCGGTATGCCGGCGGCGAGCATCGCGCGCGCCTCGGCAACGGCGGAGCTCGGGAGGCCGACGACGGGCACACCGGGCGGAACGTCGAGACTGAACGATCCCGCCGGCAGGGGGCCGTCGACGAGCGACGGCCAGCGCCCCCGCCGACGCCGCCTCCTCGACGGTGTCCTCCGAGAGCGCCCCGCGCGGAAGCAGCACCGTGCGTCCGGCGACGGCGCTGACACCGTCGTCGGTGAAGAGCGCGCCGATCCCCTTCGCCGCGGTGCGCCCGTCGACGAGCACGACGTCGGCGGTGACGGTGTCGGTCGGTGCGCCTCCGAGCGGCACGTCGTCCTCGTAGAGGACACGCAAGCCTGCACGCACCTGCACTCTGACCGTGGGCGCGGCGACCCGTCCGTCGGCGGCTGCGACCGTGATGGCCGACTCTGCAGCTCCAGGGCCCGGCGATGCTCCCGTAACCCGGGCCGGCGCTGCCGTCGTTCCCGGCCGGGACGATCGTGAGCATGTCGAGCTCGGCCGCACCCTCGATCCCGCGAGGCAGCGGGCCCTCGGCGAACGCGGCGTACGGCTCCACCATCCCGATCAGCGCGATGCGCGCGGCGTCGTGCGTGTCGCCGTCGTCGTTCGGATCGACTGCCGCCTCGAGCCCGGCCAGGATCTGGTCGGTGCGCGAGTACACGCTGTAGCCGCCCTCGGAGTTCGCCTGCCAGCCTCCGACGCGGACGGGGAGGATCGACGCTCCCGGCGCGATGCCGTGAAGCCCCCTGGCCCCTCCGTGCCCGGCGATGATCCCCGCGAGCTCCGTTGCGTGACGCTCCGGGCGCCCCGGAATCGTCGGATGCGGCTGTGCGACCCCTCCGCTCCCGGGATTGAGCACGTCGACACCCGAGAGCACGCGGTCCACGGAGGTACGGATGCGACGGGTCGACGCCCGTGTCGAGGAGCGCGACGGTCACTCCGGTGCCGTCGAGACCGGCGACCTCCAGGTCCGACGACCGCCGCCGGAAGGACGCCGTCTTCGTCGGTCGTCTGGGCCGGGTACGCGATCCGGACGGGGAAGACGCCCGTGACCTCGCGGTCACGATCGAGGAGCGACAGCGACGTCGGGTCGAGCCGCGCCGAGAACCCGTTGACGACCCTCGTGTAGCGGTACTCGGGTGCGATGCGTGCGCCGACTGCCGCGAGCCGTGCGAGGAACTGCTCCTGCTGTGCCACCGCGGCGGCCGTCCACGCCGCCATCTGGGCCTTCTCCGTCGCCTCGCCGCCCGCGGCCCGCACCCGCGCCGCGAGCGAAGGGGGCTTCAGGAGGACGACGTAGCGCTGCGCGGTCGACACGGCCGCACGAACGCCGAGCACGCCCTGCCAGCCGGCCTCGTCGATCGACGTCGACGGCTCCTCCTGCGCACGCGCGACCGGTCGACGCCGAGGAGGAGCACCAGCACGGCAGCGACGCTGCCGCCAGTGCACGGCGCTACGCGAGCGACGCGTACGCATCGAGCGCAAGGTAGCGAGGGTACGGAAGCGAGCCTCGACGAAACGCGCGCACGACGCGATCATCGCCGCGTTGTCCGTGCAGAGCTCGAGCGGGGCGAATGTCGCGTCGGGCAGGGCGGCGCGGAGCTCCGAGTTCGCCGCGACACCGCCGACGACCGCAATTCGCTCCAGGCCCGATCGACGTCTGCCGCCTCGCGCAGCCGCTGCACGAGCGCGCGCACGATCGCGCGCTGGTACGACGCCGCGAGGTCGGCCGCACGGCGCTCGGTCTCGTCGGGCCCGAGGTCGCGCACCGTGTACAGGAGCGACGTCTTGAGCCCCGAGAAGGAGAAATCGAGCCCCGGCACGCGCGCGACCGGGAAGTCGAACGCCTCGGGATCGCCGGCCCGCGCGAGCCGATCGATCGCGGCGCCGCCCGGATAGCCGAGCCCAAGGAGTCGGGCGCCCTTGTCGAACGCCTCGCCCGCCGCGTCGTCGAGCGTCGTACCGAGCCGCTCCGAGCGCCCGTGCTCGCGCACGGCGAGCAGGAGCGTGTGCCCGCCGCTCGCGAGGAGGCACGTGAACGGCGGGCTCGAGCGGGTTCGGGCTCGAGGTAGAGCGACGCGACGTGCCCCTCGAGGTGATCGACGGGGACGAGCGGCAGCCGCCTCGCCCACGCGAGCGCCTTCGCGGCCGAGATTCCGACGAGAAGCGCGCCGACGAGCCCTGGGCCCTGCGTGACGGCGACGCGCTCGACGGCGCTCGAGCGGCTCGTCCGCCGACTCGAGCGCCGCCCGAACGACCGGCGCCACGAGCTCGAGGTGGCGACGCGATGCGACCTCGGGGACGACACCGCCGAAGCGCGCGTGGAGGTCGGCCTGCGACGACACGACCGACGACAGCACGCGCCCGTCGGCCGACACGACCGCGGCCGCGGTCTCGTCGCACGACGTCTCGATACCGAGGATCACGACGCCTGCTCGGACGAGCTGGGCTCGCGCCACATGATGAGCGCGTCCTCGCGGTTGTCCGTGTAGTAGCCGCGACGGATCCCGCGCGCCTCGAAGCCCAGCTGCTCGTAGAGCTGGATCGCCCCGACGTTCGAGACGCGCACCTCGAGCGTGTACCCGCGCTGCGGGTCCGTCTCGGTCACGTCGAAGAGCCGCTCGAGGAGCGCGGACGCAATCCCGCGCCGGCGGAACGCGTCGGCGACTGCGATGTTCATCACGTGCCACGCGTCGACGTAGCGCGAGACGAACGCGTACCCGACGAGCACGCCGTCCTCGTCCGAACGCGCCGAGCGCGAGCGAGCTCGGCTTGCGGAGCTCGGCGTCGAACATCGAGCGCGACCACGGCGTCGGATACGACTCGCGCTCGATCGCCTCGACGACGTCGAGATCGCCCGGCTCGAGGCGCCGCAGCTCGACGTTCACGCGAGCGTCGCCTCCGCGTCGGGAGCGCGCACGTAGAGCGGCTCGATCGCGTCGACCGGCCCGAGGTCGGCCGCGAGCGACGCGTGGAAGCGAGCGTGCGGGACGTGCCGTGCGTCGTCGTCCGGCGGGACGACCGCGCCCTTGCCCTCGAACGTCGCCGCGGTAGCGAACCGCGCCGCTTCCGATGCAGACCGTTCCCGGCTCGAGCTCGAGGTCGTCCGGCGCGACGGCACGCGGCCCCTCGACGAACACCTCGCGTCGCCGCGCGTCGATGACCGGATAGCGCCTCGGGTCGGCGGCCCGAGCGCCGCCAGCGTCGACACGCCCGCTCCGGGAATGTCGAGCGCGAGCGCGAGACCGCGCGCGACCGCGAGGCCGATTCGCGTGCTCGTGAAGCTCCCCGGGCCGGTGCCGACGACGAGCGCGTCGAGGTCCACGGGCGCAAGCCGGCAGCCGACAGCAGGGCATCGACGTCCGCGAGCACGTTGCGCGCAATCCCGACGCGCTCGCCGAGCACACGGCCGTCGTCGACAAGGGCGCTGGTCGCGACGTCGGTCGCGGTGTCGAAGGCGAGGACGAGCATCTACGCGATGCCTTGTAGCAGCGTCTCCTCGGCGGCGGCGAGCGTGATCCGTCGTCGATCACCACCAGCGTGCTCGAGCGTCACGTCGAGACGCGCCGGCGGAAGCGCCGACGCGCCGGCCTCGGGCCACTCGACGAACACGATCGCGTCGTCGAAGTACGGCTCGAGATCGGCCCACTCGGCCGGCGACACGGTCGTGAACCGGTAGAGGTCGAGATGCGAGACGGCGACCGTCCCGCGTAGCGATGGCCGATCGTGAACGTCGGGCTCGTCACCGGCGACGTGACGCCGAGCGCACGGCAGGCCCCGCGGACGAAGGTCGTCTTCGCCGGTTCCGAGCTCACCCGAGACGGTCACGACGTCGCCACGGCTCGAGGCGTGCCGCGAGCAAGCCGGCGATCGCGCTCCGTCTCGCCCGCCGAGGCGCTGGCGAGCTCGCCTCGAGCCACTCAGAAGAGGCCGAGCTGAACCGACTCGGGCTCGGGCTCCGTGGCGGCCTGCCACCGGCTCACTCGCGAGGAGCCGGTGCCTCGAGCGGCCGCTCGAGCAGCGCCGGGATGCGCGCGAAGTCCTCGCTCGAGCACCTTCAGCATCGACGGCGTGTAGAGCGCGGCGGCGGGATGGAAGAGCGGATAGAGCAAGACCGTGCGCGGACCCGAGCGTGACCTCCTGCTCGTACCCGTGCACCTTCGTGATGCCCGCAGGCTTCCCGGAGAGGAGCTTCGTCGCGAAGTTGCCGAGCGTCGCGACGAGCTTCGGCTCGATGCAGCTCGATCTGGCGGAAGAGGTGCGGCTCGCACGCGGCGATCTCCTCCGGGAGCGGATCGCGGTTGCCCGGAGGCCGGCACTTGAGGACATTCGCGACGAACACGTCGGCGCGCGTCAGCCCGATCCCGCCGAGCAGCTTGTCGAGGAGCTTGCCGGCCTGGCCCGACGAACGGGACGCCCTGCTGGTCCTCGTGGAACCCGGGCGCCTCGCCGACGAACATCAGGTCGGCGTCCGGGCTTCCCGAGCCGAACACGACCTGGGTGCGCCCCTGCGAGAGCGCGCAGCGCGTGCACCTGGCGGTCTCCTCCGCGTGCCTCGAAGCGCGGCGGCGCGCTCGACGGCGTCCATCGGAACGCCAGTCTACGCCGCTGCGCGGATGTCCCGCGACGACGCCTCGAACGGGAGCTGCTGTGTCAGTGGCCGCAGCCGCAGGAGCCGCCGCAGCAGCCGCCGCCGCCGCCCGACGGGCCGCTGAAGACCGGCTTCGACGAGGCGCCGTGCACGGCGAAGCTCGAGAGCTGCTTCAGCACCTTCGCCGCGCCGCACTCGGGGCACGTCACGGCCTGGTCGCTCGAGCGGACGAGCTCCTCGAAGTGCGACTCGCACTCCATGCACGCGTACTCGTAGATCGGCACGCGCCGAGTGTACTGTCGCGAGCCGTGGCGACGTGGACAGCACCGACGCTCGAGGGGCGCATCGTGCGGCTCGAGCCGCTTCGGCCCGAGCACGAGGACGGGCTCTGGCTCGCCTCGCGCGACCCGCGGACCTGGCGCTGGCTGAGCGTCGTCGCAGCCGCAGACCCGCGACGGAGTGGCGCGCGTTCGTCGGGCAGGCGACTGGACGCCTCCGACGGCGGGAACCGAGATCCCGCTCGTGACGCGTCCGTGGCCGACGAGATCGTCGGGTCGACGCGGTTCCTCGCGCTCCGGCCCGAGCACGGCTCCGTCGAGATCGGCTGGACCTGGCTCCACCCGTCGGCCTGGGGCACGGGCGTGAACGTCGAGGCGAAGCTCCTCCAGCTGGCGCACGCCTTCGACGTCTGGGGCTGCCGGCGCGTCGAGTGGAAGACGGATGCATCAGAACGAGCGCTCGTGCCGCGCGCTCGAGGCGCTCGGCGCGACGTTCGAGGGCATCCATCGCAAGCACATGCTCGTCCGCGACGGCGAGAACCGCGACAGCGCCTGGTACAGCGTGACCGACGACGAGTGGCCCGCCGTGCGCGCTCACCTCGAGGCGCGCCTTGCCGAGAGGTAGCACGCGCGTGGCACACTCTCGGCTGCCCGGTATCCCGAACGGGAACTGGAGCACACGACATGATCGAGAGAATTCGAATCGTGGGCGCGCGCGGGCGCGTCGGCTCGGCGGTGAGCGCCCGGCTCGCGGAGCGCGGCGTCGACGCTCGACGCCGCTCGACCCGGAGCTCGTCCTCCTCTGCGTCCCCGACCGCGCGATCGCCGACGTCGCGGCGGAGACTCCGCTCGGGCCGTGGGTCGCACACGTCAGCGGCGCGACGCCGCTCGCCGCGCTCGACCCGCACGTCCGCCGCTTCGGGCTCCATCCGCTGCAGATCGTTCTCGAAGGCGCGTCGGCCCGGAGCAGCTCGACGGCGCCTGGGGAGCGGTGACCGCGGAGACCGACGAGGCGCGCGCGATCGGCTGGTGGCTCGCCGAGACGCTCGGGCTCCGTCCGTTCGAGCTCGCCGACGACGCGCGCGCCGCCTACCACGCCGGCGCGGCGATGGCCTCGAACTACCTCGTCACGCTGCGCGCCGCCGCGCGCTCGCTGCTCGAGGCGGCCGGAGCGCCGCCGGAGGCGCTCGACCCGCTCATCCGCGGAGTCATGGACACGGGCTTCGAGCTGACCGGCCCGATCGCGCGCGGCGACTGGGAGACGGTCGAGCGGCACCTCGCGGTCATCCGCGCCGAGCGACCCGAGCTCGAGGAGCTCTACCTCGTGCTCGCGGCCGCGACCGCGCGCATCGCCGGCCGCGACCCTGCGGAGGTTCCGGCGTGAAGGTCGTCGCGGACGATCGCTGAGGCACGCGCCGCGCTCGGCTCGCAAGCGCGACCGGCTCGATCGGGCTCGTGCCGACGATGGGCTCGCTCCACGAGGGCCACCTCGCGCTCCTGCGCGCCGCACGCGCCGAGAACGACACGGTCGTCATGAGCCTCTTCGTCAACCCGGCGCAGTTCGGCGACGCGTCGGACCTCGCGCGCTACCCGCGCGACGAGGACCGCGATCTCGAGCTCGCCCGCGAGGCCGGCGTCGACGTCGTCTTCGCGCCGTCGGCCGAGGAGATGTACCCGCCCGGCTTCCAGACGTGGGTCGACGTGACGGAGCTCGGCGCGATCCTCGAGGGCCGTTTCGACCGGGCCACTTCCGCGGCGTCGCGACGGTCGTCCTCAAGCTCTTCACCGTCGTCCGCCCGACCGCGTGCGTACTTCGGCCAGAAGGACGCCCAGCAGGTCGAGGTGATCCGGCGGATGATCCGCGACCTTGCGCTCGAGGTCGAGCTGCGCGTCGTCCCGACCGTCCGCGACGCCGACGGGCTCGCGCTCTCGTCGCGCAACGCGCTCCTCTCGCCGGCGGAGCGAGCCGCAGCGCTCGCTCTCCCCCGCGCGCTCGCGACCCGCGATCGCGACGCCGCGCTCGCGCAACTCGCAGGACGCGAACGGTCTCGAGGTCGACTACGTCGAGGTCGCCGACTTCGACCCACCCGTGCTCGCCGGCGCCGTCCGCGTCGGCTCGACCCGCCTCATCGACAACGTCCCACTGGAAGGAGACACCGAATGAGCATTCGCCCGCAGAAGCCCGCACCCGCGACGCCCGCGCCGGGAAAGCTCCCGATCACCGAGCTGCCCGAGATGAAGGCACGTCGCCAGCCGATCGTCATGGTGACCGCGTACGACGCGCCCGGCGGTCGTCTCGCCGACGAGGCCGGCGCCGACCTCGTGCTCGTCGGCGACTCGGCGGCGATGACCGTGCTCGGCCACGACTCGACGGTGCCCGCGACGATGGAGGAGATGCTCATCCTCACGCGCGCGGTCACGCGCGGCGCGAGGCGCCCGCTCGTGATCGCGGACATGCCGTTCGGCTCGTTCCAGGTCTCGGACGAGGACGCCGCTCGAAACGCGATCCGCTTCGTCAAGGAGGCGGGTGCCGACGCGGTCAAGCTCGAGGGCGCAGGGACGATGCTCTCGCGCGTCCGCGCGATCGTCGACGCGGGCATCCCGGTCATGGGCCACCTCGGGCCTGACGCCGCAGTCCGCGACGATGCTCGGCGGCTTCAAGGCGCAGGGCCGCTCGGCCGAGAAGGCGCTCCGGCTCTACGACGACGCGCGCGCGCTCGAGGCGGCCGGGTGCTTCTCGCTCGTGCTCGAGGCCGTGCCCGCGCCGGTCGCCGCACGGATCACGCGCGATCTCACGATCCCGACGATCGGCATCGGCGCCGGGCCCGGACTGCGACGGCCAGGTGCTCGTCTGGCACGACATCCTCGGCCTCTACGAGGGCCGGGCCGCGCGCTTCGTGAAGCGCTACGCGGAGATCGGCGACACGATCCGCGCCGCGCTCGCCGAGTACGCGGCGGACGTCCGCGAGCGTCGCTTCCCGGAGGAGCAGCACACGTACGCGATGCCCGACGAGGAGCTCGCGCTCTTCGAGGCGGCCGCCTCAGATCATCATGAACACGCCGACCATCGCGGCTAGGAGCGCGGCTGCGGCGCCGACGGCGCCGAGCGAGCGCAGCCAGCTCCAGCCGTGCGTGACGCGGACGCCGATGACGAGGAGCACGAGCGACCAGGCGACGAACGCGAGCTGAAGCGCGAGCAGGACGCGCTCCCCGGTCCCTTCGTCGGCACCGCCTCCGCGGAACGTGTCGCCGCCGTAGATCGCGAGCCGGAGCGGAAGCACGAGCAGGAGCGACGCCGCCAGCGGGACGAGCGCGAACCCGACCGTCTGCCGCGCGCGTCGAAAGGCGCCGAGGCTCCCGAGCAGGCGAACGCCGAAGTAGAGCGAGAAGCCGAGGACGAAGTAGCCGACGACGCCGTAGAGACCGCCGGCGATGAAGGCCCAGATCGCGAGCAGGACGCTGTCGTACTCCGGGTCGTCGAGGATGTCGGCGGCGGTCGGCGTCGCGAGCACGGCGGCGATGCCCGCGAGCCAGATCACGAGCAGGAGCGGCTCGGAGCGGGCGGCGACGTCGTCCTCGTCGTCCTCGCGCAGCGCGAAGAAGACCGAGCCGGGGCTCAGGAGGACCGCGAGGACGCGCAGCCACCACGCCCGCTCGGGACGGAGCTCCTCGTGCGATCCAGCCGCTTCCGACGCCATGGGCTGGAGCGTACCGCGGTCGATTGAGCGGCCCTCGGGGTCGCAATAGAGTGAACACGTGACCGAGGTCGTCACCTGCACGTCCTGTGGGTCGGCGAACGAACCCGGCCGGAAGTTCTGCGGCGAGTGCGGAAGCGCGCTCTCGCAGGCGTGCCCATCGTGCGGAACGGCGAATCCGCCGGCGGTGAAGTTCTGCGGGGAGTGCGGCGCAGCCCTCGGCGCTGCAACGGCCTCAGCCGACCGCTTCGGCACCGGCAGCGGCTCCCGCCGCCGAGCGCCGCCTCGTCTCCGTCCTCTTCGCCGACCTCGTCGGCTTCACGACGCTCTCGGAGAGCCGCGACGCCGAGGAGGTGCGCGAGCTCCTCTCGCGCTACTTCGACACGTCGCGGCGGCTGATCGAGCTCTACGGCGGCACGGTCGAGAAGTTCATCGGCGACGCCGTCATGGCCGTCTGGGGGACGCCGACCGCGACCGAGGACGACGCCGAGCGCGCCGTGCGCGCGGCTCTCGACCTCGTCGCAGCCGTTTCCGCACTCGGCGACGAGGTCGGCGCGCCCGAGCTACGCGCGCGAGCCGGAGTCCTCACCGGCGAGGCCGCCGTCACGATCGGCGCCGAGGGGCAGGGCATGGTCGCCGGCGATCTCGTCAACACCGCCTCGCGCGTGCAGTCGGCGGCCGAGCCCGGGCACGGTGTTCGTCGGCGAGTCGACGCGGCGCTCGACGGAGCAGACGATCGTCTACGAGGACGCCGGATCGTTCGAGCTCAAGGGCAAGGAAGGACTCACGCCGCTCTGGAAGGCGCAGCGCGTCGTCTCCGGGTTGCGCGGCTCTCTCAAGTCCCAGGGGCTCGAGGCGCCGTTCGTCGGGCGCGACCGCGAGCTGCGGCAGATCAAGGATCTCTTCCACGGCTGCGCCGAGGAAAGGAAGGCACACCTCGTCTCGGTGACCGGTATCGCCGGCATCGGCAAGTCGCGGCTGGCGTGGGAGTTCTACAAGTACTTCGACGGCATCGCCGAGACCATCTACTGGCACCGCGGACGCTGCCTCTCCTACGGCGAGGGCGTGACGTACTGGGCTCTCGCGGACATGGTGCGCATGCGCTGCCGGATCTCCGAGGACGAGGAGCCGGCGTCCGCGCTGGCCAAGCTGCACGCCACGCTCGAGGAGCACATCCTCGACGCCGAGGAGCGCGACTTCGTCGAGCCGCGGCTCGCGCATCTGCTCGGGCTGGCGGAGCACCAGGCGCGCGACCAGCAGGACCTCTTCGCCGCCTGGCGCCTCTTCTTCGAGCGCCTGGCCGAGAGCTATCCGACCGTGCTCGCCTTCGAGGACATGCAGTGGGCGGACGCGAGCCTGCTCGACTTCGTCGAGTACCTGCTCGACTGGTCGCGGAACCACCCGATCTTCGTCGTCACGCTCGCCCGGCCGGAGCTGCTCGAGCGGCGGCCGACCTGGGGCGCCGGGCAGCGGAGCTTCACGTCGCTCTACCTGGAGCCGCTCTCGTCGCAGGCGATGGAGGAGCTCCTGGCCGGCCTCGTGCCGGGGCTTCCCTCGGAGGTCCGCGACCGAATCCTCGCGCGCGCCGAAGGCATCCCGCTCTACGCGGTCGAGACGGTGCGGATGCTGCTCGACCGCGGCCTGCTCGTCCAGGAGGGCGCTGCGTACAGGTCGACCGGCGAGATCGAAGCGCTCGAGGTGCCGGAGACGCTGCACGCCCTCATCGCTGCGCGGCTCGACGGCCTCTCCGCGGAGGAGCGGCGGCTGCTCCAGGACGGGGCGGTGCTCGGCAAGACCTTCACGAGAGACGCGCTCGGCCGCGCTCGCAGGCTCCGACGTCGAGCTCGAGCCGCTGCTCACCGCCCTCGCGCGCAAGGAGGTGCTCGGCGTGCAGGCCGACCCGCGCTCGCCCGAGCACGGCCAGTACGGCTTCCTCCAGGACCTCGTGCGCCACGTCGCCTACGAGACGCTCTCGAAGAAGGAACGTCGCGCCCGGCACCTCGCCGCCGCCGTTCACCTGAGCGCTGCATTCGCGGAGGACGAGGAAGAAGTCGTCGAGGTCATCGCGTCGCACTACCTCGCCGCTTACGATGCCGCACCCGACGCAGAAGACGCCGCAGAGATCAAGAGCAAGGCGCAAGCCATGGTCGTGCGCGCCGGAGAGCGCGCCGAGTCGCTCGCCGCGGCTGCCGAGGCCCAGCGGTACTTCGAGCACGCGGCGGACCTCACGGACGATCCGTCCGAGAGAGCTGTGCTCCTCGGCAAGTCGGGCGAGATGGCTGTGCGTGCCGCGGATCCGGACGCTGCGAGACGCCTCCTCGAGGAGTCGCTCTCGCTTTACGAGAGCCAGGGCGACACGCACGCTGCCGCCCGCATCTCGACTCGGCTCGCCCGAGTCGAGCGCTTCACCGGCAGGCTCGACGAAGGGCTCGCTCGGATGGAGCGCGCATTCGACGTCATCTCTGACGACGAGCCGGACGAAGATCTCGCGCTCCTCGCAGGACGGCTGGCAAACGCGTACTTCAGCGCCGGCGATCTCGACCGGGCGACCGAGCGGGCAGAGCTGGCGCTCGACCTCGCCGAGGCCTACCGCTACCCGGAGGCGTTGGCGCTCGCGCTCGGCGCGAAGGCATGGGTTGCGCACAGTCGCGGACACACGGAGGAAACCACCGCGCTGTTCAAGCAGCAGCTCGCGATCGCCCTCGAGCACGGTCTCGCAGAACAGGCGGGCAGCGCGTACTTCCTCCTCTCGGACCACTCGTTCCATCGCGACCGGTACGAAGACGCGCTCGAATATCTCAACGACGCGCTGGCGCTCGCGAGGAGGATGGGAAACAGGCCGCAGGAGTGGTCGATCCTCGCCGAGCGGACGTATGCCCTGTTCATGCTCGGACGCTGGGACGAGGCGCTCTCCGTCACGAACGAGCTGACTGAGGAGCAGACGCGCTCGGGCGGGATGTTCTTGAGCCTGCTCACGGGCCCGCTCGAGATCCATCTCCAGCGCGGCGATCCGTCCGAGGCGCAGCGTCTGTACTCGCTCTTCTCAGGCCTCGAAGAATCCTCCGACGTGCAGGAGCGCGTCTGCTTCTTCGGCGCGACCGCGGCACTCGAGCGCGCGGCGGGTCGTCTGCGCGAAGCCCTCGATACGGGGCGCAAGGTCGAGGAGGGGCAAGAGAGTCTCGGCATCTCGCACCAGGCCATCGAGCAGGGCCTGGTGGAGGCACTCGAAGCCGCTGTCGCGATCGACGACCGCGAGACGGCTGAGCAGCTGCTGGTACAGCTCGATGCGATCCCACCGGGGCGCCGGCCGCCGTTCCTCGATGCACACATGCACCGCTTCCGCGGGCGGCTCGCCGGCGATCCAGCAGAGCTCGACGCGGCTGCCGAACGGTTCCGTGAGATCGGCATCCCCTTCTGGCTCGCGGTCACGCTGCTCGAGCATGGAGAGCTCACGGGACGACGAGGAGTCGCTCGCCGAGGCGCGCGAGATCTTCGAGCGGCTCGAGGCGCGCGCCGTGGCTCGAGCGCGCTCGACGCCACCGTGCCGACGGGCGCTGAGGTGCCCGCATGACCTGCCCGAGCTGCGGCACCGAGAACCGCGAGGGTCGCAAGTTCTGCTCCGAGTGCGGCACCGCGCTCGCGAGCGCGTGCCCGTCCTGTGGCGCCGCGAACGAGCCGGGCGAGAAGTTCTGCGGAGAGTGCGGAGCGACGCTCACTGGAGCCGCGGCGACACCCGCCGCGACTCGCCTCAAGCGCCCCCGCGGCCGAGCGCCGGCTCGTGTCCGTGCTCTTCGCCGACCTCGTCGGCTTCACGGCGCTCTCGGAGAGCCGCGACTCCGAGGACGTGCGCGAGCTCCTCTCGCGCTACTTCGACACGTCGCGGCGGCTGATCGAGCTCTACGGCGGCACCGTCGAGAAGTTCATCGGAGACGCGGTCATGGCCGTCTGGGGGACGCCGACGGCGACCGAGGACGACGCCGAGCGCGCCGTGCGCGCGGCACTCGACCTCGTCGCCGCGGTCTCGGCGCTGGGAGACGAGATCGGCGCTTCCGACCTCGCCGCCCGGGCCGGCGTCCTCACCGGCGAGGCGGCGGTGACTCTCGGCGCCGAGGGGCAGGGCATGGTCGCGGGCGACCTCGTGAACACCGCTGCGCGGATCCAGTCTGCGGCCACGCCCGGAACGGTGCTCGTCGGCGAGTCGACGAAGCGAGCATCGGAGCTCACGGTCGCCTACGAGGACGCCGGAGCGCACGAGCTGAAGGGGAAGGAGGAGCCCGTTGTGCTCCACCGAGCGCGTGCGCGTCGTCTCGGGCAGGCAAGGCGCCCTCAAGTCGACGGGACTCGAGCCTCCGTTCGTGGGACGCGATCGCGAGCTCCGCATGGTCAAGGAGCTCTTCCACACGACGGCCGACGAGCACACGGCCCATCTCGTGTCCGCCATGGGAGTCGCCGGCATCGGGAAGTCCCGGCTGGCCTGGGAGTTCTACAAGTACTTCGACGGGCTCGTCGACAACGTGTACTGGCATCGTGGCCGCTGCCTCGCATACGGCGAAGGCGTGACCTACTGGGCGCTCGCGGACATGGTGCGAATGCGCTGCCGCATCTCCGAGGACGACGACGACGAGACGGCGCGCTCGAAGCTCGAGGCAACCCTCGACGAGCACCTTCTCGACGCGACCGAGAGGGCGTTCGTCGAGCCGAAGCTCGCCCAGCTCGTCGGCAGCTCGGCGGAAGAGACGTCACACGAACGCCACGATCTCTTCGCCGCCTGGCGCCTGTTCTTCGAGCGGCTCGCCGACACCTATCCGACCGTGCTCGTGTTCGAGGACCTGCAGTGGGCCGACGCGAGCCTCCTCGACTTCGTCGAGTACCTCCTCGAGTGGTCGCGAGGGAGCGCGCTCCTCGTTCTCACCCTCGCGCGACCCGAGCTCATGGAGCGGCGCCCCGGCTGGGGCGCGGGGCACCGCAACTTCACGTCACTCCACCTCGACCCGCTCTCCGAGGAGGCGATGATCGAGCTCCTCGACGGCTTCGTGCCGGGGCTTCCGGACGAGTTGCGGTCCCAGATCCTCGCGCGGGCAGAGGGAGTGCCCCTGTATGCGGTCGAGACCATCCGCATGCTCCTCGATCGAGGGCTGCTGGCGCAGGAGGGATCGATCTATCGCCCGACCGGAGAGATCCCGTCCCTCGAGGTGCCGGAGACGCTGCACGGGCTCGTCGCGTCGCGCCTCGATGGACTCCCGGCTGAGGAGCGCCAGCTCCTGCAGGACGCAGCGGTTCTCGGGAAGACGTTCACGCGCGACGCCCTGGAGGCCGTCTCCGGGGTCTCGTCCAGCGAGCTCGAGCCGCTCCTTCGATCACTCGTGCGGAAGGAGGTCCTCGGCGTCCAGGCCGATCCGACGTCACCCGAGCACGGGCAGTACGGCTTCCTGCAAGACCTCGTTCGGCACGTCGCGTACGAGACCCTGTCGAAGCGCGAGCGCCGGAGCCGGCACCTGGCCGCGGCCACGTATCTCGAGAGCGCCTTCGCGGGCGAGGAGGAGATGGCCGAGGTCGTCGCGTCCCACTACCTCGATGCATATTCGGCACAGCCGGACGCCGACGACGCGGCCGCGGTCAAGGCAAGAGCACAGGCTGCGCTCGTTCGCGCCGGCGAGCGGGCCGAGTCCCTCGGGGCGGCGGGCGAAGCGCTCCGCTACCTCGAGCGGGCGGCCGAGCTCACGGAGGACCTGCGCGAGCGAGCGGCGCTCCTCGACCGGGCCGGGTGGCTCGGCTTCTACACGGCCGAGCCCGTGACGGCGGAGCGATTGCTCGGCGATGCGATCGCCCTCTACGAGTCCGCTGATGACGTCCTGTCGGCCGCTCGCGTCTCCGGCCGGCTCGCCGCGATCGAGGCAAACCTGGACAAGTGGGACCAGGCCGTCGCTCGCGCCGAGGGTGCGTTCGAAGCGCTCGAGGCGTACGAACCCGGCCCCGAGCGCGCAGTGCTTGCGGGCCGTCTCGCGCAGGGCTACTTCTTCGTCGGGGAGTACGAGAAGGCGCTGCCGATGGCCGAGCTCGCGATCGAGCTCGCGGAGGCGCTCGGTGACCCCGAGCACTCGCGCGCGCGTTCGCGGCGATGTCGCTCGTCCAGCACGGAACGCGGCCGCAGCAGTCGATGGCACTCCTCAAGCAGTGCCTGTCGATCGCGCGCGAGCACGGCCTTCACGACATGGAGTACCACGCGCTGTTCAACCTCTCTGACCTCGCATTCCGGCTCGACCGGTACGAGGAGGCGCTGACGTACCTCGACGACGCCCTGGCCATCTCTCGTCGTCGTGGATCCCGAACCGGCGAGTGGGGCGTCCTCTCGGAGATCAGCTACCCGCTCTTCATGCTCGGGCGCTGGGATCAGGCGCTCGAGGTGTACGCCCAGGTTCCCGAAGAGAGGTTCCTCGATGCGATGACCCTCAGCTTCGGGAGCTCGGTTCTCGAGGTGTTCGTGCATCGGGGTCAGCGGGACGACGCGGCCCGTCTGCTCTCGGTCTTCGAGCCGCTTCGAGACTCAGCCGACCTCCAGAACCGGATGATCTTTCTCGCCGGATCAGCAGCGTTCGCGCGGGCCGAAGGTCACCTCGACGATGCTGTGAGCCTCGGAGTCGAGGCATCCGAGATCTCACGCGACCGCAGCGAGTCGCACCAGGCCATCAAGCAAGGGCTGGTCGAGGCGATCGAGGCGTGTCTCGCGCTCGGCGACGGAGTGAGGGCAACGGAGCTCGTGGAGTCGGTCGAGGCGGTACCGACGGGCCTCCGTTCGCCGTACCTGGGCGCGCAGGCTCTCCGCTTCCGCGCGCGGCTCGCGGGCTCCGACGAGGCTGCGGGCGAACTCTTCGAGGCCACCGCGAAGCGCTTCCGCGAGCTCGGGATTCCGTTCTGGCTCGCGGTCACGCTGCTCGAGCACGGCGAGCTCACAGGAGACGCCGAGTCGCTCGACGAGGCACGCGAGATCTTCGAGCGCCTCGAGGCGCGGCCGTGGCTCGAACGGCTCGACTCCACGGCGCACAAGGGCGCCGAGATCCCGGCCTAGAACGCGCTAAGCAGCCGCGGCCGCGCGCTCCGCGAGCACGCCGCGGAGGAACTGCCCCGTCGCCGACTCTTCGATCTCCGCGATGTCCTCAGGAGTTCCCGTCGCGATGACCTCGCCGCCGTCGTCGCCGCCCTCGGGGCCGAGGTCGACGATCCAGTCCGCCTGCTTGATGACGTCGAGGTTGTGCTCGATGACGAGGACGGTGTTCCCCGCGTCGACGAGCCGCTGCAGCACCTCGAGGAGCTTCTCGATGTCGGCGAAGTGGAGGCCGGTCGTCGGCTCGTCGAGGATGTAGAGCGTCTTCCCCGTCGCAACCTTCGAGAGCTCGGCGGCGAGCTTCACACGCTGCGCCTCACCGCCCGAGAGTGTCGTCGCCGGCTGCCCGAGCTTGATGTAGTCGAGACCCGACGTCGTGCAGCGTCTGCAGGCGCCGTCGGATCTTCGGGATCTTCGCGAAGAACTCGAGCGCCTCCTCGACCGACATCTCGAGCACGTCGGAGATCGACTTCCCCTTGAAGCGCACCTCGAGCGTCTCGCGGTTGTAGCGCTTGCCGTGACACGTCTCGCACGGGACGTAGACGTCGGGGAGGAAGTGCATCTCGATCTTGATCGTCCCGTCGCCCTTGCACGCCTCGCAGCGGCCGCCGCGGACGTTGAACGAGAAGCGGCCCGGCTTGTAGCCGCGCACCTTGGCCTCGGGAGTCAGCGAGTAGAGCTCGCGCACGTGCGTGAAGAGGTCGGTGTAGGTGGCCGGGTTGGAGCGGGGCGTTCGACCGATCGGGCTCTGGTCGATGTCGATGACCTTGTCGAAGCACTCGATCCCGTCGACGCCGTCGTGCTCGCCGGGCTTCATCCGCATCTTGTTGAGCCGGTTCGCGAGCGCCTTGTAGAGGATCTCGTTGACGAGCGTCGACTTGCCCGAGCCGGACACGCCGGTGACGGAGATGAACCTCCCGACCGGGAAGTCGACGTCGATGCCCTTGAGGTTGTGCATCGCCGCGCCGCGCACGGAGAACCAGCCGCGCTCGTCGTCGCCGCGTCGTCGGCGGGACGAGGATCCGACGCTCGCCGCTCAGGAACTGCGCCGGTGACGGAGCCGGGCGTCGAGGCGATGTCGTCGGCGGTGCCTTCGGCGACGACCTCCCCGCCGTGCTCGCCGGCGCCCGGCCCGAGGTCGACGACCCAGTCGGCCGCGCGCATCATCTGCTCGTCGTGCTCGACGACGAGGACGGTGTTGCCGACGTCGCGCAGCCGCTCGAGCGTGTCGATCAGCCGGCCGTTGTCGCGCTGGTGGAGCCCGATCGACGGCTCGTCGAGGATGTAGAGGACGCCGACGAGCTGCGACCCGATCTGGGTCGCGAGCCGGAGCCGCTGCGCCTCGCCGCCCGAGAGCGTCTTCGCGGCGCGGTCGAGCTGGAGATAGCCGACGCCGACGTTCTCGAGGAACGTCAGCCGCTCGCGCACCTCCTTGAGGATGCGCCGACCGATGAGCTCCTCCGTCTTCGTCAGCTCGAGCTCGTCGACGAAGCGCAGGGCGCGTGCGACGGACATCTGCGTGAACCCGTGGATCGAGAGACCGCCGATCGTGACCGCGAGCACCTCCGGCTTGAGCCGGGCACCGTTGCAGTCGGGGCACGCTCGGAAGCTCATGTACTCCTCGATCCGGTCTCGCGCGTGCGACGAGTCGGTCTCGCGATAGCGGCGCTGGAGGTTGTTCAGGAGACCCTCGAACGCCATCGTGTACTGACGCTTTCGTCCCATCCGGTTGCGGTACGTGACGAAGATGCGCTCGCCGCCGGTGCCGTGCAGGAACCTGTCCTGCTGCTCCGTCGTGAGCTCGCGCCAGGGAACGTCGAGCGGGATCTCGTAGCGCTCGGCGATCGCCTCGATCACCGAGTCGTAGAAGCTCTGGCTGCCGACCGTCCAGGGCACGAGTGCGCCCTCCTCGATCGAGAGCGACGTGTCCGGGACGAGCAGGTCGGGGTCGATCTCGAGCTGCGCGCCGAGCCCGGTGCACCGCGGGCAGGCGCCGTGCGGTGCGTTGAAGGAGAAGACGCGCGGCTCGAGCTCGGGTAGCGAGACGCCGTGGTCGGGGCAAGCGAGGTTCTCGGAGAACGTCAGCGACTCTCCATCGACGACGTCGATGACGACGAGCCCCTCGGCGAGCGACGTCGCCGTCTCGACGGACTGTGTGAGTCGCTGCCGCAGATCGGGCTTCATCACGAGCCGGTCGACGACGACCTCGATCGTGTGCTTGAACTTCTTGTCGAGGACGATCTCTTCCTCGAGCAGGCGCTGCTCGCCGTCGACCTTCACGCGGGTGAACCCGTCGCGGCGCAGCTCCTCGAGGACGTCCTTGTACTCGCCCTTGCGGTCGCGCACGACCGGCGCGTTCACCGTGAACTTCGTGCCCTCGTCGAGCCGGAGCACCTGCTCGACGATCTGGTCGAGCGACTGACCGGCGATCGGTCGCCCGCAGATCGGGCAGTGCGGCCGGCCGATGCGCGCGTACAGAAGGCGCAGGTAGTCGTAGATCTCGGTGACGGTGCCGACGGTCGAGCGCGGGTTGCGCGAGGTCGTCTTCTGGTCGATCGAGATCGCCGGCGAGAGCCCGTCGATCGAGTCGACGTCGGGCTTCTCCATCATCTGCAGGAACTGCCGCGCGTAGGCAGAGAGCGACTCGACGTACCGCCGCTGTCCTTCCGCGTAGATCGTGTCGAATGCGAGCGAGGACTTCCCCGAGCCCGAGAGCCCGGTCACGCAGACGAGCGCGTTCCGCGGGATGCGGACGGTGACGTTCTTCAGGTTGTGCTCGCGCGCACCGTGGACGACCAGCTCCTCGGCTGGCTCATGAGCGCGCCATTGTACCGAGGCGAACAGACGTTCGATAGCGGTATCGGCAACGGCCTGGAATGCTCCAGGTGACAGCGTCCACAAGGAGGTGGGGAATGGCAGATGCCGGTCTCTTCATCGGCTGGGGCGAGGTCTGTACGCGGCCGCGAGGCCGAGGCCGTCGAGAGCGTTCAACGCGACGATGGAGTACTTCGGTGGACTCCAGGCGGACGGCACGATCGAGAGCATCGAGCCCGTGTTCCTCGAGCAGCACGGCGGGGATCTCAACGGCTTCTTCTTCATCCGCGGCGACGCGGAGAAGCTCGCGGCGCTCCGCGTGGACGAGGGCTTCGAGGACGTCATCATCCGCGCGAGCCTCGTCGTCGACAACATCGGCGTCGTCGGGGCGGCGATGGGCGCTCGACTCGAGCGTCAGATGGCGACGTACATGGAGGCGATCGCGCAGTTCGCCTGAGCAGACGAAGGCGGCGCGTCGTCGACGCGCCGCCTTTCCCCCGATCGGTTGTCGGGTGCCCGTTCCGTCTACGGATAGAGCGGCGGACTCGGGTCGTCCGACGGCGGCGGCGTCGGATTATCGTCCGAGCCGCCGGAGCCACCCGACGCCTTGACCTGTCCGCGGATCTCGCCACCTGCGTTCTTCGTCGTATGGACGTTGACGTAGGTCGCACCCGCCTCGATCCGCTTCAGCTGGGCGTGCGTGATCGTGGCCGACCCTTTCTGCCCGTTTCGGCACGGGCCACACAGCGCGAGCAGAACTGCGCCCGGCTTCCCCACCTTGCCGATGTGGATGTGCGCGGCGATCGCCTTACCGCTCAGCTTCGAGAACGTGAGGCGCCACGTGAGGGACGCCTTGTCGTTCGCCAGCTCGACCGCCTTCCCGGTGAACACCCCGTTCGCCCCGACCGGAACGCCCTTCGGCTTCGGAACCTCGGCACGCGCGGTCAGGCGCGCTGTAAGGGTGTACGTGTCCTTCTGCGGCGCCGCCGCGGCGATGCCGGCGACCACGGCTGCGACCGCAAGCGTCGCGACAATCGGCTTCAGCATCGTCCCTCCTCGACTCGCACTACCCCCAGCACTACGGCGCGGGCGCACGAGCGGTTTGGACGGTCAGCGCCGTGCCGCGCGCCAGCGACCGAAGATGAGGCCGCCGACGGTGAAGCCGAGCCCGAAGGTCCCGAGCGCGAAGGCACCGATCGCGATGAACTTCCGCCAGAGCGAGAGGCGCTGCCAGCGCCCGATCGCCTCCTCTTCCTCGACGGACAGCGGCTCGCCCCGGCGCTGCTTGCGCGCCGCACCACCGGCGCGAAGCCCGAGGTAGATGTCGTCGAACAGCTCGGCCGACTCGTCCGCCACGGGCGCGAGTGTACCCCGCGCCTCGGCCAGAGCGGCTCTTCGGGCGTGGGTAGAGTCCGCCGCCCGATGGAAGCCGCTCTTGCAGAGCTGAAGGACCGTCTCGCCAAGCTGACCGACCTGCGGCGGACGGAGGGCGATGCTCATGTGGGACATGGAGGTGTTCATGCCTCCAGGCGGAGCGCCGACGCGCGCCGCGCAGCTCGCGACGCTCGAGGAGATCGTGCACGCACGTCTCGTCGACGACCGCTTCGGCGAGCTGTTCGAGGAGCTCGCGCCTTACGCAGCGTCGCTCCCGCACGACTCCGACGACGCTGCGCTCGTCCGTGTGGCACAGCGTGACTGGGAGCGGGCGCGACGCGTTCCGATAAAGCTCGCCGCAGAGCTCGTCCATGCTGCGGCCGAGTCCTATCAGGCGTGGGTCGAGGCGCGCCAGGACGCCGACTTCGCAGGCGTTCCGGCCGTTCCTCGAGCGCATCATCGACCTCCGCCGGCAGTACGTCGAGTGCTACGCGCCGTACGACGACGTGTACGACGTGCTCCTCGAGGACTACGAGCCGGGCATGCGGACGTCCGAGATCCGCGAGATCTTCGCCGTCCTCACGCCGGAGCTGCGCGAGCTCGTCGCGGCCAATGCGACCGACGACGAGGACGCGTTCATGCACGGCCCGTTCTCGCTCGCCGCCCAGGACGCTCTCTCGCGCGAGCTGTGCGAGGCGTTCGGCGCCACGTGGGACCAGTTCCGCCTCGACACGACCGTGCACCCGTTCGAGATCACGTTCGGGCTCGGGGACATTCGGCTCACGAGCCGGTACGCCGAGCACGACCTCCTCTCGCTCTTCACAGCCATGCACGAGTGCGGCCATGGTCTGTACGAGTGGGGAGTCAGCCCGACGCTCGAGCGCACTCCACTCTGCTCGGGTGTCTCGGCGACGCTGCACGAGTCCCAGAGCCGCCTCTGGGAGAACGTCGTCGGCCGTTCGCTCCCGTTCTGGCGCTGGTTCTACCCGCGCGTCCGCGAGACGTTCCCCGACGTCCTCGGCGGCGTCTCGCTCGAGAGCTTCCACCGCGCCGTCAACCGCGTCCGGCGCTCGTTCGTCCGTGTGGACGCCGACGAGACGAGCTACGGCCTCCACGTCATCCTCAGGTTCGAGCTCGAGCAGGAGCTCTTCACCGGGCGCCTCGCCGTGAAGGACCTCCCCGACGCCTGGAACTCGCGGTTCGAGGAGCTCATGGGCGTCTCGGTGCCGAACGACGCGCTCGGCGTCCTCCAGGACTCGCACTGGGCGGGAGGGGGCTTCGGCTACTTCCCGACCTACCTTCTCGGCACGGTGCTCTCCGTCCAGATCTGGGAACGCGTCCGCTCGGCGATTCCGACGCTCGACGAGCAGATCGAGCGCGGCGAGTTCGGCGAGCTGCACGCGTGGCTCCGCGAGCACATCCACTCCCTCGGCCGCAAGCTCACGCCCGCAGAGACGGTCGAACGAGTCGTCGGTGGGCCGATCGACCCCGAGCCGTATCTCGGCTACCTGCGCGAGAAGCTCGAGGCCGCCGCGGTCTGAGTTGTGGAACGCGTCGACACCGTCGTCGTCGGCGGTGGCCAGGCCGGCCTCGCAACGAGCTACTTCCTGAAGCAGCACGACCGCGAGCACGTCGTGCTCGAGCGAGGGCGCGTCGGCGAGACGTGGCGGTCGCAGCGGTGGGACGGCTTCTGCCTCAACACGCCCAACTGGGCGCAGCAGCTTCCCGGCTTCGAGTACCGCGGTGAGGAGCCCGATGCGTTCGCGCCGCGCGCGGACGTGGTCGACTACCTCGAGGGGTACGCCTCCTCGTTCGAGGCCCCCGTGCGCGAGCAGGCGACGGCTCGCAAGCTTCGCGCCCAGGGTGAGCGGTTCGTCGTCGAGACGGGCGAGGAGTCGTTCGAGGCCCGCAACGTCGTCGTCGCCACGGGAGCATTTCAGCAGCCTCGTCCACGCATCGAGGGAGCGGACACGGCGGCGGTCGAGCTCCAGCTCACGACGAACGAGTACCGACGGCCCGAGGATCTCCCCGCAGGAGGCGTCCTCGCCGTCGGCGGAGGCCAGTCGGGGTGCCAGATCACCGACGAGCTCCTCGGTGCCGGACGCTCGGTTTGGCTCTCGATCGGCGCATGCGGATGGTTCCCACGACGCTATCGCGGACGCGACTACCTGTGGTGGGCGCTGGAGCTCGGGATCCTCGACGAGACGGTCGAGTCGCTCCCCTCCCCTGCAGCACGACTCGCCTGCAACCCACCGATCTCGGGGAACGACGGAGGGCACGACTGCCATCCGCGCTGGCTTGCAGGACGCGGGGCACACGTCGTCGGACGGCTCACCTCGATCGACGGACGCGTCGCCTCCTTCGCTCCAGGCGTCGAGCAGACGCTTGCCGCGGGGGACGCGTTCGCGGCACAACGCATGGAGGAAATGGACGACTTCGTGGAGGCACGCGGTATCGACGCGCCGGGTGCCGAGGAGCGCGAAGGCGGGCCGTCGCCCGTTCCGGACACGCCGACGCTCGACCTCCATGAGCACGGGATCACGTCGATCCTGTGGACCTCCGGCTTCCGACCTGCCTACGACTGGATCGATCTCGACGTCGCCGACGAGTACGGCTGGCCCGTGCAGCAAGGCGGCGCGAGCGGCCATCCCGGGCTCTACTTCGTCGGCGTGAACTGGCTGTCCAAGCGCAAGTCGGCGCTCTTCTGCGGGGTCGGCGAAGACGCCGAGCATCTCGTCTCGCACCTCGTCAGCCGTTCGAGCGCCGCGTAGACGGCGACGTCGTCGGTCCGCGAGGCTAGGTGCCCGACGCCTGCCGACGCTCGTTGCCGAGATCGTCGGGCGCCGCGCTCGGCCCGATCCCGCGCCGACCGACCCATTCGAGCCAGCGAACGAGCTCGTCCGCACGCACGGGCGTGCTCAGATAGAAGCCCTGGGCGATGTCGCAGCCGAGCCTGCCCAGCTCGCGCCACGTCGTGGCCGTCTCGACACCTTCGGCGACGACCTCGAACCCGAGGTTGTGGCCGAGCTCGATGGCCGAGCGCACGATGACAGCGTCGTGTGTGTCCTCGCCCATGTTGAGGACGAACGACTTGTCGATCTTGAGGACATCGATCGGAAGGCGCTTGAGGTAGCCGAGTGACGTGTAGCCGCTCCCGAAGTCGTCGAGGGCGATGCTCACGCCGAGCTCGCTCAGTCGGGTCAGTACGGAGCGCGCCCTGAGCGGATCCGCGAGAACGGTGCTCTCGGTGACCTCGAGCTCCAGTCGCATCGGTGGGACACCGCAGCGGTCGAGGAGCGTCGCGACGTCGTCGGGAAGGTCGACGTTGAGGAGGTCGCGGGCCGAGAGGTTGACCGCGACACTGAGCGACAGGCCGGCGTCGTCCCACGCTCGACACTGCCGGAGAGCCTGCTCGAGGACATAGGCGGTCAGGGGTCGCATCAGCCCGGTGTGCTCCGCGAGCGGGACGAACTCGTCCGGAAGCAGCAGCCCGCGTTCGGGGTGCTCCCAGCGCACGAGCGCCTCGACCCAACGGACCTCACCGCTCCCGGAGCGACGCCTTCGGCTGGTAGAAGACGACGAGCTCGTGCTGGTCGATCGCACGCCTCAGCTGCGACAGCAGCCCGAGCCGGGCAGGCGAGTAGTGGTCGAGCTCAGGTGCGTACGACTCGATCCCTCCGGTGGCCTCCTTGGCGATGTACATCGCCACGTCCGCGCGACGGAGCAACGTCGCGACGTCGTCGCCGTGCTCCGGATAGACCGCGATCCCGAGGCTGGCTTCCGTCTCGAGCTCCATTCCGTCGACCGTGAACGGCTGGCCCAGGGCGCCCCTCAGCTTCTCGGCCACGGCGATGGCATCGTCGACCGCGTCGATGTCGGGGAGGAGGACGCCGAACTCGTCGCCGCCGAGCCTGGCGACCGTGTCGGTCTCGCGTAGCACCGCTCGCAGGCGAGGGCCGAGTGCTCGCAGCAGACGGTCGCCGCTCTCGTGCCCGAGCGTGTCGTTGACGTCCTTGAACCGGTCGAGGTCGATCAGCGCGACGGCCAGGTGACGACCGGAGCGGCGTGCGGAGGCGAGAGCCTGCGTCACCCGATCGTGGAAGAGAGCGCGGTTGGGGAGTCCTGTCAGCGCATCGTGGAGCGCCTGGTGCCGGTTCTCCTCCGATTGCTGCAGGAGCTTCTTGGACGCGCTCGCGACGATCCGGAAGAGAACGAGGTACAGAAGAGCGAGGCCACCGAGGATGAGCAGATACATCGTGGTGGTGTCGTCCTCGATGGTCGCGGCGATCGGCTGGTACGGCAGGTACATCTCGAACGCGCCCGCCGGCTCCTGCGACTCCGCGAAGCGTAGGGGCACGTACACCTCGAGCAGGCGACCGAAGCGGCGGTCCTCGACGTTCTCCTGTTTCTCCAACTCGCTGACCTCTGAGGCGACCTCGCCGTCGAGCGCCACCTCGAGCTCGTCCTCAATCTCGAAGCGACGACCGACGAGATCGCGATCGTCGGAATAGACGACGCGCCCGTCGCGGCTCCAGATCTTGACCCGGGCGATCTCCTTCCCGATCAGGTCGGTGCGGAGCGCGCGGTCTAGCGACTCGAGCTTCGCCGGGCTCAGACCGTTCTCGAGGTCCGCAGGCGTCAGCATCGGCTGCACGCCGAGGCGCGAGCTCAGCACCGCCGCCTCCCGGGCGTTGTCGAGTGCTCGCGACTCGATCTGCTCCTTGATCGAGTGCGCGAGGACGAGT
Organism: uncultured Gaiellaceae bacterium; assembly: GCA_963709715.1. Classification (GTDB taxonomy): domain Bacteria; phylum Actinomycetota; class Thermoleophilia; order Gaiellales; family Gaiellaceae; genus GMQP-bins7. The sequence goes on from CAVPXQ010000003.1 coordinate 78,770, forward strand.
CCCAGGGCAGCGAGCGGGAGCGCGCTCGCAAGCGCGAACTTCCCGAGGAGGCCGATCCTCGGCCGCAGCTTCGCACGCAACATCTGTCTCGTTCCTCCCGCGTCGTATCGGACGCCCGAGAGAGGCCCTTGAGCCGCGCACGACCCTTTCAGGGGTGACGAAGCCCCCGCGCGCGAGACGGTGCTACGCCGCGCGGCCGAAGCGCTTCTCGGCCCGAGCCCGTGCGCGAGCCGCTTCGACGTCGCGGTCGCGCGGCTGCGCAGTCGTCACCAGCTCGGCGAGAAGGCGCTGCGTCGTCGCGGCCACCTCGGCGACCGCAAGGGCGAACACCGCTTCGTTCGCTTTCGACGGCTTCGCGGACCCGCTCACCTTGCGCACGTACTGCAGAGCGGCAGCGTTCACCTCGTCCTCGGACGCCGGTGGCTCGAAGTTGTGGAGCGTCTTGATGTTCCGGCACATGGTTGGAGCGTAGCCTCGACGCTCGGAGCCGTCATGTGCTTCGCGATCGAATGAGCGATCCGCGTCGTCTTCGCAATGCGGCTGAGGCTCGCGTCAGCGTGGCCGACCGGGTGCCTCGGCGAACGCCGTCAGCTCGCGGCGCAGCTCCTTGATCTCGTCGCGGAGCTTCGCCGCGTACTCGAAGCGGAGCTCCTCGGCGGCGAGGTACATCTCCTCCTCCAGCGTGATCACGAGCTTCTCGAGCTCCTCGCGAGACATCCCCTCGACCTCCGCCTTCCCGCGCCGGCGGCGCGAGGAGGGAACGTGCGGGGACTCGAGCGAGAGGAGCTCGCCGATGTCCGAGACCCCTTTGACGATCGTCTCCGGCGTGATCCCGTGCTCCTCGTTGTACGCGACCTGGACCGCGCGGCGGCGCGACGTCTCCTCCATCGCCCCGACGATCGCCTCGGTGCGCTTGTCCGCGTAGAGGAGGACCTTGCCGGCCGTGTTGCGCGCGGCACGACCCGTCGTCTGGATGAGCGCGGTCTTCCCGCGCAGGAAGCCTTCCTTGTCGGCGTCGAGCACCGCGACGAGCGACACCTCGGGGAGGTCGAGGCCTTCCCGCAAGAGGTTCACGCCGACGAGGACGTCGAACTCGCCGAGTCGCAGCTCGCGGATGATCGCGATGCGATCGAGCGTGTCGATCTCGGAGTGGAGGTAGCGCGCGCGGACGCCCGCCTCGAGCAGGTAGTCGGTGAGGTCCTCCGCCATCTTCTTCGTCAGCGTCGTGACGAGGACGCGCTCGCCCGCTTCCTCGCGGTGGCGGATCTCGTTCAGGAGGTCGTCGATCTGGTTGCGCGTCGGGCGAAGCTCGACCTCGGGATCGACGATGCCGGTCGGGCGGATGAGCTGCTCGGCGACGACCTTCGAGCGCGACATCTCGAACGGTCCGGGTGTTGCTGACACGAACACGAGTTGCTTCACCTTTCCGAGGAACTCGTCGAAGCGCAGCGGCCGGTTGTCGAGCGCCGACGGGAGCCGGAAGCCGAAGTCGATGAGCGTCTGCTTGCGCGAGCGGTCGCCCTCGTACATGCCGCCGAGCTGCGGGACGGTCTGGTGCGACTCGTCGACGAAGCAAACGAAGTCGTCGGGGAAGTAGTCGATGAGCGTAAACGGGTGCGAGCCGACCGGTCGGCCCTCGAGCGCGCGCGAGTAGTTCTCGATCCCGTTGCAGAACCCGAGCTCCTTCATCATCTCCAGGTCGTACTCCGTCCGCTGCCGGATGCGGTGCGCCTCGAGCATCCGGCCCTCCGACTCGAACTTCGCAACCTGCTGCTCGAGCTCGGCGCGCAGGTCGTCGACCGCGCGCTCGATCGTGGGGCTGGAGGTCACGTACTCGGTCGCCGGCCAGATCACGAGGTTGTCGAGGTGCGAGTAGACCTCGCCCGTGAGCGAGTCGAAGTGCGTGATCTGCTCGACCTCGTCGCCGAAGAAGGAGACGCGGTACGCCGTCTCGATGTTCGCCGGCTGGATCTCGACGAGATCGCCCTTCACCCGGAAGCGCCCGCGCCCGAGAACGGTGTCGTTGCGCACGTACTGGCTCTCGATCAGCTTGCGGAGCACCTCGTCGCGGTCATGCGTCTCCCCCACCTCGAGCATCAGCACGCGCTCGCGCCACTCCTCGGGCGAGCCGAGGCCGTAGATGCACGAGACCGACGCGATGACGACGACGTCGCGCCGCGTGAGGAGCGACGACGTCGCCGACAGCCGGAGCCGGGCGATGTCGTCGTTCCGTGACGAGTCCTTCTCGATGTAGAGATCCGCCTGCGGGATGTACGCCTCGGGCTGGAAGTAGTCGTAGTACGACACGAAGTACTCGACTGCGTTGTCCGGGAAGAACTCGCGGAACTCGTTGCACAGCTGCGCGGCGAGCGTCTTGTTGTGCGCGATGACGAGCGCGGGCCGCTGGAGCTTCTCGATCGTCCACGCCATGGTCGCCGTCTTGCCGGTCCCGGTCGCGCCGAGGATCGTCTGGAAGCGGTTCCCCGCGGCGACCGACTCGGCGATCTCACCGATCGCGCGCGGCTGGTCGCCCATGGGCATGTAGAGGTCGGAGGCCTTGAACGGGCGCACGCGCCCAGCGTAGCCGCCGGCCCCTGGGCCTACGTCTACCTGCGTTTTCGGACCGCGGTCAGACGATCGCGGCCGCCTGCCCCGCCGCCGGGCCGCGATACGTATCGCTCCCGAAGCCGAGGATCGGCGCGAAGATGAACGGCAGGAAGATCAACCCGATCGCGAAGCCGGTGCCGCGGCCGAAGCTCTTGGCCAGGTCGAGCGACACGATGACCCAGATCACGATGTTGACGATCGGGATGAGACGCGAGGATGACCCACCACCACTCGCGCCCGATGATTTTCATCAGGACGATGAAGTTGTAGATCGGGATGATGGCCTTCCATCCCTCCTCGCCAGCCTTGGTGAACATCATCCACCAGCCGGCAATGACCAGCGCGACGATGGCGAGATAGATGATCCAGTACATGCCTGCCTCCAGGGTCTCGGACGGGAGTTCCCGGGATCATGGCGGGCTCACCGGATGCGTCCGCGAGCGACGCCCGCTGCGAGGCAGCCACGAAAGCCGCGCTGCACCCCCCTGAGCTTCGTGAGCGCCGGCTCGAAGGCTGCGAGCCATCGGCGAGGATGCTTGCAAGATCCTGTCTCGCCGGAGTCGTCCCTCGGCTCACGGTCGACAGGTAGGCGCCAAGTGGGACGAGTGGCCTGCGGGTGTGTCCGACTTCGACCTCGGGCTGTTCCTCTCCGGCGCGAACGTGCTCATCGCGAGCTCGGAGGAGGAGCAGGGTGAGGGTGGTGGCGAGCCTCCGTTCGAGGCGCTGTGCGTCGAGCAGTCGACGGGCGCCGACCTCGTCGTCTTCTGGGCGATCCGCGGGTACAGCGTGCGAACATCGCCGCGGCTCGACCTCTACAGCTGGAGCCCGCCCTTGCAGTACGAGGTTGCGGCCGGGAGCATCTCGACTCCGGCGTCCTCTCCTGCCGCGTTCGCGGTCGGAGCGCTGTGCTGGCAGTCGCGCTCACTCGAGCCGTACAGCTCGCAGGGCCCGACGATCGACGGGCGCACGAAGCCCGACATCGTCGGCCACGACAGCGTGTCCGGGTCGACATATGGAAGCTCCTCCTCGTGTCCGTCGGCCTTCGCAGGGACGTCCGCGTCGTCACCGGAGGTCGCAGGCGCGGCCGCGCTCGTGAAGCAGGCGTATCCGGGGTACTCGCCCGACCAGGTGAGGGCGTACCTCGTTCGCGCCGCCAAGGACCTGGGTTCGAGCGGCGTGGACACCGTGTACGGCGCTGGCGAGCTGCAATTGCCGAAGCCGCCAGATGTCGTCGCACCAACCGCGCAGGCGCTCGCGAGCACAGGGCGCAAGGGCCGGACGGCCAAGCTCCTGTCACGCGTCTCCGACGACTCGGGCGAGGTCGCCGTGGTCGATGAGGTCAGGCTCCGCGGCAAGGTCGTCGCGCGGCTGAAGGAGACCTGGTTTTCGTCGGCTGCCCGTGAGAGAACGGTCGCTGTCCCCTGGGAGGTGCCGGCAAACGCCTCCGGCTCGTACCGGCACTGCGTCCGTGCGGTCGATCGCGCGGGGAACAACACGCCGGTCAGTTGCGCGAGGATCGCGGTGAAGTAACGGCGAGCCCGCCACGCCAGGCTCGGCGCCAGGCCGAGCCTGGCGCCCGGCCGTCGGTACTTCGCCGCACACCCAATCCGTCTCCTCCTCGATGCTCCCGCGGGTTCTTGGCGAAAGCGTTAGCTCGGACGGTGACGGCACAGTTGGTTCAGGCTCGCTCCGGCTTTGAGCGTTTCTTGAGGGCCGTCACCAAGACTCCGTCCACAACCAGTGCCGACCGGAGGGCCGGCACACGGAAGGGAGGCCTTCATGAACGTACGGATGAAGCGGCCAAGCGCGACGCTGGTCGTCGCGATGATCGCCCTGTTCGTGGCACTCGGCGGCACGGCAGGCGCAGTAGTGACGGCGGCTGTCCCGCTGGCGAAGCGGGCGCTCGTGGCCGACAACGCGAAGAAGGTCGGGGGGCTCACGGCGACGCAGCTCGGCGGAGCCGCCGCTACAGCCGGAGCCAAGGCGGCGCTCTCGGAGTCGCCGGCCGGCCCGCGGCCTGCGAGCACTGCTGCGAGCTTGGTTACCACGAAGTCGGTGCCGTTCTCCGTCGCTCAGGGCAGCGAGCAGATCGTCACGGCGACGTGTGACGCAGGAAGCAAGGCCGTCGGTGGCGGGTTCAACAACCCGACGAATGCGCTCGTGTTGAGCGCCGGCTCGTCCGCCACGGCGGATGGCGCGGGCTGGACAGAGGATCTCGTCAACGTGAGCTCGTCGATTGCGGGATCGGGCACCGTCGTCGCGATGTGCCTCAAGTAGTCGAGATGGAACGACCGCCGGCGCGCGCTCCGTCCCGCGCCGGCGGTCGTTCTACGTCGTGACGAGCTCTGGCAGCGACTCGGCGTCGGAGTGCCGCCACGTGATCGCGGCGAACACGATCGCCATCCACGTAATCCCGAGCACGACCGCCGTGAAGAGCGGGACGACGCCCCAGCGCTCGAGCACCTGCCCGGCGACGAGGAAGCCGAGCGGCGCAGCGAGCGTGTTCGCCGAGATCACCGCGGTCATCACCTTCGCGCGCAGATCCACGGGCGTGCGGGCAGTGAGCACGGCGATGAGCGGACCGTTGACGAGCGGGGTGAAGAGCGTCGCCGCGAACAGCGCGGCGAACACGACCGGCCACGGAGGCAGGAACGGGAGCACCCAGAGCGGTACGGAGAAGGCGAGGATTCCGAGCGCCGCCAGGCGGAGCGGTGCCACCTTCTTGACGGCGACGACCGCGAACACGCTTCCGACGACGGCCCCGGCACCGAGCGCGGCATAGAACAGCCCCGCAATCCACGAGCTCCCGTCGAACTCGTCGTAGGCGTAGACAGGGAGACCCGCGGACATCCCGGCGCCGAGGAAGCCGAAGACGACGGTTGTCGCTGCGAGCGGCGCAAGGAGCTTGTCGGAGAGGACGAAGCGCAGGCCCGCGAGAACGCCGTGCTGCACGGCCGCCGCGACGGCCTTCCGACGCGGCACGAGCACGAGCACGAGCACGAACGCGACGAGGTATGTCGCGGCGTCGACGTAGAGCACGTTCGGCGCACCGATGAACGGGATGAGCGCGCCGGCAAGGGCCGGCCCGATGAGGGCCGCGAAAGCGCTCCCACCCTCGATCGAGCTGTTCGCCTGCGACATGCGCCTCTCGTCCTCGCCGACGAGCTCGGGCAGGATCGTCCGCTGTGCCGCGAAGTACGGCGGCATGAAGCACCCGAGCAGCGCGACGATCGCGAGCAGGAGCCCGAAGCTGAGCAGGTCGGCCGCGTAGAGGATCGGAATCGAGGCCAGAATCGGCGCGCGCGCGAAGTCGGCGATGAGCATCGTCGTCCGCGAGCCGAGCCGCTGCACGACAGCGCCGCTCGGGATGCCGAGGATCGCCATCGGCAGGATCTCGGCCGCGAGGACGAGGCTCATCTTTCCCGGCGACCCCGTCGTGACGAGCACGAACCACGGCAGCGCGAGGTACGTCATTCGCGTACCGAGGACCGAGATGGTCTCGGCAGCGACGAGTGCCGAGACTGCTGTCTTCTTCACACCCGTCGCCGCCGAGTCGACCATGGCCTGAGATAATAAAACGTCCGTACGGTTTTGTAAAGTACGATCTCGCCAGATGCCGAAGATCTCCGACGAACGCAAGACCGAGCGGCTCGAGCAGATCCTCGAGGGAGCCCGACGCTGCTTCGCCGAGCACGGCTACGAGGGTGCGACCGTCGCGAAGCTCGAGCGCGAGATCGGGCTCTCCCGCGGCGCGATCTTCAACTACTTCCCCTCCAAGGAGGACCTCTTCCTGGCGCTCGCGCAGAGGGACAACGAGCGACTCGTCCGGCTCTGGATGGAGAAGGGCTGGGAGGCGATCCTCCGAGAGGTCGTCGACGAGGATCCGGATTGGATCGGCGTCTACATCGAGCTGAGCCGCCGCGAGCGCACCGATCCCGACTTCCGCCGTCGGCACCACATGCAGGCGAGCGACGTGCTTGCGTCCGAGCTCGTGGAGTACGTCGCTCCGAGCAGGGCGCGGGGCGGCTCCGCGACGACCATCGCCCCGAGAAGATCGCGGGCTTCGTCAGCCTCGTCGCGAACGGAATCGCCGTGCAGATGGGCAGCGGTGAGCCGATTCGGGACGTGGACGCGCTCGTCGAGTTCGTGCGGCGCTGCAGTCGCGGCTCCTACCGGAGCACGTCGGGGTACGCGCGCGCGTACTCGCGCCTGACCCGCAGCACCTCCTCGACGTAGTCCCTCGTCTCCGGGAACGCGATCCCACTGTCTGCGGCACGCCATCGGTCGACGTTCGCCGGCCCCGCGTGGTACGCAGCGAGCGCCGTCTCGAGATCGCCGTCGTACCGGTCGCGAAGGTAGGCGAGGAGCCAGGTGCCGTAGCGGACGTTGAGATCGGGATCGCGGAGGTCGGCCTCGATGAAGTCCTCGCCACCGGTCGAGGTGGCGATGAACTCACCCGTCTCCGGAAGGAGCTGCATCAGGCCGACGGCACCGGCGGTCGAGCGCACGTTCGGGTCGAAGCGGCTCTCGGCGTAGATCACCGCGGCGACGAGCGCAGGATCGAGGTCTCGCTCGCTTCGCGTACGCGCGGATCACGTGCTCGTACTCGAGCGGGTAGCGCGTGCGCAGGTACCAGTCGGGCTCGGCTTCGACCACCCACGCCGCAGCGCCCGCGAACGCGAGCAGGGCAACAGAGATCGCGACGAGGAACCGCATGGCGGGGTCGAAACTAGGCGGCCGCGGTCAGGGTAGCCATCAGCTCCGCAACCCAGGCGTCGAGCTCGTCCGGCGTTCCGGTGTTCACATACGTGAAGTCGGCGCGCTTTGCCTTGTCGCGGTCGGGGATCAGGCGAGCCTCACGATCGTCCGCCCGCCCGCCACGCCGCGCCTCGCGTAGCTTCGTCGGCGCGGTGATCACGACGACCTTGTCGAACCGCGTCTCGGCGCCGACCTCGTAGAGGAGCGGGACCTCCGTGACGCAGACGAGTGGCGGGGTCGGGAAGCTCTGCGAGCTGCTCGCGCCAGCGTCATGTACTCGCGCGAGACGAGCGGATGGAGCAGCTTCTCGAGGAAGTCGAGCGCCTCGCGATCCTTGAACACGCGGAGAGCGATGCGCTCGCGATCGGGCGCGCCGTCAGCTCCGAGGATCTCCTCGCCGAGCCGTTCGACGAGTGCGCTCTTGACGTCGGGGTCGGTCGCGAGCAGGTGGTGGACGATCTCGTCGCTCGACACGGTCGCAGCGCCGTGACGGCGAAAGCACTCGAGCGCCGTCGACTTGCCGGCGCCGATCCCTCCGGTGATCGCGACCGCGAGTGGGCGGGGCAAGCTAGTCGGAGTCGGACTGCTCGGAACCGACTTCGAGCGCCTGCTCTTCCGAGGCGTCCTCGGCAGTCTCGGCGACCTCGAGTTCGGCCTCTGCGAGCTCGGTCTCCTCGAGATCGACCTCGGCGACGATCTCCTCGGCAACGATCTCCTCGGCCGATCTCCTCGGCGTCCGCTTCCTCGGCGACGATCTCCTCGGCCACGATCTCCTCGGCGTCCGCTTCCTCGGACTCCGCTTCCTCGGCTTCCGCCTCCTCGACGGCCACCTCGGCCGCGGGAGTCGTCGGGAACGCCTCCTCCGAGAGCTTCAGGTCGGGCATCGTGTGCACCGACTCGGCACCGTCCGCGCGCGGGACGGGCACGTCGCCCTCCTCGACTCGCTTCAGCGAGAGGGAGAGGCGCCGGCGCTCGCCGTCGATCTCGAGGATGCGCACGTTGACCGCGTCGCCCTGCGAGACGACCTCGCGCGGGTTCTCGACGTGGTGAGGTGCGAGCTCGGAGATGTGGACGAGACCCTCGACGCCGGGGAGGATCTCGACGAAGGCGCCGAACGTGACGACCTTCGCGACGCGCCCTTCGACGACGTCGTCCTCGCGATACGAGTCGACCACCTGCTGCCACGGATCCGTCTGCGTCTGCTTGAGGCCGAGCGAGATCCGCTGGCGGTCGCGGTCGATGTCGAGCACCTTGACCTTGACGGTCTGGCCGATGTCGAGCACCTCGGACGGGTGGTTGACGTGGCTCCAGCTGAGCTCGGAGATGTGGATGAGGCCGTCCATGCCGTCGAGGTCGACGAACGCGCCGAAGTCGACGATGTTCGAGATCTGACCCTCGATGACGTCGCCCGGGCTCAGCCGGTCGAGGATCGCCTGGCGCATCTCCTTGCGCTCGTCCTCGAGGACGGCGCGGCGCGAGAGCACGACGTTGTTGCGCGAGCGGTTGAGCTCGATGACCTTGCAGCGGAGCTCCTTGCCGAGGAACTCGTCGAGGTCCTGCACGCGCCTGATGTCCACGAGCGAGGCGGGCAGGAAGCCGCGTACGCCGAGGTCGAGGATGAGGCCGCCCTTGACGACCTCGATCACCTTGCCGATGACGGGCTCGCCCGACTCCGCGGCGGCCTCGATGCGCTTCCACGCGAGCTCGAAGCGCGCGCGCTTCTTCGACAGGATGAGGCGGCCCTCCGCGTCCTCCTTCGTGAGCACGAGCGCGTCGATCTCCTCGCCGACCGAGACCTCGTCGGCCGGGTTCACGGAGCGACGAATCGTCAGCTCGGCGACCGGAATGACGCCTTCCGACTTGTAGCCGATGTCGACGAGGACCTCGTCCTTGTCGACGCGCACCACCGTTCCGTGCACGACCTCGCCCTCGTTGATCTCCGGAAAGGCAGCGTCGTAGTCGGGGATGAGCTCCCCGTCGGGCCCTGTAGTCCAGACCCCTTCTTCGGCGGCAGCGGACTTTTCGGCGATGTCGTTCGCCATCGGATCGCGGAGTATAGCCGGATGCAGCACAAATCCAGGTCGAGCGTCCGTCGCTGCGCGTGAGGTAGAAACGACCCGTGCGACTGACGCTCGTACGCAACGCGACGGTGCTTCTCGAGCTCGCCGGGAGGCGCATCCTGGTCGATCCGATGCTCGACGACGCCGGCGCGCGGCCGCCGATCGAGAACACCGCGAACCCCGTCCCCAACCCGACCGTTCCGTTGCCGTTCCCGGCCGAAGAGGTAATCAGTGGTCTCGATGCGATCGTCGTCACCCATCGCCATCGCGACCACCTCGACGGGCGGGCCGAGGAGCTCCTGCCGCGCGACGTGCCGTGCTTCTGCCAGCCCGAGGACGAAGAGGCCCTGCGCAACCTCGGGCTCGCGGTGCGGATCGTCGAAGGCGAGCTCGAATGGGACGGCCTTCGAATAGCGCGAACTCCCGCGCGTCACGGATCCGGCCGGATCGGGGAGCTGCTCGCGCCGGTCAGCGGCTTCGTGCTCGACGACGTCTATCTCGCCGGCGACACGGTGTGGTACGAGGGGGTCGAGGAGACGATCGATCGGTTCGGCCCGCGAGTGGCGGTCGTAAACGCCGGCGGCGCGGAGTTCGTCGAGGGCGGGCTCATCGTCATGGGGATCGACGACGTGCGCGAGGTGGCAGCGCGCGTGCCGACAGTCGTGGCCGTGCACCTGGAGGCGCTCAACCACTGCTTCCTCACGCGCGCCGCGCTGCGCGCTGCGCTGCCGAGCGTCCTCGTGCCCGAGGACGGCGAGAACGTCGAGATCTAGGCCTTCGCCTCGGCCCAGTCATCGCCGACGCCGATGTCGACGGCGAGCGCGGGGTCGAGCGGATACGCGCCGACCATCTCCTCGCGGACGAGCTCGCGTACCTTCGAGACCTCGGTCTCCGGCACCTCGAGCAGAAGCTCGTCGTGCACCTGGAGGACCAGGCGCGCGCCTCTCCCTTCCGCACGAAGCCGTGCATGGATCGACACCATTGCGACCTTGATGATGTCCGCGTTCGAGCCCTGCATCACGAAGTTGACCGCGACGCGCTCGCCGAAGCCTCGGGTCTGCCGGTTCATCGCCCGCAGCTCTGGCACGGGACGGCGCCGGCCGAGGAGGCTCGTCGCGTAGCCGTCCTCGCCGGCCTGGACGATCGTCCGCGCGATGAACTCCTGCACGCGCGGGAAGCGCGCGAGGTACGCGTCGATGTACGCCTGCGCCTGCTCCTTCGGGATGTCGAGGTTCTCGGAGAGGCCGAACGCGGAGATCCCGTAGACGATCCCGAAGTTGATCATCTTCGCGACGTTCCGCTCGTCCTTCGTGAGCGTGGCGGGATCCTTCCCGAGCACCTCGGCCGCGGTCGCGGTGTGGATGTCCTCGCCCCGCGCGAACGCTTCCCGCAGCTTCGGCTCGCCGGAGACGTGCGCGAGGATGCGCAGCTCGATCTGCGAGTAGTCGGCCGAGAGGAGGCGATGCTCGGGCGCCGCGACGAACGCGGAGCGGATCTCGCGGCCGAGCTCGGTGCGGATCGGGATCGCCTGCAGGTTCGGGTTCGACGTCGACAGTCGGCCTGTCGCCGCGACCGTCTGGTTGATCGTCGTGTGGAGACGCCCGTCCTCGCCGATGAGCGTCGGCAGCGGCCCGAGGTATGTGTTCACGAGCTTCGTCAGCTCCCGCCACTCCTCGAGGACCGGGACGATCTCGTGGTCTCCTCGGATCGCCCGGAGCACCTTCGAGTCGGTCGAGTAGCCGGTCTTCCCCTTTCGACCCGGAGTCAGCTCGAGCTTCTCGAAGAGGATGCGCCCGAGCTGCTGCGGCGAGCCGAGCACGAACTCCTCGCCCGCGAGGTCGTAAGCGCGTGACTCGAGCTCCTCGATGCGATCCGAGAGACGAGCGGTGATCTCGCCCATGCGGTACGTGTCGATCCGGACTCCCGTGTCCTCCATCTGGGCGAGGACGACGGTGAGTGGGAGCTCGACGTCCCGGTACAGCCGCTCCGAGCCGCGCTCTGCGACCTTCGCGACGAGCGGACCGGCGAGGCGGCGTATGCCTTCCGCATGCCGCACGAGCCCGGAGGTCTCCTCTTCTGCCGGCGGATCAGGCTCGAGCTCGATCGCGTACTCGGCCAGGAGATCGTCGAGCTCGTACTCGGCGCGTCCGGGATCGATCAGGTACGCGGCGATCATCGTGTCGTCCGCGGCCGGCTCGCCGAGCCGAAGCCCCTTCGCGTCGTGCGCGACGATCTGGAGCTCGCCCTGGGAGATGCGGTCACCCGGGGCCATGGGAGCGACGATCACCTCACCGGACTCGGTCGCGACGGCGATCCGCTCCGCGTCGGCTGCGACGCCGACGCGGCCACGGAACCCCGCCAGGTCGCCTTCGCGCCACGTCACCGTCTCCGACGTCACGAGCTGCGGGCGCTCGGCAGCCGGCAGTGCCTCGTCGAGGGTGTCGATCCGCCCGAGCAACGCGCGGAACTCGAAGCGCCGGAAGATCTCCTTCAGCTCCGAGCGATCGGGTGGCTGCAGGACGAACGCCGCAGGGTCGACACCGAGGTCGAGGTCGCGCCGCATGGTGGCAAGGAGCTTCGAGGCCGACGCCTGCTCCGCGTTCTCGGCAATCGCCTTCGAGCGGGCGGGCGAGAGCTCGCCGGCGTGCGCGACGACGTCCTCGAGCGACCCGTACTGCGCGATCAGCTGCCCCGCGGTCTTGTCGCCGATTCCCGGAATCCCGGGGATGTTGTCGCTCGTGTCGCCCTTCAGGCCGATGAAGTCCGGGATCTGGTCGGGGCGGATTCCGTACCGCGCCTCGACGCGTTCCGGCGTGTAGACCTGCACGTCGGCGACGCCGCGCGGGGTCATCATCAGGCAAACGTTCTCGGAGACGAGCTGGAACGCGTCGCGGTCCGTCGAGACGACGCACGTCTTGACAGCGGCCTCGTCGGCGTGCGTCGCGAGCGTGGCGATCACGTCGTCGGCCTCCCAGCCCTCGAACTCGACGTTCTCGTAGCCGAAGGCCTCGACGATCGGCCGGAAGTGTGGGAACTGCTCGCGGAGCAGGTCGGGCATCGGCCGGCGCTCGGCCTTGTACTCGGCGTCGATCTCCTTCCGGTGCACCGGCTTCGTGTCCCAGGCGACCGCGACTCCGCGCGGGCGGTAGTCGGAGAGCAGCTTGAAGAGCATGTTCGTGAAGCCGAGTAGCGCGTTGGTCGGCTGGCCGTCGGTCGTCTGCAGCTCCTCGGGTAGCGCGAAGAACGCGCGGTACGCGAGGTTGTTCCCGTCGACGAGGAACAGCTCGGCATCACGTGCCGGCCCGTCGTCGAGGACGAGCTCCTCGCCGGTCAGCGTCTTCGGCACGCTGCAACTCTAGTTCTGCGCTACGCCACAGCCGCGACCAGCGTCGTAGACGTCGACTCGACACGCTCGACCGTACGGCGTGGCTGCTTGGATGGCAGCCGTGCGCGGCGTGCCGCTCCTTTCGGGATCGCGGATCGTCCAGGTCCCGATCGGCGACGAGGACGTCGTTCTCCGACCCCCGCCTCCCCCGATGCGCGTGGTCGACGTGCGGGCAGCCGTGCGAGATGCGCTGCGCTTCCCGCTCGACGGCCCTTCGCTCTCGGAGCTCGTCCCGCGCGGAGGCCGGGTGACCGTCGTGGTCGAGCCGCCATCGCTCCCCGTTCCCGGGGTGCAGCACGATCCGCGGCGAGAGGCACTGGCGACCGTGCTCGACGAGCTCTCGGCTTCGGGCGTGTCCGATGAACGCCAGACGATCCTCGTCGCCGGCGGGCTCTGCCGCCGCATCACCCGCCCGGACCTCGAGCGGCTCCTCCCTCCTCTCCAGGCCCGTGAGTACCGCGGGCGGGTCGTCGTCCACGACGCAGCCGACCCGGATCTCGTCCCGCTCCCGCTGCCCGACGGCACGAACGCACGGGTCGCTCCGGCGCTCCTCGACACCGACGCTCGTCGTGCGTCGTGTCAGCGGCCGAGACGATCGTGCACGGCGGGCCCGGCATGCTCGTCGGCGCCTGCGACGCGCTGACCGCGCGTCGTGCGGCGACCGCGAGCTCGCTCGTCCAGGCTGCGGGAGAGCCGGCGTGGGGCCTCGCGCTCGCGCTCGAGAGAGCGCTTCACGGGCGCGTGCCGCTGCCAGGGCGTCTCCCTCGCACTCGATCACCCACGCCTGACCGGTCGCTTCCGCGACTACCCACACAGCCCCTCGTCGCTCGCGCACGTCTCGACGTCGCCGTTCCGCCGCGTCTACTCCGTGCTTCCTGCAGGCCTGCGACGCGAGGTGCTCAGGCACCAGGGCCGGGCACTCACGACCACGGCCGTGTTCGCAGGGACGCCGTCAGTCGCTCACGCCGAGGCGCTCGTACGAACCGTCGACCTCCGCGGTATCGAGCTGGACGAGCCCCTCGATGCGCTCGTCGTGGGTATGCCGTGGGCGGGACCGTACGTGCCGCGCGAGCTCCTCAACCCCGTGACCGCGGCCTCGCTTGCACTCGGGCTCGCACTCCGCCTCTGGCGGGACGCGTTCCCGGTACGCGACGGCGGAACGCTCGTCATCGTCCACTCGCTGACGCGTTCGTTCGCCCACGGCACGCAGGAGCCGTACCGGCGGCTGTTCGACGCGCTCGCGAGCGGAGACGCCGACGTGATCGCCGCGGCCGAGAGCTCGGTCGCCGAGGACGACCGGGCGCTCGCCGCGTACCGCGCCGGCAGAGCCTGCCATCCGCTTCTCCCCGCTGCCGATTGGGCGGGATGTCAGCCCGCGCTCGGGCGTCTCGGACGTGTCGTCGTCGCGGGCAGCCGCGACGCGGTCGCGGCGCGGGCCCTCGGGTTCGTTCCGAGCCACTCGATCTCGAGCGCGCTCGAGATGGCGCACGGGCTCGCGGGCGGCCGCGCGCGACTCGGTGTGCTACTCGCGCCGCCGTACGCGCCGCTCCTGGTCGGGAGAACCTGACGTCGCAGGGGCGGCGCTCGCAGGCGAGGCAAGGGCAAGCCGCGCAGGACAGTACTCGACGTACGGACAAGCGGCGAGCGCAGCGCCTCCTTGCGTCTACGCCAGGCGTCCGAGGATCGTGTCGCGAGCGTCGTCAGCCGGTCGCGGAGGCCGGCTCCGCCGGCCGGTAGCGACCCGCGGCCTGCGACATCAGGCTAACCCTCGCCGAGATAGGTCGCGCGAACCCGCTCGTTCGTCTTGAGCTCGCTCGCCGGCCCTTCGAGCGCGATCCGGCCCGTCTCCAGCACGTACGCACGCCGTGCCACTTCGAGCGCCATGAGCGCGTTCTGCTCGACGAGGAGGACGGGCGTGCCCTCCTTGTTGACCTCGATGATCGTCTCGAAGATCCGGTCGACAAAGATCGGCGCGAGGCCCATCGACGGCTCGTCGAGGAGGAGGAGCTTCGGGCGCGCCATCAGCGCGCGGCCGATCGCACACATCTGCTGCTCGCCGCCGGACATCGTCCCGGCGTGCTGCGTCCGACGCTCGTGGAGACGCGGGAAGAGCTCGAACACGCGATCCATGTCGGCGGCGAAGTTCTCCTTGTCCGTCCGCTGGAACGCGCCCATCTCGAGGTTCTCGGTCACCGACATGCGCGGGAAGAGGCGCCGACCTTCGGGGCTCTGGGCGATGCCGCCCTTCACGATCGCGTGCGGGCTCGAGCTCGTGATGTCCTCGCCCTGAAAACGGATCGACCCCTGACGCGCGCGGTTGATGCCGTTGATCGCCCGCAACGTCGTCGACTTGCCGGCGCCGTTCGCGCCGATGAGCGTGACGATCTCGCCGGGCTCGACGTTGAGCGACACGCCTTTGAGTGCATGAATCGCCCCGTAGTAGACGTGGATGTCGTCGAGCTCGAGGACGTGCGTGCTCGTGGTGGGCGCCGTGGCCGTCTCGCTCATTCCGTGTGACCCACTCCCGTGCCCAGGTACGCCTCGATGACGCGCTCGTTCGACCTGATCTCGGCCGGCGTACCCTCCGCGATCTTGGCTCCGTATTCCAGCACTGTGATGCGCTCGGAGACGCCCATGATGACCTTCATGTCGTGCTCGATGAGGAGGACGGTCACGCCCTTGTCGTCGCGAACGCGCCGCACGAAGTCCGTGAACTCGGCCGTCTCCTGAGGGTTCATGCCGGCCGTCGGCTCGTCGAGGAGGAGAAGCTTCGGATCGGTGGCGAGTGCGCGAGCGACCTCGAGGCGGCGCTGATCTCCGTACGGGAGCGAGCCCGACCGCTCGTCGTGCCGACGCGGGAGACCGCAGTAGACGAGGAGCTCCCGTGCCTTCTCGCGAGACGCGGCCTCCTCCCGCTTCACCCTCGGCGGCCGGAAGATCGCGCCCAGGATGCCCGAGTGCATCCGGCAGTTCATGCCGACCTGGACGTTCTCGACCGCGCTCATCTGCTGGAAGAGCCGGATGTTCTGGAAGGTGCGGCCGATGCCGAGCTTCGTGATCGTGTGCGGCGGCAGGTAGGACACCTCGGTGCCGTCGAAGAGGATCGAGCCCGAGGTCGGCTTGTAGACGCCGGTGAGCTGGTTGAAGAACGTCGTCTTGCCGGCGCCGTTCGGGCCGATCAGCGAGACGATCGCACCGCGCGGGATCGTGAAGTCGACGTCGTCTGTCGCAACGAGGCCACCGAACTCCTTGCGCACCTGGGTCGCGACGACGAGGTTGTCCGGCTCCGTCATCAGTCGTCGCTCGGGTCGCGGTCGGTGAGCGTGCCCTCGAGCTGGACGTCGTAGAAGGGCGTGTCGTGCACGCCTTCCTCCATCTCGATTCGATGACGGCGCTCCGGTATGAGGCCGGCGGGGCGGAGGAGCATCATCGACACGATGATGATCCCGTAGAACCCGAAGTTGTACTTCGTGGGATCGAAGTCGAGGCCCGCCTCCTGGATCTTCGAGCCGATCGTCGAGAGGCCCTCGATGTTCAGGTACGAGAGGATCATCCCTCCGGCGATGACCCCCCAGACGCTCCCGATCCCGCCGAGGATCACCATGCAGAGGATGAAGACGGAGACGTTGAAGTAGAAGTCCGCAGGGTTCGCGCCACCCTTGAAGCTCGCGTAGTACGCACCCGCGACTCCGCCGAAGAACGCGCCGACCGCGTACGCCCACGTCTTGGTCCGCATGAGCGGGATGCCCATTGCGGCTGCCGCGGTCTCGTCCTCGCGGATCGCGATCCATGCCCGTCCGAGCCGCGAGTCGCGCAGACGCACGCTGCAGAAGACCGTGATCAGGAGGAGCACGATCGCGATCACGTAGAACCACTCGGCACGGTTCGGTGACGTCTGAAAGTTCTTGGGCAGAAAGGTAAAGGAGCTCAGGACCGGGAAGCCGACGGAGTCGATCGGCGCGATTCCGAACGTCCCGTGCGTGAGGTCGAACCCGAAGAAGTTGTCGCCGTTGTTGACGGCCTGGGGGACGATCTCGCCGAACCCGAGCGTGACGATCGCAAGGTAGTCGCCTCGCAAGCGAAGCGTCGGCAGTCCGATCACGATGCCCGCGAGCAGCGTGATCAATCCGGCTGCCACGAGCACCACCCACATCGTGATGTGGATCCCCGGCTCCGTGTTCGGCACCGAGGAGAGGAAGTGGAGGCTCACCTGGTCGAACTGCTGCGAGGCGAACCAGCCGGCGGTGTAGGCGCCCACTGCGTAGAACGCGACGTAGCCCAGATCGAGCAGGCCGGCATAGCCGACGACGATGTTGAGCCCGAGTGCCATCATCGTGAACGCGACCATCACGACCATCGACACAGTCTTCGGAACGAAGTCGCCGATGAGCGGGAGCGCCTGGAGTGTGTCGACGTACCACGGGTAGAGCAGCCCGAGCACGATGACGAGAGGCGCGAGCCAGCGGTCCTGAGTCCGGCCAAGGCGGCGCCAGATATCACGCAGTCGGGTCATGCGCCCTCAGGCGTCCGTTCGCCGAGGAGGCCCTCGGGCCGGAACACGAGCGTCGCGATGAGGATCCCGAACACGATCGACCGTGTCCAGTCGCTGCCGGGAGCGTTCCACAGGAGCCCCTCGTTGAAGTCCTGGATGAGCCCGATGATGATCGCCCCGAGCACTGCCCCTTGGAGGTTGCCGATCCCACCGAGCACCGCCGCAGTGAACGCGATCAGCCCGAGCTGGAACCCGGTGTCGAAGCGCACCTGGAACTCGAGGAAGTAGACGAGCCCGGCGACCGCTGCGAGCGACCCCGCGAGGAAGAACGTGACGGAGATCGTCCGGTTGACGTCGATCCCCATCATCGCCGACGCCTCCGTGTCCTGGGCGACGGCACGCATGCCCTTCCCTTGCTTGGTCGAGCGCACGAACCAGCTCAGCGCGATGAGCGTGGGCACGATGATCGCGAGCGAGATCACGAGCTTCCAGGAGATGTGCACGTCCCCGATCGAGAACGCCGTCCCCTGCGGGATGAGATCCGAGCCGCTCTTGTAGTCGACGTCGTAGACCGCCAGCGAGATGTTGAAGACGATGAAGGACATCCCGACCGCCGTGATGAGCGGCGCGAGCCGGGGCGCGTTGCGTAACGGCTTGTAGGCGATGCGCTCGATCGTGCCGTTGAAGACCGCGAACAGCGGAACGGTGACGAGGAGCGTGACGAGGATTGCGCCGACGAGGGCGAGGTTGCTCGAGGCGGCCGTGATGCCGAGCCACGAGAGCATGACCGTGCTCGCGACGAGCCCGGAGAGCGCGAAGACGTCGCCGTGCGCGAAGTTGATGAGCTGCAGGATCCCGTAGACGAGCGTGTACCCGAGCGCGACGACGGCGTAGATCGCCCCGCGTGTGAGGCCGTTGAGGCCGATGTTGAGGAAGTACTGCGGGTCCTTGACGAAGTTGACGGCCAGCCAGAAGACGATGGCGCCGACGAAGCCGAGGCCCAGCCCGTTGACCACCTTCGGAGAGCGCATCGTCCGAAGGACCTTCGTCCACCTCGTACCCATGTGCGGAGCGACTCTAAACCGGAATTTGCGGGAGGGCAATGCCCTCCCGCAAATTCTCGCTAACGGTTGCTTTTACGACTTGCCGAGCGCAGCGTTGACCGTCGTCGGCTTCGGAACAAGCGTCGTATCGGTCTCGAGCTTGGTCGTCGCCTTGTAGATCGTGAACAAGACGCCGACAGCAACGTTCGCGCCCGCCTTGCCCTGCGGATCGCCGTCCTGATTGAACGTGAACGAACCGAGCAGGCCATCGCTGACGTCGGTCGCGAACAGCTTCGAGATCACGTCAGAGCGCGAACCGTCCGACGCAGCGATCGCGTCGAGCATGACCTGGGCGGCCTGGCCGCCGAAGATCGCGTACGGGTCGATGGCCTTCCCCGACAACGGGCCCGACTCGAGCCCGTCGACGAAGTCCTTCGCCGTGCCGGTGTACTTGTCGATGGGCTGGCCGGCGACGGACAGGAACATCCCTGCCGCGGCTCCGCCGGTC
Source organism: uncultured Gaiellaceae bacterium (assembly GCA_963709715.1). Lineage (GTDB taxonomy): Bacteria > Actinomycetota > Thermoleophilia > Gaiellales > Gaiellaceae > GMQP-bins7. The sequence goes on from CAVPXQ010000003.1 coordinate 97,623, forward strand.
CCGTCGATCGTCGCCTGCGTCGCGAACCCGTCGGGCCCGAGCAGCTTGACGGCACCGTCGTTCGGACCGAGAACGGCGACCTTGTCCTTGATCAGCTGCTCACCGTTCTCGCAGATGAGCCCTCCGAGGAAGACAGCGTCGGCGCCGCTCTGCTTGATCTTCTCGAAGGTCGACGTGTAGCTCGTTGCCTTGGAGTCCCAGGCACTGAAGCCTGCGACCTTGAGCCCGAGCGACTCGGCGGCGTCACGGAAGTTCGTCGCGATACCGAGGCCGTACGGCTGCTTGTCGTTGAGGATGTAGACGTTCTTGATGCCCTGGCTCTTTGAGAACTCCGCCATCGCAGCGCCCTGGTACGCGTCGTTCGCGACGACGCGGGCGTAGTTGCGCGTGCCCGACGGGTAGTACTTGTCGGGCTCGGTCGGGTCGCAGTTAGGTGCCCCCACCGTGAGACACACGAGGGTGTTGGCCGGCGAGAGCATCGCAATCCCGCCGTCGGGCGCCTGGTTCAGCAAGGGGATGATGATCGCGGCGCATCCCGAGTTGAACGTCCCGATGACACCGATCACGCCGTCGTTGGCGGCGTAGGCGTTGCCGTTGGCCGAGCACTTACCGGAGTCCCAGCTGCCTGCCTGCGCAGTCGCGTCGTCGCAGGACTGGTAGCCGATGTTGTAGTCGCCGGCCTTGTAGTTGCGCTGCTCGAGCTCGAACTTGATGGCGGCGACGATCTGCTCCGTCTGCGTCCGTGACGATCCCTGGAGCGGGAAGTCCGACGCGAGAATGTAGTCGGGATCGCCGTCGCCCCCGTAGTCGATCGCCGTGCACGACGACGATGGCAACGCCTCCGGTGCACCGCCTCCGCCCCCGCCGCCGCAGCCGGCCGCGACGAGCGCCAAGCCGGCCACGAGCAGCCCGAGCGCGGCGAGCAAGCTCTTCTTTGCAGTCAAACCATCCTCCTCACCTCGGATGACCGAATCGGCGCCGGTCGACCCGGCGTGCTCGCAAGTATCTGCGGTCTCGGTGCGTTGCGCAACCGGGATACGCAGAGCTCAACCGCCGAGCTCGGCAAGCGGAAACGAGCGGTGTCGTCTGGGCGGGACGAGGAAGTTCTGGCGGCGCGTCGTCTGCAGCACCGAGTTGAAGCCCTGCCCGGCCGCACGCGGCTGGAACTCGAGGACCGTCCCGTCGGGCATGACGCCGTCCATCGCGAGCCGAACACGGTTGAAGTCGTCGCTCGACGGGTTGAAGACCACGAAGTGGATGCCGGCTGCCGGCTCGTTCGAGTGTGAACCGTCGGAGCTCCAGAAGACGGGGTTGTCGAGCGTGTTGAAGTCGGCACGTTGCGGAATCGCCGTGCCCTTCGCGTAGACCTCTCCGTCGGGGCCAGTGTGCTCCTGCTGCAGGCGCGATGCAGGTTGGACGGAGGAGCTGTGCCCGATCGCGCCGTGCGCGCGATAGTCGTGCTCGAGCTCGGCGACGTCAGACACGTCGTCGGAATCCTGCGGGACCGTCAGCGTCCCGGGTGGAACCGTCAGCCCCGGCTTGAACGTCGTGTGGACGCGGACGTCGTGGTCCATGTTGAGGTACCAGGTCTCGAGGTTCTCGTACATGTGCGACACGTGCATGTGCGTGCCGCCGGCGAAGTACCCCTGCGGAACGTCGACCAGCCCGAGCGTCTCGAAGTTCGCGATCTTCCCCGGCCCGAGGTTGTGGGCGAGCGTCGACGTGAAGCCGAGGAAGAGCTCGGCTTCCTCGGGGATGAGCTCGGCACCCGAGATCCCGGCGGCCAGTGCCATCTTCCGTGGGAGCCCACCTCCGGCGAACCCCTTGCGCACGCTCGTCCGCTCCAGAACGCCGGCCTCGTCGAACAGCATTTGCTCGGCATGAGCGATGTGATCGAGTGTGTCGCTTCGCAGCAGCACCACGACGTCGTTGTGCTCCAGCAACGTGTCTCCCGCGTCGCTCGGGAAGCGGACCCCCTCGAGCAGGGCTGGCTTCCGCGCGCGCCGGTCGACCGGCTGGAGCCTCTCCCACTGACCCGGGACATGTCGCTCGAAGTAGGGGAGCGCCCAGGCGACGGTGACACCGAGCCCCGTCGGCGTTGTCGAATACGTCGCGTCGAGGCTCGCGAGCTTCTCCTCGAGCGCACTCTGCGCGTCACGCGCGTCCCCAGGCTCGACCACGACGCGGGCCGTGACGAGCTCATGGTGGAGCGGCGGCACGAGCACGTCGACGCCGTCGTCCTGACGCACCACGACTCCATCGAGGAGATGCTGCTCGGGGCCACGCGGAGTCGTGCTCGGCGCCGGCCGAGCCGGTGCTCCGGTCAAGCGGTCGACGAGTCCGTACACACCCGCGGCGCCTGCGACCACGCCGGCAGCGCCGACGATCACGCCCCGTCTGGTGGCCTTCATGTCCGAGGCTGCACGAGGACGAGCTGGTCGAACATCGACCTGCAGGTTCGCGAGCACCTGCTTGTACGAGTAGGGCGCCGCGACGTGCTCGCTGAGGCTGTACAGCCCGCCTCGGTGTCGCCACGCGAGGAGCACGTGCCACGTGTCCGCGCCGTGGTTCACCGTGTACATGGTCGCCACGGTCCCGTTCGCCGACGTGATGTGGCCGCGAGGGTCCTGGAAGCACGGGATGTTCTTCCGATGTGTGACGCCCGCGACGGTCGACACGTCCTGGCAGGTCGGGATCCTGGTCGTGCCCGGATAGCCGCGCAGGTTCACGTGGACCTCCTGCGTGTTCAGCCCGAACGCCTCTTGCCAGATGAAGCCGATCGAGGTAGCTGCGATCGGGGTCGACGGAGTTGATGTTGTTCCAGCGGGCCGCCGATCTGGGCCGTCAGGGGGTTCGGCACCCAGCCCGGGCAGTAGACGGCAGCGTCGATCTTGTCGGCAAGCTTCTGCCAGCTCTCGCGATACGTGCACCCCGGCGTCGTCGCCGCTGTCGCGGCGTCCGCGGTGTCGTCGCTCGCCCCACGATTCGCGATCGCCACGCCCGCGACGACCGCGACGAGGACGGCGCCCACGAGGAGCACGAGAGCGACGGCTTTCACGGAGCAAGTGTAGAGAGGTCCCGGCGGGCCTCAGCGCGCCGCGCGACGACAACCTTGGCTCAACCGAGCGCGCTGCCAGAGGTGGGAACGGGCCCAGACGTCCCGAGGACAGGGATTCCGGGCTTCTCTATGGCGTCGGCGAGTTCGCAGGCCTGGCGTCTTTTCCGCGCACGAGTTCGTAGGCGAATGCAGCTGTGAGTGCACCGAGCAGCGGCCCGACGAGATAGATCCAGAACTCATGCCACTGACCTGCGACGACAGCCGGTCCGAACGAACGAGCCGGGTTCATGGAGGCACCAGTCACGCCGCCACCGAACAGCGAGTCGAGCGCAACCGTTCCGCCGATCGCGATCGCGGCGGCAGCGCCGATCGCTCGCGTATCGGTGGCGACGGCCATGATCACGAACATGAGGAAGCCGGTCATGACTGCCTCGTAGACAAGGGCGGAACCCGCACCGACGCTGGGCACCGTCGCACCGAGGTCAGCGGGCGTTCCGTGCCAGACGAGGCGAAGAAGAAGTGCGCCAGCCACGGCGCCCGCGAGCTGCGAGGGCACGTACACGGCTGCCTCGCGCAGCGGGAAGTGACGGGTTGCGCTGAAGGCCGCACTGACCGCCGGGTTGATGTGAGCGCCGGAGAGATGGCCCGTGGCGTAGATCATCGCCATGATCACGAGGCCGAAGGCTGCGGCGATGCCGCTCGCGCCGAGCGAGCCTCCCCGCTCGGAGTCGAGCACGATCGCACCGCAGCCCGCGAACACGAGCGCGAAGGTGGCCAGACCTTCCGCGAAGCAGCGGCGAGCGAGCGACGGCCTAGACAAGCAGTTCGCTGATCAGTCTCTGCACTCGACCATCGATCTCGTCACGGATCCGTCGAACGGTCTCGAGATCCTGGCCGGCCGGATCGTCGAGCGTCCAGTCCTCGTAGCGCTTGCCGGGGTAGATCGGACAGGCATCGCCGCAGCCCATCGTGATGACCACGTCTGCGGCTCGGACGACCTCGTCGGTCAGTGGCTTCGGGAACTCCTCGCCCATGTCGACGCCGATCTCCTCCATCGCGGCGACCACCGCCGGGTTCACTTCCTCGCCGGGATCGCTTCCCGCCGAACGGACATGGACGCGACCCTGTGAGCGGAGCTTGACGAGACCTGCGGCCATCTGGCTGCGACCTGCGTTGTGGACGCAGACGAACAAGACCTCCGGCATCACCTTCGTCAGCATGCCTTCCGCCTGCGCATACGCTCTGAGCCGCTCGCGGGCGAAGCGATGCGCGAGCACGGGCACGAACACGTTGATCTTGCTCGGGCCGAGGAGATCGAGAGACTCCGCGATGTAGCGCTCGATCGTCTCCTGCGAGAACACGCCTGCGAACTCATCGGTGAGGGCTTCTGCGGCCTGCCGAACATGATGCTGGGTTACCGGGTCGAGCATCTGGCTCATCGCTGCGCTCCTTCCGAACTGAGCTCGTGGTCATCGCCGTCAGCAGCAGCCCGCTTTCGCGGCGGGCTGGACGATTGGTAGGCCCATGCGCTCGGGGTGCGGGTCTTTACGGCCTTGACGATCGCGCCGTGCATCCCGTCCGCGACCTCGTGGGTGAACTCGACGTTGATCTCCTCGAAGCCGGCGGCCTCCAGTCCTGCCTCGTACTCGCCCTTCGACAGAGCACCGGCGATGCAGCCGACGTAGCTTCCGCGCTCCGCACGAGCGGCGGGCGACAGTGCGTCCTCTGCGACCACGTCGCTGATCCCGATCCGGCCTCCCGGCCTGAGCACTCGGCCGATCTCGGTGAGCACCGCTGGCTTGTCCACCGAGAGGTTGATGACGCAGTTCGAGATCACGACATCGACCGACTCGGCTGGGAGCGGGATCTGCTCGATGACGCCCTTGAGGAAGTGGGCGTTCGTGATCCCTGCCTCGCGTGCGTTCTGCTGCGCGAGCGCGAGCATCTCGTCGGTCATGTCCACGCCGTAGGCAGTGCCCGTCGGCCCGACACGCTTGGCCGAGAGGATCACGTCGATGCCTCCGCCCGACCCGAGATCGAGCACGGTCTCGCCTTCGCGGAGATCCGCGACGGCGGTCGGGTTGCCACAACCGAGCGAGGCAAGCACCGCCGACTCGGGAAGCTCGCCGCGCTGCTCTGCGGCGTACAGAGCCTCACCGAAGTTCTCCGCATCGGCGTCGGGGCCGGAGCAGCATGAGCCGCTCCCGCAACCGCAGTCCCCTGCCCCCTCGATCACAGTGCGGGCGGACTCCGCGTAGCGGCGACGTACCTCCTCACGAAGGTCGTCGGCAGCGGTCGTCATCAGCAGCACACACCCTTCAGGTCAGCGACGAGGGCGAGCTTCTCGACGGCGTCGCTCTTGAGCGCGAAGTAGGCCCACTTCCCGCGCCGCTCCCGCTCGACCAGGCCCGCGTCGAGGAGGCGCTTCATGTGGTGGGAGACCGTCGGCTGAGAGAGCCCAAGGGGCTCGATGAGATGGCAGACGCACACTGGCTCGCCGTCGCTCGTTGCGAGGAGGTTGACGATCCGAACACGAGCCGGATCGGCTAGAGCCTTGAACAACCCCGCCGTCGCCTCCGCCTCCTCATCTGACAACACCTCTGCGTTGAGCGGTGCGCAGCACTCGATCGCATCCAAGGTCACGGTCACGGACGCGCCTCCTTCGTCGTATCGACAATTCTGAATGTATCGATAAGAGTCAATACGTGTCAAGGCGAAGCAGGGCGGAGGAGCATCTGTGCGCCACGCGGGCGCGCAAGGCGCTGGCCTGTACGCCGCGAAGACCACCCGTGCCGGATTCCGCATGAACGCACGACATGGGCCGAATGCCGGAGGTGGGGGTCGAACCCACACGTCCCGAAGGACACGGGATTTTGAGTCCCGCGCGTCTGCCAGTTCCGCCACTCCGGCCGAGACTCGATGGTACTCGGGGATAGGCTGGACGCATGCGCATCGGCGTCCTCACAGGCGGCGGGGACGTCCCGGGGCTCAACCCCTGCATCAAGGCGCTCGTCACCCGGGTCCACGCGGCGGGACACGAGGTGCTCGGGATCCGCCGTGGCTGGGCGGGACTGCTCGAGTGCAACCCGGACGACCCCGCGAGCACGGACGAGAACGTCCGCCACCTCGACCTCGCGGTCGTCCGGACGATCGACCGGACGGGCGGCACGATGCTCCACACCTCGCGAACGAACCCGGGGAACGTCCGGCCGAGAGAGGTGCCAGGATTCCTCGCGGCTGGCGCCGACGGCGAGGGACCGTTCGACTTCACCGAGCACGTCCTGCGCGTGATCGAGAGCCTCGGCATCGACGCACTCGTCGCGATCGGCGGCGACGACACCCTCTCGTACGCGCTCCGGCTGCACGACGAGCACGTCCCCGTCATCGCGATCCCGAAGACGATGGACAACGACGTCCACGGCACCGACTACTGCATCGGGTTCTCCACCGCCGTCACGCGCGGCGTGCAGTTCATCCACAACCTGCGCACGAGCGCGGGCAGTCACGAGCGGATCGCAGTGGTCGAGCTCTTCGGCCGCTACAGCGGCGAGACCTCGCTGATCACGGCCTACCTGGCGGGCGTGGACCGGGCGGTCATCTCCGAGGTTCCTTTCGATCCCGACCGGCTCGCCGAGCTGCTCGTCGCCGACAAGCGGGCGAATCCCTCGCGCTACGCGATGGTGACCGTCTCGGAGGGGGCGACGCTCGCAAGCGGCGAGCTCGTCGTCTCCGGCGATACCGACGCCTACGGACATCGCAAGCTGGGCGGGATCGGGCTACTGCTCGGAGAGCTGCTGAAGGAGCGAACCGGAGGGGACATCATCTATCAGCAACTCGCGTACCTCATGCGCTCCGGAAGCCCCGACTCCCTCGACCTGATGGTCGCGACGAACTACGCCGTGATGGCCGCCGACCTCGCCCTGGAGCACGACACGGGCAGGATGGTGTCGCTGCGAAACGGCACCTACACGACGGTACCCATCTCGGCCACGAGGGAAGGCGTCAAGCGCGTCGACGTCGACGAGCTCTACGACGTGGATGACTACCGGCCGAAGGTCCGCCACGTCCTCGGCAAACCAATGTTCCTGTACTGAGCGTGAGCGGTCTCGGCGTCCTCACCGGTGGAGGCGACTGTCCAGGGCTCAACGCGGCGATCCGAGCCATCGTGCGGGGAGCGATCGAGCAGGGCTTCGAGGTAGTGGGCATACGCCGTGGGTTCCGCGGTCTCGCCCGCGGCGAGACGGTGCCACTCGACCGAAGCGCGGTCGCCGGGATCCTGCCTCGCGGAGGAACCATCCTCGGCTCGTCGAGCTACGACTGCTTCCGCGAGGAGAACGGGGTCGAGTCCGTGCTCGAGACAACAGGTGCCCTCGAACTCGACGGCGTCGTCGCGATCGGCGGCGAGGGGACGCTCGCGATCGCGCACCGCCTGCACGCGGAGCACGGCTTCCCAATCGTCGGCGTACCGAAGACGATCGACAACGACATCGCGGGAACAGACGTGACCATCGGCTTCGACACCGCCGTCCACGTCTGCACCGAGGCAATCGACCGCCTGCACACGACGGCCGAGTCGCACAACCGCGTCATGATCGTCGAGGTGATGGGCCGCAACACAGGCTGGATCGCCGCAGCGGCCGGGATCGCTGGCGGAGCGGACGTCATCCTCGTGCCCGAGGTGCCGGAAACGATCGAGGCAGTGGCCCAGCATGTACGGAAGCGCCACGCGCAGGGGAAGGACTTCTCGATCGTCGTCGTCGCCGAGGGCTACCGGATCACCCGGGAGTCCGGCGAGCAGGAGGCTCCGGTCGTGCGCGAGGTGGACGAGTACGGGTACGAGCGCCTGGGCGGCATCGGTCAGGCCGTCGCCGACGAGCTCGAGAGCCTCACGGGGTTCGACACACGGGTCACGGTGCTCGGCCACGTGCAACGCGGCGGAACGCCCACGGCTCGCGACCGCCTCCTCGCGACGCAGCTCGGCCTGCGGAGTGTCGAGCTCGTCTCTCGCGGAGGATGGGGGCGAATGGCGGCGGTGAGGGGCAACGAGATCGTCGATGTCCCGCTCGCTGACGCCCTCGGAGAGCACCGGACGGTGCCTGCAGCCTGGATCGAGGCGGGCCGGGTCGTCGCGTGACGTGCTAGACGTCCGGCGGGCCGGCCTGAACGAGCCCGTCGAGGCCGCCGTGCGACACGAGCACCGCATCCACGCCGGACCGTTCGAGCTCGGACACGTCCTCCGGTGTCGCGTCCCTGAAATCGGCGATCGCCAGTTTCCCCGCCGGAACGTCGTGCAGCAGCTCCAGCAGCACGTCGAGCGGGTCCCCGTCCTCGTCGGCGTCCTCGCCGACGGCGAGCAGGAACACCTCGGGATCGAAGTACCGGAACACGCGCTCGAAGTCGTCCGGCTCGGAGACACGGACGACGCACTCGAGACCCAGCGCATGCGCCTCGTCCCACATCGCGAGGTCAGGCTTGATGACGACGGCGTCCGCGTCCGCGCCGCTGGCGTCGAACATGCGCCCGAGGTGCAGCAGCGGAAGCTGGGAGGTCACGCGCACCGCGTTCACGCCCTCGATCGCCGCGAGACCGTCGGCACCCTGCTCCTCGGCCGAACGGGCGCCGGCCGCGTCGGACACTTCGACGATGAGGGAGATCCCGTCACCCTCGGCGATCGCATGACTCAGCTTGCTCACGAGTGGGGATCGTAGTCTCCGACGTGCAAACCTGGCGCAACAGGATGCGTCCTACTCGGTCCATGCGTCTCGTCGCGTCTGCCTTCCTGCTCGGAGCGCTGGCCTCCGTGCTCGTGGCGGCCGCCGGCGCACGCGTCATCACCGGTACGGCCGGCGACGACCGGCTCGTCGGTACGCCACGCGCCGACACGATCCGCGCCTTCGCGGGAAGGGATCAGTTGCTCGGCGGGCCGGGCGCCGACTTCCTCGACGGCGGGGCCGGGCGCGACACCCTCGACGGAGGCGCGGGGAACGACCTCGTCGCCACGTCCTACGACGGAGGACGCGACAGCGTTCGCTGTGGCTCGGGAGCCGACGTGGTCAACGCGGACCTCGACGACACCGTCGCACGCGACTGCGAGCTCGTCGGCCGACGGCTGTCGCGCGATCCCTACAGGGACGCCGACGCGCAACACGAGACCGAGGTCGAGCCGGACAGCTTCACCTTCGGGCGCGCCACGGTCGCGACGTTCCAGGTGGGCCGCCGTGTCGACGGCGGCGCGACAAACATCGGATTCGCCGTGACGACGGACGACGGGTCGACCTGGCGCAGCGGCCTGCTCCCCGGGCTGACGGAGGCGAGCGTGCCGCCCGGACAGAGCGAGAGGGCGAGCGATCCCGCGGTCGCGTTCGATGCGCGCCACGCGACGTGGCTCATCTCGACGCTCGCGCTCGGCGAAGGTGTCACGCGGCTTGCCATCAACCGCTCGCCCAACGGGATCACCTGGAGTACCGCGATCAACGCGGCCGAGCAGAGCGGGGCCGGCGGTGACGAGGGGGTCGCCTTCGACAAGAACTGGATGGCGTGCGACAACACGCCGACGTCCCCGTTCTACGGCCGGTGCTACCTGGTCTACACCCACTCCGCAGACGAGGAGGTGCTCGCCGTGCAGTGGTCCGACGACGGCGGCGCCACCTGGTCGCCCTCGGTCGCAATCGGGCCGAGGCCGGCAGTCGGCGTCTTTCCCGTCGTCAGACCGACGGGCGAGCTCGTCGTCGCCTATCTCTGGGAGACGGCCCGGTTCGCGATCGCCACGTCGCGCTCGACGGACGGCGGGGCGAGCTGGGAGGCGCCCGTTCGCATCGCCGAGGTCGATGGCCGGTGTGGGATCCAGGGGTTCCGTGGGTTCCCGCTACCCGCGGCCGACGTCGATGCGACCGGCCGCCTCTGGGTCACCTGGCACGACTGCCAGGCGCCCGGCGCCTCGCGGAGCGCCGTTTTCGTCTCGACCTCGCTCGACGGGCTGACCTGGAGCGCGAGCACCGCCGTGACCCGCGGGCGCACGGCCGTCCTGCCGACGCTCGGGATCGACTCCGGGACCGGGAGCGTCGCAATTGCGTTCATGCGCGCGGGTCCGGCCGGTATCGACGTCGAGCTGATCGAGTCGGCGGGCTCCCCCTCGCAATGGGGGTCGCCCCGCAGGCTGTCGGCGCAGTCCATGCCGCTCGAGTGGATGCCGAGGACGAGCTCGGGCCGCATGCTCGGCGACTACATCTCGGTGAGCTTCGCACGTGGCAGGCCGCTCGTCGTCTGGGTCCTCGCGAACCCGCCCGTGGGGGCGAGCTTCAGCCAGGCCGTCTACGCGACCCGGGGATAGTCGAGCCTCGCTGCCATCGTCTGGCGTCGCGGGGGCGGCGCTCGCAAGCGAGCCAAGGGTGAGACGCGCAGGGCAGTACTCGACGTACGACCAAGCGGCGAGCCCGCAGGATCGCGCAGCGAGCGTCGTCAGCCGGACGCGGAGGGCGGCTCCGCCGCCCGGGCGCCGTCCGGCGGCCCGCGGCGTCAGAGGCCGATGGGGTGCCAGACGGTCTTGAGCTCGAGGAAGGACGCGATCTCCCACGGGCTCTGAGCGTCCGCCGACGAGCGGACCAGCCGCTTCACGTTCTCGGCGGCCGCGCGCTCGAGCTCGGCCGTCGGGCCCTCGAATCCGCTGAGGTCGATCGCATTGACGTCCATGTGGCCTGCGAGCCAGGGTGCGAGCTCGTCCACGAAGCCGGTCAGGACGTTGGCAGCACCCGCGGGAAGGTCGGAGGTCGCCAGCGCCTCCGCGAACTCGACGGCGGAAACCGCCGCGGCCTGTCCAGCGACCGCGACGACCGTGTTGCCGCCCACGAGAGCCGGAAGCACCCGGGAGACAAGCCCGAGGAGCGGGGGTTCCGACGGGGCGAGGATCGCCACCACCCCTGTCGGCTCCGGGATGGTGAAGTCGAAATACGGACCGGCGACGGGGTTCGAGCTCCCGAGCACCTGTGCGAGCTTGTCTGCCCACCCCGCGTACCACACGGTCCGATCGATCGCGGCCTCCACCTCGTCGCGCCCGCTGCACGCCTGCTCGAGGTCGGTCGCACGCGCTTCCATCATCTCGGCGAGGCGATAGAGCACCTGGCCGCGGTTGTAGGCCGTCGCGCCCGACCATGCGGGGAATGCCGCGCGCGCAGCGCGGACGGCGTCACGCGCGTCCTTACGAGACGCGCGCGCGACGTTGTGCCCGCTCGCCTCGAACGTCCGCCCCGACTCGGACCGCGGGAACGCCCCTCCGATGAAGAGCTTGTACGTCTTGCGGACCGAGAGCCGGCTCCGGCTCACTCGGTGCCCCAGGCCCACAGGATCAGGATCCCGAGGAGCGGCAGTACGACGAAGAGGAACGTCGCGACCCCGATCGCCACCCAGAGGAACGCCGTTCCCACCCTCCGACCGAGAGCGCTCGTCACTCCTCGAACCTCAGGTACGGCTCGAGCCCGTGCCGGCCGCCCTCCCGGCCGAACCCCGACTCCTTGTAGCCGCCGAACGGCGAGCTCGGGTCGAAGCGGTTGAAGGTGTTCGCCCACACGACGCCCGCTCGCAGCCGCTCGACCATCCACAGGATGCGCGAGCCCTTCTCCGTCCAGACGCCGGCGGAGAGCCCGTACGGCGTGTTGTTCGCCTTCTCGACCGCCTCCTCCGGCGTGCGGAAGGTGAGCACGGAGAGCACCGGTCCGAAGATCTCCTCCTGCGCGATGCGGTAGCTCTGCGCGACGTTCGTGAAGAGCGTCGGCACGAACCAGTAGCCGCGCTCGGGGAGCTCGCACGACGGCTGGTAGATCTCGGCCCCCTCCTCCTCCCCGCTCGCGACGAGCTCGCGGATCTTCTCGAGCTGCGCCTTCGAGTTGATCGCACCGACGTCCGTGTTCTTGTCCAGCGGGTCGCCGACGCGCAACGTCGACAACCGTCGCTTGAGCTTCTCGAGCAGGGGCTCGTAGATCGACTCCTGCACGAGGAGACGGGAGCCCGCACAGCAGACGTGACCCTGGTTGAAGTAGATCCCGTTCACGATCCCCTCGACGGCCTGGTCGAGCGCCGCGTCGTCGAACACGATGTTCGCGGCCTTCCCGCCGAGCTCCAGCGTCAGACGCACCTCGCGTCCGGCGAGCTCCCGCATGATCAGCTTCCCGACCTCGGTCGAGCCCGTGAACGCCAGCTTGTCGATGCCCTCGCTCTGCACGAGATACGCACCGGTCGTGCCGTCGCCGGTGACGAGGTTGACGACGCCGGGAGGCAGCTCCGCCTGGCGGCAGATGTCCGCGAAGAGCATCGCCGTCAACGAGGTCGTCTCGGCCGGCTTCAGGACGACCGTGTTCCCGCACGCGAGTGCTGGGGCGATTTTCCACGCGAGCATGAGGAGCGGGAAGTTCCACGGGATGATCTGCGCCGCGACGCCGAGCGGGTGCGGCGTTCGCCCCGGAAACGCGTATTCGAGCTTGTCGGCCCAGCCCGCGTAGTAGAAGAAATGCGCGGCCGCAAGCGGGATGTCGACGTCGCGGGACTCGCGAATCGGCTTTCCTCCGTCGAGGGACTCCGCGACCGCGAGCTCGCGCGAGCGCTCCTGGATAAGCCGGGCGAGCCGGAAGAGGTACTTCGCCCGCTCCGACGGAGCGAGCGCCGACCACCCGTTCTCGAATGCGTCGCGTGCCGCGGCGACGGCAAGTCCAACGTCGGCTTCGCCGGCCTGTGCGACCTCGAAGAGCGGCTCCTCGGTCGACGGCGAGATGGAGGCGAACCACTCGCCGGTGCCGGGCTCGACCTCCTGGCCGCCGACGAAGAGCCCGTACCGCTCCCGGATCTGGACGATGTCCCGCGCCTCGGGCGCTGGCGCGTACTCCCACTCGAACGTCGCGGGGAGGCTGGAGGTGCGCTTCTCGACCTGAGCCACAGCTAGTCGATGGTGAAGTAGTCGCCGGACTGATAGCGCCCCGTCTTCTCCTTGCGGAGCTGCATGAGGACGTCGTTCAGGAGCGAGGAGGCGCCGAAGCGGAAAAGATCGGGGGTCATCCACTGAGGGCCGAGCGTCTCGTAGAGCGTCACGAGGTACTGGACGGCCTGTTTCGACGCGCGGATACCCCCGGCCGGCTTGATCCCGACGACGTGCCCGGTCTCGGAGTAGACGTCGCGGACGACCTCCATCATGCAGAGCGTCACCGGCAGCGTGGCCGCCGGGCTGACCTTTCCCGTCGAGGTCTTGATGAAGTCCGCGCCCGCGGCGATCGCGAGCAGCGACGCGCGGCGGACGTTGTCGTACGTGCCGAGCTCGCCCGTCTCGAGGATCACCTTCAGGTGGACTTCACCGCATGCCTCCTTGACGCGGACGATCTCGTCGAAGACCTTCGCGTAGCGGCCGGAGAGGAAGGCGCCGCGGTCGATGACCATGTCCACCTCGTCGGCACCGAGCTCGACGACGGCACGTGTCTCGGCGACCTTGATCTCCGTCGGGGACTGGCCCGACGGGAAAGCCGTCGCGACGGAGGCGACCTTCACGCCGCTCCCGGCAAGTCTCTCCTTCGCGACCGCGACGAGGCTCGGATAGACACAGACGGCCGCGACCGGAGGCACGGAGAGGTCCACAGGGTCGGGCCGCATCGCCTTCGAGCAGAGCGCCGCGACCTTGCCGGGCGTGTCCTGCCCCTCGAGCGTCGTCAGATCCATCATTCGGACGGCGAGCTCGAGGGCCTGCACCTTGGACTCGCGCTTGATCGAGCGCTTGGCGAGCGTCGCGGCGCGCTCCTCGAGCGCGACGGCGTCGACCGAGCCGACACGTGGAAGGCGCGGCCCAGACGGAAGCTCGAACCCACCGACGAGCGCGGGCGCCTTGGCCATCCTCCGAGTGTAGTGCGGAAGCTCTCCGCTACTGGTAGCGGAGGGCCTCCGCGGGCGGGATCCGCGAGGCACGGAGAGCAGGCGCCAACGTGGCGAGGATCGCGACCACGTAGACGACGAGGAAGATCAGTGCCAGGTTGAGCCACGGCACGTACAGGGTCAGGTTCTCCCAGCTCGGCTGCCGCCGCTGGTCGTCGATGATGTTCCAGGCGAGGATCAGGCCCAGCAATGTGCCGACGACGATCGACGTCAGCGCGATGAAGGACGACTCGATGAGGAACGCCGCCTGCACCATCCCCCGCCGGAACCCGATCGCGCGCATGACGCCGATCTGCTGTCGCCGCTCGACCACGGCGCGCGCGCTGATGACGCCGAGGGCGACGACGCCGACGAGCAGACCGAGCCCGATGAAGCCCTGGATGAGCTGATTGAAGACCCTGCTCGCGGCGACCGCATCGTCGACGACCTGCTGGATCGACTCTGCATCGAGACCATTTCCGAGGAACACCGACTCGAGCTGCGCCGCAGCCCGGTCGGGGTCGACGCCCGGCGCAAGCCCGAAGTAGTGGATCGTCGGCCGCGCGCGGCCCGGGAAGGCGGCCGCCAGGGTCCTCTGAGAGGCCGAGATGCCGACCATCTCGAGCGGCGCCGTGTCCTTGAGGATCCCGATGACGGTGAGGCGGACACGTTTGCCCGTCTGCTTGTCCGTGACGTCGACCGGGATCGGCTCGAACGATGCCTGCTCGTAGTAGAAACCCGAGAGTGCGAAGTCGGGCTTGACCGCGAAGTCGAAGTTGTCGCGTCGCGGGACGATCGAGCTGTCGACCACGGCGAGCCCGGGCTTCGTTCGCATCGCGGCCCAGACCTGCTCCGCCGAGTCGTAGCCCTTCGCGAGCTGCCCGAGGCCGAACGTCGTGTGAGCGAGGAAGGAGTCGTCGAGGCCCCGGACGAGGTACGTCTCGTCGGGTCGGGGCGTGCCGACCTGCTTCGCCTGGACCGCGAGTACCGACTGGCTCCCGACGAATGGGAAGTCGGACGGCCGGATTCCCGGCGCCGTGCGCAGGGAAGCGGCCATGTCGTCGATCGTGGCCTCGCCGACGGTGCCGGCACGCACCTGGAAGCCGCCGCCGTAGTCCTCGACCCCGATGGCTCGGCGGAACGATCCGTTCGACGCCGACCCGGTCACGAGCGTGAAGACGACGAGGGTGAACATCGCGAGCGCCGTGCCGGTGCGGAACCGGGCGCTCAGCGGGTACGCCACGGACATGCGGAGGACCGGTGCCAGGCCGCGGAAGCGACCGAGGATCCGCGTCAGCGCACCGAGCAGCAGGTCGGCATTGAAGACGATCACCCACACGGTGCCGATGACGATCAGGAGCCCGGCGACGATCCATGCCGAGAAGTCCATCGCGAGCTGTCCGAAGACGGCCTCCAGGACGCGCCACGGCAGGAGCAGGAACACGATCATCGCGAGACCGCAGCCGGTGAACGCGAGCCGTTCCGATATCCCGGCGAGGCGCAGGAGCGGCGCAAGGCTCATGAGGGCCAGCGAGACGCCGAGCATGAGCGGCGTGAAGGTCGCGGCGGTCAGCCCGAGCACGGTGAAGGCGACCCCGAGCGCCAGGCCCACGAGCGCGAGCACGATGCGTCGGCGCTTCGCGGTCGGAGGCTCGGGCAGGTTCCTGATCGCGGTGGCGATCGTCATGAGGCTCACGCGCCACGCGGACACCGCGACCACGACGAGCGTGAGGAGCATGCCCAGCGCGAACGCGATGAAGAGGCTTCGGGCGGAGGCGGCGAACTGGATCTGGAATCCCTCGTCCGCATCGGCCGCGCCGAACGCCGACGCCATGACGAAGACCATCCCGAACGCGATGACCGCCCCGAGGATCGCGCCGACCGCAGCGGCGAGCAGGTCATAGGCGGCACCTTCGAACGTGAACATCTGAACGAGGTGCCCGCGCCGCGTCCCGACCGCACGCGCGATGCCGAGCTCGCCGCGACGCTCGGCGGCGAGCATCACGAAGACGAGGAAGATGAGCAGGATCCCCGCGGCGATCGCGAACGTACCGAAGGTCGTGAAGAAGGCGACGAACGAGGCGCCCGCCTCGTCGGCAGCCTCGATCGCGTCCTGCTTGACGGTCTCCACCTCGAGCCCGCGCTCGGCCGCGACGGGTCGCAGCACCTCCGCGACCCGATCGGAGAGCTTGGCGCCACCGAACGCGTCGCCCCTGTTCGAGATGAGCACCGCGCGGATCCGACCCGGCTGTCCGAAGAGCTCCTGCGCCGTACGAAGCGAGACGAGCAGCGCCGCGTCTGCCGTCCCCGCCCCCTCGAAGTGCACGACGTCACGCACGCGCATCGCGTGCGGGCCGCCCGCGGCGTAGAGGACGACCCTCGCACCGGGCTCGACCCGCAGCTTCGACGCAGCCTTGGCGTTGAGGTAGATCTCGTCTCGGGCGAGGTCGGCGAGCGAGAGCTCGTCGCCCCCCGAGCCGACGATCCTCGAGAAACCTTGCATGCCGGCGGGATCGGCGGCGAAGAGGACGACGCTCGGCTCGCTCTGCCGTGTCGTCGGTGCCTGAACGGAGACCTGGTCGACGATCGCCCCCGTGACGCCGTCCGCGAGATCCGAGCTCGCGAGGGACGACTTGACCACGTCGGCAGTGCGTTCGTCGATCCAGCCCGCACCGGTGGCCGCGCCGAGCGCGCCCGGGATGTCGTCGACCGCACCTCGCGGCGCGACGGTCTCGTCCGTCGCCCCCAGTGCGTCCACGGCGGTCGCACGGACCGTGTGGTTCATCGTGTCGCCTGTCGTGAGAGCCGACGCGATGATCGCCGTACCGAGCATGAGGCCGACGACGATGAGCGCGCTCCGGCCCGGGCGCCGCGCGGCACTCCGAACCGCGAGCTTCAAGAGAATCCGATTCCGGAGCGCGAGGATTGCGAGCGTGCCGAGCGCGAGCGCGAGCGCGACCGTGAGAATCGTCAGGAGCGTGTCGACAGGGATGCCGAACAGCTCGTTCACGGCTAGACCATCACTCCCGGCATCTCGGCGAAGACGACCTCGTACCCCTCACGACCCGGAGGCGAGCGGAACATCGTGACGAACTCCTCGAGCGCCGTGGTCGCGAAGCCCGCCGACGCGTGCGCGGCGTCCTCGTCCTCCCAGACGCTGACGAGCATCGCCTTTCCGTCGGGATTCGCGAGGACGACGACGCCCTCGTAGCCGTCCTGCTCGCGCAGCCGCGGGAGGACCCGGTCTTCGAACATCACCACGGCGTCGTCGACTGTCGTTCGCAGCGTGTCGATCTCAAGCAGCGTGACCCGCGAGTACATGTGGCACCTCCAGTCGTTGCTCCTCGACGACTTCGCCGTCGAGCATCCGCACGATGCGATCGGTCTTGCGCCCGACCGAGATGTCGTGCGTGACGATGAGGAACGTGAGCCCGCGCTCGAGGTTGAGCCTGCGCATGAGCTCGACGATCTCGGCCGCGTTCTCGGAGTCGAGATCGCCGGTGGGCTCGTCCGCCCACACGATCGCCGGATCGTTCACGAGCGACCGCGCGATCGTCACACGCTGACGCTCTCCGCCCGAGAGCTCGTCGGGCACGTGCCGCGCCCGACCCGCGAGCCCGACAAGAGCGAGAGCGTCGAGAGCGCGCCCTCGTGCCTCGCCTGCGCCCACGCGAGCGACGAGGAGGGGGAGCTCGACGTTCTCGACGGCGCTCAGGACCGGGATCAGGTTGTAGAACTGGAAGACGAAGCCCATCCGTCGCGCGCGGTAGTCGGTGCGCTCCCGGTCGGACATCGCCGACAGGGGCGTGCCCTCGATGACGATCTCGCCGCCGTCGACCGTGTCCAACCCGGAGAGGCAGTTGAGCAGGGTGGTCTTCCCGCACCCGCTCGGCCCCATGATCGCGACCATCTCACCCTGTTCGAGCGCGAGATCGAGGCCGCGCAAGGCCTGGACTTGCACGAGCCCGGTGTCGTACGTCTTGACGACCGAGCGAGCCTCGACGATCGGCCTCATCTGGCCTCCTCTCGCTCGTTTCTCGCTCAGAGGCTCGACCAGACGCCGCTGCCGGCCATCGGGGAGCCGACGGACGACGGTTCGGCAAATTACCGAACGCGGATCAGAGGCCCATCCGCTCGAGCATCCGCGGGTCGCGTCGCCACTTCGGCCGCACCTTGACGTGCAGCTCGAGGAAGATCGGATGGCCGACGCAGCGCCTCGACCTCGGGTCGTGCGCGCGTGCCGATCTCGCGCACCATCGTCCCCTTCTTGCCGACGAGGATCCCCTTCTGCGACTCGGTCTCGACGTAGATCAGTGCGCGGACGCGCTCGTCGTCGACCTCCTCGACCTCGACGGTGACTGCGTGCGGCACCTCCTCCCGCGTGAGCTGCAGCGCCTTCTCGCGGATCACCTCGGCGATCCGCTCCTCGAGCGCGAGGTCCGTGCTCTGTCCGGCGGGGAAATAGGCGGGGCCCTCGGGCAGGAGGTACACGAGATCAGCGCGGAGCTCGGCCACGCCATCCTTCGTGATCGCGCTCACGGGATGGAGCGCGTGGAAGTCGCCGAGCGCCGCCGCCGCCTTCATCTGCGTCGCGATGTGTGCAGGCTTGAGGCGATCGACCTTGTTGAGGGCGATGACGACCGGCTTGCCGAGGCCGAACACCCGGCGGGCGACGAAGCGGTCGCCGGCGCCGATGTGCGCTCGGGCGTCGACGACGACGAGCACTGCGTCGACGTCGTCGAACGACGAGTCGACGGTGTGCTGCATCCGCTCGGTGAGCGGGTCGAACGGACGCTGGAAGCCCGGAAGATCGACGAGCGCGAGCTCGTAGTCGGCTCCGTGGGCGACGCCGAAGATCCGCCGCCGTGTCGTGTTCGGGACGGTCGACGTGATCGCGACCTTCTCGCCGCAGAGCGCGTTGACGAGCGTCGACTTGCCGACGTTCGGGCGACCCGCGACGGCGACGAAGCCGCTTTTCACGCGAGCCTTCCTTCGGGGCACCCCATCCCACCACCCGCTGCGAGCGTAACGAGAAGGACGTATGCATGGGAAACGTGCGAGCGCCGAAAGCGCGCCGATCCATCCACATACACCGGCTCATCGAAAGTCCGAGCTGTCGAACGACTCCGGAAGCAGTTCGTCCGTCGTCATCGTCACCACGCGCCCGCCGTTGCGGAAGACGACGCGCTCGACCCCCATCTCGTGCAGCCACTGTCTGCACCCGCCGCACGGCGACGCGGTGATTGCGGCAACCACGAAGTCCCCGGGCCGGTACCCCTCGGCGACCGCACGCGCGAACGCAGTCCGCTCTGCACACACTCCGAGCGGGTACGCGGCGTTCTCGACGTTCACACCCTCGATCACGCGACCGTCCCGCGTCAGAACCGCACATCCGACGTGGAACTCCGAGTAGGGGGCGTACGCGCGCGCCGCGACGGCGTCGGCCGCCGCGAGCAGTTCCGGATCCGAAAGCGAGGTCGAGCTCATCCGAAGGCCTGGAAGAGGAAGAGGGTGACGAGCGCGCCGAGCACGGCACCGCTGGCCACTTCGGAGGCCGAGTGCACGCCTGTCTCAACGCGAGTCTGCGCCACGAGCAGGGCCATGATGAACGTCACGGAGGAGATGAGGAAGCGACGAGGCGAGTCCTCGAGGATGAGAGTCACCGACATCCATCCGGCGAAGGCGACCGCAGCGTGCCCCGACGGAAGTCCACCGCGGAGCGGCGTCCCACGCCCGGTGTAGGCCTTGACCGCGATCACGAGGATGACCGTCACCGCCAGCGCAACGAGCGTCAGCTCGGCCGGCGCGTCCGAGAGCCGCGTCAGGAAGCGCGAGCTCCGCGCGGCTACCTCGCCCGAGAACACGAGGTAGCCGACCGCGACAGCGTTCAGGGCGGCCACGAGCACGGCTCCCGCAGCGATGTCCTTCGCGATCTTCGCCATCGGGTCGAACGACGTCGAGGCGACGTCGACCACCGCCTCGACGGCCGTGTTCACCAGCTCTGCGACGAGGACGAACGTGATCGCCAGGAGCAGCACCGCCAGCTCGAGCTTCGACGCGCCGAACCCGACCGCGGCGACGAGAACCGCGGCCGCGACGGCGAAGTGGATCCACAGGTTTCGCTGGGTCCGAACGGCGTGGACGATCCCCTCGGCGGCGAAGTTGAAGCTGCGGAACAGCGACTGGCTCGGCTGGCGCGTCATTCGTTCGCGTGCGCCTCCTCGCGTGCCGCCATCTCCGCACCGTGCTCGTGGCCGAGGAGGTGCAGGAGCCCGTGCACGAGCGGCCGGCGCCACTCGGCGCCGACGACCTGGGGGCAGAGGACGACGTCACCGAGTGCGCGCGGGACTCCGTCCGGGAGCTCGTCTCGGCCGTCGAGCGGAAACGAGAGGACGTCGGTCGCCTCGTCGATTCCCAGGTGCTCGCGCTTCAGCTCGCGCATCTCCGCCGGGCCGACGAACGCGATCCCGAGCTCGCCGTCCCGCACACCCTCGTCCGCCAGCACACGACGTGCGAGCTTGATCGCTGCCGGACCGTCGACCGCGACCCCGCTGCGGTTCGTCGTCTCGACGACGATCACCGGCGCCTGGCCGTGCCGGTCTCCTCGGCGTGGCGCTTGTAGGCCTCGACGATCCGCTGCACGAGCTTGTGTCGCACCACGTCCTCGTTGCCGAACTCGACGAACCCGATGCCGTCGATCCCCGCGAGGATCTCCCGCACCTGGATGAGGCCCGAGGCCTGCTCACGGGGGAGGTCGACCTGGGTGACGTCGCCCGTCACCACCATCTTGGAGCCGAACCCGAGCCGCGTGAGGAACATCTGCATCTGCTCCGGGGTCGTGTTCTGGGCCTCGTCGAGGACGATGAACGAGTCGTTGAGCGTCCGGCCGCGCATGAACGCAAGCGGAGCGACCTCGATCGTCCCGCGCTCCATGTAACCGGCGAGACGCTCGGGATCGAGCATGTCGTAGAGCGCGTCGTACAACGGGCGGAGGTAGGGATCCACCTTCGCGAGCATGTCGCCGGGCAGGAAGCCGAGCCGCTCGCCCGCCTCGACGGCCGGGCGGGTCAGGATCACGCGCCCGACGCCGCCTTCCGAGAGCGCTGACACCGCGAGCGCCATCGCGAGGTACGTCTTGCCCGTGCCCGCCGGCCCGATCCCGAACGTCACCGTCGCCCCCCGGATCGCATCGACGTAGCGCTTCTGGTTCACGGTCTTGGGCGTGATGTTCTTCCCGCGGTGTCGCCAGACGACGTCGTCGAAGACCTCGCGTACGTCCTCGGCCTGATCGAGCGCCGCGAGCACTGCCCCCACCGTGTCCGGCCCGATCTGATGCCCGCCCTCGACGAGCTCGACGAGCTCGTCGACGACGGCCCGCGCGGCCACGACGTCCCCGTCCTCGCCGCCGAGTGTCAGCCGGTTGCCGCGCAGCGCGATGGTGCAGTGCAGACGCTCGCGCAACGCGTCGAGCACGCCGTCCTTGACGCCGGCGAGCTCGGCGGCGACCTCGTTCGAGACGTCCAACACCTGTTGCATCGCGACTCAGTCTAGGAAGGGCAGCCGCCGACCTGGTACCAGGGGTCGCGGCGAAGGAGACACGGCCTGACGTATCTGGGCCGTCATGCGAGCAAGTGCAGCGGCCGGCTGACGTCGCTCGGGCGCTGCTCGCAAGGGAGGCGAGCGGGAGGGGCGCAGGATAGTACTCGACGTACGGACAAGCCCCGAGCGCGACGCATCCTGCCGCGAGCAGCGTCAGGCGCGGGCGGAGCCGGGCTTCGCCCGGCGGGAGCCGAGCCGGCGAGCGGCGTCAGGTTCCTGACGTCGCAGGGGCGGCGCTCGCAAGGGAGGCGAGCGGGAGGGGCGCAGGACAGTACTCGACGTACGGACAAGCCCCGAGCGCGACGCATCCTGCCGCGAGCAGCGTCAGGCTCGGGCGGAGCCGGGCTTCGCCCGGCGGGAGCCGAGCCGGCGAGCGGCGTCAGGCCAGCTTTTCCTTCACGAGCTGGGAGACCACCGACCCGTCGGCGCGACCCGAAGCCTGGTGCATCACGCCGGCCATGACACGGCCCATGTCGCGGATGCTCGTCGCGCCGACCTCCGAGATGACATCGTCGATGATCTCCTCGATCTCCTCCTCGGACATCTGCTCGGGCATGAACTCCGCAAGAACCTCGAGCTCGTACTCCTCGTCCTCGGCCTGCTCTTCCCGGCCACCCGCACGAAACGCCTCCGCAGCCTCGGCACGGCGCTTGCGCTCGCGTTGCAGCACCTGCAGCTCCTCGTCGTCGGACAGCGGACGCTGAAGCTCCTTCTGCGCCGCCTGCAGCGAGTTCAGGACGAGGCTGAGCGCGTCGCGCCGGTCGCCGTCGCGCGCCAGTCGGGCAGCCTTGAGCTCCTTCTCGATGCGGTCGATCAACGCCGTCATGGGCCGGTCCCCGGCCCATGAGTGTGGAGGGGCGTGGGGAACCGGGAGGTTTCCCACGTTCCCCGGAAGAAGGGGGCACGTGGTGGGAACATGGTTTCCCCCACGACCGCGACCCGAAGGCGGGCGGTCATGCGGTCTCCAGCTCGAGAGCGCGCGCGAGCTTACCGGTGTCGAAGCGGCCGCCGAGCACGTGCCAGTGGAGGTGGAAGATCGTCTGGCCGCCACCCTCTCCGACGTTCACGAGCACCTTGTAGTCCTCGAGCCCGACCGCGGAGGCCGTCTCGGCGACGAACCGGAGCATGCGGCCCGCCTCCTCGTCGGGAAACGCACCGACCTCTCGGAAGGTGTCGACGTGACGTGCCGGCAGGACGAGCAGGTGCGTCTCGGCCATGGGGTTGATGTCGCGAATCGCCACGAAGCCGTCTGCAGCCTGCACGTGATCTCCCTCGGTGACGAGGCGGCAGAACAGGCAGCTGTCAGGCGGCGACGGCAAGGATCCCCTCCTCGGTGACTCCGACGGCGCGTGCGCGGAGGAGTTGGCCGACCTCGGCGTCCACGAGCCACGGCGTGTAGTCGTCGCCATAGCCTCGGCCCGGGCGATCGACGAGCACGCGATCCGTCGAGCCCACCCTCGACTCCCAGCGACGGCGCGAGAGCTCGGCCGAGAGCGCACGCAGGCGCGCGCTCCGCTCCTTCTTCACGGCGTTCGTAACGGTGTCCGCGTCGGCCGTCGAGGTGCCCGGCCGCGGCGAGTACGGGAAGACGTGAACGCGGGTGAGCCCTGAGCGCTGGACGACGTCAAGGGTACGACGGAATGCCCCCTCGTCCTCGGTCGGGAAGCCGACGATCACGTCGGCCGTGAGGTTGAAGTCGGCCAGCGGCTCGAGCTTCGCGACGTACTGCCCGGCCGTGTAGCGGCGGCGCATGGCGCTGAGGACGTCGTCGTCGCCGGACTGGAGCGGAACGTGCAGATGGCGCGATGCCGTGGGCGTCTCGCGGAGAGCCTGGACGAGCTCGGGCGTGAGATGGTTCACCTCGATCGACGAGAGGCGCAGACGCTCGACCCCCGGCAGTCTTCCCGCGTCCCGCACGAGTCGTGGCAGCGTGTAGCCGGCCCCGCGGTCGCGGAAGCACCCGAGGTTTACGCCCGTGAGAACGATCTCGCGGTGCCCCTGGTCGACGCGTCGCTCGATCTCGGAGAGGACGGCGTCGGCACGGCGGCTCCTCGTCGGCCCGCGGACGAGCGGAATCACACAGAACGCGCACGAGAACGAGCAGCCGTCCTGGATCTTCACGAAGGCGCGCGTCCTCTCGAGCCGGGCGTCCGCCTGCACGCATCCGAGCGCGCCGACGTCGCCCGCGACCGCCTCGGCGATCTCCTCGCTCGGACGGGCGAGCACCGTGACGTTCGGCGCGACCTGTGTGAACGCGCCGGCCAGGTTTGCGGCACACCCGGTGACGTAGACGCGAGAGTGGGTACGAGCGGCACGCGCGACGGCTTGTCGCGACTTCGAGACCGCCTCGTGTGTCACGCAGCACGTGTTGACGAGCGCGATCTCGGCGTCCGTCGTCTCCACATGCCCGTCCCCGAGCAGACGCTCGCGCACCGCGTGCGCGTCCGCGTACGACACCTTGCACCCCAGGAAGCGCACGGAGAAGGTCGCCATCGAGGGAACTAGCTTAGTGCCCTGCCGGGCAAACCTCGTGACACCGTGTCACATGGCCGCGACCACGTCGGCCGCCCATCCGTCGAGCTCACGCCTGTCGACCGGCGTCCATCCCGCCGCCGCCGGACGCTCGGAGTCGAGGTACCCGGACGTCACGGCGATGCCGGCTGGCACGCGCGCGAGCAGCGCGTCGACGACCAGGAGCTCGATGTTCGCGACCACGACGTCCGTAGCGGGCAGCTCGTCCGAGAGGATGTCGGCCCGGGAGACCGCAACCTCGACCCCGTTTCGTCGCGCTGTCTCGGCGGCCACCGTCACGGCGACGTCGTCGACGTCCACCGCGTGCACGGGAGCGAAGCCGAGCTTCGCAGCGGAAACGGCGACGACACCGGAGCCGCAGCCGGCGTCGAGCAGACTGCCGCGCTCGAGCCCGGTGAGGAGCTCGATACACGCCCGTGTCGTCGGATGAGCTCCCGTTCCGAACGCACGCCCCGGATCGACGACGACCGCCTGCACATCCGTCGGTGCCTCGACCCAGGGAGGCCCGATCCAGATCGCCCCCAAACGAACGGGGTGATGGAACTCCTTCCAACGATCCTCCCACCCTTCCTCGACCGGCTCGGCGACAGCGTCCGGAAACGCCTCACGAATCCGTGTCTCTCCGGAGGAGTCGGTGTAGACGACGAGCTCGGTTCCCGCTCCGACGTCTCCTTCCTCGAATCCGTCCTGGAACCGCTCGAGGAGCCACGCGCGCGCGATCTCGGCCTCGAGACGCGGCACGGTGAAGGCGACGCGGACGAGGTCGCTCAGCGCAACGCGCTCTTCAAGCGGCTGAAGAACCCCTCGTCTTCGGCGCGCGGCGCATACGAGGCGTCTCCCAGCTTCGTGTCGAGCTGCTCGAGGAGATTCCGCTGCTCGTCGTCGAGCGCCGTCGGCACGAGCACGTCGAGACGGACGTAGAGCGATCCGCGCTTCGAGCCGCGAAGTGCCGGCATCCCTGCGCCCTGCACGACACGCACCTCCCCCGGCTGTGTGCCGGACGAGACCTCGATCTCGAGGTCGCCCGCGAGCGACGGCACGGCGATCGTCGTCCCGAGCGCGGCGTCGATCATGGTCACCCGCACCGCCGTGTGCAGGTCGTCTCCGTCACGGACGAAGCGAGAGTCCGGACGAACCCGGACGACGACGAACGCGTTCCCGCGATCCGCGCTCCGAACGCCCGCGTGTCCCGCGCCGCGAACGCGGATCTGCTGGCCGTCGTGAATGCCTGGCGGAATGTCGACCTCGAGCTCGGTTCGCCGAACGACCCGTCCGTCGCCGCCGCAGTCGGCGCACGGTTGCTCGAAAACCTCGCCTGCGCCGCCGCATTCTGGACAGGCTCGCTGCTGGACGAACTGCCCGAAGATGTTCTGCGACACGGTACGGACGACGCCGACTCCCGAGCATGTGGCACACGTCCGGCTCGACGTGCCCGGCTCTGCACCCGTCGCCTCGCAGCGCTCGCACGGTGTGGCGACGTCATACGCGACGGACGTGAGCGCTCCAGTGAACGCGTCCTCGAGGTCGATCTCCACGAACGCCTGGACGTCGGCGCCGCGCTGGGGACCACGCCGGGCGGCTGCCCCGCCGAGCAGGTCCTCGCCGAAGAACGCCGCGAAGACGTCCGCGAGGCTGCCGAAGTCGGCGAAGACCGGCTCGAAGCCGCCGCGCTTGAGCCCGGCCTTTCCGAACCGGTCGTAGGTGGCTCGACGCGCTGGATCCGACAACACCTCGTACGCCTCGGCGACCTCGCGAAAGCGGCGCTCTGCGTCGGGCTCCGAGGAGACGTCGGGATGGAGCTCCCGAGCGAGGGTCCGGAACGCCCGCTTGATCTCGGCCTCGCTCGCAGCCCGCGGGACTCCGAGGAGCTCGTAGTAGTCGCTCTCGGTGGTGGCCATCTAGGTGTTCTCGTACACGTCCTCGACGAACCGGGAGAGCTCGAATGCTGCCGCTCGCACCGTCCGGATCGCCTTCTCGTAGTCCATGCGCAGCGGGCCGACGAGCCCTACGGCCCCCAGTGGCGTCGACCGGATGCCGTACGTCGCGCCGACGAGCGAGACAGCGTGCAGCTCTGCCCCGCCCACCTCCGGGCTGACGTGGACCACGGGCCGCTGAGGCTCGAGCGCCTCGCTGACGAGCGCGAGGACGGCCGCCCGGCGCTCGAGGTGCTCGACGAGCCGCATCGTCGCTTCGACCTCGTCGGTACGGGCTCCCCCGACGAGCCCCACCGTCCCGCCGACGAAGACCTCGGGGCCCGCCTCTGCGCCGACCTCCAGCAGCGGCTGCCCGATGAGCCCCAGGAACGCGCGCTCTCGTGGCGCGAGCTCGGGTGCCTCGAGGCGGCGTCGCACCGTGCGCGAGCCGAGACGCTGGCCGACGAGCTGCTCCGCCAGGTACTCCGCGGCCCAGGCGACGAGACCCGGATCGACCGGCTCCTCCAGGCGGAAGACCTGCTTCGTCACGCTGCCCGTCGAGGTGATCACCACGACCATGACGCTCGTCGGCTGGAGCGTGAGGACCTCGATGTGCCGAATCGAGGCCGTCTCCAGCGACGGCGCGGACACGAGCGCCAGCAGCCGCGTCGCATCCGAGAGCAGGTCGGTGGTCGTGCGCAGAGCCTGCTCGATCTCGTCGCGCATCGAGCGCAGGTCGACGCCGAGCCCGTCGGGCCGGCCCTCGAGCGTGTCGACGAGCTCGTCGGCGTACACGCGGTAGCCGCTCTCGGTCGGGGTTCGACCGGCCGAGGTATGCGGGTGGGTCAAGAGGCCCAGCGCCTCGAGCTCCGCGAGTTCGCCACGAACGGTCGAAGACGAGACACCGAGCCCCGAGCGCTCGACGAGCGAGCGTGATCCGACCGGCTGCCCCGTCGCGACGTGCTCCTCGATGACCCGCCGCAGGATTTCGCGCTTGCGCGGTGTGAGCATCACCTGTGGTCGCTCCGGGACATGCGGTTGTGATTCGCCGGCGAAAACCGAGCAGGCCAAGGACGCAGGGAGGCCGCGTACTGGCTAGTACGTGGCCGACCGAGGACGACGGCATGCGAAGTGTTTGCAGCCGCGAGAAGCGCAGGCGGATGTCTCGGAGCGACCACTCAGTCCGATGGTAGCCACGGATCCCGCGGGTGCCAGGGCGCGCTCAGGCCATGAGCTCGACGGTCACCCCGCCGCCCAGGAAGCGTCCGCGCGGTGTGAGTCGAAGCTCGTCGCCTCGCCCGTTCGCCGTCAGCTCGACGAGCCCCCGGTCGGAAAGTCGGGCGAGTGCCTCGGCGTCGATCGCACCGTCGACCTCGGCGAGGACGAGAGGCTCGTCGAGGCGAAGCCCCAGGAGCAGCCGTTCGCGCATGCGCGTATCGTCGTCGAGCGTCTCGACCTCGCGCGGAGGCGGCTCGCCGGCCCTGAGCGCCCCGAAGTAGCGGCCGAGGCTCGGGGCGTTGCGCCGTCGTTCGCCGGCCACTGTCGACACGGCGCCGATCCCGATCCCGAGGTAGTCGCGCGCCAGCCAGTAACCGAGGTTGTGGCGAGCGCGCAGGTCGCGACCGCCGGCTCGCACAGCAGCGACGCAGAAGTTCGCCGTCTCGTACCAGCGATAGCCCGCGGCGACGAGCAGTCTCGACGACCTGCTCGAAGTACGCCTCCATCGCATCGGCCTGGTGTGAGAGCTCGTCACCGTGTGCGTGCGTGAAGCGCGTTCCGGGCTTCGCCTCGAGCTCGTAGCAGGAGAGGTGCTCGGGCTCGAGCGCGAGTGCTTCGCTCAGGTCGGCGGCGAGGTCGGAGGCGCTCTGGCCGGGGATCCCGTAGAGGAGATCGAGCGATACGTTGTCGAATCCGGCAGCGCGGAGAACCCGTACCGCCCGCCGGACGTCGTCGGGTGTCGCGCGCCGTTCGAGCACGTCGAGGAGGTGCGGCCGGAAGCTCTGAGCGCCGAGCGAGACGCGAGTGACGCCGGCGTCGCGAAGCACTGACGCGAGCTCGGCCGAGACGGTCTCGGGATTCGCCTCGACCGTCACTTCGTCCGCGGTCGGGAGCGCCCGCGAGCAGACGCGCGAGCTCGGCTGCTTCCGTGAACGTCGGCGTGCCACCACCGAGGAACACGGACTCGAGCTCCGGCGCGAGCACGTCGGGCTCGAGCGCGAGCTCGGCGAGGAGGGCGTCCACGTAGGCAGCGTGCTGCCCGGTGCGCCCGACGACCGTGACGAAGTCGCAGTACCCGCAGCGGTGCGCGCAGAACGGCACGTGCACGTAGAGGTGGCGGACGTGGCCCATCGCTAGCGTCGCCGCTCCGAGTCGAGGTTGAGCACGGCGAGGAATGCCTCCTGCGGGACCTCCACGCCGCCGACCTGCTTCATGCGCTTCTTCCCCTTCTTCTGCTTCTCGAGGAGCTTGCGCTTGCGCGTGATGTCACCTCCGTAGCACTTGGCGAGCACGTCTTTCCGACGCGCCTTGATCGTCTCGCGCGCGATGACGCGCGACCCGATCGCCGCCTGCACGGGCACGTCGAACATCTGCCGCGGGATCTCCTCGCGGAGGCGCTCGACGAGCTGCCGGCCGCGCTCGTACGCCGCGTCGCGATGGATGATCAGCGAGAGCGCGTCGACCTGCTCGCCGCCGACGAGGATGTCGACCCGCGTGAGCTCGCCCGGCTTGAAGCCGGCGAGGTCGTAGTCGAAGCTCGCATACCCACGGGTGCGCGACTTCAGCTGGTCGTAGAAGTCGAGGACGATCTCGCCGAGCGGGAGCTCGTACACGAGCAGGACGCGGTCCTCGCTCAGGTACTCGAGGTGGTCGAAGCTCCCGCGCCGCTCGTTCGCGAGCTCCATGACCGCGCCGACGAAGTCCTTCGGGACGATGACGGACGCCTTCACGTACGGCTCCTCGACCTCCTCGAGCTCGCGCGGCATCTCGGCGGGGTTGTGCACCTCGACCACCTCGCCGGTGCGCGTCGTCGCCCGGTACGCGACGGTCGGCGCCGTGATCAGGAGGTCGAGGTCGAACTCCCGCTCGAGGCGTTCGCGGACGATCTCCATGTGGAGGAGGCCGAGGAAGCCGCAGCGGAACCCGAAGCCGAGCGCCTGCGACGTCTCCGGCTCGTACGAGAGCGAGCCGTCGTTGAGCTTGAGCCGCTCGAGCGCGTCGCGCAGCTCGGGATAGTCGTCGGAGTCGGTCGGGAAGATCCCGGCGAAGACCATCGGCTTCACGTCCTGGTAGCCGGGGAGCGGCTCGGCAGCGGGCCGCCGCCGCGACGTGAGCGTGTCGCCGACCCGCAGGCGCGAGACGTCCTTCAGACCCGTGATGACGTAGCCGACCTCGCCGGCAGACAGGGACTCGATCGGCGTACGCGCGGGCGACATGACGCCGAGCTCCTCGGCGTCGAACTCGGTGCCCTGCGCCATCGCACGTAGCGGCTCGCGCGTGGAGAAGCTCCCGTCGACGACGCGCACGAACGCGACGACGCCGCGGTACTGGTCGTACGACGAGTCGAAGACGAGCGCGCGCGCCGGGCGACTCGGGATCTCCCGTCGGCGCGTGAATCCGCTCGACGATCGCGTCGAGCACCTCGGGGACGCCGGCTCCGGTCTTGGCCGAGATCCGCAAGCACGCGGTCCGGCTCCTCGCCGAGGAGGTCGCCGAGCTCGCGCGCCGTCCCGTCGGGATCCGCCTGCGGGAGGTCGATCTTGTTCGACGGCAGGGACGATCTCGAGCCCGCCGTCGATCGCGAGGTACGCGTTCGCGAGCGTCTGCGCCTCGATGCCCTGCGCCGCGTCGACGACGAGCAGCGCGCCCTCGCACGCCTGCAGCGAGCGGGAGACCTCGTAGGTGAAGTCGACGTGGCCGGGTGTGTCGATGAGGTTGAGCTGGTGCCCCTTCCACGACACGCGCACGGCCTGCGCCTTGATCGTGATCCCGCGCTCGCGCTCGAGCTCCATCGAGTCGAGGAGCTGCTCGCGCATCTCGCGCTCGGAGACGGCGCCGGTCAGCTCGAGGATGCGATCCGCGAGCGTCGACTTGCCGTGGTCGATGTGCGCGATGATCGCGAAGTTGCGAATGCGGTCTTGCTGCATGGGCACCGAGAGGCTAGTGCCACCACAGACACAGCGGCCGCGAAGCGGACGCCTTCAGGGATCTTCGCGCGATCGGAATCCGCGCTAGCGGATTCCGATCTTGCGCACTAGCGGGCTCGCAACAGTAGCAACGCCTCGAGCTCGCGCAGTCCGAGCGCCCGGGCGAGCCCGACGTAGACGAGCCCCGCGGCGGCGAACCCTGCTCCCAGCGACAGCAGCTGCGCGACGAGCCCGTCACCGAGCGCCGCGTCGAGGCAGTCACCAGGCGCCGTAGGCAGAGGCCGGCCGCAACGGCCGCCGCGATGGCGACCCGGCCGACGACGCCGAGCGTCCGGCCGACGTGCTCGAGCCCGACGCGGCGGCGCATCATCACGAGCAGGACGCACGACGCGACGACGTTCACGGTCGAGGTCGCGAGCGGGATGCCCCAGATTCCGAGACGGTAGAAGACCGTGTCGAACGCGAGCGTTGAGGCCGACCGCACCGAGTGCGATGCCCGTCGGTACCCAGTTCGTCTGCACCGCATAGAAGCTGCGGTTCAGGATGAGCATCCAGCCGTTGAAGACGAGGCCGATGGAGAACGCCTGCAGGCACTGCGCGACGATCACGGTGTCCTCGGCGGTGAACTCGCCGCGCTGATAGACGAGCTCGCACGATCGGCTTCGAGCGAGCACGATCGAGATGAGCGCCGCAGGCACGAGGAGGAACGCGATCTGGCGCATGCCGCCGTCGAGCGCACGCCGCAGGCCGGCGATGTCGTCGCGAGCAGCGAGCCGCGCGAGGGTCGGGAAGAGCACGGTCGTCACGGCGACGGCGAAGACGCCCTGCGGGAGCATGTACAGGCGGAACGCCTTGTCGATCGCCGCGGGGGCGAGCTCCGGGTCGAGCAGCCGCGACGCGAAGAGCGTGTCCACGAGGAAGTTCACGTTGACGAGCCCGATCGTCAGCGTCACCGGGAGCATCAGGACGAGGACCCGCTTGACAGCCGGGATCGCGCCAGTCGATGACGACCGTGAGACGCCCGTCGAGCTTCCGGAGCCACGGGATCGGCAGCAGAAGCTGGACGAGCGTCCCGAGGACGACGACACCCGCGTAGAGGTAGAGCTGCGCGCTCTCGTCGTCGATCCGCGGGACGCCGAGGACGAGGCCGAGGATGATCACGAGGTTCCATGCGACCGGAGCGAGCGCCGGGATCGCGAAGTGGTGGTAGGTGTTGAGGATCCCGACGACGATCCCCGACAGCCCGAGCAGCACGACGATCGGGAAGAGCACGCGCGAGAGCCCGACGGCGAGGTCGAAGTCGCCGCCCGGATCGCCGAACGGCCGCATGAGGAGCGGCGCGAGCAGGATGAAGACGGCGGTGACGCCGCCGAGAATGAGGAACGTCAGCCAGAAGAGGGTCGAGGCGACGCGCCAGGCACGTTGCTTCTCTCCCTTCTCGAGCAGATCGCTGAAGACGGGCACGAACGCGCCGGACAACGCCGCGTCGGCGACGAGAGCGCGCACGAGGTTCGGGATCTGGATCGCGACCGTGAAGGCGTTGATGAGCCCCGAGACGCCGAAGTAGTAGGCGCTGACCATCTCGCGAACGAGGCCGAGAACCCGCGACACCGCGGTCGCGGCGGAGAAGATCGCGGTCGAGCGCGCCAGCCGCCGGCTGTGAACGGGTTGGCCCTGCGGGCGCGGAGGTGGCGTGTCGTCAGGGGCGTCCATGCGGGCTCGTCTCGGGGGCGATTCTCCCAGCCGGTCCTGCTACCATCGCGCGGCCCGCAGGAGCGGGCGTTTCTTCGAATGGCGAACATCAAGCAGCAGCGCAAGCGCGTCCGGATCCAGGAGCGGCAACGGACCGAGAACCTCCGTTATCGCTCGACGATCAAGACGCTCACGAAGCGCCTCGAGACGGCCGTGTCCGATGGCGACGCCGAGCGCGTCGCCGCCGAGCATCGCGAGCTCGTGCAGACGATCGACCGCGCGATCTCGCGCGGCGCGCTGCACCGCAACACCGCGGCGCGCAAGAAGTCCCGCGCGGCGAGGCTCGTCTCCGGCGCCAGCGTCGCTGCCTAGCGGCCGTTCGCGTTGGCGGCGCCGGGGCGCCGCGTGAGATCGACGAGCGTTCGCTGCACCTCGAGATCGGGCGCGAGCCTGCTCTGCCCCTTCAGGGCACCGTCGAGCTCCGAGAGCCGTACGACCGCTTCGTCGAGCTCCTGCGCAGAGAACCCCTCCGCCTGCCCGTAGAGCTTCTGCGCACGGAACGGGTGCAGCTTCAGTCGCTCGGCGGCGTCCTTCGCGCTCACGCCTGCCGCGGCGAGCCGCTTGAGCGAGCGGAGCCGGGCGACGTGACTTCCGAGCGAGCCGGCGAGCCTCGGCGCCGTGTCTCGCCGCGGCCGTGGGTCCCGCTCGAAGAGCGTCTCGCTGATCTCGAGCGTGCGCGCGGTGTCGCGAGCCGACCATGCCTCCGTGAGCTCGTACGTCGGGACGTCGGCACTCGGTGCGACGAGCGCCTCCACCTCGCGCTCGCCGATGGGCTCCCCACCGGCCCAGGTCGCGAGCTTGTCGATCTCCACCTTCAGTGTCGACAGGTCGTCGCCGGCGAGCTGGATCAACGCCGCCACGGCGTCGGGCTCGGCGCGCACTGCGCGCTGCCGAAACTGCTCGGTGACCCACTCTTGCAGCTCCTTCTTCGCGACCTCGAAGGAGAGGACCTCGCCGGCCTTGGAGCAGGCCTTCCACAGCGGCGAGCTCGACTTCAACTCGTCCGCCACGAGCGCGAGGACGGTCGCCGGCGCCGGGCTGGCGAGGTACTCGGAGACCGTCTTCACGTCGGCGACCTTCCAGCCGCCCTTCCGACGGCCTTCGCCGTCCTTCGTACCGTCGACGTCTCGGATGACGATGAGCCGCGCGTCGCCGAAGAGGCTGCCCGCGTTGCAGAGGGCGACGGCCGCCTCGCCAGAGGTGTCGACCGCGCTCACGAACTCGATCGCCTCGGGCGCGAAGTGGCCGCGGAGCCGGGCGAGCGCCGTCTCGATCTTCGGGCGGTCGCCGCCGGTGATCAGGTAGACGGGCTTGTCCGGGGCATCGGCCACGAGATCCAGCCTAGCGCTGCGTACGCACGGTCAGGTGCTCTCCGTCCGACTCGACGACGACGCGCCCGTCCTCGTCGGTGCGATAGACAGAGATGCCCGGCGCGCTCGCGAGCGCCGAGAGCGTCTCCGGCCGAGGATGCCCGTACTCGTTGCCGCGCCCACACGAGATGACTGCGACGCGCGGTCGGAACTCGCGGAGCTCCGCCTCGAGGCCGGGATCCTCCGAGCCGTGGTGGGCGACCTTCATGACCTCGACGGGCGGCAAAGGAAGCCGCGCGGTGACGTCTGACTCGGCGTCCGCGGTGAGGAGCACGTCCGTCTCCCCGAAGGAGGCGACGAGCACGACCGCGTTGAGGTTCGGATCCTCTGAGCGGGTACCGGCGTCCTCGGGCCAGTAGGACGCGCACCGCCAGTCGTCCGAGTCGAAAGCTCGACCCGGTGCGGACGACGCGCACTGGGACGTGCTCGCTGCCGCGCGACCTCGAGCGCCTCTTCGCTGTCCGGCCCGGAAGCCTCGAGCCCGGGCTCCACGACCTGCAGCACCCGCAGCCTCCGAAGGACCTCGGCGGCACCGCCGACGTGGTCGCGCTGAGGATGTGTGAGGACCATCGCGCTCAGCGAGTGGATGCCCATCCGCGCGAGCTGTCCGGCCACGTCGGCCTCCGGCGGACCCTCGTCGACGAGGACACGAGCCCGCGTCGTCTCGAGCAGGACGGAGTCGCCCTGGCCGACGTCCAGGAAGGTCACGCGAAACCCGGGTGGCCTGGTCCAGGTCGCCGGGCTCGAGTCGCGCCGCCAGCCAGCCGCCGGCGCCGACGAGGGCAGCTCCCAACGCGAGCGCGAGCATCGCTGCGCGGCGCGGTTGCGACCGCTGCCCCACGGCCCGCCGCGCGTATCGGACGAGAAGCCAGAACGCGAACGCAGCCAGGCCGACCAGGAGTGCCGAACGCGTGCTGGCCTGCGCACCCGGAAGATCCGCGACCACGCGCGCGACGAGCTCGAGCCAGGCAGCCGCCCAGCCTGCGAGAGCCGACAAGCCCGCCGCCGCAGACGGCGACATCGGGTCGACGACGGCCGCCAGAAGCCCGAACCCGAGGACGAGCGGGGCGGCGGGAAACGCAACGACGTTCGCGGGCACCGTGTACACGGGCGCCTTTCCGAACTGGAGGAGCACGATCGGCGCAGTCACGAGCCCGCAGGCGAGCGCGACGGCCACGGCGTCCGCCGGCCGCAGCGGGAACGGGAAGACCGTCGAGGCGCCGCCTGACCCGCGGAACGGCGACGAAGATCGCGGCGACGGCGGCGAACGACAGCTGGAAGCCAGGCTCGAGAACCGCCGTCGGCATCCAGACGAGCAGGACGAGCGCACCCAGCGCGAAGAAGTGCCAACGGTTGGTCGGCCTCGCAGCGAGCCACGCGAGTGACACGAGGGCACCGGCCACGCCGGCACGGACGACCGACGGCTGCCAGCCGACCGCGAGGACGTAGGCGCAGATGACGACGAGCGTCGACGTCTCGCGAACCGCTCGCGGTAGCCGCAGGAGCCACCCGAGCCAGTAGACCCCGGCCGCGAGAAACGCGACGTTCTGGCCCGACACCGCGAGCAGGTGGTAGAGGCCAGAGGCACGAAAGCTCGCGCGCACCTCGGCCGGCAGCCCCTCGTCCTCGCCGAGGACGACGCCGAGCACGATGCTCCGGCGAACGCCGGCAGCTCCACGTCCGACGGCGCGCTCGACGCGGTCGCGGAGCCTGTCGCCGAGGCCGGCAATTCCGCCGCGACGCCCGACCTGTCGCCAGCTCGACGCTTCGAGCACGACGTGGATGCCCTGACGGGCGAGCCAGCCTCGCTCGTCGAAGCCGTCTTCCTCGGATCGCGGCTCGCCGACCCGGACGGTCGCCTCCAGGATCGCCCCGCGCGGCGGCGAGCGTCCGACAGGAAGGACGAGGAGCACGCGCTCGCGCACTCGGTGACCGCCGGAACTCGTGCGTGACGGCGACGACCCGCGTCGACCAGGAAGACGAGCGGGCCGGGGCGACGGTGACGAGCTCGGCGACGCCGACCTCGCCGAGGTCGCCTGCGAGGACGCTCTCGCGCAGCGCGTCCATGCGCAGCGAGCCCCAGCCGAGCCCGACGACTGCGAGGGCGACCGCCGAGAGCGACGACCCTCGTACCGCCCTCCAGCGCAAGCATGCAGACGAGCGCGACCAACGCAACGACTCCAGCGGCTACGAGCGGGACGGCGACCCAGATGGCGAGCGCGATCCCGACACATGCGCAGCCGACGAGAAGAGCCGGCCAGTGGAGCTCGAGCAGCCGCCTCACGGCGTCACGAGCTCGCGGAGCTGCTCGATCCGCGTCGGGCCGATGCCCGGAACGGCATCGAGGTCGTCGACGGAGGCGAACGGTCCGTGCTCCGCTCGGTAGTCGACGATCTTCTGCGCGGTGATCGGACCGACGCCGGGCAAGCGCGTCGAGCTCTTCGACCGTCGCCGACGAGAGGCTGATCGGGCGCCGTCGGCGCCGTCCGCTGGCAGCGCCCCCGCCCGCCGGCGGCGAGGCCGCAGACGCGCGACGCGGCTCGGCACGAGCACCTGGACGCCGTCGACGAGCGGAGCGGCGAGGTTCAGGGCCGCCGAGATCGGCGTCGCGGAGTCGCGCCGCCGGCGCGGCGCACCGCGTCGGCGATCCGCGCGCCGTCGCGCAGCCGGTAGAGACCCGGACGTGCGCACCTCGCCCACCACGTGGACGACGAGGATCGTACGCGCGGGCGCCGCCGCGACCGGCTCGAGCGCCTCGGCGACGGGCTCCGGCTCGCTCGCCGCGCCCGCGTGCGCGAGCCGCTGCCCGCGCAGCGCGAGCACCGCGAGCGAGACGCACACACCGACGAGCGCGGTCGAGCGGGAGACGGCGATCGGCACGCGGCCATCGTCGCCGCGCAGTCGTCACAGGTGGTTCACGGCTCCGTCACGATCGTGCGCCAATCAGGCCCCACAGTGCGGGCGCGACGCGCGAGCCGGGTCTACGTCACGAAGTTGACGAGCTTGCCCGGGACGACGACCGTGCGCGACGGCTCGCCGCCGTCGAGATGCTCGAGCACGCGCTCGGACGCACGCGCGAGCGCGACGAGCTCGTCCTCGGCGATCGACGGCGACACGTGCAGCCGGTCGCGGATCTTCCCGTCCACCTGCACGACGACCTCGACCGTCTCGACCTCGAGCATCGCCGGGATCGGCGACCGGCCACGGCGCCTCCCACAGCCGCTCGTGCCCGAGCCGCGACCACAGCTCCTCGGCGACGTGCGGCGCGTACGGCTGGATGAGCGAGACCGCCGTCTCCGCGGCGAAGCGCGCGTCCGGCCGTCCGCGGTCCTTCGACAGCTCGTTGACGAGCTCCATCACGGCCGCGATCGCCGTGTTGAAGGCGAAGCGGCGGCCGATGTCGTCCGTGACCTTCGCGATCGTCGCGTGCGCCTTCCGCGCGAGCGGCCCGCCCTCGGGCTCGCCCGACGGGCGCGCGCTCGATGACCTCGTTCGACGACGCTCCAGAGCCGCCTCACGAAGCGCGACATCGCCTCGACGCTCGTCTCGGTCCACTCCATGTCCTCGTTCGCCGGCCCGAGGAACAGGATGTTCAGGCGGCAGGCGTCGGCGCCGTAGCGCTCGAGGAAGTCGTCCGGCCCGACGACGTTCCCGGCCCGCTTCGACATCTTCGTCTTGCCCGAGCGTCACCCAGCCGTTCGAGAAGAAGCTCGCGAACGGCTCGCGGAAGCCGACCAGGCCCATGTCGTTCAGCACCTTGACCCAGAACCGCGCGTAGATCATGTGCATCGTCGCGTGGTCGACACCGCCGATGTAGAGGTCGACCGGGTTCCAGTAGTCGACCGCGGCGCGATCGAACGGCGCCGTGTCGTTGTGCGGGTCGCAGTAGCGCAGGAAGTACCAGGACGAGTCGACGAACGTGTCCATCGTCTCCGTCTCGCGCTTCGCCGGCCCGCCGCACGACGGGCACGGCACGTTCACCCACTCCTCGGCCTGCGCGAGCGGCGGCACGCCCTTCGGCTTGTAGTCCTCGATCTCCGGGAGCACGACCGGCAGCTCGTCGTCGGGCACCGGGACGATCCCGCAGCGCGTCGCAGTAGACGACCGGGATCGGGCAGCCCCAGTAGCGCTGCCGCGAGAAGCCCCAGTCGCGCAGGCGGTAGTTGATCGTGAAGCCTCCGCGACCCTCGGCCTCGAGCTTCTCGACGATCCGGCGACCGCCTTCGGGCGCCGGCAAGCCCGTCGAACTCGGCCGAGTTGACGAGCACCTCGCCCTCCGCGTGCTCGACGTACGCGACGCTCTCGTCCACCTCGCCGTCGGGCGGACGCACGACCTGCCGGATCGGCAGGTCGAACGCCGTCGCGAAGTCGAAGTCGCGCTGGTCGTGCGCCGGGACGGCCATGATCGCGCCCGTCCCGTAGTCGGTCAGGACGTAGTCGGCGACGTAGACGGGCAGCCGCTCGCCGTTCACCGGGTTGATCGCGTGCAGGCCGGTGAAGACGCCGGTCTTCTCGGTCGCCGCAGCACGCTCGGCGGTCTTCTTCGCCGAGGCGCGCCGCACGTACTCGCGCACCTCGTCGGAGTCGATGCGCGGGACGAGCTCGTGCTCGGGCGCGAGGACGAAGAAGGTCGCGCCGTAGAGCGTGTCCGGGCGCGTCGTGAAGACCGGGATGTCCTCGTCCCAGCTCCTCGATGCGGAAGAGGATCTCGGCGCCCTCCGAGCGGCCGATCCAGTTGCGCTGGCGCGCCTTGATCGACTCCGGCCAGTCGACCGTGTCGAGGTCGTCGAGCAGCGCCTGCGCGTAGTCGGTGATCCGGAAGAACCACTGCTCCATGAGGCGCGACTCGACCTCGGCGCCGCACCGCTCGCAGCGGCCGTCGCGCACCTGCTCGTTCGCGAGCACGGTCTGGTCGTTCGGGCACCACTTCACCGGCGCGGCCTTCCGGTACGCGAGCCCGCGCTCGAGGAAGCGCAGGAACTGCCACTGCTGCCAGCGGTAGTACTCGGGATCGTGGGTCGAGAGCAGGCGGTCCCAGTCGTACGCCCAGCCGACGCGCCGATACGAGCGCGTGATGTGCTCGATGTTGCGCTCGGTGCTCTCGCGCGGGTGGACGCCCTCGCGGATCGCGGCGTTCTCGGCCGGCAGGCCGAACGAGTCGAAGCCCTGCGGGTGCAGGACGTGCATCCCGTTGCGTGCGCGGAAGCGGGTGACGACGTCGCCGATCGTGTAGACGAGCATGTGCCCCATGTGCAGCGTCCCCGAGGGGTACGGGAGCATCTCGAGGACGTAGCTCTTCGGCTCGATCGGCTCGTTCGAGACGTGGAAGGCCTTCGCGTCCTCCCAGACCCGCTGCCACTTCGCCTCGATCGTCGCTCGCGTCGTACGTGTCCATCGCCCCTCGATTCGTTCGGAGAACAAAAAAGCCTCTCGCGCGAGAGGCTTCACGAGAACGCCCGCGGCGTTCGCCGCGCTCGTCCCCTGACCTATGCAAGAAGCTGCTTCACGAGGCCGAAAACGGTACCAGGCAGAATCGAGCGATGCTCGACGCTCTTCCCCGACTCCGCGCGCATCGACGAACGGCGAGCTCGCGCTCGGCGGCGTGCCGTGCGTCAGAGCTCGCCGAGCGCTTCGGGACGCCGCTCGTCGTCTACTGCGAGGAGACGCTCCGCGGCCAGGCCCGCGCGCTCCGTGCCGCGGTCGGGGACGACGGCCGGGTCTTCTACGGGACGAAGGCGTTCCCGAACGTCGCCGTGCTCCGCATCCTGCGCGAGGAAGGGATCGGCGCCGACGTCGCCTCAGCGGGCGAGCTCGCGTTCGCGCGAGCCGCCGGCCTGACGGGCGACGAGCTCGTCGTCCACGGCAACAACAAGGACGACGCGTTCCTGCGAGCCGGCGGCAGAGGAGGGTGCGCCCGTCGTCCTCGACGCCCCGGACGAGGCGGAGCTCGCGGCGGCCGCGGGCGTCGAGCGCGTGCTCGTGCGCGTGACGCTCGGCGTCGACGCGGACACGCACGAGGCGATCGTCACCGGCCACCACGGCTCGAAGTTCGGGCTCCCGCCCGCCGAGGCGCAGCGTGCTCGTCGCCGATGCGCTCGCCCGCGAGCTCGACGTCGCTCGGGCTCCACGTCCACGTCGGCTCGCAGCTCCCGGACTTCACCGCGCAGGCGGAGACGATCCGCCGGCTCGCCGCGTTCGCGCGGACGTGCCGTGACGCGCTCGGCTGGGAAGCGCGCGTCGCCGACCTCGGCGGCGGCTTCGGGATCCGGCACCACCCCGACGACGACGTGCCGGACGCGGTGGCGCTCGCCGCGACGGCTGCAGCGACCGCACGCGAGGCGTTCGCCGCAGCCGGGCTTGCGGAGCCCGCAGTCTGGCTCGAGCCGGGCCGCTGCGCTCGTCGGCCGCGCCGGCGTGACGCTCTACCGCGTCGGTGCCGTCAAGCGGCTCCGCGAGCGGACGTGGGTCGCGGTCGACGGCGGCATGTCGGACAACCCGCGGCCGCAGCTCTACGACGCGCGCTACACGGCGCTCTCAGCGCGACGCGCGCCGACGAGCAGCCGGACGAGACCGTGAGCGTCGCGGGCATGCACTGCGAGTCGGGTGACGTGCTCATCGACGACGTCGCGCTTCCGGCGCCGAGGCGCGGAGACCTGCTCGCCGTGCCGGCGACGGGCGCGTACACGCTCGCGATGAGCTCGAACTACAACGGCGTCGGCCGCCCCGCGGCGGTGCTCGTTGCGGGACGGAGAGGCACGCCTGATCCGGCGCCGCGAGACCGTCGACGACCTGCTCGCGCTCGAGACCGGATGAGGTTCGCGTTTCTGCGACGACCTCGGCGCAGACGGCTTCGGCTGGATCGTCGAGGAGGCGATGACGCGCACGTCGCACGCGCTCGCTGCGGACGGAAAGGTGTGGCTCGTCGATCCGGTCGACTGGCCCGAGGCGATCGAGCGAGCACTCGGCGCTCGGCGAGCCGGCCGGTGTCATCCAGCTCCTCGACCGGCACAACCGCGACTGCGCCACGCTCGCGGCGAGGCTCGGCGTGCCGCACGCTCGTCGCGCCGGACGAGCTGCCCGAGAGCCCGTTCGAGTTCGTTCCGATCATGCGCAGGAAGCGCTGGCGCGAGTCCGCACTGTGGTGGCCGGCGACAGCGGACGCTCGTCGTGCGCGGACGCGCTCGGGACGAACCGCTTCTACACGGGCGGGACGGCGCCGCTCGGCGTCCACCGTGCTCCTGCGACTGACACCCCCGAAGGCGCTCGGCGACGCTCGAGCCGGAGCGAATCCTCGTCGGCCACGGCGAGGGGATCGTCGGGCCCGGCACGCGTCGAGACGCTTCGCGAGGCGCTCCGGACGAGCCGCCGCAGGCTCCCGGGCGTCGTCCTCCGCATGCCGTTCGCCGGGCGTTACTCGGGCTCCCAGGCCGACCTCGACGACGTAGCCGTCCGGGTCCCGGAACTTCACGCTCACGTAGTCGGGCTCGTCCCACGGATCCGACGATCTCGATCCCGTCGGCGACGAGCCGATCGCGGAACGCGCGCACGTCGTCAGCCGAGCCGAGCCCCGTCCCGAAGTGCAGGAACGAAGGGAACGAGATCGGCTCGGCGGTCGGCCCGAGCGCGAGAGCGAAGCCGCGGTCGTCGTAGACCATCAGCACGCCGTCGTCGTACGGTCACGGCGAGCGGCGCGAAGCCGAGGTACGTCTCGTAGAACCGCCGCGAGCGCTCGCGGTCGGAGACGGCGAGCGCGAGGTGATCCATCAGCGTGCGTGCGCTCCCGCCAGCAGACCAGGGCGAACCAACCGAGGCGGAGCGACGAGCCCTGCGTCCTTCACCGGCGGGTTCGAGCGGCTCAGCGAGCGGCGCCGCGCCGAACGACGTTCGCACGCGCTCCTGCGGCGCGTCGGCGTAGAGCGTCGTCCGCTGGCGCGGGGACACGCCCGGCCGAACGGATCAGCTCCTCCATCCGCTCCGGAGGCAGCTCCTGGCCGAACGCCGCGCCGGCGGATCGCGAGATCGACTCGTTCATGAGGGTCCCGCCGAGGTCGTTGACCCCCGCCGCGAGCGCCTGGCGCGTCCCCTCCGGCCCGAGCTTCACCCAGGACGCCTGGATGTTCGTGATCTCGGGATGGAGCGCGAGCCGCGCGACCGCGTGGACGAGGAGCGTCTCGCGGAACGTCGGCCCTCGCCGGGCCCGACCCTGCACGTAGATCGGCGCTTCCATCGGGACGAACGGCAGAGGGACGAACTCCGTGAAACCACGTGAGCGTCGCTGCTGCTCACGCGCGCGAACGAGATGCCGTGCCCACGAGCGCGGAGTGTCGACGTGGCCGAACATGAGCGTCACGTTCGAGCGCAACCCGACCCGGTGCGCCGCGTCGTGGACGGCGAGCCACTGTGCCGTCGTCACCTTGTCGGGGCAGATGACGCGACGCACCTCGTCGTCCAGCACCTCCGCAGCAGTTCCGGGAAGCGAGCCGAGACCGAGGTCGCGAAGGTGCGCCAGGTACTGCTCGAGCGAGAGGTCGAGCGTCGCCGCACCCTGCCAGATCTCGAGCGCCGAGAAGGCGTGCACGTGAATCCCGGGGACGGCGTCCTTGATCGCACGCACGACGTCCGCGTAGTAGTCGCCGGTGAACGCGGGATGGATCCCGCCCTGTAGGCACACCTCGGTCGCGCCGCGTTCCCATGCCTCCTGCACGCGTCGGACGATCTCGTCGCGCGGCACGAGGTACGGAGCGCCGCGCAGGTTCGCCGCGAGCTTCCCTTTCGAGAACGCGCAGAAGCCGCATCGGAAGTAGCAGACGTTCGTGTACTGGATGTTCCGGGTGACGACGTAGGTCACGTCGTCGCCGCAGACCTCGCGGCGAAGGCAGGTCGGCGGCGGCGAAGACGCGCTGCGCCTCCTCTCCGCGCGCCTCGAGAAGGCGCGTGATCTCGTCCTCGCCGAGCTCCGCTCCAGTGTGCGCGAGCGGCGCGACATCGCGGCTGACGACGAACGGAGGGGCGACCGGATCGCCGGCGCCCACGAGTCGTCGCGAGCGAGCGAGGTCGCATCGGCCGCGCGCAGGACGAACGGCAGGACCGCCGCGTCGAGCCAACGTTCCGCGACGTACTCCGGATAGACGGGTAGCCGCGGTACGAGCTCGAGCCCGCGCGAGCGTGTCGCCTCAGCGAGACGCTCGAGCTCGGGCCACGGCGCCTCCGGATTGACGTGGTCGATCGTCACCGGCGAGACACCGCCCCAGTCGTCGATGCCCGCGTCGAGGAGGCGCGGGAAGTCGTCGAAGGCGAGATTCGGCGGCGCCTGCACGTGCCAGGCCGGGCCGAGGAGGATCCGCGCGACCGCGATCGTCCAGAGGTGCTCGTCGAGCGACGGCTCGGAGTGTCCAGCCATCCGCGTGCCCGGCTTCGCGCGGAAGTTCTGGAC
The DNA here is from genome assembly GCA_963709715.1 of uncultured Gaiellaceae bacterium. Classification (GTDB taxonomy): domain Bacteria; phylum Actinomycetota; class Thermoleophilia; order Gaiellales; family Gaiellaceae; genus GMQP-bins7. Next base: position 140,306 of record CAVPXQ010000003.1, read on the forward strand.
GATCACCTCCTGCAGGTGGCCGTGCTCCTCGCCGAGCGCCTTCAGCGCGAGCAGCGCGTCGATCCGCTCGTCGCGGGTCTCGCCGATGCCGATGAGGATCCCGCTCGTGAAGGGGATCGCGAGCTCGCCTGCGAGGCGGATCGTCTCCAGGCGGCGCGCGGGGACCTTGTCGGGCGAGGCCCAGTGCGGGCCGCCCTTCTCACCGAGCCGGTCGGCGGTCGTCTCGAGCATGATCCCCATCGAGGCCGAGACCGGACGCAGCATCTCGAGCTCGGCGCGCGTCATGACGCCGGGGTTGAGATGCGGCAGGAGACCGGTCTCCTCGAGCACGAGTCGTGCGCAGCGCTCGAGGTACTCGAGCGTCGTCTCGCAGCCGAGCGCGCGGAGCTCGTCGCGCGCGACCTTGTAGCGCAGCTCCGGCTTGTCGCCGAGCGTGAAGAGCGCCTCGCGGCAGCCCGCAGCGGCGCCCGCACGCGCAATCGCAAGCACCTCCTCCTCGGTCATGAACGCACGCTCGCCGCGCCGCGGCGGACGCGCGAACGTGCAGTAGCCGCAGACGTCGCGACAGAGCGTCGTGAGCGGGATGAAGACCTTCGGCGAGTAGGTGACGAGCGGCCCGGGCCGCAGCCGTCGCGCCTCCGCGAGCAGCTCCTCGAGCGGAGCTGACGAGAAGGTCTGCGACGGCTGCCCGCATGCTGACCGCGAGCATACGTCGATCGCGTGAGGGCGGAACTCGTCGTCCAGACAACACCGGCGCCGACACCCGCCGTGCGGGCGGGCGCCGGCGCGTCGGAGTCATGTGCTGCAGACCTGCTCCGCGTAGGCCGTGTTGCGGGAGGTGTGTTCGAGGACGTCGGGATGTGTCCGGTTGAACACCGCCAGATCCTCGGGAGTGCCGTCCACATAGATGTTGCGGATGTCGTAGTCGTACTGGGCCATGACGTCGCTCCAGCGGGTACGCCACCACTCGGTCTCGGCCTTGACGTCTTCGGCGATCTCGGCGGGAGCTGTCTCATCCAGCCCGTCGAGAACCTCCGTGAAGCGGTCGCCAGTCACGAGCGTCTGCATCACGTCCGGGTCGAACTTCGAGGAGGCGACCTTCTCGAGCTCGCCGTCGAACGCGCTCAGTGCCGTGCAGAAGGCCTTCGACGAGCCGCCGGCCTTGAAGACGACGTCGGCGGCAGGTGGCGAAGGTGCCGTTCCACACGTTCTGTCCTCGTAGGCGTGTTGGGCATCCTGAGCCTTCTGTATCTCAGGAGGGGGCGCCTCGAAGATCGCGCGCTCAGCCGCGCTTCCCTCACGCTGCAACCGCTTCGCATCGAAGTCGTACTTCTCGAGTAGCGGGGTCATGAGGGTTCGGATCGCGCTCACCTTGACCTGGACCTCGTCACGTATCTCCGCCGGCGCCTCGTGAAGCAGCGTCTCCTCGAAGATGAGGTACTCGTTCCAGTACTTCCGAAGCGCGGTCGGGTTGGGCTGATCATCACCCTCGCCGCCGTCGAGCTCGTGCACCTGCCAGGCCCGGTACGCGTCGCAGTACGCGGTGTCCGAACCGGCCACCGGCACAAAGGCGGTCTCGTCCCCGTCGCTGCCGCTGCAGCCGGCAAGCGCGGCCAGCACGGCCAGCGCCGAGACAAGCGAGACCACCACGATCGCACGTGGGAATCGTCCGAGTGTCATCTCGTCTCCCTTCGGGTCGCTCTAACGCACCTGCGTGAACGGATGTGCGAGAACCGCCGCGCGCGTCTGGCACGAGCGGGACTCCCGCTTGCGGGTGAAGCTCATCGTCTTGCCCGACCTCTTCCAGGCGACCCTCCGACGCGTCGACGCCAGCACGGGAGTTCCCTGAGTGCTGGTACCGAGACGTTCCGACGTGGCCGAGAACTGCGGGGCTGGCACAGATGCGACGAGCTCCTCCTGGGCTCGAGGACGAGGAGAGGCTAGGCGGCCGCAGGTCCCGGGCGGAAACGGTCGAATCACTCACCTGTGAGGCACCGATCACCTGATCTTGACGCATGCCGTAGGTGATCGCGATCAGGCGACGAAGGGCGCTGAATGCGCTCGACGCAACACCTGGATGATGTTCAACCCAGCGTTCGGGCTGATGATGCTCGGCGCTGCTGGAGTGTCCCTCACCGGTGCGCTCCACTGCTGGATCGGATGGATCGCGCTCGTCCTCGGCGTCGCAGCGTTCATCCCTTTCGCCGACTTCTTCGCCTTGCTCGGGACGCTCCTCTGGATCCTCGTGACGAGCGCCGCCCTCGCGCGAGGGACGCGGGCTCGAGCGTGCGCGGCGGCTCCGGGAGCGGCATAGGCGTTCGTACGGACGGCGCCGGGCTCACCCCGGCGCCGTCTAGTTCCGCTTCGACTGCCAGAGGCCGCCGAACGGGACGAAACGGCCCTTCGTCCAGCGCTGGAGCTGCCCCTGCTGCACCGGGAAGTTGTCGCCGGCGCCGGTCTTCACGACGATCCCGGGCAGGAGGAACGGGTTCTTCGGATCGTTCATCGACCGTGCTGCCTTCATGAGCCCGGCCCGCGTCGGGATTCGCGCCGAGCCGCTTCAGCAAGGACACGGTCTCGTACGCGACGGCCATGCCGTAGACGTGGTAGACGTCGTTCGGATTCGCGCCCTTCGCGTACTTCGCGAGGAGCGCGCGGTACAGCTTCATCCCGGGATCGTTCTTCAACCGCGGGTCGGTCGGGTCCTTGAGGATCGAGTTCGTGATCGACCCCTCGACGAGCTTGTTCTTCCCGCCCTCGGAGGCGAGCACCATGATGTTCGAGGTCCCGGAGACGCCGTTCACGATCATGAGCGGCTTCCAGCCGAGGCGGTTCGCGAAGACGTAGGCCTGGATGGCGAAGGTCGGGGTCGCGAAGATGCAGAAGACGTTCGCGCCCGACGCCTTCAGCTTCGCGATCTGCGACTGCACATCGGGTGAAGTCACCTGGTACGACTCGGCGGCGACGATCTTCGACCCCGAGCGCCCGAGGCCGCTCTTGAGCGCGCCGAGCAGGTCCTTTCCGTAGTCGTCGTTCTGGAAGAGCACGGCGACCTTCGCCTTCTTCTGCGTCCTCGCGATGTAGCGCCCGTAGACGAAGCCCTCCGCGGCGTAGCTCGGCTGGAACCCGATCGTCCACGGGTACTTCGCCGCGTCCCGCCCCCAGGTCGTGGCGCCGGAGGCAACGAAGAGCTGGGGCACCTTCACCTGGTTCAGGTAGTCGCGGATCGGAGAGGTTCGACTCCGTCCCGAGCGTGTTGAAGACGGCGAAGACGCTGCTCCTGCTCGACGAGCCGACGGACCGCCTGCACGGTGTTCGCCGGGTTGTATGCGTCGTCGACGATCCGGTAGTCGATCTTCCGCTTGGCCACGCCACCCTGGGCGTCGATCGAGTCGAAGTACGCCTTCGCGCCGCGCGCGACGGAGGCGTACGAGGCCGCCGGGCCGGTGAGCGGCGAGGTGCCGCCGAGCAGGATCGTCGTCGAGCTCACGCCGGGATCGGCGGACGAGCCTGCAAGCGCGACCGGGGCGCGCCACCGCGAGCGCGAGTACCGACGGCGACGAGTGCAGACCCGGCGAGTCACTTCGGCCCGAGAGTAGCCGGCGACCGAAGACGAGCTGCCCGATGCGCCGGAAGAGTCCGCCGACGCCGTTCGGCAGCACGAACATCAGCAGGATGAGGACGACGCCGTAAGGCGATCGACGCGCCGCCCGGCTTCTGCGTCTCGTCGACGATGCCGATCCGGCAGGAGCGAGCCGAGGTCGTGGCCCTGCGCCCAGAGCGGGAGGAAGTGGACGAAGATCGCTCCGAAGACGAGGCCCGAGAGGCCGCCGAGGCCGCCGACGACGATGCCGACGAGGAGGAAGATCGAGAGCGCGATGGGGAAGGTGTCCGGGTTCACGAAGTCGTTCGCCATCGCGAAGAGCCCGCCGGCGACGCCGGCGTAGGCGGCGCTGATCCCGAAGGCGAGCGTCTTGTAGCGCGCGAGGCTCACGCCCGACGAGACGGCCGCCGTCTCGCTGTCGCGCACCGCGCGGAACGCGCGACCGGTCCTCCCGCGCACGATCAGCCACGCGACCGCGAACGCCACGAGCGCGATCGACCAGGCGAGGTAGTACATCCAGTCGTTCGGCGTGAACGTGAGGCCGAGGAGGTCGAACGTCGCCGGGGCGTTGGGGTCGGCACCGGCGACGGCGTTCGATCCTGTGAGCTCGGAGATGCCGAAGAGCTGAATTCCCTGTCCGCCGCCCGTGAACTCCTCGAACCGCTTGAGCGTCGGACGGCATGGCGACGGCGATCGCGAACGTCGCGAGCGCGAGGTACAGACCGGACAGGCGCAGAGCCGGCAGCCCGAAGGCGAGCCCGACGAGCCCGGCGACGAGGCCGGCGATCGGCAGCGTCCAGACGTCCTGCACGCCCCCTGAGATCGGCCCGCCGAACTGCTCGTTCCCGGCCATGAGGATCGCAGTCGTGTATCCGCCGATCGCCATGAACGCGCCGTGGCCGAGCGAGATCTGGCCCGTGTAGCCCGTGAGGATGTTGAGCCCGAGAAGCGCGATGAGGTAGATGCGCGACGTACGCGTAGTCGCGGGCCTTGAAGTCGCTGACGAACTGCGGCAGGACGAACACGAAGACGGCGAGGACCGCGAACGCGGACGAAGCCGATGATCCGCTGCGCCCGAGGGCTCAAACGCGTTTCACCTCCGGCTTCCCGAAGATCCCTTGAGGCCGCACGAGCAGGACGCCGAGGATCACGAGGAGCGCAATCGGCAGCTGCAGCTCACTGGTGAACCAGTCGAACACGCCGTACTGGCTCAGGTAGCTGAGCATGTTCAGGAGAACGCCCAGGACGAGCCCGCCCACGACGGCGCCGAGCGGCGAGTCGATCCCCCCGAGCACGGCAGCAGCGAAGGCATAGATCAGGACGGCAGCCATCATGTTCGGATCGAGCCCGACCGTGGGAGCCGTGAGCATTCCCGAGACGGCGCCGAGCAGGGCGGCGAGCCCCCAGCCGAGGGCCAGCATCCAACTCGACGCGAACGCCGACGAGCCGTGCCTCCTCGGGGTTCACGGCAGTCGCCCGCAGCGCAAGCCCCACCTTCGTGAACTGGAAGAGAGCCCACAGCAGGACGACGAGACCGACCGCGACGAGGATCGTCCCGATATCGCTCGCCGACACGACCACGCCCCCGATGTCGTATGTGCTCGTACCGAACGGGCTGGTCAGCTGCTTCGGCTCACCGCCCCACTCCCAGATGACGAAGCCGTTGATGGCGACGAGCAGACCGATCGTCACGATCACGATCCGCAGCACGCTGCCGCGCTCGACGGGGCGGATCACGACGCGATGGATGCCGATCCCTCCGAGGAACGAGATCACGAGTGTGCCGACGAACGCGGGCCAGTACCTCCAGCCGTGATGCGTGATCAGAGCCCAGGCGATGTACGTCGAGAGCAGCGCCATCTCCCCCTGGGCGAAGTTGATGACGCCCGTCGAGCGATGGATGATCACGAGCGCGAGCGCGAGCAGTGCGAAGACGCCGCCCGAGGCGAGGCCGGACACGATCTGCTGCATGAAGTCCGAGAAGGCGGCGAGGATCACGGTGTCCTAGATGGTTGATGCCATGAGACCGCCATCTCTGGAGCGTGAGCTGACCGCTCCAGGGCGCGACGGGAGAGCGGTGACGATGCTGGACGCCTCGGTGCCGCTCTCCCGTCGCAAAGGCGCACGCCCGGCGCAAAGGCCGTGCAGCGGCCTTTGCGCGGGCGGGAGCGGCCTGGACGCGTCAGATCGCGTATCCGGACGCGTGAGATCGTGGCATCAACCATCTAGTACCCGAGGTAGCTCCGTCGCACGGACTCGTCGTGACGCAGCTCGTCGCTCGTGCCGGTGAGCGCGACCCGCCCGACCTCGAGCACATAGGCACGCCGCGATGCACTGAGGGCAATTCTCGCGTCCTGCTCGACCACGAGGACCGTGAGACCCTCCTCCTCGTTGAGCCTGCGGACGATCCGGAAGAACTCGCGGACGATCATCGGCGCGAGGCCGAGCGAAGGCTCGTCGAGGAGGAGCAGTCGCGGCCGGCTCATCAGAGCGCGGCCGAGCGCGAGCATCTGCTGCTCGCCGCCCGACAGCGTCCCGGCTCGTTGGCTCCCGCGCTCGTTCATCCACGGGAAGTACTCCATGATCCGACCTAGATCCGTTTTGATCGAGCGGTCTCGCCGCGTATAGGCGCCGAGCCGAAGGTTCTCGGTGACCGTGAGGTCGACGAACGTGCCGCGCCCCTCGGGAACGTGCGCGATGCCGGCCCTGGCGGCTGCTTCGGGACCGCCCTTCAGCTGCTTGCCTCCGAGCTCGATCGTCCCGCTGCGCGAGACGGTCCCCGAGATGGCGCGCAGTGTCGTCGTCTTGCCGGCTCCGTTGGCTCCGAGCACGGAGACGACCTCACCCTCGTTGATCACGAGCGAGACGTCATGGAGCGCTTGGACGGGCCCGTAGCGGGCGGCAACGCTGTCGAGCTCGAGGAGGGTCTTCATGCGTCCTCCTCCTCGTCCTCGTCGTCTTCGTCCTCGAAGTCGTCGCCGAGTCCCAGGCGGACCGGCGGAAACGACTCGTCGTCCTCGTCCGAGCCGAGGTACGCCTCGATCACCGCGGGGTCCGCCTGCACCGTCGCTGGAGTGCCGCCGGCGATCTGGCGCCCGAAGCTCATGACGTTGACGTGATCCGAGATGCTCATGACGAGATTCATGTGGTGCTCGACGAGGAGCACCGTGAGCTCGAAGTCGTCGCGGATCTTCACGATGAACTCGCCGAGCTCCGCGACCTCCTCGTGATTGAGCCCACCGGCCGGCTCGTCGAGCAACAGGAGCCGCGGATTCGCCGCGAGCGCCCGCGCCAGCTCGACCCTCTTCTGGATCCCGTAGGGGAGCGCCGCAGCCGGAGAGTTCGCGCGGCCGCGGAGTCCCACGACGTCGAGTAACTCGAGCGCCTGGGACTCCCCCGCCTTGCGCCCACGCCCGTGCGCGCCGACGAGGACGTTCTCGAGCACGGACATCGACCGGAAGAGCTGGAGGTTCTGGAACGTCCGTGCGACGCCCTTGCGAACGATCTTGTACGCAGGCTGCTTCAGGAGCGACGCGCCGTCGAGGAGCACGTCGCCCGAGTCGGGCCGGTATAGAGACGCGTGATGACGTTGAACGCCGTCGTCTTGCCCGCGCCGTTCGGCCCGATGAGGCCGGAGATCTGCCCCTCCTCGACGTCGAACGAGACGCCGTCGAGAGCGACGATGCCGCCGAATCGAAGGGTGACGTCCCGTACCTCGAGGAGGACCATCCGTCGGACAACCCTAAACCGGCCTGTGGGCCGGTGGCAACGAGTGCGACCGCGGGAGCAGCTCGACGCCGTACGCGTCGTCGCGAGGCGCCCACACCCACAGCCGCGAGCCTGTGGGCGCCGTCACGGTCGCGGAGAAGGCCGTGCGCGTCGGTCCAGCGGATGCCTCCGAATCCAATCGCACGCTCGTCCTGCTCGAGTCGGAGCCTGTACGGCTGACGGCCCGAGCGGGGTCGCACCTCACCCCACAGCTCGACGTTCGCCCCACGCGGTACCGTCTGCACGAGGGAAACGGAAAGCGGCCTACACGGGCTATCGAGTCGATCAACCGACTAGGATCGCGCCGGATGGAACTGCGCGACACGCCCGAGGAGGCCGCGTTCCGGGCCGCCCTGCGCGCCTGGCTCGAGGACAACCTCCCGGACAGCCTGGAGGGTCACCGCGGCGGTTCAGCGCGTTTTGACGGCCCCGAGATGCGCGCCTGGAGTCGCTCGCTCTACGACGCCGGCTACGTCGGCCTGACCTGGCCGGAGGAGTACGGAGGCGGCGGAGCGCCGTACACGCACCAGGCGATCTTCCTCGAGGAGATGGCACGCGCCGAGGCGCCGCCGCACGTCGGCGTCATCGGACTCGGGATGGCAGGGCCGACGATCATCGCTCACGGCACCGAGGAGCAGAAGGCGCGGTACCTCGCGCCGATCCTCTCCTCGGAGGAGATCTGGTGCCAGGGCTTCTCCGAGCCCGGCGCCGGCTCCGACCTCGCCGGCGTCCGGACGAGCTCTCAGCTCGACGATGGCCACTTCGTCGTGAACGGGCAGAAGGTCTGGTCGTCGTTCGCACACCTCGCCGAGTACTGCATCCTCCTGACCCGGAGCGACCCCGACTCGAGCCGCCACGCAGGCCTCACGTATCTCATCGTCGACATGCACGCGCCGGGCGTCGAGGTGCGGCCACTTCGCCAGATCACCGGTGAGTCCGAGTTCAACGAGATCTTCTTCTTGGACGTCCGGGTTCCCGTCGAGAACCTCCTCGGTGAAGTCGGTGGTGGCTGGCAGGTCGCGATGACGACCCTGCTCCATGAGCGCGGAACGCTCGGCTTCGCGCTCCAGGCGACCCTCGAGGTGCAGATCCGCAAGCTCGTCGCCCTGGCCCGGGACCGCGGCGCCGACGGGCTCCAGCGGGACCGGATCGCGCGCGAGTGGGTCGAGATGCAGGCCCTGCGGTACACCAACTACCGCTCGCTCTCGGCGCTGATGAAGACCGGCATGCCCGGTCCCGAGGGGTCGATCTCGAAGCTCGTGTGGTCGGAGGCCAACCAGCGCGTCACCAAGCTCGCGCTCGAGATCCTCGGCCCGGACGCGGCGCTCGCCGACGACAACGCGCCCTACGGTGGGTACTGGCAGTACCAGCAGCTCCGGAGCCGCGGGAACAGCATCGAGGCGGGCACCTCGGAGGTCCTCCGCAACATCGTCGCCGAGCGCGTGCTCGGCCTCCCCTATTCCCGTTGACGCATGGACTTCACGTTCACACCCGAGCAGGAAGCCCTCCGCGAGCAGGCACGCGAGTTCCTCGACGCGAACCCCGAGCCGACCTGGGCGCAGCTCGCCGAGCTCGGCTGGACGGGCGTCTCGATCGCCGAGGAGGACGGCGGCGCCGGCCTCACCTTCGTCGAGGAAGCCGTGCTCTTCGAGGAGCTCGGACGCGCGCTCTACCACGGGCCGTACTTCGGGACCATCGGCCTGACGCTGCCCGCGCTCCCCTCCGAGCTCCGCGCCGAGGTCGCCTCCGGCAGCGCGAGCTGGACGCTTGCGTTCGGACCGCTCGTTCCGGACATCGACACCGCCGAGCGCGTCGCGATCGTCGGGGGCGACGGTATCTACGAGCTCGAAGGTGCGGAGCGCGAAGTGCTCACGACAACGGACGAGTCCAGGCCTCTCGGTGTCGTACGCGGCGGCCGGCCGGGCCGTCGCCTCGCCGACTCGACGGTGCTCGCCGAGATCGAGGCGCGCGCTCAGACCGCGCTCGCTCTCGAGGCGTGCGGCCTCGCGCGGCTCGCGCTCGAGGACGCGATCGAGTACGTGTCGTCACGCGAGCAGTTCGGCAAGAAGATCGGCGTCTACCAGGCCGTCTCGCACCCGCTCGCGGACGCGTACACGCGTGTGGAGCTCTCGCGCTCGCTCGCCCTCTGGGCCGCCTGGTGCGTGGCGACGGGAGACGCGCAGTCGTCGATCGCCGCCTCGGCCGCGAAGTCCTACGCAGGCGAGAGCGCGGTCTGGGTGTGCGAGAAGGCGATCCAGGCGCTCGGCGGCATCGGCTTCACCTGGGAGCACCGGCTGCACCGGCTGTACAAGCGTGCGCTCGGGATCGAGAGCTTCGGCGCCTCGGGCACGCGCTTGCGGGCCGAGATCGCGGCGTCGCTCCTGAACAACGAGGAAGCGGTGTCCGGCGAGAGCCCGACACCCGTGACGATCACGCAAGGAGGGTAGGCACCCGTGAACGGCCTGATGATGGACTACCAGCTCAACGTTCCGGCGATCCTCCGCCGTGCCGACGAGCTCTACGGGAGCAGCGAGATCGTGAGCCGCCGGCCCGACAAGAGCTGGCATCGGTACACGTACGCCGATTTCGTCTCACGCACGAAGAAGCTCATCGTCGCGCTCCGCACGCTCGGTCTCGAGGACGGCGACCGCGTCGGGACGTTCATGTGGAACCACTCGCAGCACCTCGAGGCGTACATCGGAGCGCCTGCAGGCGGATTCGTGACCCACACGCTGAACCTCCGCCTCCATCCCGACGACAACACGTACATCGCCACACACGGCGGCGACCGCGTGCTCATCGTCGACAAGGTCCTGTGGCCGCTCGCCGAGCAGTTCGTCTCGCGCTGCTCGTTCGCGCACGTCATCGCGGCCGGCGACGGCCCCACTCCCGACGGCACCATCGACTACGAGGAGCTCCTCGCCTTCGCCGACGAGTCGGGGTTCGAGTACCGGGATCTCGACGAGCGATCGGCGGCGGCGATGTGTTACACGAGCGGCACCACCGGGCGGCCAAAGGGCGTCCTCTACTCGCATCGGGCGATCGCGATCCACGCGCTGACGATCAACGCGTGTCTCGGCGTCAACGCCGGCGACGTCTCGCTGCCCGTCGTCCCCATGTTCCACGCGAACGCATGGTGCTTCCCGTTCTCCAGCACGATGATGGGTGTCAAGCAGGTCTTTCCCGGGCCGCACATGGATCCCGAGACGCTCCTCGACGACCTGGCGGAGCAGGGCGTCACCGTCACGGCCGGCGTGCCGACGATCTGGATGGGGATCCTGCAGGCGCTCGACGCGAACCCCGACAAGTGGGATCTCTCTGCGATCCGAGTGATGACCGTGGGAGGCTCCGCCCCGCCGCGCGCCATGATCGAGGCGTTCTCCGAGCGCCACGGGCTACACATCGTCCATGGCTGGGGTATGACCGAGATGAGCCCGGTGGGGACGATGTCGGGAATCCCCGGCCAGGAGATCGGGCTCGAGCCGCAGGCGGCGTACTCCAGACGGGCGCTCCAGGGGCTCCCGATCCCGTTCGTCGAGATCCGCGCAAGCGGCGCTGACGGTCTCGTCCCCTGGGACGGCCAGACGATGGGCGAGCTCGAGGTCCGTGGGCCTTCGGTCTCGTCGGCGTACTACGAGTCCGAGGAAGGCGCCGATCGCTGGACCGACGACGGCTGGTTCAGGACGGGCGACGTCGTGACGATCCACTCCGACGGCTTCGTCGAGGTTCAGGACCGCGCGAAGGACCTCGTGAAGTCGGGCGGTGAGTGGATCTCGACGGTCGCACTCGAGAACGCACTCATGGGGCACCCGGCTGTCGCCGAGGCGGCCGTCATCGCCGTCCCGGACGAGAAGTGGTCGGAGCGACCGCTTGCAGTCGTCGTCTTGCGCGACGGCGAGGAGGCAACACCGGACGAGCTGCGCGAGTTCCTCGCCCCGAGCTTCGCGAAGTGGTGGCTCCCCGAACGCTTCGAGTTCGTGGACGAGATCCCCAAGACCGCGGTCGGCAAGTTCCGCAAGACCGCGCTGCGCGAGCAGTTCTCGCAGCAGCCCGCGGAGACTGCGTGATGGGCGAGTTCGTCTCGAGCGAGCTCGAGGGTGCCGTCGCCGTCGTCACGATCGATCATCCTCCCGTCAACGCGTTGTCCGCGCCGCTCCTCGAGGAGCTCGAGGCCGAGCTCGATCGGCTCGACCGCGACGACGTCGTGCGCGCGATCGTCCTCGTGGGGGCGGGTGAGCGCGCGTTCGTCGCCGGCGCGGACATCTCCGAGTTCCCGTCGCTCAGGGAGGCGGCAGCAGAGTCGAACGAGCGCGGCTCCGCGCGAGGGATCCAGAAGCTCGGCCACAGCATGGACGCCGCCCAGACGCCGTTCGTCGCCGCGATTCAGGGGTACTGCCTCGGCGGTGGTCTCGAGCTCGCGATGTGCTGCGACGTCCGCGTCGCCTCGGAGGACGCCCAGCTCGGCCAGCCCGAGATCAAGCTGGGTCTCATCCCCGGCGGAGGCGGGACACAGCGTCTCCCGCGGCTCGTGGGGATCGGCCGGGCGATGTTGCTGAACCTGACGGGGGACTTCATCGATGCGCAGACCGCATACGACTGGGGTCTCGTCGAGAAGGTGGTGCCACGAGGGGAGCTGCGCGGCGCCGCGCTCGGCATCGCGACGTCGATCGCTGCACGCTCCCCCGTCGCTGTGCGAGTCCTTCGCGAGCTCGCGCGCACGACGCGCGACCTCTCGCTCGAGGAGGGCCTGCGGCGCGAGGCGGACGGCTTCCGCCGCTCCCTCGAGTCCGAGGACGGTGCCGAAGGCGTCGCCGCGTTCCTCGAGAAGCGCGAGCCACAGTTCACGGGTAGGTGAGAGCCGCCGTACTGAACGCGGTCGGCGAGCCCGAGCAGCTCGCCGTCCAGGAGGTACCGGAGCCCGAGGCCGCCGACGGCCTTGCGGTCGTCGACGTCCGCGCGGCAGGGATCAACTTCGCCGATGTGCTCGTCCGGCTCGGTCAGTACCCGCAGATGCCCGAGCTGCCGACCGTGCTCGGCTCGGAGATCGCAGGCGAGCTCGACGGCGCCCGCGTCATGGGGTTCGGCGAGCGCGGCGGGTACGCCGAGCGCGTCGTGGTCGACCCGCGCTGGCTCCTGCCGCTTCCCGCATCGGCGAGCTTCGCCGAAGGCGCGGCCTTCCCGATGGCATTCATCTCCGCGTGGATTCCGCTCACGGAGCTCGTGAGGATCGGATTCGGCGCACGCGTGCTCGTGACCGCAGCGGCAGGCGCCGTCGGCACCGCGGCCATCCAGATCGTCAGGGCGCTGAACGGCGCGCCGGTCGCAGCCGTCGGAAGCAGCGAAAAGCTCGAGCTGCCCCGCTCGCTCGGAGCCGTGGAGGCGGTCACGTACGACGACCTGGCCGAGCTCGACCAGGTCGACGCTGTCCTCGAGCTCGTCGGGGGCGATGTCTTCGCGTCCTCGCTCGGACTTCTGAAGCCCCTCGGAACCGCGATCGCAGTCGGCTACGCGGGCGGGCTCTGGCAGGACGTGAGCCCGACCTGGCTCGTGGGCCGGAACATCGGTGTGCACGGGTTCTTCCTCGATCGCCTCATGCGCTGGAACGCCGACCTGGTCGAGCGCGCAGCCCAGGACGTCCTGCGCTTGTGGGAGGGTGGCGCCGTGCGACCGATCGTCGGAGCCGAGTTCCCACTCGAGCAGGCTGCCGAAGCCCACCGGCTCATCGAGTCGCGCCGGTCGACGGGGAAGGTCGTGCTCGTCCTGTGACTCGTCATGCTCATGACCGTCCTCCGCTCTCGCTCGGCGGAGCCGGGCTCCGCCGAGGACGCCCAGAAGCATGACGGCGTTGGTGACCGGCGCGGCCGGCGGAATCGGCAAGGCGATCGTCACGAAGCTCAGATCGGAGGGCTTCGAGGTGAAGGAGCTCGACCTCGTCTCGGGCTTCGACGTCACCGACCCGCAGGCCTGGGAGCACGTCGGCTCGGTCGACCTCGCATGCCTGAATGCAGGCATCGTCACCGGGAGCGAGGAGATCGCCACGCTGACGGACGAGCAGTACCGGCGCGCAGTGGGAGTGAACGTCGACGGCGTCGTGTACGGCGTGCGGAGGCTCGACCGCGTCATGCCGAAAGGAAGCACGATCGTGGTCACCGCCTCGCTCGCGGGGCTCACCGCGATTCCGGACGACCCGATCTACGGCCTCACGAAGCACGCCGTCGTGGGATTCGTCCGTTCGGTCGCGCCACAGCTCGCCGAGCGGGGCATCCGCATCCAAGCCGTCTGTCCCGGCTGGGCGAACACGCCGCTGACGACGACGGAGTTTCGGCAAGAGCTCGAGTCGCGCGGCTACAGGCTGCTCGCACCGGAGGCGGTTGCGGAGGGCGTCTGGGCGGCGTACAGGAGCGAGGGCACGGGCGAGGCGTGGGTCGTCCAGCCTGGCCGCGGGCCACTCCTCTACGAGTTCAAGGGCGTGCCAGGGCCCCGTTAGCGTGCGCTCGTCCGGCCTGGTGCTCGTGGTGCTCGTTGCGAGCTTGCTCGTGGCGGGCTGCGGCAAGGAGTCGGTACCGGCACCGGAGAACGTCCCGGCCGCTCCGACGCCCTCGTCGGGCGCCGCTCCCTGGCCCGCGCCCCCCGATCCGATGGAGCTCACGCGCAAGGCAGGTCTCGAGCCCGAGACACACGAGTTCCTGGACTTCCACGTGCACGTCCACCTCGACGTGTTCGTGAACGGTCAGCTGGTCGTCGTACCTGCGGGCATCGGCATCGACATCGACAACCCTGCCGTCCATCGAGGCACGCTCGAGGACGGCACGGAGGCCTACGGCGGCATCGACCCACCGTGCGCGACGCCGTGCATCTCCCCGCTCCACACGCACGACACGACGGGGGTGATCCATACGGAGTCGAAGACCTCGACTCCGAACCGGCTCGGACAGCTGTTCGTCCAGTGGGACGTCACACTCGACGCGAGCTGTGTCGGCGGCTACTGCAAGCCGGACGCGAGCGTGCTCGTCTACGTCGACGGGCGACAGTACGACGGCGATCCCACCGAGATCGATCTCACCGACCACAAGGAGATCGCAATCGTCATCGGCACGCCGCCACCCGAGATCCCGATCGGCTACGACTGGGGCTAGGCACCCGGTCAACGGGACGGCGCCGTCATCTCCGCCGACTGATCCGCATCCCGTCCAGAATCGCTCGGAGCGTGGTCGTCGTCGACCTGGCCGCGCGGGGCCCGACGTAGACGCCGAGATAGAACGCTCGTCCGCCCTCCCTGAACGGGATCCAGCTTCCTCCGGGCCCGAAGCCGCACAGGTCATTGTCCGATCGACTCGGGAGACGGAAGTGACGAGGCCGCGGCTGCATGCGGGAGAGCGAGGCCGCACGATCCGCAGCGCCCGCTGCCTCACGCACGTACGCGAGCACTCCAGCCGGCGGAACCTGGCTCGCGATGCCGGGCAGACACGGACCGAGATCTCGTGCCGTGCGCCGCAGCCGGACGGTGCTCAGTGCGAACCGGTAGCGCGGTTCGATGGCGTTGCTCAACGGACGGGTGGCGACGAACCAGGAGTCAGGGTAGGTGAAGGCGATGCCGTGCTCGTCGAATCGAGCAGCTCGTGTGCCAGGGAGACCCGACGAGGTGCCCGTGGCCATGGCGACGCCCGAGACCGCGAGGGTCAAGGCCACGGCGACGCGCGTCGCGTGCCTCGCTACTCGAAGCGCCAGGGCTCGCCGGCGGCGAACGACTTGAGGATGCGACGTGCGACGACCATGCGGTGCACCTCGTCCGGCCCGTCGTAGATGCGGGCGGCGCGTGCCATCGCCAGCATCCCGGCGAGCGGCGTCTCGTCCGTCAGCCCTCGCGCGCCGTGCACCTGCACCGCGCGGTCGATCACCTCGTGGAGGACGCGGGCGGCATAGAACTTGATCACCGACACCTCGACGCGGGCCTCGTCCCCCTGGTCGATCTTGTGCGCGGCGTCGAGCGTGAGCAGCCGGCACGCCTGGATCTCGGCCGCCGAGTCGGCGATCCAGTTCTGCACGGTCTGCTTGTCCGCGAGCGGCCCGCCGAACGTCTCGCGCTCGAGCGCGTACGAGCACATGAGCTCGAACGCCCGCTGCATCTGTCCGAGCCAGCGCATGACGTGGTGGATGCGACCAGGCCCGAGGCGCTTCTGCGCGATGCGGAACCCGTCCCCGATCTCTCCCAACGTGTTCTCGACCGGAACGCGCACTCCCGTGTACCGAACCTCGCAGTGTGTCGTCCACCCGCGCCCGCGATGCCCCATCGTGGGCACCGCTCTCACGATCTCGACGCCAGGCGTGTCGGCGGGGACGATGATCTGGCTCGCGCGACGATGGGGGTCGGCGTCGGGGTCGGTGACGGCCATGACGATCCCGAAGGACGCCCCCTCGGCGCCCGACGAGAACCACTTGTGGCCGTCGATCACCCAGTCGTCGCCTTCACGTAGCGCCCGTGTCTGCAACGTCGTGGGATCCGAGCCGGGCACCTCCGGCTCCGTCATGGAGAAGAACGAGCGCGCCTCGCCGGAGACGAGCGGGTCGAGGAACCGACGCTTCTGCTCCTCGGTTCCGAAGTGCCAGAGGATCTCGCCGTTCCCGGCGTCCGGCGCCTGGCAGTTGAACACGAGCTGACCCCAGACCGACCGTCCGATCTCCTCGTTCAAGTGCGCGTAGACGAGGAAGCTCCCGCTCGAGCCGCCCGCCTCGGGCGGCATGTGCGGCGCCCAGAGACCCTGCTCTTTCGCGACGGCGCGAAGGCGCGCGACAAGTGCCTCCGACTCGTCGTCCTCCCGGGCGAGAACGGGCTCGTTCGGGTACACGAGCTCGTTCATGAAGGTGCGATACCGCGAGCGGAGCTCGACGATCTCGTCGGTGGGACGGAGGTCGGTGACGGCCATGCCGTTAGCATCGCACGAGGCAGATACCTATGCGGTCAGGGAAGACATAGTGCGCCTGGGCTTCTACATGGGGTACGCGCCGCCGGGCACGAACCCGCTCGAGTACATCGCGATCGCGCACGAGGCGGAGCGGCTCGGCTACGACTCCGCGTGGGCAGCCGAAGCATGGGGGACGGACTGCGTCACGGTGCTTTCATGGCTCGGCGCGACGACCGAGAAGATCAAGCTCGGCTCCGCGATCATGCAGATTCCGGGCCGGACTCCGTCGAACACGGCCATGACGGCTGCGACGCTCGACCTGCTCTCGGGCGGGCGTTTCCTCCTCGGCCTCGGTACGTCGGGGCCGCAGGTGGTCGAAGGCTGGCACGGGCAGCACTGGGGCAAGCCGCTCGAGAAGACGCGCGAGTACGTCGAGATCGTGCGCGCGGCGCTGCGACGCGATCTCCTCGAGCACCACGGCACGCACTACGACATCCCGGTGACGAACGGCACGGGGCTCGGGAAGCCGCTGAAGCTGATGATGCGTCCACTCCGCCCCGACATTCCCATCTACATCGCTGCAATGCGTCCGAAGGCGGTCGAGCAGGCGTTCGAGATCGCCGACGGATGGCTTCCGATCTTCTGGTCGCCCGAGAAGGCTCGCGGCGCGTTCGGCGACGTGATCACGAACGCACGGGAAGGCTTCGACATTGCGGTTACCGCCCCCGTCATCCTGATCGACGACGTCGAGTCGGGCCGCGAGTTCTTGAAGCCGTACTACGCGCTGTACATCGGCGGAATGGGTGCGCGGGGCAAGAACTTCTACAACGACCTCGCGTGCCGCTACGGCTACGAGGACGCGGCGCGCGAGATCCAGGACCTCTACCTCGACGGCCACAAGCGCGACGCGGCCGCAGCTGTTCCCGACGCGTTCATCGACGACGTCGCGCTCGTCGGACCGAAGGAGCGCCTTGCGGAGCGGATCGACGCGTGGCGCGAGTCAGGCGCCACGTCGCTACTCGCCTCGACGCAGCAGCCCGAGGCACTCCGCGCCCTCGCCGAGATCGCGCTCTAGCGGTCGAGCACCGCAGCGGCTGACTCGGCGAGGTACGGAACGCCCTGCTCGAAGCGGGCAGCTCGCGTGTCCTCCGCCCCGAGCTCGCCGCGCACATAGCGCCCGTAGATCGCCTCGCAGAAGACGGCCGCCTTCCAGAGCGCGAGCGCTTCGAACCACGGGAGCTCGCCCACCTGGCGGCCGCTCCGCTCGACGTAGCGGTCGACGAGCTCGGCTCTGGATGGAAAGCCCGGCAACGACGTGACCGGAGAGGTGCCGAGCGGGTTGGGCGGGCCGCCTGGCTCGCTGTACGTCGCTAGCAGGTAGCCGACGTCCGCACGGGGGTCGCCGATCGCCCCCATCTCCCAGTCGAGGACGGCCAGGATGCGCGTCGGCTCGCTCGGCACCACCATCGTGTTCCCGAGCCGGAAATCCCCATGGACCACGGTCGGCTGGAGGGGCTCGGGAAGGCTGCCCGCAAGCCGGTCGCCGACCTCCTCGACGACCGGGAGCTCGCGCGTCTGATTGATCTCCCAGAGCTGGGTGAAGCGCCGGACTTGCCGCTCGCTGTAGCTGCCCGGTCTCGCGAACGCCACGAGACCGGGCGAGGAGACGTCGGCCCCATGGATCTCGACGAGGGCGTCCACGAGATCGGCCCCGAGCTCGTGCCGCGACGTCGCCCGCTCGAGACCGCTCGGGAGTTCGTCGGTGAGCACGAGGCCGTCGAGCTCCTCCATGACGTAGAAGGGCACGCCGAGCAGCTCCTCGTCCTGGCAGACGGCGACGATCGTCGGCAGCCTTGCGAAGCCCGCGTCGCGCAGCGCGAGCTGGAGACCCGCCTCGCGCACGACATCGTGCGCGGACGGCGGCAGCGGTGGGCGAGGAGGTCGGCGGAGAACGAAGCGGCCGTGGCCCCGCTCGAGCAGGAACGTGAAGTTGGAGCCCCCGCCCTCGCCGATCCGTCGTGCGCGCACCGCGCCGGAGCCGAGCCCGTGCTGGTCGAGGAACGCGCGAACGCGGTCGAGGATCAGGAGTGGCGGCTTCGCCAGGCCCTCCACTTCGGCTGCGGTCTCCACGATGTCGCCCGTGGCCATTCTGCGATCCTAGGCCGCAATGACTCACGATCCTGGGGCGTCGCTCGCACAGGAGGCGAGCGCGAGGGGCGCAGGACAGTACAGGACGTACGGACAAGCCCCGAGCGCGACGCATCCTGCCGCGAGCGGCATCAGCCTCCGGCGGAGCCCGGCTCCGCCGGGCGAGAGCCGGAGGCGCCCAGGACCGTGAGCCGTCGCCGCCTCTATCTGATGCGCCACGCGGAGGTGTCCTACTTCCTCGAGGACGGCGTGTCGCTGGACCCGGCCGAGGTCCCCCTGAACCGGGAAGGCGTCGAGCAGGCACGCGCGGTCGCGGAGACTCTCGGCGGCATCGGGCTCGACCGCGTCGTCACGAGCGGTCTTCCCCGAACGCTCGAGACCGCCGCCATCGTGGCGCCCATGGTCGAAGCGGAGTCGTGGACCGACCTACGCGAGATCCGCGGCGGGCGTCTCTCAGAGATCCCGACCGACGCGCTCCAGCACGAGTTCGTCCACGCCTTCCGCGGTGTGATCCCGAACGACACGAGATTCCTGAGGGGCGAGTCGATCGGCGAGCTCTTCGACCGGGTGCTTCCCGCGCTCGACAGTCTCGTCGACGCGGACGACTGGAACACGGCGCTCGCCGTCCTCCACGGCGGCGTCAATCGCGCAATCCTCTCCTACGCGCTGACCGGCGAGCGCATGTTCCTCGGGCACTTCGAGCAGGCGCCCGCGTGCATCAACGTGCTCGACCTCGGGGACGGAAGCGAGTGGATCGTGCGCGCGGTCAACATCGCGCCGTACGACCTCCTCCACCTCTCTCATCGCCAGACGACGATGGAGCGATACTGGCAGCAGTACGCCGAGCGTCGGCTCTAGTCGATGCCGTAGAGCAACGGAAGCTACCGCCGGAAAGCGCCCGGACGCAGTTGGGGCCGGCGAGCCGGCCCCAACCACCAGTCACATGCAGGGAGAAGCTTTCTAGCGCGGACGAGCCTCGATCAGCTGTCCGAAGGGCACCCAGAGTTTCGTGGTCGAGTTGAACCGCGCGAGCTGCATCTGGCTGATGACGAAGTGGTCCGTCTTCGACGTCTTCATCTTCATCCCGGGAAGCAGGAAGCGGTTCGGGGAGTTGAGACTCAAGAGCGCGCTCATGACGCCCGCTCGAGTGGGATTCGCCCCGGCCTTGTACAGCGCCTGGACGAACGTCTCCGCCTTGGCGACCCCGTACAGCACCTGCGGGTCGTCGGCGTTCGCACCGCCGCTGTACTTGGCGATGATGTCGCGGTACAGCTTCATCGACGCGTCGTTGGCCCACTTGGCGTCTCGCGGGTCCTTGTAGTACTGGATCGTGATGATGCCGTTGGTGTACGGCGCACCGGCGGAGGCGACCATCCCGTCCATCGCCGGCTTGATCGCAGCGACGGAGTTCATGTAGATCTGGTCGAGATTGATCCCGAGCGCCTTCGCCGTCGCAACCGAGCGGACGGTCGGAGTCGGGAGCTGGAAGACGGCGAGCACCTGCGCGCCGGCCGCCTTGATCTTCGACATCTGGGAGGCGGCGCTCGTCGCCGTCGCCTCGATCGCTTCCTGCGCAACGATGTTCGCGTCGGCATACGACTTTCCGAGGGCTGCCCGGAACCCGTACAGGTAGTCCTTCCCATACGCGTCGTTCTGGTAGATGACGCCGATCTTCTTGCCGCGGTTGTTCGCCTTGAGGTGCAGTCCGTAGAGACGCCCCTCGGCGATGTAGTCGGGCTGCCAGCCAATCGTCCATGGGAACTCACGCCACTCGGCACTGAACTCTGTCGCGCCGGTCGAGACGAGCGCCTGCGGGACCTTGGCGTTGTTCATGTACTCGCGAACGGCGAGCTGCGGCTCGGTGCCGAGCCCACCGACCGTCGCGAACACCTTGTCCTGCTCGACGAGGCGACGCGTGAGCTGTGCCGTGTTCGCGGGGTTGTACGCGTCGTCGTAGAACTTCCAGACGATCTGGCGTCCCATGACGCCGCGCTTTCCGTCCGGGCCACGACGAGCGTTGATGTAGCTGAAATACGCCTTCATCCCTTGCGGGATCGGCGCATACGAAGCTGCCGTGCCCGTGAGCGGGAAGGTCCCGCCGAGCGTAATGGTCTTCGCTGTCACGCCCGGTGTCTGGCCCGGGCCGCCGATCGCCCCGGGTACCGTCGACGCGAGCGCGGCGACCAGGACGGTCGCAACTACAACAAGCCTTTTCACCGAATCTTCCTCCTTGTGATCCCTCCGACTCCTGCCTGCAGCCGCGAGCGTACCGCGGGTACGCGCGTGCCGCTACCGCTTGAAACGACGCCTCCACCGCCGTGGTTAGTGCGAGCCAATGATGACACGGGCCGTGTTGTGTATCAATAAACGCGGAGACGCCATGACGCACCTCCCCCGAGCACCCGAACGCCCGCGCGGCCGACCTCCCGCCGCGAGTCGCGACGACGTCGTTGGCGTCGCCCTCGACGCGTATCTGCACGGACAACGGGTCGACGTCCAGGCGATCGCGACCGAGCTCGGCCTCGGCCGAACGACGATCTACCGCTGGTTCGGCTCGCGCGACGGGCTCCTCGGCGAGGTCCTCGTGCGGGCCGCGGAGCCCGTGATCGACAAGGCGTACGCAGAAGCCCGCGGGGAGGGAGCGATCCGCCTACTCGACACGTTCGACCGGATCAACCGCGAGCTCGCGTCCGCACCGGCCCTCCGCCAGTTCCTCGAGCAGGAGCGCGACGCGCTGCGGATCATCGTGTCCGGTTCCGGGATCGTCCAGCCGCGCATGGTCGCGCGGATCACGAGCCTGATCGAAGACGAGGTCCATGCTGGACGGTTCGAACCTTCGGTCGAGCCGTCGGCGCTGGCGTACGCCATCGTCCGCCTCGCCGAGGCGTTCCTGTACAACGACACGCTGACCGGAATCAGGGGCGACGTGGAGCAGTTGCGCAAGGTCGAGGCCGTGCTGCTCGGGCTCGACCCCGACGCCTAGCCGAGTCCGACCTCCGCCGCGAGCGCCTCGGCCTCGTCGAGCTGAGCAGCCAGGGCTTCGATGCCCGCGTCCCAGATTCGGGGATCCGTGAGGTCGAGCCCGACCATCTCGGCCAGCTCCTCGGGAGGCTTTGATCCGCCGGCACGGAGAAGGTCGAGATACGGCGCGACCATGGACTCGCCCTCGAGCTCGTACTTGCGGAAGATCGAGAGCGCGAAGAGGAATCCGTAGGAGTAGGCGTACACGTAGCCGGGAGTGCCGATGAAGTGCGGGATGTAGCTCCACCACGTCGCGTAGCCGTCGACGTCGACCGAGTCGCCGAACATCGTCGTCTGCGATCCGAGCCAGAGCTCTTCGAACTTCTCGAGCGAGAGCTCGCCCTCGGTTCGCCGGGTCGTGTGCACCGCATCCTCGAAGCGGTTCATCGCAATCTGCCGGAACACGGTCGCGATCGAGTCCTCGATCCGGCCGGCGAGCAGGTTGAGACGGCGACGCGGATCCTCCTCGAGCGCGAGCAGCCGCTTGAAAGTCAACGCCTCGCCGAAGACCGATGCGGTCTCGGACGTCGTCAGCGGAGAGCTCGCATTGAAGAGCCCGAGCGGCTGCGCGAGGTACCCGTGCAGGCCGTGACCGAGCTCGTGCGCGAGCGTCAGCACTGAGCGCCGGTCGGCCGTGTAGTTCAGGAAGACGTACGGGTGCACGTCGGGGACGTTCGTCGCGCAGAACGCTCCGGGCCGCTTGCCGTCCCGCGGCGGAGCGTCGATCCAGCTCTCGTCGAAGAAGCGCTGGACGATCGCTCCGGTCTCGCTCGAGAAGTCCGAGAAGGCACCGAGGACGAGCTCGCGCGCGTCCGCCCACTCGACCTGGGCGACGTCGTCTGCGAGCGGAGCCATCCGGTCGTAGAACGAGAGGCGGTCGAGCCCGAGCAGCTTCGCCTTGAGGGCGTAGTAGCGCTGGACGACCTCGTACCGTCCGACGACCGCGTCCACGAGGGCCTGCACGGCATCGTCCGTCGTGTCGTTGGACAGATTGCGAGCCGAGATCCACGACGCGTAGCCGCGAAGCCGATCGTCGATCGAGCGGTCGACCGCGATCGTGTTGAAGACGTACGCCCGCGTCCGCAGTCCCGGGGCGAGGGACTCGGTGACAGCCTCCGACGCGCGGCGACGGAGATCGCGATCGGGCGAGTGGAGTTTCGACATCGCCGCCTCGAAGCCCACTACCTCTCCGTCGAGGTCGACCTTGATCGCGCCGACGAGCTCGTCGAAGAGGCGGTCCCACGCCGCGAATCCGGAGACAGCCTTCTCCGTGACGATCTTCTCCTCGAGCTCGGTGAGGATGTAGGGGCGGAACTTGCGCACGGATCTGAGCCAGTGCCTCCACTTCTCGAGCTCGTCGCTCGCGAGCAAGCGGTCCGACTGCTCGTCCTCGAGCGCCGCGAGCTCCAGCCCGAAGAAGAGGAGCTGCGTGTCGATCGCCGCTCCCTTCTCCGTCAGCCGCGCCACGAGCGCGCCTCGCTGCGAGTCGTTCTGGTCGGTCGAGAACCACAGGTGGGCGTAGTAGATGGCCCGTGTGAACGTCGACTCGATGCCCTCGCGCTCGTCGATCGCGTCACGCAGCTCGGCCGGGCTCAGCTCGGCAACGCGCCCGTAGAAGCGCTCGCGGAACGCCGCGGCCGCGGCCTCCGTCTCCTCGACGTCCTGCTCGATCCGTGGGTCATCGCCGCCGTCGTACAGGTCGGTGAGATCCCACGCGACCGCTTCCGCACCCGTCAGCTCGGCCGTCGTCATGGGGTCGGACGCTACCTGAGCCGTGGGAGCAGTCGTTCTCCGACGAGGGCGACCATCTCGTCGTCGTCGTGGTTCAGATGCTGAAGGAAGACGCGCGAGATGCCGAGCGCGCGAAGCTCCTCGATCCGCTGGCCGACCTCGTCGACCGTGCCCACGAGCCACCGGTCACGGCGCTCGGCGATGAGTGCCTCCGGATCCGATCCGTCGCCACGCACGGAGAGGAAGCGCGCCACCCGTGCGACGACCTCCTCGTACGTCTCGCCCACGAAGCACGCCGTCATCACCGAGTAGCCGAGCGTCGCGGGATCGCGTCCAGCCTCGGCGCAGGCGCGGTCGAGCGCCTCCTTGCGCTGACGCAGCTCGGCGGCCGGCGCGCCGAGGGTGTTCACCTCGCTCGCGTAGCGAGCTGCGAGCGCCGCGAAGCGAGGCTTGACCGTGCCGCCGAGGACGAGCGGCGGGTGCGGCTGCTGAACCGGACGCGGGAGCGCAAGCTGATCGCGCAGCCGGTACGCCGCGCCGTCGTGGTCGAACCGCTCCTCGGTCCACGAGCGGACGACGACCTCGACCTGCTCCGCGAAGAGGGCGAAACGCTGCTTTCCGTCGAGAAACGGGAAGCCGTGCGCGTCGTGCTCGCGCTCGTACCAGCCCGAGCCCATGCCGACCTCGACGCGTCCACCCGAGATGTGGTCGACCGTGACCGCCATGCGCGCGAGCACGCTCGGATGCCGGAAGGTCGCAGGCGATACGAGCGTCCCGAGCCGGATCCGGTCCGTGATCGCAGCGAGGCCCGCCAGCGTCGCCCAGGCGTCGAGCGCGTCGGCGTCGGGCCGGATGATCGCCGTGTAGTGATCGGAGCGGAAGAGCCCCTCGAGCCCGTACTCCTCGGCGAGTCGCGCGAGGCGCACCCAGTCCGTCCCAGGTGACGCCCTCCTGGCCTTCGATCATCAGGCAGATCCGCATTAGACAGCCACCTCCTCGGGCTCGGTGAGGGGAGCCTGGCAGGCGAAGCGCTCGCAGACATAGACGGCCGGTCGTCCGTCGACGAGTGTCTTGCCGGCCAGCAGCGGAACGTTCTCGGACGGGCCGACCGCGACCACCGTGCCGGGTTGAAACGGCGCCAGCGCCGCTCGCGCCACGGGCGAATCGACGTCGCCGACGATCGCGATCTCGCGCGGCGCGCCCAGCCAGAGGTCGATGCCGCACAGCGCCCAGGCGAAGAACCCCGGTGCGCGGCCCACCGCCGGCTCGACAAGGCGGAAGACCGACACCGCGCGCCGTTCGAGCTCGTCGTCGCCCCAGAGTCGCGCGAGACGCAGAAGCACGTGCGCGAGCATGGAGTTGCCGGAGGGAATCGGCGTGTCCTGCAGGTCCTTCGTCCGCGGAACGCGTGCGTCGCCGTCGACGGGCGAGAGGAAGAAGCCACCATGCTCGCCGTCCTCGAACAGCTCGACCGCGAGCAGGGCGAGGCGGCGGGCCTCGAGCAGCCAGCGCAGCTCTCCCGTCGCCACGTGGAGCTCGATCAGTCCGTGGGCGACGGACGCGTAGTCGTCGAGGAAGCCGAAGCCGCTCGTGCGGCCCGTCGCGAATCGCGCGCAGAAGCCGGCCGTCCTCGGCCGACAGCGGCCCGAGCAGGAATGCTCCGAGGCGGCGGGCGGCGTCGAGCCACTCGCCGCGTTCGAGTCGATACCCGGCCTCCGCGAGCGCCGCGAGCGCGAGGCCGTTCCACGAGGCGAGCGCCTTGTCGTCGCGGAAGGGCTGCGGGCGCGTCGTCGCGCGCGGCCAGCACGCGTGCGCGCAACGGCGGATCGAGCTCGCCGCGCACGACGTAGCGACCGTGCTCGAAAGGCTCGAGCAAGTCATGGGGCAATCCCACGACCGCGGCCTCGTCGGGTGTCCACGTGTACGTCAGCCCCTCGACGCCGTCGGTGTCTGCGTCGTGCGCGGACGCGAAGGCGCCGTCCGGAAGCGCGAGCTCCCGAAGCATGTACCCGATGGTCTCCTCGACGATCTCGCGATAGCGCTCGCGGCCGGTCACGGTCCACGCGTGGAGGTACGCGGCCGCGAGGAGGGCGTTGTCGTAGAGCATCTTCTCGAAGTGCGGCACGAGCCAACGATCGTCCACCGAGTAGCGGTGGAAGCCTCCTCCGACGACGTCGTAGAAGCCACCCGCAACCATTCCGTCGAGCGTCTCCGTCGCCATCGCGAGCGACGCGTCGTCACCTCGACGAAGGAGGAACTCGAGCGTCGAGGCGGCGGGGAACTTCGGCGCCCGACCGAACCCGCCGAAGGCCGGCTCGAACGTCGCCGCGATCCCCCGTGCCGCATCCGAAAGCAGCGACGACGTCAGCGGTTCGGTCGACGGCCCGGCGCCCGCAGTCGAGCGGAGCGCGTCGTCGATCCGCTCGGCCTGCCGCTCGATGTCCTCGCGGCGCTCCCGCCAGGTTTCGGCCACGGCCCGCAGGAGCTCCGGAGAAGCCCGGCATCCCGTGCCGCGGCTCGGGCGGGAAGTACGTGCCGGCGTAGAACGGCTTCGCATCGGGTGTCATGAAGACGGTCGTCGGCCAGCCGCCCGAGCCCGTCATGCCGACCGTCGCCTCCATCGTCACGGCGTCGACGTCCGGGCGCTCCTCGCGGTCGACCTTCACGTTCACGAAGAGGTCGTTCATGAGGGCAGCAGTCGTGGCGCTCTCGAACGATTCGTGCGCCATGACGTGGCACCAGTGGCAGGAGCTGTAGCCGACCGAGACGAGGAGCGGCTTGTCTTCCGCGCGTGCCCGCGTGAACGCCTCGTCTCCCCACTCGTACCAGTCGACGGGATTGGAGGCGTGCTGCAGGAGGTACGGCGACGTCGCGCCTGCCAGGCGGTTCACAGCCCTGAGCGTACGTGTGACGTCAGTACGTGATGACGCGATCGGCGTCGAAGGCGAGCTGCACGAGCCGATTCGGCATCGCGAGCTCCACCGGCTTGCCCTCGAGATCCGACTCTCCGACACCGCGGGCCTTGCTGGACATGCCGGAGGCATACAGCGCAGTGCCCGCGCCGACGACGGCGTCGTACGACTCGCGCAGGCTCCCCGTTCCCAGACCGCTGAGCGAGTCGAGCACGGAGTCGCGGAGGAGCTGGACGCCGTCCCCCGCGAGGAACATCGAGACCTCGTGCCCCTCGTCGATCGCAGCCTTGGCTACGAGGAAGGCGAGCGCGGCCTTGGTCGGATTCTCCGGCCCGCACGTTACGTGCACGAGCAGCTTGGACATGTGTCGAGTCTGTCAGACGGTGCCGGTCTTGTCAGCGTCGGCTGGGCCCGTCCTCCGGCGGCGCTGGCGGTAGTGCCTGAGGGCCTCGACGGCGACGCCCAACGACAGAGCGATACCGAGTGCGATCAGGAGCCCGAACCACGGGTGCTCCTCGAACGTCTTCCCGCCGAAGTAGCCCAGCAGGGCAGCGTACGACGCCCAGAGGGTGCACGCGACGACGTCGTAGACGATGAAGCGCCGCCACGGGAACGAGTGGACGTACCCGGCGGAGAAGGTCACGGCAATACGTCCACCGGGAATGAAGCGCCCGATGATGATGATGTAGGCGCCGCGTTCGTCGAGCGTCCGTTCCGCCCACTCGAAGGTCTTGTGCGCCTTCTCGCTCTTGAACCAGCGCTTCACCGTCCTCTCGCCGAGGAACGTCCCGATCCCGTACGAGATGTTGTCGCCGACGATCGCCCCTGCAGCACCGACGAGAATCACGAGCGGGAGGCTGAGATCGCCTGACGCCGAGAGGTTGCCTCCGATGATGACCACGGTCTCGCTCGGGACGACCGGAAAGAAGGCGTCCACCATGGCGACCGAGAAGATGAGCGGATAGCTCCACCAGGCGCCCGAGACCCAGTCGGCGATCTGGTTGAAATCGAGCCAGCTCGGCATCTAGATGGTCGACCGGTGACTGCCGTCGATGCGGGGATGGCTGCGGACAAGCCGGGGACGCCGCCCGTCCGAGCGCGAATCGGGAATACGGGCGAGGGCGGCCGGCGCCAAGCGGCGCAGCGTCGCAGCCACCGCCCGCGCGGCGCGCAGTTGCCGGTCGACCATCTCTGCATCTTCTCAGCAGGAGATGATTCGCCGGATGCCGTTCCTACCGCTCGCCGGGACGCGTGTCGTCGACGTGACGACGTCGATCGCCGGGCCCTACTGCGCCGAGATCCTGGCGGCGCTCGGCGCCGACGTCGTCAAGGTCGAGCGACCCGACACCGGGGACGACGGTCGTGCGTGGGGGCCACCCTTCTGGAACGGCGAGAGCGCGATGTTCCTCGCGGTCAACGCCGGCAAGCGTTCTCTCGCGGTCTCGCTCGGCGACGAGCGCGGGCGCGAAGCAGTCCTCCGCCTCGCCGACGGGTCCGACGTCTTCCTGCAGAGCCTGCGGCCTGGCCTCGCAGAGCGGCTCGGGCTCGGGCCGGACGCGCTCCGTGAGCGTAACTCGCGTCTCGTCTACTGCTCGATAGGTGCCTACGGACGGGTCGGGCCACTCGCCGAGGAGCCGGGATACGACGCGCTCATGCAGGCGGCCGGAGGGCTCATCAGCATGACCGGGGAGCCGGGGCACTCGGGCGTTCGCGTCGGTTCCTCCCTCATCGACATGGGAACCGGGATGTGGGCGGCGCTCGGCATCGTCAGTGCCGTGCTCGAGCGTGAGCGCACCGGTGAGGGCGCCGTCGTCGACACGTCGCTGTACGAGACCGCGCTCGGCTACATCGGTTACCACCTCGTCGGCTACCTCGCGGACGGCACCGTCCCGACCGGGCAAGGCACGGTGTTCCCGATGGTCGCGCCGTATCAGGTGTTCCCGACCCGCGACGGCGAGCTCATGATCGCGGGCGGAAACGACCGCCTGTTCGGCCTCCTCTGCGAGGTACTCGCGCTCCCAGAGCTCGTAGGCGACGAACGTTTCAGAACGAATCCGGATCGCGTACGGAACCGCGGATCATTGGTGGCCCTTCTCACCGCACGTCTGGCCGAGCGCGACACGTCCGACTGGCACGCGCGCCTGACGAACGCTGGTGTGCCGGCCGCACCGGTGGCCGACGTCGAGGACGTCGTGAACGCGCCGCAGACGCATGCACTGAGGATGCTCCAAGCCGTCGAGCATGCCGCAATCCCCGGCCTCCGCGTGCCTGCGATTCCGCTGTCCTTCGAGCGCGAACGGGCTGCGCACCGCTCACCGCCACCCGCCGTAGGTGAGCACTCGGCCGAAGTCCTGGTGGAGGTGGGCTATACGAACGAGGAGATTGCCGCTCTGGCGGCCGCCGGCGTCGTGCGCGTGCGCGCGGCGGTCTAGTCTGGCTGCATGACCCATGTCTCGCCGTCGTTCAGCGCCACACTCCGGCTTCGCCTCGAGGACGCTCCCGGAACCTTCGCGCGGGTCGCCGAGGCGATCGGCGAGGCCGGCGGCTTGCTCGGCGCGATCGACATCGTCCGCGTCGAACGCGATTACAAGGTACGCGACGTCACGGTATCGGCCTCGGACGAGGAGCATCTGCATCGCATCGCGGAGGCCGCCCGCTCGGTCGAGGGGGTCGAGGTGCTCCGCATCTCCGATCGCACCTTCCTCATGCACCTCGGGGGCAAGATCGAGGTCGCGTCGAAGGTGCCACTGAAGACTCGCGACGACCTCTCGATGGCCTACACGCCCGGCGTCGCACGGATCTCGCAGGCGATCGCCGACGATCCGGTCGCGGCATGGAACCTCACCATCAAGCAGAACACGGTCGCGGTCGTGTCCGACGGGACCGCTGTCCTCGGCCTCGGCGACATCGGGCCAGAGGCGGCGATGCCCGTGATGGAGGGTAAGGCCGTGCTCTTCAAGGAGTTCGGGGGTGTCGATGCCTGGCCGATCTGCCTGGCGACGAAGGATCCCGATGAGATTGTGCGCATTTGCAAGGCGATCGCCCCGGGCTTCGGCGGCATCAATCTGGAAGACATCTCCGCGCCGCGGTGTTTCGAGATCGAGGCCCGACTGCGCGACGAGCTGGACATCCCGGTGTTCCACGACGACCAGCACGGCACGGCCATCGTCGTCCTCGCAGCACTTCTGAACGCGCTGCGCGTCGTCGGGAAGCGCCTCGAGGACATCAAGATCGTGACCACGGGGGTCGGTGCGGCGGGGATCGCAACGACGGACGTCCTCCTTGCGGCCGGCGCGCGGAACCTCGTCGGCTGCGATCACCAGGGGATCGTGTACGCAGGTCGGCCCGGGCTCCCTCCCCACAAGATGGCGTTCGCGGAGCGCACGAACCCTGACCGCCTAGAAGGAACAGCGGACGATGCGCTCGCCGGCGCCGACGTGTTCATCGGGCTGTCAGCTCCGGGCGCGGTCACCGCCGCCGGCGTCCGCACGATGGCAAAGGACGCAGTCGTCTTCGCCATGGCAAACCCGACGCCCGAGGTCATGCCCGAGGAGATCCACGGCGACACGGCGGTCGTCGCGACGGGACGCTCGGACTATCCCAACCAGATCAACAACGTCCTCGCATTCCCGGGCGTGTTTCGGGGAGCGCTGGACGTGCGCGCCTCGACGATCACGAGCGAGATGGAGGTCGCCGCTGCCCACGCCATCGCGTCGACGATCGACCCCGACGAGTTAGGCGCCGAGTACATCATCCCGAGCGTCTTCAACCGCGACGTCGCTCCGAAGGTCGCTGCCGCGGTCTCCGCGGCTGCAGAAGCTGCGGGCGTCGCCCGGCGGCCACGCTCCTGAACTATTCGTACGCGATAGCTTCGAGCGGGTCGAGCTTCGCCGCACGGCGCGCGGGGAAGATCGCAGCAACGATCCCGACCACGATCGCCGTGATGGCGAAGGTGACAACCCAGGTCGTCGGAAACGCGAAGACGAGGAAGTCGACGCGCACGATGAGCAGCGCGGCGAGGACGATCCCGAGGACGATCCCGATCGCTCCGCCGATGAGCGTAGTGATCACGCTCTCATGGCGGATCATCCGCCGTACCTGCCGTCGCGTCATGCCGATCGCGCGCAGCATCCCGATCTCGCGCGTGCGCTCGAAGACGGTGAGGACGAGCGTGTTGATGACCCCGAAGACGCTGACGATGATGGAGAGGGCCAAGAGCACAAACAGAATGTTTAGGACTGACTTGACGCCAGAGATCTGGTTGTCGATGAAGGCCTGCCGGTTCTGCGCCTTGGCGTTCGGGAAGTCGGTCAGTGCCCCGTCTAGCGCCGCCTGGTTCGCATCCGTTTCCCCGCCCCTCATCTTCACGAACGAGTACAGGTTTTCCGGGTGCGGCACCTCCGCGTCCCACACGGTGGTCGAGATCGTGACGACGCCGAACGGCGATCCTCCTGTCGGCGGGTCGAAGACGCCCTTGATGTCGAACGTCTTCTTGGTCCCGCTCGGGAAGGTGACGTCGACGGGCGATCCGAGCTCGAGGTCGTGCTTCTTCGCGAAGTCGTTGTCGATGAAAGCGCCGTTGTCGCCGAGTTCCTTGAAGACGTCCTGTGACCCCTCCTTCCAGTCGAGCTGCACGACCTGCGCGGCCCCGGGATCCACCGCCGTCGAGAACTCGGCGTCGCCGAAGACCTGGGTTTCGCCGGTCCTGACGTTGCCGATCGCCGTCACGCCGGGCGCCTTCGCGGCGGCGTCCGCAGCTGCGATGGGGATGGGCGAGAAGTTGTTCTGCGCGGTGATCGCGTAGTCGCCCGTGAAGATGTCGTCCACGGCGCCTGTGAAGGACGCGATGATCCCCGACGCGAGCGTGGCCACGAGGGTCACGAGCGCGAGGCCGATCATGAGAGCGGCTGCCGTCGACGCGGTTCGTTGCGGGTTGCGGCGCGCGTTCTCTCCTCCGACCCGCGACGTCGTCCGGTCAGGGATCACGCCCGGGAACTCTGCGGGCCACTCCGGTTCCCACCGCGTCAGGGCCTTCCGGAGCCACATCAGGAGGACGATCGCGAGCAGCACGAAGAAGATCGCACCCACCGCGATGAGAGCTGGCTGTCCGCCACCGATGCCACCCGCAAGCAGCAAGAAGCCGAGCGCAGTGACGGAGCCGAAGGCAAGGAAGCGTTTCCAGACGACCCCTGGCCCCCATGCTCCATAGCGAAGGAGCCAGTACGGAAGCGTGAAGAACGGCCAGAAGAGAGCGAGCGCGACGAAGACGGACCAGCGCGCGATCGGGGACATGAAGGCGGCGAGGCTCGGAATGAGCCTGGTCGTGACGCGCGCGACGCCGAAGAAGAGAAGAAGCACGCCGACGCCCATCCAGAGGAGGATGCTCGTCGTGCCGAGATCCGGCGCGAACAGGCCGTAGACGAGCGCCGCGAACCCGAGACCGCACGACACGAGCGCCCCGAGGCTCCGCGAGGGAAAGAGAGCGCAGCCGAAGAGGGTAAGGATCAGGCCGAACGCAGCGATCAAGATGCTCACAAGGGTGTTCCCGGGCGTCGCCGAGACCGCGACGACCGTTGCGACGACGCCGATCCCGGTGACGACGATGCCCGCCCACATGCTCCTGACGTTGTCGAGGGGCTCGCCGGGGAGGGAGGCGCCCTCGCGAACCGCCGCGATCGGCGGGACCATCGTGGCCCTGAAGCCCGGGTAGACGCTCGCGAGGACCGTCACGAGGATGCCGACCGTCAATGCTATGACAACCGTCCTCGCCTCGAAGATGAGCCCCGAGTTCGGGAGCGTGAATCCAACGAGGTCGAAGAGCTTGAAGAGGCCCTTCGCAAGCACAAGACCGAAGAAGAGCCCGACGACGGAGGCGATCGCCCCGACGACGAGCGCCTCCAGCAGCACCGAGCTCAGCACCTGACGGTTCGAGGCGCCGATGGTGCGCAGCGTCGCGAACTCACGCGTCCTCTGGGCGATCGTGATGGAGAGCGAGTTCGCGATCACGAACGAGCCGACGAAGAGCGCGATACCTCCGAACGCGAGGAGGAATCCCCGTAGGAACGAGATGAACGCGTTCGTGTCGGATGCGTCCTCCGAGGCCTGCTCGCTCGACGTCCTGACCTGCGTTCCCTGAGGCAGGATCGGCTCGATCTCCTTGACGAGCTGTGCGTCGGTCACGTTCGGCTTCGCCGCGACCGCGATCTCGTCGAGCTTTCCCGGCTTCTCGAAGATGCGTTGAGCCGTCCGGAGGTCGAAGCCGGCAAGCGTGGCGCCGCCGATCGTCAACCCGGAGCTGAACTGCGCGATACCCGAGATCCGGAGGCGTTCGACCGGACCGATGCCCTGGACGCCGATCGTCTGGCCGACGGCGAGATGCTTCTTGCTCGCGGTCTCGTTGTCGATTGCGACCTCGTTGGCCTTGGGCCAGGAGCCGTCGACGAGCACGAGCGGGTTGAACTGGGAGTCCCCGTTTGCGATCGAGAATCCGAGATTAGGCGCTCCTCCGAAGACGATCGCCTTGCCGTCGTCTCCGATCAGCTGTGCCTGTCCGCTCACACTCGGCTCCGCCGTAGCGACGCCCGGGAGTGCCTCGACCTTGGGCAGAAGGGACTCGTCGAACGACGGCGTGAGACTGGCATCGGAGTCCCCGGTATCGAACGCCGACTTCCCGCTGACGATGACGTTCGAGCCCTTGCGTATGTCCGTGAAGATCGTGTTGAACGCCTGATCGATCGAGTCCGTCAGGATGAAGGTGCCGCTGATCATCGCGACGCCGAGGACGATCGCGATTGCCGTGAGGGCGGTCCTGAGCTTGCGGCTCAGGAGGCCTTTGATCGCGAAGCGGCCCACGCAGCCAGGCTACCGTGACGTTGCAGGGGCGGCGCTCGCAAGTGAGCCAAGGGCGAGCCGCGCAGGACAGTACATCGAGTACGGGCAAGCGGCGAGCCCGCGGGATCGCGCAGCGAGCGTCGTCAGTCGGTCGCGGAGGCCGGCTCCGCCGGCCGAGAGCGATCGGCGGCCTGCGGCGTCACGGTTACTCGTAGGCGATGGCCTCGAGAGGATTGAGCTTCGCGGCGCGGCGGGCCGGCATGATCGCCGCCAGGACGCCGATGATGATCGCCACGATCGTCAGCACGATCAGCTGGCCCCAGGGGATTGAGAACCGCACGTCGAACTCCGAGAGCGCGCGGTTGACGAGCGCTGCGAGGAAGATCCCGAGCGGCAGCCCGATCGCCGCACCGATCAACGCCGTGATGATGCTCTCCTGGCGGATCATCCGTCGCACCTGCCTCCGGGTCATCCCGATCGCCCGGAGCATCCCGATCTCGCGCGTCCGCTCGTAGACCGAGAGGACGAGCGTGTTGATCATCCCGAAGATGCTCACGAAGACCGCCAGCGTGAGCATCACGTAGAGGAAGGTGATGAACTCGTTGAAGTCCGCGTCCTCGCGCTCGATCCACTCCTCGCGCGTCTCGACCTGGGTGTCCGGGAACCCGGAGATGCGCCTGCTCCATGGCTGCACGGCTCTCGTCACTCGGCTCGCCCTGGACGTTCGCCCACGTCCAGCGATTGCGCGGGTGGTCGTAGAGCGAGTCGAAGAGCTCCGTCGAGACGTTGACGCTCTCGAGCAACGGATAGAACGGCGGGGGCTCGAAGGTGCCGACGACGGTGACGTCTGCCGCCCGATTGTCGATCGAGCGAATCGAGACCGTGTCCCCGACGCCGATGTCGTGGTCCTCGGCCCAGTTCGACGCTGACGACCGCGTTCGTCTTGCCGAGTGTCCCGAGGACGCTGTCGTCGCCGTCCTTCCAGTCGAAGACGTATGCCTTCGCGATGGTGTCGGGCTCGATCCCGCCGACCTCGCCCGATGCCGCCGTTCAGCTCGGCGACCTCCGAGCGCACGCTCGTCACCGTCTCGGGCACGGGCGACGCGGCCAGCGCGTCGCCCGCGGCCGCGACGAACGGCGTGTAGCCATCGGTCGACGTCACGACGTAGTCGGCGATGACCTGCTCCTCGATCGCCTCTCGGTTCGACGCCTTCATGCCGTTCGTGAGACGTCGCGATGAAGGCGACGAGAGCGATGCCGATCATGAGGGCCGCGGCGGTCGCAGCAGTCCGCGACGGGTTGCGCACCGCGTTGCCGCTCGCGAGCTTGCCGGCCGCACCGCCCGCGCTGCGAGCGGGCAATACCGACCAGCGACGCGAGCGGGCGAACGAGGTTCGAGGCGAGCATCGCGACGCCGAGGAAGAGCAGGAGCACGCCACCGGCGATCGAGAGCAACCGGTCACCGGTCCCGAGCTCGTCGGTGAACATCGCGCGCGCCAGCAGGAGCAGCGAGCCCAGAACGATGAGGCCCGCGACCCAGGGTGTGAATCGATGGAAGCGACCCTTCGGCAGCGTCGCGCCCTCGCGAACCGCGGAGATCGGCGGCACGCGTGTCGCCCGGATCGCAGGGAACAGGCCGGCGAGGAGCGTGATTCCGACGCCGACGGCGAGCGACACGACGACGGTGCGCATCGCGAAGACGCGATCGCCGGACGGGAAGTCGACGCCAAGGGACCGGAACAACGCCTGGATGCCTTCGGCGAGGACGAGCCCGAAGAAGAGGCCGACGAGCGACGCGAGGAGCCCGATGACGAGCGACTCGAGGATGACCGAGCCGAGCACCTGGCGCCGCGACGCACCGATCGTCCGCAGCGTCGCGAACTCGCGTCGTCCGCTGCGCGACCGTGATCGAGAACGTGTTGAAGATGACAAACGCGCCGACGAAGAGCGCGACGGCGCGCGAACGCGAGCAGGAAGTAGCGGAAGATCTTCGTGAACTGGCTGACCTCGTCGGCCTGCTCCTGCGCCTCCGCCGAGGCGCTGACGACCTCCGCGCTGGCCGGCAGGACCGGGCTGCGATGGCTCCGACCAGATCGTCCTCGGAGACCCCCTCGCGTGCCGCGACCGAGATCGCGTCGTACTGACCTTCACGGCCGAGCAGCGCCTGCGCTGCCGGGATCGTGAAGACGACGAAGCTGATCGCCCCGAGGCTGTCGACCTCGCCGTACTTGGCGACGCCGACGAGCTTGAACGAGCGCTTGGGCTGCAGCGTCGAGATATCGACCGTGTCGCCGACGTCGTAGCCCTGCTTGTCGGCCGTTCCCGGCGTCGATGACGACTTCGTCTGCGGCCTTGGGCCAGCGCCCCTCGTAGAGCTTGAGCGGGTTGAACTGCGCCATCTCGGGGGAGGTATCGACTCCGAACCCGAGCGTCGGCCAGCCCTCCGAGTTGAGGACTTCCCCTCCGCCGTGAGGATCTTCGTGTTCGTCTCGTCGAGCACGCTTCCGGTCGCGAGGGCGACCTGCTCGACGCCGCGCACGGTTGCGAGCAGCGACACGTCGACGGGCGGCGGAGGCGGCTTGTTGCCGTCGATCGAGATGTCGAGCCCCTTCCCGGTGACGACCGCGTCGGTCCCCGCGTACGAGTCGACGAGAAGGTTGTTGAACGCCTGCTGAACCGTGTCCGTGAGGATGTAGGTACCGCTGATCATCGCGACACCGAGGACGATCGCGATGCCGGTCAGGACCGCGCGGAGCTTTCGGCCCGCGAGGCCACGAAGGGCCACCCTGACCATTAGGCGGCCGCGAGCTCCTCGAGGACGCCGTGGATCGTGTGCGCGTCGCACTCGCCGAGCTCGCGCACGATCGCGCCGTCTGCGAGGAAGAGCACGCGGTGCGCCGCAGCGGCGGCGCGCGCGTCGTGGGTCACCATCACGATGGTCTGCCCGTACTCCTCGACCGATCGCCGCAGAAGGCCGAGGATCTCGTGGCTGGTCGTAGAGTCGAGGTTGCCCGTGGGCTCGTCGGCGAAGAGAACCGTCGGCCTCGAGATGAGCGCGCGGGCGATCGCGACGCGCTGCTGCTGGCCGCCCGAAAGCTCGGCGGGTCGGTGTGTGAGCCGCTGCTCGAGCCCGACGTCCTTCACGAGCTGCCCGAGCCACTCGTCGTCGGCCTTCTCACCGGCGATCGTGAGCGGCAGCGTGATGTTCTCCTTCGCGTTCAGCATCGGAAGCAGGTTGAAGAACTGGAAGACGAATCCGATGTGCTCGCGCCTGAGCTTCGTGAGGTCGTTGTCGCCGAGCGCCGTGATCTCCGTTCCGGCGATGTCCACGGTTCCGGACGTCGGCTTGTCGAGGCCGGCCAGGATGTGCATGAGCGTCGACTTGCCCGACCCGGACGGGCCCATGACCGCGGTCGCCCGACCCGGCGCGATATCGACGGAGACCCCGCGCAACGCGTCGACGGCCGTATCTCCCTCGCCATACCGTCGGGTCACGTCGCGCGCGACGACGACGGCGCCGTTTCCGCTCTGACTCATGCTTCCGAGCTCCTCTCTGGTCGGGAGCGCCGTAGGCTACCTCCGCCCGGTCGGCGGTGTCTCAATACCACTGCCGGCGCCTGGGACTCAGCCGTTCCCGCGACTCAGCCGATAATCAGCCTGCCATCGTGTCCACTCAAGTCGAGATCCGCCAGCTCCTCCAGCGCACACGCGCGAACACCGACACGCTCCTCGCCCCCGTGTCCGGGGACGACCTCGTCGCGCACCTCTCGCCGGGGGTCCCGCCACTCGTCTGGAACTACGCGCACGTCGCGCGCTTCGAAGAGCTCTGGATCCTGCGAACAGTGGGAGGCGCCCGGCCGATTCCGGACGCCCACGATCACGTCTACGACGCGTTCCGGCGCGAGCGGCTGAACGGAGCGAAGATGCCGGCATTGAGCCCGACGGCGGTGCGCGCGTACGTCGAGGACGTGCGCGAGCGCTCCCTCGAGATGCTCGACCGCATCGACCCCGATGCGCCCGACGTCCTCGTTCGACGCGGATTCGTCTTCGGGCTCGTCCTCCAGAACGAGCTGCAGGCACAGGAGTCGATGCTCGAGACGCTGCAGTGTCGGACCGAGGCCGAGTACCCCGTGGTCGACGGGACCGCGCCGGACCGCGCTCCGAGCGGGCCGAGCGAGATCGATGTCCACGAGGCGACGTTCACGCTCGGCGCCGAGCACGAGCCGTGGGCCTATGACAACGAGCTCGAGCCGCACGAGGTCGAGCTGCCCGCCTTCCGGATCGATCGTACGCCCGTCACGAACGCCGAGTTCGCCGAGTTCGTCGAGGGCCGCGGCTACCGCTCCCCCAAGCACTGGAGCACCGCAGGCTGGGAGTGGCGCGAGCGCGAGGACGCGACCGCGCCCCTCTACTGGGTGCGCGGGAGCTACGGCTGGGAGCAGATCCGCTTCGGCCGGCAAGAGCCGATCACGCCCTGGGAACCCGTCCAGCACGTCTCGTACTACGAAGCGGAGGCGTTCGCACACTGGGCGGGCAAGCGTCTCCCGACCGAGATCGAGTGGGAGCGCGCCGCGGGTTGGCACGACCACGAGGGAAAGTTCCGCTACCCATGGGGGCAGGCGTGGATGGGGTTCGAGGCGAGCCTCGATCGCCGCCGCTTCGCCCCCGCCCCCGCAGGCTCGTACGCGGGCGGCGTCAGCCCGGTCGGCTGCGTGCAGATGGCCGGCGACGTGTGGGAGTGGACGTCCTCGCCGTTCGAGCCGTACCCGGGCTTCCTGCCCTTCCCGTACCCGGACGTCTCGGAGGTGAACTTCGGCGACGACGTGCGCGTGCTGCGCGGCGGCTCGTGGGCCACGGACGCGCTCATCGCCCGAACCTCGTTCCGGCGTTGGGAGAGCCCCGAGCGCCGTGAGCTCTTCGCCGGGTTCCGCTGCGCGCGGGATGCGTAGCCTCTAGAGGTCAGCAGCGAGGCGAGCGGCCAGCGCGGCCGTCACCTTGAGGTGAACCACGGGGTTCTCCTCCAGAACGCGGCGGAACGCGGCTTGCGTGAGGACGAAGCAGCGGAGTGTGCTCGTCGCCGTTACGGTTGCCGTACGTGTCTTCGTCGCGACGAGCGCGATCTCGCCGACGAAGTCGCCTCCGGACATCGTCGAGACCTGCTTCCCGCCCTTGGTCACGTCGGCGTCGCCGTCGACGATCACCACGAACTCACGGCCCGTTCGTGCCCTCGCGAAACAGCACCGTGCCCGGCGCAATCGTGAGGTCGTCCGTCACACGAGCGAGTTCGGCCAGCTCCTTCTTGGACAGATCGTCGAAGAGCGGCACTCGTTTGAGCGCCTCGACCTTGACGTTCTGGTTGAAGAGCCGCACGGCTCTAGCGCATCAGCGTCGCCGCCTCGGTCAGCACCTCGCCGAGGATCGACGTGATCTCGTCGAACTCGGGCTGACCCGCGACGAGCGGCGGCGAGATCTGGATCACGGGGTCGCCGCGGTCGTCGGCGCGACAGATCATCCCGGCATCGAACAGCGCATTCGAGAGGAAGCCGCGGAGGAGCCTCTCGCCCTCCTCGTCGGTGAACGTCTGCCGTGAATCCTTGTCCTTCACGAGCTCGAGCGCGTAGAAGAAGCCGGTTCCCCGCAGGTCGCCCACGATCGGGATGTCGAGAAGCTGCGCGAGCGTCGACCGGAACGCGTCCTGGGTCGTGCGCACGTGCTCGATGATCCCGTCGCGCTTCATGATCTCGATGTTCTTGAGTGCGATCGCCGCCATCACCGGGTGGCCACCGAACGTGATCCCGTGCGAGAACATCGAGGTCGCGCCCATGAACGGCTCCATCACGCGGTCGGTCGCGATCACGGCACCAATTGCCGCATACGAGGAAGAGAGCCCCTTCGCGCTCGTGATGATGTCGGGCCGGATGTCGTAGCGCTCCGACCCGAACCAGTAGCCGAGACGGCCGAAGGCCGTGATGACCTCGTCGGCGGAGAGGAGGATGTCGTAGCGGTCGCAGATCTCGCGCACCCCGCGCCAGTAGCCCTCGGGCGGCGTGAAGCAGCCGCCGGCGTTCTGCACGGGCTCCATGTGCACGAGGCAGACCGTGTCGGGGCCCATCGCGACGATGGCCTGCTCGAGCTCGGCGAGCAGGAAGGCGGTGAACTCCGCCTCGGTCTCCTCGGGTGGACGGTGGTAGCGGTTCGTGTTCGAGACGTGGCGGACCTCGGCGATGAGCGGCTCGAACGGCGCCCGGATCGCCGGGATGCCATTGATCGAGAGCGCGCCCATCGTGGTGCCGTGGTATGCGATATGGCGCGCGATCGCCTTGTAGCGGCGCTTCGGCGACGCGGCGTTCGCGACGATCGCGTCGTGGTCGACCTCGGGGTCTTGCGCGCCTGCGCGCGCACCGGGCGTCACGAGCCCGCGCAGCTTCGTCTCGCCCCGTGCGGTGTAGAACTGGCGCGCGAGCTTCCACGCGGACTCGACGGCCTCGGAGCCGCCGGAGCAGAAGAAGACACGGTTCAGATCACCTGGCGCCAGCGTGGCGACCTCGGTCGCCAGCTCGATCGCCCTCGGGTGCGCATACGACCAGTTCGTATAGAACGGCAGCTCGCGCATCTGCTCGAGCGCTGCCTGGCCCATTTCCTCGCCGTACGAGTAGCCGATGTTCACCGAGAAGAGCCCCGCGAGCGCGTCGATGTAGCGACGCCCCTTCGAATCCTCGAGGTGGCAGCCCTCGCCCCTGACGATGATCGGGACCTCCGCCGTGTCGTACCCGCCCATGCGGGTGAAGTGCATCCACAGGTGGTCCTTGGCGGCCTTCTCCAGGTCGAAGGGGATTGGGGCCGTGGTTGTCATGTGGCTCCTCGTGTTCGTTTGGCGCTGCGGTATTCCCACAGGACGTTACCCAGGGCGATGGCTATCGCGATGAGGAAGATGGCGCTCGCGACGACGTTGATCTGCGGCGGCAGGCCGCGTTGGGCGGTCGTCCACACGAAGATGGGGAAGGTCTGTGTCTGGCTGCCCGCATTGAAGAATGTGATCACGAAGTCGTCGATCGAGAGCGCGAACCCGAGGAGCGCTGCGGCGAGCACCGCCGGCGCGATGAGCGGAAGGGTCACCTTCCTGAAGGTCGTGACCTCATTGGCGCCGAGATCCATCGCCGCCTCCTCGAGATGACGGTCGAAGCCGATGAGCCGTGCCTTCACTGTCACGACCACGAAGCTGACGATGAACATCACGTGGGCGATGAAGATCGTCACGAAGCCGAGCTGGAAGACCGCCGTCGTGTTCAGGAACAGGGTGAGGAGTGAGGCGCCGAGGACGATTTCCGGAGTCGACATCGGCAGGAAGACCAAGATGTTGGTCGCGCCCCGCCCGCGAAATCGATGTCGAACGATCGCCATGGCTATGAGCGTCCCCAGAGCCGTCGCCACGATCGTGGCCAGCAGGCCGATCTCGAAGGACGTCCAGACCGCGTCGCTGATGCCGATCGGCTCGTCCCAGTTGATCCAGTTGTCGAACGTGAACCCCTGCCACACGTAGTTGAAGTTGCTCTTCGGAGCGTTGAAGGAGAACAGGATCACGACGGCGATCGGCAAGAGGAGGTAGCCGACCGCCAGGAAGGCGTAGACGGTGAGGGCATGCCGCTTCGCGCGGGACCACACGCGCGCCACACGCCCGGGGCCCGTCCGCGGAATCTCGACCGCGGTGGTCACCCGGTGAGCTTCTCCGTCCCGACGATGCGCGCGTAGACGAGAAGCCCAACGAGGATCATCGCCATGAGGATGAACGACAGCGCCGCTGCGGTCGGATAGTCGAGAGACGTGAGGAACTTCGCCTGGATCACGTTCCCGATCATCGTCTGTTGGGTCGTGCCGAGGAGCGCCGCGTTGATGAAGTCACCCGCAGCGCAGATGAACGTCAGAAGCGTCCCGGCGACGATGCCGGGAGCGGAGAGCGGGCAGGGTCACTCGCAGGAACGCCTGCGTCGACGACGCGTAGAGGTCCTTGGCGGCCTCCAGCATCCGTGGATCGATCTGCTCCAGCGAAACGTAGAGCGGAAGGGCCATGAAGGGGAAGAAGTTGTAGGTGATCCCGGAGATCACGGCGAAGGTCGAGTAGAGCAACCCCTCGTCCGCGCCGAGCACGTGGACGCCCCGCAGAAACCCGACGACGGGGCCCTCGTCGGCGAGGATGTTCAGCCACGCGAGCGTCCGGACGAGGTACGTCACGAAGAAGGGTGCGATGATGGCGAGCAGGAAGAGGTTTCGCCACGGCCCGGATCGGAACGCGATCCAGTACACGAGCGGATACGCCAGCAGGAGCGCCGCGATCGTCGCAACGCCTGCGTAGAGGAACGACCGGAAGAGCTGCTCGCGGTAGTCGCTGAAAGCGTTCGTGAAGTTCGAGAACTCCCACGTGAACTCGAAGTTCCCGTACGTCCCCGATTCGAGCGACTGGTAGCCGAGGAAGCACGAGCGGAATCAGGAAGAA
The DNA here is from genome assembly GCA_963709715.1 of uncultured Gaiellaceae bacterium. Lineage (GTDB taxonomy): Bacteria > Actinomycetota > Thermoleophilia > Gaiellales > Gaiellaceae > GMQP-bins7. Next base: position 181,715 of record CAVPXQ010000003.1, read on the forward strand.
GACGGCGAGCCATGCGATCCCCGGCAGGAGCAGGAGATACGGCGTCAGCCGCGGGATGCCGATGAAGGAACGAGCCCACGTGGTCAGCTCAGCACGGCTCGGCCTAGCGTCCGGTCACGGACTGCCACGTCGTGATGTAGTCGGCGTTCGAGACCATCTTCGGGTCGTTCCGGTGGAGCTGCGCGAGCGTTTCGTCGTTCGGGAAGACGAGCTGGTTCGCGGCAGCATTGGGATCGAGCTTGAGCGCCTCCTCCTTCACCCCCTTGACGGACGTGATGTAGCCCGTTCCGAGCGCGATCTGGGCCGAGATCTTCGGGTCGTAGACGAAGTTCATGTACGTCGACGCGGTCGGCACGCTGCCGCCGAGCGGGATGAGCATGTTGTCCGTCCAGATGATGCCGCCCTTCTCCGGCACGGCCCACTTGAGGTTCGGGTTCTCCAGGACGAGCTGGGCGAGGTCGCCCGACCAGGCGACGCACGCCGCGAAGTCGCCTCTGACGAGCGGCGGCCCGTAGTCGTTGCCCGTGAACTTCAGGATCTGGCCCGAGTCGACGGCCGCCTGAATGCTCGCGATCGCGCGATCGAATGCCTCGTCGCGTCACGTTCGCCGGGTCGTCGCCGTTCTCGAGCAGCACGAGCCCGACGGAGTCGGCCATCTCGGTCAGCATCGTCACCTTGCCCTTGAGCTTCGGGATCGGTGAGCAGCTGGGTCATGCTCGTGACCGGGCCGCCGGTGAGCTCCTCGTTCCAGCCGATCCCGTCTATGCCCGTGAGCCACGGGAGCGAGTAGTCGCGGTTCGGGTCGAATCCGGGGCTCGTCTGCGCGTCGATGAGGTTGTCGATGTTCGGAATGAGGCTCTTGTCGAGCTTCTGGACGTACTCCTCGGTGACGTAGATGCTGGGGAACTGCGAGTTGTCCGTCGCGACGATGATGTCGCGGCCGATCCCGTTTCCTTGCGCGAGCGAGCCCTGAATCTTCGCGAAGTACCCGTCGTTCGAATCGATCCCTTCGTAGTAGTTGACGGTGATTCCCGTCTGGGCCTTGAACTGGTCGAGCGTGGGATGTGTCTTGCCTTTCGTGTCCATGTAGTACGGCCAGTTCTCGAACTCGAGAACGTCCTTCAGTTCGCCCTCTGCTTGATCTCCACCCCCACCACCTCCGCCACCGCACGCGGCGAGCAGCGACGGGAAGGCGAGCAACGCACCGCCGGCAGCGCCGCGCCGCAGGAGCTCGTTCCTGGTCAGCCTCGGGTTCATTCGATCTCCTCCTCCTTGGCCGCAGGGCGTCCCGGTCGACGACGAACGTCGACTCGGGCGCCCAGCTCAGCACGACGTTCGTGCCGGGCGGCGGGACACGCGCCCCCGGCGTCCAGGTTCTGCGCGAACACCTGCACGGTGCCCGCGGCGGTACGCACGACGACCTGCGTCGCCACGCCGATGTATGCGGTCTCGGCGACCGTCCCCGGGAGCTCGTTGGCGCCGCCCCCTGCTCCGATCGTGATCTTCTCGGGTCGGACTCCCGCTGCGACCTCGCCCGACCGCCCATTGACCTCCGCCCGGACGAGTGTGCCCGTCGTCGAGCCGGATCGCGTCGGGACCTTCCACCCGTCCCGGGAGCAGGTTCGAGACACCGAGGAAGCCCGCCACGAACGCGGTCGCAGGGCGCTCGTAGAGCTCGGTCGGCCGGCCGAGCTGCTCGATCCGCCCCCCGTTCATGACGGCGATCGTGTCGGCCATGGTCATCGCCTCTTCCTGATCGTGCGTCACGTGGACGAACGTGATGCCGACCTCGTGTTGGATCCGCTTGAGCTCCATCTGCATGTTCCTGCGGAGCTTCAGATCGAGGGCACCGAGCGGCTCGTCGAGCAGGAGCACGCGCGGCTGGTTCACCAGCGCTCGACCGAGCGCGACGCGCTGCTGCTGGCCGCCCGACAGCTGCTTCGGCTTGCGCTTCGCGAACCCCGCAAGGCCGACGAGCTCGAGCATCTCAGCGACCCGACCCTTGAGCTGGTCCTTGGGGATGCCCTTTCGCTCGAGACCGAACGCGACGTTGTCCTCGATCGACATGTGCGGGAAGAGCGCGTAGCTCTGGAAGACCGTGTTGACGTCACGCTTGTACGGCGGCAGCCCGACGACGTCCTGGTCGCCGAGGAAGATGCGCCCCTCTGTCGGTTCCTCGAACCCGCCGATCATCCGCAGGGTCGTCGTCTTGCCGCATCCGGACGGCCCGAGCATCGCGAAGAAGGACCCGCGCGGGATCTCGACGGAGATGCCGTCGACCGCGACGGCGTCGTCGAAGCGCTTGACGACGTTCTCGAGCCGGACGTCCGCCGTCGCCGCGTCGAGAGCCGTCATCGGCCGAGCGTATCTCGGTGGTGAACCGCCTGCAACGGGGTGATGGTCAGTCGTCAGGCGGGACGACCAGCACCGACACGCTCGAGCGGTGGAGGAGCGTGTGCGGCACGGATCCGAGGATCAACCCGGTGACGCCGACGACGATCGTGCGGCTCACGACCCCGACGCCACCGCCGGGTCGACCTTCTCGAACGGACGCCGGCCGAAGAACCGCTCACCGCCACGCAGCTTCCAGACGACGAGCAGCACGAACCCGAGGAGCAGGAAGCCCATACCGATGACGAACGGCACGCCCATCCCGAGGATCGACTGGCCGGTGTACGAGTTCTCCGCGTCGGAGAGGTCGATCGCGGACTTGACGAACAGGTAGCCGAGGATCAACGCCCCGACGAGCGGCCCGACGCCGATGAAGAGGAAGTTCTTGACCGACTTCGTGAGCTCGCGACGGTAGTAGACGACGCAGGCGAGGCCGGTCAGCGCGTAGTAGAAGGCGATCATCAGCGACAGCGCCGAGAGCGTGTCGTAGAGCGCGTTCTCGCGACCAGATGTTCAGCGGCACGTACCACGCGATCGCGAGACCGGCGATCACGATCGTCGAGAACCAGGGCGTGTGGAACCGCGGGTGGACGGCCGCGAACGGCGAGGGCAGCGCGTCCTGGCGGCCCATCGAGAACGACGTCCGCGAGGACGGGATGATCGTCGTCTGCGTCGACGCGATCGCCGACGTGACGATCGCGAGGATCACGAGCTTGTCCCAGGGCGACCCGAGCACGTCCGCGCCGAGCACGGCGAAGATCGCGTCGTCGTCGTCGTAGCTCGGCGAGCGTCTCGAGGCCCGCATACGCGATGACGGCGACCGAGACGCCGACGTAGGTGACGAGCAGGATGACGGTCGAGACGACGGCCGCGAGCCCCGGTGCCCGCGCCGAGTCACGGGTCTCCTCGGTGAGGTTCACGGCGCTCTCCCAGCCCCAGTAGATGAAGACGCCGATGAGGAGCGCGGACACGAGCGTCGACGAGTCGGTGATCGCGAACGGCGAGAGCCAGTCGAGCTGCGGCTTCGTCGAGCCCTCGGGCGCTGTCCCGTCGTAGACCTTGTACAGCGCGACCCCGGCGAACAGGAGGAGCGCGCCGATCTGGAGGACGATCATGACGTCCTGCAGGTCGGCCGTGAGCTCGGTGCCGATGATGCAGATCGCGGTCATGACGACGATGTACGCGATCGCGAGCAGCATCACGGCGGTCTTCGACGCCGCCGCGTCCGTCCCACCCGAAGAGCTCGTACGTGTAGCGCGCGCCGACGTCGGCCAGGGAGCCGACGACGAGGATGCCGGTCGTGATCACCGCCCAGCCGCCGATCCAGCCGAGCCACGGACCGAGCGCGCGGGTCACCCAGGAGAACGTCGTCCCCGCGTCCTGGTCGGCCTTGTTCATGTAGAAGAACGCGGCCGCGATCAGGAACATCGGCACGAACGACGTCAGCAGCGCGCCGGGCGCCTGGAAGCCGACGATGACGACGATCGAGCCGATGACGGCCGCGAGCGAGTACGCGGGCGCCGTCGAGGCGAGCCCGACTGACAGCGCCTCGCGGAAGCCGATCGCGTCGTGCTCGAGCTCGCCTCCCTCGAGGTGAGGAAGGTGAAGCTCGTGCGGGCTCTCCGTCACCCGGCGAGCTTCACGCAGACATGCTTGATCCGGGTGTACTCCTCCATCGAGTAGATGGACATGTCCTTCCCGTAGCCCGACTCCTTGAAGCCGCCGTGCGGCATCTCCGAGGTGAGCGGGAAGAGGTGCTCGTTGACCCACACCGTGCCGAAGTCGAGCTTCGCAGCGACCTTCATCGCGCGGCCGATGTTCTGCGAGAACACGGATGCAGCGAGCCCGTAGCGCACGTCGTTCGCCATCTCGATCGCCGCGTCGTCGGAGGCGGCGGACTGGATCGTCACGACCGGGCCGAACACCTCGTTCTGCACGATCTCCGCCGTCTGGTCGACGTCGGTGACGATCGTCGGCTTCACGAAGAACCCGCGGTCGCCGAGCGCCTCGCCGCCGGTCACGATCGTGGCCTTCGCATCTGTCGCTCGCTCGAGGAAGCCGATGACGCGCTCCTGCTGCTCGGCCGAGATGACCGGGCCCATCCCGATCTCGTCGTCCGTCGCCGGATCGCCGACCGTGAGCGACTCGACCGCCTCGACCGTCGCCGACAGGACGTCGTCGTAGATCCGGTCGCTGACGAGGATCCGCGACGACGCGGTGCAGTCCTGGCCGGAGTTGAAGTAGCCGCCGATCTTGATCGCCTCGGCCACCGTGGCCGGATCGGCGTCGTCGAGCACGACCATCGGCGCCTTGCCGCCGAGCTCGAGGTGGACGCGCTTGACCGTCTGCGCCGCGTTGGCGGCGATGATCTTGCCCGTCGCCGTGTCGCCCGTCAGTGACACGAGCCGGACTGCCGGATGTCGGACGAGAGCGTCCCCGACCGGAATGCCATCGCCGGTGACGACCTGCAGCACACCCGGCGGGATCACGTCCTGGGCGAGCTCGACGAAGCGGAGCATCGTGAGCGGCGTCTGCTCGGCGGGCTTGATGATCTGGACGTTCCCCGCGGCAAGCGCCGGGCCGACCTTCCAGATCGCCATGAAGAGCGGGTAGTTCCACGGGCAGATGCCGGCGACGATCCCCAGCGGCTCGCGCCGGATCATCGACGTGTAGCCCTCGACGTACTCCGTCGCGGCCTTTCCCTCGAGGTTGCGCGCCGCGCCGGCGAAGAAGCGGAGGTTGTCGGACATGACGCCCGGCTCGTCGACCGCGACCCACCAGGGCTTGCCCACGTTCAGCGACTCGAGCCGCGCAAGCTCCTCGGCGTTCTCGTCGATGACGTCCGCGAGCTTGAGCAGGAGCTCCATCCGGTCCTTCGGCGTCTTGGACTGCCACTCGTCCCACGCGTTCTGCGCCGCGTCGATCGCACGCTCGACGTCGTCGGCAGTTCCACGCGGGACCTCGGCGATGACCTCGCCGGTCGCCGGATTGAGGACCTCCATCGTCTCGCCCGACGTCGAGTCGACGAACTCGCCGCCGATGAATTGCCTCTGTTGGGTTACCGACACGCTCACGTCCGACCTCCGTTCGGTGAAATCGAGGGGGAGCGTATCGTCGCCCGCCGTGACGCGACAAGGCGTCGGCGCGCTCAGCCCGTGTACGCGAGGAGTCGGCGTCGACCGACGCCTTTCAGCTCGTGCTCGCCCCGATCGTCGAACTCGAGGCCCAATCCGGCAACGAGCGCAGGAACGGTCTCCGACACGAGAATCTCGCCCGGCTGAGCGGCGGACATGACTCGTGCGGCCTCGTGTACGGCCACACCTCGGACGATGTCACCGGCGGCGGTCACCTCCCCGACGTGGACGCCGGCTCGTACCTCCATGCCGTGACCCTTCCCGGCAACGCGAATCGCGCTCGCGCAGCGAAGCGCGTGCGCAGGTGCGTCGAACGTCGCCAGCAACCCATCTCCCGCTACGTCGACGATGCGACCACGGAACCGCTCGACCTCCGACCGGACGCTCTGGTGGAGCATTGCGATCTGCTCACGCCACGCGATGTCACCGACCCGGACGAGCATGGTCGTCGATTCGACGACATCGGTGAACAGGAGAGCCACGAGCGCGCGGTCCTGCTCGCCAACCGCGCCGGCGAGCGTACGCATTCCCATCCACTCGATCATGACCGCCGGTTCGTTGCCGACTGTGAACCCGTCGTGACCGGACGGAACGTCGTAGACGTCGTCGGGGCCGAACTCGAGGGTGGTGCCGTCGCGAAGAACGAAACCGATGCGACCCGAAGTCACGACGCCCACGTGCCGCGCTTCGCACCACTCGCCGCCGACGAAGGGCTGCATGTCGGTCGACCAGCGCCAGCCCGGCTCCTGAACCGTTCGCGAAACGGTCATGCCTGCGATCTCGACCAGATCCTCGACGATGCCCGGAAATCGAATCGACTCGTCGGGACTGCCGAAGTTTTTCGCAGGGGCCGGCACATCGTGACGATGACCGCACGCACGTAGTGGGTCAAGGGAAGGAACCGAGCGAGAGGCGGTAGCTTCAGGTAGAACGCCGGCGCCGTGCGGATACTCGTGATCGGAACGGGAGGCGTCGGCTCGGCCTTCGCGCATATCGCAACACGGCGCTCGTTCTTCGAAGCGTGCGCGCTCTCGGACTACAACCCGGCCCGCCCCGCCGAGCTCGTGAGCGCGCTCGGCGACGGCCGCTTCTCGGCACACGCGATAGACGCGTCGAACAAGGACGCCGTCGTCGCGCTCATCCACGAGACGCGGGCCGAGGCTGTCCTGAACTCCGTCGACCCTCTGTTCAACGTCCCCATCTTCGACGCGTGCTTCGAGGTAGGCGTGACGTACCTCGACATGGCGATGACGCTCTCGGAGCCGCATCCGACGAACCCGTACGAAGAGGTCGGGGTCAAGCTCGGCGACTACCAGTTCGACCGCGCCGCGGCCTGGGAAGAGAAGGAGCAGCTCGCTCTCGTCGGGATCGGCGTCGAGCCGGGGGCCGCCGATGTCTTCGCGCGCTACGCCGCCGACGAGCTCTTCTCGGAGATCGACGAGGTCGGCATCCGCGACGGCGCGAACCTCGTCGTCGAGGGGTACGACTTCGCCCCCACCTTCTCCATCTGGACGACGATCGAGGAGTGCCTGAATCCGCCCGTGATCTGGGAGAGGGATCGCGGTTGGTTCACGACCGCCCCCTTCTCCGAGCCCGAGGTCTTCGACTTTCCGGAGGGAATCGGCCCCGTCGAGTGCGTCAACGTCGAGCACGAGGAGGTCCTCCTCGTCCCGCGCTGGATCGACTGCGAGCGCGTCACATTCAAGTACGGCCTCGGCGACGAGTTCATCGAGGTGCTGAAGACGCTGCACAAGCTCGGGCTCGACGGGAAGGAGAAGATCCCGGTGAAGGGAGTCGAAGTTGCGCCGCGTGACGTCGTTGCGGCCGCGCTGCCCGATCCCGCGACGCTCGGCGACCGCATGACGGGGAAGACGTGTGCCGGGACGCTCGTCAGCGGCCGCGGCAAGGACGGGCAGCCGCGGAAGACCTACCTCTACCACGTCGCCGACAACGAGACGACGATGCGCGAGTACGGCTCGCAGGCGGTCGTCTGGCAGACCGCGATCAACCCCGTGATCGCGCTCGAGCTTCTGGCCGGCGGCGCCTGGAAGGGCACGGGCATCCTCGGCCCCGAGGCGTTCCCCGCGCAGCCGTTCCTCGAGAAGCTCGCCGAGTACGGTGCGCCGCACGGCATCGTCGAGCTCGCGCCGTAGACGAGACACGGCCGGATCGGCCATCTGGCGCGAGACGTCAGACGGAGCAACAGTTCACTCGTGATCGGATGGCGGCGCGGGAAGCAGCGACAGCTCGACGAGGTTCTCGAAGTGCTCCACGGAATCGGCATGATGCTCATGGACATCAGTGCCAGGCTCGAGACAGTGGTCGAGTTGATGAAAGGAGACGACGATGAAGGAGAACCCGACGCCTAGCGATCGCGACTGGTACCTGAAGCTCATCGAGAAGCCGCATGGTGCGCGCGACTACATGGCAGAAATCCTGGCGCGCGGGGAAGCTCGACGCCTCGAACGCGAGCAGTGGAACCGGCTCGGCTTCTTCCGCCGACTCTTGACTCCCCGGCCGTAGCGCAGTACGCGCGTCGATTACTTCCGACCTCGTTCGTCGTCTTAGCGGTGATGCGATCTAGGATCGACGCGTGCCGGTCGTGAGGCTTCGGGCGCCGCTCTCCGAGCTGGCGGGCGGGAAGCGCGAGCTCGAGCTCGAGGGTTCCACCGTCGCCGAAGTGCTGAAGGCGCTCGAGCGCGAGCATCCCGACGTCAAGGGCTGGATCCTCGACGAGCGCGGACTGATCCGGGAACACATCAACGTCTTCGTCAACAGGGACTACGGACGGGAGGACACGGCTGTCGGCGCGAGTGACCGGCTGCACGTGCTCCCCGCGATCTCGGGAGGTTGAGCGGTGACTGAGCTTCTGGTGGGAACGAAGAAGGGGCTGTTCGTCCTGAACGGCGAGGCGGGCGGCACGTTCGAGATCACGTCGCGCCACTTCGCCGGCGAGCCGGTGGAGTTCGCGATGCGCGACCCGCGGAGCGGGCGGACGCTCGCCGCGGTGACGTCTGCGTTCTACGGACCGAAGATCTTCTACTCCGACGATCTCGCCGGTGAGTGGGAGCAGGCGGACGGCGTCGAGCTCCCGGAGGGGGCCGAGAAACCACTCGAGCGGCTCTGGACGATCGTGTCCGCCGAGGAGGACGACCATCTCTGGGCAGGAGGCGCGCCGGGCGTGCTCTTCGAGAGCCACGACAGCGGCGCGAGCTGGGAGCTGAACAAGCCGTTCTGGGACCAGCCGACGCGTCCCGAGTGGAGCCCCGGTGCGGGCGGTATGTGCATGCACTCGATCGCGACCTGGCCGGGCGACCCGTCACGCGTGGCGCTCGCGATTTCGGCTGTGGGAGTCTGGTTGACCGACGACGGCGGCCAGACGTGGCGAAACGGGAACAAGAACCTCTACCCGCGCTACATGCCGGAAGAGGCGCGTGAGGACACGCTCACGCTCTGCGTCCACAACATGCACCGCGCGCCGATGCAGCCCGAGCGGTTGTTCATGCAGTTCCACGGCGGTGTGTACCGCTCCGACGACGCGGGCGAGACATGGACGTCGATCGCAGACGGCCTCCCGTCCGACTTTGGCTTCCCGATGGTGGTCGACCCCGACGATCCGGACAGCGCTTACGTCATCCCCCTCGTCGCAGACTTGGACCGCACGACGCCCGACGGCAAGGTGCGCGTCTACGAGACGCGCGACGCGGGCGCAACGTGGACGGCACGCGGCGACGGCCTTCCGCAGGACGACGCGTACCTGACGATCCTCAGGCAGGCGTTCTGCGGCGAAGGCTCGGGCGCTGACATGGGCCTCTACTTCGGCGCGACGTCGGGCGACGTCTTCGGCTCCGGCGATGCCGGGAAGACGTGGTTCACGGCGGCGACGAAGCTGCCGCCGGTGCACTCGATCCGCGCAGCCTAGGCGTCGATACCGCGCGACTCGATCCAGGTCGGGGAGATGCGCACGGACACGCGCGTCTCCTCCGGCTTGTGCCAGGGATACGAATCGAGATCGCGGTACTTCTTCGCGAGCCGATCGATTTGCTCGTTCGCACCGTCCGCGGTCAGGGTGACCGTGCCGGAGATCGAGATCCAGCGGTAGTCGTCCTGCGGGTCGACGACGAGCAGCGCCACGCGCGGATCGGCGTCGAGGTAACGCGGCTTCGCCCTCGGCCACGCCGTGTTGAACGAGACACCCTCGTCGTCGACGTCGACCCATACGACCGTCGAGTGCGGCGAACCGTCCGGTCGCAGGTCGGTCACGACCCCGACGAACGGGCTCTCCAGGAAGGTCCGCTCGGCACGGGTCAGCGCTCTCACGAGATCGCGATCATCCGGTCGATCGCACCGCGCGCACGCTCCGCGATGTCCTCCGGCACGGTCACCTCGTACTTCCACTCACGCAGCGAGTCGAGCAGCTTCGGCAGGGTGATCATCTTCATGTAGCGGCAGATCGCCTTCTCGGACACCGCCTCGAAGCGCTTCTCGGGCGCCTCCTTGTGCAGGCGGTGGAGGATCCCGGTCTCCGTCGCGACGAGGAACCGGTTCTTCGGCGAGGCCTTCGCGAACTTGACCATCCCTTCGGTCGAGAGGATGTGCGTGTTCTCGCCGCCGAAGGCCATGCACTGGCTGGCGCAGCCGCACTCGGGGTGCACGAGGAACTCCGCATCGGGGTTGTCGTCTTGCAGGCGCGTGATGTCCTGCGGCCGGATGCCCGCGTGGACGTGGCACTCGCCCATCCAGATCCGGAGCTTGCGGCCCGTCACCTTCTCGAGCCAGAGCCCGAGGAACATGTCCGGGAGGAAGAGGATTTCGGTGTCCTCGGGAATCGACTCGATGACGCCCTTCGCATTGCCGGACGTGCAGCAGTAGTCCGACTCCGCCTTGACCTCGGCGGTGGTGTTCACGTACGAGACGACGACCGCACCGGGATTCTCCGCCTTCCAGACACGCAGCTGGTCGGCCGAGATCGACGCTGCGAGCGAGCAGCCGGCGTCGAGGTCGGGGATGAGCACGGTCTTCTGCGGGCTGAGGATCGCTGCCGTCTCAGCCATGAAGTGCACACCGCAGAAGACGATCGCGTCGGCGTCGGTCGCAGCGGCTTCGCGCGAGAGCCCCAGCGAGTCGCCGACGAAGTCCGCGACGTCCTGCACCTCGGGCACCTGGTAGTTGTGGGCGAGGATGACCGCACCGCGCTCGGCCGCTAGCGCGCGGATCTCCTCCTGCATGGTCGTGATCTGTGCGGTGGTCATGCGAGCTCCAGTGAGACGTCGAGTGAGCGTGCGGAGTGCGTGAGCGCGCCGACGGAGATCTCGTCGACGCCCGTCTCGGCGATCGCCCGGATGGTGTCGAGGCTTACTCCACCCGAGGCCTCGAGCCGTGCGCGCCCGTCGACGAGCGACACAGCGGCGCGAAGGACGTCGAGGGTCATGTTGTCGAGCAGGATCGCGTCGACGCCCGCGTCCAGGGCCTCGGCAACCTGATCGAGCGTCTCGCACTCGACCTCGATCGGAAGATCGCTGTCCGCACGGACGAGGGCCACAGCCGCCCCAACCGAGCCTGCTGCGCGCAGGTGGTTGTCCTTGATCAGCACTGCGTCGTCGAGCCCGAAGCGGTGGTTGTGGCCACCCCCGCGCGCGACCGCGTCCTTCTCGAGGACCCGCAGGCCGGGGGTCGTCTTGCGCGTATCGAGCACGACGGCACCGGTGCCTGCAATGGCATCGACGTAGCGCCGCGTGAGCGTGGCGATTCCCGACAGACGGCCGAGGAAGTTGAGTGCGACACGTTCGCCGGTGAGGATGGCCCGTTTCGATCCCGTGACCCGAGCAACAACGGCCGGAGGCTCGACCGCATCGCCGTCGGACACGAGCGCGTCGAAGCGCACGTCGGGTTCGAGCGCGCGAAACACTGCCTCCGCGACGGAGAGCCCGCAGACAACACCCTGCTCTTTCACCAGGAGCTCGGCGGTTCCGACGTCGTCTGACGAGACCGTCGCATCGGTCGTCACATCGCCGGTACCGACGTCCTCGGCGAGCGCGAGCTCGACGACGCGCTCCAGGGTGTCCGCCGCTATCGCCATGTCTCGAGCGTCGGCGCGACACCCGGACGGAGGACCACGTGGCGCTCGAACGACTCGCTCTCAGACGGGAAGTCGACGCGGAAGTGCGAGCCGCGGCTCTCCTCGCGCGTAAGCGCAGTCTCGGCGACCAGCCGTGCGAGCAGATGAGGCACGTGCAGCAAGCGCTGCAGCCCGGGGGCGTCGCGGATCAGGCCGCAGTCCCTCCAGAGCGCGGACCGGAGCTCGGGCGTCACCGGCTCGGCCGCTGGCGGCTCGGGTACGTCCGGCAAGCGGCTCGGCAGGTCGGGCTCCTCGAGCGCGGCGAGCGCGGCACGTCGACCGAAGACGAGGCACTCGAGGAGCGAGTTCGACGCAAGGCGGTTGGCCCCGTGCACACCCGTCGCCGCACACTCGCCGGCCGCGTAGAGCCCGGAGAGCTCGCTGCGCCCGTGGAGATCGGTAAGGACGCCGCCGACGGTGTAGTGGGCGGCGGGGGCGACCGGGATCGGCGTCTGCGACGGGTCGTAGCCCTCCTCGAGGAGGCTGCCCATCAGGGAAGGGAAGCGACCGCGGTCGATGGGCCGCAGGTCGAGCAGCACCGTCCCCCGGGCCGCGATCTCGCGCGCGACGACGTCGCGCGGCGCGAGCTCGTCGGTGAACCGGTTCCCCTGCTCGTCGAGGAGAAGCGCGCCCTCGCCGCGTAGCGCTTCGGACAGGAGCAGCGACGAGTCCACGAGCGTCGTCGGGTGGAACTGGACGAACTCGAGGTCGGCGAGCGCGGCGCCGGCGCGATAGGCCGCCGCCATGCCCTCTCCGACCGCTCCGGCGGGATTCGTCGTCCGCTCCCAAAGCGCTGCGGCGCCGCCCGTCGAGATCAACGTCGCACGCGCAGCAACCGCGCGGTGATCGGTGACGACCCCGACGCAGCGTTCGTCGTCGCGCCAGATCGAGAGCATGCGCTCGCCTTCTGCCACGGTGATCCGCGGATGCGCGAGCACGCGCTCGGCGAGCTTTCGAGCCACGCGGTCTCCGGTCGCGGCACCACCGGCGTGCACGACGCGGCGGCGGCTGTGCCCGCCCTCGAGGCCCAGGCCTTCGTCGAACTCGACGCCCAGCTCGACGAGGTCGCGGATCCGGGCCGGCGCTTCCTCGGTCAGCACGGTCACCGCACTCGGTCGGCAAAGCCCGCGTCCGGTGCGCAGCGTGTCCTCGGCGTGAATCGATGGGTCGTCGTCCTCCCCCACCGCGGCTGCGATCCCACCCTGGGCGAGGAGACTCGTCGACGCGAGCAGCGGCCCCTTCGTGAGGACGAGGACGTCGCCTTCGCTTGCGGCACACAGGGCGGCGAAGAGCCCGGCGACGCCGCCACCGACGACAACGAGCGCGAGCTCGGGGTCGGAAGCTGTCTTCGCGGAATCGCCCATGGTAGTTTTTGCCTCTGAGTCGATAACCTCGTGGCTGAGTCTACCACCCCACCCCTCGCCCCCGCGCACGTCGCGCTCGCGACCGTCTTCCAGGTGCGCGACGACGCGCTTGCCGTGCTTCTCTGGGAGCGGGCCCGCGCGCCCTTCTCGGGCTCGTGGGCACTGCCGGGCGGAACGCTCGCTGCCGGTGAGACCCTCGAGAGCTCGATCCTCAGACACCTCGCGACGAAGGTGGACGTGCGCGAGGTGTCCCACCTCGAGCAGCTGGGCACGTGGAGCGACCCGGAGCGTCATCCTGAGCGCTGGGAGCTGGCGACCGCGTACCTCGGCCTCGTGCCTCAGGGGATGGACCCGCGGGTCCCGTCCGACACGCGCTGGCACGGGGTCGACACGCTCCCCGCGACGGCGTTCGACCACGGAGCTATCGTCCTCGCCGGGCGCGACCGGCTGCGCGGGAAGCTCTCGTACTCGAACATCGGCTTCGCGCTCGCACCGGAGACGTTCACGCTCGCCGAGCTCCGCGACATGTACGAGGCGGCGCTCGGGTACGAGGTGTCCGCCACGAATCTGAAGCGGGTGCTGCTCCGGCGCGGTGCGATCGAGCCGATGGGAGAGCGACGGGCACACGGGCCGGCGGGCGGACGACCGGCCGAGCTGTACCGCTTCCGCGCTCGCTCCCTCGAGGTGACGGATCCCTTCGCCGTGCTGCGGCCGCCCGAGTAGACCGAGCGCCTCAAGCCGCCCGCGACTACGGCCGACAACGGTCCCATGCGGCACTTTCGACAGTGGTTGCTCGTGATCGGCCTCGCGAGCCTCGTAGCAGAGGCGATCGCGGCGGCAGCGGTGTTCTGGCACGGCGGGACGCCGGTTCGTCGCTCCTAGCTAGGCGCCGAGGCGGACGAGCGCGGTCACCAGCGCAGCGATCGCCATCGCGACGATCACCGGTGCCCGCAGGAGGATCGCGACGGCGGCAACGCCCACGCCCACGACCCGCGCGTCGATCTCGATCTCCTCGTCCCCGCCGAACGTCTGCGTGACGACGAGCGCGACGAGCATGACCGGTGCGAGCAGCTCGACGCACGACTGCAGCCGCGGCGGAAGCGTGCGCCTGCCGACGAGCACCGGGCCTGCGGCCTTGCAGGCGATCGTGCCGACCCCCACGATCGCGACGACGATCCACGCATCTCTCATCGCCTGAGCCCGAGCAGCGAGGCGGACGCCGCTGCCACGAGGGGCACGCCGGCAGGTGTGAACGGGATCAGGACGAGTGTGATCGCGGCCGAGAGGGCTGCCGCCCTGCGTGCCCGCGGCTCGTGCAAGTAGGGCATCGCCAGCGCAAGGAAGAGTGCGGCGAACGCCGCGTCGAGCCCGAGCGCGTTCGGGTCGTCGAGAACACCGCCGATGACCGTTCCGACCGCAGTCGAGCAGACCCACAGGACGTAGAAGAGGAGGCCGGCACCCACGAGGATGGGCCACTCGAACCGCCCCCCTCTCCCAGACAGCGCCCACGACTCGTCGACGATCGACTGCGACTCGACGAGCCTCCGCAGCTTCCCACCGGGGAAGATCGAGGCGACGGTCATGCTGATCGCGACGTAGCGGGCGCTGAGGAAGATCGCGGCCAGAGCGGCGGCGGCGACCGAGCCACCGGCATCGAGAACCGATGCCGATGCGAACTGCGCAGCCCCCGAGAAGGTCGTGGCGGACATGATGACGGCCGCGGCGCTCCCGAAGTCGGTTGCGTCGGCGAGCACGCCGAACGAGAGGCCGAAGAGGATGGGGCTCGGTGCGAGCGGAAGCGCGGCGCGCATGCCGTCGCGTATCCGGAGTGTTGGCGCAGACGGCGTCGCGACCCCTTCCACGCCGCCAACACTAGAGACGACGCCCCTTCTGACCGCTGCGCTGAGTGCTGCGAAGATGGAGCTCGTGAAGATCGCAGTCAGCGGCGCGTCCGGCCTCATCGGCTCGGCCCTCGTCCCGGCGCTCGAGTCGCGTGGACATCACGTTCTCCGGATCGTGCGCGGCGACGTGCGCCGGGCAGGCGAGATCTCGTGGGATCCGACGGCCGGCGTGCTCGACGCCGTGAAGCTCGCCGGCGTCGAGGCAATCGTCAACCTGAGCGGCGAGAACATCGGGCAGCGCTGGACCGGATCGCGCAGGCGCGAGATCCTCGACTCTCGAGTCCGGACGACGGATCTCCTCACGCGCACGGCGGCAGGCCTCGACCCTCGACCGTCCGTCTACGTCTCGGCGTCGGCGGTCGGCTTCTACGGCGATCGCGGGGACGAGATCCTCACCGAGGAGTCAGGGCCCGGCACCGGGTTCCTGCCCGACGTCGTGCGTGCCTGGGAGGCAGCCGCCGACCCGGCCCGCGAGGCGGGCATCCGCGTCGGGCACTTCCGCCACGGGATCGTCCTGTCGAAGACGGGCGGTGCGCTGCAGCGGATGCTGCTGCCGTTCAAGCTCGGCGCCGGAGGCCGGGTGGGCGACGGCAAGCAGTGGTGGAGCTGGGTCGCCATGAATGACGTCGTCGCCGCCTACGCGCGCGCGCTCGAGAGCGACCTCGCGGGTGCCATGAACCTCACGGCGCCGAACCCCGTCACGAACGAGCAGTTCACGAAGGCGCTCGGCTCCGCCCTGAGACGACCGACGGTGCTCCCGGCGCCGCGATTCGCAATGCGGGGGATATTCGGTGAGATGGGCGAGACGATGCTGCTCGGTAGCCAGCGCGTACTTCCGGCACGCCTCCTCGACGCGGGATTCGAGTTCGCGGCGCCGACCGTCGACGTCGGACTCGAGCGCGCCCTGTCCGCATAGCCGCGGTCGAGGACAATGGCGGGGTGCCTGACCTCGCCACGCTCGGCTGGGACGCTGGCTGGGGTGACGCTTTCGAGCCCTACCGGGCCGAGGGGCTCACTCCCGGCCGGGTTTCCGTACCGCACCGAGGCGCGTACGACGTGCTCACGTCGGACGGCGAGGTGCGCGCAAGGATCGCTCCCCGCCTGCGGAAGGCCGCT
Organism: uncultured Gaiellaceae bacterium; assembly: GCA_963709715.1. Classification (GTDB taxonomy): domain Bacteria; phylum Actinomycetota; class Thermoleophilia; order Gaiellales; family Gaiellaceae; genus GMQP-bins7. The sequence goes on from CAVPXQ010000003.1 coordinate 197,739, forward strand.
TCGCCGCCCGAGCTCCCGGTCGTCGGAGACTGGGTCGCCCTCGACCGCGAGAACGTCGTGCACGCGGTACTCGCCCGGAGAACGACCTTCTCGCGGCGTGCGGCGCACCAACCCGCGTCCGGCGTGAGTCGCGAGCAGGTCGTGGCAGCGAACATCGACGTCGTCCTGATCACCGCGGCGCTCGGCCACGAAGTCGACCGGCGAGCGCTCGAGCGCTACGTCACGCTTGCGCTGCAGAGCGGAGCACAGCCCGTCATCGTCCTGATGAAGGCCGACCTCGTGTCCGATCCGGAGGCGATGGTGGCCGCGATCGAGGACACGGGCGGCGAGATCCCGGTTCGTGCCATCTCGAGCCGTACCGGGTACGGAATCGACGACGTTCGCTCGTTCCTCGGCCCCGGCCGCACGGGCGCATTGCTCGGACCTTCGGGGGTCGGGAAGTCGACGCTCGTCAACCGGCTTCTCGGCGACGACGCGCTCGCAACCGGCGACACGCGTTCCGACGGATCAGGGCGACACACGACCACTCGTCGGCAACTCGTGCTCCTTCCTGGAGGCGGCCTCCTCATCGACAACCCTGGGATGCGCGAGGTTCACCTCTGGGTCGCGGCCGAGGGTCTCGAGACGGCTTTCGAGGACATCGCCGAGCTCGCGCAGCAGTGTCGGTTTTCCGACTGTCGACACGAGTCGGAGCCCGGGTGCGCCGTACAGGAGGCGCTCGCCGACGGCTCGCTGACGCAGGATCGCTGGGCCCGTTACCGGGCGCTGCAACGGGAGCTGGAGGAGCTCGAGGAACACATGCGGCGACGCGAGCAGTCTCGGTCGGGGCGCGGACGCGGCGGCTCGGGGGCTCGTCCCCGCAAGGGTTGAAGGCTTTCAGCGAGAATGCGACGGCATGGGGCCGGAACCCGTCAGTCCCGAGCTGGCGCTCGTCGATCCCGAGCTGGGAGCACGTGCGCGCGCGACCCTCGGCTCGCCCGTTCCTCCACCGCGCTTCGTCGGCCCGACGCCGCCCGCGCGGTCGGCACCCGCCGCGGCGCCACCTGCCGCACATCGCTCGTATCCATTCTGGGCGCGCGTCACGGCAGCGATGTGGCTCCTCGTCCTCGGCATCCTCATCGGCGGGGCGGCGATCCCGCACGCGCAGGACAAGCCGCGCGTCGTGCCGCCGAACGAGGACGGGCAGTTCTGCGAGGCACCGCCGGCCGCGCCTTCGCAGCCTCCTGCACGACGCGGTCCTGAGCCTTGAACTCAGGACGCCGGAGGGCGCCACGGCTAGAATCGGGCGTCCCCCGGGGCTATAGCTCAGTTGGGAGAGCGCCTGGATCGCACCCAGGAGGTCGGGAGTTCGAGTCTCCCTAGCTCCATCTTGGAACCCGCTGGAAAACGGCGGGTTCTTGTCTGTGGACGACGGACGAACCGACAGCTCGGTGCTACCAAGGTGCTGGGAGTTGTCGAAGTGCAGGGAGGCCGAGCAAAGCCCCGCCTCCCTTGCTCGAGCATCAGGCTGGATAGGGCGTTCAGTCGTCGCTGAGCGGCGGTCCGAGCAGCGTCATGTCGTACTTCTCGAAGATCGCGGCGATTGCCGTCCGGTCGGCCGTGCCGGTCCGGGTTGCCGGGCCGAGCTCTTCGTAGAACCTGTGGCCGCCGCCGGGGGTGTAGACGACGATGACTTCACCCGGCTCGTCGGTCAGGTTGAGGAACGCGTGCGGGACACCCGAGGGGAGATAGGCGAAGCCGCCCTCCTCGATGTGGAACGTCTCGTCACCGATCTGGATCTTGTAGCGGCCCTTCAGGGCGTGGATCGTCTCCTCCTGCGTGTGGTGGACGTGCAGCGGCGGGCCGCCTTTCGGTGCGACCTCGACGATGAAGTAGTCGAAGGCGCCACCGGTGTCCTCACCGGTGACCTTGAAGATGAGGTCACGGCCGGGGCCGGACTGGAGCCGGAGCCCTTCGTCTGGTGCGAGAACGGTGTACGGGAGGGTCGTCATGTTCATCTCCTGTCTCGGCCCGCCGGTGTGTGAGCGGGGGCGCGTGGCTGGGGGTGGTGGTCAGTGGCCGGGAGGCGGGCCTGGGGGGCCGAGGATCTCGAACCCGTTTCGCAGGGCGATCGCCGCGAGCCTTGCCATGTCCGGCGGGCCCTCCATTGGCGGGGGGAGGACGCGCTCGGGAGCGGGCTCACCGACTTCGCGCTGGAATCCCTCGAACTGCATCGGCGCGAAGCCGACCAGCGCTTTCGCTCCGCCTGCCTCCGCGTAGAAGGTGTGCGGCACCCCTTTGGGGCCGAACGCGAACCCGCCGGCCTTCAAGGAGAGCCGGGTGTCAGCGACCCAGACGGTGAGAGCGCCCGCGCATTCCGAGCGCCATAGATGACAGTGATCTCCTTCACCTTCTTCCGGTTCTCCGGCCGAAGGAGGTAGACAATGAGGGATCGTAAGGTCGTGAAGGCGAACCCTCCGCCGATCACCAGCAGGTTCTTGCCCTCCAGGAGGTGGACCGGATATCCATTGCCGAGAGGACCTCGGATCCCCACCTCCTCTCCCTCTTCAATCTGGTGAAGGGCTGTCGTGACGAGGCCCGCCTTGTTGATCGTAAATTTCAAGGATCCGTGTTCTGCAGGTGCGGAGGCGATTCCAAAGGGAGCTTCCCCTTTTCCGAAAACGGACAGTTCACAGAATTGTCCCGGATTGAACTGGAACGCCTTCTCGTCTGCCTCCCGAAGGAAAGTAACTCGACCGTGCGGAGCATCCGGTCGGAAGTCTCATCCTGTGCTCTTTACCACCATTGGAATGGGAAGGTAGGGATTCTTCATGGAGTCGTTGGGATTTCTTCCTTTTGGATCATATCAATTGCCTGACGAATATCAAAATTGACAGGGCAATAGACAATACATCGTCCGCAGCCGACGCAGGCGATCTTTTTGAAATTCTTAGGGAAATAATTGAACTTGTGCATCAACCTCTGCCGGGTTCGTTCACGACCGGAGGGCCTGGGGTTGTGGCCGGACGTTTCGAGCGAATAGAGGGGGAAGAGACAGGTGTCCCAGTTTCGCACGCGCTGCCCCTGCTTGTCGTAGGCCTCATCCACGATATCGAAACAGTGGCAGGTGGGGCAGAGAAGGGTGCAGGCGCCACAGCCGATGCATTTCTCATGGACGCGGTCCCAGAGGGGGCTCTCCACCAGTTGGTCCAATTTCTTTTCAATCCCATCGACGGGAACCGAAGCGTTTGTCTTTTTTGATGCCTGCTCCTCAATCTTCTACGCCTGGGCGATCTCTTTGGCCGTGGCTTCTTCAGGAATTCGGTTTTTGGAAGGCCTTTCCCTTTTCGGTGAGAGGTTCGACGAGATAGGCGTCTCCCAGATCAGTCAGCAGCAGATCCGATCCCTCCCGATGAAAAGGCCCCCCGCCGATGGAGGGACAGAAACAGGTGGAAAGGGATGATGGCAGGCCAAGCCGATGACCGTGGTCTTCTTCTCTTCTGGAGGAAGTAGAGGTCCGTATATTCTTTTCCACGAAGACCTCGTCCAGCAGGGAGATCGCCTGAATGTCGCAGGGCCTTGCTCCCAACACGACCCTCGCCCTTGGGACTGCTTCCGTGGAGGTGACACGGTGTTCGTTCTCCACCTTCTCAAACCGAAACATGACCTCCGATTGGGGGAAAAAGACCTCCTTGAGCCGGTTTTTGGGGATTGGAGCCGAGATCGATCTCCTCCGAGGGTTCGATCTTCTTCAACACGGAAACCCCGTCGGCCAATCGAACAGGGGCGTACAGGTCGTGGTCCTTCCCCAGACCCTTCAAAAAAGGCGCAAGATCTTTCTTGTTCAGCCGTGCAGGGTTTAATTTCATTTGATGAACTCCTGCTTGTCGTCGACGTCGTAGGTGGACAGGGGGGGAAGCTTGTCGGAATCGAGGCCCGTCTCAAACTGGAAGAGTTCATTCACCTCCTGGTTCAGCTTCTGCGTCAGATAGACAAGCGGATCTCCATGGGACAGGCGCGTTCGCAGGCCCCGCAGCCGGTGCATCGTCCCGTCTGATGGTAGGCCCTGACGATGTGGTAGAACTGGAGGTCGGAAGGGGCCATGCCCTTTTCGATCCACTTCGGAATGGAACTGTCGACGAAACATTCGGAGCAGTAACACATGGGGCAGGCTTCCCGGCAGGCATAGCAACGGATGCATCGGCGGGTCTCCTTCTCGAAGAACGCCCAGCGTTCTTCGGGGCGATTTTTTCGAACTCCTTCACCTCAGGATAGGCGTCCGTGAGAGCGGTCTCCTCGACCGGGTCCCCCACCAGTAGGTTGGCCTGCGACGGGGTTTCGATGGGGGCAGGCCCTGCACGAGGTGTAGAGAAAATCATCCCGCTTCAAGTGACCTGAAATCCTCTCCCTCTACGACGATGCTCGCCTTCCTCGCTGGACCTGGAGGATTTCTCCTTTCACCGCCTTTTTCACTTTCTTCCGGTCCACCATTCTCTGGCATGGGACGCCGATCAACACCACCTGATCCGGCTTGAATCTCTTTTCGAGGGCGAGGGCGGTGACGGAGCGGGCGTCGCAGCCCTTCACCACGAGTCCCACCTTGAGCCGGTTGAACTTGTGGAGATAGGTCGCCAGGTTGTTTTCGCAGAAGGAGTTCCAGACCAACCGCTCCGACTCTTCAGGGGTGCGGAGAAAGACCGGTGTGGCCCTGAGAGGGCAACGTTCCTTCGCCGAATCCGATGATCAGGTCGACCTCTTTTTCGGCAAGAAGTTCCTTTGCCTTCTCTCTCAGCTTCTTCTGCACCATCGGCCTTCACCTCGTGTTCGGAGAGAAAACAAGTTCGGAGTTCGGAGACCGTATGTCAGCCTTTCTGGTTCTCTCCGAACTCGAACAAGACTCCCGAACTCTCTTCACAAAACGCTTGGGCGGACCGAGCCTCTTGATGTCGCGGGTGACGTCATCGACGACCTGGGAAAACTTGCCGCCTTCCGCTGCGGAGACCCACGAAAACTGAACCCGTCCTTCTTCAATACCGAGGTATTCGAGGAAACGCTTCAGGGTGGCCGACTTTCTTCTCCCGATATAGTTTCCCGTCAAATAATGACAGTCCCCCGGGTGGCAGCCCGACACCAGCACCCCGTCGATTCCGTTCTGAAGGGCCTTGAGGATGAAGAGAGGATTGATCCTTCCGGAGCAGGGCACTCGAATGACGCGGACATTCGGCGCATACTGGATCCGCGATGTTCCGGCAAGGTCTGCACCGGCATAGGAGCACCAGTTGCAGAGGAAAGCCAAGATTTTTGGTTCCCAGGTCTCTTCCATCGCGTTCTTATAAGCCTCCTTCAATAACACTAATCAACAACACAAGTTGCTCGATCTGGGCAAGGACTTCTTCGTTCGTGAAGCCTTTCAGGTTGATGGAGCCTGACCGGCAGGAGGCGGCACAGACGCCGCATCCCTTGCACAGGGCCTTGTTGACCTGGGCCACCAGCTTTTCACCCACGACCGTCCTTTTCATTACCACCTCAATGGCCTGATAGGGGCAGAGGCTTTCGCAGAGGCCGCACCCGACACACTCTTTTCATCCACCTCGGAGATGGTGCCGATCGTCTCGAGATGAGTTTTCGAAAGGTAGGTCAGGGCCCGGGCGACGGCCGCATTGGCCTGCGAGAGCGTCTCGTCGATCGATTTTGGGCTGTGGGCCATGCCCGCAAGGAAGATCCCTTCCGTGGCGAAATCGACCGGCCTCAGTTTCATGTGGGCTTCGAGGAAGAAGCCGTCGGCGTTGAGCGGGACCTTCAGCATCTGGGAGAGTCCTTCATTCTGATGAGGGGCAACGATCCCGGGGCTGAGACACCAGCAGATCGGCCCGGATCAGGAGATCGTCGTGAAGAATGGGTTCATGGACCACGACCTGAAGGCCTTCTTCCCCCTTTTCGACGCGAGGTTCCTTCTCCGTGTCGTATCGAATAAAGAGGACCCCTGTCTCTCTTGCCTTCTCGTAGTAATCCTCTTTGAAACCGTAGGTCCGGATGTCCCGGTAGAGGACATAGACATTGTTTTCGGATTGATCGACTTGAGCTTCAAGGCATTCTTGATCGCCTCGGAGCAGCAGATCCGGCTGCAGTAGGGCCTTTCGTCGTTTCGTGAGCCGACGCACTGGATCATGACCACGTTCTTGAGGGACCGGAAAGACTCCGGTGCGAAAACCAGCTCCTTCTCCAGATCCATCTGCGTGGTGACGCGAGCGATCCTGACCGTGGAGAAACTCGATGGGCCGATATTCCTCCGCGCCGGTGGCGACGATGATGACGCCGTGGGAGAGTCTCGAACGTCTCGCCGTCCGTTCACGCGGGTCTTGAAGTTTCCCACGAATCCATCGATCTTTTCGATCGTCGTTCCTTGAGAAGATGGATTCGAGGATCTTCTCCGACCTCTTCGATCAAGTCCTTCAGGTGGCCTGGACATCGAGCCCGTCGATGGTATGGTAAATTTTTCTTGCCTTCCCACCCAGTTCCTCCTCTTTTTCAACCAGATAGACGTCAAAGCCTGCCTGGGCAATCTTCCGGGCCGCCGTCATCCCTGCCAATCCTCCCCCGATGACCAGGGCCTTTTGCACGATCTCGACCTGCTGGGTGGGAAGGGGTTCGAGAAGGGCGGTCTTGGCAATGGCCATCCTCACCAGGTCCTTTGCCTTTTCGGTCGCCTCGTCGGGCTGGTGCATGTGGACCCAGGAACACTGGTCCCGGATGTTGGCCATCTCGAAGAGGTAGCGGTTGAGGCCGGCCTGTCGGATCGTATCCTGAAAGAGGGGCTCGTGGGTTCGCGGCGTGCACGAGGCGACAAAGATCCGGTTCAGGCGGTGTTCCTCGATCGCCTTCTTGATCGTCTCCTGGGTATCCTGGGAGCAGGTGTAAAGATTGTCCGTCGCATAGACGACGTGGGGCAGTGTCCTGGCGTATTCCACAACGGCAGGGACATCCACGACGCCCGCCGATATTGATCCCGCAGTGGCAGATGAAGGCGCCGATTCGGGGTCCCTCGTAATTGACGTTCTTCTCCGGCACGTATTCCTTCTCGGTGACCAGGGTCCCTCTCGACTCGGAGAGAAGGGAGGAGGCCTCCGCCGCGGCGGCACTGGCCTGGGCCACGGTCTCCGGGACATCCTTGGGACCGGAGAAGACACCGCTGGCAAAAACCCCCGGTCTCGAGGTCTGAAGGGGGTGAAAGGTCGATGTCTTGTGCGAAGCCGTACGGTTCAGCTCGATCCCGAAGACATCGGCGATCTCCTGTCGTGTCCCGCACCGGCTCGAGACCCACGGAGAGAACGACGAGGTCGAACTCCTCGGAGACCATGGTCGCCCTCTTCGGTCTCGTAATGGATGACCAGGTTCTTTGTCTCAGGGATCTCCTTGAGGTGAGAGACGCGGGACCGGATGTAACGGACGCCGTAGTCTCTCTTTGCCCGTATCGATATACTTGTCAAAGTCCTTCCCGTAGGCCCTCATGTCCATGAAGAAGATGGTGGCCTCCATCTCGGAGGCGTGTTCCTTGGCAATGACGGCCTCCTTGGTGGCGTACATGCAGCAGACCGAGGAGCAGTAGCCCTTTCCGATGTGCGGATCCCTCGATCCGACGCACTGAATCCAGGCCACCTTCTTGGGATGGCCGGCCGTCCGAGGGCCTCAGCACCTGGCCTTTGAACGGTCCGGACGCGGAAAGGAATCGCTCGAATTCGATGCTCGAGACCACATTGGGAAATCGGCCGTAACCGTATTCGCTCTTCAGGGAGGGCTGGAATTCATCAAACCCCGGGGAGAGGATGATGGAGCCGACTTCGATCTCGAGATCGTTCGTCCTTCATCTGGTGATTGATGGCCTTGGCCTCGCAGGCCTTGACGCACTCCATGCACTCCGAACACCCGCCGCACTGGAGGCAGCGCTTCGCCTCTTCCACCACGATCCTCCTTCCGACAGCCCGAGGCTGACCTCGTCGAAGTTCTTTCTCCCTCGAGGGGAAGGCCGACGAGGGAGGCCCGTTCCCGGTACTCCACCCCGTCGATATCGACCTGGACATGGTCATCCTGTTGCGGTCCTTCCGCCTCGCGTCCCTCTCTCAGGCCTTCTCCCTTCAGGAAACGGTCGATGGAGACGGCCGCCTTCCGGCCGGCTGCCATGGCGTCGATGTAGGTCTGCGGCCCCGTGACCGCGTCGCCGCCCGCAAAGATGCCCTCGAGGCTGGTTTCCAGGGTGATCGGATCGGCTTCGATCCCTCCCCAAGCGGGTGTTCCGGATCCCGTCCCTGTCGGAGAGGAAAGAGAGGTCCGGCGGATTGGCTGATGGCGGGGATGATCATGTCCGCCTCGATCCGGAATTCCGACCCGGGGATCAGGCACGGGTCTCGGACGCCCGACTCATCCGGATCACCCAGCTCCATGCGGCAGCATTCCATGGCCGCAGATGCTCCCGTCTTTCGACGATCAGTCGGAGTCGGGGCGGTGAGGTACTCTATCCGGATACCCTTCGTGCTCCGCCTCTTCGATCTCTTCCTGCTGGGCAGGCATTTCATCGCGGGTCCGGCGATAGGCGATCGTGACCTCCTGGGCGCCGAGACGCCAGCGCGGTGCGGGCCGCGTCGATGGCGGCGTTCCCGCCCCCGATCGACCACCACCTTCTTCCCGAGCTTCCACCGGCTCATGGAGGGCCACCCTCCTCAGGAAATCGACGGCATGAAGGACGCCGTTCGATTTTTCCCCTTCGAGACCGAGCCTTCTGCTCTGTGGGCGCCTGTTGCCAGGAAGATGGCTTGTAACCCTGAGCCTTAAGGTCGTGGAGGGAGAGATCGTTTGCCGACTGGGTGTTGAGCCGGAGCTCCACACCCATGCGGAGCAGGGAATCGATCTCCTTATTCAGAACCTGGCGGGGCAGACGATACTCCGGGATCCCGACGGCAAGCATTCCTCCCGCCACAGGAAGGGCTTCGAAGATGGTCGCGTCATAGCCCATCTTTCTGAGGTCGTGGGCGGCCAGGAGGCCCTGCGGGTCCCGAACCGACGATGGCCACCTTTCTCCCATTCTCCTCGGGAACGGAGACCTCGGTGCTTCGTCCGTCCCTCTGGTCGGCGAGGAACCGCTTCAGGGCGTCGATGGCGATCGGCCTCGTCGACGTCTTTTCTCCGGCAGGCCTCTTCGCAGGGATCGAGTGCAGATGCGGCCCGTGATTCCCGGGAAAGGGATTTTCACCTTACGACAAGGGCCAAGGCCTCTTCAAACTTGCCGACTGAGATGAGGGCGATGTACCCCTGGGCATTCACATGGATCGGGCAGGCAGCCCGGCAGGGTGGGGTCCCTTTCTTCTCGATGGCATAGGCGCTCGGCATCGCCTGGGCGAAGAGTTGATAGATCGCCGCCCGGGTGACCAGTCCCTGCTCGTAGTCGTTCGGGATCTTGACAGGGCAGACCTTTGCGCAGTCGCCGCAGGCCTTGCAGTCTTCGAGGGTGACGGAGCGGGCCTTCCGGTGAACCCGAACGCTTGAAATGGCCCGGTCCCCCTTCCACCTTCTCAACCTTGGCATTCGTCAGGATCTGAATGTTGCGGTGGCGGCCTGCATCGACCAGCTTGGGAGACATGATGCACATGGAGCAGTCATTGGTTGGGAAAGTCTTGTCGAGCTGCGCCATGGTCCCGCCGATGCTGATATTCTTTTCCAGGAGATAGACCCTGAAAGCCGGATTCGGCAAGGTCGAGGGAGGTCTGAATTCCCCCGATGCCTCCGCCGACGACGAGGACGGCCCCGATCGGTTTATCTGAGATGGGTTTCCGGGTCGTGTCACTCAACTCAGGTGGTCCTCCTGCTGATTTTTTTTAACAATTCGGTCGGCCGGACCCGGTTCATCTTGAGTCCCAGTTCCTCCGGCTCCATTCCCATGGCCAATCCGAGAAGTTGAGGATAGAAGAGGACAGGCAGCTTGTACTCTTTCCCCTGGGTTTTTTCGATCTTCTTTTGATTTGCCTCGTACATGATGTTGCAGAAAGGACAGATGAGCACCATGGCGTCCGCTTTCCGTGCCTGGATATGATCAAGCTTTCTGCCGGCCATGGCAAGGGCGACGCTCTCATCCGTCGCCAGGACGCCACCGCCGCAGCACTGGAGCTTGTTCTCGTAGGAGACAGAGGTTGCGCCCGTGATCTCAATCAACTGATCGAGGCTGGTCGGGTTCTCAGGGTCCTCGATCCGTCCGTAGACGGATGTGGGCTTTGTGTAGTGGCAGCCGTAATGGGGCGCGAGGTGAAGAGAGGAAAGATCGGCGCGGATCTCTGCCGCGATCTTCTCTTCTCCGACTTCCTCTTTGAGAACGCGGGTAAAATGGGTCACCCGGACGTTTCCCTCATACCGTTTTCCCAGCCATCCGGAGAGGTCGTCGTTGATCCGCTGTCGAAGGTCCGCGTCCTCCTGAAGCTGATGGTTGGCCTCGGCGAGGGCGCCGCAGCAGGCGCTGCAGAGCGTGCAGAGAGAAAGGCCTTTCGCTTCGGCAAGGGCCAGATTCCTGGCCGCCATCAGGAGGTAAGCGTGATGGTTGACCGACTTGATCGGATATCCGCAGCAACTGAATTCCGGGATGTCTGCGAGCTCGATTCCCAGCCGCTCGGCGACCTTCCTTGCGGAAAGCTCGTAATTGGCGGCCCGTACCGGGACCGTGCACCCCAGGAAAAAGGCATAGGACGGACGGGAAGGGCGATCGATCGAGTCTATTCTTCATTCGAGGAGCCCCAGTCTGCGAAAGAGCGTGTTGATCTCTTCCGTCTTTTCCTGAAGGAGGGGGAGGCCCAGATCCTTTCTCTTATCATTCTCGAATTCAGTGATTTCGAGAAGGCGGCCGAAGGAAGAGGAGATCCATCTGGGCCCTCATCGCTGAAGGGAGATGTCCCTCCCTCACCGCGATGTTCTTGATGGCGTTCATTAGCTCGGGGATTTTCACGTTCTGCGGGCATCGCTCATGACAGGTGTAGCAGGAGGAGCAGAGCCAGATGAATTGGCTGGAAAGAACTTCCTTCTTCATTCCAAGGAGGGCCATTCGGATGATCTTCCTAGGGTTGTAGCGGTCAGTGACCTCCCGGACCGGGCACCCGGCCGTGCAGGTCCCGCAGGAAAAACATTTCGTTATGTTTTCTCCTCCCGGCTCTTTGGCAATCAGAGACTTGAACTCCGGATCTAGGTTTTTAGAATCAATCATTAAGCGGACGTCCCTTCGCAAACTAGAATAATAAACTTATTATGAGATATGTCCCAGCTTTTTTCAATGGAGACCCAGAGCATTCCTCGCACGTTAAGAATCGGTCCTCACCGGTGATGTCATCCCAAGGGCTGGAGTTCCTCGCAGAATCATATTATAAAAATAGATATGGTCCAACCACTCATTCTTCCGAAGATCCGGGTCAATCCGCTGAGTAACCTTTCTCTCAATCAGAGTTTGCCCCCTTGGGCCGGGCTTTGAGATCAGTAGCCAGGGGTGTGCGGCAAAGGGAATGAGCCGGCGGGGGACCCGTTCACACTAACCAAGGAGGTTTATATTAAATGGATGTACAACCCTTATTTGTGACTTTTTTTATGGCGGGTGCCATCCTTTTTCTTCATCGGGATCGCCCTGAGGCTGTTTCTCTACTGGCAGGGGCGATGGGAATGGACGGCCCTTCTTAAGGGGCTTTTCTCAACCCTCTTGAGCCGGAAGATTTTGAAGTTTCTTGACATCCTCTTTTTGGAGGGTATCTTCCAGAGGACCCTTTTCGGCCAGGACAAGTTGAGATGGTTGATGAAGGTTTTGATCATGGTCGGATACCCGGGCATTCTCATCGCGGGACATCTGAAGGTCGAGATGATGGACCAATTCCGAGAGTTTCCACATCTCCTCAGGTTTCTTTATGCCCCTTTCTGTGACTTCTACTATTTTCGCGACTTCGCCGGTAACTCGCTAACCACCGCTGACGCATTGTTTGCCATTTTCTTCGATCTCTTTGGGGCGATGATCCTGACGGGAGAGCTGATTGCCATCTATCGGCGATTCATTGTGAAGGCGTCGCCGTTCAGAAGACATCCCTTGGAGATATTCTGGCTGTAAACCTCTTGGGGGGTTGGTTTGTCCTCCGGTTTTTCTGCGAGGCCACGAGCATCCTCGCGTACGCCATTCCGGACCCCGTGGCCCGGTATTGGTTCGTGTCGTTTGGAGTGAGCAAGATCCTGGCCCCCCTGGGGCTGCCCTGGCCTGCCCTTAACTATCCCCTCTGGTCGATCTCCGGACTCTTCCTCGCTTCTCTCGTTGCGGCGATCCCTTACAATAAGAAGCTCTGGCACATCCTCACCATCCCTGTGGGGATGTTCGTCCGCCTGATGCCCAGGGAGGCATTTGGGCAGGGCTCCCGAAAAACCCCCTTGGCTCTTTCTGTCAAGGACCTCATCGCTCTTGACGCGTGTGTGAAATGCGGCAGTTGTGTCGAGGTTTGTCCGGTGTACGGGCAGACGAAACAGCTGGAGACGACGATGGGGGGCTTCTTCTCGAACCTCAAAGCGCATCTCCGGAAGACGTATGGGTTTCCGGCGGCGATGCTCGCCGACCGGAAAGACCAGGCAGCTCTCCTGAAAGATTATTCCGGCCATTCCTACCTCTGCACATTATGCGGAAGGTGTGCAACGGTATGCCCGGCCCTCATTGAAACGAAAGACCTGCGAATCGCCGCGCGGGGTTTCATGGTGGAGAAAGGGGAGCGTCAGAGCCTCAATCGGCTGGCGGAGACCTTGGGCACCGCCCATAACATTCTGGGAGATCCGAACGAAAATCGGGCGATGTGGCTGCAAGACCTGCCGGAGGTCCCCAAACACCTGCATCAGAAAGAACATGCCAAGGTCGTCTACTTCGTGGGATGCGTGGCCTCGTATTTTCCGACGAGACGAAGAAG
>CAVPXQ010000004.1:0-77450 GCA_963709715.1 uncultured Gaiellaceae bacterium
GGCTCGAGAGCCGGAATGGCCATCCGGTATTAATCCGAGTTTCCCCGGGCTATCCCGGTGCCGAGGGCAGGTTATCCACGTGTTACTCACCCGTTCGCCGCTGTCCCCGGGGCCGAAGCCCCGGTTCTCGCTCGACTTGCATGTGTTAAGCGCGCCGCCAGCGTTCGTCCTGAGCCAGGATCAAACTCTCCGTGAAGAGACTTATCGCTCTCGTACATGGAGCTCGAGAGCAAGTCTGATCCGATCGTCTTCCAAAGGAAAAGAAGACGGATTCATTTCCGCTCACGGGCTGAGGCCCGAGAGCGGTCTCGACGTATCACGCTGTTGAGTTTTCAAAGACCGCGCCGGCACCAGCTCATGCTGGCACTGAGGCAACAAAAAACCTCTGACTCGCACCAGAGGCCCTCGGGGACGGAACACAACGAAGGTCGTATCCGCTCGCTCGAAGGCTTCTCCTTGTCGAGTTACAGGCTTCCTGCACCCTCCTCGCGGAGGGCCGAAGGATCGTAGCACAGGAGTTTCTCCTGTCAACCAAGCCGTTCCTGGCCCTCTCGGGCTCAGCCGACGAGCCGTGCGAACCGGCGCTTCCCGGCCTGGACGAGTGCTCCTGCAAGCTCCGAGCGTGGAAGCTCGAGGTCGTCGACCTGCCTTCCGTCGACACGCACGGCCCCTTGCTGGATCAGGCGGCGTGCCTCGCTCGTGGACAGGCCGAACGTGTCCGCCAGAACCGCCGGCAGATGGAGAGGATCTCCGGCCGGGAGCGTGTGCTCGGGCACGTCGTCGGGCGCGAGGCCCTCACGCACCACGCGCGTGAAGTGGGCTTCGGCCGCCGCGGCAGCATCAGCACCGTGATAGAGCTCGACGATGCCTCGAGCGAGCGCGAGCTTGGACTCCATGGCTTCGCCGGTCGAAGCGTCTCGGTCGAGGCACAGCCGCCACCACTGGTCGAGGGCGCTGTCCGGAATCGACATGACCTGCCCGAACTGCTCCTCGGGCGCCTCGTCGATTCCGATGTAGTTGCCGGTCGACTTGGACATCTTCTCCACGCCGTCCGTGCCGACGAGGAGCTCGTAGGTGATGACCATCTGCGGAGAGAGCCCGTACTGCGCCATGACGTCTCGGCCCATCAGCAGGTTGTAGAGCTGGTCGGTACCGCCGACCTCGATGTCGGCCTCGACTGCGACCGAGTCGTAGCCCTGTGCGAACGGGTACAGCAGCTCGGAGACCGATATCGGCGCGCCGCCCGCGAACCGCTCACGGAAGTCGTTGCGCTCGAGCAGCTGTGCAACGGTGCCTGTCCTCGTCAGACGCACGATCTCCGCATAGTCCAGCTTGCCCAACCATTCGCCGTTGAAGCGAATCTCCGTTCGCTCGCGGTCGAGTATTCGGTACGCCTGCTCCGCGAAGAGCTTCGCGTTGGTGTCCAGCACCTCGTCGGGGAGCACGAGGCGCTCCTTCGAACGCCCCGACGGATCGCCGATCCTGGCCGTGTAGTCGCCGACGATGAGGACAGCGATGTGCCCCGCATCCTGGAACGCACGAAGCCGTCTGAGCACCACGGCGAAGCCGATATGGATGTCCGGGCCAGTGGGATCGATTCCGAGCTTCACCCGGAGCGGGCGACCCAGCCGCAGCTTCTCGTCGAGCGCCTCCTCCGGAAGCACGTCGACCGCGTTCCGCGTGAGCTCCGCGATCCCCATCGCGCTACGCCGGGCGGATGTGAGCGGGCGTGACCTCGTGCGGCGAGCGGCAGCCGAGGAGGGCGAGCGCGTTCTCGATCTCGTCGCGAAGGATCTCGAGCACCTGCTCCACCCCTTTCGAGCCTCCGAATGCGAGGCCGTACAGCGCCGGCCGCCCGACGAGAACGGCTCGAGCTCCGAGCGCGAGCGCCATGACGACGTCGGTTCCGCGGCGGACGCCTCCGTCGAGATAGACCTCGGCCCGGTCGCCGACAGCTTCGACGACCTCGGGCAGCGCCCCGAGCGAGGGGATCGTGGCGTCGAGCTGTCGTCCGCCGTGATTCGAGACGACGACGCCGGATGCACCGTGCTCACAGGCGAGGATCGCGTCCTCAGCGGTGACGAGGCCCTTGACGAGCACGGGCACCTTCCAACGCTCGACGAGATCCGCGACGTAGTCCCACTCGAGACCTGACTCGAGTAGTCCCAGCGGGTGATGCCCTTCCTTCTCGCCGCCGCGCTCGCGCGCCGTGACTATGGCCGGAACATCGTCCTCGGGCGCCTCGAACCCGGTGCGCGCCTCGCGATGCCTGATGCCGTACACGGGCAGGTCTGCCGTCAGCACGAGAGCCGAGAACCCTGCCTCGAGCGCCTGCTCGATGACCCCGTCAGAGACGTCGCGATCGCGAAAGACGTAGATCTGGAGCCACCGCGGAGCTCCAGGGGCAGCCTCCGCGATCTCCGTCGGAGTCGCAGTCGCGACCGTCGAGACGCACATGAGCGTTCCGGCTGCCGCGGCTCCGCGTGCCATCGCGAGCTCGCCCTCCTCGTGCGCGATCTGCTGGAAGGCCATCGGTGCCACGAGGGCTGGCATCGAGACGGGTGTGCCGAGAACCGTCGTCTCCGTCGAGACCGACGAGACGTCGACGAGCACGCGCGGCCGGAAGCGGAAGTCCGAGAACGCCTCGCGATTCCAGCGCAGCGTCCGCTCGTCGCCGGCACCGCCGAAGATGTAGCTCCAGGCCTCGGGCGTGACCGCCTGCTCGGCCAGCCGCTCCGCGTCGTCGACCGTCAGCAGCTGCTCCACGGGCGAGCAGCCTACCGCGTGACCGAACTCGGGACAGACGCCGGGCGGGCGCCCAGACGGTGCCGCGTACGACTTCCAAGCCGTAGCTGACGAGTCGGTTCGACCGAACCGGGCGAGCGGCGCGAGCGAATAGGCGGCATGGTGGCACGCGCGTCCACCGTGTTAGCGTTGCCCGGGTCGCAGGATCGCTTCGCCGTGCGCAAGCATCACGCCCACCTCTCCGACGAGGCACTGGTCGCGCTCGTCGCCCGTGGCGACGAGGACGCGCTGGGCGAGCTCTACGACCGTGTCGGTCGCATCGCATACGGGCTCGCGCTTCGCGTTCTGCGAGACGAGCGTCACGCGGAGGACGCCGTGCAGGAGGCATTCCTCCAGGTCTGGCGGACCGCAGCGACGTACCGAGCAGAGCGCGCGAAGGCGAGCACCTGGATCCTCACGCTCGTCCACCGCCGCGCAGTCGATCTCGTGCGCCGGGAGGAGCGCCGGCATGCCGAGCCGCTCACCGACGACTCTCCGCTCGGCGAGGCACCCGAGCAGACCGAAGAGGCGGCATGGCTGCGGTTCGAGCGCGAGCGCGTGCAGGCCGCGCTGCGCCAGCTCCCCGATGTTCAGCGCGAGGCGCTCGAGCTCGCCTACTACGGCGGTTTTTCGCAGTCCGAGCTCGCCGAGCGGCTCGGCGTGCCGCTCGGCACGATCAAGAGCAGGATGTTCGCGGGCTCGCACGCCTGCGCGAGCTCCTCGACGAATCGGCAGAGGAAGGATCATGGAAACCGGAATTCACGAGCTGACAGCCGGGTACGCGCTCGACGCGCTCGACGCAGACGAGCGCGCGGCGTACGAGGCGCACCTCCCGACTGCGAGCGCTGCCGGCAGGAGCTCTCGTCGTTCTGGCAGACGACCGAGGCGCTCGCGGTCGGCGGCCTCGGGGCCTGCCCCGAGCCCCGCGCTCCGCGAGCGGATCCTCGTGGACGCACGCGCCGAGACGCCCCAGAACGTCGTTCCGTTCGAGCCGCGCCGGCGACGCCTCGCTCCCGTCCTCGCGAGCTGTTGCCGCCGTCGCGGCAGTCGTCGCCCTGGCACTCGGCGCTGTGGGGCTCGAAGCTCTCGAACGACCTCGACGACGACGCGGGCGGCGCTCGCGCGGCAGCAGGCGGCGGCCGCCGTGCTTGCGGATCCCGCCGCGCGCATCCGTTGCGCTCGCGGAAGGAGCTGGACACCTCGTCGTCGGCGCCGACGGCAGGGCCGTTCTCGTCGTCGACGACCTCGACCCTGCCCCGGCAGGGAAGACTTACGAGATGTGGGTCGCCTCGCAGGGCGAGAGTCCGAAGCCCGCCGGCGTGTTCCCCGGTCAGGACGGGCGCGAGATCGTGCCGCGTCGACGGAACCATCGGCGCGGGGCAGGTCGTGCTCGTCACGGTCGAGGCCGAGGGTGGCGTCGATGAACCGACGTCCGAGCCGATCCTCGGCACGCTGCCAGTCTGACCGGTCCCCGCGTCCGCTTGCGGTCGCGACCGTCTTCACGCGACAGGAGCTGCCGAATGTGCAGCTCCGGTTGTTCGCACCATCTGAGCGCCGGAGATTCGCGCCGCCGAGGATAGAATCTGCGCCCTTGCGGGTTCGGTGAAGAAGGGGACGCCGCGTCCGCGGCGCCGGGTTCGCAAGCGTCGTCTTGCGGCGCTCCTGCTCGTCCTCTTCGCGGCGTCGGCGCTCTCGTTCACGTTCGGCCTCGTCCGCGCGGTCGCGAGCGAGATCCCCGCCCTCGACCCGGCTGCGCAGCACTCGGACGTCGACAGCGTCGTCTATGCGTCGAACGGTCGGACCGTGCTCGCGATCCTCCGGGGCGACGAGGCGCGCGTGCTCGTGGACACCGAGGACATCGCGCCGATCATGCGGCAGGCGATCGTCTCGGTCGAGGACCAGCGCTTCTTCGAGCACAACGGCATCGACGTTCACGGCGTCGCGCGCGCGCTCTGGCAGGACGTACGCCAGCAGAGCATCGTGGAGGGCGGCTCGACGATCACGCAGCAGTTCGTCAAGAACGCATACATCCGCAACGAGCGGACGCTCGCTCGCAAGGTTCGCGAGGCGGCGCTCGCGTGGCAGCTCGAGCAGCGCTGGAGCAAGGACCGCATCCTCACCGCGTACCTCAACACGATCTACTTCGGGCACGGCGCGTACGGCATCCAGCAGGCCGCACGGGCGTACTTCAAGAAGAGCGCCAAGGAGCTCACGCTGGCCGAGTCGGCCCTCTTGGCCGGGATTCCGGCCGATCCGTCCCTGTACGACCCCGCTTCCAACCCGCGCAATGCGATTCTCCGGCGGCGGCACGTCCTCCAGATGATGCTCCAGCAGGGGAAGATCACGGACCGTCAGTTCAAGCGCGCGGACGAGGTCGCGCTCCCGCTCCCCGAGGACATTCAGCTGTCGGGCACGCAGGGCCCGGCCCCGTACTTCGTCAACTACGTGAAGGACGAGCTCGTTCGGCGCTACGGCGCCGGTCGGGTGTTCGGCGGGGGCCTGAAGGTCACGACCACTATCGACCTGGATCTCCAGCTCAAGGCACGTGCGGCAATCGAGAAGATCCTGCCGAGCCTGGACGGGCCTGCCGCAGCCCTTGTCGCGATCGACCCGCAGACGGGCGCCGTGAAGGCGATGTTCGGCGGACGCAACTTCCGACGGAGCCAGTTCAACCTCGCGGCGCAGGCGAAGCGCCAGCCCGGATCGTCCTTCAAGCCGATCGTGCTCGCTACGGCAATGGGCGAGGGCATCTCGCCGGTGACCGAGCTCGAGTCGAAGCCCGTCTCGATCGACGCGGGTGACCGCATCTGGAAGGTGACCAACTACGACCACACGTACCTCGGACGCGTGAACCTGTCCCGCGCGATCGTGTCCTCGGACAACTCGGTGTACGCGCAGCTCACCGACCTCGTCGGCCCGAAAGCGATCGTCAAGACGGCACACGACCTCGGCATCAAGAGCCGCCTGGCGCCGTACTTCTCGATCGGCCTCGGGTCAGGCGCCGTGAGCCCGCTCGAGATGGCGCGCGCCTACTCCACGATCGCGAATGACGGGCGTCGGGTCGACAGCGCAGAGTTCGGCAACCGGCCGCGCGTCGTCGAGCAGGTCGCGCGATTCCAGTCGCCACGGGTCGACACCGACGCTCCGATCCCGCGGCAAGTCATGGACGAGGGTCACGCCGAGCTCCTCACGCAGATCCTGAAAGAGGTCGTTCGCGTCGGGACCGGTAAGCGCGCCGCGATCCCCGGTCGCGAGATCGCGGGGAAGACCGGTACGACGGACAACTACGGTGACGCATGGTTCGTCGGATACACGCCGGAGCTCGTCGTCGCCGTGTGGGTCGGGTACCCGGATGCGCTGAAGCCGATGCTCACCGAGTTCCACGGCGAGCCGGTGGCAGGCGGAACGCTGCCCGCGATGATCTGGAAGGCGTTCGTCGAGCAGACGGACGAGGACGACACGCACTCGTTCGACTTGCCCCCGTACCTCGGAGGCGCCTCGACCTGGGTCGTTCGCCGCGACGGCCAGTGGCAGCTCGACAACGGGTACTGCCGTGGATCACGACTCGTGGCCTACTTCTCCGGAGAAGGCCCCGACACCGAGGCCGACTGCAAGCCGAACGAGGTGTCGGTTCCCCTCGTCGTGGGCATGACGAGGGCCGGCGCCGAGGCGACGCTCCGCGCGCAGCCCCTCGAGGCGAACGTCGCCTACGCGCCCGCGAAGGTCGGAAAGCTGCCCGGGATCGTCGTCGGCCAGGACCCGCGTTCGGGCGGACTCTCGGCGCACGACTCGGTGACGATCTGGGTCTCCAAGGCGGAGCACGGCATGCTGCCCAACTTCGTCGGGTCGAGCATCGCGGACGTGCAACGCGAGGCTGCGCGGCTAAAGGTTCGCCTACGCGCGAAGACCGCGCCTGGGCGCGCGGGCACCGTCATCCGCCAGAGACCGGATCCCGGCGTCGCGATCGGGCGGGGACTCCGCGTCACGCTCGTGGTCGGGGACGGCTCACGAAAGTAGAGCCGGCGAGCGAGTAGCGCCATTCCGCCTCGGCCGCTCTCGTGATCCCCACACGTGGTGAGGTGATCACGGCGGCGCACTCGCCGGGCATGATGAGCGCGAACGGCGCAGCCGAGAGATCGCAGCCGTCGTGCTCGGACGTGAGGCCGAGCGCCTGCGTCAGGCGGCCCGGCCCGGAAGCGAGCAACCGCGGATCGTCGATGTGGCGCCGTCTCTTCATCTGCCCGAGCCCATGCGTCGGCTCGAGCGCGCGGAGAAGCACCGCCGCGCCGACGCCATCCGGCTCGCATACGAGATTCGCACACCAGTGGACCCCGTACGAGCGGTAGACGTAGAGCCTCCCGGACGGACCGAACATCGTCGCGTTTCGCCTCGTCCGGCCGGAGTACGAGTGGCTCGCGGGGTCGTCGGAGGAGTACGCCTCCGTCTCGACGATCACGCCGCCCACGCCGTCCACGAGGAGCGTCCAGCCGATGAGCTCCCGCGCGACCGCGTGAACGTCGCGCTCGAAGAAGCCGTCCGGAGCTGTCAGAAGAGCGGCTCGGTCTCGGCCGGTCGGGCCGTCGCCTCCAGAAGCTTCCGTGCGCGCCGTCCGAGGTCCCCGAGGTCGACGCGACCCTCCTCCGCGGCCGCGGCAAGGCGTTCTGCCAGATCGAGCGCGCCGTCGAGCAGCACCGTGTCGCCTGCCTCGTGGCCCATGTCGTGGAGGATCGTCCGCTCGGTCCGCGATGCGACGAGCGCATCTGCCACACCCTCGATCCAGACGCGTGTCCGGCGCCCGCCACCACGATCGTCACCCGTGATCGGCTCGAGTGCGTAGATCTTGTCGGCGCGTGCGTACTTCCCGAACCCCAGGAAGACCATGCGAGCCGCGGTCATGCGGCGGAGTATGACGGCGAGCGTTTGTCCTCGCGCAGCAGCACGAAAGTGGACAGAACGGCAAGCCCGACGACGACCAGCCAGATCGGGGTAAGTGCCGGGAGGATCGCGGAGGGGATGCTCGCGTCGGTCCAGTCACGTTTGTAGAGCTGCTCGTTCCACGCGTCCTGGACCATGTTGACGGCGCCGTAGGCAAGGAGCGCTCCAAGGGCCGCATGGACGACGATCCGCAGACGCGCCGGCGCGATCGCGACCCGCGACAGGACGAGCGCCGAGACGAGCAGCAGTGCGCCGTCCTGGCCGTGGTGATGCCCGAGATGGACGGCGGCGATGACCGTTCCATCCTTCTCCCTACCCAGCTCTTCGCCCATGAACACGTCGCCGGGGAAGTGGAAGCCGAGCTCGGCGGCGAACCACGGAAGCGAGACGAGCAGGACGACCGCGGCGATGACTAGCCGTACGCCGTCCCAGGGACGTCGCGGTGCGAAGGAGGATCCGGCCCGGCGTGCAGCCGCGACGGTGAGGCCAAGTGCCATACCCACCCCGACCGCGGGGAGCGCGTTGCCCCAGTGCGCGTCGAGATTGCTCTGCGTGTTGAAGAACGGGATCATCGCGCAGAGGACGATCGCTGGCGCGGCAACCAACCAGGCCGTGCGCGGGAGGGCAGCGACGGCGATCAGGGCAAGGGCGATGGCGACGAGCCCAATCGGGAAATTGATCACGGTCACCGCGCGGCTCAGGCCGCCGACGATCCCTTCGCGGTGCACGTGGTACGTCTCGGCAGGATCAAGCCGGCTGTACGTCACGACCACGCAGGCGACAACCAACGCCCACATGCCCCAGGTCGCGAGCGCCTCGCCCTGCGTTGTCAACGCCTGCGTGCCGTCAGTTCGTCGGCTCACGCTCATCGGAGGAAGCCTCGATCCAGCCGCTCAAGACACGCTCAACGCGCAGCTCACGACTCGGGAAGCGCGCCGCGGAGCGCGTCTGCGACGTAGGCCTGGTCGTCCTCGTCGAGACGCGCGTGGAAGGGGATCGCGAGCGTCCGTGAGGCCAGCTCCTCGGCCACCGGGCACAGCCCGACGCGATATCCGAAGCGCTCCTGCATGTACGGCTGGAGATGGATGCAGGGCAGATAGCGGGCCGTCTGCACACCACGTTCGGAGAGAGAGGCGATCACCGACTCCCGATCGGCATGTGCCGGGAGCGTGACGACGTACACGAACCACGAGCGTTCGTGGTCCGCGTCGTCGGCGCAGGGGAGCGCGAGCTCGGGGATGTCTCCCAGGAGCTCCCCGTAGCGGGCGGCAACCGCGGATCGCCCCTCGAGGATGGCGTCGAGCTTCTCGAGCTGACCGATGCCGATGGCCGCGCGGATGTCGTCGATGCGGTAGTTGAAACCGAGCCGGGCGTGCTCGAGCCAGCCGCCGGAATCGGCGCGACCCTGGTTGCGAAGGCTGCGCAGGAGGCGCCACTCGTTTTCCGAATGCGTCGTCACCATCCCGCCCTCGCCCGTCGTCATCTGCTTGTTGGGGTAGAAGGCGAAGACGGCGGAGGGGCCGTGCGAACCGAGCCGCCCGCCCTTGTACCGGGCTCCGAGCGCCTCGCAGGCATCCTCGATCAGCGCGACACCCCGCGCCTGGCATAGTGCCCGGAGCTCGTCGAGCTCGCACGGATACCCGTAGATGTCGACCGCGACGACAGCACGCGTGCGCTCCGTGAGCGCCGCCTCCACGGCCGCCGGCGAAAGGTTCAGAGTGCGCGGGTCGACGTCTGCGAAGACCGGGGTCGCCCCTTCGTAGATCGCGCAGTTCGCCGAAGCGACGAACGAGTACGGAGAGGTGACGACCTCGTCACCGGGGCTGACACCCGCCGTGACGCAGAGGAGGTGCAGGCCGGCCGTCCCGCTCGAGACGGCCGCCGCGTACGGCGCCCCGACGGCGTCGGCGAACGCGTCCTCGAAGCGCTCGATCGTCGGGCCCAGCGAAAGCCGGCCTGAACGGAGGACGTCCGTGACGAGCTCCTCCTCCCGCTCGTCGAGCCACGGGCTCGAGAGCGGAATCGTTCGGACGGCCGCCACTACGCAGCTGAAGGTGTCATCTCGACCACGTCGAGCCAGTGGCTCCAGCGCTCGCTGCGGCCGTGGACCGTGTCGAGATACGCCTGCTGCAACTCGCGCGTCACAGGGCCGACGCCGATCTCGCGGTCGTCCACCGATCGCACTGGCGCGACCTCGGTCGCAGTCCCCACCAGGAACACCTCGTCGGCGAGATAGAGATCGGTGCGGATCAGGGTCGTTTCCACGACGCGGTGACCGAGATCCTGCGCAATCTGGATGATCGTGTCGCGCGTGATCCCGGGCAGGATCGACATCGCGAGCGGCGGCGTGTACAGGACACCGCCCTTGACGGCGAAGACGTTCTCGCCCGGCCCGTCCGCGATGTACCCGTCGTGCGAGAGCATGATCGCCTCGTCGTACCCCGCGCGGCGCGCCTCCATCGTCGCGAGCATCGAGTTGAGGTAGATCCCGGTCGCCTTGGCGACGTGCGGAATGACGTTCGGCCCCACTCGCTCCCAGCTCGAGATCTTCGCCGAGATGCCCAGCGTCTGGCTGTCCTCGCCGAGGTAGGCCCCCCACGGGAAGCTGATGATCACGACGTCGATCGGGTTCCCGGTCGAGGCTACGCCGAGCTCCCCGTACCCGTAGAAGGCGACCGGCCGCAGGTAGCAGGATGCGAGCCCGTTAGCGACGATCACCTCGTGCGCGGCCGAGCGGATCTCCTCGAGTGTGTACGGGAGGTCCATGTAGAGCACCTTGGCCGAGTTCTGCAGGCGTACGAGGTGGTCGGTGAGGCGGAAGACCGCCGGGCCCCGCGGAGTGTCGTAGCAGCGGATGCCCTCGAATACACCGGAGCCGTAGTTGAGCCCGTGCGAGGCGACGTGGATCTTGGCGTCGGCCCAGTCGACGAGCTCGCCGTTCATCCAGATCTTCTCGGTCTCTTGCATCGGAGTCAGCTCTCCTTTGGTTTGGTCGAATCGTAGATGGCTGCCCGGTGATATCCACCGATCCGGCGATGGGTCGCAGGCGCCTCCCGCGCAGCGCGGTATCGCCGGGCAGCCATCACGAACGGTCGGTGACGACGTCCATCGGCCGCGCACGCGAGAGGCGGCCGAGGTCCGTGGGGCTGATGGCGAGCATGTGCTGCGACGATCCCGCGCCCGCCCACACGAGCGAGTGTCGGTAGAGCGCGCGCTCCATGAGCAGTGTGTCGACCTCGGGAAGCGGGAACGGCGCCACGGCACCGGGCGCGAACCCGGTGGTCGCTTCCACTTCGGCAGCCTTCGCGACGCGCGCCGATCCGGCGCCGAGCGCGTGAGCGACCTTGTCGGGATCACAGCGGCGGTCTCCAGGCACGAAGACGACGACCGGCCGCTCGTCGCACACGAGCACGAGCGACTTCACGATCTGCCCGAGCTCGCAGCCCGCCGCCGTGGCTGCGTCCTGCGCAGTCGGCGTGCCTTCCGGGAACTCCTGGATGCGCGCCTCGGCTCCCGATTCGCGGAGGAAGGAGGACACCCGCTCGACGGGCTCCGGCCACGCCCCTGCCACGCCCGCAGCCTACCTCCCGCGCGTCAGTAGACGAAGGGAAACAGCGCGGTAGCGCGTGCTCGCCATGTAGCGGTCGTACCCCGGGTAGCGCTGCTGCAGGAAACGCTCCTCGACGCGAGCCTTGAGCCCCCAGACGACCGCGAGCACGACGGCCACGGCGAGTGCCCACGGCGAGAAGGCGAGTGAGAACCCGGCGAAGAAGAGAACGCCGCCGGAGTAGATCGGATGCCGGACGAGTCGGTACGGACCCGCTTCGACGATGTCGCCGCGGTCGAGCGGACGTGGGTATGGCGTCAGGCTTCGTCCGAGAGCGCGCGCGGCGAGGAACACGACCACTACGCCGCACACGGCCAGGACGGCGCCGACGACCGACAGGACGCGGGAGACGGAATCGGGCCACGGCTCGCCCACGAGACCGGCTGCGATCACGACCGGCATCAACGCGAACTGCAGCACGACCCACCCGCCGCCACGCGCACCGAGGCTCGGTACCTCAGCCAAGGCTGATGAAGCGGACGTCGTCGAAGCCGGACGCCTCGACGCGCTCAACGAGTGCCTCCGGGGCAGGCGAGTCGATCGAGAACGCCATGAGCGCCTTGCCGCCCTCCGTCGTTCTCGAGACGGCCATGTTCGCGATGTTGACCTCTGCTTGCCCGAACATCGTCCCGACCCTTCCGATGACCCCGGGGATGTCGTCGTACGAGAGGAACGCCATGTGCGGGGCGAGCTCGATGTCGATCGAGAAGCCGAGGGCTGCTGCGAGGAAGAGCCGGTGCTCCGGACCAACCGTCGTGCCGGCGACCTCGACCTCCTCCCCGTCCCCGCCGACGGTGACCCGCACGAGATTCGTGTAGTGCCGCGACGCGGCAGAGCGCTGCTCGGAGACCTCGATCCCGCGTTCGGCGGCGATGAGCGGCGCATTGACCTCATTGACGGCCTCGTCGACCCGGCCCTGGAAGGCTCCGTTCAGGGCAGCCGCCGTCAGCAGCCGCGTGTCGTGCTCGGACAGCGGCCCGTGGACGGCGATCGAGATACGAGACGGCCACGTGGCCGCCAACGCCATCGCGAGTCGTCCGAGCTTCAGCGCGAGGGGAACGAACGGCCCCAGCACTTCGAGCTCGCGCTGATCCACGACGGGGATGTTGACCGCGGTCCGGACGACCCGTCCTTCGAGTGCCGCCGCAACCTGCTCCGCGATGACGACACCGGCACGGTCCTGCGCCTCTGTGGTGGAGCCGGCGAGGTGCGGAGTGACGACGACGTCGTCGAGCTCGAGTAGCGCACCGGTGTACGGCTCGGTCTCGAAGACGTCGAGCGCAGCGCCTGCGACCTTCCCCGAGCGGATCGCATCGGCCAGGGCCTCCTCGTCGATCAGACTGCCGCGCGCGGCGTTGACGATGCGTACGCCGTCACGCATGCGCGCGAACGCCGCTGCGTCCAGAAGGTGTCTCGTCTCGTCGTTCAGTGGCAGATGGAGCGTGATGAAATCCGCGTCGGCGTACAGCGCGTCGAGCGATCCGGCCGGCTCGACACCGAGCTCACGGAAGCGCTCGACGGCGACGAACGGGTCGTAGGCGACCACACCCATGCCCAGACCCAGCGCGCGGCGGGCAACCTGGCGGCCGATCCGTCCGAGCCCGAGCACGCCCAACGTCTTCCCGGCGAGCTCGACCCCGGTGAAGCGTGCTCGCTCCCAGGAACCGGCCTTCAACGCGCCGTGCGCCTGAGGAACGTTGCGGACGAGCGCGAGCAGAAGCGCGATCGCATGCTCGGCCGCCGAATCGACGGTCGACTCGGCGGCGTTCGCGACGACGATGCCGCGACGTGTGGCGGCGTCGACGTCGACGTTGTCCACGCCCACGCCGGCGCGGCCGATGACCTTCAACCGGCTCGCGCGCTCGATCAGCGGCGCGTCGATCGTCGTCGCCGAGCGGATGACGATCGCATCCACGTCGCCGATGATCTCGGCGAGATCGGATTCGGCGTCCTCGACCACGTCGAACTTGCTCCGTAGGAGCTCGAGGCCCGAGTCGGCGATCGGCTCCCGGATGAGGACCCTCTGGCTAGACACGTGCGGCTGCGTCGTACGCCTCGAGGGCGCGCGCTGCTGCCATGCCCGGCTCGATCGCGGCGCCGCGCTCGAGGAGGAGTGTCTCGACGGCCGTGAGCGCCGTCGTGATGTCGAGCACGTCGAAGTAGCCGATGTGCCCGATTCTGAACATCCGCGTCCCGAGCTCCCCGTGAGCACCGGCGACCGTGATCCCGAAGCGGTCGCGCAGCTCGAGGACGAGCTCCTTCGCGTCGACGCCGTCCGGCGTGAGGATCGCCGTCACCACCGCCGATCGCTCCTCGTCCGGCGAGAACAGCTCCAGACCCATCGCCTTCGCACCCTCCCGGCAGGCACGCCCGAGCGCGGCATGGCGTGCGAAGGCGACCTCGAGCCCTTCCTCGAGCAGGAGACCAAGCGCCACGTCGAGTGCAGCGACGAGTGTCACGGCAGGCGTGAACGGCGTCGAGCCTGACGCGAGGGCCGCCTGCATGCGCTCCCAGTCGAAGTAGAAACGGGGCGTCGCCGATCGTCTCGATCGATCCCAGGCCGCCGACGAGATGGTCGAGAGCGAGAGCCCGGGCGGAGTCATCAGAGCCTTCTGCGAGCCCGCAACGACGATGTCGAGACCCCACGCGTCGGTCTCGAGCGGGACCGCGCCGAGGCTCGAGACGGCATCGACGAGCACGAGCGCTCCGGACTCGTGGCCGGCGCGGGCCAGCGACTGGACGTCGGCGACAACGCCGGTCGACGTCTCCGAATGGACGACGACGACGACCTCCGCGCCGGTCTCGTCGAGACGCGAGCGGACGTCGTCCGGCTGCGGTGTCTCCCCCCAGGAGTACCGAAGCTCGTGGACATCGGCGCCGAGGGCGGAAGCCATCGAGCACCAGCGATCGCCGAACGCCCCGGCCGTCACGACGAGCACGCGCTCGCCCGGCGAGAGGAGATTCACGAGAGCCGACTCGAAAGCGCCTGAGCCAGAGGCGGTGAAGAGGAGCACGTCGTTCCGTGTCCGACACACCTCCTGCAGGCGCGCGAGCGTCCGGAGCATGAGCTCGCGGAAGTCGGGACCCCGGTGGTGGATGACCGGCGCTGCGCTCGCGGCGAGCACCTCCGGCGGCACCGGGGTCGGACCCGGCGCCATGAGGTAGCGCTTCCTCATCGCACGGAGCGTAGCGACGACGAACGGCTCAGACCGTCGCCGCCCGGGCGCTGCATCCTGCCGCGAGCAGCGTCAGCGTGGTCGGTGCGAGGAGAACGACATCAGCTGCTGGAACGTCGGCCTGTTCGTCCAGCGCATCGTGTCCGGAAGGACGCCCGACGTGAAACGGATCCGCTCGGCAGTGGCATCGGCACGCCAACTGGACGGCGCTGCCCCCTGCGTCCTTTCCAGCTCCGCAGCCGCGGCATCGAGCGACGCCCAGAGCGCCTCGCGGCAGGTCGCGAGAACGCCTGCCCCGCAGTACCGGCGCGAGAATGCGCCCTGGACAGGACGTCCGAGAAGGGTGCGCAGATCCTTGTCGAGGTACCCGTACCACCCCGAGATGTATGCCGAGCCTCCGGGGCCGGCGTCGTCGCTCCGTCCCTGCAGCTCCGCGAGACGGTCGACGAGAGGACCGAGGACCGGCGCGAGCACGGCGTCGGCAAGACGCGGCCACGCCGCATCCATGACCGCGGCCCCAGGGTCGTCCACCTTTCCGTCGAGGTCCCGGTCGAGCCGGCTCGACCCACTCGCCCGCCAGCTGTCGAGGAGGCCTGCCGCGGCTTCTGCGCGTGCGCTTGGAGCGGCCCCCGTCTGGAGCACGGCCCGGATGATCGGCCATACGCGAACGGCACGGAGATCCTGCGTCGCAGCCTTGTTCATCGCGCCCGTCAGCGTCACCAGGGAGTGCTTCTTGCGCTCGGCGACCGCCGCGCGCAGAAGGTCCACACGGTGGACGGAGCCATAGGAGAAGTTCCCGTCGGCCGCGCCCACGTTCGCTCGCCGGCTTGTTGTTCCAGTTCAGGATCACGCCCGAAGGCGGGTTGATCCCTCGCGCGTGCCCGGCGAAGGGGACGAAGCCGCGCCAGTCATAGTCGCCGTTTCCGATCGTCGGCAGCGCCGGGTCGGTGCCCGGAGCACGAATCGGCAGTCGACCGCTCGAGAAGCACGGCGATGTCGCGATCGTCCGCGTAGAACCAGTTGAAGCTGAACTCGACGCCGTTCATGGTCGAGAGGAAGCTCTTCGCGGACGTCACGCGCCCGGTGTTCAGGTCGTAGAAGGCCTTCGTCGAGAGCAGCTCACGGCCACGGGTCGAGCGCTGGAGGGAGATCGCGACGCGCTTGCCCGCGACACTCGCGTAGCCCGATCACCGGCCCGTGCGTCGTCTCGTAGTACGAGACCTCCTGATCGGGCTGCCCCTGCGCCTTCAGCGTCCCGGCGAAGAAGTGCCGCATCGGCTCGCACTGACCGCGGTAGAGGTAGTGCAGGTCGTCGTCGCACAGGGTCTCGACGAAGAGGTCGAGGTTGTCCGCCTGCGACGAGGTCGCGCTCCACGCGAAGTCCGGGCCGCGTCCGACGAGGACGAGCGGTATGCCTGGGAACACCGCGCCGCGAACGTCGAACCCGGCGCCCGTGAGCTCCATCTCGGCGAAGAACTCGGGGAAGAAGTAGCCGACCTGCGGGCCTGCGACGAAGAGCGGGTGGCCCGTCTCGGAGCGCTTCGCGCCGATGAGCAGCGCGTTCGAGGCGAACGCGGGGACGGTGAGCGGTGCACCCTTGAAGCTCCCGTCGTCGACGACGACGCTCCCCGGCGCCGGCGACGAGACGGCTGTCTGCTGCGGGAAAGAGCCGGGAAGGCTCACCGGAGCCTCCGGGTCGTTTGCCTCGCGCAGGTCGGCGAACACACGACGGGCGTCGGCGTCTCCGAGCCGTTTCCGCAACGCGTCGAGGAACATGGCGTTCTGCGACCTCCTGGCCTCCGTTCGTGCCGAAACGCGCGGCGATGAGCGCGGCGGACGCGACGACGTCGTTCGCCGTGAACGGCGTCGCCGGGATCCCCTTCGACCTGTAGTACCCGTTGATCCCCGCGGCGTAGGCGTTGATCAGCGCCAGGATCTTCGGCCCGACGGTCCGCTGCGCGCGCACCGCGTCGATCTGATTGGCGAGGAACGCCTCTGCCTGTGGGCTCGGCACGAAGCTCTTCCCGGTCAGCGCCAGCCGCAGGGGATCGAGCCCGGGAACGTCGAGGGCCGCGACCCGCGCAGGGCCGCGAATCAGCTGCAGGAGCAACCCGCGATCGGCTGCGGTCACCCAGCCGGCGCCGTAGGCGACGTCGGCCTCGGTCTTCCCGTTCACATGCGCGACGCCGAACTCGTCCCGGAAGATCTTCACGCCCGTGCGTGGGCTCTCCCGCTTGTATCCCGCACGCGGCGGCGCACCGAGCGGTGCGGGCTTGAAGAAGCGCCGGATGTCCTGGGCGGTGACCTTCCCGAGAAGCGGGGTCAGCCCGTCGTAGAGCTTCGCCTGGTCGCGCGTGTTCGCGTCGAACGCGAGGCTGCCGTTCTCGCCGGGCGGAAGGATCGTCCAGGCGGCAGCAGCGTAGTCGCGGAGTGGTGCAGCCTCGAGCGGTGTGAGCACGACCACCGATGCTGCGACGAACGTCGCGAGCAGCGCAGCGAGGCGGCCGAGCACGGCGTGATGGTACCCAGCACTCGCAGCGCAATACAGTCCTCTCGTGGACGCGCTCCTCGCATTTGCGGCCGCGCTCATCACGCTGCGGCTCTCGAGCGATCTCCTGCGCCGCTACCGCAGACGACGGGCACCTCAGCTCGCGGTCTGGGCTGCCGGCCTCGGCGCGTACGCCCTCGCCGCCGGAGCACTCGCCTGGGGCGCCGCAGCCGGCTGGAGTGACGCCGCCTTCCGCGTTTACTACCTCGGCGGCGCGCTCCTCACGGCCGCGCTACTCGGAGCCGGGTCGCTTCTGCTCGTCGGGTGGCGCTGGGTCGCACGCGTCACGCTCGTCTACGTGGGACTCGCGGTCGGAATCGCTCTCGCCGTCCCGCTCCAGGCGACATCGACCGGTACGGAGATCCCCGAGGCGCAGGACCTGCTCGATCTGTGGCCGGCGCGCGTTCTTGCCATCGCTGGGCA
Organism: uncultured Gaiellaceae bacterium; assembly: GCA_963709715.1. Taxonomy (GTDB): domain Bacteria; phylum Actinomycetota; class Thermoleophilia; order Gaiellales; family Gaiellaceae; genus GMQP-bins7. Next base: position 17,474 of record CAVPXQ010000004.1, read on the forward strand.
ACTCGCTCGGCACGCTCGCAGTGGTCGCCGTCGCCCTCGTTACGTTCCGGTCGCGTCCGGTCGGCAACGCCCTGGTTCTCGCCGGAATCGCGGTCGCCGGGATCGGAAGCGGGCTGGCGGGGCTCGGGATCGGCGCCCTAGCGCCGGCCATCGTCGTCGCGGCGGTGCTTCTCTACGCCGGATTCGTCGCCCCCTCGCCGTTCACGAAGCCACACGGCAACGAACAGGGCGAGAACCGCGACGGCGATGAGTCCCTCGGCGATGGCGCCGGGGACCCCGCCGTGCGCAACTACCCACGCGAGAGGACCCACAGGCCACCGACCGTGTAGAGGATCATCAGCGCGAGCATCGGGTACTGAGAGCGCAGCGCAAGGCGGCGGTCGGGAAGATCGAAACCGCCCGATCGTGGGCGATCGCAAGCCCCGCGACGTGCCCTACGACGAGCGCGCCGACCTGTACGTACCAGATCGTCGTCGGAGAGACGATCGCGAGGTTCGGAGCGAAGTCCACCGTCCCGAAGAGATCCCATCCGCGCCCGAACGGATCGGAGACGAGCGGGACCATGAACTGGAGGTACTGGACGAAGAGCGAGAAGTAGTGCGCCACCATGTACGCGCCTGCGATCGGTACGAGCGGCAGGACGAAGTCGGGGACGAGTGACCGTCGCGTGTACGTCAGAGCGCGCGTCGCGCTGACGGCCGCGATGTACGTGATCGCGACGCCCGCGACGAACGCTGCCAATCCGGCGATGTTGACGCACGTGGTCGCGATGTTCACGACCCGCTGCGGGTGCTCCACGAGATCCGCGCGGATGTCCCCGAGGAGGTTCTGCCACGTCGACGTCCTCTCGAACCCATCGAAGCTCGTCGAGCCGAGCATCACGGCGACGAAGACGAGGGTTCCCCGCATGGGCTCGGCACCGCCCAGCCCGGTGAACGGCCAGCGGATCACGATGCGGCCATCGCGCGCTGCGAACGGTGCGATCCGCGACAGGAGCTCGAAGGCGACAGCGAAGCCCTCGCCGGTCCTCGTCCACGAGTCACGGCCGTACACCGCCATCCCGGCAAGGGCCCAGTACGAGTACAGCGCGGCCGCGATCGCCAGCGTTCGCGGGTACGCGGGGTTCGGGTTCGCGAGCTCGAGCGCGACGAACGAGAACAGCGCCGCGGCGGCCGGATACCGCCCCCAGCTCTCCGACCACTCGAGCACCGGGCGCGCTTCGCGACCGCCTCGCTCGAGCAACCAGCACCGTGGCGTCGGCGATCGCCCGCCACGGGCTCAGCACACGCCAGACGTTCCCGAACAGCACGGAGAGCAGCGGGACGCCGAGCCAGAAGACGACGTAGATGAACGTCGGCGCGAAGTTGAGGAGCGCGACCGTCGTCCCGAAGAGCGCGGTGGCCATCGTGAGCAGGAAGAGAAGCGACCGCGACCGTCTGCAGCGCCGAGCCGCAGCGGGCGCGACAGTAAGAACGAGCCGAGCGCCCGCGGCAACCGCCTGCCGTCGGCGTGGCGCTCGAGCAACGGTCGCTTCCAGAGGAGCCCGAGCAGGACGAAGGAGACGACGAGCACGATCGCCGCCGTCGTGAAGAAGAACGACTCGCGGGACCGGCAGGTCGCGGACCCCGCCGATCCCGTGAGCCAGGAAGATCACTGGTTGACCGTCAGATCCGCTATCTGCACGCCCCCGCACTCGAGCTCGACCTCGAAGCGACCGGGGATCGTCGCGGTGAACGGCAGCCGGACTGTCCCGCCGGCCTCGACGTCTCGCGACATGTCGTAGCCGTGCAGGTGGATCTCGTCGGCGACGTCCGAGGTCACGACGAGGACGACCTCGTCGCCCTTGTGCACGGTCTGCCGGACGATGCCGCCCTGCGGGGCGCCGTTGACGACGACGATCTTCACCTCGGTCGGCTTCTCGGCCTCCGTCGTCGTCGTCTGCTCCGTGGTCGTCTCCGTCGTCGTCTGCTCGGTCGTCGTCGTCGGTCGACGTCGCGGTCGATCCGTCGTTCGAGCCGCACCCGACGAGCGCGATCGACGCGAGCACGCACGCAGCCGCAAGCACGATCTTTTTCACGATTTCTCCTCTTCCGTCGGGCGCCGGAAGGGCGCCGTGATCAACGGGACGGAAGGCGTAGGGGCGGCCCGCGAGCCGCAGGATCGGAAGCTCGCAGGCGCACGGTGCTCCCGCGGAAACGCGAGGAGCGGGAACGCGAGTCGTGGGCGGACCGCTGGCCGGAGCGAGGTCTGCCCGAACGGCGTCGAGCAACCAGCGCGCGATCGCCCAGGCGAGGAGCGCGACGGGAATCTGCAGCGCCAGCCCGACGAGGAACGCCGGCGATGTGACGAGGATCGGCATGCCGCCGCCGTGGACGATCCGCTCGAGGTGCTCCTGAACGCGAACGTCGCGAGCGCGACGAGCGGGAACACGCCGGCAGGAGGCGCGTCGCGACGTGCGCCGAAGCCGGCGAGCACGACGCCCGCGATCGCGAGGAGGAGCAGGATCTGCGGCGCGTGCCCGAGATACGCGTGGAACGGATCGGTCGGGGTCGACGTGAACCGGTACGCAAGCGCATGAGCGACGAGCACACCTGCCGCGACGACCGGCGAGACGACGAGCCACACCCGGGTGCGGTTCACGCCGTCGATGATACGTCCGGCCCCGGAGACCAGCGCCTGCGGATCCACGGTGGAACGCATGCGCAACCTGCGCTACGTTCCGCAGGTGGACTGGGATCAGTCGGTCATCTGGATCACTACGCGGACGATCAAGCCCGGCACGTACGAGGAGTTCCGCAAGGCGTGGCGTCCGAGCACGTTCCCGGAGGGGATGATTCGCGCCTACGAGTGCTTCTCGGAGGACCGCAACGAGGTCGTCGGCATCTCGGTCTGGGACTCGTTCGAGTCGCGTGAGCGCTACCGCCTGTCTGAGGTCGAGGCCGAACGGCAGCGCGCGATGGCACCGTTCGTCGAGGCTGAGAGCTCCGGCCTCTACGTCGGTCGCGAGCTCGAGATTCCCAGCCGATAGGAGGCCCCCGCGTGCCTCCGGCGCGAAGATCCGCCGACGATCTCCGTTGGCGGTTCGTCAGCCGAGCTTCTCGCGGACGAGCTCGTTCACGACGCGCGGGTCGGCCTTCCCCTGCGTCTCCTTCATGACCTGGCCGACGAAGAAGCCGAGCAGGCCCTCCTTGCCGCCGCGGTACGCCTCGACCTGACCGGGGTTCTCTTCGAGGATCCGGTCGACGATCGGGCCGAGCTCGCCGGTGTCCGAGACGGCTTCCTGCGCGAGGTAGGGATCAGCCGTGAAGCCGGGCTCGGCGAGCCTCGAGATCGCCTCGTCGAAGGCCGCGCGTGGGATGCGGTCGCGCGCATCGACGAGCCTCGCGAGCTCGGCAGCGGGCACTGCGTCGGGATCGACTCCTGCGCCGACGAGCGTGTTCGAGATGACGTTGGCCGCAGCCATGGCTTCGGCACCGGCCGCGACGGTCTCGTCCCAGAGCCGGTCGAGCCCACCGGTCACGAGCACGGTCGCGCGCTCGAGGTCGAGCGCCGGCTCGATGCGGCGGATACGCGCAGCAGGCGACTCCGGCACCTCCGCCCGCAGCGCGTCGACGAGCTCGCGCGGCGGCTCGACGGGCACGAGGTCGGGCTCGGGGAAGTAGCGGTAGTCGTCGGCCTCCTCCTTCGAGCGGCGCGCCGTGAGCGTCCCCGTCGCCGCGTCGAAGTCGTACGTCTGCTGCTCGACCTCGCCGCCCGACTCCCAGACGCCGATCTGACGCTCGACCTCGGCTTCGATCCCGCGTGCGATGAAGTTGAAGGAGTTCATGTTCTTGATCTCGGTGCGCGTCCGCAGCTCGTCGGAGCCCGCCGGTCGCACGGAGACGTTGGCGTCGACGCGCAGCGTTCCCTTCTCCATCTCCGCGTCGGAGATGCCGAGCTCGACGATCGTCTGCCGCGAGCAGCTGGAGGAAGCGCTTCGCCTCGTCCGCCGAGCGGACGTCGGGCGCGGTGACGATCTCGACGAGCGGCGTGCCGCCACGGTTGTAGTCGACGAGCGAGGCGTCGGCGCCGCCGATCCGGCCTGTCCGGCCACCGACGTGCACCGTCTTCGCCGCGTCCTCCTCGAGATGTGCGCGGACAATCCCGATCACACGGTCACCGTCTGCAGTTGGTAGTATCACATTACCGTTAGTGCAAGATGGTAGATCGTACTGTGAGATCTGATAGCCCTTTGGGAGGTCCGGGTAGAAGTAGTTCTTGCGGGCGAACACGGCGTGCTCGGCGATCTCGCAGTCGAGCGCGAGCCCGAGCTTGATCGTCCACTCGATCGCGCCGCGGTTCATCACGGGAAGCGCGCCGGGGAAGCCGAGGCAGACCGGGCATGTCTGGGTGTTCTCCCCCGCGCCGAAGCCGACGGGGCAGCGGCAGAACATCTTCGTCCTCGTCTTGAGCTGGACGTGGATCTCGAGACCTATGACCGGTTCCCAGCTCACGCGCGCCACCTCGCGGAACGGTGTCGAATCCGATCGCCTGCTCGAGCGCGTGCCCGATGCGGAAGAGCCCGTTCTCCCCGAACTGCGCGCCGATCAGCTGCAGTCCGACGGGCAGGCCTTCGGAGAGCCCGCACGGAATGGACAGCCCCGGCAGTCCCGCGAGGCAGGACGGGATCGTGAGGAGGTCGCACGCGTACATCGCGAGCGGATCCGCGGCTTTGTCCCCGATCGGGAAGGCGACGGTCGGCGAGGTCGGCGTCACGATCGCGTCGAATCCGTCGAGCGCCTCCCGGTGCTCGCGGATGAGCAGCGTGCGCACCTTCTGCGCCTGGCCGTAGAACGCGTCGTAGTAGCCGGCGGAGAGCGCGTACGTGCCGAGCATGATGCGGCGCTTCGGCTCGGGGCCGAAGCCCTCGTCGCGCGTGCGGTCGACCATCTCGCCGTACGTCGCGCCGTCGACGCGCGGCCCGTAGCGGACACCGTCGTAGCGCGCGAGGTTGGACGACGCCTCCGCCGGCGCGACGAGGTAGTAGCACGGCATCCCGTAGCGGTAGGAGAGGGGCAGATCGCACTCCCCCACCTCTGCGCCGAGCTCGCGCGCACGGTCGAGCGCCTGCTCGAACGCCGCGCGCACGCCCGGCTCGATCGCGTCGAGATCGCCGACCTGCTTCGGCACCGCGAGCCGCACGCCGGCGAGCGAGTCGCCCTCCGGAAGGGACACGGTGTCGCGGAGCTCGGCGGTCGTCGAGTCGAGCGGATCTCGGCCGGCGATGATCGAGTAGAGGAGCGCGACGTCGCGCACCGTCTTCGCGACCGGCCCGATCTGGTCGAGGCTCGACGCGAACGCGACGATCCCGTATCGCGAGACCGTCCCGTACGTCGGCCGGAGGCCGACGTTCCCGCACAGGGCAGAGGGCTGCTTGATCGAGCCGCCCGTGTCCGAGCCGAGGCCCCACGGCGCGAGACCGGCCGAGACGGCGGCAGCGGTGCCGCCGCCCGAGCCACCCGGAACGCGCGCGGGATCCCACGGATTCCGCGACGGCCCCCACGCGGAGTTCTCGGTCGACGAGCCCATCGCGAACTCGTCCGTGTTCGTCTTGCCGAGGACCGAGAGGCCTGCCGTCTTCACGCGCGCGGCGACGGTCGAGTCGAAGACGGGCGTGTAGCCCTCGAGGATCCGCGACCCCGCCGTCGTCTCGATGCCCTTCGTCGAGATGACGTCCTTGAGCGCGATCGGAATGCCTTCCCCGTTCGGCTCGTCGCAGGTGCGCAGGTAGCAGTGGAGCTCGCCGTCGCGCTCGGCGATCGCCTCGAGGTAGGCGGCGTGCAGCTCGGCGGCGGACACGTCGCGGCGCTCGAGCAGCGCCATCGCCGCCTCCGCGGTCAGTCGCAGCGTGTCGATCATGCGCGGTCGGTGGAACGCGGAAGTGGTCGCCGTCGCGATCCGGCGCATTCGCAAAGACGTCGTCGAGCGGAAGCGAGTCGCGCGGCTCGTCCTCGTCCCAGACGTTGACGAGGTCGAGCGGGTGCGAGGTCGGCGGAACGTCGGCGAGGTCGAGCTCGGCGACGACACCGACGGCGTCGAGGATCGCGCCGAGCTCCTCGGTGAGGCGCACGACCTCCTCGTCGGTCAGCGCGAGTCGCGCGAGCCGCGCGACGTGGAGCACCTCGTCCTTCGATATCGCCATCGACCGCGATCCTCTCAAACGAAGCGGGCTCCCTCTCGGGAGCCCGCCACTACGTCGATATGCGTTCGGTCAGCTCGCCGCTGCCGAGACGTTCGCGGCCTGGGCACCCTTGGGACCCTGGACGACCTCGAACTCCACACGCTGGCCTTCGGTGAGGGTCTTGAAGCCGTCCATCGCGATCGCGGAGAAGTGGACGAAGACGTCGTCCCCACCCTCGCGCTCGATGAAGCCGTAGCCCTTCTCGTTCGAAAACCACTTGACGGTGCCCTGCTCCACTACTTGTCCTCCTACAGCGTGACGCCAGCACCTGCGAAGCCGACGCCGATGGACACAACGGCGGAACGCTAGCGCCTAGGAGCCGGGAACCGCAACTTGCGCGCGACGATGTTGCGCAGCTGTCAACGTGTTGCGCAGGAGCATCGCGATCGTCATCGGGCCGACGCCGCCCGGAACCGGTGTCATCGAGGCCTGCGACCTCGAACACCGCCGGGTCGACGTCACCGACGAGCTTGCCCTCCTCCGTGCGGTTGACGCCGACGTCGATCACGGTCGCGCCCGGCTTCACCATGTCGGGGGTGACGAGCCCGCGACGACCGACGGCCGCGACGAGGATGTCGGCTCGCCGCGTGTGCGCGGCGAGATCGGCCGTCCGCGAGTGGCAGATCGTCACGGTCGCGTGCTCGGCGAGGAGGAGCATCGCCATCGGCTTGCCGACGATCTCGCTGCGGCCGATGACGACGGCGTCCTTGCCCTTCAGCTCGACGCCGTGCTCCGCGAGCATCACCATCACGCCCGAGGGCGTCGCCGGAACGAGGAACGGCTCGCCGAGGTAGAGGCGCCCCGCGTTCAGGATGTGGAAGCCGTCGACGTCCTTCGCCGGGTCGACGGCGCGCAGGACCGTCGGCTCGTCCATGTGCTCCGGCAGCGGCAGCTGCACGAGGATGCCGTCGACCTCGTCGTCGGCGTTCAGCTCGGCGATGAGATCGAGGATCACGCTCTCCGCCGTGTCCGCAGGGAAGCGGTGGTCGCGCGAGTCGATCCCGGCCTCGTGCGACGCCTTGTGCTTCGAGCCGACGTACGTGTGCGAGGCCGGGTCGTCGCCGACGAGGATCGTCGCGAGGCAGACGGGCTCGCCGTACGCGCGCACGTCGTCGGCGACCTCGGCGCGAACCTTCAGCGCGAGCGCCTTTCCGTCGATCAGCACCGCCGTCATCGGCCGCGTAACCCTACTGCGCACCGACGGAGACACCGTTGCGATGCCGGGCGAGATGGCAGCGTCCTCGGACTGCCCGCCGAACGCGGCTCGCTCGTCCTCACCGACATCTCCGGATACACCACGTACCTGCTCGGCACGGAGCTCGAGCACGCGCAGGACGTGCTCTCGGATCTCATGGGCGTCGTCGTCGTCGAACCTCCAGCCGCCGCTCACGGTCAGCGAAGCTCGAGGGCGACGCGGTCTTCTCGTACGCGCTCGACGGAACGTGCGGAGCGTCGACCCTGCTCGACACCATCGAGCGCGTCGTACTTCGCATTTCGCTCGCGACAGCGCGACATCGAGCACGCGACGTCGTGCACGTGCGAGGCCTGCAAGCAGATCCCGACCCTCGACCTCAAGTTCATCGTCCACCACGGCAGCTTCGTGCGCCGCGACCTCGCGGGAAACGAGGAGCTCGACGGGCCGCGACGTGATCGTGCTCGCATCGTCTCGCGAAGAACTCGGCCGCCGAGGCTCTCGGCACGAGGGGCTACGTCCTCCTCACGGAGCGACTGCATGACCGCGCTCGGGCTCGACGGGGACGCGCTCGGAATGCCGTGCGCACGCGGAGCGCTACGACGACGTCGGCGAGATCGCCGTGCCGCCTCGAGGACCTCGGCGAGCGGTGGCACGCCGAGAGCGAGCGCCAGCGGGTCGTACATCGCGCCGGACGGCGCGCGAGCTTCACGACGTCCGTCACGGTTCCCGTCGACCGAGTCCGTCGCCTGGGACTGGCTCACCGACCCCGAGCTCCGGGCTCTACTGGAACGCCGACGAGGTGATCTCGACTCACGCCTGGCGGGCGGCGAGCGCGTCGGTGTGACGAACCACTGCATGCACGGACCCGACGTCCTCGTCGAGCACGTCGTCGACTGGCGCCCCTTCGACTACTTCACGAAGAGCTACGAGCTCCCGGGCGTCGGGCGCATGACATGGACGTTCGAGCTCGTGGCGGACGACGGGCGACGACGGTCGCCGTTCGCGGCGAGCCACTCGCCGGTGAGCAGGCTCGCCGCCTGGACGCAGATCGAGGGTGACGATCTCGCCGGCCTCGAGCACTCGGGGGCAGCACGCTCGTCGAGCGGCTCGAGCGGTCGCGCTCGGACGGCCTGGACTGCGAGCCCGCGTTCGCCTAGCGCGCGAGCCCGCTGCTGCGGAGCGTGAAGGCCCGCAGCTTCGCCGCATTGCTCTTCGCCAGCTTCGCCTGCACGCTCGCCACCTGCTCGGTGGCGGCTGCGTGGGCGCGCTGCTCGGTCGCAGCGGTATGTGCACGCTGGGTCGTAGCGGCCGCGTGTGCGCGCTGGGTCGTTGCCGCGGCTCCGATCGACTGCGGCGAGGCTGCCTGACTCGCGGGCGCGAGGATCGCGGCGCTCGTCACAGCGATCGCGATTGCACCCTTGATGCCGTGCGCCTCGACGTCCGGATCGGAGAAGACGCTCTCGATCGCCTCGCCGTCGAGGGACAGCGCGATCTCGTCCTCGGGCGACAGGCGCAGGATCTCCTCCAGGTCGCTTGCCGACAGGTCGATCGCAAGCCGTGCGGTCTCGTCGTCGTCGTCACGCCCGAGCTCGAACCAGAGCTGGGCCTTCTCGTCCTCGGCCAGCGCAGCCTCGAGGACGCTCCGCGCCACGATCGTCGTCAGCGCGTCGTCGTCGAGCTGCTGGTCAGTGAAGGTCGCGGATGTCGTGTACTGCATGGCAGGCTCCTTCGCTCGTTGCCAACAAGACCGTATTCGAGCAAGAGATCTTCCCCAAGCGTCCGATCGATGTGCAGCCCTCCGATGTAGGCTCGCCGAGGTGTCCCAAGCCGCCCAAACGCCCATGGGAATCGCGGCCGCGGAGTTCGCGGAGCGGCGCGCACGCCTCCTGGAGCACGTCCGGGACGCCGGCCTGTCGGGCTACGTCCTCTTCGGCGCCGACTACATCCAGTACTTCACGGGGTTCTGGTTCCTCTCGAACGAGCGACCAGTCGTCTACGCCGAGAGCGTCGGCGGGGAGTCCGCGGTGTTCGTGCCCGAGTTCGAGGTGGAGCGGACGCGCGCCGAGACCGCGTTCGAGCGCATCGAGTCCTATCCCGAGTACCCCGGAATCGAGCACCCGCTGGCGATCTTCGGGCGTGTCGTGGCCGATCTCGGGATCCGCGGCGCACTGGGCGCCGACCAGGACGGCTACCCGGGCATCCTCGGCTACAAGGGCCCGGCGCTGAGTGACGTCACGAGTGCATCGATCATGCCGCTCGGCGACTTCATCGAGGCGATGATGGCGCGTAAGAGCCCGAGCGAGATCGCACTGATCCGGGAGAGCGGGCGCTGGTGCGCCCACGCCCACCGGCTCCTCCAGGAGTACTCGCGGCCCGGCGCGACCGAAGCCGAGGCGAGCCTTCGGGCGAGCCACGAAGCAACACTCGCGATGCTCGCTGAGCTCGGCGACGCGTACGGAGGCGGGCTCTCGTCGTCCGCCGGCGCAACCGCCGGCTACAGGGGCCAGATCGGGTTGCGCAGCTCGTGGGCGCACGCGATCGGGCACAACATCGAGCTCCGGCCGGGTGATGTCCTCGTGACGGAGACGAGCGCACCGATCTGGGGCTACAACGCCGAGCTCGAGCGCGCGCTGGTCATCGGCGCGCCCACCGACGAGATGCGACGGCTCTTCGATCACACCGTCGCCGCGCAGCAGGCTGCATTCGCGGCTATTCGTCCTGGAGCGACCTGCGCCGACGTCGACGCTGCCGTCGTGCGCTACTTCGAGGAGAACGACCTGCTCCCCTACTGGCGCCAGCACACCGGGCACGGGATCGGTCTTCGCAACCACGAGGCGCCCTTCCTCGACGTCGGCGACCACACCGTGCTCGAGGCCGGCATGGTCTTCACCGTCGAGCCAGGCGTCTACGACCCGACGATAGGCGGCTTCAGGCACTCGGACACCGTGGCCGTCACAGATGACGGGATGGAGGTGCTCACCGAGTACCCGAGCGACCTCGTGAGCCTCACGATCCCCGTGTGACGAGAACACCGTCGCCCGCCGAAAACATCGAGACGCTCATCCGCCAGAGGACCGAGCGCTTCCCCGCCGAGGTGCGCTGCGACGCCCGGACCTGGCGAGCCACCTACGCATCAGGAGCGGAAGCTAGGCCGGCGGGCGACCTAATCCGATGGGGGGGCGGGCGTGCGCCTCTCAGGGGAGTACGGAGGCTTCCGCCGTGGCTTCATGCGTTGTCGGTGTAGACAGTTGTCTCGATCGCCGCAGCACAGTGGTTGGGAGTGTGGCGACGAGGAGGCAGGTGAGCCCGATGAACGTGATGAGTTGCGCCGGCGAGGCGATGGGCAGTGGGCTTGGTGGGCTGCTTCCGGCAAGGGTCAAGTCGACCCAATCGCGGATGAGGGCATTGTGAACCGGCATGTTGTTCCAGGGGCCGGGGAGCCAGACGCTGAGGAGGATGCAGCAGAGCGTGGCGATCGGAAGCGCTTGGCGTGCCGACGCCCAGCGCGCAAGTTGCGGAATCGTCAGGAGGAGAAAGACGAGCCGGTAGTCGAAGTTGCGGCCAAGGGCGAACGTGGCGACGTAGATCCCTGCGCCCGCCCAGAAGAGGTCGAGTTCTCGCAAGGGATCGGTGCTGAGACGCCTGTGCAACGGCCGGCGGAGGGCTATCGCGACGGCGATCGTGAAAACGACGAGAGCAGCCTCCCACATCCGCCCGTGCGCGACGAGGCGCTCGAGCCAATCGCCGACGATGGGGAGACCGTATGTGGCCTCGTCCGTCAGAGGCAGCACCCGTTCGATGGTCCGGATATCACTCAAGGTCGCCGCCGCATAGATGGCGAAGAGGCCTGCGACGGATGCAACGCAAACGACGGCTGCTCTACGGGGGAGCCTCGCGAGCATCCCAATGGCCGCGATCGGAAAGAGCTTCAAGACGGCGGCGACCAGGATCAGCGCCGATGCGGCGGGCGGGCCATAGCGTGTACGTACGCATGACGAGACCGGCGGCCGCGACCATGCTGAACAGAGCGATGTCCACGTTGCCCCGCTCGACTCCGAGCATGACCGCCGGTGAGCACAACACGAGCCCATAGATGGCGGCGACCCCGGCCGGTGCCTCGCGCGGCAGGACGAGAAACGCAGCCGTGAAGAATGCGGCCACGATCAATGAGCCGATGAGATAGGTGTCGTCTTGTCCGAGGCCGAGGATCGAGGCGGCCATCCAGACTCGTGGATAGTTCTCGGGTCGGCCCAACGGATCGCATGGGTTGACGGGCCACGCGCCGAGGTGTTGGCGTTCGCAATCCCATCCGGACGTGACCGATCGAAGATCGAGAAAGCCGGCAGCCACCGCCGGCACGCCGAGCCGGTCTCCACTCGGCGTGGCCGCCCAGCGCAAGAAGCAGAGCGAGGTAGCCGCACAACATCCCGAGTAGGATGAGCCAGGCGGAATTGGAACCCGCGAACCTCATGCCGACCGCAGGCTAAGCCACTGAGGGGGCATCATCGCTGACGACTATCCGCCGCCTCAACCTCAGAAACGGCGCCTGCGAAGTACCTGCGGGTTCCGGAGACGCCGCCGACGCCGCCAGGCCGGGTCGACGGCAGGAAGTCGACAAATACACCCGCTGGACCAAGCACTCATGCGGCCTCGCGGCATGAGGGGAGGGAAATGTCGACTGCACGGTCGCCAGGTGACGGACTGTCACTCGACAACCCCCGCTTTGCGATCTGTTGCACATGATAGTATCGCTTGCAGATTGGTGACTTTGCTCCCACGCGAGAAGCGGGCTTGGCGTGGCGATCCATCTCGCGCGCGCTGGTCACCCAGTGACCCTCGGCTCGACCGGCACAATCGCCGGCCAGCGGATCCAGCAGTACGTCCGGGACGCGATGCTCGCAGCGGCCGAACGGGTTCATGTCCAGCGGATCCCGCTTGCCCGGATTTTCGGTGCGGATCGCTCGGCCGTCTACTTCCAGCACGTCCTGACCGAGGAGGCAATAGTCGTTGAGGACGCAGCGGCGCTCGTTCTCGCCCTCGGCCACGAGCCTGTGGACGACCTCTACCAAGCTCTGGGCGACTACACCGGCGAGGTCCACGCGATCGGCGACTGTGTGGCGCCACGCACCGCCGAGGAGGCCGTGCTCGACGGGCTCCGGATCGCGGCAGCTCTCTGAGTCCGAATATTCGCTCGCGGGTCGTACCGCTGAATGAGTGATTTCAGTCCGGTGGGGATGTTCTCGTTCGAGCCCACTACAGCCGAGACGCGGCCTGAATGCATCGCCTGCGCGAGGCAGCCACGGAAAGCGGGAGAACCGTGGCCCGACGGCCGCGGGAGTTCGGTTCCACCTGTTTCGCGGACATCAGGCATCGCGTGGGTGCCGAGTAGGCTGGGCGTGGTGGAGGTCGGCGTCCACTTCTTCAACCAGACGCTCTCGGGCGGCCCGGGCGCGCTGCGCGCGCACGTGCGTGACACGGCGGAAGCGGCAGAAGACGCTGGCTGCACGATGTTCACGTGCATGGACCACTACTTCCAGATGGAGCAGTTCACACGCGCCGAGGACCCGATGCTCGAGGGATACACGACGCTCGGCTACGTCGCCGGCCGCACGGAGACGATGACGCTCGGCCTCCTCGTCACCGGCGTCACCTACCGCCATCCCGGCCTCCTCGCGAAGATCGTGACGACGCTCGACGTGCTCTCCGGCGGACGCGCGATGCTCGGCATCGGCGCAGCGTGGTACGAGCGCGAGCACCTCGCCCTCGGAGTTCCGTTCTATCCGATCGCGGAGCGGCTCGAGCGGCTCGAGGAGACGCTCCAGATCTGCCTGCAGATGTGGAGCGACGACGACGGCCCCTACGAGGGAAAGCACTATCGCCTCGCGGAGACGCTGAACGTGCCACCGTCGATCCGGCAGCCGCATCCGCCGATCATGATCGGCGGCGGCGGCGAACGGAAGCTGCTGCGGCTCGTCGCGAAGTACGCGGACGCGAACAACCTCTTCCCCAGCTCACCGGAGGAAGTCCGGCACAAGCTCGACGTGCTCGCACGCCACTGCGAGGAGGTCGGCCGCGACCGGTCGGAGATCCGCAACACCACGATCAGCCGCGTCGGCCCCGACACCGACGTCGACACCTTCGTCGCCGAGATGGCGCAGTACGCAGCGCTCGGCTTCGAGCACGTACAGCTCGGCCTCCTCGGCACCGAGCCCGCGCAACTCGTCGAGCGCGTGGTATCGAAGATCGTCCCGCGCCTCGCGGAACTCTAGTAGTCCCGTCTCCGAAGCACTCGACCATCATCGGTGGTCTCCTAGAGTCCGGGCCCGTCGACTTTCCTCCGAATGAGCGTCCTGACTGAGGATGTGGTGTTCCACAACCTCACCGCCGTCTCGCGATCCGTCCTTAGAGTGAAGACCACTGCGAAACGAAGGAGAGCCCGATGCGGGGCGTATGGGTGGATCTCAATTCCCGAGGATCGTCGGCCGCTCTGGCCCGACCGTCTGAAGCCGTGCTGATCTATTCGATGAGCGTTTCGGTGGACGGCTTTATCGCCGACCGCGAGGGCGCGTTCGGGTGGTCCGTTCCCAACGAGGAGCAGTTTGCCTTTCATATCGTGCAGACACGCGAGCTGGGGGGCTTTCTGTGCGGACGCAGGCTCTACGAGACAATGCTGGTGTGGGAGACGGATTCGTCGTTGCGCGACAACGAGGCCGGGGCGGAGTTCGCCGATGTTTGGTGCGCGATCCCGAAGTTCGTCTTCAGCCGCACCCTAGACAGTGTCGAGGGCAACGCCCGGCTCGCCACGGCATCCTTGGCGGAGGAGGCCGCAGAGGCACTCGACGCGACAGACAAGGATGTCGGGATCGGCGGCGCCGGCCTGGCCTCGGCAGCGATCGAGCTTGGCCTTGTCGACGAGCTGCGCATGTTCCGCAACCCCCACGTTGTCGGTGGCGGCACGCCGTTCCTTCCACCGGTCACCGAAGACGTCCCGCTTGATCTGATCGAGACCAGGACGTTCGGCGCGCGTGTGATCTACGAGCGCTACCGACGCGTCCGCGATGACTCGGACTGAGACGCCGCGATGGAGCAGCTCGCGGCCGTCGTCTGAATTTTGGTCAGGCGTACTGTCAGAACACTGGCCAGGCGAGCGAACACTCGCACCACAGAGCCGCTGATCCAGGCGGAAGCGTGAGTCGATCGATTGTCCGGCAGGCCCCATAGCGCACCAACGGTGAGGCTCTAGCTCGGGCCCTGCGGGCCTGTTGCGCCCTGTGACGGCTCCAGAGGTGGCCAGCGCTCGCTCGAGACGGGGGGCGTGCGTCCTTGAGCGCAGCGCGCCAACGTTCGGCGTCTGACTTGTCGAGATGCAGTTCACGGTTCTTGCGATCGCGCTTGTAGAACCTGTCGCACAGTTCGGGATCGTTGCGGAGCTCGATCTCCTCGAACGCCCGCCGCAGATCGCTCGCAAGGCTCGTAGCGTTGACGTAAAGGAGCTTCGGATCGGAGGACACGAGCTGCATGTGACGGCTCTCGCCCGCCCATCCGACCGCGAAACCAACGGGCTCGCCCGGGTCGATTACGATCATTGGGGTCGTACATGTGGATCAGTCCGTGGCGGAGGGCGTCAGAGCATGGCCCCGCGCGCACCGCAGGCCCGGATCGGATCGAAGCGTCGATCGGGAACGGGCTCGAGGGCTACTACCGCATTGAGGGAGACCGCGAGCGGCTCGTGTGGCAATTTGCACGCGGCCTGGAGGTCGAGGAGCGGGTGGTCGACGCACGACGTGTATCGCACCTGGAACTCATGTTCTCGGGAATCGGGGTCTCTGTTATCGCTGGCCTCCTTCAGGCGAACGTAGCCGACGAGACGCGCGCTGAGATCGGTAGCGGCTACTGACTCGGGGGCGAGCCCGGGTTTGTAACGACCAGGAACTACGTGCCGGGAACTACGTGCTTCTTGTAGACGAGGAACGCGCAGAACGGCCCCCACCAGAACGACCAGACGACGCGCGTCGAATTGCCTGTTTCTACCGATGCTGTGGTCGCCGTGCGGCGAGACACTGGATGTCGATGGGGCTCTACGCGATGCCCCTGAATATCGGAGGTTTCTATGTTCACCTATGTCGGGCTCTTCAAGCTCGCGCCCATTGCGCGGGAGCACATCGAGAAGACCCCCGAGTACTTCGAGCAGATCCACAAGATCGTCGAGGTCGAGGGCGGTACTGTCGAGCGCTTCCTCGCCGTCATGGGCCCGTGGGAGTACCTCGGCATCTTCGAGTATCCCGATCTCGAGACCGCGTTCCGCGTGCTCGGCAAGATCGCGAAGCTCGAGGTGTTCGAGACCGAGACGTTCCCGGCAGAGGACGTGAAGCTGTTCTGGAAGGAGCTTGTCTAGCGACGAGCCGCTTCCTCGGGAAAGCCCGCGTGGGCCGCCGCAAGGCGGCTCACGTCCCTTACCGCTCTGGGTAGAAAGTTGGGGTAGAAACACGGCTCGACGCGCTTCGTTGAGCAGTTCTCGTAGAAGATCGTCGTCAGGCGGAGAGAGGAGCTAGGCGGCGACGTAGGCGATGTGGTCGCTCTCTCCCGCCGACCGAGACCGATACGTCCGTATTTGTTGCCTCCCGGACGTCGTGTCCTAGACTCGGCGTGTGGTGATCTGCCCGAGCGCCAGGAACGAGAGCTCGGTGGAGGTTGCGTTCAGCGGCTACCGCACGGCGCCGCGGCTCGTGCGAGTCGTTCTCTGCCAGGATCTCGCCCACTGTCCCACCGGCGAAGAGTGTCTCGTTGCCGCGTTCGGCCGCGAGCAGTTCGTCCATTTCTGACATGCGCCGAGGTGTACGATCGCTCCTGCGGCGCCGCAGGCCGCTCGTGTTTTCGGGCACCTCGAATCGCGAACTGGCCGAGCGAATTGCTGATCGGCTGGGCACGACTCTCGGTCCGGTCGACCACGAGACGTTCGCCAACGGCGAGACGTACTGCCGGTTTGGTGAGTCGATCCGCGGCGCAGACGTCTTCATCGTTCAGTCGTGCTCGCCGCCGGTTAACGACCATCTCGTCGAGCTGCTGCTGATGATTCACGCCGCTCGTCTCGCGTCGGCGCGCCGCATCACCGCCGTCATGCCGTGGTTTCCTTACTCGCGGCAGGACAAGAAATCGGCCCCGCGAGAGCCGATCTCGGCTCGTCTCGTCGCGGACATGCTCGAGGCTGCAGGTGCCGACCGCGTCCTCACGATGGACCTCCACGCCGGCCAGATTCAGGGCTTCTTCGAGATCCCTGTCGACCATATGACCGCCCTGCCGCTCTTTGCAGACCACTTCCGGAAGCTCGCTCGTGAGGGAGCGACGCTCGTCGCCGTCTCGCCCGATCTCGGCCGCGTCAAGCTCGCCCGTCGCCTCGGCCGGGCCTTGGACGCCGACCTCGCAGTCGTGACGAAGACCCGGCCCGGCCATGATCTCGCGGAGGCGGCGGAGGTGGTCGGCGCCGTTCGCGGCAAGGTGGTTGTTATGGGCGACGACATGATCGTCACAGGCGGCACGCTCGTCAGCGCTGGGGAGGCGCTCCTTGCCGCCGGCGCTCTAGAAGTGCACGCCTTCGCGACGCACGCCCTCTTCGCGGAGGGCGCTCTCGAGCGAGTGCAGACGTCTGAGATCTCTGAGATCGCCGTGACCGACACCGTGGTCGTATCAGGGCCGAGACCTTCAAAGCTCACGGTCGTTCCTGTCGCCGACGTGCTCGCGGACACGATCGCGAATGTATTCGCTCACCGATCCGTGTCGGCTCTGTTCGCCGGGCAGGAGCTCTTCTGACGCTCGCACGGCGATCGCAGGCGCATGCGAGAGGCGACCAAAGGCCGCCTCTCGCAGGACACGGGGAAGAGGTTAGGGAACCTAGTCGGTGGAAGCGCCGTCGACCGTCGTCATGACCGGGATGTGGCGGGGCTTGGACTGTTCCGGCTTCTCGACGTGGACTTCGAGCACGCCGTTGGCGTAGTGCGCCCGGGCCTCGCTGGCACCAGTCCCCTCGGGCAGAGCCACCGAGCGCGAGAACTCTCCGAAGGGACGCTCGTAGCGGAAGAAGCGTCCATCCTCCATCTCGGTGCGGTCACGCGAGCCACTGACCGTCAGGGCGTTGTCCTCGAGGTCGACTGCGATCTTCTCCTCCGGTATGCCGGGGAGGTCGAATGCGTATACGAGCTCGCCTTCGGTCTCCCAGACGTCAAGTGGAGGTGTCCAAGCGTGATTGGAGACCGCGGCGGCTCGGGCGGGCGATTCGAAGATGGTCTTGATCAGCCGCTCGAACTCGCCATTCATGGCGTCGTTTCGTAGTGGTTCGCGAAAGCGGACAAGAGTGGTCATAGAACTCAGCTCCTCTCGTCGATCATGAGCACGAGCGGCAGCCTCCTGGAGGCTTGCTCCGATCGGTTGTCGCCGCTCGGCTGAGACAGTGGTTGCAACGAGGAAGAAGAGCTGGCGACTCGACGGACACAAGCTGGACCGTCAGCGCGACTGGCTCGGTGTTTCCAAGGCACAGTCTAGCTCAACCGCTCGCCGGTTGCGGCCAGCACGAGAGGGGAGCACCCCTCCTCGTCCACCACGGAATCTCCTTGAGTGGTACAATCGCGATATATCGCGAAAGGTCATAAACGTCAAGGAGTGAATCCATGACCGCTTTTGCAGTCACGTATCAACCGCGCAGGTGCCGGGCAGAAGGCTGGCACTTGATGACGGGCAGGAGTCGCCGAGGTCGGCGACATCGAGGCTTCGGAGGACCGGGAATGCGCGGCTTCCTCGGAGGGAGCTCACGGGCGAGCCGCGGCGACATCCGCTCAGCAATCCTCGCGCTCCTCAGCGAGGGTCCGATGCACGGGTACCAGATCATGCGCGAACTGGCAGAGCGGACAGCTGGGGTATGGCGTCCAAGTCCCGGCTCTGTCTACCCGACGTTGCAACAGTTGCAGGACGAGGGGCTCGTGCGCGAGATCGAGTCCGAGGGGGGACGGCACACCTTTGAGCTGACCGACGAGGGGCGTGCAGTCGCCGAGGCGCTGGAAACCCCGGCGCCATGGGAGGCCGTCGCAGATGAATCCGAAGCGGCCGCAGTCGAGTTGCAGGACCTCGTCTTTCAGGTGATGGCAGCCGCGCGCCAGGTCGTCCACGCGGGCGAAGCATCACACCTCGCGCAAGCTAAGGACGTCCTGCGTGAGACGCGCCAGCGGCTCTATCGCATCCTCGCCGACGACAGCTCGTCCAGCGACTGAGCTACACGGGCGATAGGTGAGGCTGGCGTTCCCTAGTTCGCGGCGACGCCAACGAGGTGGCCTTGCGCATCCGCGAACACGCCGAAGGTCACGCCGGGCACGCTCTGGGCCGGCTGGATCGTCTTGCCGCCGAGCTGCTCGGCTCGTGCAAGCGCCGCCTCGACGTCCTCCACGCCCACGAAGAATAGGACGGCATCGGCGCCACCCTGCAGGGGCCCGATGGCCGTCGGAAGTGCTCCTTCGACCCCGGTGTCCGCGAACGTGTAACCGGGAAGAGCGCCGTCCAAGTACGTCCAACCAAATAGCTCTCCGAAGAACGCGCGTGTTGCGTCTGGATCGGCTGAGCGGATCTCGGCATGAATGACGGGATGGGCCATGACAACCTCCTCGGCTGTGCGGTCGACGATTCCGACTTGTCCTGAAACAACGAACGGACAACGCCGGAATCGACAGAGGTTCGGAACCTCTTGCTTGGCCGCGGCCGAAGCTCCGTGTGGCGGACGGTGTTTGGCCACGTTCCCGGCACTCGCGGTATCGCATGGGATCGAAGAGCGGTGTGGATCGGTCCCTGCCCGTCGTAGCGCGACGGATGATCAATCCCTGACCTCTGAGGGATATTCAATCCCTTGCCGCTTCAAGTCGTTGACCGATGTGACGGTCAGCACGTTGTTTGAGCCAACGCTCTCCGGACAAGCAGCTACGTTCGTGCGTAGCCGGCGATCTCCGTGCCGACCTGCGGGTCGTCGATCACGTGCGTGTGTCCATCACAGGCCTGAACCCGTCGGGCTTCTGGCAAGTCGAAGCTCAATGGGGTAAAGGGCGGGTTCGAGCCCGCCGTCGCTCCGTCTCTACGCGACCTTGACGTCGGCCCAATTGAGCTGGATGCCATCGGGAGTGGCCATCACCCGCCGTTTCCGATCGCGGAAGAGGATCGGAACCCGACGGTCGCTCGACACGGTCACCGTCGGGTTCTCCACGCGAACCTTGACCCGCGCGCCGCGAAAGACGACACGGATCTCGAGCGCGCCCCAGGCGTCCGGCAGTCTCGGATCAAGTCGAAGGCCTTCTCCGGCTGGCCGAAGCCCGGCGAAGCCGAACACGAGCGCCTGCCAGAGGCTTCCCATGGCCGCCGTGTGGAGCCCTCCCGCCGATGAGTTGGTCACGTCGTCGAGGTCCATCCGGCTCGTCAGGCGGAGCCACTCGAGCGCCTCGTTCATCTTCCC
Organism: uncultured Gaiellaceae bacterium; assembly: GCA_963709715.1. Classification (GTDB taxonomy): domain Bacteria; phylum Actinomycetota; class Thermoleophilia; order Gaiellales; family Gaiellaceae; genus GMQP-bins7. The sequence goes on from CAVPXQ010000004.1 coordinate 37,370, forward strand.
CAGCCGGGCGAACAGGCCTGCGTGGATCCCCGGCGAGAGCGAGCTCCCGTGCGAGGTGCGCGGTTCGTAGAAGAGGAGGTTCGGCCGGAGCGAGTCCGAGGCGACCTCGTCCGGCACCAGCTGATGCAGCATCAAGGTGTCGGCTTGCTTCGCGACCTGGGCACCTGCGAGGCGCGCGCGGCCGAGGAGCCTCTCGGCATCCGCCGGGCGGCGGTCGGCGACGTCGGCGATGAGGATCGGCTCGAGCCCGAAGAAGCCGGCGAACTGCTCGTAGACGCCGGTTTCGGAGTCGTAGCCGTCGACCAGCGTGTCTGCAAGCGAATGCCAGCGTGCGACTTCGTCCTCGCCGACCTCCCCGCCCGGGAGGGACGCAACCGCTTCCGCCGCTCGCCGGAGATTCCAGCGCGCCATGACGTTCGTGAACGCGTTGTCGTCCACGTTCTCGTGGTACTCGTCGGGGCCGATCACTCCCTCGATGTGGCCACGCCCATCGCTGTGGCGCCTGATCCGAGACGCCCAGTAGCGCGCCGTCTCCACGAAGATGGTGCGGCCCGCTCCGGACTCGAACTCCTCGTCGCCGGTCCAGTCGAGGTAGCACGCGGCGCCCCAGGCAACGTCCGCGACGATGTGCTCCTCAAGCTGGCCCGTGAGGATCGGAATGGTCTCGCCCGCAACACGCGCGCGGTCGGGGGTGACGTCGCGGCCGCTGCGAGCTGATTCCCACGGAAAGCGTGCTCCCACGCGTCCGGACGCGTGCGCCTCCCTGAACGCCGCCCCGAGACGCCGTACGCGGTACTCGAGCAGGGTCCGCGCTGCACGCGGTCGGGTGGCGGCGAGGAAGGGCAGGACGAAGGCATCCGTGTCCCAGAAGACGTGTCCTCGATAGCCCGGGCCTGTAAGTCCACGGGCACCGAGCGCCGTTTCCCCGTCCTCCCCAACCGAAGCCGACAGTTGGAACAGCGCGAGCCGGATCGCGCGTTGGAGCTCGGGATCGTTCTCGACCCGGATGTCGGCGACGTCCCAGAACTCGCCCCAGGCCGCCCGCTGCTCGGATAGGAGCCGCTCGAAGCCCACGTCCTCTGCATCCCGTAGCGCGTCGAGGGCGACGCGCGGCTCGGGCGCGCCGTCCGGTCCGACGACATAGGCACCGAGCCGCTCGAGGCGAGTCCCCTCGTCGTCCGACTGCAGAACGTCCCGGAGTGCGGCCGTGACACCCCCGTGCGCCCCGCGCACCTGCATCCAGGGCCTCCCGCGTCGCGTACCCGCGCGACGCTCCGCGCGACCCTTGGGCGCCAGGAGGCCCCCGTGATCCCGGAGAAGTGCGCGCGGCCCCTCGGCGCGCAGCACGACGGTCCCCGGACGAGCCGTCGACGAGAATCGGAGCGAACGGATTCGCGTCCCGTCGGGGAGCTGCACCTCCTCGTGGAGCGTGCCCGTCCGCAGGTCGAGCACACGGCGGAGCTCGGCGTCCGAAGCGAGGTCGACGTCGAGACGCGACCACACGGGCCCCTCGAGGAGACGACTCGTAGACCCCTTCCCGTCGTAGACGCTGCTCACAAAGAGGCGCGGCGTCGCGGACGGATGGCCGAGCAGCGGAGCCCCGGTCGTGCCGATACGCCCATCGGCAAGCGTCAGCACGGCCTCGTGCGTCCGCTCGTTCGAGGGGTCCAGGCCTTCGATCTCGATGGTCCACTCTCGATCCGGCTCGGGGAGGGGTAGCTCACCTCTCGTCCGCCTGTCGAGCTGATCCTCGAGGAGGTCGAGGAATGCGGGCGGCCCGCCACCGAGAGCCAGGACACCCGGAGGCAGCCCACCGGGTTCGACGCCGACCGAGAACGCCGTTGCCGGCTCCGCTTCGGGAACGAGCATCAGCGAGTCGCTTCCCGGCAGCCCTCCGATCGGGCCGAACTCGTCCCCGCCGAGGAGTACGGCGTGCGGACCGACGCCGAGACGCGCGAGCTGCTCGAACAACCAGTGCGCCGAGTCCGACTTGTCGGTCAGGCCGATCTCGACGTGCTTGACGTCGCTCGTCACGCGAGGATCGACGAGACCGGCGTTCCGCGCCGCCGCTTCGGCGAGCGCTGCGACGTCGGTCAACCCGTCGAGTCCGGCAGCCGAGAGCCTGCTCTCGACTGCGGTGAGCAGCTCGTCGATCCTGGCCTTCGGAGGGTCCGCCCATTCCGGGTCCGGGATCAGGTCGATCTTCCGCCGGTTCAGCCGGTCCGAGATGATCTCCGCCCGCAAGCCGCGCTCTGCCAGCCTCTCGACCGTTGCGTCAGCCGCAGCGCTGAGCGCTTCGTCCTCCTCTGCCGTCGCGACGCGTCGATGGACGGGCACCGGGCCGTCCCGCCCGACCGAGAACACCTCTGAACCACGATTCAGGCAGAGGAAGAGCGTTCCGGGACCGGACGGACGTGCTGCCATTTGGCCGTCGACGTTGCCGAGTTGCGTTCCGCTCACAACGCCGACATGGAGACCGCTCGCGCACAGCGCCTCGACGAGCTCCCGAACGCGTGCCGCGTCGGCGTGCCGACCGGGCACGGCCGTTCCGTCCCAGTCGAACACGGCCGCCTCGAACCTACGGCCGAGCATCGGATGGAGCGCCTCTGCGCCCTGCTCGAGCTGCCGGTCCTGTCCGCTCATTCCTTATCCGTGGCGGTCACGGACCGTTGAGCGTACCGGCAGGGGGAACCTGGTACGAGTGTCGAATGTGATCCTCTGGTGTCCAACCTGTAAACGAAGCTCCATCTTCGCGTAGTTCTCCGCACCTCCCTCCGCATGGCTCCCGATTGGCGGGTGCGGGCGTTCACAGGGTCAGCAAGAACTCCTCGACCGCTGCGGCGAAGCCGTCGACATCGGCCTCGCCGAGTGGAAGCGAGAGCGCGATGAAGCCGCGGCGCCCATACGAGAAGCCTCGTTCGAGCATGTGCAGATGAAGGAGAGCGCGCGACTCCGCGGACTCGGGCACGTCGCCTTCGTTTCGCACCGGCCCCGACGTGAAGTGGAGGCCGACCAGTGAGCCGTAACCGGTCGCGCAGAACTCGAGCTCGCGCCCCGCGGAGAACTCGTTCAGCCGGTCGCGCAGCCGATCGCCGAGATCGTTCAGACGGCTGATCTCCGCTCCCGTCAGAACCTGCGTCAGGCCGGCGGCTCCCGCCGCCATCGTGAGCACGTCGTTGTTGAAGGTCCCGCCGTGCTGCAGCGCGTCGGGTTGAGAGGGGTCGAAGCGGCGCATCAGCTCCGTGCGCCCGCCGAAGGCGCCGAACGAGAGACCGCCGCCGACGAACTTCGCAAGCGTCGTCAGATCGGGTTCGATCCCGAGCAGCTGCTGCATTCCGCCGGGCGAGAGACGGGCGGTCATTACCTCGTCAAACACGAGCAACAGGTCGTGGGTGGCCGTTGCCTCGCGCAGCGTGCGCAGGAATACAGGATCGCCGGGGATCACGCCGGCCGCCCCTTGCAGCGGCTCGACGATCACGGCGGCGAGTTCGTGCGCATGTTCCTCGACGAGCTGTGCGGCCGCGGCGGCGTTGTTGTACTCGCCGACGACCCAGTTGAAGGGAGGGTTCAAGGGCGAGATGCCGTGAGCGAAGAGCAGGATGCCGCCGTGGTAGGCGCCGGCGAAGACGAGCACGCCTGCCCGTCCCGTGACGGCACGGGAGAGCGACAGCGCGAGAAGGTTCGCCTCCGTGCCCGAGTTGCAGAAGCGCACGAGCTCGATCGAGGGGAAGCGCGTGCAGATCGCCTCGGCGAGCACGGCTTCGTACCGGTTCGGGGCCCCGAGCACGAACCCGTCGGCAAGCGCGCTTCCGATCGCGTCCACGATGACGGGATGCGAGTGGCCGTAGAGCCCCGCGGTGTACTCACCGAGGAAATCGACGTATTCGTGGCCATCCGCGTCGGTCAAGCGCGCGCCTTCGCCGTGGACGATCGTCAGGGGGAAGGGCGGCTGGTGGATCGTCGTGCGCGTGTTCCCGCCCGGCATGAAGCGTGCTCGCTCCTCGTGCAGCCGGCGCGACTCGGGATTCGCCGCGACGTATCGCGCCTCCGCCTCCGCAACCAGGGGGACGAGATCGACGACGGCGCGCACTGTGCGATCCTAATCGCCCTGCAGGAGATGATCCTGGCGGTCCTCCTGATGTGGAAGGGGTTCGCTGCGCCGTCGGTGGCGGCGGCCAACGAGCCGGGGCATGGGTCTGGCTGAGTTCTCCCGCTCCAACGGCGGGTGACTGACGTGCGCCAGCTCCGCGAGCGCCTCCGCGTCCTGACGATGATCGAGTCCGGCGCCAGGGCGGGAGAGCTTCGCGGCATCACCCTGGGAGACTTCGACCTCTACCGAAAGACGCTCCGCGTCACGGGCAAGGGCCGGAAATCGAGGCTGATCCCGATCTCGGGCGAGCTCGTGAACACGGTCGATGAGTACATGCTGACCGAGTATCCGCTCCTCGAGCGCGTCCCAGTGGCGACCGACTTCCTCTGGTGCGGCGTTTATCGCATGGGTGACCGCGTCATCGCCGTGAAGCCGGAGCGCGGGCTCTCGTATCGCGGCTTCTACGAGTGGTGGAAGCGCGTCGAAGCTGCCGCCGTGTCCGGCACCGCAAGCCGCACATGACGCGGCACACATTCGCGACCGACGTGCTTGACGCGACAGAGGGCGATCTCTACGCCGTCAAGGAGCTTCTCGGGCACTCGTCGACCCGCGTGACCGAGGTCTATCTCCACTCCTCGCGGACTCGGACTGCGTCTGCGATGGACGCGCTGGCCGAGTACCGCCGCTCAAACCGTCAAACCGAAGATGACTAGAACTACCTGCAAATGGAGGGTTTCAAGGCGCCGAGCGGACTCGAACCGCTGTACGAGGCTTTGCAGGCCTCTGCCTAACCTCTCGGCCACGGCGCCGGGACGAGCCATCGTAGCCGTCCTCCCGCAGCCCTAACGTGGGCGCCATGAGCGCCGGGCAGCTCCGCGAAGTCGTCGAGATCTGCCTCCGCTGCGGCGCGCACATGGAGTGGCGTCACGGGACCTTCCAGTGTCCGCGCTGCAAGCTGAAGCTCGGCTGCTGCGAGGGCGAGACGGGCGACTGCAGGCCGGGGGACGCGTAACCTCGCTCGCGTGAGCGAGCGGTACACGGAAACCGCGATCCACTTCGACGCCGAGCGACTTCCGTCGCTCCTCGTGCGATCGCTTCGCCCCGGACAGCTCGCGTTGGCCGACCTCGGCTGCGGCGACGGCCCACTCTTCGCGGCTCTCGAACGAGCGAAGCTCATCGCGCCCTCGCGCCCCGTGTACGCGGTCGACCTCGAGACGGCGCGGCTCGAGCACGTCCCCGACGAGCACGCGTACCTCGCTGAGATCACCGCATCCTGAGCCAAGGCGGCCGTGCGTACGTCACGACGGTCTTCAAGAGACCGTGGGCGTGGTACTTCCGGACGCGCGACGGCGAGTCCGTGCTCGACACGTCCCACCACCGTGAATACACGGACCTGGACGTGTTCCGGCGGCTCGTGACGAGCGCCGGCCTGCGGATCGTCGCTCTGGAGCGAAACCTCCTCTGATTCCCGGTCCTCGATCCGGTGCTCTTCCGGGTCGGCGGCGGGCTCCGGGCGCATCCGCGGCTTCGCCGAGTGGTTCGTCGGGTCAGGGTGCCGATTCCCGGCTACTACAGCCTGGAGTTGGTGGTCGAGCGCTGACGAGCGGCGCTGGTAGCGTCGCGCCATGGCCGTACACGCCACGATCGTCCAGGAGAAAGTCGACCAGGCGGTCGAGATCCTCCGCGAGCAAGACGTCGACCTCTGGCTCACCTTCGTCCGCGAGACGATGCTCACCAACGACCCGTGCCTCGACCTCATCGCGGGGACGTACAGCGCGTGGACCGGTGCGTTCGTCGTCTCGGCGACCGGCGAGCGAATCGCGATCGTCGGTCGCTTCGACGTCCCGAGCGTCGAGCAGACGGGCGCGTACGACGTGATCGGCTACGACGAGAGCATCAAACCGGCATTGCGGGCTGCGGTCGAGCGCCTCGCCCCTCGGTCGATCGCACTCAACTACTCCACGAGCGACCCCGCGGCGGACGGTCTCTCCCACGGTCTCTGGCTCGAGCTGCAAGCAACCTTCGCGGGGACGCCGTTCATCGACGCCTTTCGGTCGTCGGAAGGGATCGTCAACGCCCTCCGCGGCCGGAAGTCACCGGAGGAGATCGCGCGCATTCGCGCGGCAGCGGCAGAGACGGAGAGGATCTTCGAGGCGGTGACGGCCGAGCTCCGGCCCGGGCTGAGCGAGCTCGAGATTGCCGGCTGGATGCACGAGGAGATCGCGCGCCGGAATCTCGGCTACGCATGGGGCCGCGATCACTGCCCGGCGGTCAACGCAGGCCCGGACAAGGAGGTCGGTCACGCGCCCCCCGGAGAGCTGCAGATCGGACATGGGGAGCTTCTCCACATCGACTTCGGCATCTCCTGTGACGACTACTGCAGCGATCTCCAGCGCGTCTGGTACTTCCTGGACGAGGGCGAGACCGACGCACCCGAGGACGTCCGCCGCGCATGGGATGCGCTCTGGGCGTCCGTGGACGCAGGCGTCGCGACGCTCCGGCCCGGCGTCGCGGGCTGGGAAGTCGATGCCGCAGCGCGCGCCAGTCTCGTGGATGCGGGGTACCCGGAGCCCATGTACGCACTCGGCCACCAGCTCGGCCGCTCCGCGCACGACGGCGGCACCACGCTCGCACCCCGTTGGGACCGGTACGGCGCCGCGCCGTTCGGCCTCGTCGAGGTCGGCAACGTCTTCACGGTCGAGTACGGCGCACCCGTTCCCGGCCGCGGCTACATCGGGCTCGAGGAGGACCTCGTCGTCACCGCCGACGGTGTCGAGTGGCTCTCGACTCAGCAGCGCGAGCTCTGGCTCGTGGGCTGAGCCGGGTCTATGCGGACGGCTCGGTCGCCGCGGAGCTCGAGCCGGCCTTGTCGAACAGCTTCCCGGCACGGATCGTCTCGACCATGTCCGCAGACTCCTCGCGGTAGAGGCTCCCGTCCTCGAACTCGATCGCCGGATAGCGGTTTCCGCCCGTCTTCTCGATGAGCTCCGATCGCTTGTCGCGTTGCCAAGGAAGCGCGGCGCCAGCGACGATCTCGTACTCGATTCCCATGTCGATGAGCGCCTTCTCGACTCGCCAGCAAGGGTGGCCGCCGATCTTGACCCATTCGGCCGAGCAGCGGAGGAGGCGGACGGGCATCGACGGCACGATACGAGAAGCGCGACCCCTACGGGGAGGCTCCCGGACACTCGCGAGGGAACTTCGCTCACCCGTGCGGTGTAGAAGGGCACAGTGGTGGGCCGACCACTCGACGAATCGGAGCTCGTAGACCGAGCGAAGCACGGCGACGTCGCTGCCTACGAGGAGCTCGTACGCATGCACCAGGCGATTGCGTTCAGGACGGCATTCCTCTACACCGGCTCGGCGGAAGACGCCGAGGAGGCGGCCCAGGTCGCCTTCGTCAAGGCGTACGGAGCGCTCGGCCGCTTTCGTCGGACGAAGCCGTTCCGGCCGTGGCTGCTCGCGATCGTCGCCAACGAGGCCCGCAACCGTCGCCGCGCCGCGGGCCGCAGGGCTGCCCTGACGTTGCGAGCGGCCGCAGAAAGTCGCCCGGGGGACGCGGCCCCGTCCCCCGAGGCGGCGCTGCTCGTGCGCGAGCGTCGCGGACTTCTGCTGCGCACGCTGGAGAAGCTCCCCGAGGACCAGCGGCTCGTCGTAAGTTGCCGCTATCTCCTCGACCTCGGTGAAGCGGAGACGGCGGTCGCGCTCGGGATCCGCCGCGGGACCGTGAAGTCGAGGCTGTCACGTGCTCTCGACCGGCTCCGGGAGGAGGTCGAAGCGGATGACTGAGCTCGAGCTCGGGCTCCACGACGTCGCGTCGCATCTCGACTGGCCGGAGACCCCGGACCTCGGGAACGCTGTTCGCGCAGCCATTCCGGAGCGGACACCAGCTCGCTGGCCGCGCCGGCTCGCTCTGGTAGCGGCGGTTCTCGGCGTCGCGCTGATCGCCGGCGGCCTGCTCGTTCCGCAGGCACGGACGTCACTGCTCCGCTTCTTCGGCATCGGCGCCGTGCGGATCGAGTACGTCGAACAGCTCCCGTCCGTTCGCCCCGGTGCGCCACTCGATCTCGGGTCGAGGATCGACGCCGACGACTCGCCCGTCCGGGTGCTGCGCTCCGAGCTCCTCGCCGAGCCGGACGGCATCTACGACGACGGAGGCGTCGTCACGCTCCTCTACGGCTCGCAGGACAACGTCCGCCTGCTGGTGACCGAGATCAACGGGCCGGTTTTCGCTCCCGAGGTTGCGAAGAAGATCGTCGGCTCGTCGACGAGTGCGCGCTTCGTGCGGGTCGGAGCGTCGGACGCCGAGCCCGGCATCTGGATCGAGGGCGAGCCTCACCTGCTCGTGCTCCCGGGGGCACCCCCACGGCTGGCCTCGAACACGCTCGTGTGGACGACGGACGACGATCTCACCGTCAGGCTCGAGGGCGCCACGAGCCTCGAGGAGGCGGTGCGGATCGCCGAGAGCTTCGAGTAAGGGAACTCCGACGCGGCCGGCGGTGTACGAGTGGTGACGTCGACGCAGGAGGTCTCTCACGATGAAGCCACGTCTGCTGGTCACCGCTGCGATCGGACTGCTCGCGCTGCTCCTCCCGGCGGCCGGTCTCGCAAAGGGGGCCAGCGAAGCGACGATCTCCGGGCCGGGGCTCGGCGACGGGATCACGCTCGCCGGTGAAGGTCGACCGGGAGGCGACCAGCTCATGCAGATCGCGCAGGACGGCGGCTTCTTCTCGGCCGTGTTCCTGACGACGCCGAATCCGATGCTGGCCGAGCGCCCCGCCGGGACCCTCGGCCCGAAGTACGCGATCGTGTACACGATGCCCGGCCCGAACGGCGAGTCCGATCAGATTCGCCAGGACGTGTACCCCTACGCGACTCCGGAGCCCCTCACGTACGTGGAGCCGGGACAAGGCTTCTTCACGACCGAGACGACGGTCGGAGGCTGGTACGTCGCGGGCAGCATCCTCCGCGACGACCTGGTCGCCGTCGGCCTGCCGGAGACCCCACCTGCCGCGCCCGAGCAGGATACGGAGCCTTGGAGGATCGTCGTCGTGGTCACCGCACTCATGGCTCTCGGTGCCGCCGTGATCGCTCTGGTGCGGCGCTCGAGACCGCGATCTGGCCCGGAGCCTGCCTGAAAGCGCGCTACGTTCGACGCCACTCGACGAGCGGCGCCGCGACCCACGTCGGGTCGGGCGCCTCGTAGAGCGCAGCAGCGTCCGTGTAGGTCATGTCGACGATCTCGCCACTTAACTCGCCGCGCAGGTAGCGGAAGACGACCCCGGCGTCGCGTGCGTCGCTCTTGGCCTCGACGCAGTGTGCGTCGTAACCCGCGTAGTCGCCGCGGGCGAGAAGATCGATGCCTTCCTCGATCGTCGTTCGAGCCAGTTCGAGCCCGCCCTCGCCGGGCACAAGCGAGCGCTCGGGAGGGTCGCCGTAGCCGATGCCGTGGTGGAACGGGTCGGCCGTGGATACCACCACCGCATCCTCGGCGAGCGCTCCGAGCTCCTCGATCCCGGGCAGGCGATCCGGACGGCCGCCGGCGAGGTACGGGTACCGCTCGACGACCTCGGGACCGCGAATCCCGCGTCGCTTCGTCTCCGCGGCCCAGAAGTGCCGGAAGGTGATCAGCGCGTGGTCCTCCCTCCACTCGTCGCGCCCGTCGATCCCCGGCCCCTGGATGCCCCAGTAAGGCCACGCCGCCGGGTCCTCGCCGGCCGAGACGCGCGTCCGCGCTTCCTCCATGTCGTCGGTGAAGGCATGCAGCACGCTGATCACGATGACGCGATCGGCGCCGCTGTCGAGGCATCCGTGCACAGTCGCCGCGACCTGGTGCCCGCAGTCGAACACGCCCGCATGCGGGAAGACGACGACACCGCCGGCAGCGAGCGTCGGCGCGAGGTCCCACTCGCGTCCGCGCTCCAGCCGCTCGAGCGTGCCCTGCTCGCCGAGGGCATCGTGCTCGGCCCGATAGAGCGCGTGGATCTGCTCCTTGAGGCGCTGGTGGTCGAGCGTCACGAGTCCACCGCCGCGCCGCTTCCCGGCGGAGGAATTCCGTCGCGGAGCCAGGCGACGTTCTCGGCGATCTCGCGCTCGGGCTCCGAGCCGAGGTGGTCGGCGAGGTGGCGGACGTCGTCGGCCTCGTCGACCACTCGACGGCCGGCTCGTCGCGTGGATTGCCCGTAGCCGGCGCGGTCGTGCGTCACGAGGCAGATGCCGAGGCTGCGATAGAGCTCTTCCTTCGGCCAGCGGTCGAACCAAGATCCCGGAGTTACGTGCAGCGAGAAGATCGGGAAGCCGTCCGGATCGCCCCAGATTGCAAACGCGATCTGCCGGCCGTCCGGCGTGAGCGTGGTCCTCGGCGGCTCTGGCATGCGCGTTCGACCCTATGCGCACCCCGCCGTGGGTTTCAACCGGAGGCCGGCCGTCGCGTGGGTCAGGCGCTCGTCAACAGATGCTGCGCGCAGGTCGCCAGCCAGTCGGAGCGCCAGACGCCCTCCGGGTCGTGGGCAATGTTCGCGATCCACGTGTCCGGACCGCGCGCCGATCGTTCGCCGGCACGCAGCTCGCGATCCCGCCGGACGAGCGGCAGAGCGACTGCCGCCTCGGCCCGTGTGAGCACCACGTCCAGCGCCTCGACACCGAGCGCGCGACGAGGCCCCTCTGCGTGGTCGACGACCCGGACGGCCTCGAGAACCCGGTCGCCGTAGCGAAGTGCAAGGGTCGCGATCACGAGACGCCGCGCGAGGTCGATCTCGTCGTCGAGCGCACGCACGAGTGAGTCGTCGACGTCCGCGAGCGCTGCTCGTGCGGCCGACGCGCGCTCGGCGTGCTCCGCCGCGTCGACGAAGACGTCGTCCAGAGCACTCGGGGGAACTCGTCCTCCGCCGGCCTCGAGAGCCTCGAGCGCCGTCAAGACCACGGTGCGGTCGCGGTCTGCGAGGGCCGGTGCGACGACGTCGACTCCCTGCTCGGCCGCCACTGCCGCAGCCGCGCGGACGAGCGCCGGGCGCTTCGGGACGTGCTGCGCGGCGAGCGCTGCGGAAAGGATCGGCAGCACCGGCTGCCCGAGACGCTGCACCGCTGCGCTCGCAGGCCCGGCGAGACGCGGCTCGTCGAGGGCGGAGACGACTCGACTGACGATCTCGAGGTCTGCGGCGTCGGATGGGGCGACCGCGTCGAGCGCAGCGGCACGAACGGTCAGGTCAGCGTCGATCAGGAGCGCCCCCAGAAGCTCGGGGGTGTAGCCCGCGACTCCCCGCGTCTCGAACGCCGCAGCGGCGGCTCGTCGCTCGCGAGCGCGATCGGAGTGAGCCAACCGCCGCACATGCGTGGCCGCATCGGCCGCGGCCTGTTCGTCTCCGCGCGCCGCCAACAGCGAGAGGGCACGCATGCGCACCTCGGGATCCGCGTGCACGGCGACGTGCCGGAGGTCGACGTCCGAAACCGCGGAGGCGACGCCACCCAGAAGGTCGAGCCCGAGCCGCACGTCGCGGGAGTCGTCGGAGCGAAGCAGCGACCGGATTGCAGCCGCCCCGTCGTCCGCAACGTCGAGCTCTGTCGAAGACAGCGAGCGTCGCCGCATCTCGTCGGCGAGCGATTGCGTGTACGACCGGTAGGCGCTGAGGGCGAGTGCCGTCCAGATCGCAGAGACGACGAGGCCGAAGGCGATGACGGCGCCCGTACCGAAACCGAGGACGTTCAGGGCGAGGAGCAGTACGCCCGTCGCTCCGATCGCCAGCGGCACCCCGATGCCCTCGACGACAGCCTGCACCGCCAGGCGCTCCTCGACCGGAACGACCTGGTACGCCGCGTTGATCGACGTTCGTGTCGTTCCGTCGGTCGTCGCGATGTCGGCGATGCGGAGGATCCCGGCGAGGACGAACACCCCGAAGGCAGCCGTTCCCGCCCCTGCTGCCGCGACGAGCATGAGCGCGAGGATTCCGGCGACGACACCGGGGTTCAGGAGCAATCCCAGCCGGAGCCCGAAGCGGCGCATGAGCGGCCCGGCGAGAAGCGCGAGGAACAGGATGTCGATCAGGTTGAGCACCGCCGTGTACGCCGACAGGAACTTCGTGAGGTCGTCGCCGCTGTAGTGGGCGGAGGCGCGATCGAAGAGGAGGAAGTCGAAGATCCACGACCCCATCGCGGACAGCACCTGGTAGCCGAGGAGGAGCAACGCGATACCCGTCGCGAACAGCATCCGCAGCGGCGGGCGCGCGATCGTCGGCGCGTCGTCCGCCGATCGCACCTGCACTTCGGGGAATCGTCGCTCGGTCAGGAGCAGGAGCCCGAGGAACGTGAGCTGGGCGACCGTGGTCGCGACGAGCAGGTGCTCGGTCGATCCCAGGACGGCGAGGAGCGGGATTCCGAGCAGCCCGCCGATCAGGAATCCGACGGCAAAGCCAGACACGATGCGGGGAAAGAGCTCCTTCATCTGTCTGATGTCGAGCAGGCGCCCCGCCTGTCCGCCGATGAAGACGAAACCCACCTGGAGGGCGATCGGGAAAACGACGAGGAGGACCGCGGAGACCCAGACGCCGCCCGCCACGAGAATCGGCCACGAGACCGCGAAGAGAAGCGCAAACGCGCCGAGCGTCGCCGTCGCGACTTGAACCAGGCGGGTCCGGCGTGCCGCACGCGCGATGAGCGCCGAGACTCCGGTGCCGACGACCGCGATCGCGATGTACGTCACGGGCAGCCATTCCGACCCGTAGGCGTCCAGGAAGATCGAGTTCGCAGGAATGACGAGGAGCGCGAGCGTCACTCCGAACGCGAACCCCTGCGCGGTGAGGAGTGCGACGACGCCGCGAGGCGGCGAGTCGCTCACTGCGTCCGAGTCGGCGTGGTCTGCAACCGCAGCCAGCCGCGCGACGAGAGCATCGATGACGCCGTGGGCGAGCTCGGGCCAGTCGGCGAGGAGCTCGTCGAGAATCGCCTTGTCGAGACGCAGTGCCAGCGTCGGCTCGACCGCCGTGACCGACGCCGTACGCGGCTGTGGGAACGAGGGCGGCGAGCTCGCCGACCGTGGTTCCCGAGCCGAGCTCCACGAGCGTCTGGTCGCCACGGTGAACGCGGACGAGCCCCTCGACGATCGCGAAGAGGTGCGCCTCGACGGCCCCTTCCTCGATCAGCACCTCGCCCGGCAAGGCGCGAACCTCGTGCGTGGCCTCGGCGACGGCGGCGAGGACGCGCCCTGGAACGCGGGCGAACAGATCGACGCGATGCAGAGCGGCGACCCGCTCGACGAGGCCAAGGGGGCTCCCCTCCGTCGTCGTCATCGGGCCAACGGCTGCACCTGGCGCAGCGCCGCTGCCAACTCGTCCAGACGGATCGGCTTTGCGACGTAGTCGTCCATACCGGCCTCGAAGCACGCCTCGCGCTCCTCCGGCATGGCGTTCGCGGTCATGGCGATGATCCGGGGACGATCCTCGGCCGACCACCGCTCGCGGATCCGGCGTGATGCGTCGAGCCCGTCGAGCTCGGGCATCTGGACGTCCATCAACACGACGTCGTAGCGCTCGCGCTCGAGGGCATCGATCGCCTCGAGGCCGGTCTCGGCGACATCCGCCCCGTAGCCGAGCCGTTCGAGGAATCGCAGCGCCACCATCTGGTTCACGGCGTTGTCCTCCGCGAGCAGGATGCGGAGCGACGACGGCTCCGGCTTGCCGTCCAGGGCAGGCGCGGCGAGATGCGGTCCGTGGATCCTTTCGGCGAGCACCGTCAGCAGGGCGTCGTGCAGGTGTGACGCCTTCAGCGGCTTGGCGAGCTGCGCGGCGAACACTCCGGCCCGCTCAGCGATGTTGCGGCGTCGGCCAACCGATGTGATGAGGAGCAGCGGGAGCTCGTGCTCGTCGCGCCGTCGGCGGATCTCGTCCGCCAGAGCGAGCCCGTCCATGTCCGGTAGCACCAAGTCGAGCACGGCGACGTCGAAGTGCTCGACCCTCGTCAACAGTGTGAGCGCCTCCAGCGGCCCCTCGACCGCCACCGGTTCCATTCCCCACGATCGCGTCTGCCGGATCACGATCTCGCGACTCGTCGCGGTGTCGTCGACGACTAGACACTCGCTTGCCGCGCAAGCTCGACGGCCGCTCTGCGGCGCAATCCGCTCCGGCACCGCCGCCTCGCGGGCGGTCAGCACGACGGAGAAGGTCGATCCCTCGCCCTTCCTCGCTCTCGACCGACATCGTCGCCGCCCATGAGCTCGACGAGGCGCTTCGAGATCGCGAGCCCGAGCCCGGTGCCCGCCGTAGCGACGGGTCGTCGATGCGTCGACCTGGCTGAACGACTCGAACAGCCGTCCGATCCGGTCCGCGGGATCCCGATCCCCGTGTCGCGGACGGCGAGCTCGAGTCGATGCGAGCTGACCTGTCCGGCCGGCGCGAGCGCGACGTGGACGATGACCTCACCCTGCTCGGTGAACTTGACCGCGTTCGAGAGCAGGTTCAGCAACACCTGACGGAGTCGCGTCGAGTCGCCCACGATCCCAGCCGGTACGTCGTCGTCGACGAGGACAACCGAGCTCGACGTTCTTCTCCGAGGCGCGCGGGGCCACGATGTCGAGCGCACTGCTCGACGCACTCGCGGAGATCGAACGGCTCCTTCTCCAGCTCGAGCCGGCCGGCCTCGATCTTCGAGTAGTCGAGGATGTCGTCGATCACGTGCAGCAGTGCTTCGCCGCTCGACCGCACGACCTCGGCGAACTCGCGTTGCTCCGCCGTCAGCTCCGTCTCGAGCAGGAGGCCGGTCATGCCGATCACCCCGTTCATCGGCGTCCTGATCTCGTGGCTCATCGTCGCGAGAAACGCACTCTTCGCCTGCGTCGCCGACTCCGCCTCCTGGCGCGCGCTGCTGGAGCTCGGTGACGTACTGCGCCCGCTCGATCGCCGTCGCGGCGAAAGCGGCGAAGGTCCTGGCGACGTTCGCGTGCTCATCGGTATAGAAGTCGGCCTCGAGAGAGTCGAGCGTCAGCATTCCGATCGGCCCGATCGCCGACGAGCAGCGGAACGGCCATCCAGGACTTGATGGACCCCTCGCCGTAGGGATCCTCGAAATGCGCGAAGTGCGCGGACACGTCCGCGATGATCACGTCTCGCGCCGCTCGATCACGTCGCGGGCGGGATCGTCGCGCCCCTGCCAGTCGAAGCGGTGTCCGATCAGCTCGTCGGCGTTCGGATAGCCGACGCCGCCGACGATCACGAGCCCGTCGCCGTCGAGCTGCTGCACGCTGGCACTTCGATACGGCACCACTTTGCGCAGCTCCGTCAGGATCAGATCGACGACCTCGGGCAGGTCGAGCGTGCTGCCGAGCGAGTGCGCGGCCGCGGCGCGGAGCGTGTCCGCCTGCTCGCGCGCTGACCGTTCGGTTTCGAGCAGATGGGCGTCTCTCGATCGCCATCGCGGCCTGAGCGGCGAATGCCGTCGCGAGCTCCGCCAACTCATCGTTGTAGAAGTCGGGTTCGAACTTGTCGACGCTGATGACGCCGAGTGACGCGGTCGCCGACGATCATCGGCGCACAGATCCATCCGCGAATGCGCCGAACTGCCGTGGACGTCACTCGCGAAATGCGGGTTTTGCGACACGTCGGCGAAGACCTGCGGCCGCTTCGACCGCACGACCTGGCTATTGAGTCTGGTCTCGTCCGCCAAGTCGAAGCTCTCGCCGAGAAGCGCCTCGAGATCGTCGAAGCCCGCGCCCGCCCACGATCACCAGGCGGTCTCCTCGAACCACCAGCACGGAACACGTGTCGTAGGGCACGACCCGCTGCAGCTCGCCGAGGATCGCCTCGATGGTGTCCTCGAGGCTCAGGGTCTTCCCGAGCACCTGGGTCACGGACAAGAGCGTCTCCGTGTGCCGTCGCGCGCGCTCGAGCTCCGTGATGTCGTGGTAGATCGCGTAGAAGCCGACGTGCTCACCTTCGACCGTGAGCGGCACGAGCATCATCCGCACGTCGACCAGCTCGCCGTCCTTGCGTACGCGACGGGTAACACGCCCGGCGCGACCTTTCTCGAGTGCTTCGTGGGTGACGTCCCGACCCTCGCCACGGAGATCGTCGTTGAGAACGAGGTCGTCGATCGGCCGTCCGATCGCCTCTTCCGACGACCAACCGAAGAGCTCTGTGGCAGCGGGGTTCCAGCTCGTGACCCGCTCGCCGGCATCCATGATGACGATCGCCACCGGGCTGATCTCGACGAGCGACTCGAAGTACTCCTTCTCCCGCCGGTCCTCGGAAGGGGTCGAGACGTCTTCGGCCCGGCTCACGCGGTCAGTATCTGCTGCAGGTCGAGGTTTTCCAAGCTCGCGACCGACAGTGGTGATCGTCGGCGCGTCATCAGGCGCGCCTCCTCGGACTCCCGGCGCGCATTGTGAGAACCAGCCGAACCGTCCGCGCGAGCGCGTCGAACAAGTCGTGTCCCAGCTGCAAGTCACTTGCAGGAACACGACCAAGGAGGGAAACCACGATGGAGACCACTCGCGCGGCATTCCTCTCGCGAGGTGCCAAGGGAGGACTCGCGCTCGTCGCCGGCGGCTCGCTTCTCGCAGTCACGAGCGGTCCCGCCTTCGGAGCAACGACGGCCGATGCCGACATCGCGAAGCTCGCCGCCACCGCTGAGCTACTCGCGATCGACTTCTACACGCGCTCGATCAAGTCGGGCAAGCTCCGGGGAGCGGAGGCGGCGTACCTCGCCGCAGCGCTCCAGAACGAGAAGGACCACTACAAGGCGCTCGCAGGCGTCCTCGGCAACGCGGCTCCGAAGAACCTGAAGTTCAAGTTCCCGGCCGGGACGTTCGGGTCGGCGAGGAGCATCGGCAAGACGGGCCAGGCGCTCGAGACGGCGTTCGTCGGTGCCTACCTCGGCGCCGTGACGGCACTCAAGTCCAACGAGCTGAAGGGTGTCGCCGCGCAGATCGGCAACAACGAGTCGCGGCACCTCGCGATCCTGTCGAACATCGCAGCGGGCACGATCGTCTCGGGCCCGTCGTTCCCGAAGGCACTGACCGCGGCGGCGGCGACGAAGGCCGTCACGCCGTTCCTCGCATAGCCATGCCGTTCGGAATCGGGATCTGGGAGATGCTCGTGCTCCTCGGCGTACTGCTCCTCGTGTTCGGTCCGAAGAAGCTGCCCGAGATGGGACGCTCGCTCGGCAAGGGCGTCCGTGAGCTTCGCGAGGGCATCTCGGGCGAGTCCGAGGCGATCGACCGTTCGGCGCACAAGCTCGAACGCGTTCGCTAGGTCCGTGCGGCGTCTCCTCCCACGCCGCCTGGCCCCAGGGGAAGAGGCGGAGCTCACCGACCACCTCGGTGAGCTCCGCCATCGCCTCTTCATCTGCCTCACAGCGCTCGTCCCGGCGTTCCTCGTCAGCTTCGCGTTCCACGCACGGCTCGTCGAACTGCTCGCAGGACCGCTTCCCGACGAACGCCAACTCGTGACGCTAGGCGTCACCGAGCCGTTCACGACCTCGGTGAGAGTGAGCCTCTTCGCCGCAGCGGCGCTCGCCCTCCCCGTGTTGCTCTGGCAGACGTGGGCCTTCCTGACGCCGGCCGTCTCGGCCCGCACCAGGCGGACACTCGGCGGGTTCGTCGCGTTCGCGACGTCCCTCTTCGTCGGCGGCGTCGTCTTCGCGTACACCGTCGTGCTGCCAAAGGCACTCGAGTTCCTGACGACGTTCGACGACGGTCTGTACGACATTCAGATCCGCGCCTCGTCGTACTACGGGTTCGTCGCGCTGACGCTGTTCGCGAGCGGCCTAGCGTTCCAGCTCCCCATCGCGATCCTCGCACTGACGCGGCTCGAAGTCCTGAGCGCAGCCAAGCTCCGCCGCAACCGCCGCGTCGCCTACGCGGCGCTCGTCGCCTGCACCGTCCTCCTGCCGACGGTCGACCCCGTCTCGTTGACGCTCGAGGTGATCCCGCTCGTCGCGCTCTTCGAGCTTTCGGTCGTCCTCGCGTCGGTCCTGGAGCGGCGCTGGCAGACGACTGCGGCGGCACCACTCCCTGACAGCGCCTGACAACGCCTACCACGATCGAACGGGATGAATCGCGCTCGTCGTCTCGGGGCGGCGTCTCTCGCAGTGACCGTCGTCAGAAGCCGAGGCCGGGACTGAAGACGAGCACGCGGTCGACCTGTTCGCGGTCGACCACTCCGAGCAGGGTCTCCGCCTCCACGACGGGGAGATGGTCGATGCCGTAGTGCTCCATGAGCGTTCGCGCAGCACTCACGGGCGCGTCAGCGCTTATGGTCACCGGCTCCGCGGTCATCCACTGCCGCACGCGTGCCTCGGCGGGATGTGCTCTCGCGGCAGATGCCCGCAGCAGGTCGGACGACGTGAGGATTCCGAGGACGCGACCGTACTCGTCGACGACAGCAGCTCGAGCGTCGTCTCGAAGCAGCCGCTCGGCTGCCTCGCCCAACGTGGCTTCGGGCTCGACGACGACCACATCGCGGGACATGACGTCCTCGATACGCGTCTCGTCGTCTCCAGCCGCGCTCGGCAGGAGTCGTCTCGGGTCGAGGCCGGCGATCGCCTCCCGGCCGAGCTCGTGCTCGACCTCGACGGAACCCTCGGCCACCGGACCAACCAAGGCCGTCTCGACACCTGCGACCGAGGCCAGATACGGGGCGAGGTAGCGGCCAACGATCTTCGCCGGCGGCCACCACAGCGCATCGAGGCTCGCGGCAGGCTCGACCTCACGCTTGCCGCCGAGCTCGTGCCGAAAGTAGCGAGGGCTCGCGCCCGTGAGGAGGACACCGCGGAGCACGGGCCGGAATCGCGACGGCTCGATGTCGGCACCCGCCGCTGCGGCGATCGCCTCCGCGGCCGCATCAGCCTGCTGCGACGCGATACCGCCCTGCTTTACCGTGAAGCTCGTGATGTCCCCGGCGGCATAGACGTCCGCCACACCGTCGACGTGGCAGTGCGCGTCCACGGGAATGAATCCGTCGACGGTCTGCGGGACGCCGTCGATGGGCGCACCGACGAGACGTGGCAGGGCAACGAACCGATCGGCGTCGACGACACCTTCGGGTATCAGGCGGAGCTCGGCGCCATCGACCTCGTCGGGGAACGCGTTCGTCCAGAGCGCGATCTGACTCTCCGCCAGGAGATTGCGAATCGCCTCGCTCGCGGGCGCCCCGAAGACCTGCAGCGGTTCTTCCTCGGGCGTCACGAGACTGACCTGCGCGCGAACATCCAGCCGGTCGAGCCGATCCGCGGTGAGCAGCGCGAGCTCGTACGCCGGGAGCGAGTAGACGGCGCCCCACGGGATCACGAATGCGACGGAACGGACGGCTCCGGTCGTGAGATCGCGAAGGAGGCCACCGATGGCCGCGACGTCCGCTGGCCCGCGAAACGTAAGTGCGCCCGGTACGGCGGGCATCGAGAGCGCGCCACACGCGATGAGGAGCATGTCGTATTCGATCTGCGTGTTCTTGGACGTGTGGGCGATGTGGCGCCATGCGTCGATGCCCGCGAGCCCTCCCTGAGTGAACTTCGCACCGATCTCTTGGGCTATTGCGTCGAGCTCGAGCAGCACGACCTCGCCCAGTTCGAACGGCGCTGCGACCGCCAGCGGGCGATACGAGAAGTGCGGGTCCGGCGCGAGGATCTCGATGTGCACCCGCTCCTCGGCGATACGTCGGAGCGCCAGTGCTGCTTCCAGGGCTGCGACACCACCTCCGGCGATGAGCACTCGCTTCTGCCCGTTGTGCTCCATGTGGCTCACCTCCGCCGTCGGTCTCATGTCGACCATCGCGCTCGGATGACCGACGTCCAACCGCGAAAGCCGCGATCCGTCCGGTGGTTTCTACGGATCCGCCGGTTGACGACGCCCGCATTGCAGCCAGGGCGCGCCAGCACGCGCTACGGGTTGCCCGCGAGCGCCATCCGTGACGGCACCGATGGATACCCGCCGACCTGCGCCCACGATGAGTCAGAAGCGAGGGAAGGAGGATCCGATGAAGGTCAGCGACCTCATGACGGCGGATGTCGTCACGACGACACCGGAGACATCTCTACGAGAGGTCGCACGGACGCTCGTCGAGCACGAGATCTCGGGGATGCCTGTGTGCGACGAGGGAGGGGCTGTGATCGGAGTGGTGAGCGAGTGGGACATCCTCTTCAAGGAACGTGATCGTCTCGACGCCCGTGGCGGCTTCCTCGGATGGCTCCTCGACTCGCCGGCCGAATGGGAGATCGACAAGACTCGGGCACGCACCGCCGGCGAGGCGATGACGACGCCGGCGCTCACAGCAGCTCCCTTCGAGTCGGCTGCCGCGGCCGCGCGAGTCATGACGGAGGCGGGGGTCAACCGGCTGCCGGTTGTCACGACGGACGGTCGCCTGGTTGGAATCCTTGCCCGCTCCGACCTCGTCCGCGCATTCGTGCGACCTGACGAGGCGATCGCTGCCGAGATCCGCGGGGACGTGCTCGAGCGGGTGCTCTGGCTGCAGCCGCAGAGGATCGAGGTCGTCGTGACTGACGGCGAGGTGGACCTGCGCGGAGAGCTCGACGCGCAGGCCGACGTCGAGGTCCTCGAGAAGCTCGTCGCGAAGGTTCCCGGTGTCGTGACGGTGCGATCGAAGGTGACGTGCAGGCACGCCGAGAAGCGTCCCAAGAGGGCGATGGCCGCCAGCCGGTAGTCCCATCTGAGCGAAAGGAGCACGAGATGAGCGTCTTCAAGATCCATCGCTATGGTGTTCGAGCGGAGTCCTCGGACGGAGCTCGGGTAACCCTCTCGGCCCCGGGGAAGCCGTCCCTCGACGTTGCGATGCCGTCTGACTTCAAGAACGGCGTGCCGGGTGTCTGGAGCCCCGAGGAGCTTCTGATCGGCTCACTGGCGACCTGTTTCGAGCTGACTGTGAGCGCCCTCGCCGAGTACCGGCGCGTTCCCGTTCACTCGGTCCGCGTCGATGCGACCGGCCACGTCGAACGGAGGGACCACCGCTACAAGTTGATCCTGCTCGAGCTCGACGTCCACATCGAGACGGAAACCGGGCGCGAGCACGACATCGAGCACATCGCCGAGATGGCGCACGAGGGTTGCATCGTCGGGAACGCGCTCGACGTCCCGGTCCGCATGGAGATCGCGGCTCGGACGGGCGAGGCGGCCGCGTCCGCGGCCTGAGAGGAGAACGCGACGGCGGTGACGAGGTGCTGACCTTGGATCCCGCGAACAACGGTCAGGCACACTGCCCCTGACCCTCCTACTCGATCTCGTTAGGGAGCATGCGCCACGTTTCGGCACGACGCCGGGCCACAAGTGACATGCGCGTTCAGCCGGGGGCTGCGGCGCATGCCCGGTCCATCGAGGCCGTCGCGCGCGAGCTCGGCACCGATCTCGAGCTCGGCCTGAGCCAGCGGGCGGCGGACGAGCGGCTCGCGAGATTCGGGCCCAACCAGCTCGCGCGAGTCGTCCGACCTCGGTACGGCGCGATTGCACTCCGGCAGTTCGCCGATCCCCTCGTCGGCCTGCTCATCGGCGCGGCCGCCGTGTCTGCCCTGATCGGCGAGTATGTCGAGGCGGTCGCGATCGGCGCGATCGTCCTGCTGAACGCGGTGCTCGGCTTCGTACAGGAGGCACGGGCAGAGCACGCCGTGCTGGCGTTGCGTGACGCGCTCGAGCGCAGCGCGAACGTCGTGCGCGACGGCCGGGAGTGTGAGCGTGCACTCGAGCAGGTCGTTCCAGGCGATCTCGTTGTCCTGCGGGAGGGTGAGCGCGTACCCGCGGATGGACGCCTCGTCGCCACCGCGGGGCTCGCTGTCGACGAGTCTGCGCTTACGGGCGAGTCCGTGCCAGTCGACAAGGCCGTCGGGCCGACGCCCGAGGCTGCCCCGCTCGCCGAGCGCTTCTCGATGGTCTATGCGGGCTCTGCGGTGACACGCGGCCGTGGTCGCGCGCTGGTGACGGCCACCGGGCCTTCGTCCGAGCTCGGCCGGATCGCAGGATTGACGGCACTGGCGAAGCCGCCGCCGACGCCGCTCCAGCGTCGCGTGCGAGGGCTCACGCAGTTGATGGTCGGTTTCGGAATCGTCGTCACGCTGGCTCTCGGCGGTGCCATGCTCGCCCGCGGATCGACGGTCGAAGAGGCATTTCTCGTGGGTGTCTCCGTTGCGGTCGCCGCGGTCCCCGAAGGTCTGGCCGCCACGGTCACCATCGCGCTCGCGCTAGGCGCACGGGCGATGGCAGCGCGCGGAGCGATCGCTCGTCGGCTGACCGCCGTGGAGACGCTCGGAAGCGCGACCGTCATCGTCTCGGACAAGACGGGCACGCTCACGCAGAACCGCCTCCAAGTCATCGGCCTTCGTCCGGTTTCAGGCACGGACGAGACCGCGCTCGTCGCCGCAGCAGCCCTCGCATCGACGGCCCGCGTCAAGGACGGAGGCTCGATGCAGTTCACGGGCGATCCAGTCGATGGGGCGCTCGTCCTTGCAGCACACGAACGCGGCCTCTTCGGTGAGGCTCTCCTGACACGTGGACGACTCGTTCGGGAGCTCCCGTTCGATTCGGTTCGGAAGCGGATGACGCTCGTCTACGAAGAGCGTGACGGACTCCGCGCATATGTGAAGGGGGCGCCCGAGGTGGTATTCGGGCGGTCGACTGCGGAGGCCCGCGAGCTCGCTGCGCTCGGGGAAGTCGCGGACTCGTGGGCATCCGATGGACTGAAGGTGCTTGCGATCGCGGCGCGACGCCTTTCGGACGCCTCGATCGACGACGAGGCGGTCGAGCTCGAACTCGAGCTCGTCGGGCTGGTCGCGCTCGCCGATCCGCTCCGCGAGACGGCACGCGACGCGATTCGCGAGGCGGTCTCGGCCGGCCTCGGAGTCGAGATGGTGACCGGGGACCACCCCGCGACGGCACGTGCGATCGGACGGCGACTCGGACTGCCGGATGCAGCGGTTCACGCCCGCGTGACGCCCGGCGAGAAGCTGGAGCTGGTGGAGTCGCTCCAGCGCGAGCACGAGGTCGTGGCGGTCACCGGCGACGGTGTGAACGACGCTCCCGCTCTGCGACGAGCCGACGTCGGCGTCGCAATGGGCAGCGGCACCGAGGCTGCGCGCGAGGCGGCCGACCTCGTCCTGACCGACGACGATTTCGCCACGATCGTCGCAGCGATTCGCGAAGGTCGCGCCATCGCGGACAACATCCGAAAGTTCGTCGCCTTTCTGCTGTCCGCAAACCTGGGCGAGGTCGTCCTCTTCGCCGCAGCGATTCTCGCCGGCCTCGGCCCTCCCATGACCGTTGTGCAGGTGCTCGTCGTGAACGTCCTCACCGACGGCTTGCCCGCGATCGCACTCACGCGCGATCCCGCCGCGCCGCATGCCATGCAGCGCGGACCTGAGCGCGGTGACCGCCTCTTTCCGCGACGAGCGTGGGCCGCGCTCGCGCTGATCGGACTGCTCGTAGGGGCCGCCGCGTTCGTTGCCTTTCTCGTCGGCCGCGAGGGCGACGGAGACGCCGCGCAGACGATGGCCTTCGCGACCGTCGCCCTCGCCGAGCTTGCCCTCGTCTTCGCCGTGCGCTCACCGATCCACTCGGCGTGGACAGCGCCTCGCAACCGCTATTTGCTCGGGAGCGTCGTGCTGTCAATCGCGCTGGTGTTCGGGGCGGTGTACCTGCCGGGCCTCAACGAGCCACTCGGCACGGTGCCGCTCGGACCGAACGAGCTGCTCGTCACAGCGCTGCTCGCGCTGGTGCCGTTCCTGTGCGTCGAAGCGAGCAAGATGCTCGCGCGGCATGCGGGGTGGAGGCTCACCGGACTCCCCGAATGAGACGAGTCGGTCCGGCTGCGACCGAGTCGCGGTCACGGTGACCGCAGGCGATGGGGCTCCCGGCCGCGCTGTGTCATCCGCCAGACCGGATACCACTTCGAGCAACCGTGTCCGAACGCGCATTCACGACTGCCGGCCTCGACGCGCTGCCTCCTCTCGAGATGGCCCGCAAGGCCGAGCAGGTAGGTGTGGTCAAGACGGGGATGTCGACGGCCAACACGCTCGCCCTCTCCGTGCTCGCCGGGGCGTTCATCGCCCTCGGTGCAATCTTCGCGACGACAGTCACCGCAGGCGGTGCGGACGTGCCGTTCGGCGTTCTCCGCCTCCTCGGGGGGCTCGCATTCTCGCTGGGCCTCATCCTCGTCATCGTCGCGGGGGCGGAGCTCTTCACCGGCAACAACCTGATCGTCATGGCCTGGGCGAGCCGTCGCGTGCGGACGTTGCAGGTGGCACGCAACTGGACGCTCGTGTACTTCGGGAACTTCGCCGGCGCGCTCGCGACGGCCGTGATTCTCTACGTCTCGAAGCAGTACGAGCTCGGCAACGGGGCGGTCGGTGTACAGGCACTTTCGATCGCGGCGGCGAAGACGGACCTCGGCTTCGTCCAGGCAATTGCCCTCGGCGCGTTCTGCAACGGACTCGTCTGCCTTGCCGTGTGGCTGTGCTACAGCGCGCGAACCACGACTGACAAGATCCTCTCGATCATCCCGCCGATCACGGCGTTCGTAGCCGCCGGCTTCGAGCATTGCGTCGCAAACATGTTCTTCATCCCGATGGGCCTGCTCATCAAGAGCGACGAGGCGTTCGTTTCCTCCCAGCCGTCGGTGCCAGACCTTTCCAACCTCACTTGGGAGCGGTTCATCACGGCGAACCTGGTGCCGGTGACGATCGGCAACATCATCGGCGGAGCACTCATGGTGGGTGCGATCTACTGGTTCGTGTACCTCCGCGACGCGGGCGACATCGCCTCGGCTCAGTCCTCCTCGAACGACGCTGAGCACGTGGCTGGGACTGTGGATTCCCCGTAGGGCACGTCCGCGAGGCAACCGATGGCACACGGCTCGTGACGGGGGAGCCTTGGTCCATGAGCACGCATTCCGTCACATCGACGTCCGCAGCGCCCGCGAGCGGCCTGCGCGCGGAGCCGGGGGACCGCATCGTCATCCGGCAGCACTCAGTCGGCGATCGACTCCGGGACGGCGAGATCCTCGAAGTGCTCGGCGACGACAGCGGTCCGCCGTTTGTCGTGCGCTGGAGCGAGGACGGCCGGATCAGCAGGTTCTTCCCCGGCTCGGACGCGTACATCGAGCACTTCCCGCATCGGAAAGCGCATCACACGTCGTGATTCGGTAGTTCGCCGCAACGCGAGTGGGGTCTCTCGGGATGCGGGTGACGGCGGACGAGCAGACGATTCGAGAACCGAACCTGATCGACTCGAGGAGGACGAGTGTTCCAGGTGCGTATTCACGGGAGGGGCGGGCAAGGAGTCGTCACGGCGGCAGAGCTGCTCTCCGTCGCCGCCTTTCTGGAGGGCCGACATTCCCAGGCGTTTCCGACGTTCGGGTCAGAACGGACCGGGGCTCCGGTCGTTGCGTTCTGTCGCATCGACGACAAGCCGATCAGGCTGCGGGAGCCGATCGTCGAGCCGGATGCCTTGATCGTCCAGGATCCGACGCTCTTGCATCAGGTCGACCTGTTCGGCGGCGTCACGAGGGACGCCTTCGTGCTCGTGAACACCTCGCGCAGCTTCGACGAGCTCGGGCTCGCCGACCTTGCCGAGCGGTTTCTCCCGGAACGGGTCGTCGCGGTTCCGGCGACCGAGCTTGCACGGGAGCACGCCGGCCGGCCGCTGCCGAATGCAGCACTGCTCGGCGCGTTCACCGCGCTCACCGGTGTCCTCGCCCTCGCGTCGGTCACGGCTGCGATCCGAGATCGTTTCCCTGGACGGCTGGGCGAACTCAACGTTGCAGCCGCCGAGGCCGCGTTCGACCTCGTGCAGGCACGCGGTCGGGAGCTGGTGCTCGATGCGTAGCCAGCTCGAAGGATCGGTCGCGGTCGCAAGAGCCGTCGCGCTCTGTCGACCCGAGGTGATCTCCGCCTACCCGATCTCTCCTCAGACCCACATCGTCGAGGCGCTGTCGGACCTCGTTCGCACCGGCGAGCTACAACCGTGCGAGTACCTGATGGTGGAGTCGGAGTTCGCGGCGCTGTCCGCCGCGCTCGGCGCCTCGGCGGTCGGAGCGCGCGCCTATACCGCGACGGCGAGCCAGGGGCTGCTGTACATGGCCGAGGCGCTCTACAACGCCTCGGGTCTCGGCCTACCGATCGTCATGACCGTCGCGAATCGAGCGATCGGCGCGCCGATCAACATCTGGAACGACCACTCGGACACGATGTCGCAGCGCGACTGCGGCTGGATCCAGCTGTATGCGGAGTCGAACCAGGAGGCCGTCGACCTGCACGTGCAGGCGTTCAAGCTCGCCGAGGAGCTGTCGCTGCCGGTGATGGTCTGCATGGACGGCTTCGTGCTCACCCATGCGGTCGAGGCCGTCGAGCTTCCGACGCAGAAGCAGGTGGACGCGTTCCTGCCCGCCTTCGAGCCCCAACAGGTCCTCGACCCGGATGACCCGGTGACGATCGGCGCCATGGTCGGCCCCGAAGCGTTCACCGAGGTTCGGTACCTCATGCATGCCAAGCAGATGCGGGCGCTCGACGTTCTGCCCGAGATCGCGAGCGAGTTCTCACAGGCGTTCGGCCGGAGCTCGGCCGGGCTGGTCCGGTCATACAGGAGCGCTGACGCGGAGACCGTCTTCCTCGCGCTCGGCTCCGTGCTCGGAACGATCGAGGAGGTCGTCGACGAGCTTCGCGACGAGGGCGTGAAGATCGGCGCGGTCGGTCTGAAGTGCTTCCGCCCGTACCCGCTCGAGGAGGTCCGGCGAGCACTGGCGGGAGCGCGACGGGTGATCGTGGTCGAGCGAGCGTTCGCCGTCGGCCTCGGCGGTATCGTCGGCCAGAACGTGCGGCTGGCGCTCACGGGCACCGGCGCCTCCGTCTACGACGTCGTCGCAGGGCTCGGCGGCAGGGCGATCACGCGGTCATCGCTGCGCATGCTCGTTGCCGACGTCCTCGAAGAGCGCATCGAGCCCGATCGGCTCACGTTCCTCGATCTGAACCGCGAGCTCGTGGAACGAGAGCTCCTGCGCTCGTCCCAGAAGCAGCGCTCCGGTCCACATGCCGAGAACATCCTGCGCGACCTCGGTATCGTCGCGGCGGGGCCGCACTGAGATTCGTGATGGCGTCCGCGAAGCCCAAGCTCTACCAGGTCGGGACCTTCGCGGTCGGAAACCGTCTGCTCGACCCGTCGGACCGCACGGTTCAGTCGCGCAGCGGACGATCGAACACGCTGACCTCGGGTCATCGCGCGTGCCAGGGCTGCGGCGAAGCACTCGGGGCCAGGTACGTGCTCGACGCGGCCATGCGCGCGACGGAGGGCCGCCTGATCGCCGCCAACGCGACCGGCTGCCTCGAGGTCTTCTCCACCCCGTACCCGGAGTCGTCCTGGCAGCTGCCCTGGCTGCATTCCCTGTTCGGGAACGCGCCTGCCGTCGCAAGTGGGATGGCTGCGGCGCTGAGGGCGCAGGGGCGAGAAGAGATCCGCGTCATCGGACAGGGCGGAGATGGAGGCACCCTGGACATCGGGTTCGCCTGCCTCTCCGGAATGTTCGAGCGCGGCGACGACGTGCTCTACGTCTGCTACGACAACGAGGGGTACATGAACACTGGTGTGCAGCGCTCGAGCGCCACGCCGCCGGCCGCTCGCACTGCCAACACGAAACCTGTCGGGTTCGAGCCCGGAAACGTCTTCGGTCAGGGGAAGAATGCGGTGCGCATCGCGATGGCACACGACGTTCCCTACGTCGCGAGTGCAACCGTCGCCGACCTCCACGACCTCGAGCGGAAGGTCGAGCGGGCCATGGAGTTCCGGGGTGCCCGCTACATCCACGTCCTCGTGCCGTGCCCGCTGGGCTGGGGCGCGCAGGCGAGCGAGACGATCAGGATCGCCAGGCTCGCGCACGAGACTGGTCTTTTTCCCGTGCTCGAGGCCGAGGGCGGCGAGGTCGTCGGCGTCTCGAAGATCCGCCGGCAGGTCCCGGTCGAGGAGTACCTCAAGCTTCAACGCCGCTTCGCGCACCT
The DNA here is from genome assembly GCA_963709715.1 of uncultured Gaiellaceae bacterium. Classification (GTDB taxonomy): domain Bacteria; phylum Actinomycetota; class Thermoleophilia; order Gaiellales; family Gaiellaceae; genus GMQP-bins7. The sequence continues at coordinate 65,424 of CAVPXQ010000004.1, forward strand.
CTTCGGCGATCCGCCCCGCCAGGACGTGATCGACCGCCTGCAGGCCGTTGCCGACCGCAACATCCGTCGCTTCGGACTCCGCGAGGACATGTGATGGAGAAGCCCTTTGCGATCACACTGGACGTGGGCTCGAGCCGCGCGAACAAGACCGGTAGCTGGCGAACCGAACGGCCCGTGTACGTCCATCGGCTGCCGCCGTGCAACAACGATTGTCCCGCCGGCGAGAACGTCCAGCAGTGGCTGTACGAGGCGGAGTCGGGCGGCGCGGGCTACGAGCGTGCCTGGCGGCAGATCATGGAGGACAACCCGTTCCCCGCCGTCATGGGTCGGGTCTGCTACCACCCCTGCGAGAGCGTCTGCAATCGCGCGCAGCTCGACGAGGCGGTCGGGATCAACTCGGTCGAGCGCTTCCTGGGGGACCAGGGGATCGCGAACGCGTGGCACGTCGAGCGGATCGCGCCCGACTCGGGCAAGCGCGTGCTCGTCGTTGGCGCAGGCCCATCCGGCCTCGCGGCCGCATACCACCTTGCCCGTCTCGGGCACGACGTGACGGTCCGTGACGCCGGCCCGAGACCCGGCGGCATGATGCGCTTCGGCATTCCCGCATACCGGTTGCCGCGGGACGTTCTCGACGCCGAGATCCGGCGCATCCTCGACCTCGGCGTGAAGCTCGAGCTCAACCGAGAAGTCGCGAACGTCGAGGAGGCAATGCGGGAGGGCGGATTCGACGCCGCGTTCCTCGCCGTCGGCGCGCGACTCGGAAAGCGCGCGTACATCCCGGCCGGATCGGCCGCGAAGATGCTCGACGCGGTCTCGCTTCTGCACAACATGGAGGGTGAGGAACCGCCACAGCTCGGACGCAGAGTCGTCGTCTACGGAGGCGGCAACACGGCGATGGACGCGGCGCGAACAGCACGGCGGCTCGGAGCGGAGGAGGCGGTCGTCGTCTACCGCAGGACCCGCGACCGGATGCCGGCACACGACATCGAGGTCGAGGAGGCGGAAGAGGAAGGCGTGCTGATGAAGTGGCTGTCCACGATCACGCACGTGGAGGGGGGCAAGCTCATGGTCGAGCGCATGGAGCTCGACGAAACGGGCTTCCCGCAGCCCACCGGGGAGTTCGAGGAGCTCGAGGCGGACTCGCTCGTCCTCGCGCTCGGCCAGGAGAGCGACCTGTCGCTTGTCGAGGGTGTGTCCGGCATCGAGGTCGAAGACGGCGTGGTGAAGGTCGGGTCGAACATGATGACCTCCGCCCCGGGGATCTTCGCCGGAGGCGACATGGTCCCCGCCGAGAGGACCGTGACCGTCGCGCTCGGGCACGGCAAGAAAGCGGCACGACACATCGACGCGTGGCTGCGCGGGACCGAGCACGCTCCGGCGCCCAAACGCGTCGTGGCGCAGTTCGAGGCGCTCAACACCTGGTACTACACGGACGCACAGCGCTCGGTGCAGCCGCAACTCGAGCTCGCACGCCGGCTGTCGACGTTCGAGGAGGTCGTCGGAGGACTCGACGAGAGCAATGCCCTGTACGAGGCGCGACGTTGCCTCTCGTGCGGAAACTGCTTCTCCTGCGACAACTGTTACGGGATGTGCCCGGACAACGCCGTCTTCAAGCTCGACACGACCGATGAGCCGTACGCGTTCGATTACGACTACTGCAAGGGATGCGGGATCTGCGCGGCCGAATGCCCGTGTGGGGCGATCGAGATGGTGCCCGAGGAAGTCTGATACGCAGTACCGAGGGAAGCTCGGATCGCCGGACGAGACACGCACGTCAGAGCGTCGCGATTCCCTGACGTCACTGATGCCGGGTGCGAGTGCGAGCCTTGCGGACTTCCCACAGCCGCGATCCGGAGTGCGCCTGATGGTTCGACGGGCGGCGGCTGCGACCCTGACAACGCAGCCCGATATGCGGCTGCTATCGCCTCACAACAAGGAGGCAGTCATGGCAACCATCGAGAAGGTCGCGACGTTCGCGCCTCCGGGACACGTCGACAGTCCCGTCGAGTTGAAGTCGCGATACGACAACTTCATCGGCGGCCACTGGGTCGCGCCCGTGCAGGGGCAGTACTCGACGAACGTCACGCCGGCAACGGGTGAGCCGTTCACGGAGGTTCCACGCTCGACGCCCGAGGACGTCGACCTCGCACTCGACGCGGCCCATGCCGCGAAGGACGCGTGGGGCGAGACCTCGACGACCGAGCGCTCGCGGGTCCTGAACAGGGTCGCGGACGCGATCGAGGAGAACCTCGAGATGCTGGCCGTGGCCGAGAGCTGGGAGAACGGCAAGCCAGTGCGGGAGACGCTCGCCGCGGACATCCCGCTGGCGGTCGACCACTTCCGCTACTTCGCTTCGGTGATCCGCGGCGAGGAGGGGGCTATCTCCGAGCTGGACAAGAACACGGTCGCGTACCACTTCAAGGAGCCCCTCGGGGTGGTCGGTCAGATCATCCCGTTCAACTTCCCGCTGCTGATGGCAGCGTGGAAGCTCGCACCCGCTCTCGCTGCCGGGAACGCGGTGGTTCTGAAGCCGGCAAGCCCGACGCCGTGGTCGATCCTCAAGCTCATGGAGCTGCTCGACGAGATCGTGCCCGAGGGTGTGATCAACGTGGTGAACGGCCCCGGGGCGGAGATCGGCAAGGCGCTCGCGACGAGCAAGCGGATCGCCAAGATCGCGTTCACCGGCGAGACGGTGACCGGACGGCTGATCATGCAGTACGCCGCCCAGAACATCATCCCGTCGACGACGGAGCTCGGCGGCAAGTCGCCGAACGTCTTCTTCGCCGACGTCCTGGCCGCCGACGACGACTTCCTCGACAAGGCGATCGAGGGGCTCGTGCTCTACGCCTTCAACAAGGGCGAGGTCTGCACCTGCCCATCGCGGGCACTGATCGAGGAGTCGATCTACGACGAGTTCATGGGCCGTGCCCTCGAGCGGATCGCCGTGATCCGGCAGGGGCATCCGCTCGACCCCGACACGCAGCTCGGGGCGCAGGTCTCGACCGCGCAGCTCGAGAAGATCGCGAGCTACGTCGAGATCGGCAAGCAGGAAGGCGCTGAGTTGCTCATCGGCGGCGAGCGTGCGTACCTCGGCGGCGAGCTGGATGGTGGTTTCTACTTCCAGCCGACCGTCTTCAAGGGCCGCAACGACATGCGGATCTTCCAGGAGGAGATCTTCGGCCCGGTGCTCGCGGTGACCACGTTCAGGAACGAGGCGCAGGCGCTCGAGATTGCGAACGACACGCTCTACGGTCTCGGCGCAGGCGTCTGGACGCGCGACACGAGCAGGGCGTTCCGCATGGGGCGCGGCATCAAGGCCGGCCGCGTGTGGACGAACTGCTACCACCTCTATCCGGCACACGCCGCGTTCGGCGGCTACAAGGTGTCCGGGGTCGGGCGCGAGAACCACAAGATGATGCTCGACCACTACTCGCAGACGAAGTGCATGCTCGTTTCCTACGACCCGAAGCCGTTGGGCTTCTTCTAGTCCGATGCAAGCGGATCCGGCTCCCAGGGTCGTCGCCACCGAGGCCGCGCTCGCCGCGGTTGGGCGTCTGAGAGCCGAGCACGGTCCGCTGATGTTGTTCCAGTCGGGGGGCTGCTGCGACGGCAGCTCCCCGATGTGCTTCCCAGACGGCGAGCTGCTCCTTGGGCCGGGCGACCTTTTGCTCGGCGAGGTCGACAGCTGCCCTTTCTACATCGACGCCGAGCAATACGAGCGCTGGAACGAGCCAATTCTCGTGCTCGACGTTGCTGCGGGGGCCGGCTCGGGCATGTCCCTCGAAGAGCTGCACGACCTCCACTTCGTCCTGAGGTCGCAGCCGGTCGCAGCCGCCTAGTCCCCGGCAGCCGCGCTGAGCGTGGCGGTCCGCGAGGGGTTATCGAGTCTTCGCGTTCCCCACGACCGATCCCGTCCACGTGGCTCGGAGCCAAGCGGGATCGGGCCGAACAGTGGCGCGAACAAGTGTTAGAGCACGCGCCCAACCTCAGGCGGGACGCGCACTCCTAGTTCAGCCCGCCTGCCTCGAGTTCGTGCTCCTCGATCCGCAGGGAACTGGCGAACTCCGGTTCCACTCTGCGCAGCTCCTCGATGAATCGCTCGGCGTCGTCACGCCGATTGAACGTCTCTCGGCCGAACAAATGGTTGGAGCTCGTCGAGGGAAGGTCGACGCTGTACACGATCAGTCTGTGCGTCCCAGGCTCGAGCGCGTGGCGGATTACCGCAAGGCACGACGGCGCGTCAGTTGGACTCGCTACCGATTGCATCTCGTTGCCTCCTTTCCGATTCCCACCTTTGCGCTCGCCGCGCCCCTGCGCATCCGGGCTGACCCTGACGAGAACGAGGACGATCCACATGCAGCACGTGATCGCACGTTCACGTCGCTGAAGTCACTCGTTCGGCGGTTCGAGTCCGCTCGGTTCATCCGAGGTGGGATCAGACGCCCGGCTTCTGGAAGCCGACCTATGCTTGTTGTGGAGCTAGATGTCGATGCCGAGTTTGCGCAACTCAACGATCGCGGCTCTGCGCCAACGGGTCGTGTCGGGGGAGAAGGGCAGCATGAATGGCATGCCATTTGCCCTTCGAAGCGGCTTCCCGTTGCGCAGCACGCGGTAGTGCCCTGGCGTCGCCTCGACGGTCAGGCCGACGGCTTCGAGCCGTCGAATGAACTCGCGAACGTCCTTTCTCACCGAGGCGGTAGTTACCGCGGGCGGGAAGACGACTGGCCGGCTCCGGTCAGGCCGCGTCGGCGCGCTGTTTCGCGCCTGCTCTGAACGATCCTCACGCAACGAGTATCACGCTTGTGCCAGATGCAGACGTCTTTGTCGTCGAGGTAACCAGGAGGGCGGAACCCCTTCCGAACGCAACTACGGTTCGATGGCCGTGATCGTCGCGCTCCACATAGCCACGGGCGCCGCCGCAGGTGCCGCGACTGGGTCGAGAACCGCGGCGCTCCTCATAGGGCCAGTCCTCCACCTCGCGGGCGATCGTATGCCGCACCAGGACTTCCGCTCGCGTCGCTTCGAGATCGGCAGTGGTCTCGCGGGCCTCCTTCTGCTCGCGGCGCGGCGAGGCCCCTTCGATCCGGCGACCCTTGGCGCTGCGGCGAGCGCAGCCCCTGACCTCGAGCACGTCCTCCCCGTCCTGCGTCCGGGTGGCAGGAAGCTCTTTCACGACCGGCTCGGCTGGCACCGCTCGGGGCGCTTCCCGGCGTTTCTCCAGCTTGCTCTCGCGGGCGGAATTATCGCCGCGCTGGCCCGGCGGTGAGAGACGCCGTGCCGGATGGCTGCATGGTTGGCCACCGAGAGGACGGTGGTGCGACGTCGCGGCGACCACTACCTCTTTGCAGGGATGTTCGGGTCCGCCACGGACGCGAACGTCGTCGGATAGTCGAAGCTCAGGACGTGTCTCGTTCGGCGGCCGGGTCGGAATCACGGCGGAAGTGCAGGGTGCGCAGCGTGAGCAGAATCGCCGTGAAGCCCACGATGATGTTGACACAGGTGACGGTCAGCTTCATGCCGACACTGAAGGCCAGAAGCGCCGAACGCGGTGCGCTACCGCGGAGGGTGTAGACGAGGAGCGCCTGCTGAGTCCCGATGCCGCCGGGACTGATCGGCAGGAGCGTGGCGAGGCTCTCCGCCGCCTGCACGAGCAGCACGTTGCGCGCCGATTGCTCGATCCGAAACGCGCCAAGCATGAACCACACCGTTGCAAGGCGTAGCGCCCACTCGGCGAGTTGCCAGGCGACGACGGTGCGGAGCCACCGCGCAGGAGTGCGGACAACGGTGAATGCCTGTCGCACACGAGTTCTGAACTCGGCGACGTTGGCTCGTACCCAAACGACGAGGGCGATGACGCCAAAGACGAGAACGGCGAGCGCGACCTCGCCGACGGTCTCGTGCCGGAGGAACCACGCGAAGTCGAAGCTCGGTAAGTAGGGGAGCACGTCGAAGCTCGGCAAGACGCCCTGCGTCACCGCCCAGGAGAAGAGCGCGATCACGCAGAGCCCATCAACGATCGTCAGCACGAGACTCGAGCTGACGAGTGTCGTGTACGTCGACCCTTTGATCGCACGATGCGCCATCGTGAAGCGAACGACGTCTCCGATGCGGGCGGGAAAGAGCGCATTGACCCCGACGCCCGCGACGTACGCCGCGTACAGAGGAAGCCAGCCGACGCGTTTGTCCGGATAGGCGGCCACGAGGACATTGCGCCACGCACGGCTCGCGCAGACGGTCTTTGCCAGGTGACAGCCAAGCGCGAGCGCGAGCGCGACGCGATGGACCGACTCAAGGTAGTCCCAGAACGCCGAGATGGCATCGAGGACGGCGTCCACACGCTCACGCTACCCGTGCGATGCACGACCGCCCGCGCAGCAGAAGATGCCCCCACCGTAAACGCCCGCATAGCGGGACTCTTTAGCGGCCGTTCGTTTCCGAGGATGCCGAGCTGGTCGAGGAGGTGCGGGGTGACGATCCCGAGCTGGCGGCGAAACTGCGGATCGAGAACCGGGACCTGATGCGGGCACGCCAAACGAGGCTTGCGTCTGACGGCTGATGCGCCGCGATAGTTGGAGGGCTCGGCCAAACGCCGCCGCGACGACGTTGCAGCCTTGTCAGTTACAACCAGTCCATCTGTACGCCGAGCGTGGGGCGCCCGAGTACGAGCGGGCGGCGATGCGCTGGCTCGGGCGTTACCTGAGCGAGGGCTCGCCGAGGCTGCACCAGGGTACGGGAGATCACGGCGAATCTCCGCCGCGCGTGAGCTAGAGGAGGGCGAGCAGAGAGCTGACGTCGCAGATCGCCCGTCCGGTGGACGGCCTCCAAGGGCGTCCTAGACTCAACACATCGACCAGAGGAGGGAATCATGCGCAACCGACTGCCGATGATCGTCTCGATCGCGGCGCTGCTGGTGGCGGTTCTCGGGGTGACTCCACTCGGCGAAGCCGCCTACAACGCCGTCGTGCCAAGGAACAGCGTCGGCACGCTCCAGCTGAAGCGCAACGCGGTCAAGGCGGCGAAGATCGCACCGAACGCCATCCGCGCGGGACACGTCCTGGACGGCTCGCTCCTCACGGCGGACTTCAAGGCCGGCCAGATACCTCAGGGGCCGAAGGGAGATAAGGGAGACAAGGGCGACAAGGGTGCTGTGGGTCAGCCTGGGGTTAGCGGCCTCGAGCGTGTCACTGCGACCAACACGGGAGGAGCGAGTTCAACAAGCCCCAAGACTGTCTCGGCGGTTTGCCCGACCGGAAAGAAGATCCTCGGCGGTGGGGCGTTCGTCAACGTCACCGATACGACTGCTCCGATTGCGTTGCGACGCTCGAACCCAGTTGGAGAGGGCTGGGTCGCACACGCCTTCGAATCCTCGAGCACGAGCGATGTGTGGTCGCTGTCCGTCGCTCTCATATGCGCAAGCACGTCTCCGTAAGACAGACGGAGATCGATCTCTGCGGCCGAGCTCCTGAGAGTGCTTGGAGGGGGGAGTCATATGCCTAGGGGATCGCGCCGAACCACAACATGAAACACGGTTCTGTACGGGCGCAAATCCGTGTCGACCCTGACGAGCACGTGCTCCGCACGCAGGATCATGAAGGTGAGGAGGATCATGAAAGTGAGGAGGTGGCTCATGACGATCTTCTTCGCCGCTATTACGATCTCGCTGGCAGCCATTGTCGTGGTGCTCGTAGTGAGGATGAGCCGCCGGGGCTCGTAGTCCGACTGCACAGCCGTCGCCATCGTCAGCGCACCGCGATGACGGCTTAAGATCAGAGCGGATGAAGGGACTCGAACCCTCGACCTTCTGCATGGCAAGTACTCGAGAAGCGTTCCCGCCTCTTCTCATTTGGCTTGGCTGAGCCAAATCAGGTAGCTAGACGTTCCCGTGCATTCCTGCCGTTTCCGATAGTTCGCTGACCCGCTGCTGACCCGAGGTACAAGTGCGCCGGCGAGAATCCTCGTAGTCATCCTGGCTCTTCCGGCGATCGTCATCGCGCTCGTCGTCCTCTTGCGAAGCCGCCGCTAGTCGCCGGGGGTTCCCGGTACCTGGAAGTTCTCGGCTGCCGAGACTTTCGGTCTACCCACCACGGCAGGCCCGATGAGGTTTTCTTCGTGGCTGCGTACTCAGTGTCGGAGCGCGACGATCCAAACAAAAGCGACCGCCGCGAGCAACACGGCCGCAGCGACATAGATCCCAGTCACGCTTCCCCCTCCGTTTGGCACTTCTGCTAGCAGGCTACCGGTCACCGGCGCACCAGCCGGTTCCGGGTAGAGGCCCACTGAAGACGTGTTCGATGACCGCGCTACCGGAGCCCTCGAGCGGCCAGATGACGCTCGCCTGCGCGAGCGTGCGGGAATGTCTCTTGACGCGCGACGTGGCTACGCGCCGAAGCACTCGAGCCGGCGCTACTAGGTCATGATCGCCTCATCATGCAGGCACTGAATCCGATAAAGGATTCGCTGGCGATCTAGCTCTTATGAGCATGGGTCGCCTTGACTCCGACCTGGAAGACCTCTACCGGCGACGGCAGGGCGACTTCCAGGTGATGCTCGCGTCGGTGACGGGAAACGTCGAGAGCGCACGCGACGTCGTGCAAGAGGCGTTCGCGCGAGCACTGCAGAAACAGGACGGCTTCCGCGGCGACGGCTCACTGGAAGCGTGGGTGTGGCGAATCGCGTTCCGAGTTGCCGTCGGATCGACGGGATCGCGCGAGCTCGCGATCGAGGAGGTGCCGGAGGTGGCGTTCGTCGATGAGGGCCGCGATCCGACACTCGCGGCCGCAATGCGGGAACTGCCGCCTCAGCGACGGGTGGCGATTTTCCTGCGCTACTTCGCGGATTTGTCCTACGCCGAGATCGGCGAGGTGCTCGGGATCGCCGAAGGAACGGTCGCGGCGACTCTGTCCAAGGCGCACCAGCAGCTCAGCGCCGAGCTCTCGGCTCACGAGGTGATCGCATGACTACCTACGAAGACAATCTGCTCGCCGCTCGGTTCGCCGCGCTGGCGCCCGAGCCGCTCCCCGGCGACTGGGCTGATGTCGTCGGCAGGGTGGGCGCTCGGAAGGGCCGTCGGTGGCTCGGACACCCTGGCGCGTTCAGGCAACGTCAACGCCGGCTGTTCGTGGTGCTCGCGGTAGTCGCGCTCGTCGCGGTGGTCAGCGCCTCGGCGCTCGCCGTACGCGCCTTCGTCATCGACAAGGGCTTCAGCGGTCTGCCTCCCGTAGGAGCGACGCCGAGTACTCCGGAGAGCGGAGTGCTCGAGATGTACTACTGGGTTCACGACCCGAGAGGGCGTAGCAGGAACTGGGTGTACGCCGACGGGCGGCTGATCCGGGATGGTGTTACCCGGGACGACGGATCGCCGCTCCCCGGCTTGCGCGAGCAACGGCTTACGCGCGAGGGAGTCAGGCTCCTGCGATCCGAGATCATCTCGGCGGGAGGGTTCGGACACGCCCAGCCGCCCCCAGGCAGCGAGTCGCTCCGTAACGTCGCAGTGCCGACGATCCAGGTACGCAAGGGTGACCGGCTCGTCCCCCTCACGTGGGCGAGCAATCTGAAGCGTCTCGAGGCGCGGCTTACAGATCCGGAGTCGTGGCTCCCGGCGAGCGCGTGGAAGCAGCGGAAGATCAAGACGGCGTACGTGCCCTCCAGGTTCGAGGTCTGCGCCGCGCTGGTCGCGAGCGGCGGCTTCCAACCTATGCGTCCAGCTCGCATCGTGGCTCTGCTCCCGGCGGCAGCCCAGAACGTGCTCCGCGGCAGGGACTGGAATGCAAGAGGGGCTGGGCCTGGCTGCTTCGCAGTGACAACCGACGAAGCGCGCTCGCTCGCCAAGGCTCTCGACCGCGCAGGGCCTGCAAAGAAGGGGAGTCTGATCTTCAGATTCAATGCCCCAGACCCAAGCCGGCAGGTCTGGATCACATTCAACCCTTACTTCCCGCACGGCGAGACCGCCTGCTTGCGATGCGGATGAGAGCAGTCGAGGTCGTCTGAGAGGAGGACGGATGAACGCTCGAGTGGTAGCCCTCGTCGCGCTCGCGGCGGCGGTCACGCTGACATCCGTAGCGTCGGCCGGCCCTGCCCCAGCGAAGCAACGCGTGGCGATCGACATGAAGATCTACCCACAAGGAACGTTCGCGCTTACCCCGCTGCAGGCCGGATCCCTGAAGCGCGACTCCGGCACCATCAACGGCAACTGGACGAGCATCCCCGGACGCAAAGTGATGCGCGACGGACAGACGGTCACGATCTACGACGGTGCAGTAGCGACACTCACCGGGAAGCGAGGAACGCTCACGATTCGAGACCGGAACGAGTGGGTCGATCTCGCCCGCGACGGGAATGGCGACGGTGAGGAGGACGGCATCGGCATCGGGACCTGGAAGGTCACGCGCGGGACCGGCCAGTACGCCGGGATCGTCGGGAAGGGGCGAAATGCCCACGTGGGCCTGGGTAGCCCGTGGTATGCACGCTACGAGGGCTTCCTGAGCGTTCCGTAGTTCGCTGCACGAGAGACCCGGGAGATCTCCGCTTGCTGCCCGAGTGTGCGGGAATGTCGCTTGACGAACTCGGCCGCTACTTCGCGTCGATGCCGTCTTCTCGCAGGAACCTCAGGACTGCCTCCGGTGGCATCGTCCCGTGACCGGCGTTCGGAACCACGCAGAGCTGCGCACCCGGGATCGTCCTGAACATTTGGACGGCATGCTCCGGCGTGACGATGTCGCGGTCGCCGATGACGAGGAGTGTCGGTGCGCTGATGCTCTGCAACTCCTCGTTCGTGAAGCTCGGCTCGGCGGCCCACATGGTTTTCAGACGCCCGAGAACGACGGGCCAGTGCTCAGCACCGTCCGGTGAGAGTTCCGCGTACTTCTCGGAAATGGGCTCGCTCAAGGGATCGAAGCTGCGGGCAAACTCCTGATTCTCTGCGGTGTAGCCTTCGAAGCGGGCGTTCGTGCCGGTGACCGCGAGCTTGGTCACCCGCTCGGGATGATGAATCGACATGTCGAGGCCGATGATGCCCCCGTCGCTGTAGCCGACGACAACCGCGTTCTCGATCCCGAGCTGACCCATCAGCTGGATCGTGTCCTCGGCCATGTCGTGGTAGTGGAACGGGCGATCGACGAGATCGGCGGTGCGCCCATGTCCCATCTGCTCCGGCGCGATCACCCGGAATTGCGGGGTGAAGAGCGGGATCCACTTCTCGGGAATCGACCCGCTCCCGCCATGAAGCAACAGCAGCGGCGGCCCTTCCCCGTGGACCTCGTAGTACATGCTCAAACCGTTGACAGGTACGTAGGGCAAGTCGGCTCAGCCTAAACGCAAGCGACAAGACCGCCGCATGCGCCAGTGTGCGGGAATGTCGCTTGGACGGGCGGCACCGTTCGCGACGCTAGTCGGCGCGAGCTCTTCGCTGTATCGCACGTAGTCGCTCGACGCGCTCGTGGTCCTTTGCGCGACGAGGCATGGTCAGCGTCGCGAGGAGGTCGTCGACGGATTCGACCCAGACTGAGAGTCCGGCGACGTCGAGGCGTACCGCCCGCGCCATTAGCTCGTCGTAGGTGCCGCTCACTTCTGGGACGACATCGACCGCGCCATGCTTGGACTCCAGGAGGTGGTCGAACGAGTTTGGCTCTGCCGGGTCCGGCCTCCAGGTCGCCCGCGCGGCGACAGCTTCCGGTGTCGGAGCGGTCTCCACCCACTGCTGTTCACCGTCGTCTCCCTTTTCCCAGTGTCCGAATGGAGCCCGTGGATCCTGACGTGCCTCGATCGACGCGAGCACGTGAGCGAGACGCGTCAGGTTGTCGACGCCAAGTGCCGGCGTGATGTCGAGATCACCAGGCTCAACCGGGACACCGTGCAACATCGCAGCCACGGAACCCGTGACCACGTACTTGACCTCCGCTTCGCCGAGTAGCCGCAGCAGCGTGGTGACGTCCGGTGGTCGCCGCTTCGGCTCGCGGTCCGAGGCTTCAGGCATCGCGAGATCGTAGGTATGTCGCGTCGTGCAAGGTCGCGCTCGGCTGCCCGAGTGTG
>CAVPXQ010000005.1:0-268417 GCA_963709715.1 uncultured Gaiellaceae bacterium
GTACCTACTGGTTCGACTACATATACTCAGGTCGCCATCTGGTCAGGCCCATAATACCACCATGACGACTTCTTAGCCCTTGGACTGACAACCATTCAAGCACAATCTCATGCTGCGCCGCCTACCCTTTGGTGCGCGCTGCACGATTGTTCGTATTGCGACGCGGCTCTTACCGTTCGCTCTCTCTCTCAGTTTTGGCGCTTCTACTGTTACAGCCGATCGCGAGTTTCAACGACCACGTTCGCCATTTGCCCCACGTGATCGGGATTGCGGGGACTATCCGCCGAAACCCTCGGTATGACAAGGGAGTCACGCGCGATCGCCCCCACCAGACCAGGCGGGGGCGATTGCGCGATGTTCACAGTGCAAGCCCTACGGCGGCTGCCAGGAATCTCGTATCGGATGCTAGGGAAGCAACGCAACGTAGGATGCAGGCCAGCCATCCGAAGGCCACCCACGCGTTTTCGCCGAGCCTGCCGGGCGCCAGCCGTTGCCGACTCTCTTCATGCCTCGACGTCGCATCCAGCTGCCGGAAGTCCGGACAGCCACATGTCTGACGGCACGACCGGCCTGATCGAAGGGGCTGCCAGAAACTGGAAGGCTTCCTGAAGCGCCGCCTGCATCTCGTCCTCGGAGACCCCTTTGTCCTCGAGGATGTCGGCGAGGGTCTCGCCAGGATCGAGCTGGGATTTCAGGTCGTCCGTGCCGATCCCCAGGACTTCGTCCGCGGCTGTCACCTCCAGCACCTTGTCGGCCACCTCCGGCGGCAGGCTCGGCGGTCCCATTGGTAGCGGCGGTGGGCCTCGCGCCCTTGACTGGCTTCTCCGATCGCTCGACCGGACTTCCTCCTTTTCGATTAAGAAGCCGTTAGGTTAGTGCGAATGGCACTCCCACGCTGGCACCGCTAGCTCTTCCAGTAGTAGGTTACGGAGCCGGCTGATGGACGGCGGCCGGGCGAAGTTCAGGTTGACGATGCGGCCGGGGACGTTGCCCATGTTGTTCTTGGTGACCTGGATGCCCATGATGGAAGCGGCTTGGCCGACCACGCCCATGTACCAGCGTCCTCGACCATGATCTTCCAGATCTCCTTCGCCAGCTTGATGCTCTCCTCCTGCGGCACGCCGAAGCCCTTCTTGAGATTTGCCATCACCTTGCGTAGGTGTGGCGGCGGCTCTTTGCCCTCTTGCCGCCGGTCGCGAACCACTTGCCGTAGCGCGGCGCATGGCCATCGTCGCCACGAGGTGCTGGTATGCCATGAGCTCGAGTTGAAAAACAACCTCAGCTGTCGCTATTCCAGGTCGAGACGATTTGGTTCTCCTGGCCATGCCACGGTGCCCAGCAGGTTCCGCTCCATCTCTTTGACGTCGGCCTGGATGCCGATTTTCTTCCACTGCTCCTCTGATCACCTCGATGATCTGGCCAAACGGCAGGAAGGAGCGCCGGGGCCGAGCGATCTCGATGCGGCAGCCGTCCCTTCCCGTCCGTCCGCTCGACGATAGCCCTCGCTGTCCTTCTTGGTCAGGCCCGATCTTATCCGAGCAGCTCGTTGGCTTGTTTTAGGTCAGTAGCCGTGGCCAGAGCTTCCGGTACTCCGGGCCGGGGCTGTAGCGATTCGTCTCCGTCGGCGCGCAGACCCGGGTACGCCGGTGCCCAGGAAGAAGGTCTCGTTGATCTGGTCACGCTCGATAGCCAGGGAGAGGGCGCGGCGGAAGTCGACGTTGTTGAACCATTTGTTGATTTCGGGTCGGCGTCGTAGTCCAGGTTGAAATAGAGGCCAATGTCGGAGCCGTTGCCCATGCGGTTCAGCGATACCTTGTAGTTGCCCTTCTGCTGGTTCTCCAGGAGGACCGGTATCTTCATCGTGTCCATGTGGCGGTCTGCATGTCGTATCTCGCCGGCGATGGCCCGCAGGTTGATGACCTCGAGGTTCTCGCCCAGCCCCAGGTTGATCTTGTCGATGTAGGGGAGCTGGTTTCCCTTCGGTGTCGACCCAGACGCTGTACGGAGTTGCGCTCCAGGGTCCAGTTGGGAGTGTTGGCCGGGGCTGGTCGTCTTCCAGGGAGTGATCGTGGGCAACTCAGGGTTGAGCCACCAGGTGTTCTTGAACTTGAACAGATCTGACCCAGTTGTCGAACTTGGCGTCCTTGGCCTTCTTGTCCAGCTCGTCCTTGCCGGTGAACTTGGGCAGGAACTGCTTCAGGTAGTGGGCTGGCGCCGGAGCAAGCCGAGGGCGAGGTAGCCATGATTAGCACGTGCTGTTCACCGGCGTGCCAAAGGCCAGACACTCGACGAACAGGTAGTAGGGATTCCTGGAACCTCCAGCGTACGGTGGACGCGTCCACCTTTTCCAGACGCCCGGCTTGCCGTTGATGGACAGTGAAGAAGGTCGGCGTCGGCACGAGCTCCTTGTTCTGAGCTAGACGTTCGTACCAGAAGAGGAAGTCGTCGGCCGTGAAGGGCTGGCCGTCTGACCACTTCATCCCCCGTCGCAGCGAGATGGTGATGGTGCGTCCGCCGTCGCTTACTTCCCAGCCTTGGCAATGTTGGGCACGGATCCTGCCCCCGGTGTAGTCGACGTAGAGCAGATAGTCGGTTCCGGAAGCGGTCGCAGGTCCGTCCAGTAATCGGCGGCCCGGTGAAGGCACCGCGCCAGGTGCCGCCGTACTTACCAATCTCGTGCACCGGCTTGATCACCAGCGGGTCTTGCCCGATGCGCTCCTGCACGGCGGCAGCTGACCGGCCTTCACGAGATCGGCCAGCAGCGGCGACTCCTGGAAGGCCTTGGGGGCCTCCGCCGGATCGACGATGACCTCGGGGCCTCCCAGCTTCCCCACCAGCGTCTCACCGAACCGGGGCTGCGCCGGTTCGGTGGCCGCCGCTGGCGGCTGGGTCGCGGCGGGCCGGCGGCGTAGTGGGTGCGACTGCCGGCGGCCGTCGGTTGGACAGCCGGCTCGGTGGGCTTGGGCGCCTTCGTCGGCTCAGGTGCTTTCGTTGGCGCTACGGCAGCCCGGGGTGGCGCTTTCGTCGGCTCCGGGGCTTCTGTGGGAGCGGCCGGCGGCGCCTGAGTGCAGGCCGCCAGCGCAACGGCGGTCGTCGCCGTGGCCGATAGACGAAGGAACTCGCGCCTTGCCAGGACCCTTGCACTGGGACACGGTTCATCCTCCTGTTCTGTTCGATCCTCCCCCGACTCAGCGGTCGGATGCGACGCGCCCAATCTCGCGCCAGCTCAGCGTGCTGTGGCCTTGCGCCTAGGCCTGTCCCGAAGCCGTACCTCGTCATGTCTGCCGGTCCCCCGTTCATCCTGGCTTGGCAAGCCGACTCCCTGCCAGCGTCCCTCCTCACTAATCAGGCCCTCAGAGCTCTTATCGGATAGCGGCCATACTTCAGGGTTGCGCTCGCGCATGGCTTTGTAGTTGGCCAGCGGCACGTACTCCGTGACCGTGTTGCTGGACCCGACGCAGTAGCCACCGCCCGGCGCCACGTGGTGGATGCGTTGCTCGACCTCGGCGTCGACATCTTCGGCGTGCCGAGCGTCAGCGGTGTAGGCGAGGTTGATGTTGCCGCACAGGCAGAGGCGGTCGCCATACTTCTGCTTGAGGTAGGCGATGTCCATGGCCTTGCGGCTCGATGGGTGCAGCGCCCGCACGCCGGCAGTCGATGAGGTCTTCGATCACCTGGTGACAGCTCGCCGTCCGAGTGATGGATGTGCGGGATATCCCTGGCCCGGCAGAGATCGCCGACCTTCTTGTACCAGGGGAAGAGGTACGGCGGAGGAAGCGGGGGGTTGATTATCAGCCCCTCGGTGTAGGCGATGTTCCTCGGCGATCGAGGGGCGCCGACGAGCTCGAAGCTGGCCGCTTCTGGGCGATGGCATACTCGATGCTACCGAACCGGTACGATCAGCCTCTCCACCAGCTTCGGGTTCTCCGTCAAAGCGGCGCAGAAGCTCTCAGAAGCCGGTTATGCGCCAGGTGGGCAGGAAGATGTAGCCGATCACCGCCACCACCTTCATGCCGGCGGCGAATACGTTTCACCTCCTCGAACGGGAGAGGTCGAAGTCGTCGGGGTCGGGCCAGGGGAAGCGCTCGAAGTCGTCCATGGTCTGGATGACGACCTGGCCCTCCTCGGCCGGCTCCACGCTGGCAGGCTCCGTCGCCGTAGAGGCTATAGCGCGCTTTCCCAACTCGCCCGCCGACAGAGAACCCGCCTCCCGGACCAGAGCCAGTTCGGGTTGAGTTCTTACGCACGCGGCGGGGATGGCGATGTAGTCGTAAGGCCTTCACGCGGAACTCAATCTTCACGGTCACACCGTCGTCGACTGCTTCCCCATGAAGGCGGTCATCACGTCCCGGGCTACCCCGTCAAACAGCGGCACACGGTCAGGTCACCCTCCAGCAGCAAGGCTAGCTGCCCGCAAACGTCCGAAATCGGGTCGTCGTGCATCGCTCTTCCTCTCCTAGTATGGGCGACCGCAGTCGCCCCTACAGGCCAGTACCCAGGCGACCGCCGGTACGCCGCTACAGTATTCGGGCCAGGCACCATTGCAGGGGTAATCAGAACTGGTATGAGAGAGCGCCGCTCTGCCAAAGGGGTGACGAGGCGCGCCCACGCCTTAAGGGAACGCTCCCCCTGCCCAGCCGCTCCCACAGGACTCGCATGCCGCTGGCTACGTCGATCCATGGTGCTCCTGCATGTACCGACGGGCGGTCTGCGCGTCCGTCCTTGATTGCCCGATCGATCTTCGTGTGATCGGCCAACCCGTACTCTCCGGAGACATCACCCGTACCCGGTGGCCGACGAGCGTCATCTCGAAATGCAGGCTCCTCGACGAATCCAGCATCGCCTTGGCTACCTTGTCGCGAGCCGCCGCCGATACGCTCCGATGAAAAGCAACCTCGAGAGACGCCGAGTCCTTCGCGAGTTGGCGCAAGGTCTGGACACTGCTCCACGCGCTCCTGATAGGCGGCGACGGCGCTTCGTCGCTTTCACCTGCTCGGGCGAGGCCATTCTGGCGGCGAGCGTGCGAGCTCGGGCTCGACCATTCTCCGCACCTCGGTGAGCTCGAGCGGGTTCGATTCGCCGAAAGCGGAAAGGAGAGCAAGCGAGGACTTGATCATGGTGGCAAGGACGCGAGATACAGCCCCCTTGCCGCGCTGGACAGTGAGCGACTGCTTCTCGGAAGCACCTTCGATCGCTTCCGGACGGCCGTTCGGCTCACGCCGAACTTCGGCGTGCCAGTTCGTGCTCTGCTGGACAGGCTGTCCCCGGACTTGAGCTTCTCACTGATGACAAGCCTCTCGATCTCGTCGACGAGATCTTCTCAGAGAAGAGGTGACTGGCTAAGTTTCTGTACAGATTAAGACCTACTCCGGGAGAAAGGGTCTCTTGCAGCGACGTGAGCCAAGAGGCCGTCTGCCTATGCACTGACATATTGCAAGTGGGGTTGTATGACAGCATGCTGCAGTATAGGCGATCTGGCGACCGATGGTGTCAGAGAGGGACCTGCGCACTCTCCGGAGTCAGAGGGTCACCGCGGCTTGACTGCCGGAGATCAAGAAGCGGTTAAACGCAGTCGTTTCCGCGCCCTCAGCACTCCGCCATGCTCGACCGGGATTTGTACCGCCAGCCCCTCCCTCAGACGTCTCCTTGTACTTCTCGCTCATATCGTGTGCCCGTCTCCCACATGGTCCGATCACGGCGTCCAGCGGACTTCGCACGCCGGGGCGAGCTGACCAGGGCAATCATCGCGGCGGTAATGCTTTCATCGCGCCCATGGCGTTGCGCTCAATACAGGGATCTGCACCAGCCCGCCAACGGAATCGCACGTCGTGGCCCAGTCGCATGTACCATGGCTATCTCTGCCGCCATCAACGTCTGCTCGACCGATCGCCCAAGCCGCGTCAGCGCAGCCGCAGCCATCGCCGCCGATACGCCGATCTCTGCCTGACAACCCCCGATTGCCGCGGAGATGGTCGCCCCTTTCTTGAACAGGTTGCCGATCTCTCCAGCGACAAGGAGAAAGCGGACGATGTTGCAGCATCATTTGGCCGCACTGCTAACGACATGGTACATCAGCACTGCTGCAGCAGCGCACCGGCCGCGCCGTTTGGCGCGGTCACGCCACGCCCGAAGCGAGGCGTCTCCTCCGTTCACCGCGAGACCAGCAGCGATTGAATCCATTCACCATCTCTGAAACCTGGTGCCGCCCAACCCAATCAACTCGCATCCATTCTGTACGACTGGCGTACGTCGCCCGCCAACAAGAGACTTGTTGATTTCGGAAGCGCGCCGGAAGACGTTCAGTCCTCCAGCGACACTCCCGGCGTGTGACAGCCTCTATAAAGACCAGTCGGCCATCGTATCCAATTTTCCAGCAGACCATCGTTGACCTCCTGTTCACTGCGCCGTAGGCTTGCTCGTCTTCCGGACCATCTGGCGATTGTCATCTCCCCGGTAGCACAATGCCGTAGGACGTCCTCGGCACTGTCGCAGGGATATGGAAGGCGAATGCCGTGCTTGCCCAGAGTCGCTCGTTCCTCCTGGACGAACAAAACTTCACCCAATCGAGTAGTAGGTTGCTTGAATCGATGCAGCATTCGCCAGGACGGCCGAGAACGTATTTCGTTCGGATGAAGGGAAGTGCCTGATCGGGGTGGAAGACCAGGTGGTGTTCGGGATCGAAACGTACGCTCTTCTTCAAAGAGAGTCATTCATGGTGAGTATCGATACGCCGGACCTGGCGCTTATTCTGGTCTATGTCGCATTTCCGAAGTCCTCGCCAAGCAATCCATCAGACGGCGATGTCGGTACCGTGACCTCTACCGGGTTTCGCGAGCGATCCGAGCAACTGCAACTGTGCACGGTTCTCCGCGTGTCAACTTGTTCGCATCCCGCCAAACCATGGAGAAAGCGCTACACGCGCGCCAGGGACCGATGGTATGCGAGCTGAAAGGCCGACGCCTATTTTCAGCATGTCGAATAGCTTCTGATGCGTTCCATGCGACCCATTCCAGATTGTTGCTTCTTCCTCTCCGGCTTCGCCAGGTGGAAACCGCGGCGCACGCGAAAGGGTTGCGGGTAAAAGGAGCCGCCGCCCATCACGTCGACCGCCTCGAAGTAGTCGCGGCGATCGTGCTGGTCAGGCGTCGTCCAGGGAGTGGCGGGTCGACGTGGAAGACGTACTCGCCGCAGTGGCCCGCCGCAGCGCGGCCAGCCGGAACGGCCCGTTCTGGTCGGCCTCGCGGTAGTGCAGGCGCAGCTTCGCGGCGAAGGCGCCGCTCTCGAGCTTGGCGCGGAAGGCGAGCTCCTCGGCCGCGGCGCCAGGTCGTAGGGTCCTCGGCACCGGCGATCTTGCGGCGGCCTGGAAGCCGTGCGGCACGACGGAACGCGGAAGCGCTGGCGGCTGGTGCCGGGCCCGCCTTGTCCGTGGCGACAACTCGTACAGCAGCGCTTCGCCGACCCAACCGCCGAGCGGCACGCTGGCTTCGAAAGCCATACCGTCGCCGGTCATCGGCACCGCGCGCCAGGCGATGGCGATCCAGTAGGAGAGCGAGACCGTCTCGACGGCGTCAGGCGCCGTCACCGTCGCCGTAGCGGCGAAGACCTCGGCCGGGATTGCCGCCGGGGGCAGGTGGCGATCGGTGGCGTCAGGCTGCGCACGACCAGGCCGCTGAGTCGCCGAGGTCCATTGCCGCCGGCCGTCACCTCGAGCGCGCCGCCGACTTACCACGACACCGCGCCCTGGCGATGCCGCCGCTCCGCCGTTCAGCGCCGCTGTCTGGCCGCCGACGGCGACCGTCGTCGCCAGGCCGGCCACGGCCGGCGCCACAAGGCTACCTCGTACTCGCCGTCCGGCAGGTCGACGCGGAAGGTGCGGCGTCGTCGGCCATGAGGTAACGCTGGGTGAGGGACTATCCAGGGGCACCGACTCCACGGCCAGGGGGCTGTACTCGATCTCCGGCTGCCGGTAGTGGACGCCCCACAGGATGTCCTTGGGGAACGATGGAAGCCGCGCCGCGAGCAGCCCGGACGGCTCGAGCCAGCCGAAGCGATTCCTCCGGCGTGTAGCGGGTGTTGGCGTCCACGGCCGTGAAGCGCGGCTCGGGCTCGAGGCCGCTCCAGGCGCGCGGGGGATGCGCTCGGGCGAGAGGCTGGCGGGCCAAAGGCGAAGCCGGCGCGGCGAACAGGCCGAGATCGTGGGATGGCTTACGCGCCCGGCGGATGCGGCGAGGTCGTAGCGCACGCCGGCCGGTTGCTAGTCGCGCCAGGAGCGGCCACCAGAATGCCGAAGCCCGTGGGGAGTAGTCCTCGGTGTGCCGCCGCAGAGTTCCCTCCCAGAGATCGACGCCGGCCGCGGCGTCGCCTCGGGCCAGGTCCGGATGCGCCGCTCGCCGTGGCGTAGAAGAGGGAGAGGTTGCCGGTGGCGCGCGACTTGGCGGCATGGTAGCGGGAGAGGGCCGCCAGGGCGACGAAGTCTTCGGATCGTACGGTCCGGTACGAGCTGTCGGCCAGGTCGGGCATCCCCGCGAGCGCGGCGAGCTGGGCCTCGATCTCCTTGGCGAAGCCGTCCAGGTCGCGGGCGGCGGCGAAGGGCGAGAGCTGGGCGCCCGGTGCGGCCGGCGACGAGATCGTTGGCGTGCTCGCGCGCGTGGAGCGAAGAGGCCGGCCTCGCCGACGGGGGCGATGGCGTTGTGGTCAATCGGTGCCCGGCATCCAGACTCGGGCCAGACGTACATGTCGGGATCGTCCATGCGCTGGCTGATCAGGTAGGAGATCGCCTGGCTGGCGGCGCGGTAGGCGGCGAGCATGGTCGGCGCCGCGGCAGGCGTAGTCGCGCTGCGCCAGCACGGTGGAGGAAGATGTCGTCGCCAGTCTGCGCGGTCATACCCCAGCGTCCGAAGGCCTGGTGGAGAACCAATAGCGCTCGAACGGGGGCTGTGGCGGTCGCGTCCCGTGGGCTGCCAGTCGCCCGGGTCGACCTGGCCCCACTCGCTGTAGCCCCTCTGCCGCGCCGGGCGGGGTCGCCTCGAAGCCGACGCCGTCGCCCAGGTGGCAGGACTGCACGAAGCGGCGCACCCAGTCGGGGTCGCCCCAGGCGAACAGGCGATGGGTACCGAGGGTCCAGAGGGTGCCACTGGAAGCGATACAGGCTTGGTCTTGTAGAGGCAGCTATCGTAGCCTGTAGCTGCCGCGCTGCAGCGGCTGGCCGTAGGGCATGCCGTGGTGCTCGGCGAAGTACTTGGTGCTGAGGGTGATGTCGCCGACGGCGCTGCGGAAGGCCTCGACGGTATCGGGGTGGGGGCCAGGCTGCGCTCGACGGCGACGTCCTTCCCGCTGCCGAGAGCTCCTGCAGCACGGGCACGAACGACTCGACGAAGAAGCGCTGGTCGGTCAGAGCCAGATTCGGCGTTCATCCGCAGCTCGGATGCCGCCGATGTCCGGGCGCTTCTCCATCAGCAGGGCGAAGCCGCGCCGGGTGTACTGGGCCGGTCAGGCCAGGTCCTCGGTGCGGCTGACGCGCGTCGGGAGGATCCGCCCGCTCGCCGCCGGCCACGGTCCAGGGACGCGCCGCCTAGATGCCCAGCCAGAAGGTCGGGCCCCGGCTCTTCATCGCCGCCGAGGCGGCCTGCAGGCGCCGTTCAGGTTACGTGCCCGCTCCTCGGGCGTGACGTCCTTCACGCGAATCTAGGGACTTCCGCGGCCAGCTCGTCGACGGTGAAGGCGTAGAGGGGATGAGAGTGCGCCGTCTGCAGGCCGAAGACGAGGTTGAAGCGGTTGTAGCGGTGGCGGGCCAGCGTGTCAGCGTAGCTCTGCCAGTAGGCCGGGTCCGGGTCAGCCAGGCGCGCTCGGCCTCGGCGTTGTGGGAGAAGGTGTAGAGGCCCGTACCTTCTTCCAGCCCCGTGTTCTCGCGGGCGGCCACCGTCTCCAGGCTGGCCCCGATCTGAATCTGCTCGGCCAGGCGAGGCAGGCGTAGAGCAGCCCGTTGTCGTCGCTGCCGATCAGAGCCGACAGTCGAGGGGGCGAACTGGCTGATGGCGGAAGCCTCCGGCCTGGCGGCGCAGCCGGATCGGGCCGACCGCCAGGGGTAGCGGATCCGCGGCGCGGCCAGGATGATGCTGGCCGGGGCCTCGCCGTCGACGACGCGGTAGCCCACGCCTCCAGGCTGCGCTTCGACTCGGCGACCCCGAAGGAGACGAACAGGGGTTATCTGCGGCGGGGTGCGCAGCGCGACCTCAGTGTGGGTCATCGTTCACTCCTCGTTGACAGGACCTACGCGGTAGATGATGTGACTCACGATGGTGGCAAGAGGATGCTCTGGAAACGGGCGACCACCGTTCGCCGCGCGATAGACGGGGCCGGGTCGCCGCTACCGTCTTCCCACGCTCTGGTGCCGTGGAGTGTGGGCGATCCTTGAGACGGAGCCCGCCACCTCGAACCCGGATGCCTTTGCGGCTTGACGTCTTCTGCGTCGACATAGCACTTAGAGCTCCTACGGATGCCCTCCGCCTGCAGGAAGGCCAGCATCGTCGTCCGCTCAGGCCGGTCCTTCAGCCAGGCCGCGGATCTCCTTGAGCCTGGCGTAGTCCTCGGCGCCAAATCTCTCGAGGTACAGCTTGTCCAGCGCGGCCTTGTTCTCTTCTGCGTTTCACGGATATGCCTCTGCCAGGACTGCGTGAAGGAGTTGACGCGGTCGTGGAGATTCCACGCCACCAGGAACGCCGCTTCATCCGGTCGCGAGCCAGAACGCCGTTGCAGTGGACCGCAATGCTCGACGTAGAAAGTGGTGCAGCCGGGCAGGAGGCATCCCGATCCGCGTCCAGAGCTCGATGGCGCGTCGTCGGGCCCGAGCTTCAGCTGCGGGTCACCGGCGTGCACCGTGACCCAGATCGGGGTCCCAGTCGAAGCTGCATGCGCTCCTGGACGACTTCCGTCGCGACGCGATCGCGCCCTCCTCGAAGTCACTGCCGAACGGAAGTTGCCGGAGCATCTCGAAGTACGTGAGGTGGCGGCCGTCGAGCCCGACCTCGTCGATGTCGACGGTGCGGAAGCACTTCTGAGAGGTCGTCGTGAGAGGCGCGGGCGGCGGCTCCAGACCGAGGAAGAACGGCATCGCGGCTGCATGCCCGCGGTCGTCGAGCAGGCTCGAGTGGTCGTTGGCGCGCGGGATCAGCCGACGCCGACGGCACGCGCACGATGGCCCCGTCTCCTCGAAGAACGAGAGGTAGCCCTCACGCAGCTCGGCGGTCGTCTTCACGGCTCGATTGTACGAGCGAGCGACGAAGGCCTACGCGGCCGGGGGCGGGGCGTCGGGCTCGGCTTCCGGCGCGGCTTGCGGTGTTCGTCCGGCGCGGGCTGCGCCGGTGCGAGGCTCGGCGCTTCCCGCCTTGCGAGCTCCTCGTCGACCTCGCTCTCGCGCCGTGCTGCAGCGTCCTTCGCGACCCGGACGGCCTCGGCGGCATCTCGGCGCGACCGGAAGGCGGACATCCCGGTGGAGATGCCGGCCGCGAGGCGCTCACCTTCTTCACGGGCGTCGTAATCACCGTCGAGACAGCCGCACTGCGGTATCGGCGCTGTCGGCCATGGAGACCGCGCTGTCGGTGACGACGTCGAGCTTGTCGAGCTGGTCGTTGACCCGATCAACCGTCCCTCCCGCCTTCACGATGACCGGCAGGAGATCGCGCTCGGAACCCTTGATGAAGGAAGAGAGCCGGGCGAACGTCCGCACCCATGCGGATGAACAGGTACAGCAGGCCGGCGCCGCTCGCGACGAAGAACGCTGCGAGCGCGTAGTCGAGGATGTCTCCTGCGGAGGCGGCGAGCGGAGTCACGGGCGGCAATCCTAGTTGCTGGGCTCAGGCGGCGTCCGTGATCACGCCCGCACCGACGACCGCGCCGTCGTCGTACAGAACGGCGAACTGCCGACGCGCGACACCGTACGCCGGCTCCTCGAGATCGAGCGAGAAACCCTCCGGACGTCGCGTGCACGACAGCGCGCACGGGTGCCGAGCGATACCGCGAGCTTCACGTCCGCAGCGTCGACGCTGATGTGCATGCGCCCCCTGGCAAGCACGCTCTTCGTCGCGAGCTCGTCACGCGGACCGACCACGACCGTGTTGGCTCGCGGGTCGGTCGAGAGGACGTACAGCGGCCGTCCGCCGTTGACGCGCAAGCCCCGGCGTTGCCCGGGCGTGAACCGCCAGTACCCGTCATGGGCGCCGAGGCTCGAGCGCGTCCGTATCGACGACCGCGCCGGCTCCACCGCGCACCCCCTGCCGCTCGAGGAAGGCGCGGTAGTCGTCGCCGCCGAGGAAGCACGCCTCCTGGCTCTCGGCTCGCCCGCAGCCGCGAGGCCGGCGACGGCGGCCTCCGCGCGTGTCTCATCCTTCGTCTGGTCGCCGAACGGAAAGCAAACGCGGTCGAGCAGGGCCGGGTCGACCGTCGCGAGCATGTACGACTGGTCCTTCTGCTCGTCCGCGGCCCGCGCGACGAGACGAACGCCGCTCCGCTCCACGACACGCGCATAGTGACCCGTCCACAGCGCATCGGCTCCGGCTCGCCCCGCGAAGGCGATGAGCTCGTCGAAGCGGAACGCGCCATTGCAGCGCATGCACGGATTCGGGGTCTCGCCTTCCTCGTATGCCTGCACGAACGGATCCACGACCGTTCGCTTGAACTCCGGTCGTAGGTCGAGCGTCACGTGAGGGCCGGCCCAGACCGTGGCACGTGGCGCGCGCAGCTGCGACCGCCGCGGGGGAGCAGCACGCGCGCTCGGAATCCGGCGCGGCGGGGTCCTGCCAGAGGCGCAGCGTCACGCCGATCGCATCGGGTCCTGCGCGAAGCAGGGCGACCGCGCTGTCGACCTGCCGCTCATCGCCACCGCCACCCGCCCGGACGCGGCGCTGCACAAAGATCTGACCGAGCGCGGACGCGAGCGCCTCCACGGCCAGCGACTCACCGCCCACCGAGGCCGCCTCGAGCAGAGTCAGACCGACGAGCGGCGCTCGAGACCGTGCGCGTCGGCGGCAACGATCGTCTCGCCGTCGACGGCGAGACGCACGGCCGCCCAGGCGTCCCCTCGGGTCGCGTCTCCGAAGACCTCGGTCGGCATGGGATCAGGCTAGCGAGGCGCTCTGCTCCGCCGGCTGGGTGCCGTCCCGGCAAGCGGCATCGGGTGCCTGACGTCCCTCGGACGTCGCTCGCAAAGGAGGCGAGCACGAGGGGCGCAGGACAGTACTCGAGGTACGGGACAAGCCCCGAATGCGATGCATCCTGCCGCGAGCGGCGTCAGGCGCGCCGGCGGAGCCGGGCTTCGCCCGGCGGGAGCTGGTGCCGGCGAGGGGCGTCAGGGAACGTGCTCCACCCTGCCGATGAATCCACGGCCGCTGCGAACCTGGCTCAGCCAGGTGGGCGCCGTGCGGAGCGTCGGCAACGCCTACTAGCTCCGACGCGGCTCCCTTCACGTGTCTGTTGGTTCACGTTGAAGCCGTGGCCACGCACAGGGTCGAGCAATCCGATCCTACCCGCCGCCCGTGCCGGTCGCGAAGCGCCACTCGAGCTCGACCGTGCCGTCGATGCCGAGCATCTGCGCGAGCTTCTCCGTGACCTCGATCTGTCGCCCTGGCTCCACGAGCGCATTGTCGATCACCTCCGTGAGCACCTGCTTGTCGCCCGAACGGAGGATCACCTTCGCTCCGCAAGGCAGAACTGGATGCGTCACGCCGAGCGACTCCGGCGAGAGCACCTGGCCCGCACGTCGTTCGCTGCGCGTCGCCCGTCTCGCCTCGCGAGCCCGCGAAGGCGATGTTCCACCCTGCCGGCGCCGGCGCGCTCGTGAGCGCCGCCGCGCCCTCGTCCGTCCCACGCTGCGACACGACGGCGATCGCCGCCACCGCAGCTGAGGAGCGCGACGGCGCCGAGGACGGCAACCCGTTCCGCGAAGAACGGCGACATGCCGCCCAGTGTGGCGGACAACGCGGCCGACCGCGCCTCAGGACGGCTGCTCGACCAGCCGGATGCCGAGCTCGCCGAAGCTGCGCCTGCGTCACTTCCGTCGGGGCGCCGCTCATCGGGTCGAGCCCGGCCTGGTTCTTGGGGAACGCCACCGTGTCCCTGATGAACTGCTCGTCGAGCAACGCCATGGTCAGGCGATCGATGCCCGAGGCGATGCCGCCGTGCGGCGGTGCCCCCATGGCAAGAGCGTCGAGCAGGAATCCGAACTTCGCTCGCTGCGTCCTCGGGCGAGATTCCGAGGAAGTCGAACATGCGCGCCTGCAGGTCGGGCTCGTGGATGCGGATCGAGCCGCCGGCAAGCTCGATTCCGTTGCCGACGAGGTCGTAGGCGACGGCGCTCGCCGCGCCCGGGTCGGTGTCCAGCAGCGGGAGGCTGTCGTCGGTAGGCCGCGTGAAGGGATGGTGCTGAGCGGTCCACGCTCTTCGTCCTCGCTCCACTCGAGCAGGGGCATCGGCGTCACCCACAGGAACTCCCAAGCGTCGCGGTCGACGAGATCGAGCTCCCGGCCGAGGTGGAGCCTCAGCAGGCCGAGCACCTTCGCGACAGAGCTTGGGAGTGTCTGCGACGAAGAGCGCCGTCGTCCCTGGCTCGCGGAACGTGTCCAGCTCGCGCTTCGAGAGGAACTTCGCGATGGGCGAGCTGACCTCGCCATCGCCGCGGAACACGACGTAGGCGAGGCCCTTGGCGCCCCAGGGTTTCGCCATCTCCTCGAGCTTCTCGACCTCCGTCCGTGAGAGCTCCCGCGGGACGCTCAGGTAGCGGACTGCGTCGGCGCCTCCAAACACGCCGAACTCCGACTCTCGCGTGACCTCGGTCGCGTCCTGGATCTCGAGGCCGAAGCGGAGATCGGGCTTGTCGGAGCCGAAGCGACGCTCCGCCTCCTGCCACGACATCCGCGGGAACGGCGTCTCGAGCTCGACCCCGATCGTCTCGCGCCAGATCCGCGGGACGATTCGCTCCATCAGGGCGAAGATCTGCTCCTTGTCCGGAAACGCCATCTCGACGTCGAGCTGCGTGAGCTCCTGCAGGCGGTCCGCGCGCAGATCCTCGTCCCGGAAGCACCTTGCGATCTGGTAGTAGCGATCGATTCCCGCAATGACGAGGAGCTGCTTGTAGATCTGCGGCGACTGGGGCAGCGCGAAGAACCGTCCCTGCTGCAGCCGTGTGGGCACGAGGAAGTCGCGAGCTCCCTCGGGCGTCGGCTTGGCCATGATCGGCGTCTCGACGTCCACGAAGCCGTGGGCCTCCATCTCGTCCCGGATGATCGAGACGAGCTTCGCCCTCGTCCGAAGGTTGCGCTGCATCTTCTCGCGACGGAGATCGAGCCAGCGGTAGCGAAGTCGGAGAGTCTCGTCGACACCCTCCTCGTCGAGCTGGAACGGCAACGTCGTCGAGCGAGACACGATCTCGAGCTCGTCGACCTGGAGCTCGACTTCGCCCGTCGGCATCGCGGTATTGACGGTCTCGGCGGCGCGGGCTACCACCTCGCCCCGGGCACGGAGGACGAACTCGTTGCGGATCTCCTTCGCGAGCTCCGCAGCCGCCGACGATCGCTCGGGATTGACCACGAGCTGGGTGACACCCGTGTGATCGCGGAGGTCGACGAAGACGAGGCCGCCGTGATCGCGCCTGCGCGCGGCCCAGCCGGAAAGGGTCAGCTCGCGCCCGACGTGCTCGGGCCGAGGGTCCCCGCACATGAGATCGCGCCAGCTCACGGAGACAGTCTGTCGACAAGCTCGTCGTGCGCAGCCGTGACGTCGTCGCTGCCGGAGCGGCGGATCGTCGCCTCGCGCCCGGACACGATCACGGTCGTCGACGCGCCGAGGCGGCCGGCCTGCGTCAGCTGACCCTTGACCGACCGGCGACGCGTAGTCCGTGTCGCACGAGATGCCACGCCTCCGCAACTCCGCGAGCCACATGGCGACCTGCTCGCGGGGAGCACCCGTCGTCGAGCACGAAGAAGACGTCGGTCAACGGCGTCTCGACGTCGTCCACTCCCTCCTTCGCCATCACGAGGAGCAGCCGCTCGATGCCCGCGCCGAACCCGACGCCGGGTGTCGGAGGCCCTCCGATCTCCTCGACGAGATAGTCGTAGCGACCGCCTCCCGAGAGCGTCGCGTTCTCGTTCTCGAGCGGGCCGACGAACTCCCAGGTCGTGCGCGAGTAGTAGTCGAGGCCACGGACGAGCGTCGGCTCCAGGGTGTACGCGACACCCGTGGCGTCGAGGTCGCGCCGGACGACCGCGAAGCGGTCGACGCACTCGGCGCAGAGTGACTCGCCGATCTTCGGCGCCTCGTCGAGCGCGGCGCGCACCGCGTCCGGCTTCGCCTGGTAGTTGTCGAAGACGCGTAGCGGGCTCGTCGCCGCCTTCTCGAGCGTGGAGGCATCCAGCCGCCCCTCGTTCACCGACAGCCAGGCACGCAGTGCTTCGAGGTAGGCGGGCCGGCACTCGCGGCAGCCGATCGAGTTGAGCTCGAGGTGGTACCCGGACAGCCCGAGGCGCGAGAGCAGAGTGTCGTAGAGCTGGATGAGCTCCGCGTCGATCGACGGATCGTCGCTCCCGATCGCCTCGACCGAGGCCTGCCAGTGCTCGCGAGACCGGCCGAGGCCTGGGGCGCCGTAGCGGTACATCGACGCGATCGTGAACAGCTTCTGTGGCTGCGGCTCGCGGTGGAGACCGTGCTCGACGTACGCGCGACAGATCGGCGCCGTCCCCTCGGGGCGCAGCGTGAGCGAACGGTCGGACCGGTCGGTGAAGGTGTACATCTCCTTCTGCACGAGGTCGGAGCCGGCTCCCGAGGTCCGTTCGAAGAGCGCCGTGTCCTCGAAGACCGGCGTCGAGATCGGCCGGTAGCCGTACAGAGCGCAGAGACGCTCGATCTCGGACGTGACGTGCTTCCAGAGCGGCTGCTCGGCGGGCGTGATGTCGTGCGTGCCGCGCGGCCGCTCGATTCGAGCCGCGCGGGTCACCCGGCGCGCTCCGCGCGAAGCTCGCCGAGGAACGGATTCCGCTCGAGCTCGGCTCCCAGGGTCGTGATCGGACCGTGGCCAGGATGCACGACCGTCTCCGGCGGGAACCTCTCGAAAAGCATCCGGATCGACGCGATGAGGGTGTCCCAGCCGGCGCCAGGGAGGTCGGTCCTGCCGACGGAGCCCGCGAACAGCACGTCCCCTGAGAACAGGCAGCCGTCCGCGTAGTACGCAAGATGAGCAGGCGAATGGCCCGGGACGGCGAGGACGTCGAACGAGATCCCGGCGACCTCCAGGACCTCGCCACCTTCGAGCACGACGTCCGGCGTCCACGCGCGAAGCGTCACGCCGGGAGGCGTGTACCCCTGCGGGCTCTCGAGAAGCGCGCGTTCTCCCTCGGGCATGTGCACGAGCGCGCCCGTTCCCTCGGCGAGATCCGCGACGCCGAGGAGATGGTCGAAGTGACCGTGCGTCACGAGGATCCCGGCACAGCTGGTTCCGAGCCCCGCGAGGAGGAGACGCAGCTCCGTCGCATCGCCGCTCGGATCGACGATCGCGGCCTCCTCGGGGGTCTCCTCCGAGCGAACGACGTAGCAGTTCGTCCCGAGCGGTCCGAGCGACAGCTGCTCGACGCGGAGCGCCATGATGCGCGCCCTCAGCTCCCGCGCCGTCCGTCGGACTGCTCACGACGCGAGGCGCGGCGCTGGAACGAGCGGTAGAAGACCCGATCGAGGAGGTAGCTGAAGGGGACGAAGATCCCGACGATGAGCAGGGTCTGCGCGATCTTGCTCGCCATCGGGAGATCGGGCGAGAGCAGCAGCACCGTGCCGAACATGATCGGAGCGAAGATCGCGCCGCGCTTGAACGTCCGCTGCCACGAGGGCGCCTGATGCTCGCGCTGGAGGCGTTTCTGCTTCCCTCCCACACCGTTCTTCGGGTCAGGTGCGTCGGGCGCGTCGATCTCCTCGCCCTCGTCGTCGACCCAGACGTACTCGTGCCTCTGCTCCTTCGCCCGGCGGCGTCGTTGCTTCTTCGTGGCCATCGCGCCGATTATGCCGAGCGGCTCCAGGCGATCCTCCCGCCGCTGACGACCGCATGCACGACGGGACCGCCCAGGTGGTACGCAACGTGACGCCAGTCGTGGGCGGCGAGGAGAACGATGTCCGCGTCATAGCCCGGTGCGAGCCGTCCCTTCCGGTCCGCGCGGGCGAGGACGTGCGCTGCATTGACGGTGCACGCCGAGAGTGCCTCCTCGGGTGCGAGCCCGAGCTGCGTGGCTGCGAGCGAGCACACGAGCGGGAGGCTCTCGCAGAAAGCGCTGCCGGGGTTGAAGTCGGTCGCCAGAGCGACCGGGGCCCCCGCGTCGACGAGCTCCCGCCCGGGCGGCATCGGACGTCCGAGGAAGAGTGCGCTCGCCGGAAGGAGTACGGCGGTGACGTCGCTCGCGGCCAACGCGGCGACGCCGTCGCTTCCGGTCGCCTCGAGATGGTCGACCGAGCGCGCGCCGAGCTCGATTGCGAGCGAGATCGCGCCGGACTCCGTGAACTGGTCGCCGTGGAGCCGAAGTGCGAGCCCGGCGTCACGGCAAGCGGTCAAGTAGCGCCGCGCCTGCTCCGCGTCGAACGCACCTCGCTCGAGGAACACGTCCGCCGCTTCGGCGATCTCTGCTGCGTCGGGCAGCACGTCGGCGAGCAAGAAGTCGACGTAGGCCTCGGCGCCGGCGTCGGAGAACTCGGGAGGAACGGCATGCGCTCCGAGAAAGGTGGGGATCCCGCCTGCAGCGCGGATGACACTCAGCTGCGCGAGCTCCGTCTCGCGGTCGAGGCCGTATCCCGACTTCGCCTCGAACGTCGTGGTGCCGGCCTGCAACATCCACCGGGCGTGCTCCGAGAGCGGCGCCGCGAGCCCGGCGGCCCCCGCGGCCCGGGTGGCGCGCACGGTCGAGAGGATGCCGCCACCATGCGCGTGCAGCTCCTCGTACGAGGCGCCGCCGGCGCGCAGGGAGAACTCCTCGACCCGGTCACCGGCGAAGCACGCGTGCGTGTGGCAGTCGACGAGACCGGGGATCGCAGAGAGGCCGCGGCCGTCGATCTCCTCGACGTCACCGGTCAGTGGTCGGAGATCCCGCATGGGGCCGACGGCGGCGATGCGCCCGTCCTCGCACAGCACGTAGCCGTCGCTCACGACCGCGACGTCGCGGAGCGCCGTCCCACGGAGCGGCGCCTGCCCGGCCGCGGGCGTTGCGACCTGCGCGAGATCGCGGATGAGAAGCCGGGTCGCGCTCACGCGCCGGCGATCGACGGCAGGTCCAGCGCGCCTTCGCGTGCGGCCACGAGCGCCTCGTCGTAGCCGGCGTCAGCGTGTCGCACGACGCCCATCCCGGGATCCGTCGTGAGCACGCGCTCGAGCCGCTCGGCCGCGTCGTCGGTGCCATCGGCGACGACCACCATCCCGGCATGGATCGAGTTGCCGATCCCGACGCCGCCTCCGTGGTGGACGCTCACCCAGGTCGCGCCCGCAGCGACGTTGACGAGCGCGTTCAGGATCGGCCAGTCCGCGATCGCGTCCGAGCCGTCCCGCATCGCCTCGGTCTCGCGATACGGGGATGCGACGGACCCTGCGTCGAGGTGGTCGCGGCCGATGACGACCGGGGCCGACACCGTCCCCGCGCGGACGAGCTCGTTGATCGCGAGCCCTGCCTTCGCCCGGTCCCCGTAGCCGAGCCAGCAGATCCTGGCGGGAAGACCCTGGAACGCGACCCGCCCTGGAGCGAGCTCGAGCCAGCGCTGGAGGAGCACGTCGTCCGGGAACAGCGCAGCGAGCTCGCGGTCGATCACAGCGATGTCGGCCGGATCTCCCGAGAGTACCGCCCACCGGAACGGCCCGATCCCGCGGCAGAACAGCGGCCTTATGTACGCCGGGACGAAGCCCGGATAGAAGAAGGCATCGGTCACGCCCGCCTCATACGCCTCGCCCCTGAGGTTGTTCCCATAGTCGAAGACGTGGCAGCCGACTCGTGCGAACTCGATCATCGCCCGCACGTGCGCTGCGATCGACGCGCGTGCGAGCCGCAGGTACGACTCCGGATCGCGTTCGCGAAGCGCTGCAGCCTCCTCGAACGGCACCTCCGCGGGGATGTACCCGGTAAGTGGGTCGTGCGCCGCCGTCTGGTCGGTCACGAGATCGAAGTGCTCGCCGCGGGCCGCGAGCTCGGGGAAGACGGTGGCAGCGTTCGCGAGGACCGCGACGGACAGTGGCCGCTTCTCGGCCGCAGCCGCACGGATCCGTCGAACCGCGTCGTCCAGCGAATCGGCCACTTCGTCGAGGTACCGGGTCTCGAGTCGCCGCTCGATCCGGCTGGGGTCGACCTCGACACAGAGGATCGCCGCACCGGCCATCGTCGCCGCGAGCGGCTGCGCGCCGCCCATCCCGCCGAGGCCTGCAGTCAAGACCGTGCGTCCCGCGAGGTCCGGTGACCCAAAGTGGCGCTCGCCGGCCGCGGCGAGCGTCTGGTACGTGCCCTGCAGGATCCCCTGCGTTCCGATGTAGATCCAGCTTCCGGCCGTCATCTGCCCGAACATCGTCAGTCCCTTGGCCTCGAGCCGCCGAAACTCGTCCCACGTCGCCCAGCGCGGCACGAGCAGGGAGTTCGCGATCAGGACACGCGGCGCGTGTTCCCCGGTTCTGAAGACGGCGACCGGCTTGCCACTCTGCACGAGCAGCGTCTCGTCGCTCCCGAGCCGGAGCAAAGTGCGCACGATGCCCTTGAGAGCGTCGTGGCTCCGGGCAGCGCGCCCGGTTCCGCCGTACACGACGAGGCGCTCGGGGTGCTCGGCGACCTCGGGATCGAGGTTGTTGAGGAGCATGCGGAGCGGAGCCTCGGTCTGCCAGCTCCGCGCGTTGAGCTCGGACCCGCGCGGCGCGCGGATCGCGCTCAGGTCACCGCACAGGGCATCGACGACAGCGTCGCTCATGCGAGCGCTCCCACTTCGGACTCGGCGCTCTCGACGACGAATCCAGACCGGATCGCGGCCGCGACGCTCTCGATGTCCTGACCGAGCGACCGGTCCTCGACGAGCCTTGGAGACAGCGACCGCACCGCGTCGTGCACCGCGCGGACACCCTCGCCCGGTCGGAGCGGAGCGAGGAACTCGATCGCCTGCGTGCCCGCGAGGAGCTCGATCGCAAGCGCGTGCTCGGCATTGTCGAGGACGCGGAGCGCCTTCAGGCCCGCGGCGTTCCCCATCGAGACGTGGTCCTCCTGACCTGCGCTCGTCGGAATCGAGTCCACGCTCGCGGGATGGGCGAGCACCTTGTTCTCGGACACGAGTGCCGCCGCGACGTACTGGGGGATCATGAACCCGGAGTTGAGGCCACCTTCCTCGACCAGGAAAGGCGGCAGGCCGTCGGAGAGCGCGGGGTTGACGAGACGCTCGACGCGCCGCTCTGAGATGCTCGCCAGCTCGGAGACGGCCATCGCAAGTGCGTCGAGCGCGAACGCGAGCGGCTGTCCGTGGAAGTTGCCGGCCGACACGATCTCGCCCTCGTCGACGAGCACGAGCGGGTTGTCCGTCGCGGCGTTGAGCTCGACCGCAACGGTGGCCTCCACGTAGTCGAGGAGGTCGCGAGCCGCACCGTGCACCTGCGGCGCGCACCGGAGCGAGTACGCGTCCTGCACCTTGTCGCACCAGCGGTGCGACTCGATGATCGCCGAGCCTTCGAGAAGCCGCCAGACGTTCGCGGCCGAGTCCTGCTGTCCGGTGAGCGGGCGGGCACGATGCACGGCCGGGAGGAAGCTCGTGCGCGAGCCCTGGAGCGCCTCGAGCGAGAGCGCGCACGCCAGGTCGGCTGTCCGCGCCAACCGGCAGGCCCGGACGACGCCGAGCGAGGCCATAGCGGCCATGAACTGCGTGCCGTTGACGAGCGAGAGCCCTTCCTTGCTCTCGAGCCGGATCGGCTCGAGGCCGACGGCTCGAAGCGCGTCAGCCCCGTCCAGAAGGTCGCCCCCGACCGTGGCCTGTCCCTCGCCGACGAGTGGGAGCGCGAGATGCGCGAGCGGTGCGAGGTCTCCGCTCGCACCAACGGATCCGCGAGCCGGGACGTAGGGCAGGACACCGCGGTTCAGGCACTCGATCAGCAGCTCCACGGTCGCGATGCGCGCTCCCGAGAAGCCCTTCGCGAGCGCATTCGCCCGGAGGAGCATCGCTCCGCGCACGACCTCGTCGGGATACGGCTCGCCCACTCCGCAGGCGTGGCTACGCAGGAGGCGAAGCTGGAGCTCAGGGCCGAGCTCCTCCGGGATGTGGGCCGACACGAAGCGCCCGAAACCGGTGTTGACGCCGTACGTGTGCTCGCCCTGCACACCGTCCACGAGCTCGCGCGCGGCACGCATTCGACCCTTTGCGGACTCGGCCAACGACGCTGCCGTACCGTCCACCGCGACACTCCAGACGTCCGCGAGCGTGAGGTCCTCGCCGCTCAGCGGGATCGTGCGGGCCATCAGCCGAGTCTAGAGCGGAGCACGTTTTCGAGCACCCGCGACTCGTCCACGCCAGGCACATCCACAGCGGCAGCGCGCGCCGCGTCGAACACGCTTCTGGGAACAAGACCCACGAGCTCGCCGTCGCGGATCCCGACGCCACGGACACTCGCCTCCCGTCGGACGCGCTCCACCACCTCATGCAGCGGGGCGCGCTCCACGTCGACGACGTTCATGCTGACCTGGACCCGGCCCGATCCGGGAAGCGCCAGCCCGATCGCCTGGACCCCCGGCATGCCGCCGCTGGACTCGCGAACGGTCGCCGCGATCTCCCGTGCGACCCGGACGTCGTCGGTCGCGAGCTCGACGTTGTAGGCCACGAGGACGGGACGCGCACCGACGAGGACAGCCCCCGAGCGAAGGCCGATCT
Organism: uncultured Gaiellaceae bacterium; assembly: GCA_963709715.1. Classification (GTDB taxonomy): domain Bacteria; phylum Actinomycetota; class Thermoleophilia; order Gaiellales; family Gaiellaceae; genus GMQP-bins7. The sequence goes on from CAVPXQ010000005.1 coordinate 22,891, forward strand.
CCAGCGGCCCGTCGTCCGGAACGAGCTCGCCCGACGCGACGCGACGGATCAGCGCACCCAGGCCGCCACGGCGGAAGTACGCGGGCCTCGCACCCCCCGCGATCTCGCCGTACCGGAAGACCGGAAGTCCGAGCTCGTTCCCGATTCGCCTCGAGAGCTCGAGAGCCGCCGCGACGGCGCGTGCCATGTCCACGGGAGCGAGCGGTACGAGAGGCACGACATCGGCCACCCCCACTCGCGGATGGACGCCCTCCTGGCGACGGAGATCGACGAGCTCGACCGTGGTCGCGATCCCCGCGAGCAGCGCCTCCACGAGCTCTGCGTCCTCCCCGACGAGCGTGAACACGGACCGGTGGTGATCCGCGTCCGAGTGGACGTCGAGCAGCGTCGCCCGGCTCGCGAAGGACGTGGCGATCGCCCCGAGAACGGTCGGATCCCGGCCCTCGGACACGTTGGGCACGGCCTCGAGCACGATCCGTACCCTACGGAGCCGTGCCCGCCGACGACTCGCGAAGCACCTCCTGGAAGGGCATGCGCACGTTCGCGCGCCTGCTCGGCTTCCTCCGCCCGTATCGGGCGTCGCTGCTCATCTCGTCGCTGCTCGCAATCGCCTCCCAGATCGCGGGGATCCTCGTTCCCGTGCTGACGGGCGCCGTGATCAACGAGCTCGGAAGCGATCCCGACTCCAGGGTCATCGCGCTCGAGGTGGCCGCAATCGTCGTCCTCGGACTCGTCCGCGGCGGGCTCATGTACGGACGCCGGATCATCTCCGGGCGCCAGGCGCTCGGCGTCGAGTACGACCTCCGCGACGAACTCTATTCGCATTTCCTGCGGCTCTCTTTCGGCTTCTACGACCGCAGCCAGACGGGCCAGCTCATGTCGCGCGCGACGATCGACCTCCAGTCGGTGCGCTTCTTCCTCGGCTACGGGCTGATCTTCTTCGCCCAGCACGTGGTGACGGTCGTCATCGTCACGGTCGTCCTCTTCTTCTACAGCTGGCAACTCGCCCTCGTCGCGCTGTCGATCACGCCCGTGATCGCGCTGGCTGCGTACCGCTACAGCCGCGTGTCGCACCCGGTGCTGCGCGACGTCCAGCAGTCGCTCGCGGACGTGGCGACGGTCGCAGAGGAGTCGATCACCGGCGTACACGTCGTGAAGTCCTTCGCGCAGGAGGAGCAACGCTCGGAGCGCTTCGCGAGCGCAGCCGACACGGTCTTCTCGAAGACGCTCGCCGCCAACCGTCAACGCGCGATCTACGTGCCGCTCCTCACCTTCATGCCCCTCGTCGCCCAGGCGCTCGTCCTCCTCGCGGCCGGGCGGATGGTGATCTCCGGCTCGCTGTCGCTCGGCGCGTTCTTTGCCTTCAACCTCCTGCTCGCGATGCTCGTGATGCCGCTCCGGATGCTCGGCATGTGGATCGGCCAGGCGCAACGCGCGATCGCCGCCGGCGAGCGGATCTTCGAGATTCTCGATGAGCCAGAGGAGGTCGCCGATCCCGCCGAAGCGGACGTGCTGCCTTCGGGGCCGGGCGCCGTCGTGTTCGAGGGCGTCTCCTTCGGATACGACCCTGACCGGCTCGTGCTCGACAGCGTCGACCTGGCCGTCGCCCCGGGCCGGACGATCGCCCTGATCGGGCGCACGGGCTCCGGCAAGACGACGCTCGCAACGCTCATACCTCGCTTCTACGACGTCGGCGCCGGCCGCGTTCTCGTCGACGGATACGACGTCCGAAACCTGGCACGGCGATCGCTCCGCCGCGAGATCGGCGTCATCTCGCAGGACCCGTTCCTCTTCTCGACGTCGATCCGCGACAACATCGCTCTCGGGATGCCCGACGCTCCGATCGAGGCCGTCGAGGCGGCCGCGCGGGCGGCCCAGGCCCACGACTTCATCCTCGAGCTTCCCCACGGCTACGACACCGTCGTCGGCGAGCGCGGGATCACGCTCTCGGGTGGCCAGCGTCAGCGCATCGCGATCGCGCGTGCTCTCCTCATCGATCCGCGGATCCTCATCCTCGACGACGCGACCGCGTCCGTCGATGCAACGACCGAGGCCCGAATCCGGGCGGGCCTGCGTGCCGTCATGGAGGAGCGGACGACGATCATCATCGCCCATCGGCTGTCCACGATCGCCCTGGCCGACGAGATCGTCGTGCTCGACGACGGGAGGATCGCCGCCCGCGGGACGCAGGCGGAGCTCCTCGAGTCGAGCCCGGTCTTCCAGGAGATCCATGAGCACGGGCTCCTCCAGCAGGTGGTCGCCGGATGAAGGTCTGGCAATTCAGTAGCCACCTGCAGGACGAGCGTGGCGCGAAGGTGGACGACTGGTCCTGGCGGAGGACGCGGATGCGGATCGGGATGCTGCTGCGGCTCGCGCGGCCATACCGCGCGCGAACGACGCTCGCCGTCGTCACGCTCGTCGCCTACACCGGCGTCGCTCTTCTCCCTCCCTACCTCGCGAAGCTCGCGGTGGACGACGGGATCGAAGCCCAGGACCTCCGGACCTTGAGCATCGTCGTTGCCGCGTTCGTCGCAGCCGGCGTCGCGGCGTTCGCGCTCTCGAGCGCACAGACCTACTTCACGGGCTGGGTCGGCGAGCGCGCGCTCGCCGACCTCCGGATCCACCTATTCACGCACCTGCAACGCCTCTCCCTCGGCTTCTACGAGCGCAACCGAACGGGCGCGATCGTCAGTCGGATCACGAACGACGTGGAAGCCCTCGACCTGCTCGTCACCGACGGCATCGCGAGCCTCGTGCAGAACAGCCTCGTCCTCGTGGGAACGATTGTCGTGCTCTTCCTCCTCGACTGGCGACTTGCCCTCGCGACCCTGATCGTGCTCCCGTTGATGGCGCTCGCCACGGCGTGGTTCCGGTCGCGGTCGAACCGGGCCTACCGACGCGTCCGTGAGCGGCTCGGCCTCGTCACGGCAACACTCGCGGAGGACCTCTCGGGCATGCGTGTGGTTCAGTCCTTCACGCGCGAGCCCACGAGCCAGACGACCTTCCGTGGGGTCAACGAGCGCTACCGCGAAGCGAACTACGAGACGGTCGTCCTCAACGGGCTCTACTTCCCGGCCGTCGACATCCTGTCTTCGGTCGCGGCGGCGATCGTGCTGGGCATCGGAGGATGGCTCGTCGTCGACGGCGACCTCACCATCGGCACGCTTCTCGCGTTCACGCTGTACCTCGGGAACTTCTTCGATCCGGTGCAACAGCTCTCCCAGCTCTACAACACCTTCCTGTCCGCGACGGCCGCGCTCGACCGCATCACGTCGGTGCTCGACGAGGAGCCCGACATCGTCGACGCGCCCGGGGCGCGCGACCTCGGGCGAATCGAAGGACACGTCCGGTTCGAGGACGTGCGGTTCGGGTACGGGGAGCTGCCGGACGTTCTCCACGACTTCGACCTCGACGTCGCGCCGGGGACGACCGTCGCGCTCGTCGGGCATACGGGCGCCGGCAAGTCCACGATCGCCAAGCTCCTCGCGCGCTTCTACGATCCGCGCTCGGGCCGCATCACGATCGACGGCACCGACCTCGCCGAAGTGACCCAGCGCTCGCTACGGAGGCAGCTCGGGATCGTCCCGCAGGAGGGCTTCCTGTTCGCCGGCTCGATCGCAGACAACATCGCCTTCGGTCGCCCGGACGCGTCGCGAGAGGACGTCGAGGAAGCAGCGGCCGCGGTCGGCGCCGATGCGTTCGTCGCGGCGCTACCCGACGGCTACGACACGCAGATCGGCGAGCGCGGCTTCAGGCTCTCGCTCGGCCAGCGACAACTCGTCGCGTTCGCCCGCGCGCTCCTCGCCGACCCGCGGATCCTCATCCTCGACGAGGCGACTTCCTCCGTCGACATCGGAACGGAGCGCCGGATCGACGACGGTCTCCGACGGCTCGTCGCGGGTCGCACCGCGTTCATCATCGCGCACAGGCTCTCGACGATCCGCCGTGCCGCGCTCATCGTCGTGCTCGACCACGGCCGGATCGTGGAGGTGGGCACGCACGACGAGCTCATCGACCGTCCAGGTCCGTATACGCGTCTGTACGGGGACTGGGCGGCCGACGTGGCCTGAGCCGTACTCGTCACGAGGTTCTAAGCTCACTCCGTGGCTCCCGAGCCCGACAGCGACGACGTCGTCGAGATTCCCGCGACCGACGTCCTCGCCGAAGCCCAGCTCACGCCTGCAGAGGCGATCGGGCCGATGCAGATCCATGTGCCCGCGCGCGGGAACCGGAAGCTTCGACGCGTGCTCGAGCGCGTGAACGCGGACGCTGAGATCAAGGCGTGGTGGCACGTCGCGAACGTCAACGCCGTTTTGCGGCTCCAGATCAACGACCACTCGTGGGTGCACGTCCAGATCGTCTCGAACATCGCTCTCAAGCTCCTTCGCCTGCTCGTGAAGCACGGCGTCCAGCCGTCGCTCCAGCGCGACTATCGCCTCACCGCCGACGACGCCGAGGTCGTCGTGGTCCTCGCGGCGCTCCTGCACGACATCGGCATGTCGATCCATCGGCGGGACCACGAGGACTGGAGCCTGTTCCTCGCCGAGCCGAAGATGCGCGAGCTTCTGGACGGGATCTACGAAGAGCCCGAGCTGACGGTCGTCGTGTCGGAGGCCCTCCAGGCGATCACGAGCCATCGCGCCGATGGCGAGCCGCTCACCGTCGAGGCCGGCGTCCTGCGCGTCGCGGACGCGCTCGATATGGCCAAGGGCCGCTCGCGCATCCCGTTCGAGCGAGGCTCCGTGTCGATCCACTCGCTGTCGGCGGCGGCGGTCGACGAGGTCCGGATCACGGACGGCGAGAGCCGCCCGGTCATGGTCGAGATCGTCATGAACAACTCCTCGGGCATCTATCAGGTCGACGGATTGCTCAAGGCCAAGCTCATTGGATCCGGCCTCGAGCCGTATGTCGAGGTCGTGGCGCGGATCGACACCGAGGCCGAGAAGCGGCTCATTCCGACGTACCGGCTCGAGCTCGGCGAGCCGAAAAATCCCTAGCCTCCGGGTACACTCCGTCGGCTGTTGCGGGGTCGTCTAACGGCAGGACGCCTGGCTCTGGACCAGGAAGTTGGGGTTCGAATCCCTGCCCCGCAGCCTTCGCGCCGTTGTCACAGCCGGTTACGATCGTGACAGCGTTCCTAAGCTCTTTGTAAGGAGACGGGCCGCGCTGTCCGCGGGTTTGTATACCGTGTCGCAACCGAGAGACACGAGCGGGCGCCTGAAGGTCTTTGCCCGACCGAAGACTCGTGCTAGCGAGCTTCGGTCTTGAGCAGAGTCCGCGCGCTTGCGCCCCTGTCCCCGTCCAGGAGGTACACCGTTTGAGAGTCCTACTCGTTGGCCTGGTTGCGTTCGTTCTCGTGACACAGGCCGCTGCGGCAACGACACAGGCTCCGTCGGCTCCGCGCCAGAGGGCGAAGACGGCCCATCACACGTTCACCATCGACGAACGGCTCGCACGACAGTTGTCCGCCCTGCGCAGAAACCGCGGCACGGTCCGACTTCTATCGGACGCATCGCTCGCTCCTCAGTTCCTCGGAGCGTCGAGCGAGGTCGACCGCTTCGCTCGCACGCGCGAAGGCACGTGTGCGGAAGCTCGAGCGAAGCACCGCCTCGCTGCAGGCGAAGATCGGCAGGCGCGAGGCCCGCAGACTGGCTGGGGTACCGCCACGCGTCGCCATCTGCTCCGTGTTCGGCGACCACTGCCAGGAAGCGATCGCCGTCGCCTGGTGCGAGTCACGGCTGCAGACGTCCGCACGGAACGGCCAGTACCTCGGGCTCTTCCAGATGGGCGAGCACGAGCGGCGCCTCTTCGGGCACGGCGCGTCGGCCCACGAGCAGGCGATCGCTGCCCATCGCTACTTCGTGCGCTCCGGATCGAACTGGAGTCCCTGGGGCTGTCGTTGGGCGGCGAGCTGATCGCGCCGATTCGCGCAAACTGCGCGTCGCATCCTCCGCACCGCGGGTTTCGCTCGACGCTCGCTTCTGGTAGGTGTCCCGGGAACGTGTGGGGACAGCGGAAGCGCGACCGCCTTCGGCCCCTCGATGAGGCTGCCGCATACGCGCGCTGCCACGGCGATCGCGACGAGAACGTCCGCATCGTGAAGCTCCCTCCCCGGCGCGCTCGCTACGAGACCGTGCTCTCGAGCGGCGAGAGCATCCGCCGAGACTTCGAGGCGCGCCTCGACACGCGCGAGCCCGAAGCCGTCTGAGCCGCGCCGCGGATTCGCTACCCTAGGCACTCGCCACGGCCCATTCGTCTAGTGGTCTAGGACACCGCCCTCTCACGGCGGCGGCACGGGTTCGAATCCCGTATGGGCCTCTCTCTGAAAGTCCTGCAAACGCTAGGGATTCACGGCGCTAGAGCCGCCGGGGGCGACAGGCCCGGAGAGGCCTCGACGGGGCGACAGAGGCCTCATCGCCCCGCGTATCGCTCCGCGGGTCACCGCCCTCGTCGACGCCCATCGTTTACTGACGCCGACCTGCTGTTCGCTCCTATCCCGGTGGCCGTCACTGGCTGACCTGGCTCCAACGCGCTCGACCAACGAGGCCTTCGGGCCTCCTCCTCTTGTGACGTCGACGCGGGCCTGTCTAGGCGTCGTGCTGGCGGAGGAACTCCGCCGACTTGGGCGGACCTTGCGTAAACCCGGCTTCCTGAAAGATCGCCGGGACCTCGGGGTCCGAGGTGAAGCTCTGCCAGCCCGCCTCGTCCCAGTCGAAGATCGCCCAAACCCGGTCGCTCTCATTTGGATCCCGAAAGACGTGCGACCCCTTGCAACCGTGCTGCTTGCGCTTCTCAGCGCCCTTGGTTGAGAAGGTGTTCCAGAAGCGGTCGAAATCCTCGATCTTCGCCGTTGCCAGGACCATTGTCTCCTCCTCTGTCGGAACGTGTTCTGTGCCGTCCACCCTACGCCACTTCATCACAAGATGGAGCGCAGGATCCAGCCGACGTCCGGCGGCCGAGTGCGAGCTCGCCCTATCGCCGGACTTCCCGCTCGGCGTCGAGCTTGAGGTGTTCATCCGCCGCGAGGACGCCGAGCGGTTCGTCGAGGAGGTTCGCGGCGACGATCCCGAGATCGCGCCGAGGCTGCGGATCGAGGAGCGAGAGCCAGAGGCGGACGAAACTCGTCTGTCTTGTACCCGCGATCGAAGGGAGCAGAGGTATGCAAGTCCAAGGCATCACCCGTCGAGGCACAGGATGGTGAACCCTTGAGCGTCATCGCTGGGGATCAGCGCGCCCCGCCAGAAAAACGCGTGCCCGTAGGTCAGCTACGGAACGTAGAAGACGTCGTAAGTGAACCCGCCCCTGACCTTCGGTCCGCTGATTTGGATATGGAGGTTCGATCCGACGACGTCGTTGTGTTGGATGAACGGCAACGTAATGCCCACCCGGAACGTGTGGCGCGGCTTCAGGCTCTTCAACTTCCAGACGGCCGCGGTCATCCCCGGCCCGGTTCTGCCGTCGGTGACGCGTCTAAACGGCTTCGAAGCACGGGTGATCGGGTCGTAGTGGTAGATGCGCACCTCAATGTTCCGAAACGTCTTCTTGCCGACGTTCGCCAGTACGGCTGTGTAGTCGTAGTCGGTGCCACGAACGACCTTCGTTTCGCCGCAGAGTTTCACGTAGAGCGTGCTTCTGACGTACCCCCTGGCTAGTTCGGCGGCGGACTGGTCGAAGTCCGGTCCGTCGCAGGCTGGCCATACCCAGGTCGTCGGAGTAGCTGACGCAGCGTGCCCAGACACGGCCAGCATGACGAACGCACCGAAGACGGTGACTGCGCGTACTAGGGATGTCGCGCCTTTCAGTGGCACCGGAGTCAGTCTGGGTGTCCGTTGACTTTCATGTCACCGAAGGCGAACGGCCCGCTTCGGAGGAGCGCCGTGCCGAGCGCTGACCCCTGCGCCGCGCTCCACTCTCACGGCGGCGGCACGGGTTCGAATCCCGTATGGGCCTTCTGAGCGCGCCTGACTAAGCGGATTTGGCTTGAAACCGTGGGTCAGGCATGCCGGAAACGTCCTGAGCGAGCAAGTGGTGCTGTCCCGGTGCTGTCCCGGGATTTCGCCGAACGAGGCAACACAGTCCGAACGAGCCATCTAGGCAATCGCGCTCGAGCCGATCATGCTCCCTACAGGGGCCGGGCCCACTTGGTGAGAGCCACGAAACGTCGAGGCGTTCAGGCAGCCACCCGGCAGCAACTCTTGCAAGCACATCAGTGCGACACCGCCCGCCGGTATCCGCCGCACCCTCGGCGGTCCTAACTGCTGATCGTGGTGTCCCCAATGTTGCTCGACACGATCAACAACACGTAGCTCCATCCCGCGACCGTCACGACGAGGATCGAGACAGCGGTGAGAAGCGCGTGGCGTCGGAACCACGGCACGACCTGACTGGCCAACAGCACGAGCGCCGGGCACAAGACGGCAAACCACCAGGTGAATCCGCTTCGTCCCTGCATCGTGTCGCACATGCGTGCTCTGTCGGTGTTCGGGTGGAGGTTCTCGGAACAGCCGACAACGAGCATCAACCCCAGGGCGAGACCGACGACGACGAGTCCAATTGCGCACCCCACGACCAAAGGCGCGCGAACGACTGGATTCGACGTCGGAGCATTCAATCCGCACTCAGTCAAGCGGATCTGCTGGCGAATGAGAAGACGCCACTTCCTGGCACCCATGAGCCTTCCAGCAAGCGCCCGGCCCCTTGCTTCCACATACGATCCCCGCGGTGACGCCCTGGCGTGGGGTATTGCTCCTGATCGGGATCGGTCTGATCGCGGCCCTCATCGTGTGGGTGCTCCTGATTCTCGCTTTTCACGAGTCCGGCGGCTTTTCGTAATCGCGCGTCACGCATAGGGTGTAAATGGCGGGCCGGTTCGTTCGGTGAGGTTCGACCCCTGCATGTACGGGGAAGCCGACGCGGCAGACGAGCTCGACTATGCGGCGGTGCTCCGATGAAGCAGGTTCGCATGAGCCTCGAGATAACCGAGATTCCGGCCGACGTTCAAGACTTCGAGCGATGACCGTAGTCGTCGTCATCCCCATCGGAGGCTTCGTCTTGAGCTGGCTCGGCTGCGTGATCTGCATCGTCAGAGGCAATCGGAGTTTTTCCCCCTGGTACAGACCGCTTCATGAAGCCGGGGTCCTGCCGAAGGGCGGACGAGGACCCGCGATTGAGACTTGGCGGCGACTGCTTGGAGGAACACCGGAGGCAGATCCGCAAGCAGAGAAGCTTCGTCTGACAGCTCGGCGGTGGTCTCTCCGGTTGTTTGGCGTTGGGGCCTCCGCGGTTCTATGCACGGCTGCTCTGTTCCTGCTCGGTTCTATGTCAGATTGAACCAAGCGGTTGAGCTGAACATCGAGGAACCCTCGCGGCGCTCAGAAACGTGATCGCACGCGCTCGCCGCGCGCTGTCCCGGTGCTGTCCTCGGCGTTGAAAAGGTGCCCATTTGCAGGGGTGTTCGAATCCCGTATGGGCCTCTCTCTCAAGAAGCTCCTCCAAGCAGGGCCATTTGGCTAGCCGAGGGGCGTCTGTCGACAACGGCGACAGGCGCTGGCGCAGAAGCACCAGAACGATGACGGCGCGTCGGGATGAACACGGCGACGAGGCCAGGAGTCGAGGAGCGGGAGCTCGAAGTGAGCGACGTGAACGAAGCGGACCTTGACACGGCCAGCGATGCTTGCGCAGAATCGGCGTTCACTGCGGCCAGATCGGTGGGACTGGTGGAGATACGCGAGTACCTCGTGCTGAGGTTCGACGGCACCACGGTGCGGTTTCCCGTACGCGACGGTGATGTCGCTCAGGCGCGTCTGCGAGCGGCGCTTACTCAACGCCCTGAGGACTGCGTCGTGGCCGTCACTGATGGCGCATACATTCGCGTGGGATCAGAGTCGGCGCTCGACACCCACGTCGCTGCCGACGTCTAGCCCGCGCCGAAGCAGGACCGCGAATACGAGAGATCCGGGCGGCGACTCTGCGTTCGGGGTGCGCACCACGCGCACGTTGTGATGGACCGGCCGGAGATCGACTACAAGCGCCTCTCCGGCGAGAGGATCGGAGCGTCGCGCCTGAACCCCCACACGGCTGCGTAGATGCCAAGGAAGAGCTCCCAAAGGAACTCCGGGATCGTCGCAAGAGCCTGCACGGTTCCCCCGGCGTTCCACCAGTCGAATAGAACCCCGATCCCCGAAAGGATGATGAGAGGGCCTCCGATGAGCCCCAACATCGCCATCCATCGGGGCACCAAGCCCGAGCTGTACATCAGGTAGCCCAAGATCAGGCCGTTACCCCAACCGACGATGAAGCCGGGACCGAGCAGGAACGTCCAATCCTTGATGGCGGCGAGCGAGACCGCCAGTGAGGCGGCGCCAGGATCGTCGTGTCGCAACGACACGATCCCAAGGACAAAGAGAACCCCCGCGGCGATGAAGGCGCATTCCATGACACGCGCAGTGACGTAACCCACGGCGAGGATCTCGTTCTGCCGCCTAAGGATCGGGAACACCACCACCGCTGTTCCGATGTTGGCGATGATCAGAAGCAGCTCCAGGAGGACGCCCAGGTAGATCTGGCTGTCTTCGCCGCCACCGGCGATGTAGCCGGCCGGGTCGTCGAGAACGGGTTGGTAGAGAGCGAGTGCAGCGATCCCAGTGATGAACGTGATGAGGAAGAGCACTCCGAATATCCGGGCATTCCTCTGGTCTTCGGCCATCTCGCCTCCTCGCTCAGCCCGTTCCGGAACAGACGCGACCCAGCGATCCTAAACCGGCGGACACACCACCGCATCTGAACCGTGCGGTCACACGCCGGTGGCTCGCACGACGGCCGAGCTCAGCGCAATCCCTGCGCTCAAGCCATAGGTTCAGACCGTCTGGCCTCTTCGATGCGCGCCCGCGGGCGCAGAGAGGGCTACGCCCCTACGACATTGTGCAGGTCATAGAAGCCGTCACGTGTCGGAGGCGCGACGTTGTCGGGATTCGGAAAGGCCGCCGGTCCCTGCGCGAAGAGTGGTTGGAGGTTCTCCGCGATGAATCGCTCAGCCTGCTCACGAGACTCCCAGACATCGAAGATCCTGAACACGCCGGTCTCGTCATCGAACCCGGCGGTGTGCATGATCAGGCCGTCAAACGGGCCTTCGCCGATCTTGTCCGCCATGAAGTCGTAGTTCGTCGTCGAACGGTCCGCGACCGGGAACTCCTGGATGTAGGCAACTGCCATCTCCGCCTCCTCGCTTGGGCTCTCGATCCTACGCTCCTCGCGGGCGACGTCGTGGCAGGCGATCGCGTTAGGCCGATGTGAGCGACGCAGGAACGATCCGGTGAAGTGAGAAGGAGCCTCATGGCCGGGTCGGTTCGATGTTCCACCACGCTGCAACGGTGGGCGAGGGGGACCGGCCCGGTCCCTCTTGGCGCGCCGCCGACATCCGGTCCGGTGGCTTGTCGCGCCTGGCTTTCAGCATGCCCGCCAAAGGTGTGCGCGCCGACGCGCGCACGGGCGCGAAACGTCCCTAGGATGAGTGAGTGACGATTGGCACGAATGGCATCGAGCACTCGAGAGCGGAGTCCGGCCAGACCGCCACTGAGTTCGCGGTCATCGTCGGCTTCCTGGCCATCGCGCTCGCCATAGGGATACTCGCGTTCCGCACGACCATCGTGGACGTGTTCGTGCGCTCGGGCGAAGAGGTCGGCACGTTCAAGCCGCCGATCGCCACGTGCGACTCGAGCTACCACGGTGCCTGTATCCCCAAACCGCCGCCGAAGGTCACGTGCGACGATCTCGCAGGTGTCGACCTCAGCGGCGTGACGGTGTCCGGCTCCGACCCGCAGGGACTCGACCCCGACGGCGACGGGATCGTCTGCAACTGATTCGGCGCGTCGGCCGCTTCGACTATCGCGTCGGGAGGACGACGATCCGGAGCGTCTTCGTTGCGACGCCTCGCAGGGCGTCCGTCACCTGGAACGTGACGCGGTACGTGCCGGGCTTCTTCGGGACACCGCTCAACACCCCGAGCGTCCGGTCGAAGCGGATCCCCCTGGGCAGCGGGCCCTTCGTGATCCTCCAGACGCGTGGCAGAACACCGCCGCTCGCAAACACCTTGGCTTGATAGGGCCGACCGACCCTGCCCGACTTCAAGGTGAGCGTCGTGATCGCGACCTTGTTCGCGACGGCGATCCGGGCCGGATAGTTGGCCGTACGTCCCTCGGTATCCGTGACCGTCACCGTGAAGCTGGCCGTTCCGGCCTCCTCCGGCACACCGGCGATCGCACCGTCGGTCATCGTCAGCCCCACGGGCAACGCGCCGCTCGACACCGACCATGTGTACGTGCCGTCGCCTCCGCTCGCCGCGAGCATGGCGTCGAATGGGATGCCCACCTCCCCTTGTGCGCGTCGCGCTGCGGTGAACGGCTCCGTCGCGACGATCGAGAGCGGATCGCGAACGACGATGGAAAGGTTCTTCGTGTCCGACCGCGTGTCGCTCGCCATCTTGGCGAGCACCCCGAACGTGTACGTCCCAGCCGCGGTGGGCGTACCCGAGATGAGGCCGGTCGAGGCGTCGATCGCAAGTCCGGGCGGTAGCTGCCCCGAGTTGATCGTCCACGTCTTCGCGCCCTCGGCCGTCGCCGTCATCTGCAGCGAGTACGGCTGACCGGTCGTGCCGGGGGACGTTGTCTCCGGGCCGATCGTGAGCTTCGCAAGTCCCTCGTTGATCGGGATGACGAACCGATCCTGGGAATCCGATTTCGGGCACGTCGTGTAGTTGACGTTGAGGTAGAACTCGAAGCGGCCTGCCTCGGTCGGAGTCCCGCTGATGACAGCGTGCTTCGTCTCGTTGAAGTTCTGGGTGATGCTCAACCCGGGCGGAAGGCTGCCCGAGGCCACCGTGACGACGGCGCAGCCTGTGTCCTCGTCGCCCTGCAGGCGCACGGTGAGCGTGTACGGCTGCCCGGTCGTGCCGGTCGCGCAGGTCGCCGGATCCTCGCCCGTGCACCCCATCGCTTGTTCGTCAAAGTTGCCCGCGGGAGCCGCGGAGACGACTCCGAGCGAAACAACGGCCGCGAGCGCGGCCATCACGAGAAGGCGCTTGAGGCTCACCGGCGCGCCAAGGTAGCAGACATGTCCGACGACGCCATGGAGATGTCGTTAGGAGACTGTGAGGACGAGGAGCTCGGCGACGCAGACCGGCTTCTCGACGCTTTCGCATTCGACCGTCGCTTCGATGCTCATACGGACGCCGAGCGCAACGTCTTCGACGGCGAGCACGCGGAACCGACCCCGCACCCTGGAGCCCGACGGCACCGGCGCGGGGAACCGAACCCGGTTCGCTCCGTAGTTCACCGACATCGTCTCGTCGGGGGGCATGACCTCGTAGAGCATCGGGACGGTGAGCGCGAGGGTGAGGAAGCCGTGCGCGATCGTCGTCCCGAACGGCCCGTCTGCGGCCCGCACGGGATCGACGTGGATCCACTGCAGGTCGTCCGTCACCGCAGCGAACGAATCGATGCGCTCCTGCGTGACCTCGATCCAGGAGGTCGGGCCGAGCTCGGCCCCGACGAGATCGCGGAGGCCGCTCACGAGGCGACCTCAGCGCCTTCGCGAATCCGCGCGAGCGACGCGTCCCGTCCGAGGAGCTCGAGGCTCTCGTACAGTCCCGGCGAGACACGGGAACCCGTCACGGCCGCCCGGATCGGCAAATACACGGTCCGTGGCTTCTCCCCCAGGTCGTCGCAGAGCGTCTTGAGGGCCGTTTCCAGCTGTGCGGCCGTCCACGGCTCGACTGCCGCGAGTGCCTCGCCTGCCGACGCGAGGACCACTCGGTCGAGGAGCTCGGGGTCGGGGTCGACGTCGTGGAAGAGGAAGCCGGCGAAGCCCGGGAACTCGTCGAAGCGACCGATCTTCTCCTGCACGATCGGCGCCGTTGCACGAACGCGCTCCTCCGGCCAGTCGAATCCGCGCTCGCGGAGGTACGCGACGAGTCTCGCCGCATAGTCGCCGGGCGCGAGCGCGCGAAGGTAGACGCCGTTCATCCAGTCGAGCTTGGCGTAGTCGAAGGTCGCCGGGCTCGACCCGACCCGGTCGAGCGAAAAGCGCTCGACGAGCTCGTCGCTCGACATGATCGTCGTCTCGCCGTCGGGCGCCCAGCCGAGGAGCGCGAGGAAGTTCATGAGCGCCTCCGGGATGTACCCCGCTTCGCGGAACTCGTCCACGGAAACGGCGCCATGCCGCTTCGAGAGCTTCTTCCCGTCGGCGCCGAACACGTTCGGCACGTGCGCGTACACGGGTGGCTCGGCACCGAGCGCACGCAGCACGACGATCTGCTTCGGCGTGTTCGAGACGTGGTCGTCGCCGCGAATGACGTGCGTGATCGCGTCGAGCCAATCCTCGAGCGGCGACGCGAAGTTGTACGTCGGGCGTCCGTCCGAGCGAACGAGCACGAGATCTTCGAGCTCCGCGTTGGGCACCTCGATGCGCCCCTTGATGGCGTCGTCCCAGGCTGTCGAGCCCTCGTCGGGCATGCGGATTCGGATCGCGCCCTCGTCTTCGTACGCCGAGCCCTCGGCGACGAGGCGCCGCGTCTCCTCCTTGGCGCGCTCCATGACCTCGAGCTGGAAGCTCGTGTCGCCGTCCCACTCGATGCCGAGCCAGCTGAGCGACCGCTCGATCTGGTCGACGGACTCCTCGACCTCGCGACTCGTGTCCGTGTTCTCGATGCGGAGCAGGCATTCGCCTCCTTGTCCCCGCGCGAACAACCAGTTGAAGAGGAACGTGCGCACGCCGCCGATGTGGAGGAACCCTGTGGGCGACGGCGCCATGCGGACCCGGACCGACATAGCGAAGTAGCGTAGTCGCATGCTCTTCGGCGCCCACGTCTCCGCTGCCGGCGGCATCTCGAAGGCGATCGACCGCGTCGAGGAGATCGGCGGCAACGCCGTCCAGGTGTTCACTCAGAGCCCGCGCATGTGGCGTCCGACCGAGCATTCGCCGGAGGAGATCGCGCGCTTTCGAAAGCGGCGGCGGCAGGCGCGCATCAAGGCGGTCGCATGCCATGCGCTCTACCTCGTGAACCTCGCGAGCCGTGACGCGACGGTGCGGGAGAACTCGCTCAGTGCGCTCCGCGCAACCATGGCGACCGCCGACGCGATCGGATCGGAGGCAGTCGTGTTCCATGTCGGCTCGCACCTCGGGTTCGGCTTCGACGAGGCCGTCGAGCTCGTTGCCCCGGCGCTGCGCGAGCTCCTCGAGCTGGCGACCGACGACCTCTGGCTCTGCATGGAGAACGCAGCAGGAACCGGCGGGACGATCGGGCGCTCGATCGCAGAGCTCGCAGCCCTCGCAAACGCGGTCGACCGCCATCCGCGGCTCGGTCTCTGCCTCGATTCCTGCCACTGGTGGGCCTCGGGAGTGGACGTTGCAGATCCGGACGCACTCGACGCTGCGCTCGCGGACCTCGACGCGTGGATCGGACTCGACCGACTCCGCGTCCTCCACGTGAACGACTCACAGACGTCGCTCGGATCGAACAGAGACCGGCACGAGCTCGTCGGCAAGGGGCTCATCGCCGACGGGCTCGCGACGTTCCTCGCCCACCCGGCTTTCGCGGGCCTCCCAGCCATCACCGAGACATGGGAGGACAAGGGAGCCGAGACCGAGGATCTCGACCGGATGCGCGCGCTCAGACGCCGCGGCGTGCGCCGCCGAGCCCGTAGGCGAGCCTGAGTACAGTCCGATCGTGCGCAGCCTCGTCGTCACGATCGTGTCCGCGACCGCCGTCGCCGCTCTCGCCCAGTCGGCCGTCGGAGCTTCTCCGTTCGAGCGGCATGCCGTCCGGGGACAGGGCATCTCGCTCTCGGTTCCGGCGTCCTGGGTCGCCGTGGACTCGAGCTTGCCGCGCGCGACGATCGAGAAGCTCGCGCGGGAGAACCCGAAGCTCGCGCCGTACCTCGCACAGCTCTCCGGGCCGAACTCCGCGGCGAAGTTCCTCGCGCTCGACCCGGCCGTCCGGAGCAGCTTCGCGACCAACGTGAACGTCGTCGTCGCACCGACTCCGACGCTCTCGTTCGCCCAGTACCGGAAAGCGCTCGTGGCGGAGATCCGGTCGTTCGTCGGCTCCAGCCCGATCGACGACCGTGCCGTCACGATCGGCGGGGCGAAGGCCGTGCGGCTGAACTACCGGCTGACGCTCCAGGTAGGACGCGCCTTCACGGTGCAGACCCTGCAGTACGCATTCCCGCGCCCGGGACGCAGCGTCGTCGTCACCTACACGACGCTTCCCGCCGACTCGTCCCGGTACGCGGCGACCTTCGCACGCTCGGCGGGGTCGATTCGCTTCTCGTCACGCCGCTGAGGCAGCTGGGCGCCGCCGGCAGAGGGCGGCACGCCGCGACTGCAACGGCGTTCGTGTCCAGAAGCCTCAGTCGTTGACGGTGGCGAAGACGCGGAACGTCGCGCGTTCGCGAGGCAGCTCGTGGAACTCCGGCATGCGACATCCGAGCTCGTCCTCGCGGTGCGGGTACGTCCCGACGACCTCGGTCTCGCACATGGGCAACGGCGCTCTCCGGGCTCGTACGGCACCGAATCCTGCGCGACCCGCCTCGGCCTCCTCGAGCAGCGCGAGGTCGATCTCGACGTCGTAGATCTTCTGCATGCAGCCGACGTAGGTGTGACCCCACGCCTCGTACGCATAGACGAACGGGCACGCCATGCGCACGCACGCGCCCGGGTACACGACCTTCTCGCAATGGACGTCGCAGTGGCGGCAGGCGACCTCGTCCTGGATCCGGAGCGGGAGCTCGACCCCTGCGACGGTGCTTTCCACTCTCCGATTGTGTTCACCCTGCATCGTCCGGCGCAAGACTTGACAAAGAGGCGGTTTTCAGGCAGTGGCGACACGTCGAGGCGAGCGGGCGGTCGTCGGTAGGGTCCTCGCGCGTGATCCGGAGAGCTCTCTTCGCGTCGCTCGCGCTCGCGCCGCTCACGATCGCGCTGCACTACGTCGCCCATCCGTCGGAGACCGTCGAGTTCGTGCTCGCGGCACTCTCCCTGATCCCGCTCGCGTGGCTCATCGGCGAGGCGACAGAGCACGCCGCCGAGCACACGGGCCCGGGGATCGGAGGCTTTCTGAACGCGACGTTCGGGAACGCGCCGGAGCTGATCATCGCGCTCATCGCGGTCAACGAGGGGCTCACGGAAGTCGTTCGCGGCTCCCTCACCGGAAGCGTCGTGTCGAACCTCCTCCTCGTCCTCGGAGCATCGCTCATCGCCGGCGGGCGGGGCACGATCGACCGCTTCTCGAGCTTCGTCTCTCTGGCGCTGATCGCGTTCGCGACGGCACTGTTCCTCATCCCGTCGATCCCTGGTTGGGACGGTGAGCCCGACACCGACGCCCTCGCGAAGGTCTCGGCGGGGATCTCGGTCGTCCTCCTCTTCGTCTACGTCGCCGTCACGTGGTACGCGCTGCGGCGCCATCGCGCGCTGCACGTGTCATCCGACGAGGAGATCGAGGGTTGGTCGCTACGCCAGGCACTCCTCGCGCTCGCGGTCGCGACCGTCGTCACCGCACTCGTGGCGGAGATCCTCGTTGGATCGCTCCAGGCGTTCTCGGACAAGGTCGGTCTCTCGGAGTTCTTCGTCTCGGCCGTGATCGTCGCGATCGTCGGGAACGCGGCAGAGCACGGCGGCGCGATCGTAGTCGCATTCCGCGGCAAGATCGCGCTCGCCGCGGAGATCGCGCTCGCGTCTGCCGCCCAGGTTGCGGTCTTCCTCATTCCGGCAGTCGCACTCCTCTCGTGGCTCATCGACCCCCTGTCGCTGAGCTTCAGGCCCGTCGAGATCGCTGCGCTCGGAGGTTCCGTGATCTACACGGCCGTCGTCCTCTTCCAGGGGCGGTCGAGCCGGGCGCGTGGCGGCTTCCTCGTCGGAGGCTATGCGGTCGTGGTCGCGGCGTTCCTCGTTGCAGGCGACCGTTAGCTAAGCCGGAACGCCCGCGAGCAGCGCATCCGGGATCAGCTCGGAGGCGCGAGCGATGTCGTCGTCCGTGACTCGAGGTGCGTTACGGCCCGCAGCACCGTCGGATGAGGCGTCGACGAGAGCCCGATGCCAGCCGCCGAGAGACGGGCGATCGCATCGGCACGGTCGAGGCCGAGCGGTGCGACGTCGATCTGGACGAAGTTCGTCTCGACCTGCTCGAGATCGACGGCGAGCCCGCGACGCGTGCAGCGCCTCAGCGAGCGTTCGCGCGCGGGCGTGGTCGTCGGCCAGCCGCTCGACGTGATGGTCGAGTGCGTAGAGCCCGGCTGCCGCGACGATCCCGGCCTGCCGCATCGCGCCGCCGAAGAGGTGCTTCTCGCGCCACGCGCGCTCCATCAGCTCCTCCGAGCCGGCGAGCAGGGCACCGAGCGGGCAGCCGAGGCCCTTCGAGAGACAGAGCGTCACCGTGTCGAAGCGGGCGGCGATCGCCGACGGCTCGACCTGCTGAGCGCGTCGACGCGTTCAGGAGCCGCGCGCCGTCGAGGTGCACTGCGAGGCCGAGCTCGCGCGCCGTCGAGACGACCTCGTCGAGCTCGTTGAGCGGCCACACGCGGCCGCCCGAGCCGTTGTGCGTGTTCTCGAGCGAGAGCATCGCCGCGCGCTGGTCCGCGACCTTCGTGCTCGGCTCAGCGCCGAGGCGCACCTGCTCCGACGTGAGGCGGCCGCGGTCGCCACGGAGCCCGAGCGTCATGAGACCGGCATGCACCGCTGCGCCGCCGTACTCGTAGATCACGACGTGCGACAGCTCCTCGGCGATGAGGACGTCGCCGGGCCGCCCGTGGAGCTTGAGCGCGATCTGGTTCGCCATCGTCGCGGTCGGCAGGAAGATCGCCGCCTCCTGCCCGAGCAGCTCGGCGACTCGCTCCTGCAGCGTGGTGACGGTCGGGTCCTCGCGCTTCTGCTCGTCGCCGACGCCGCCTCCGCGATCGCGCGGCGCATCCCGTCGGTCGGCTGCGTCGCGGTGTCGGAGCGCAGGTCGATCACGGCGCGGGACGCTACCTTCAGCGCATGGACCTCGCGCTCCTCGAAAGCACCCTCGCCGACCTCGGTGCGCCCGCGTACCGCGCGCGCCAGGTCTGGGAGTGGACGGCGCGCGGGGCTCGTCGTACGACGACATGACGACGCTGCCGAAGGCGCTCCGCTCGACGCTCGCAGCAGTCTGTTCCCGTTCTCGACGCTCGAGCGTCGTCACCGAGCGCGAGTCGCGCGACGGCACGGTGAAGGCGCTCTTCCGCACCGACGGACGGGCACCCGGTCGAGGCGGTGCTCATGCGCTACCGCGACGGGCGGCGCTCGCTCTGCCTCTCGTCGCAGTCGGGCTGCCCGCTGACGTGCACGTTCTGCGCGACGGGCGCGATGCGCTTCGGCCGCAACCTCACCGCGTCCGAGATCCTCGACCAGGCGCTCCACTTCCGCCGGCGCGAGCCGCTGAACCACGCCGTGTACATGGGCATGGGCGAGCCGTTCCTGAACGTCGACGCACGTGCTCGCGTCGGCGCGCCGACTCCCCGACCTCGGCATCACGC
Source organism: uncultured Gaiellaceae bacterium (assembly GCA_963709715.1). Classification (GTDB taxonomy): domain Bacteria; phylum Actinomycetota; class Thermoleophilia; order Gaiellales; family Gaiellaceae; genus GMQP-bins7. The sequence goes on from CAVPXQ010000005.1 coordinate 42,435, forward strand.
ATCGCCGCACGACGATCTCGACCGTCGGCTGGATGCCCGGGCTGCGCCGCTTCGTGGACGAGGTCGAGCAGCCCATCCGACTCGCACTCTCGCTCCACGCGGCCGATCCGGCGAAGCGCTCGGAGCTGATGCCCGTCAACGACCGCTACCCGCTCGACGACGTGCTCGCCGAGTGCCGCCGCTACGTCGAGCTGCGCCGCCGGAAGGTGTTCGTCGAGTACGTGCATGCTCGCGGGCGTGAACGACTCGCCCGCCGACGCCCGGGCGCTCGCGACGGCCGCTCGACGCGCAGGGCGTTCAAGGTGAATCTCATCCCGTACAACCCGACCGGCATGTCGGCATGGAGCGCAGATGCCGATCGCGCGAGCCCGGGCGGGCCTACGACGGCTCGTCACGCGAGACGATCGAGCGCTTCAAGGGCGTGCTCGAGCGCGCGCGGATCCCGGCGACCGTGCGGCTCACGCGCGGACGCGACATCGAGGCGGCCTGCGGCCAGCTCGGCGCGTCGGGCGCGCTGATGGAGCGTCGCGACCGGCATCGGCGGCGTCTTCTTCCGGGCCCGCGATCCCGGAGGCCCTCGTCGCGTGGTACGCCGAGCACGTCGGCGTGCCCGTGCAGCCCGACGGGTACGTCGTCTTCACGGACAGCCGCGACGCGCACGTCTGGTCGCCGTTCGCTGCCGGACACCGACTACTGGCCGGCGGAGAAGCAGGCGATGGTGAACTTCACCGTCCGCAGACCTCGACGCGATGCTCGCGCAGCTGCGCGACGCCGGGGTCGAGACGGACGAGCAGGTCGAGGAGCTCGACGGGATCGGCCGCTTCGGCTGGGCGGTCGACCCGGAGGGCAACCGCTTCGAGCTCTGGGAGCCGGCGGCGGCCCCGCAGGTCAGGGCTCAGTAGGAGACGTCTCCGCCACGATCTCGACGAATCCGCGCGCGCAGCCCGCGGAGCCCGAGGTTCGCTCCTGCGCCGGACCACAGCGTCTCGAGCCTGTCGCTGGAACGCCTGCGCCTCGGCGAGCGTGTCGAAGTCGAGCTCGACGATCACGTAGTTCGGCTCGTCGAACGGCCGCAGGATGCGGTGCTCGGCGAACTCCTCCCGCCTCCCGACCGACCGGATCGCTGTCGAACGCCTCCTTCCAGGAGTCGAAGTCGGCCACTCCATGCTCGATCTGCAGCGTCGGCATGGGACTCCCTCTCAGTCGACGAGCGCGGGGTGCTCGTCGAAGGCGTAACGCAGGATCGGCTGCTTCGCGGCCCGCACCTCGTCGAGGCGGCGCACCGGCCGTCCGTGCGGCGCCTCCTTCAGCACCTCGGGTGACTCGGCCGCCTCGCGCGCGATCGCGAGCATCGCGTCGACGAACTCGTCGAGGCGCTCCTTCGGCTCCGTCTCCGTCGGCTCGATCATGAGCGCCTCGGGCACGACGAGCGGGAAGTAGACGGTCGGCGGGTGGATCCCGTAGTCCATGCAGCCGCTTGGCGACGTCGAGCGCCGTGATCCCGTGCTCGCGCTTCAGGTTCCGCGCGGAGAGCACGAACTCGTGCATGCAAGCCGGTCGTACGGAAGGTCGTACGCGTCCGCAGCCGCGCGAGCAGGTAGTTCGCGTTCAGCACGGCGACGTCCGACATCTCGCGCAGCTCCGGCCCGTACGCGCGCATGAACGCGTACGAGCGCACGAAGACGCCGAACGGCCCGGCGAAGCCCGCGCACGCGGCCGATCGACTTCGGCCGGTCGTGATCGAGGCGGAAGACGTCGCCGTCGCGCACGACCGTCGGCGAGGGCAGGTACGGCTCGATCGTGTCGCGCACCGCGACCGGCCCGCCGCCGGGCCCGCCGCCTCCGTGCGGCTGCGAGAACGTCTTGTGCAGGTTGTAGTGGACGATGTCGAAGCCCATGTCGCCCGGCCGCGAGATGCCCGACGACGGCGTTGAGGTTCGCGCCGTCGTAGTAGAGGAGCGCGCCGGCGTCGTGGAAGATCCGCGCGACCTCCTCGATGCCCTCGTCGAAGAGGCCGAGCGTCGACGGGTTCGTGAGCATGAGCCCCGCCGTCCGCTCGTTCACCTTGCCGCGCAGGTCGTCGAGGTCGAGGTTGCCGCGCGCGTCCGTCTCGACCTTCTCGAGCTCGTACCCGGCCATCGCCACGCTCGCCGGGTTCGTGCCGTGCGCGGTGTCCGCGGTGATGATCGTGTCGCGCTCCTCGCCGCGATCGGCGAAGTACGCGCGCATGAGCATGAGGCCGGTCAGCTCGCCCTGCGAGCCGGCGGCCGGCTGCAGCGTCACCGCCGGAAGGCCCGCGACCTCGGCGAGGATCCCCTGCAGGTGCCACATGAGCTCGAGCGCGCCCTGCGCGTCCTCGTCGTCGGCATGCGGGTGGAGGTCGCGGAAGCCCGGCAGCGAGGCCGACCCGCTCGTGCACCCGCGGGTTGTGCTTCATCGTGCAGGAGCCGAGCGGGTAGAAGCCCGTGTCGACGCCGAAGGTGCGGTCGGCCAGCGCCGTGAAGTGGCGGACGATCTCCGGCTCGGCGAGCTCCGGCAGTCGCGGCGGACGCGAGCGGCGAAGGCCCTCGGGCAGCTCCGGGACCGGGAGGCTCGGGCCGCGGCGGACGACCCGCCGCTGCGGCCGGCCCGGGAGCGCTCGAAGATGAGCGGGCGTCGTCGCGGCCGAGCGGCGTCCCGGGCTCGCTCACGCGCATACCTCTCGCAGCACGCTCCGCGAGCCGGTCGACGTCCTCGACGCGTCTTCTTCTCGGTGACGGCGACGAGCAGGACGTCGTCCATGCCCTCGTAGTCGCGACCGAGCGCGTAGCCCGGGTTGCACGCCGTGCTCGCGCGCCCGGCGGATCACCTCGCGCGCCGGCATCGGCGTGCGGAAGGCGACCTCCTTGAACGCGCCGTGGTCGAACGCCGGCTCGAGCGGGACGCGCTCGCGGACGTACTGCGCGAGCGCAAGGCACGATCTCGCCCACCTCGCGCAGCCCCTCGGGCCCGAGCCACGAGAGCGTCGCGAGACCGGCGAGGGCGAGCAGCGTCTGGTTCGTGGTGATGTTCGACGTCGCCTTCTCGCGGCGGATGTGCTGCTCGCGCGTCTGCAGCGTGAGGACGAACGCCCGCCGACCGTCCGCGTCGACGGTCTCGCCGACGATGCGTCCCGGCATGCGCCGGACGTAGTCCATCCGCGACGCGAGGAAGCCGTAGTGCGGGCCGCCGTAGGACGGCCAGTTGCCGGCCGACTGCCCCTCGCCGATCGCGATCGCGCACCCGTACGCGCCGGGCGCCTCGAGCACGCCGAGCGACATGAGGTCGACGTGCGCGATCGAGAGCGCACCGGCCTCGTTCGCCGCGGCGGCGAGCGCCGGCGCGTCCTCGAGGCACCCGAGGAAGTTCGGCTGCTGGAAGAAGAACGGCCGCCGCGTCCGCTGCTGCAGCCGCGAGCTCGTCGGGATCGGTCACACCGCCGCGCTGGGGAACCTCGACGACCTCGAAGCCGAACCCGGGCGCATACGTCTTCACGACCTGGCGAACCTGCGGGTTCAGCGTCTCCGCGAGGACGACCTTGCGCCGGTCGGAGACGTGCCTCGCGACGAAGCAGGCGTCGGCGGCGACCGTGCAGCCGTCGTAGCCGGACGCGTTCGAGACGTCCATGCCCGGTCAGCTCGCAGATCACCGTCTGGTACTCGAAGATCGCCTGCAGCGTCCCCTGGCTCATCTCCGGCTGGTACGGCGTGTACGCCGTCAGGAACTCGCCGCGCGAGAGCACGACGTCGGCGACGGAGGGAACGTAGTGGTCGTAGATGCCCGCGCCGACGAACGAGAGCTCCGAGCCCGTGTGGACGTTCTTCGCCGCGAGCTCCTCGAGGTGGCGGACGAGCTCGGCCTCGCCGAGCGCGGGCGGCACGTCGAGCTCCCGGTCGAAGCGGACGCCCGGAGGAATCTGCTCGAACAGCTCGTCGATCGACGAGACGCCGATCGCGGCGAGCATCTCCGCGCGGTCCGCGTCGGTCAGGCTGAGGTAGCCCATGCGCTACTGCTCGGCGACGTGCGCGCGGTACGCGTCCGCGTCCATCAGCGCGTCGAGCTCGCTCGGGATCGGACATCCGGATCCGGATGAGCCAGCCCTCGCCGTACGGGTCGTCGTTCACGGTCTCCGGCTCGTCGACGACCTTCGCGTTCACCTCGAGCACCTCGCCGGAGAGCGGCGCGACGATGTCGGAGACGGCCTTGACCGACTCGACCTCGCCGTACGACTCGTCCTTCGTCGACCGTCGAGCCGACCTCCGGCGCCTCGTAGTGCACGAGCTCGCCGAGCGAGTCCTGCGCGAACCACGTGACGCCGAGCGTCGCCTCGTCGCCGTCGACCCGCGCCCAGTCGTGCTCGGGGTGGTAGCGAAGGTCGTCCGGGTAGCTCTCTGCAGCGGGCATTCCTTAGGTCTCCTTCCGGTAGATCGGCTTCTTCACGACCCGGGCGCGGCGCGGCTTGCCGCGGACGTCGATCACGAGCTCGGTGTCGGGCGCGGCCGACGGCGCCGGGACGTACCCCATGCCGATCCCGACGTCGAGCATCGGCGAGTGCGTGCCCGACGTGACCTCGCCGCCGCCCTCGATCGGCATGCCCTGCCGCGGGACGGCGCGCTCCTCCATCACGAACGGGACGAGCTTGCGGGCCGGGCCGTCCGCCTTGACGCGACGCAGGACGTCTCGACGCCCGTGAACTCGGTGTCGAGCGCGCAGGCCCAGCCGAGACCGGCCGAGATCGCGTCCGTCTCCGGCGTGATGTCGTTGCCGTGGAGCGGGTAGCAGACCTCGAGCCGCAGCGTGTCGCGCGCGCCGAGGCCGCACGGCGTGACCCCGCGCGCGAGGATCGCATCCCACAGCGCGACCGGTCTCGTCCTCGGCGCAGCAGAGCTCGACACCCTGCTCGCCCGTGTAGCCCGTGCGCGCGATCATCACCTCGATCCCGTCGAGCTCGCCCATCACGTGCGTGAACGCCGGCGCGTCCGGGAGACCGAGTCGCTCGAGCGCTCGCGGACCCTGTACCGCGACGAGCCCGTACTCGTCGGACGCGTCGCGGACCTCGCAGCCGTGCGGCTCGCGCTCTTTCAGCCAGCCGTAGACCGCCGCGCGGTTCGACGCGTTGACGACGAGGTAGAACTGCCCGTGCGCCGAGCCGGTACGCGATCAGGTCGTCGACGATCCCGCCCGACTCGTTCGTGAGCAGCGTGTACTGGGCGTCACCGTCCGAGAGGCGATCGATGTCGTTCGAGAGCATCGACTGCAGGAACGCCTGCGCCGTCGGGCCGTCGACGTGGATCTCGCCCATGTGCGAGACGTCGAAGGCGCCGGCGTCCGTCCGTACCGCCTTGTGCTCGGGAATGACGCCCTCGTACTGCACGGGCATCTCGTAGCCGGCGAACGGCACCATGCGCGCGCCGAGCGCGACGTGGCGCGCATACAGCGGCGTGCGCAGGAGCGTCGCTTCCACGGATCGCGACTCTAGTCGTTCGCGTAGGCGCGACGGTCGGATCGAGCGCGCGCTGGTTTCCCGGGACGACCGCGAACGCCGCGGGGTCAGTCGTCCTTGAGGAACGACGGAATGTCGATGTCGACGTCGCTCACGCTCGGCGCGTCGAACCTCGGACGCTCGCTCGACGTGGAACCCACCCCGGCCTCGACCCGCCTGCGCCGTGGGCGCCCTCCGAAGCCGGTCGCGATCGCCGTCACGCGGACGTCCTCGCCCATCGCCTCGTCGATGACCGCACCGAAGATGACGTTGGCGTTCGAGTCCGCAGCGTTCGTGACGACCTGCGCGGCTTCGTCGACCTCGGCGAGGCCGAGATCCGGATCCGCCGGTGATGTTGAGCAGGATCCCGGTCGCACCGTCGAGCGTCGTCTCGAGGAGCGGCGACGAGATCGCCGCCTGCGCCGCCTCGACCGCTCGGTTGTCGCCGCGTGCCGACGCCGATGCCCATGAGGGCCGATCCGGCGTCGCGCATGATCGTGCGCACGTCCGCGAAGTCGAGATTGATGAGGCCTGGGACCGTGATGAGGTCGGTGATGCCCTGCACGCCCTGACGGAGGATGTCGTCGACCATCCGGAAGGCCTCGGTCACCGGCGTCGACGCGCTCGACCACCTGGAGCAGCCGGTCGTTCTCGATGACGATGAGCGTGTCGACGCTCTCGCGCAGCGACTGGATGCCCTGCTCGGCCTGGTCGGCGCGGAGCTTGCCTTCGAACCCGAACGGCCGCGTCACGACGCCGACGGTGAGCGCGCCGAGCTCGCGACCGATCTGCGCGACGACGGGCGCACCGCCCGTACCGGTGCCGCCGCCCTCGCCGGCGGTGACGAACACCATGTCGGCGCCCTTCAGCGCTTCCTTCAGCTCGTCCCGGCTCTCGTCCGCTGCTGCGAGCCCGACGCGCGGATCGGCGCCGGCTCCGAGGCCGCGCGTGGCCTTCGAGCCGATGTGGATCTTCTCGTCGGCCTCGGTCATGAGGAGCGCCTGCGCGTCCGTGTTGACCGCGACGAACTCGACGCCCGAGCACGCCCGCCTCGACCATGCGCGTCACCGCGTTCGTGCCGCCGCCGCCGATCCCGACGACCTTGATGACGGCGAGGTAGCTACCTAGCTGATTGCTCATGTCTCAGGTCACCTCAAGCTGAAGTTCGCATTGAACGTGCGGTTGGTGCAGCGGCTTCGCCCCCGAGGGTAGGCCTCCTTCAAGGCAATGTCAACGCGTCTCACGCACTGTAGCCTCAACCTCTACCTGAGACTTGAGGCTTGGAGCTAGCCCGCGACCGGCCGCTGCGGGACGCTCACGTCGATGTACGACGTGCGGTCGCCGACGATCCCCAGGACCTTGCCGTGCGATGACGAGCTTCAGTGCGACGTCGGCAGCACGCCCGAGACGGATCTCGGTCCGTGACGGAGAACGAGGGTCAGCTCGTCCCCGCTCGTGCGCACGCCCTTCACCCGCCCGGCGATTCCCGCCTTGCTGCGCCTCCGCGAGCGCACGGGTCGCCGAGACGAGCCCGGCCGGGATCTGGCCTCCGACCTGGATGGTCGCACCACGCCCCAGCCAGAGCCGAGGCAGCCGGCGCTCGCTGCCGACCTCGATCTCGCGGATGACCTTGCCGGCGCCGGTCGCGAGCCATGCGGATCCACCGCGGCGTACGACGGCGACGGGGCGCTCGGGCGCGACCCTGACGACGAGCGTGCTCGGGAAGGCGCGATCGACCGAGACGCCGGCTACGCCCGGAAGGGCTCGCACTCTGCCCCTCGACCTCGTCGACATCGACGCCGACGAGGCTCGCTCCCCGGAGGTCGCGCGTGACCCGCTCGACCTGACGCGACAAGCTCGGAGACGCTCCGCGAACATCGACCTCGTCGACGGCGAACAGCGGCGTCGAGTATGCGAGCCAGTACGCAAGTGCGATGCCGATGACGAGCGCAGTGGTGACGAGCAGAGAACGGCCGGAAGGGACGAAGCGGACGAGATCGAGGCGAGCACCGGCCGCAGCTCGCGGAAACGGGACGACGACGCTTGCCGCAGCGGCATGCCGACGCGATCCGCTCTCGCTTCGTCCCCCGACCATGCGGCCTGGATTCGCCGTGGACGAGAGGCTTCCTACGTCTGCGCCGGGAGCTCGGGCAGCCCCATGAAGACGACCTCGCGCTCGAGCTCGACGCCGAACTCCTCGTGCGCGCGACGTCGTGCCTCGATCATCAATCCGACGCAGTCCGCGCTGGACGCGCCGCCGGCGTTCTCGATGAAGTTTGCGTGCTTCGGAGAGATCATCGCACTGCCTATGCGATAGCCCTTCAAGCCACAGCGCTCGAGCATCGCCCCGGCACCGAGCTCTCCACGCGGGTTCCTGAACACGCTCCCGAAGGTGCGCTTGTTGGTCGGCTGCGTCTCTTTGCGCTGCGCCACGAGATCCGCAACGGTCGCCTTCACCTCGGCGCGCGATCGTGGCTCGAGGAGGTACTCCACTCTCGCGACGACCTCGCCCAGGCCGAGCGCGGAGTGCCGGTACTCGAGGCCGAGCTCGTTCGGCGACCTCCACGCGTCGCCGTCGGCCGAGACCACGAGCGCCCGTACGAGCACGTCCGACCATTCGCGCCCGTACGCACCGGCATTCATGAAGACACCGCCTCCCGCTGTCCCGGGGATGGCACAGGCGAACTCGAAGCCGCCGAGCCCGGCCTCTCGTGCCCGGTGGAGGCAGACCGCGTTCGTCGCCCCACCACCCGCGGCCACGACCCGATCGCGCACCTCGACCGCCGCCAGTGCGCCCTCGAGCCGTAACACGAGGGCGTCGACCCCCTCGTCGGCCGCGAGCACGTTCGATCCGAGGCCCACAACGCGAGCGACGAGACCCTCGTCACGGGCGTAGCCGAGAGCGGTAGACAGCTCCTGGATGGTCCGCGGGCGAGCCAGCGCCCGTGCGGGACCGCCGGTTCCGATCGTCGTCAGCCGGGCGAGCGGGACGCCGTGCTCGAGCGAGGTCACTCGGGCAGCCCCTCGAGAACGGCACGTGCGACTCGCCAGGGCTCGCCGACGCCGAGCGTCACGACGACATCCCCCGGCCGCGCCCACGCGAGGGTCAGCGCTGCGGCGTCGTCGAGCGTCGGCGCCCACCCACGACGGACACCGAGCGGGACGTGGTCGAGGACGAGCTTCCCCGTGACACCGTCGCGCGGAGCGTCACGACCGCCGATGACGTCGGTCACGATCGCGGCGTCAGCCGCACCCGAACGCCGCCCGAGCTCGTGGTGAAGGTGTCGCGTCCGCTCGTAGACGTGCGGCTGGTAGACGGCGATGAGGGCTCGCGGCTCGAGCTCGCGGGCCGTCGTTAGCGCGGCGGCGATCTCGGTCGGGTTGTGCCCGTAGTCGTCGATCACCCGGACTCCGCCACGCTCGCCGACGAGCTCGAACCGCCGCGCGACGCCCGTGAAGCCGGCGAGAGCCCGTTCGGCCGCGCCGCGTTCGACGCCTGCACGCTCGAGCGCTGCGAGCGCCGCCGCCGCATTCATCCGGTTGTGCTCGCCGGGCACGGAGAGCGACGTTCGACCGGGTCGAGCTCCCAGCCGCGTACGCCCACGGGCGCGCGCGCGAGCCACGCGTCGAAGAACGCGGCGAGCTCGGCCTCGGATCCGTACGTCGCATGGTGGTCGAGCTCGACGTTCGTCACGACCGCGATCTCCGGGCGCAGGAGCTCGATCGAGCGGTCGGACTCGTCGCCTTCGACGACGAGCCAGCCCTCTCCCGTGCCGGCGTTCCCTCCGAGCTGCGGCACGACTCCGCCGATGATCCACGCCGGGTCGTGTACCGAGCTCTCGAAGGACGTACGCGACCATCGCCGCCGTCGTCGTCTTGCCGTGCGCGCCGCCGACGACGATCGCGCGACGGAGCGAGACGAGCTCGGCGAGGAACTCGGCGCGCGAGCGCCCGTCGATCGCGCCCGGCGTGGGCCGTCGAGACGACGACCTCGTAGCCGTCCGGCGGATCCGGGCTCGCCGCCGACGTCGACGTCGACGTCCGTCGAGCGCATCGAGGAAGATCGTCTCGCGCGACGTCCCACCCACGGACCTCGGCGCCCCAGGCACGCGCGAAGTTCGCGTACGCGGAGAGACCCGCTCCGCCGATCCCGACGAAGTACAGCCGTCGACCCGCGAGCGGCAGCGTGGTCACATGCCTCTCCGGCGAGCGCGAGGAGCTCGTCGGCGACGATCGCGGCCGCGTCCGGCTCGCGCGAGCGCTATCATCGCGTCGCTCATGCGCGCCAGCCGGGCGGGTCCGCGAGCAGCTCCTTCGACGAGCGCCGGCACCTGCGCGAGCTCGCTCTGGTCGACGACGATCGCGCCACCTCCCTCGGCGAAGTGCCGTGCGTTCAGCGTCTGGTGATCGGCGGTCGCGTGTGGATAGGGAACGAGGATGGCCGGCGTTCCGGCGGCGGCGAGCTCCCACACGCGTGCCGCCCGCTCGCGAGATCGCGAGGTCGGCCGCCGCGAGCGCGGCGCCGAAGTGATCGGTCGACGGCACGAGGACGTAGTCGTCGCGGTGCACGCGCGGCCGCACCGGCGTCGTAGTCCCGCTCTCCCGACACGTGCAGGATCGCTGGCCCGCGCTCGCCGAACGCTCCGACGGCGAACTCGTTCAGCGCCTGCGCGCCCGCGAGCCCGCCGAAGACCGCGAGCACCGGGCGGTCGAGCGGGAGGCCGAAGAGCGCGCGTCCTGCGGCCCTGTCGGAGCCCGAGGTGAGCGCTCGGGATCGGTCGTCCCACGACGCGGTACTTGCGCCCGTCGCGCCCTGGGATCGCGTACGCGAGGAAGACGCGACGCGCGAACGGCGCGGCGAGCCGGTTCGCGAGGCCGAGGTGCGCGTCCGCCTCCGTCAGCGCGGCCGGGATCCCGCGCAGCCGCGCAGCGAGCACCATCGGCCCTGCGACGTAGCCACCACCTCCGAGCACGACGTCGGGCCGGCGCCGCGCGAGGATCCGCCGGCACGCGAACGGCGCGCGTACGGCCTGCGAGAGCGCGCGAACGAGCCCGAGCCCGAGGCGTCCGCGGGAATCCCGGAGACCGCGAACGTGTCGAGCTCGAAGCCGGCCTCAGGAACGAGCTGCGACTCGACGCGGTCCGGCGACCCGGCGAACGTCACCGCCACTCCGCGCGCGCGGAGCGCTTCGCGCGACTGCGAGAGCGGGTCGAACGTGCCCGGCCGTCCCTCCCGCCGCGATCACGCACCGAAGCCTCGACGACCCGTCCATTCACGGCGATGTTAAGGAGAATGCCGATCGCCGCGAGGAGCACGACGAGGCTCGAGCCGCCGTACGAGACGAACGGAAGCGGGATTCCGGTGAGCGGCGCGATGCCGAGCGCGGCCGCGAGGTTGATCGCCGCCTGCCCGCAGACGAGCGCGGTGATGCCGGCGGCGAGGAGCTTCCCGAACGGATCCGGGCAGCGCATCGCGATCCGGAAGCCCGACGAGCGCGAGGACCGCGAACGCGCCGATGACGAGGGCGACGCCGATGAGACCGAGCTCCTCGCCGATGACCGCGAAGATCATGTCCGTGTGCGCCTCGGGGAGGTACGAGATCTTCCCGACGCCCTCGCCGAGCCCGGCCCCGGTGACGCCGCCCGAGCCGATGCCGATCGTCGCCTGCACGATCTGGAAGCCGGCGCCTTGCGCGTCCGACCACGGGTCGAGGAAGCTGAAGACACGGGCGCGGCGATAGGGCTCGATGTAGATCGCGAGCGAGCCCGAGCGCCGAGCGCGAGGAAGGACGCGAGCGCGAGCAGCCGGATCGGGCACGCCGGCGACGAGGAGGATCGCGAGCATCATCCCGCAGAGCGTGATCGTCGTCCCCAGGTCGGGCTCGACGACGATGAGCCCGCAGAAGACGACCGTGAGCAGGCCGAGCGGCTTCACGAGCTCGCCGAGCGTCCGCGGCGCCCGCCGGCGGGCGAGGTAGACGGCGGCGAAGAGGCAGAGCGCGAGCTTCGCGAGCTCGGACGGCTGGAAGCTCGCCGGCCCGACGACGAACCAGCGGCGCGCGCCGTTGATCGCCGGCCCGAGGCACGAGCACGGCGGTGCAGAGGACGAACGCGACGAGCAGGAGCGGCGGCGCGACGTAGCGGAGCCGGTGGTAGTCGAAGCGCGACGCGACCGTCATGAGCACGACGCCGATGAGCGCGTAGACCGCCTGCCGCTTGAGGAAGCTCATCGGGTCGCCGTTGCCGAGCGCGGCCGACGCCGACGTCGCGCTGTACACCATCACGAGCCCGAACGCGACGAGCCCGAGCGTGACGAACGCGACGAGCCGCTGATCGGCGTGCCCGTCGCCTCTCACGCGCAGCGCCTCCACGAGCTCGCGGAACGCATCGCCGCGCGCCTCGAAGTCGTCGGAACTGGTCGAAGCTCGCACACGCGGGCGAGAGCAGGACGACGTCGCCGGGCGCAGCCGCCGCCGCGGCGCCGGCGAGAGCCGCGTCGAGCGTGCCCGAGCGCGCTCACGGAGACGCCGGCGTCGACGAGCGCGCGTGCGATCTCGTCCGCGGACTCGCCGATCACGTACGCGACGTCACCGGGCTTGAACGCCGCGGCGAGCGGCTCGTACGGCTCGTGCTTCCCGCGGCCGCCGAGGATCACGTGCAGCCGTTCCTCGGGGAACGAGGCGAGCGCGCGCAGCGCTGCCGCGACGTTCGTCGCCTTCGAGTCGTTCACGTAGCGGACGCCGCGAAGCTCGCGGACGAGCTCGATGCGGTGCGGAACACCCTCGAACGTCCGGAGCGCCTCGGCGATGGCGGCGTCGTCGAGACCCTGCCGCGCGTGCGGCCGCGGTCGCGGCGGCGGCGTTCTCGCGGTTGTGCGGGCCGGGAATGCGCGGCTCGGCCGGGAGCTCGTCGTCGGCGGCGAACTCGACGCGGCGCCGCCTCGCCGGGCACGGCACCGAACCCGCGCGGGAGGACGGCGGTGTCGTCGCCGCTCTGGCGCTCGAACATCCGGAGCTTCGCGTCGGCGTACGCCTCGAACGTGCCGTGGCGGTCGAGGTGGTCCGGCTCGAGGTTGAGGAGGACGCCGACGCGCGGGCGCAGCGTGTCGACGTCCTCGAGCTGGAACGAGGAGAGCTCGCAGACGACCCACGCGTCGGGGCGACGGAGCCGACGAGCGACGTGAGCGGCCGGCCGACGTTCCCGGCGACCTCGACAGGCCTGCCGGCAGCGCGGAACACCGCCCCGAGCAGCTCGCTCGTCGTCGTCTTGCCGTTCGTCCCGGTGACACCGAGGATCGGGTTCGGGAGGAGGCGCGCGCCGAGCTCGATCTCGCTCCAGACGGGGATGGCGCGCTCGCGCGCGCCGTCGACGAGCAGCGTCTCACCCGGGACTCCCGGGCTCTTCACGACGAGATCGATCCCCTGTAGCAGCGTCTCCTCCTCGCGTCCGAGGTGGATTTCGACGCCGAGCTCGCGGAGCCTCCCCGCGTCGAGCGCCTCGTCGCGATCGAAGCCGACGACGCTCGCGCCGAGGCGAACGAGCGCCTCGGCCGCGGCGAGCCCGAGCGCGCGAGGCCGACGACGAGGACGCGCTTGCCCGCGAGCTCGGCTTCCTCTCCCGCTCATCTCACGGCTGGACGAACTGGAGGAAGTCGCGGTAGAAGAGCGCGAAGCCCGACGCGCAGAAGATCGCGCAGACGATCCAGAAGCGCACCATGATCTTCGTCTCCGACCACGCCTTCATCTCGAAGTGGTGGTGGATCGGCGCCATCAGGAAGACACGCTTGCCGGTGCGCTTGAAGCTGACCACCTGGATGATCAGCGACAGCACCTCGATCACGAAGATCCCGGCGATCAGCGGCAGCAGGATCTCGGTGCCGGTCACGACTGCGAAGCCCGCGATCGCCCCTCCGAGGGCGAACGAGCCCGTGTCGCCCATGATCACCTCGGCGGGGAAGGCGTTGTACCAGAGGAAGCCGATCGTGCCTCCGATCAGCGCGGCCGCCAGGGTCGCGATGTCGAGGTAGGTGTCGCTCCGCGCCCCGGGGTCGCCGGACCGGATCCAGGCGATGCCCGCGATGGCGAGGAACGTCAGCAGCATGATCACGACGGTTCCTGCCGCGAGGCCGTCGATCCCGTCGGTGAGGTTCGCGCCGTTCACGGTCCCGGCGATGACGAGGAAGAGCAGGACGTAGTAGCCGAACGAGAGGTCGAGCGTCCAGCCGACCACCGGGACGTAGACGTCGGTCGTGAAGCTCGTGCTCTCGTTCAGGAGGAGCGCCGCACCGACGGTGACCGCGACGAGCCCGACCATCTTCCAGCGACCAGGCAGGCCGAGCGACCGGCGCCGGCGGAGCTTGAGGTAGTCGTCCGTGAATCCGATGAGCGCGCAGCCGAGCACCATGAAGAGGACCGTGAGACCCTCGGCCGTGTACTGCGAGAGGAAGAGGAACGGGACGACCGCGGAGGCGAGAATCAGAAGACCGCCCATGGTCGGCGTCCCCTGCTTCACGACGTGCGTCGCCGGCCCCTCGGCGCGGATCTGCTGGCCGAGGTTGCGCGTGCGGAGGAGCTCGATGAACTTCGGCCCGATCACGACGGCAGCGACCATCGCGAGCAGGCCCGCAATCAGGACAGGGACCATGCTCGAGCGAAGTTCGTGATCTCGTCTGCGATGCCTTCGAGCCCGACGGCGCGCGACGCCTTCACGAGGACCGCGTCTCCGGGACCGATCAGAGAGCGGACCGCCTCGACGACGCCGGACGCCGTCTCGACCCACGCGACCGGCTCGTAGGCGCGCGCCGCCTCGCCGACGCCGACGACGTGGATCTCGAGGTCGGCGGCGAGCTCGCCGATCGCGCGGTGGTAGGCGGCGGAGGTCTCTCCGAGCTCGGCCATCTCCCCGAGGATCGCGAGCTTCCGGCGGGATCCGGCCCGCTGAGCAAGGTGCTCGAGCGCCGCGCGCATCGAGTCCGGGTTTGCGTTGTACGCGTCGTTCACGACGAACCCGCCACCCGGGAGCGGCAGTTCCTCGCCACGCCACGGTGAGAGCGCGATGCGCTCGACCCCCTCCGCCGCTCGCTCGAGCGGGAGCCCGAGCGCGTCGTACGCATGAAGGGCGGCGAGCGTGTTCGAAGCCAGGTGAAGCTGCGTGAACGGCAGCTCGAGCTCCACGACCTCGCCGAGGACGTCGAACCGCGTGGCGCTGTCGCGCACGTCGATCTCGGCCGCGTCGAACCGGCGGACGACGACGTCCTCCCGCACGAGATACGGCTCGAGCGCCTCCGCACGAGCCGGCACGACCGCGACGCCGCGTGGCGGAAGCGCGGCGATCGCCTCGGCGTTCGCCTCCGCGACACGCTCGACCGAGCCGAGGAGCTCGAGGTGCTCGGGGCCGATGTGCGGAACGACGACGACGTTCGGCCGCGCGATCGCGCACAGCGCCGCGACCTGCCCGAGGCCGCGCATTCCCATCTCCGTGACGAGCACTCGCGTCTCGGGCTCGAGCCGACAGACGGTGAGCGGCAGGCCGATCTCGTTGTTGAGGCTCCGCTCGGCCCAGATCGTCGGGACATGCGGCGCGCAGAGGGCGCCCAGGATGTCCTTCGTCGTCGTCTTGCCGACGGAGCCGACGACGGCGACGACGTCTGCCGAGCTCCTCGAGCGCACGAGCGTCGCGAGTGCGGCGAGCGCAGCCTCCTGATCGTCGGGGACGAGCGTCGATGCCCCCCGCGCACACGCCTCGTCGACGTGATCGACACCCCTGTTGAGCGCGACGAAGAGGTCGCCAGGCTCGACCTCCCGCGAGTCCGCCTTGATGCCGGTGACCTCGCCGCCTCCCTCGAGCCGACCGAGGTCGAGCGACGCGATCTCGTCGAAGCCGAGTGGGATCACGATCGCCCTCGCAGTGCCTCGCGGGCGACCTCGCGGTCGTCGAAGGGCGCCACGACTCCCGCGACGTCCTGACCCTGCTCGTGCCCCTTGCCGGCGATCACGACGACGTCGCCCGCGCTCGGCGAGCGCGACAGCGCGCTCGATCGCGCTCCGGCGATCGGGATCGATCTCGACGTCGATGCCGGCCCCCTGCAGCACGTCCTCGATGATCGCGAGCGGTTCCTCGGAGCGCGGGTTGTCCGAGGTCACGATCGTGACGTCCGCGAGGTCGGCCGCGACTCGTCCCATGAGCGGCCGCTTGCCGCGATCGCGGTCTCCGCCCGCGCCGAAGACGACGATCACGCGTCCCGGCCCGAGGTCGCGCGCCGCCTCGAGAACGGTCGCGAGCGAGTCGGGCGTGTGCGCGTAGTCGACGACGACCGCGAACGGCTGCCCCTCGTCGATCGGCCTCGAAGCGGCCCGGGACACCCGAGACGCCCGCGATCCCGTCGACGATCGCGTCCTCGTCGAGGTCGAGCAGGAGCCCGGCGGCGACTGCGCCGAGCACGTTCTCGACGTTGAAGAGACCGCGCAGCGGCGTCTCGATCTCGAGACCGCCGGCTCGGAACGTGCTGCCCTGCGCGTCCGACGTCGAGATCCTCGGCGCGTGATCTCCGCGTCTCGGCGAGCCCGAAGGTCACGAGCGGCGCGCGGTGGGCGTCGTCGCAGCTCCGTCGGCGAGCCGTCTCCCCCACGTCGTCGCCGACGTTCACCACGGCCGGCGGCGGCTGCGGCCCTGTGAAGAGTCGCCGCTTCGCCTGGAAGTACTCCTCCATCGAGCCGTGCAGGTCGAGGTGGTCCTGGCTCAGGTTCGTGAAGACGAGGACGTCGAAGCGGACACGGTCGAGGCGGCGAAGCGCTGAGCCGTGCGAGCTCGCCTCGACGGCCGCGCTCCGATCGCCCGCGTCGAGCATCTCCCGGAAGAGCCGCTGGAGGTCGATCGCCTCCGGCGTCGTGAACGGCGCCGGGCGCGCGCTCGCCACCGACCTCCCATTCGATCGTGCCCGACGAGACCCGGCCGGCGACCGGCTGCCTCGAGGATCGAGCGGAGCAGGAATGCCGTCGTCGTCTTGCCGTTCGTCCCCGTCACGCCCGCGAGCTCGAGCTCCTTCGTCGGCTCGCCGAAGAAGACGTCGGCGGCGACCGCCATCGACTCGCGGACGGACGTCGACGAGCGAGCTGCGGGAACGTCGACGTCGAGCGGGCGCTCGACGACGACGGCGGCCGCACCACGTTCGATCGCCTCCCACGCGAGGTCGTGACCGTCGACACGCGTCGCCGCGCACGCAGAAGAAGAGCGCGCCGTTCGTGACGCGCCGCGTGTCGTACGCGAGGTCGCCGATCTCGACCGGCCGGTCCCCGGTCACCTCGCTCGGCGCGAGAGCCCGGATCAGGGCGTCGAGCTCCACGTCGGAAAGGCTAGAGAAACCTGTGGAGGCCGCTCGCCCCTGAGTCGGCCGTCTCGGCCCGCTCGCTAGGGCGTGCGTCCAGACGAGCCGGTGGCGTCCTGCGGAATCTCGAGGTGCTGCAGGTTGAACCGTGCGATCTCCCGGAACGCCGGCGCGGCGACGACACCGCCGTAGATGTCCCCGTGCGGCTCGTCGACCATGACCATGATCACGAGCTTCGGCTTCGTCGCAGGCACCATCCCGACGAACGACGCGACGTAGCGCGACGTCGAGTACGTCCCGTCGGGATCGATCTTCGCCGCGGTGCCGGTCTTGCCGGCCACGGTGTAGCCGGGGATCGCGGCCTCGGTGCCCGTTCCCTCGAGGACGACGCCGCGCAGCATCGAGAGCATCTGCTCGGCAACGTGCGCGCGAGACGACGCGACGCCCGTGCCGCCCGGAAACCGTCTTGCCGTCGATGCGCTCGATGAGGTGGGGCCGCACGAGCACTGCCGCCGTTCGCGATCACCGAGTAGGCGCGTGCCATCTGCACCGGCGTCACCGCGATGCCGTGACCGATCGGGACCGTGCCGATCGTCGAGCCCGACCACTGGTCGAGCGGCAGCGCGAACCCGGCCGACTCGCCCGGGAAGTCGATGCCGGTTCTCGACGCCGAAGCCGAAGCGGTCGACCCAGGACGCGAGCCGGCCCTGCGCCGAGGCGCTCCGCGATCGTGATCGTCCCGATGTTCGAGGACTGCTCGACGATCTGCTTGACGGTCAGCCGCTCCGTTCCGCGCGTGTGCGCCTCGTGGATCACGCGGTCCGCGACCTTGATCGTCGGCGCGAGACGGAACGACGTGCGCGGCGTGATGATCCCCTCCTGCAGGCCGGCACGCGACGGTGACGAGCTTGAAGGTCGATCCGGGCTCGTACGTGTCCGTCACCGCGCGGTTGCGACGCCGGTCGGCGCGTGTCGTGGGGAAGCGGTTCGCGTTGAAGCGCGGGGCGGTCGCCATCGCGCAGCACCTCGCCCGTGTGCGGATCCATGACGACGGCGGTCGCAGCCCGCGCACCCCAGCGGCGCACCGTGTCCTGGAGCACCTCCTCGGCGTTCGCCTGGATCTCGCGATCGATCGTCAGGCGAACGCCGTCGCCCGGGCGTCTCCGGCTTCGTCTCGACGACGTCGAGCGCGCGGCCGAACGGGTCCTTGACGATCGTCTGGCTGCCCGGCTTGCCCGGCGAGCGTCCCCTCGAGCGAGCGCTCGAGCCCCTCGAGACCCTTGTTGTCGAGACCTGCGTAGCCGATCACCTGCGCCGCGACCGGGCCCTGCGGATAGAAGCGAAGCTCCTCCGGATAGAAGCCGAGCGCCGGCGAAGTCCAGTCGCCTGCAGGATCTTCGCCTTGCGCGGATCCGCCTTGCGCGCGACGTAGACGAAGCCCTTGCGAGCGATCGACGAGCGTCGGGTACAGCACCGCCGGATCGAGCCCGAACTGCTTCCCGGCCGCGAGCGTGAGGTCACGCGCGTCGTCGACCTGCCGCGGGTTGGCATAGACCGTCGTCGTGAGCCTTCCCGATCGCGAGCGGCTCGCCGTTGCGGTCGACGATCGTCCCGCGCGACGCAGGAACGACGACCGTCTCACGATGCTGACGCAGCGCCATCGCCGCGTACTCCGGCCCCTTGACCACCTGGATCCAGACCGCGCGGACGAGCGCTGCTGCGAGGAGCAGCGAGGAAGACGCGGCCAGGAGCGGCGATGCGACGGTTCGCGGCGGCGGCCTTCACCGTCCGAGCTGGATGTAGGTGGTGTCCTCGGGCTCGACCTCGCGCAGCCCGAGCTCACCTCGCGCGAGCCGCTCGATGCGGGTGGTCGCCGCCGCGCTCGAGATCTCCGCGCGAAGACCGGCGATGTCGTTCTTGAGCTCGGTGCGCTCGCGGCCGGACTCGTCGAGCTGCAGGTTCAGCCGGAGCACGGCGACGTTGATCGCGACGACACCGGCGAGCGAGCAGTGCGAAGACGACGATCCACACGACGCCGCCGCTGAGCACCCACGAGCGCCGCTCGAGGCCGTTCGCGCGCGCGTTCGCGCGGACCCGGGTGGTCTGCGCGATTGTCGACATCAGACGCGAACCGCCGCGCGCAGTCGCGCCGAGCGCGGCGCGCGGGTTGTCGTCGATCTCGTGCGCCGAGGGCCGGACGGGCTTCGGCGTGAGGATGCGTGCCTCGGGCTCCTTCCCGCACACGCAGACCGGAAGCTCCGGCGGACAGGTGCAGCCCTTCGCACGATCGCGTAGGAATCGCTTCACGATCCGGTCCTCGAGCGAGTGGAAGCTGATGACCGCGAGCCGGCCGCCGGGGCGAAGCATCTCGAACGCGGCCGGAAGACCCGCCTCGAGCGACTCGAGCTCGTGGTTCACCTCGATCCGCAGCGCCTGGAAGACGCGCTTCGCCGGATGCCCCTCGCCGAAGCGGGCCGGAGCGGGTATGGACGCGCGAACGACGTCGACGAGCTGTCCCGTCCGCTCGATCGGCTCGTCGCCGCGACGGCGCACGATGCCGCGCGCGATCTGGCGCGCGTAGCGCTCCTCGCCGTACCGCCGGAAGATCGTCTCGAGCTCGCGCTCGTCGTACGTCGCGACGACGTCGGCGGCGCTCGGCTCGTCCGACGGGTCCATGCGCATGTCGAGCGGCGCGTCGGTCGCGTACGAGAACCCGCGCTCGGGACGGTCGACCTGCATCGACGAGAGGCCGAGGTCGAGGAGCACGGCGTCGGCTCGCACGCCGTTCGCCGGCGAGCTGTGCGAGCACGACGCCGTAGTCGCCGCGGAGGAATCGCGTCTGCATGCCCCGCGTCGACGGCCTTCACACGGTCGAAGTACGGACGCACCGTCGGGTCGCGGTCGATCGCGACGAGCTTCCCGGATCCCTCGAGGTCGGCCGCGAGCAGACGCGAGTGGCCGCCCGCGCCGAACGTCGCGTCGACGACCGTTTCCCCTGGCTGCACGTCGAGGAGCTCGCGCACCTCCTCCGCGAGGACCGGGACGTGATCAGCCGCGTCTGTCCGCTGCACGTTCGGCAACATCTCCGACGCTCCCTTCGATCGCGCTGACGTGAGACGCCCACTCCGGGCGATTCCAGATCTCGATGTGGTCGTGCACTCCGACGACCGCGACGTCCTTCCCGAGGCCCGCGTGGCGTGCGAGGTCCGGCGGCACGAGGACGCGTCCCTGCTTGTCGACCTCGGTCACGGTCGCGCCGGCGAAGACGAATCGCTTCATCTCGCGCGCCTCCCGCGTGAGCGAGTCGAGCGCGGTGATCCGCTCGACGCTCGACTCCCAGCTCCTGACGCGGATAGACGTCGACCGTGCGGTCGATCCCGCGGACGAGGACGACGTCGCCGCCGAGCCCGTCGCGGAACTTCGCGGGCAGGGTGAGGCGGTTCTTCTCGTCGATCGTGTGCTCGTGGGTTCCGTAGAACATGGGCGCGGCCGTGGTGTGCTCTCCCACGGTGCCCCACCTTACTCCACTTCTCCCCACTACGCAACCCCTCTGCCCCACGCGTTACGCTCAGCGGCACCACCTCCGCGTGGACGCCCGGCCCGGCAAGCGCACCGGCGCCGCAGCGCGCCGCGAAGTCGAGCGCGTCGAGCCCGTCGAGACCGGCGCGCGAGCGCGAACGCGAGGCCTGCCGCGAAGCAGTCCCCGGCACCGTACGCGTCGGCTGGATCGGGCGGGAGCGGGGCCGCCTTGTACGGACCGCCGGGCTGCGCCCAGCCGCCGAGCGCGCCCGACGTCGTCACGACGAGGCGCGGCTCGGGATCGAGCTGACCCGGCTGGTAGCGCTCGGCGTCGTCCTTGCCACTCGAGACGAGCGCGTCGAGCTCGACCGACTCCATGCCGAAGCGTCGCAAGCTCGCGCGCGGTGGCGACGAGCACGCGCGCGCGCCGTGCCATGCAGCAGCGCGTCGGCGTCGCCCGCGCAGAAGTAGACGGCGTCGCAGCGCGCGAGCTCGTGCCAGGGAAGCGACTCGTCGTGGCCGCGCGGATGGAGCTTGCGGCCGATCGTGACGATCGTCCGCTCGCCACCGTCGTCGATGAGCGTGAAGCCGCTCCGCTGCGGCGCGTCGACGGTGCTCGCGTGAACGGCGACACCGCGCGGCCTCGAGCTCGTCGCGGCGAGCGTGCCCGTGTCGTCGTTGCCGAGCACGGTGAAGAAGTCGACGGAGTCCGCGAGCTTCGCGAGCTGCACGGCGGCGACAGAGCCTCCGCCGGCGGCCTGCTCCCACGACTCGTCTGCGTGGACGATGTCCCCGCGCTGCGGGACGGCCTCGACCGGGCACGAACTCCATCCACTCGACGTGGCCGACGACGGCCGCCCTCATCCCGGCACTCTCACAGATCGGGGGCGGAGGAGCGTTTGACGAGGATGATGCAGGCCGTGGCGATCCCCCCGTTCGAGCGGTTCTACGACGAGCACCGGAGCGAGGTGCTCCGGCTTCTGCGCCGACGGCTCGGCGCGATCGGGCCGAGGATGCGTTCCAGGAGACGTTCCTGCGCGCGCTTCGTGCATACGGACGTCTCGAGCACGGCGAGCACCTGCGAGCGTGGGTGCTGACGATCGCGCAGAACGTCGCGCTCGACACGCTCCGGCGCACGCGTCCGAGCGAGTGAGCTCGTCGAGCTCGGTGTCGGACGACGCACGAGCCCGCGTACGCCGAGCTCGCCGAGCTGACCGACGGCCTCGGGCCGAAGGAACGCGCGGCCGTCGTGCTCCGCTACGGCTACGACCTCTCGTACGACCAGATCGCGTCCGCGCTCGGCTCGTCTCCGGACGCGGCCCGTCAGGCCGCGTCCACCGGCGTCCGGCGCATTCGAAGGAGGATCACCACATGACCGTCTCACCCGATCTCGACCGCCGCTTCCGCGAGGCAGCCGCGACGCTCGGACTGATCGACGTCGGCTTCGACGTCGTCGACTCGCCGATCGGCGAGCTGCTCGTCGCGGCGTCGGACCGCGGTCTCGCTGCGATCTCGTTCGACACGCGACCCCGGAGATCGCCTCGAGCGACTCGCCCGCATCGCCGGCCCGCGTGTCCTCCGCTCGCCGCGGAGCGTCGACGAGCGCACGCCGCGAGCTCGACGAGTACTTCGACGGTCGCCGCCGCACGTTCGACCTCTCGCTCGACCTGCGTGCGCTGCCGCCCTTCACGGTCTCGGTCCTCGAGCGAGCTCGCGCGCGTGCCGTACGGGGAGACGACGACGTACGGCGAGCTCGCCGCGCGCGTCGGGCCATCCGCGTGCCGCCCGTGCGGTCGGGACGGTGATGAACCGCAACCGCATCCCGATCGTGCTGCCGTGCCATCGGGTCGTCGGCGCGACCGGCGACCTCACCGGGTACGCGGGCGGGCTCGACGTGAAGCTGACGCTGCTCGAGCTCGAAGGGGCCCGCTGACCCGGGACTGCGCCGACGACCGGTTCGTGGTCGACGCGGAGTGCATCGGAATAGGATCACGGGTCCACGCATCACCGAGAGGAGACTCTGATGGCAGTTGCTGTTGAGATGCGCTTCCGTGGGGCAACGCTCGACCAGTACGACGAGATCATCGAAAAGATGGGTCTCGCACCGGGAGGGAGCACGCCTCCGGAGGCGATCTCGCACTGGGTTGCCGAGACGGACGACGGGCTACACATCGTCGACGTCTGGGAGACGAGGGAGGCATACGACAAGTTCGCGATGGAGCAGATCGGCCCGTACAGCGCCGAGGCCGGCATCACTGAGCCGCCAGAGATGCGCTTCTACGACATACACAACCACCTTGGGCGCGGGCTGTAGACGCGATCCAGCCGGCTAGTGCGGCCTCCGGCCCAGTTCTCGCAGGAAAGCGGTCAGACTCCTGCCAGCCACGAGAGGAGAGCCATGAATCCCAACAAGGCGCTCTGGGAGAAGGGCGACTTCACGCGTATCGCGGAGAGCATGAGAGAGAGCGGCGAGTCGCTCGTCGAGGACCTGGGAATCTCTGAAGGACACAAGGTCCTCGACCTCGGATGCGGCGATGGGACGACAGCGCTGCCGGCGGCGCGACTCGGAGCCGACGTGCTGGGCGTCGACATCGCGAGCAACCTCGTGGAGGCCGGAAATCGACGGGCCGAGCGCGAGGGCCTGGCCAACTGTCGCTTCGAGGAGGGTGATGCGTCGGATCTGAACGGTCTCGCCGACGACAGCTTCGACCTCGTGCTGAGCATGTTCGGAGCGATGTTCGCGCCAAGGCCCTTCGAGGTCGCGAAGGAGATGGCTCGCGTGACGCGATCGGGCGGCACCGTGGTGATGGGAAACTGGATTCCCAATGATCCGACGTTGGTTGCGCAGATCCTGAGGATCAGCTCGGCGTACTCGCCACCACCACCGGAAGGGTTCATCAGCCCCATGACCTGGGGGGTCGAAGCAAGTGTGATCGAGCGATTCGGGAACGCCGGTGTGCCCGAAGATCGGATCTCGTTCCAGAGAGACACCTACGTGTTTCGGTACCCGACGGGCCCATCGTCGCTTCTCGATGTCTTCAGGTCGTACTACGGCCCCACGATGAACGCGTTCGAAGCCGCCGAGGCAGACGGCCGCGCCGCCGATCTGCAGAACGAGCTGGAGGTTCTCTTCAACGAGCAAAACGCAGGCCCGAGCCCGGATGCCACATCCATCCCCGCGACGTTCCTCCGCGTCACGGTCTCAGTCCCGTAACCTCATCACCCGCCTCCCACCCCGGGGAACATTCCTGAACCGGCGCTCGAGTGAGATCGTCACTCGAGCATGCGGTACCCGACGCCCCAGACGTTCACGACGAAGCGGTCGTCCGGGCCGAGGCAGAGCTTCTTCCGGACGCGCGACGCGTGCGACTCGAGCGTCCGTGTCCGCCCGAGCGCCCGGTAGCCCCACACGTCGCGCAGGAGCTCGTCCTTCGTGAACACGCGGTACGGCTCGGAGGCGAGCTTCGCGACGAGCTCGAACTCCTTGGCCGAGAGGTCGACCGCCGTGTCGCGCACGCGTACGCGTCGCGTCGGCCGATCGATGACGAGGTCGCCCGCGACGATGACGTCTCCCTGGGCAGCCGAGCTGCGGCGGAGGAGCGCACGGATCCGCGCGAGCAGCTCCTCGTACGCGAACGGCCGGCCGATGACGTCGTCGGCGCCGCGGTCGAGGGCGCGAACACGCTCGACCGGATCGGACGACGGCGCCAGCACGATGACGGGGACGTTCCGGTCCCAGCTTCGGCCCGGCTCGCCCCGCCGGAGTCGCAGGCAGAGATCGAGCTCGGCCAGGAGCACGAGGTCTGGTCGCGCCGACTCGGCGAGCTCGAGCGCCTCGCTCCGGCGCGCTGCACCGAGCACGTCGAAGCCGTCGTCGCGCAGCTGGCGGCCGAGGTACTCGCGCGTCTCGGGTTCGGGCTCGGCGACGAGGACTGCGCTCGGCATGTAGCCGACGCTAGCCCGAAGCGCCACCGTCGCACCAGGTGTCCTTTCCGGCGGATCGCGAAAAGCGTTCCGCAGCGGACACGTCGCGCCCGGACGAGGTAGAGCCTCCCGTGTCGGAGGATCCCCCAGACGAGCCAGAACCCGAAGATGCCCGAGATGAGGAATCCGACGAGCGCGATCAGGTGGATTCCGAGGGCATGCGGCCGCGTCTTCGCGAAGACGCCGATCATCGCGGAGCCCAGGAGGCCGCCGAGGATGACGAGCGCGACGGCGATGCGGTTCGTCGCCTTGTCGATGTGGTCGTCGATCTCGTCGATGCCCGGGTTCTCGATGTGCACCTGGAACGTCCCCTGGCGCAGCTGCTCGAGGACGTCCGAGACCTGGTAGGGCATGTCCCGCGCGACGGACGCGAGCCCGAGCGCCTCGACACGCGCCCGCTGCGAGAGGGCGCGCGGATGGAAGCGGTCGGCGAGCAGGCCGCGCGCGTACGGCCTTCGCGACCTCGAACACGTTGAACTCCGGATAGACCTCCTGCCCGACCGACGCGAGCGTCGCGATCGCCTTGTCGAGGATGACGAACCGGCTCGGCAGCTTCAGGTTCATCGAGTAGATGAGCTGGAACGCCCTCGCGGATGACCTGCAGCGGGTCGATGTCGGACAGGCGGCTTCCGTAGTAACGGTCGAACAGGACCTGCAGCTCGCCTCTGAACTCCTGCTCGCGCGGCGGCGTCGTAGCGCACGCCGAGATCGCGGAGCCGCCTCGGGATCGCGTCGACGTTCTCGGTCGCGGCGTCGACGAAGAGCATCGTCAGCTTCGTCATGTCGTCGTCGGAGAGCTTCCCCGCCTGCCCGAAGTCGACGAGCCCGAGCGCGCCGGACTCGAGCACGTAGATGTTCGCCGGGTGCGGGTCGGCGTGGAAGAAGCCGTGCCGGAAGACCATCGTCATCCACGCGTCCGCGAGGCGGTGGGCGATGTCGCGACGCTCGTCCGGCCGCATCGCCTCGAGGTCGAGGTCGGCGACCTTCGTCCCGCGCAGGAACTCGAGCGTCAGGACGCGCGACGTCGAGTACTGCCTGATCACCCGCGGCACGACGACGCGCTCGTCGCGGGCGAAGTTCCGGTGGAACATCTCTGCGTTGCGCGCCTCGTGGCTGTAGTCGAGCTCGAGCCTGATCGACCGCGCGAACTCGTCGACGAGCTCGCGCGGATCCATGAACTCGAGCGCCTTCACGCGCTCGCGCAGGAGCCGCGCGGCCTGGTAGAGGAGCCCGAGGTCGGCCTCGATCTGCTCGGCCGCGGCGGGGCGCTGCACCTTGACCGCGACCTCTCGCCCGTCGGGGAGCACGGCGCGGTGCACCTGTCCGATCGACGCGGACGCGAGCGGTGCGAAGTCGAACTCGAGGAAGGCGCGGTCCATCCGGAGGTCGAGCTCGGCCTCGACGACGTCGCGCACCTGCTCGAACGGGATCGGCGAGGCGTCGTCCTGCAGCCCGCGGAGCTCGGCGACGATGTCCGGCGGGACGACGTCGGGACGCGTCGAGAGGAGCTGGCCGAACTTGACGAAGGTCGGCCCGAGCTCGTCGAGCATCGCCCGTAGGCGCCGTCCGCGATCCGACGCGGTTGCGCCGTCGCCGTTCACGCTCACCGGCACCGAGATCGCCGAGCCGGTTCCGGCCGGAAGGAAGTAGCCGAAGCCGTGACGTGCCGCCACCTGCGCGATCTCGGAGAGACGCCCGAGGTTCCGCGACGGACGATCCTGCGTCGTCGCCATGGGCGGATTGTAGGCCGCGGTCGCGCCCGAAGGCCCGCGCTAGCGAGCGCTCGGCTTCGCGCTCGAGGAGGCGCAGGCGATGCTCGAGCTGGGCGACGCGGAGCTCGAGGTCACTCACCGACTCGCGCGAGGCCGCGCCGAGCTCCGAGGCCGCCTGCGCCGCCATGCTTGCCGCCGCTCTCACCGAGACGCGTCGCCTCGCGCCGCCAGCTGTCGAGGACGTCGGCGATGACGGCGCGAACCTCGTCGCGCTCGACACCGAGGCGAGTCGCCGATCTCCGCTGCCAGCTCGTCTGCGTGCTGCGCGACGAGCGCGATCGCGCCGATCCCCGCCAGGCTCGAGCGTCTCGAGCGGTCCGCGCTCGTCAGCGGGCACGGCCATGAGGTCGCGATGCGCGCCGCTGGCGCCGTCGCTCTCGCTTCGAGGACACGGCGTGACGGCGAGGGGCTGCGACCGGAGCGGGCCGGGCGGCTCGCGCCGTCCTCCGGGGCCTCGTCGTCGACGCCTCTCGCTCAGCAGCGGCCGCGACCTCCTCGGCCTCCTGCGGCCAGCGTCCCGCCGACCGACGCGACGCCTGCGAGCGCACCGAGGTCGTCGCGTCGTCGGGCGAACTCGGGCTCGCGCTCCTTGAGCGCAGCGACGAGCGGGGCGGCGAGGAAGATCGACGAGTACGCGCCCGAGCCGATACCGACGAGGAGCGCGAACGCGAAGTCCTTGAGCGTGTCGCCGCCGAAGAAGTAGAGCGCATGCGACCGGCAGGAGCGTGATGAACGTCGTCGCGAGCGAGCGCGGGAGCACCTCCCACATCGAGACGTTCCCGATGACGCGGAACGACGCACGGCGCATGAGCGGCACGTTCTCGCGCATGCGGTCGAACACGATGATCGTGTCGTAGATCGAGTAGCCGAGGACGGTGAGGACCGCCGCCACGGTCGCCGTCGACACCTCGCGCCCGGTCAGCGCGTAGATCGCCGATCGTGATGACGACGTCGTGCGCAAGCGCGACGAGGACGCCGACCGAGTACTTCCACTGGAAGCGCACGGAGATGTACGCGACGATCAGGAGGAGGCTCACGATGATCGCGAGGAGGGCGTTGTTCGCGATCTGACGGCCGAAGCTCTCGGAGACGTTCTTCGCGCCGAACGACGTCGCCTCGACCGTGTTTGCGAGCCCCTGCTGGAGCTCGTTCTGCTCGGCGGTCGTGAGCGACTCGGTGCGGATCTGGAAGTTCGTGTACTTGCCGTCCGTCGACGTTGCCGCGGCCCTGGATGACCGCCCCCGCCTGGCCGATGGTCGGCCGCCTCGCTGGCGCACCTGCTCGAGCGAGGTCGGCTCAGCCGTCCGGAACGTGATCTGCGTGCCGCCCTTGAAGTCGATGCCGAGGTTGAGGCCGTTGATCGCGATCGCGAGGACCGAGAGCGCCACGACCGACGCCGGAGATCGCGAACCAGAGCCGGCGCCTCCCGATGTAGTCCCAGCGCAGCCAGCGCGGGATGCCCTGCCCGGTCGCGCCCATGAAGCGCGGGTTGTCGAACCAGTCGAACCCTCCGAGCACCGCGAGAATCGCGCGCGTCGCGAGCGACGGCCGTGAGCATCGAGAGCGCCGTACCGATGAGGAGCATGAGCGCGAAGCCGCGGACGCTCGCGGTCGCGACGACGAACAGCACCATCGCCGTGATCGCAGTGACGACGTTCGCGTCGACGATCGTCGCGAAGCCCTTGCGGTAGCCCTGGGCGATCGCCGCGCGCACGGATCGGCCGGCGCGCACCTCTTCCTTGATGCGCTCGAAGATGACGATGTTCGCGTCGGCCGCGACCCCGAACGTCAGCACGAGGCCGGCGAAGCCCGGCAGCGTGAGCGTGACGTTGAAGAGGAGGATCGTCGCGTAGAGGAACGCGGCGTAGATCGCGAGCCCGGCGACCGCGACGAGGCCGAGGAAGCGGTAGAAGATGAGCAGGAAGATCGCGACGAGGATCGAGGCCCGCGATCGCGGCGCTGCCACGCCTCGTTCAGCGAGTCCTTGCCGAGCGTCGCCGAGATGTCGGTGCGGTCGAGCGTCTCGAACTTCACGGGCAGCGCGCCGGTCTGGAGCACGAGCGCGATGTCCTTCGCCTCCTGGAGCGAGTCGAGGCCCTGGATCTGCGCGCGGCCACCGCCGATGCCGCCCGACAGGCTCGAGTCGGTGAAGTCGATCTGCGGGAAGGTCTTGATCTCGCGGTCGAGGACGATCGCGAAGTGCTGGGGCTGCCCCGGAGCTTGCCGCGGATCCACTCGTCCGCGGGTGATCTGCTCGAACTTGTCCGAGCCCGACGTTCGTGAACTCCATCGTCACGATCGGCCGGCCGCCGCCGCCCGGGCTCGTGTCGAAGTCGGCGCGCGTGCCCGAGAGCTTGAGGTCCTCACCCGTCATCTGCGGAACGTTCGGCGGGTCGTACTTGAAGAGGTAGTACTAGGTGCGATCGGGCGCGACGCCCGCGCCATTGGCGCCCGGGACACACGACCGCGCCCTCGCCGCAGGTGATCGACGACCATGCCCTCCGGCACGGCGAAGAGCTCGCGGCCGGCGGGAAGCTTCCCGCCCGACTTCTTGAGCGCGTCCTTCTCCGAGCCGTACGGGCCGGAGACGACGCGCTTCGTCTTCGGGTTGACGATGTAGTACGCGTCCGAGTCGCCCTCCTTCACCTGCGACTGCACCTGCGCGAGGAGGGCGTAGAGCGACGCGTGTCTCGACGGGCTGGCCCTGGATCGAGACCGACGGGCCGACGAGCGAGCGTCTCGAGGTCGAAGAGCTCGAGCTGCGCCGTCGTGCCGATGATCTCCGCCGCGGCCTCGGGATCCTTCACGCCGGGGAGCTGGATGACGATCTGATCCGAGCCCTGCGTGCGGATCTCGGGCTCGGTGACGCCGAGCTTGTCGACGCGGTTCCGCATGATGTCGACGGAGCGGTCGAGGTCGTCCTTCGTCAGCTCGCGATTCGGCGGCGGGACCGCCTGGAGCGTGACCTCGAGCCCGCCCTGCAGGTCGAGGCCGAGCGTCGGCTTCTGGTGAAGCGGCGATCGCCGGGATCGCCAAGCAGCGCGACGCCGACGAGCGCCGCTGCGAGCAGCCCGAGGACGAGGAAGGAGTTGCGCCTGCTCACGGTCGGCGCCCCAGGTTAGCGGCGCGTCGTCCCCCGTCGGAGCATCGCCGACGCGCGCTCCTAACGGCTTCTTCGCCGTCCGTAACGGCACCTTCACCGCCGCTCGCGCTCGTCGCTACGGGCTCGAGTGCGTCCCGGCAACCGCGTCCTCGTCGGCATCGTCTTCGTCCTCGTCCTCCTCGGGCGGGAGAACGGCCGCGATGCCGCGACGCGTCATGTGCACCGTGACGCCGTCGCGATCTCGACGACGATGTCGTCACCCTCGACCTGCGTGATCGTGCCGTAGATGCCGCCGGTCGTGAGCACGTCGTCACCGACGCCGGCGTTCGTCGATCATCGACTGCTGCTGGGCCTGCCGCTGTCGCTGCGGGCGGATCATGAGCACGTACATCACGCCCAGCATCAGCGCCATGATGATCACGAATTGCACGGTTCCTCCTCCGGTGGGGCGGCGAGCCGCGCGAGGGCCTCGTCGCGGAACGACGAGAACGCTCCCCGCTCGATCGCCGCTCGCGCACGCGCGGTCAGGTCGAGTACGAACCGCAGATTATGCAGGCTCAGCAGGCGTAATCCCAGGATCTCGCGCTGCGTGACGAGGTGGCGGATGTACGCACGCGAGAAGCGCTCGCAGGCCGGGCACTCGCACTCGTCGTCGAGCGGTCGTCGGGTCGGTGCGGTACGACGCGTTGCGAAGGTTCAGCCTCCCCTCCCAGGTGAGCGCCGAGCCGGTGCGCGCGGTGCGCGTCGGCAGCACGCAGTCGAACATGTCGATTCCGCGCGCGACGACCTCGAGGATGCCTTCGGGATCGCCGATCCCCATGAAGTAGCGCGGGTGCGCGGCCGGCAGAAGCGGGTGCCGCCCATTCGACGCAGTCGAGCATCTCGTCCTTCGACTCGCCGACGGCGAGGCCGCCGAGCGCGAACCCGTCGAACGGCAGTGCCGGTGATCTCGTCGATCGAGCGCGGCGTAGCTCCGCGTCGGTCGCGCCCTGCGTGATCCCGAAGCGGAGCTGCCCGGGCGCGCGCGGTGCGTCGACCTGACGTCGCGCCCAGGTCGTCGTCGTCCGGACGGCTCGCTCGAGCTCCACTCGCGGCGACGCTCCGCCGGCACGCAGACGTCGAGGCACATCGCGATGTCGGAGCCGAGCCGGCGCTGGATCTCGGCTACGCCCTCGGGCGTGAAGCGCGCCTCCGTCGCCGTCGTAGACGGAGCGGAAGGTGACGCCGTCGTCGTCGAGCGCGGCGATCGTGTCGCGGAGCGAGAACACCTGGAAGCCGCCGGAGTCGGTGAGGATCGGCCCGCTCCCAGCCCGAGAACGCGTGGATCCCCCCGAGCGCCTCGACGATCTCCTCGCCCGGCCGGAAGTGGAGGTGGTACGTGTTCGCGAGCACGACGTCGGCACCGAGCGCGCGCACCTCGTCCGGATGGAGCGACTTCACGGTTCCCTTCGTCCCGACGGGCATGAACGCGGGCGTCCGGATCTCCCCGTGAGCCGTGCTGATGACGCCGGCGCGCGCCGCGCCGTCGGTCGCGAGGAGCCGGAAGGTCATCGCCGCCGCGGGCGATGGGACCCCACATGCCGTGAGGGGCCACCCCGCGCCTCCACCCGCTGTGAGCGTATCGCCGAGGTGCTCACGCATGGGATACGGAACCGCGTCGAAAGGACGAAGTGACATCGACGTCTCGGAAACACGCACTGTGGACATGCTTCAGAGCACCACCATCGCGTCGCCGAACGAGTAGAACCGATAGCGCTCCGCGATCGCCTCGCGATAGATCGCGCGCGCCTCCTCGACGCCGACGAACGCCATCACGAGCGCGAGCAGCGTCGAGCGCGGAAGGTGGAAGTTCGTCAACAGCGCGTCGACCCGTTGGAAGCACGAAGCCCGGAGTCACGAAGAGCCTCGTCCGACCGACGAGCTCGCCCGTACGCGCCACCGTCTCGAGCACGCGCACCGTGGTCGTCCCGACGGCGAGCACCCGCGGCGCCGACGAGATTCGCGCCCACGCAGCTCGCGCTCGACCGCGTAGCGCTCGCCGTGGATCTCGTGATCCTCGAGCCTCGTCTCCGCAACCGGCCGAAACGTGTCGAGCCCGACGTGCAGCGTCACCCGGACCGGATCGAGCCGCTCGACGAGCTCAGGCGTGAAGTGCAGACCCGCGGTTGGAGCCGCCGCCGACCCGGTGACCGCGCCGTACACCGTCTGATACCGCTCGCAGTCCGCGAGCGGCTCACGAATGTAGGGAGGGAGTGGCGCCTCGCCCGCGCGGCTCGCCGTCGAGCTCGACGATCCAGCGTCCGTCGCCGAGCGGCTCCGACAAGCCGCACAGGCCCGAGCTGCTCCCCCGCGCGGAGTCGGCGCGACGGCCGCGCGAGCGCCTCCCACTCGCCCGCCCCCGACGCTCTCGACGAGCAGCACCTCGACCGTCGCGCCCGACGAACGGCGCAGCTGCAGGCGTGCCGGTACGACCCTCGTGTCGTTGACGACGACGAGTCGATCGTCGACCAGGTCGGGCAGCTCCGAGAAGATCCTGTGCTCGATCGTTCCCGCACCTCGGCGGTAGACGAGGAGCCGCGCAGCGTCGCGCGGCTCGATGGGGTGCTGCGCGATGAGCTCGCGGCGGAAGGTCGTAGTCGAGCGCCGAGGTGTCCATCCGGCGCGGAGAGTAGCCTCGGCGCCCATGGACGCCCTGGCGCTCGAGCGAGCAAAGCAGCGAATTGCCGACGCGACTGCCGGGCGGCCCGATCCCGCGGCCATCGAAGCCGCGCTCGAACGCTCGCGCGAGCTCAGATCGAGGCGCTCGCGGCGAGCGCTGCCGAGCTCGAAGCGTCGATTCCGGCGCAGGTCGGGGGTCGCGGTCCGCGACGGTCTGCGTACCGAGGTGCTGCCCGTCGCACGTCACATCGCCGAGATCCGCGGCCTCCTGAACCAGGCGATCCGCCGCCTCGAGCGGCTCGAGGGTGACCTCCTCGCCGAGCGGCACGCCCGCGTCGACGATCTCGCGCTTCTCGTCGACCTCGTCAGCTCTGGCTGGCGGGGTGTCGACGCTCGGCTCGAGCGGCTCGAACGTGCGACGCGAACTGACGACGCGGACGAGACGTCGCGTCGAGCCGCTCACACGCAGCGACTCGGTCGAGCGCGAGCTCGAGCACGCTGCGGCCGCCTAGACCGCGCTCAGACGACCGGGGTCATCGGTAGGACGAGCCGGAAGCGGCTTCCCGTGCCCGCTCTCCGACTCCAGCTCGATCCCACCGCCGAGCGCCACGGCGAGCTCGCGCGCGATCGGGAGCCCGAGTCCCGTCCCGTCCGCGTCCTGCGAGACGAAAGCCTCGAAGATCCGTGCGCGCTGCGCCGGCGGCACGCCGGGGCCCGATGTCGAGGACGTCGACCGCGACCGTGCCGTTCGACCGGCCGAGCTGGAGCTCGATCCGTCCCCCGTCCGGTGTCCAGCGAAACGCGTTGGAGAGAAGGTTCGTGATGACTTGGAGGACACGATCGCCGTCCGAGACGATGACGGGGGCGAGGTCGACACCGGAGAGGCGGTAGTCGATCTCGCGGCGACGCGCCTCCTCGGCGAAAGCGCCGTAGGCCTGATCGAGGACACGCTCGAGGTCGACCTCCTCGTGCCGAACCGTGAACCGATGCGCCTGTAGCTTCGCCAGGTCGAGGACGTCACCGACGAGGCGCTCGAGGCGATCCGTCTCCGCGGCGACGATGTCCAGCGACGCGCGTACCTGCTCGGGCGACGTGACGATGCCCTCCCGCAGCTGCCTCGACGTGACCACGAATGGCAGTCAAGGGCGTGCGGAGCTCGTGCGAGACGGACATCAGGAACGAGCGCTTGAGCTGCTCGGCCTCCTCAAGCTTCGAAACCATCATGCGGAACCGCTCGACTCAGCAGCGCGATCTCGTCGCTTCCGCGAGCCTCGGGTATCTCGATGTCGTACCGGCCTGCGGCGACCTGCTCGGTCGCTCGCGTGAGAGCGCGAACGGGTTCCGTGAGCTGGCGTGAGAGCCAGAGGAACAGGACCCCGCCGAGTGCAATCACCGACCGCGAGGGCGAGCGCGAGTCGACCGAAGAGCGAGAGCCACTGTTCGCGGAGCTCGGCCTCGGGCTTCGCGACGATCAACCATCCGAACGGCTCTGTCCCCCGTACGAGCTGAACGGGCTGCGCGGCAGCGATGAGCCGTCGCTCCTCGCCCGGAGGCGTGAACACGACGATGACGAGCTGGTCGCGATCGAGCTCGGCGCTCCCGAGCGCGCTGCGCGGCAGCCGGGTGAGCCCGAAGCGCTGTCCGGGGAACAGCGAGGCGCCGACGTAGTAGAGCTCGTCGCCGGTCGCGAGCTCGAGCTTCTCGGCTGCGAACTCGGGCGCCTTGGCGCCCTCGTCGGACGACCGGAGCGCGGACTCTGCGTACAGCGCGGCGAGTCCAGTCGCCTCACGACGGAGCTCGTCGACGGACTGCTTGCGCGTCACGTCCTGGAACAGACGGACCGCGAGAGCGATCGAGACGAGCCCGAACACGAGGACGACGGCGAGGAAGAGTGCGGTGAGACGGAACCGGAGCGTCCCGAGCATGAGTCCAGGCTAACCCTCTAGATCGAGGCCACCGTACGATCGGAGGCGACCTTGTACCCCACGCCCCACACGGTCACGATCGGCGATGCGTCGCCGAGCTTGCGACGGATCTGACGGACGTGGACGTCGACCGTCCGTGTGTCGCCTGCAAACGTGTAGCCCCACACACGTTCGAGAAGCTGGTCACGCGTGAGGACGATGCCGCGATGGTCGAGGAGCTCCCAGAGGAGGTCGAACTCCTTCGGCGCAAGCCGGATCTCCTCGTCGCCGACGTGAACCTCGCGCTTGCCGGCGTTGATCGCGAGCTCGCCGTGCCGAAGCTCCTCCGACTCGGTCTTCCTCCGTTCCGGGGCGGCACGTCGAAGGATGCTCTTCACCCGGGCGACGAGCTCGCGCGGGTTGAACGGCTTCGTCATGTAGTCGTCGGCCCCGACCTCGAGGCCGATGATCTTGTCGATGTCCTCGTCGCGAGCTGTGAGCATGAGGATCGGCACGTCGGACGTCTTGCGGATGCGGCGACAGAGCTCAACGCCGTCTCCGTCCGGAAGGTTGAGGTCGAGGATGACGAGCGCCGGGGAGTCGCCCGCCAGCTGCAGGAGGGCCTCCTGAGCGGTCGCGGCCGTCTTCACCGTGTACCCCGCGTTCCGGAGGTAGGCGGCGATGAACGAGGCGATCGACGTCTCGTCCTCGACGACGAGAATCATCGGTGTCGAGTTCACGATGCTCTCCGCGGAGTGGGCTCGGAGCTCGGCGGCTCCAGATTGAAGCGCTCCGGGTCGCTCGGAAGTGGCACGCACGTCTGCGGCTCGACGCTGCAGTCGACCCCGTCACGCGAGTACACGCCGACGTCGTCCCCGGGAAACTTGGGATCACCGTCGAGCGTCACGACCCCGCGCCCGACGGCCGAGAGCGCGATTCCCGATCCGCGCGCGATCATGCGGTATCCGCCGCCGAGCAAGCGAAAGCGCAGTCCCTGTCCTTTGTAGAGCACAGTGCGCGGCCCGAGACGTTTCTCGGTCACCTTTCGTCCCGTGACGAGAGCGGCGTACCGGTCGAACGGTGTCAGATCCGTGACCCGTAGCGACCCGTTCGTCAGGCGCCCGAGCACGGAGCCGCGGAGCTCGATCATGACGACACCTTTACCGCGCTCGACGGACAGCTGACCCCCCGTCGGCTCGCTCGCGCGGGCAGCCGAGCCCGCCGCGGCAAGCGCGCAGACCGAGCAGAGGACGACGACGAGCTTCCGCATGGCTCCGCCCTAGTATCGGCGCCCGGCGTGGGACCGCAATGAGATGCGTGTAAGGAGACTGTAAGCCGGGGGACGTGCCGAGGAGCCACCGTTCCCTGCGGTCGAGACTCGAGTCGGACTTCCGGCGACTCGACAGAAGTACGCTCCGCCGACGCCGGGAGACGCGCGCCTTCTCCGGAGGATGCTGTCGTCCTGGACCTTCGTCCTTCCGGCGATCGGCCTCGTCGCACTCGCCTTGACCTGGGGAGCGAAGCCGGGAAACGCGATCCTGGCCCTGGTCGCGGTGCTGCTCGCCGCAGCAGTCCTCGCTTCGGTTCACCACGCGGAGGTCGTCGCCCACCGTGTCGGCGAGCCCGGCGGCTCGCTCGTCCTCGCCGTCGCGGTGACCGTCATCGAGGTAGGTCTCATCGTGACGCTCATGGCCTCCGGCGGCCCCGAGACGGACACGCTGGCGCGCGACACCGTGTTCGCCGCGGCGATGATCACGTGCAACGACATCGTCGGGCTGTGCCTCGTCGGTTGCAACGTTGCGCAGTCGGGTGGCGACGTTCAACGCGGAAGGGACGGCGACCGCCTTCGCGACCGTGATCACGCTGGCGACCCTCTGCCTCGTCCTTCCGACGTTCACGACCAGCGCGCCCGGCCCCGAGTTCTCGACGACGCAGCTTGCCTTCGCAGGAGTCGCCTCGGTCGCCCTCTACATCCTCTTCGTCTTCGTGCAGAACGTTCGCCACCGGGACTTCTTCTTGCCGCCCGGAGGCGAGCCGGCGCCCGTGGACATCCACGCTCGGGACCCGGCGGATCGGACCGCGGCGGTGAGCCTCGTGGCGCTCGTGCTGTCGCTCGTCGCCGTGATCGGCCTGGCGAAGGTCGAGTCTCCCGCGATCGAAGACGCCGTGGACGCGATCGGTGCACCACAATCAGCGGTCGGCGTCGTCGATCGCGCTCCTCGTCCTTCTCCCGGAGACGCTCGCCGCCTACCGCTACGCGCGGCGCGATCGGCTGCAGACGAGCTTCAACCTCGCGTTCGGCTCGGCGATCGCAAGCATCGGCCTCACCATCCCGGCCGTCGCCGTCGCATCGATCTGGCTTGACGGCACGCTCGTGCTCGGCCTGAACTCGACGCAGATCACCCTGCTCGTCCTGACCGCGGGCGTCGGTGCACTGACGATTCTCCCAGGTCGCGCCACCCTGCAGGAGGGCGGCGTCCACCTCGTGATCGTCGCGGCGTTCCTGCTTCTCGCGGTCAACCCGTGAGAGACGGAGCGCGTCAGTCGTAGCGATAGAAGCCGCGACCGGACTTCCGGCCGAGGAGACCGGCGTTGTTCATCGCGACGATGCGAGGCGGCGGCGCCATGCGTGGCTCGCGCAGCTTCTCGTAGAGAGCCTCCGACGCATGCACGTGGACGTCGATCCCTACGAGGTCGACGAGCGTGCACGGCCCCATCGGCCAACCGGCGCCTGCGGTCATCGCGGTATCGAGGTCTTCAGGCGTCACGCGCGCCTCGTCGAGCACGCGTAGACAGTCGTTCAGGAGTGGGATGAGAACGCGGTTGACGACGAAGCCAGGCGTGTCGTGGCAGCGGATCGGATGCTTGCCGAGCTTCACGCCGACCGCGAACGCGGCGTCGACTGCCTCGTCGGACGACAGCTCCGCCCGGACGATCTCGACGAGCGGCATCAGCGGCGCCGGGTTGAAGAAGTGCATGCCGACGACCCGCTCCGGCGTCGACACGGCCGATGCGATCTCCGTGACCGAAAGTGCGGACGTGTTGGTCGCCAGGATCGTGTCGGCGCCGACGATCTTCTCGAGCGTCGCGAACAACTCGAGCTTGGCGCCGAGCTCCTCGACGATCGCCTCGATGACGAGATCGCAGCCGGCCAGGTCCGCGAGGTCCGTCGTGAGCGAGAGCAAAGCGAGAGCGGATTCCCGCTCCGACACCGACATGCGCTCCTTGTCGACCTTGCGCTGCAGGAAGTGCGCGATCCGCTCGCGCGCTCTCACGCCGATCTCGTCCGACACCTCGTGGCCGACGGTCTCGTACCCGGCCTCGACCGCCAGCTGTGCGATGCCGGCGCCCATGGCCCCGAGGCCGACGACCCCGATACGACCGATCTCCGGAGCAGCCACGACGGGCGATCCTAGCGATGCCCTGTCAGGACGGCCGCTGGTTGGATCTCAGCCGCTGTAGCGGCGGCGACGAGCGGGCTCGTCGATGCGCGAGTCGACGCCCGCCGCGTACACGAGCAGCGCGACCAACGCGACCACTGGAATGAGGATCAGTGCGAACATAAGCTCATGGTGCCTGGCGAAGTTCATCAGCGCCAGTCGAGGTATTCAGCACGGCCATTAGACAGCCTGATCGACTGACAATCGCTTCAGACCCGCTCGAGCACGCCCGCGATCGCCTGACCCTGACCGATGCACATGGTCGCGATTCCGTAGCGCGCCTCGCGCCGCTCGAGCTCGTTCAGGAGCGTCGCCGTGATGCGCGCGCCGGTAGCACCGAGCGGATGTCCGAGCGAGATGCCCCCGCCGTTCGGATTGACGTCCCCCGCCTCCCAACGCTCGTGGAGCCCCGTGTCGGCGAGAAACTGGAGAACGACGGATGCGAACGCCTCGTTGACCTCGATGACGGACACGTCGTCCCAGCCGAGACCGGCTTTCGCGAGGGCGCGGTCGCACGCCTCCGGGTTGCCGTGCAGCATCCGATAGGGATCGACGCCCGAGAGGCCGAACGAGACGAATCGCGCCCGCGGCTCGAGCCCGTGCTGCTCCACGGCCGCCTCGCTCGCCAGCAGCATCGCCGCCGACCCGTCCACGATCGAGCTCGAGTTACCCGCCGTGACGACTCCGCCGGCCCTGAACGCAGGCTGGAGTGTGGCGAGCTTCTCGAGCGAGGTGTCGCGCCGGGGTGTCTCGTCGACGCCGAAGAGGACGACGGCGCCGCCCGCACCCACCTCGATCGGGACGATCTCGTTCTCGAACTTGCCCTCGTCCGATGCTGCGACCGCGCGCCGGTGCGACTCGAGCGAGAACTCGTCGAGGGCCTCGCGGGTCAGATTCCACTCCTCAGCGATCACCTCGGCCGAGATGCCCTGCGGGACGATCGGCCAGCGCTCGCCGATCTTCTCGTTGACTGCGCCCCAACCCGCGTCACCGAGGTTCGACCCCATCGGCACGCGTGTCATGTGCTCGACACCCGCGGCGACGACGAGATCGAGGTGCCCCGCCTGGATCGCGGAGGCACCGTTGAAGGCAGCCTGCAGGGACGATCCGCACTGACGGTCGACGGTCGTCGCGCACACCGTCTCGGGCCACCCGGCGACGAGGACTGCGCCACGACCGACGTTGAGAGCTTGCTCGCCGACCTGGGTCACGCACCCCATCTGCACGTCCTCGATCTCACCGGGATCGAGGTCGACACGTCCGACGAGCCCGTTCAGCACCTGCGCCGCGAGCTCGTCCGCGCGGATGTCCGAGAGCGAGCCGTTTCGGCGCCCGATCGGGGAGCGAACGGCGTCGACGATGTACGCCTCAGCCATCGAGCACAGCATAGAGACGCCATGCGCCGGGAACGCCCAGGAGCTCGGATCCCAGCATCGCCGCGGCGCGCATGGCGAACGTCCGGAACGTCCATCGCGCGAAGGCGTCCCACTACACTCACGCGGTGGCCACCACCGCAACCGAGCGCAAGCTCCTGATCGACGGCGAGTGGGTCGAGACGGGTGACTGGCTCGAGGTTCGCTCCCCGTACGACGCCTCGCTCGTCGGTCGGGTCCCGAAGGGTGGAGCAGCGGAAGCGCGCCGTGCGGTCGACGCCGCAGAGCGCGCGATGGCCGAGCCGCTTCCGGCACATGAGCGCGCCGCGATCCTCGACCGCACTGCACACCTCGTCGAAGAGCGCTCCGAGGAGATTGCCCGGACGATCTGCGCAGAGGCCGGCAAGCCGATGAAGGCCGCGCGGGTCGAGGCGTCACGCGCGCAATCGACCTTCACCATGGCGGCGGTCGAGGCACGCAAACTCGCAGGTGACGTCGTACCCATGGACGCATCCCCGGCGGGTACGGGAAAGATGGCGCTCACGCTGCGCTTCCCGATCGGTGTGGTCGGCGCGATCTCGCCGTTCAACTTCCCCTTCAACCTCGTCGCTCACAAGGTCGCTCCTGCGCTTGCCGCCGGCTGCGCGGTCGTGCTCAAGCCGGCGTCGCAGACACCCGCTCTCCGCCCTCCTCCTCGCAGAGCTCGAGACGGATGCGGGCCTCCCGGCCGGCTGGCTGAACGTCGTGTCCGGATCGGCCGCCGAGATCGGCGACGTCCTCGTCGAGGACGAGCGCGTGAAGCTCATCACGTTCACGGGGTCGGCCGGTGTCGGTTGGGCCCTTCGCGAGCGAGCGCCGCGCAAGCGCGTCAACCTCGAGCTCGGCAACGCGACGCCGGTGATCGTCGCCGCCGACGCAGACCTCGACGACGTCGCGACGCGGCTGGCCGCGAACGCGTTCTCGTTCGCGGGTCAGAGCTGCATCTCGGTCCAGCGCATCTACGTCGAGCGACCCGCGTACGACGCGTTCCTGGAGAGCTTTCTCCCCCGGGTCGAATCTCTGGTCGTCGGCGACCCCGCCGAGGACACGACCGACGTCGGGCCCCTGATCGCCGAGAGCGAGCGCGATCGCGTGCTCGAGTGGATCGGCGAGGCCCAGGCACGGGGTGCGCGCGTCCTCAGCGGAGGCGAGCTCGACGGCGAGCTCCTGCGACCGACGGTGATCGCCGACGCACCGCCGGACGCGAAGGTCTCATGCGACGAGGTGTTCGGCCCGCTCTGCACGGTCACGGCGTTCGACTCGCTGGACGAGGCCGTCGCGCTGGCAAACGGGACTCGCTTCGGCCTGCAAGCTGGCATCTTCACGAGCAACGTCACGACCGCTCTGCGCGCTGCCCACGAGCTCGAGTTCGGTGGAGTGACCGTCAACGAGGCGCCGACGTTCCGCGCCGACCAGATGCCGTACGGCGGTGTGAAGGACTCCGGGAACACGCGCGAGGGCCCGGCCTACGCCGTGCGCGAGATGACCGAGGAGCGCCTCGTCGTCCTCCAGCTCTAAGTTGTCCGGAGATGGCTGAGCAACTGACGACATCCAAATCGGGCTCCTACGTCGTGCCACCGCCGCGCGAGCTCAAGCGCGAGCGGAAGGCGCTCCTCGAGGTGCGCGAGGAGCGACTCCGCGACCTGGGCGGTCTGGCGCTCGAGATGTACAAGCGCGACAAGTTCAACGCCGGGCTCGTGGTCGAAAGGTGTGCCGAGCTCGTCGCCATCGAGGCTCGCGTCCAGGAGATCGACGCGCTGCTCGACGGGACGGCCGGCATTCAGCGCGGGGGCGCCGGTGCCGTCTGCATCTGCGGCGCGCCGATCCTCCTCGGTGCACGTTTCTGCGCGACCTGCGGACGCGCGCTCGGCGGAACGTCCGAATCCGGGCCTTCGGGGCCTGACGCCGTCGGATGACGACCTGCCCGCGTTGCGGGGCTCGACTCGCGCCTGGCCAGGAGTACTGCCTCGCGTGTGGCGCCAGGGTCGTCGCAGGCCGCCGGCCCCATTCGCTGCGCTCGAGCTGGGCTCTTCGGTCGCTGGTCGCCGGTGCTGCTGCGCTCGTCGGCGCGATCGCGGCGATCGCTGCGACGGGAAGCGACGGCGGCGGGGCTGCGGTCGTGACCGCGACGGGTGGATTCGCGAGCGCGCCGACGACGACCGAAGGAGAGGAGGCCGGCTCGTCCGCGATCGCCGAGTGGCCCCCGGGCGAGGACGGATGGACGGTCGCGCTCGCGTCCCTACCGCAGACGGGTGGCAGACCGGCCGCGCTCGCACACGTCAAGGCCGCCCGCGCGAAAGGGCTCACCGAGGTGGGGATCCTCGACTCGTCGCGCTACGCGAGCCTCCATCCCGGGTACTGGATCGTCTTCTCCGGCATCTACGCCAGCGAGGCAGAGGCGACGAGCGCGCTCGAGACGGCTCGTCGATCCTCGCGCACGGCGAGTGTGCGGCGCATCGTGCCCTGACGGGCGATTGTCTTCACGGGCAACGCCCGCTCTGGACTTTGTAACACACCCGAAAAGGCGCTACACTGCCGGGGCGGAGCGCGGTCTTCGCCTGTTTTTCGCCCGGCAACGAGGGATTCGGGGAGTCGAGTAGCCCGTCTTGGACGACCACGCAGCCCAACTTCGCTCCTGTATGTATCAATACTCGCGAGCGATCTACCGCTCGATCAAGGATCTCATCGATCCGTACGTGTCGCTCTCGGAACAGCTCGGCTATCGACGCGCCGTCCTCGAGGAGTGCGAGCGCACGATGAGCCGTCTCGACCGACGACCCGCACTACTTCGCGCGACCGGACCGGGCGCTCTTCGCCGACATCCGCCGCTACTTCCCGATCACCGCGCAGGCACAGGTTGCGTGGTCGGTGCGCGAAGGAGTCGGTGCTGCCACGTCGTTCATCGAGCAGCAGATCGAGGCCGGGTTGCTCGACGGTGGAGTCGCCCGCTGCCATGCGACGACTCGCAAGGGCAAGGCGTGCCAGAGGACGCCGCTCCCTGGCCGCGATTACTGCCCGTCGCACCAGCACCTGGAGCACGCGACCGTCGCAGCCTGACGCGCGCGTCGTCGTCGGCACTCCGGAGCGCGCGAGTCCGAACCGGAGCCGGGGTCCCGATCGCCGCGCCTCGGCCTCCCGGTAAGCTCGCGGTTCGATGTCGCACGACGCCGACAAGCTGATCCGGCAACTCTCGCTGGTGGCGTTCCTCATGGCGGAGCGCAGGCTCCTGACCGCACGAGACGTCAAGTCGAACGTCGAGGGCTACAGCGAGATGTCGGACGAGGCGTTCGCACGGCGCTTCTACTCCGACCGCGCCGAGCTGACAGCACTCGGTGTACCGCTCCAGTCGCAGCGCGACGAGTTCACTGGCGAGGAGCTCTACACGCTCCGCTCGGAGAACTACTTCCTCGACCGGCTCGATCTCGACGACGACGAGCTCGCGGCGCTCCAGACCGCGCTCTACTACCTCGAGGGCAAGTTCGCGTACGCCGAGCCTCTGCGGCTTGCGCTCCAGAACCTCGCCCTCGGCCGCGTCGGCTTCCCGGAGCCGCCGACGGAGACGGCCGAGCGTGTTCGCGTGAGCGCCCCCGACTACTCACCGGAGCTCGCCGGGCGGCTCGCCAAGCTCGAGTCGGCGATCTCGAAGCAGCGGACGGTCCGATTCGGATACTGGAGCCCACGCCGTACGAGACCCGGCGAGCGCACCGTCAATCCCTATGCCCTTCGACTCGACGACGGCAACTGGTACGTCATCGGCCACGACCTCGACCGCGACACGACGCGGACGTTCAAGGTGTCACGCATCCGCGGCGACATCCGCTTCGCGACGCGCCGCGAGCGTGACTTCCGGATTCCGGCGGACTTCGACGTCGAAGAGCATCGGATCCCGCGCCCGTGGCAGATCGGCGACATCGTCGGCCATGCACGGATCGCGGTCTCCGGTGACACGGCGTGGTGGGTCGAGCGCACGCTCGCGGACGCGGGTGCCGTCGAGGACGGCGTCTTCGAGACGGACTACGCGAACGTCGAGCTCCTGGCCGGCTGGGTTCTGAGGCAGAACGGGCGTGCTGTCCCGCTCGAGCCGAACGAGCTCGTCGAGTCGGTCAACGAGGCGTTGGTGACCGTGGCCGAATCACATGACGGAGAACCGCCGTCCGTGGCCAGTCCGAAGCGATCGGACCCGAGACAGCCCCTCCCCGAGCGACCCGCCGGCCCGGTTGCACCCGAGCGCTTCGGTGTGCTGCAGGCGCTGCTTGCCAACCTCCTCACCGCCTGCGGGGACGAGCGGTCGGCCACGCTCCCAGCGGACGAGGTCGCCGGCCGCTTCTCGATCCCGCTCGAGGAGCTCCAGGACCACCTGTCACTCCTCAATCTCGTCAACTTCGGCGGAGGCTGCTACGCCGTCTATGCGGAGCACGACGGCGACATCGTCCGGGTCGAGAAGGAGCTCTACGGAGACGTGTTCCGACGGCCCCCCAAGCTCACACCGCTCGAAGCACGTGCCATCCGGCTCGCGATCGAGTACGTCGGGCCGACGATCGCAGCCGACGCGCACACCCCGCTGAAGCGCGTGCGGACGAAGCTCGAGGAGACCTTCGGTCGCTTCGACCTCGCCGGCACGCCACAACCGACCGACGCCTCGGCCGAGGAGTCGCTCGTGAAGGTCCTGAGCGACGGCGCCGAGAAGCGGCTCGTCGTCGAGATCGAGTACATGAAGGAGGGCGACGCGCAGCCCAGCCTGCGGCAGGTCGAGCCCTACACCATCGAGCGTGAGCTCCCCGTATGGCGCGTTCACACGTGGGATCACAGCGTCGATGCCGCGCGCACCTTCCGGCTCGACCGGATGCGCTCGGCGCGGCTCACCGGTGAGAGCTTCGAGGCCCGCGACGGATTCGACCCGTCGTACCTGCGCAATCCGCGCGTCGCGCGGCTCCTGCACTCGCCGGCGATCGCGCGCTGGAAGCTCGAGCGAGGCGCGCGCCCGTTCACCGACGGCTCGGCCATCGCCGACGTGCCGTACAAGACGGAGGAGTGGCTCCTCTCCGAGGTGCTCGCCGACC
The DNA here is from genome assembly GCA_963709715.1 of uncultured Gaiellaceae bacterium. Lineage (GTDB taxonomy): Bacteria > Actinomycetota > Thermoleophilia > Gaiellales > Gaiellaceae > GMQP-bins7. The sequence goes on from CAVPXQ010000005.1 coordinate 86,110, forward strand.
GCGGCGAGACCACGGTCCTCGAGCCGCAACGCCTCCGCGACATCGTGGCGAAGCGTGCGCGTCGCCTTCAGCGCGAGCTCGGCCGCGTCGCGACCACGCGCTGATCGCCACAGCCGCGTACAAAGCAGCGACAAGACCGTCACTTCGGTCATCCACGTGCCGCCCGCGCGTATCGTTGTCTCATCAGCCAACGAAGGAGTCGTCGTGTCGAGATCCTTCAGCGTTCGTCGCTCTCGCCTCGCTCCCGTCACCGGGTGGCTGGCTATCGGCGTCGTCGCCTCCCCGCCGCGGCACTGGGCGGCAGTGCGATCGCGCAGCGCCCGCCAGACGATCCTCGAGCCGTGTTCGACGCGACTCACCTTCCACCGCTCCTCACCCTGCCGGGCGAAGAGGTCCGGCTCACGTACGACGTCCACTGCGCAGCCGAGCGGCGTCGACGACCCGGAGCGAGGGCTGTGACGGTTGACGGAACGGTCTTCGTGCGAGCCCGCGAACAGGGAACGTTCCGCCCGCTGCCCCTCGAACGGGAGACCGACGACGGGGTCGCGGCAGCTGGTCGCCACTGTCCCGGACTCGCTGGCATCGATCCCAGACGGCTTCGAGTACTACGCCGAGCTCGAGACGCGATGGTGGCGACCGACTCGTCCTCCCTCCTGGTGGTGCCGACGCTCCGTACCGATCGTCCCGCATGCTGAGGACCCCGCCGCGGTGGACCTCGGTGGGCATGCGTTCGGATCGACGCGCCAAGGCACACGCGTCGCCGCCGCGCTCTGGGGAAACGGCCCCTTCGACGTCGGCCTCGAGGAGGGGCGGAACCTCGCACCTGTCGGCGCCTCTGCGTTCGACGTCGACCGGTTCGGGACCATCTACCTCCTCGACGAGGCCCACCGTCGCATGCTCCAGTGGAACACCCGAGCTCGAGCGGCAAAGCGTGTTCCGCTCTCCATCGACGGTCGTCTTGCGGACATGGCGGTCGCGGACGACGGATCCATCTACGTTCTCGAGTCGGCGCCGGCCCCGGGTACCCGCCCTCTGGTCAGGCGCTTCGACGGAGACGGACGCGAGCTCGACGTCGTCGAAACGGCCGAGCGGACCCCGTCTCAGATCCGCGTCGGGCCGAACGGCCCCGTCGTGCTCCAGCAGCCGTCGCATCAGTGGATGCCGGTCGCAAGCGGAGGCTCTCCTCTTGGGCCGGCTGCGCAGCGTCGCCGCGGGCGCTCGAGCCGAATGTTCCGGTCGGGCGCCGAGGGGATCGTTCTCCGGCGCCGGAACGAGATCCTTGCGGCCCTGCTTCGGGACGGAGATGTCGAGCGCTCGTGGCGGATCACGAGCAGAACCCCGATGGCCGAGGTCCAGCTCGCCGAGCCGATCGGAACGAGGATGGTCCTTGTCGTTCGCGTCTACGACGACGACGCAGACGAGTTCGTCGTGCTCGTCCTCGATCGCACCGGGATCGCCGAGCGGTTCTCCGTCTCCGCCGCGGACTGGGCCGAAGCCGCACCGCTCGGACGCTTCCGGCTCGTCGGCCGCTCGCTCTTCCGCCTCGGCTCGACCGCGAGCGAGGCATTCGTCGATCGCTTCGACCTGGAGGCTCGATGACACTCGGAGCTCGTTCGTTCGTGGCCGGGTGCGCCGTCGCCGTGTGTCGCAGCGGCAGCGGGCACCGCGGCTGCGTACCACACGCGCTTCGTCGCGGACAACTGCAACGCCGCAGCCCCCACGCCGACCTCGTACATCACCCGTGACGGATCGGCCGCCGTCGCGCTCCGCGCGCGGTACGAGGGATACCAGTGGGCGGGGGGCTGCTGGAACGACAACGATCGCGACGACTCGCCCAACGATCCGCACGAGGACCCGGCGACGGGCGGCGAGGGCCCTGACTGCTCGGGCTTCACGTTCAAGGTCTGGCGCGAGTCGCTGAACCAGAGCGACGGCGGCTTCTTCCAGTGGGGGCTCCTACGGAACGTTCACGGTCCGTACACCGCCTCGGCCTTCAAGGCCGGCGCTGGCGCTCCGAACGTGACCGTGTCGAAGTCCGCCCTCGTGCGGATGGACGCGTTGGCGAGCGACGGGCACATCGGATTGATCTACGCAACGAATCCCGACGGAAGCGACCAGATCATCGAGGCTAAGGGCGAGGACTACGGCACGAATATCTGGACGCGGACGTACCGTGGCAACCCGAGCTACAGCGGCGTCCGTCGGACGGGCTGGAGCTCCTGAACTGACGCTCGCGACACGGTCGGCATCATGGGCGGCCGGCGTCGCGCTTGCCGTCGCGGCCACGGCGGCGTGTGACGACCGACAGACGCCGCCGAGCACACTGATCGACGGGAAGAGGATCGAAGCGCCACCCGTCGAGCTCGAGACCATCGATGCGGCGACCGTGCTGACCGAGGTCCGCGTGCGCGATGCGGCGAATGTCAGGCGCGGCTCGCGACTCGCACACTGTCTGTCCTCGGCGGGGAGAGGCGCGAGCGGGGACGTGGTAGTTCGAGTTGGCGTGACCGGTCGCAGCGCCACGTTTCGGGCTCCAGCTCGCCGCGCCCTCTTCGCATGTGACGACAGCAGTGGCGTGCGGGAAAGGCATGCCCCGTGGTGCGGTCGAGCGTACGGCCGAACCGAGGCAGGGATGCTCGATGACCCACGGCTCGACCTCGCGTGCCTCACGGCAAGCGGAGGGCCAATCGCTTTCGCCTGGGTCGAGCCTGCAGCACGAACCCGCTACGTCGCCGTTCGTCAGCTCGGTTTCGTCGAGGTGTATCCGGTCACAGCGAATCTCCCGGTACGCGTGACGACGACAACCGGCATCGACCTTGGAGCATCGGGCTCCGTCTTCGAGGTGTCGGAGCACGACCGCTCGGGTCGTCTCGTGAGGGCGTACACGCTAGAAGCGAGAGTCGCCGGCTAGCCGGGTCGAAGAGGGAGACTGACGGTGAATGTCGCTCCCTTACCTGTGGTCGATACGACCGACAGCGAACCGCCTTGGCCCTCGACGAGCGCCCGCGCGAGCGCGAGCCCGAGTCCCCTGCCGCCCGCACGGTCGCGGCTGACCCCCACCTCGAAGACGCGCTCGAGGTCGTCCGGTGCGATTCCGTCTCCGGTGTCCGAGACCGAGAGTATGAGCCACTCCCCGGCTTCCGCCATCACCGTCACCGGCCCATCAGGAGGGCCGTGCACCACCGCGTTCGTGATGAGGTTGTCGAGAACTTGCCGGAGTCGCGACGCGTCCGCGTCGATCATGGGCAGCGGACCGACGACGTCCAGGATGACCGTTATGCCGCGAAGCCTCGCGCTCGCGACCACGTCCCGAACGAGCCGCTCGGCATCGACCCGATCGACGCGAATCGATGCGACGGCCGCGTCCGCGACGATCCGTTCGATGCCGAGGCACGCGAGCGTCACGAGCCTGACGAGGTCGCGGCGCAGCTCGCCCGCGACCTCGCCTCCGGCGATCGCCTCCTCGATGGCCGACAGCGCAGCAACGGGGCTCCGAACCTCGTGGACGAGCACCGCCAGACGTGCCGTGTCGAGCCTGGTGTTCACCCTCCACGCTCGCTCACGCGCTCGAGCGCCCAGCCGGCGGTCTCCGCGAGCATCGGATCCTCCGACGTCGCGAGCCGCTCGATGCTCGAGCGCAACGATCCTCCGCCGACGTTCCCCGCAACTACGAGCGCGTTGCGCCTCAACCAACGCGCCTGCTTCCGCGGCACGTAGAGCCGGTCGAACGCCTCGACGAGGTCGGAGTCGTCGCGCTCGAGCAAGTCCGCCAACGACACCAGCGGCTGCGCGTCGTCGGAACGAGGGGCGCCACGCCGTCGCTTCTCTATGCCCCGGTTCCAGGGGCAGACCTCCTGGCAGATGTCACAGCCGTACACCATGTCGCCCATCTCGGCTCGATACGCGTCGGGTATCGGCGCGGGCGCCTGGCTCCAGTAGGACAGACAGCGCGTCGCATCGAGAGTGCCCGGCTCGTCGAGTGCGCTGGTCGGGCAGGCGTCGATGCAGAGACGGCACTCGCCACAGTCCAGCTCGAGCGCGGGCGTGGGCTCGACCTCGACCTCCGTCACCAGCGCGCCGAGAACGACCCACGAGCCGAACCGTCGGGTGATCGCCATCGTGTTCTTTCCGTAGAAGGCAATGCCGGCTCGCACAGCGCCTTCGCGATCAACGTGGTCGTTCTCGTCGACGAGCACCCGGTACGCGCCACCCAGTCGAAGCCCAAGGGCGTCGAGCCGCTCACGCAAGGTCGCGTACTCGTTGCGCCACGTGTAACGCGGCAGGCGACCGGTGTCCGGCTCTCGCTCCGGAACGTCTGCTGCGTAGCAGAGAGCGGCCGCGACGACCGAGGTCGCACCCTCGAAGAGCAACTCGGGATGGCACGAAACCTCCGGCCTGGCCATCGTGAAACGCATGTCGGCGAAAAGCCCGCGCGCACGACGCTCGCGGATGTGACGCTCGGTGTCGTCGTACGGCGCGACATGAAACGCACCGACGACATCGAGGCCCAGCTCGGTCGCCAGCTCGCGTCAGCTCGGCGCCGGTCATGCGAGGATTCTGCACCAGTGAAGGCCATACGTATCCACGAGGACGGCGGACCCGACGTCCTCAGATACGAGGACGTTCCGGATCCAGAGCCGGCACCGGGCGAGGCATTGGTGTCGCTCCGCGCGGCGAGCCTGAACCACCTCGACGTCTGGATTCGCAAGGGGCTCCCGTCGGTTCCGAAGCCGCGCATCCTCGGAGCCGACGGCGCCGGGATCGTGGAGGCGCTCGGTGACGGAGTCGACGGCTTCGCCGTCGGCGACCGCGTGGTCGTGAACCCGGGGATCGCTCACGACGGTCGCATCACGGTGATCGGGGAGCACACCGAAGGGACGTACTGCGAGCTGAAGGCGATTCCCCGCCGCCCAGCTCTACCGGCTCGACGACTCGCTCTCGTTCGTCGAGGGCGCTGCGTTCCCGCTCGTCTTCGAGACCGCGTACCGCATGCTGGTCACGAAAGCCGCGATCCGTGAGGGCGAGTGGGTGCTCATCTGGGGTATCGGCGGCGGCGTCGCGCTCGCTGCGTTCGAGATCGCCCGCGCGCTCGGAGCGCGCACGATCGTGACGTCGTCCAGCACGGAGAAGCTCGAGCGGGCCCTCGCGCTCGGAGCGGACATCGGCGGTCAGCCACGCGGACGGCGACGTCGTGCAGGCAGTGAAGGACGCGACCGGCGGGAGGGGCGCCGACATCGTGGTCGAGACCGTCGGTGAGGCGACGTGGGAGCGCTCGCTCGCTGCGGCCGGCACAGGAGGGCGGATCGTCGTGTGCGGGGCGACGTCCGGGCACAGCCCGCCGGCGCGTCTCTATCGCCTCTGGTGGAAGCAGCTCGTCGTCTACGGATCGACGATGGGGATGCCGTCGGACTTCGATGGCGCGTACGAGCTCGTTCGCACGGGTCGAGCGCGTGTGCACGTCGACAGCACGTTCCCGCTCGCCGACGCGGCGACGGCGCACGAGCGCCTCGAGTCCGGCGCACAGTTCGGGAAGGTCGTCCTGACGATTCCGGCGTAGACGCCGTAGGCGTGGTTAGCCGAAGCCGAGGATGAACTTCGCGTCGTCCGACATCCGGTCGGGCGTCCAGGGCGGGTCGAACGTGAGCTCCGCCTCGACCTCGGATACTCCCGGCACACCGCGAGCGGCGTCCACGATCCCCTCGGCGATCATCGCGCCCGCAGGACACCCCATCGACGTCAGGCTGTAGAGGACCTTCACCTTCGGACCGTCGACCTCGACGTCGTACATGAGGCCGAGCTCGACGATGTCCATCCCGAGCTCGGGATCCTCGACACCGTGCAGCGCCTCGACGACGTCGTCGCGCGTGACCACGCGGCAAGTGTAGAGCGCGCGCCCTAGGCGACGGCGACGAGCTGGTCGGCGCGCCGCAGGACGAGGTCGAGCACGTCGCCGATCGGCCTGGTCGAGCGAGTCGTTGTAGATCACCGGCACGTCGTGCCGTCGCGCACGCTCGACGAGGTAGTCCTGGATCTCACGGATCTGCGGGAGCGCGTCGAGGTACTTCTCGAGCGGACGAAGCCCCTCGGTTGCGTGATCGCGCACCCAGAAGTGGCTGCGGTGCAGGTTCTCGTCCTCGATCGCGACGACGCATTGCACGACGAACGCGCCCGGGTAGTCGGTGCCGACCATGCCCGGGTACGAGGTGGACGCCCTCGAGCACCGTCGACCACCGCTCCGTCGCGGCACGCTCGAGCGCGGCATCGACGCCGACGAGCACGTTCCGCGTCTGGTCGAGAAAGCCGAGGATCGCAGCGTCGCCCGACTCCTCCTCCTCGGCCCGCGTGAGCGCGAGACGCGCCTCGAAGCTCGAGTAGTGGACGGACGGCATGAACTCCTTCGAGAAGAACGTCCGCATCGTCTGGCGGATGAAGTCGGTCGACGTGACGCGTGTGATGCCGAGACGGTGCGCGACCTCGGTCGCGATCGTCGACTTCCCGGTCCCGGTCGCGCCCCCGACGAGCAGCAGCAGCGGCTCGTCGAGCCGCTGCAGAGCGTCGAGGCGTCGCAGCCGGCGAACGGTGCGCGCCGCCTCGTCGTCCCCGATCAGCTCGGCCGCGAGCTCGCCGAGACGATCGAGGTCGAGCGAGACCGCGCCGCGCTCGGCAAGATCGCGGTCCGCACGGCGCGCGATGAGGTACGCCCGCTCGGGATCGAGGCCGGTGACGACGAGCGCGCGGGCCATGAGGCCCTTCGAGAAGGGGACCTCGTCGCCGAGCGGCAACGGGAGAGTGTGACGGCGCTCCCTCACGAGTTGAATTTGGCCATTTCGAGTAGGAGTTCGTCAAGGTCCGGCTCTCCCGGGACCGGCACGACGTCGTTCGCTGCCAGCACTACCTCCGCGCCGCGTGCGAGCGCAGCCTCGGCGACGACGTCGATCGCGGCTGCCTTGAGCTCGACGAGGATACACGTCGGCGTCCACTCGGACCAACTCGTCCGCGAGAGCGCGACGGTTCGCAAGGTTGCCCGACACGTGCACGACATCGGCTCCGTGTGCGCGCTCGAGGTGCTCTCGGAGCCGTGCCAGGGCACTCGGCGGGGCCGCGCAGAAGTAGGCGACCGAACGGCCCGTGACGTCGACGAGCGGTCGGGGCTGAAGTACGGTCGTGACCACGGTTACGCCGTCCCGGACACAGGCGCGAACCGTTTCCACGACGGGCTGCGTGTCGATCGGCCGGTCCGCCATCGTCACGACGACGAGGTCCGCGAGGAGCAGGCGGTAGCGATTCAGATACCCGCCTACGACGACCGGATCCTGGCTGCCTCCGACGACGGCGACCGTGTGTTCCGGCGGCGATCGGCGGCAACGCGGCACCGCTGCCGTCGAAGACGACGAGGTCGGGCGCAAGGCTCGTCGCGATGCGGGCGCCTTCGTCGACGTTGGAGGTGGCGACTCCACCGCCGAGCCCGCCTCCGCACCGCCTGCAGCCCACCGTCGCGACACCGACGAGCGCAGCCGTCTCCAGGTGATCGGACGCGGCGTGACGGCCGCTGCGCGAGAGCTCGACGAGCGCGTCGACTGTCGGCGGGACGGTGACGAGCTCGGGCTCCGCCGGCCCGCCGCGGCCCATCGCAACGACGACGACGTGCCGCTCCCTGGCAAGCAGACGCGCGAGGTGGCCCGGTAACAGCGGTCTTGCCGACGCGCTTGCCGGTGCCGATGACGGCGATGGACGGGAGATCGAACGGAGCGCGGGCGGGAGGATCGAGACGGAAGTCCGCACCGACGTACGGGAGCCCGAGGGCGAGCACGCGGCTCGCGAGTTCGAAGCGCGCGACCGGGCCGAGAACCGGCTCGTCGGAGAGGTCGACGACGACGTCCGGGGCAAGGCTCGCCACCGCTGACTCGACGTCCGCGACGAGCGGAACGCCGTACTCGTCGCCGCCGCGCAGCTTCTCCTCGCCTCCCACGAGAACGGCCGCGACGAAGTCGTACGGCAGCTCGGCGAGCGCGTCGCGAACGACAGTGGCGTAGTGCTCGCCGTCGACGATGGCGAGCGCCCTCACGTGCGTGCCGTGACCTCGTCCTCGATCGCGCCGGTGAACTTCGCGTACTCGAGCGTGTCGAGCGCGAACGACACGAGCTTCACCTGGCCGTGGAACGGATGCCGGCGCCAGACGTCGACGCGGCTGCCGTCGATCTCGATCGACGTTGTAACAGGGCCTCGTGTTGCCCCGGAGACGGAGCGACGAGACCGTCCCGGCGTTCACGACGAAGAGATCCTCGAGCCGCCAGACGTACGGCACGTGCTTGTGACCCGACAGCACGAGCCGCACACCTGCGCGCTGCAGACACTCGATCGCGTCGCCCGCGTCGTAGACGACGTTCCGCTCGCGCCCGGTTCCCGGGAACGGGCAGCAGGTGATGGTGGAGGACGAAGATCTTCATCTCCGCCGGCTCGCGCGGTGAACTGCTCCTCGATCCAGCGGTACCGGCCCCGCCCGATCTGGCCGTGATCGAGGTCGGGCTCGCTCGAGTCGACGGCGACGATCGACACCGGCCCCTTGCGGAGCGACGGAGTTGCGCGCGCCGAACATCTCCTCGAAGTGCACGTAGCCGACGTTGCGCGAGTCGTGGTTGCCGGGGACGACGACGAGCGCGTCGCAGTCGATGCGATCGAGGTACTCGCGCGCCGTCAGGTACTCGTGCCGGAAGCCGAACGTCGTGAGGTCTCCCGAGCACACGACGACGTCCGGCGCGAGCTCGTTGATCTCGCCGATCGCGCGCTCGAGCAGGCTCGCCTCGAAGTACGTCTCGCCGCAGTGCAGGTCGGAGAACTGCGCGATCCGGAACACGATCGAAGTCTACGGCCGATCAGGGGTCGTCCGAGGCCGTCGGTACGCTGGCGCAGGTGCGGGACGAAAGCCCCGTTTTCCAGGCATATTGTGGATCCGACCCTCCGCGGTTCGCCAATCGCATCGAGGTCGAGTGCGCGAAGATCCTCGACTACTACGGCGTCCCCTGGGACTACGAGCCGCACTCGTTCGTTCTCGAGCGCGACGAGGAGGGCCGCGTCGTCAGCGCCTTCACGCCGGACTTCTACCTCCCCGAGCAGAACCTCTTCATCGAGGTGACGGTGATGAAGCAGTCGCTCGTGACTCGCAAGAACCGCAAGCTGCGCGAGGTCCAGCGGCTCTATCCGCACGTCCGCGTGAAGCTCTTCTACCGGCGCGACATCGAGCGCCTCGCGCAGCGCTACCGGCTGCGTCTCGCCTCGTAGTGAACGCCGGGCAATCGCACCGATCGAGAACGGCGAGGTCGGCGCCGTCTACCTGACGCGCGCGGAGATCGCCGCGCGTGTCCGGAGCTCGGCGCGGAGATCGGGCGAGAGTACGAGACTCTCGACCCGATTCTCGTCGCGCCGCTCAAGTCGAGCGTCGTGTTCCTCGCCGACCTGACGCGAGCGCTTCAGATCCCGCACACGCTCGACGTCATCGAGCTCGCGCCGTACACCGGATGGGCAGGACGGCGGCGTGCGGCTCCTCAAGGACGTCGACTCGCCGCTCGAGGATCGTCACGTCCTCCTCGTCGAGGACGTCGTCGACACCGGGCTCGACGCTCCACTTCCTCTGCCGGACGCTCGGCTTGCGAAATCCCGCGAGCCTCGCGGCGGTGACGCTGCTCGACCGCCCGTACCGCCGGCTCGTCGACGAGCTGCCGCTTCGCTTCGTCGGGTTCACGGTGCCGGACGAGCTCTTCGCCGGTTACGGCCTCGGACTCGACGAGCGCTGGCGCGCGCTTCCCGACCTCCACCTCGTCAGCTCCGATCGAGCTTCCGCCGCGCGGCGACGGAAGCGGCCTGAGGAGCGACTAGAGGTAGAGCAGCGGGTCGACGGCGACGCCGTTGACTCGGACCTCGAAGTGCAGGTGCGGCCCCGTCGAGTGGCCGGTCGAGCCGACGAGCGACACGGTCTGCCCCTGCGCGACCGTCTGCCCGACCCCGACGAGGATCGCCGATGCGTGGGCGTAGGCCGTCGCGAGCCCGTTGCCGTGATCGACGACGACGAGGTTGCCGTAGCCGCCGAGCCAGCCCGGCGTGGATCACGGTGCCGGCAGCCGCCGCCGATCGGGCGTGCCGATACGCACAGGCGATGTCGATGCCCTCGTGCATGCGGCCCCAGCGCATGCCGAAGCCGCTGACGACCACACCGTCGCAGGGCCAGATGAGTCCTGCCGCAGACGGCTGCCCGCTTCCGTTGCCCGCGCCCTCCTGGGCTGCTCGGATCGCCGCCGCCAGCGCGGCACTCTGCGCTGCTAGCCCCTCGACCTCGTGGAGGTAGTCCTCGCGTGTCTCGCGGGCGTTCGCGAGAGCGCTCTGCCTTGAGCGACTCGACGCGTTGCCAGGCGATCACGCTCGCCGGCCAGCCGGTCGCGCGCGGTACGCGCCTCGTCGGTGCGCGCCGCGATGACCGACACGATTGCAGCCTGCTGCCGTCTCGTCGCGATCGTCGCGCGACGTTCGGCCGCCGCATCGAGTCGTCGCACGCTCCACCTGACGGGCGATGCGCTGGTCCTGCTGCCCGATACGGGTGAGGAACTCGAGGTTGTCGATGATCTCGTCGAAGCTCGAGGCCGACACGAGGAAGGCGAGCATGTCCGGCGGCTCGTCGATGTAGGCATTGCGCACCCGCGCCTCGAGGATCGCGACGGCCTCGTTCGTACTCTGCGCGGAGGCGCTCGAGCCGCCGGGTCTGTTCCGCAAGACGCACCGTGAGCTCGTCGAGCCGTCTGTCGCTCGGACGAGAGCTCGGCCTCGAGCGCGGTGACGACCGTCTGAGCGTCGTCGACCGCTGCCTGTGCGTCGTCGAGCTCGGCGACGACCGCGGAGAGCTGGGACGTCAGGACGCCCTCTTGCGCATTCGACTGCACGATCTCCGCCTGCAGCGCCGCGATGCGTGCATCGACGGCTGCCTTCTCGCCGACGGGGTCCTCGGCAGCGGCAGGCCCGGCGGCGACCAACGCGACAGCAAGCCCGAGCAGGGCGAGGAATCGCCGTCCCATACGTCTCGATTCGCTCATCGGGGTCGCACCCCCTTCTCGCACGTCGCTCTCGAGCTCCTGAAGCGCAGAGGCGACGTCGCGTCGGAGAGGGCCGACCTGCGCACGGTAGTCCTCGTCGGAGACCGTGCCGGTCCGGTGGTCGAACTCGAGCTCCTTGAGCGCAGCGAGCGCGCGGTCGCGGGTCTCGAGCAGCTCGAGCCGACGCTTCTCGGCGTCGTCGAGGTCGTCGAGCGAGTCGGACTCGGGCTCAGGCTCGCGGAGGAACGGCATCGCGACCGCGACGACGCATGCGACTGCGAGCGCCGCAGCGAGCACGAGAGCAAGCGTCAACGGGTCGCGGGCAGGCCGACCGCCGAGGCACGCTCGACGAGCCGTCGCTGCTCGCGGCGATCGGGCCACAGCGTGATGACCGAGCCGATGAGGAACACGAGACCGGCCAGCCAGATGAGGTTCACGAGCGGCTTGACGAAGACCCGAAAGTAGACGCTCCCGTCCGGATCGATCTGCTCGGCGATGACGAAGAGATCCTCGCCCGTCAGCTTGTCGCTCCGGATCCCGACCTCGTTCGAGACCTGCTGCTCGATCGTGTACGCGTTCTTGCCAGCCTTCAGCGTCCCGAGATCCCGGTCGCCCCGTCTGACATCGAGCGTCGCGCGGATCTCGGTCGCATTCGGCGCCGGCTCGCTCGTCGAGCGAGCGGTAGAGGAGCGTGTAGTCGCCGATCCGCATCGACTCGCCCTTCGTCAGCTTCGCCTCGGCGACCGAGTCGAAGGCGCTCGAGCCCGCTACCCCGATGGCGAGCAGCACGATCGCGGCATGGACGACGTAGCCGCCGTAGCGGCGCCGGTTGCGCGTGATCAAGCTCGCGAAGGCGCCCGGCCACGAGGTCGCGCCCGAGCGCCTTCCGCGCACGCGTCCCGCGCGCGAACTCCATGACGATCGTGGCGAGGACGAACGCCGAGAAGGTGTAGGCGACGAGTCCGGGCACCGAGCTGCCTGCGCCGAGGAAGAGGAGGGCACGACGCCGCACACGAGCGCGACGAGCGTCGGCCAGCGGAAGGTCGTCGCGAGGCTCGTCAGCGATGCTCGCCGCCAGGCGATGAGCGGACCGATGCCCATGAGCAGCAGCAGCGGGAGCCCGAAGGCGCGCAGGAAGAAGTCGTAGTACGAGCGCCCGAGCACGACAGCCTCGCCGCGCACTGCCTCGGAGAGCACCGGATAGACGACACCCCACAGGATCGCGAGGCAGAGCGCGAGCAGGAGCAGGTTGTTGTAGAGGAACGCCGCCTCCCGCGAGATCGGCGACTCGAGCCTCGTCGGCGAGCGGAGCAGCGGCAGCCGCCAGAAGCACGAGCGCGAGCGACGACCGCGACGACGAACGCGATGAACGCGAGGAACCACGGCCCGATCGAGCTCTGCGTGAACGAGTGGATGGAGTTGACGACGCCCGACCGCGTCAGGAACGTGCCGAACAGCGACAGCGAGAACGCGAGGATGACGAGCAGGACGTTCCAGACCTTCAGCATCCCGCGCTTCTCCTGGATCATCACCGAGTGCAGGAACGCGGTCGCCGCGAGCCACGGCATGAGCGCGGCGTTCTCGACGGGGTCCCACGCGTAGTACCCGCCCCAGCCGACCTCGACGTACGCCCAGTGGCTGCCGAGGAGCTGGCCGACGCCGAGCGCGGCCCACGCGAAGAGCGTCCAGCGGCGCGTCGCGATGAGCCAGCGCTCGTCGAGCTTCCCCGACAGCAGGGCGCCCATCGCGAACGCGAACGGCACCGTGAGCCCGACGTAGCCGAGGTACAGGAGCGGCGGGTGCGCGAGCATGTACGGGTTCTGCAGGCTCGGCGTCATGCCGGCGCCGTCGGGCAGGCGCAGCCTGCGTCGCGAACGGGCTCGCGACGGCGACGAGGAGGAACGCGAAGAACGTCGCGACGGCCGCGAACACGGGAACGACCCAGACGATGAGGTCGCGCGCCCACGCGCGGTTGAGCGCTCACCGCCGCGGCGCCGAACCCGGTGAGGATCAGCAGCCAGAGGAGGAGCGACCCCTCCTGGCCTCCCCAGAACGCAGAGATCGTGTACGCGGTCGGCAGCGCCTTGCTCGTCGTCCGCGCGACGTACTCGAACGAGAAGTCGTTGCGCAGGAGCGCCGAGAGCAGTACGGCCGCAGCGACCACCGTCGTGACGAACGACGCGACGAGCGCGTTCTGGGCCGACCGCGCGAGGCGACGGCGACCGAGGTGAGCCGCGTACGCGCCCGCGACGAGCGCGTACACCGACAGGCCGAGTGTGACGAGGAGCGCGGCGCGACCCAGCTCAGGCATGCGACACGAGTCAGGCGGAGTCGTCGCGCTGCTTCGGCGCGTACTTCGACGGGCACTTCGTGATCATCGAGCCCGGCTCGGCGACGAACGTGCCGCGCTCGAGCCTGCCCGTCGACGACGATGTGGCGCCCGACCTTGAAGAGGTCCGGCACGGAGCCCGTGTAGCGGACCGCGACCGTCGGTCGTAGTCGCTCCACCGATGTCCTTCAGCCCGAAGCGCAGTCCGCCCGGCGTGCGCGTCGCCGCGTACTGGCCCGACGACGACCCCGGCGAGCTGCACCTGCCCGGTACGCCCCGCGAGCTCGCTCGGGAGCAGCGACGGATTCCCGCCACCTGCGATCGACGTGTACAGCAGGAACACGGCGAGCACCGCCGCCACCGACAGCGCGATGACGAGCCGCGCCGGACTGGCGTTCCGAGCCACGCGGGAAGTCTAGCCGGGGCGCGAGGCGACGCCCGTGAGCAGCCGCTACGCAGCTCGCTCTGCGGGATCGCGCTCCGGGACGCTCGTGGTCCGGCGTTCGCCGGTCGGGCATCCGATAGCCGTGGTCGAGGCAGAGCGACCCGGGAGACTCCTCGGTGAGCGCGTCGCAGTACCCCTTGCCGTACGCCGCGCGGATGAACGCCGCGACGATCTCGAGGCTCCAGTCGGAGACGTCGACGGCTTCGCGCCAGAGGTCGGCGAGACGAAGGTCGATATCGAGCTCGAGCAGGTCGATCCTGGACGGGTCGCTGGCCACGCTTCGAGCGTACGGGTCCCGTCGGACGGACTTCACGAGGTCGCTAGGGCTCCTCGAAACGCACGGTGAACGGCATCGTCCAGTCCTCGCGCGACGCACCGTCGATCGTCAGTCGCCACTCGTAGCGCCCGGGCTCGAGCGGCAGCGGCGTCGAGTTCACGGCGACGGGGAAGTCGAGCGGCGTCCCCGGCTTCAGCCCGGGCGGACGGCCGACCTCGAACTCGCCGCCGAACGCGACGACCTGATCGGAGTCCTCGTCGCTCTCGAAGCCGACGGGCACGCCGTCGGAGTCGAGCAGCTCGACGGAGAACGAGTGGCGCGTGTTCGCCTGATCCCACGGCACCTGGATGAGCAGGCCGATACCGAAGGCGCGGGCTCCGGGCCTGTCTGCGACCAGCCCCCGCCGACGATCGTGAGCTTGCCGTCGGAGACGACCGCGTAGTCGGCGAGGAGCATCGTGGCCTTCACGCCGCGTAGGCAATCACATCGCGCCGTCTAGGATCGACGACGTGTCATCGCGGATTCGCGTCGGCCCGGCCCGCATGCCGTCGCGCGAGTCGCCCGAGCAGGCAATCGAGACGCTCCTCGCGCGCGGCTACGACGCGTGCGAGATCGACTTCGAGAGCGGCTTCTGGATGGACTACCCGTTCGCGGAGCGCCTCGGCGAGCTCGCACGCGAGAACGACGTCGCGCTCTCCGTGCACGCGCCGCTGTTCGGCTTCATGGGGCACCTCGAGGCGAGCGGTCGCAAGTTCACGTCGGCCGTCGGTGCGCTCGACCGGAGCGCCGGGCATCGTGGCCGCCAGCGGCGCCGAGCTCGTCGTCTTCCACCCGGGCTTCCTCCTCGGACGCACTCGCGACGACGCGATCGACGCCGTCGTCGAGCAGCTCGGCACTGCTCCGCGAGCGCCTCGAGGACAAGGGACGCGCAGTCCCGTTCGGCATCGAGGTGATGGGGCGCGTCCGCGACCTCGGGTCGGTCGACGACGTCGTCGAGATCTCGCGTCGCGTCGAGTGGGTGCGACCCGTCCTCGACTTCGCGCACATGCACGCGACGAGCGACGGCGCCTTCCTCGAGCCGGAGCCGTTCCGCGAGGCGCTCGCGCTCGTCGACGAGGTGATCGAGCCGGACGCGCCGTTCCACATCCACTTCTCCGACATCGCGTTCGCGAACCGCAACGAGACGAAGCACCTGCCGTACGGCGAGGGAACGCTCCGGGCCGAGCCGCTCCGCGACGCGCTCGCCGACTTCGAGCGACCGGCGACGGTGATCTCCGAGTCGCCCGACGAGGAGTCGAGTCAGGCGATCCGCTCGGTCCTCGCGGGCTCCGAAGGGCAGCAGCTCGGCGATGCCGTGCCTCACAGGCCGAGCGCGTCGTCCTCGCGGGCTCGCTCGCGATAGAAGCGGAGAGCCGCTCGAGGACCTCGAGCTCGAGGATCGCGAAACTCCGCGTCGCGACAGCTCGATCGAGGAGCGATACAGACGCCTCGGCCTCGTCGTCGCGCCCCTGCGCTGCCCGCACCGCCGCCATCGTCGCGTCGACGGTGACTCCGAAGTGCGGATCGTCCGGACGCGACGGCTGCCTCGACCTCGAGCGCGAGCCGCTCCGCCTCGTCGACCTTGCCCATGCGCGGCGAGCACCTCGGCCAGCGACGCTTGGAGATCCGGCAGAGCCCGCGGTCGCCGCGTGTCGCCGTGATGCGGACCGCCTCGCGGTAGAGCTTCTCGGCACGCCGGTAGTCGCTGCGCGACGCCAGCGACAGAGCCGAGCCGCGAGAGTGCGAACGCCGATCGACGGCTCGATCCCGAGCTCGCGGCCGTCTGGCGCACCTCCTCGAAGACGGTCTCGGCTGCGTCGAGCTCGCCCTTGACGACGAGGAACCAGCCGTACGAGAGCGTCGCGCCCGTCCGAGCGCGCACGCTCCCGCTCTCGCCCGCGAGCTCGAGCGCGCGCGTGAGGAGGAGCTCGGCCTCGTCGAGCTCGAGCCGCACGATGTGTGTCTGGGCGAGCACCTGCGCCGCGATCGTCTGCAGATCCTTGCGACCGGCGTCCATCGCGAGCGCGTACGCGCGCTCCATGAAGGGCACGACCTCGTCCATGTCGCCGTGCCAGCCGCCGATGTTGCGCTCGAGCGGTCGAGCGCGTCGAATCGGGCGACCGGGTCGTCCTCCTGTCGCGAGGATCTCGAGAGCGCCTGGTCGACGAGCTCCTGCGCACGCAGCCGGGTCGCCGTCACGCTTCAGCGCCGCCTCACCGAGCGCGGTGAGCGCCAGCGCCTCGATCACGGGATCGCCGACCTCCACGGCCTGGTCGCGAACCTTCGGCATCTCGACCTGGATCGTCGCGAAGTCCTGCAGCCGCCAGGCGGCACGTGCGGCGACGTAGCGGGCGGACGAGCGTCGGGCGGAGCTCGAGTGCGCGGAGTCCGAGCGCGCGCGCATTCGCGTACGCCTCGCGTGCGATCGCGCGCTTCGCCGCCTTGACGAGCGCAGCGGCGGCCTCCTGCGCGAGCTCCTCGGGCGGCGCCCCTTCGAGCTCGGTCAGGAACTCGACCGCCTGATCGAGGTGGTACGCACGGATCTCGACGAGCTCCTCGCCCGTCCGCTCGGCGAGCCACTCGGCGAAGCGTGCGTGGTACTGGGCGCGCGCGAGCTTGGCCATGCCCGTGTACGCGACCTCGCGGATGAGCGCGTGCTTGAAGCGGTACGCGGTCTCGCCCGAGATCGACGAGCGCGGCTCGCGAAGCAGGAACTCACGCTGCAGGAGGTCGTCGAGCAGCGCCGTCGTGTCTCGGGACGTCGGGCGAGAGGTACTCGAGCGCTCCCTTCCAGAACACGCGGCCGACGACCGACGCACGCTGGAGCAACGTCTTCGCCGCAGGCGCGAGGTGGTCGATGCGCGCCGCGATGAGCGCCTGCAGCGTGTCGGGGACGCGATCGGTCGACCCGTCACTCGAAGCCGCTCTCGACGAGCATGCGGATGGTCTCCTCGACGAAGAGCGGGTTCCCCTCGGCACGTTCGAGCGCTTCCTGCGGAAGCGATGCTCGGCCGCTCCCCGACCGCCCCGGCGAGCTGGCTCGAGCAGCTGCTCGACGAGCTCGGCGCTCTCCTCCTCGGACAGGGGCTCGAGCTCGATCGCCGTCGAGCGCACGCGCCCTCCGCCCCAGCCCGGACGCGTGTCGAGCAGCTCGGGGCGGGCGAGGCAGACGATGAGAACCGGCGCACGCACCCAGTCGGCGATGTGCTCGATGAGGTCGAGCAGCGGCGGCTCCGCCCAGTGGATGTCCTCGAAGAGGAGGATCAGCGGCTGGACGTCGGCGATTCCCTGCATCACCTCGCGCGCGGCCCAGGCGATCTCCTGCGGGCTGCGCTCGCCCTCGAGCGCCTCCATGAGACCCGCGGCGAGCCCGAGGACGTCGGCGACCGCCTCCTCGGCGCAGCACTCGCGGAGCTTCTCGAACGCCTCCTCGAGCGGATCGTCGTCGGAGATGCCCGCGGCGGCCTTCACCATCTCGCCGAGCGGCCAGTACGTGACGCCCTCGCCGTACGGCAGCGCACGGCCCATGAGGACGCTCGCGCGCTCGACGCCGTCGAGGAACTCGCGGGCGAGTCGGCTCTTCCCGACGCCCGCTTCGCCGTAGATCGTGAAGAGATGCGCACGACTGTCTCGCAGGCAGCGGTTGAACGTGTTCTCGAGGAGCTCGAGCTCCGAGTCGCGACCGACGAGCGGAGCCCGCGGGCCGAGCGGGCGGCTCGGGCCGTCGAGCATGTCGACGACTCGCCAGGCGCGAAGCGGCCCGTCGATCCCCTTGAGCTCGAGCGGGCCGGCGTCCTCGACGACCGAGGCTGGCCGCCGCGAGCCGGTACGCAGTCGGGCCGACGAGGATCTCGCCCGGACGCGCTGCCTCCTGGAGGCGCGCAGCGAGGTTGACCGCCTCACCGGTCGCGAAGGTCGACTCCGCGCCGTCGACGACGACCTCGCCGGCCTCGATCCCGATCCGCGCCTGGCAGCTCGAGGTCGTCCACCGCCTCGCGCATCGCGAGCGCGGCTCGCGACGGCACGCTGGGCGTCGTCCTCGTGCGCCTGCGGGACACCGAAGGCCGCCATGACGGCGTCGCCGGCGAACTTCTCGACGATGCCCCCGTGCTGCGACGACGCACTGCGAGACCGTCTCGAAGAACTCCGTCACGCGTCGCCGGACGACCTCGGGATCGGCGCCCGTGACGAGCCGCGTCGAGTCGACGATGTCGACGAACAGCACGGTTGCGAGCTTTCGCTCCACGTGTGAAGTGTAGAAACGCGCGGTGGGCCTGACCGCCATCCCGGCGGCTCACTAGCATCCCGTCCGTGCTCGACCCCTCCGTCTTCAAGGCCTACGACGTGCGCGGGCTCTACCCGTCGGAGCTCGACGAGGACGGCGCCTACCGCGTCGCCCGTGCATACGCGGAGCACTTCGAGCCGCGGACCGTCGCGCTCGGGCCACGACATGCGGCTGTCGTCACCGGCGATGTACGCAGCCGCGACCGAGGGAATCGCCGACGCCGGATGCGGACGTCGTCGAGCTCGGGCTCGTCGGCACGGAGATGCTCTACCACGCTGTCACCGAGCTCGGGCTCGACGGAGGCATCTGCGTCACCGCGTCGCACAACCCCAAGGAGTACACGGGGATGAAGATCGTGCGCCGCGGCGCGCTTCCCGTCGGCGGGGACTCGGGACTGGCAGAGATCCGTGCGCGCGCGGAAGGCGACTTCGGCTGCCGGTCGAACGAGGAGAGATCGATGGACCGAGGACGTCTGGCCGAGCTACGTGGCGAAGGTGCTCTCGTTCGTCGACGTCGAGCGCGATCCGCCCGCTGCGCATCGTCATCGACGCGGCGAACGGCATGGCCGGCGTCATGCTCCCGCCGGTCCTCGAGCACCTTCCCCAGCTCGACGTCGTCCGCTGCTACTTCGAGCCCGACGGCAGCTTTCCGAACCACGAGCCGAACCCGCTGCTGCCCGAGAACCGCGAGTTCATCGTCGCCGAAGGTCATCGAGGAGGCGGCCGACCTCGGAGTCGCCTACGACGGAGACGCCGATCGCTGCTTCTTCGTCGACGACACCGGCGAGTTCGTCCCCGGCGACTTCGTCGACGGCGCTCCTCGCCGAGGCGGTCCTCGCGAGGAACCCCGGCGAGAAGGTCATCTACGACGTCCGAGCGAGCTGGGCGGTGCCGGAGACGATCGAGCGCGCGGGCGGCAGTGCCGCTCGTGAACCGCGTCGGCCATGCGTTCATCAAGCAGCGGATGCGCGCGGAGGACGCCGTCTTCGGCGGCGAGGTGTCGGCGCACTACTACTTCCGCGAGTTCTCGCAGGCCGACACCGGCGTCGTGCCGTTCCTCGTCATGCTCGAGCTCCTGTCACGTGCCGAGCGCACGCTCTGTCGGAGCTCCTGCGGCCCTACCGCGAGCGCTTCTTCCTCACCGGCGAGATCAACACGCCGGTCGCCGACGTCCCGCTCAAGCTGCAGGAGCTGAAGGAGCGCTACGCGGCCGCGGGCGGACGCATCTCGCACCTCGACGGCATCTCGATCGACTTCGACGACTGGCACTTCAACGTCCGCCCGTCGAACACCGAGCCGCTCCTGCGGCTCAACCTCGAGGCGCTCTCCGAGCCGCTGATGGTCGAGAAGCGCGACGAGGTGCTCGGGCTCATCCGCGCCTAGGATCGCGCGATGAGCGAGTGCCCGAGCTCGGGCGAGTCACGGACTCGACGCCCACCGTTCAAGTACTCGGCGCTCGCGCGCGTGTGGTTCTCCGATACCGATGCGCAGGGCGTCGTCTACTACGGCCGCTACCTGCCCTACTTCGACCATGCGCGGACGGAGTACCACCGCCATCTCGGGCGCTTCGCCACACCGGGCTGCGAGTTCGTCATGCGCGCGTCGAACGTCGAGTACCACGCACCGGCGCGCTTCGACGACCTGATCGAGGCGTTCGTCCGCGTCAGCCGCATCGGTCGGACGAGCGTGACGTACGAGTGCGCGGCCTATCGCCTGCCCGACGACACGCTGATGGTGACGGCGCAGCAGACGCTCGTGCTCGTCGACCGCGAGAGCCGGCGGCCCGACGGCCGTACCGGACGAGCTCAGAGCGGTCGTACGCAACTTCGAGAAGGACGATCTCGAGGAGTGAGCGAGGCGCCTTCCGAGGCCGTTGCGCCGGATCGTTGCAGAGGGGGGCGACGCCGACGATCTGCTGCGAGCAACCGTCTCCGCTCTCGCGGACGCCGAGGGGATCTCCTGGGCGGGCATCGCGTTCGCTGGACAACGGAACGCTGACGCTCGGCCCGTCTTCCGGCGACTCCGGACGAGCAACGGCGAACGCGCGCGCCCGATCCGGTTCCAGGGACGCAGCGTCGGTGAGCTCTGGGTGGACACCGAGGTTGCCTCCGACGAGCTCGAGCGGGTCGCGGCGCTCGTCGCTCCGTACACCCTCGTCGGCTGGGACACGGAAGGCGAGACCTGGGATCCGTAGCGGTCGACGTGCAGCTCGGATCCCTCGATCGAGGGAGCATCCCTCGATCGAGTGGGGTACCTCGTTCGAGGGATTGAATCCCCCATTCGCGGGACTACAAGGAGAGTGGGGAGAGGGGAAGGGAGCCGCGCGCTCGTCCCAGGACGAGCGCGCGGCCATACTCCCGACCCCCCACCGGTCCGGCCTAGCGCCGCTCTCCCCCCTCCCGCAACTCGCGCGCCGTTTCCGAGGGCGCCGAGACGCATCGGGGCCGGGCGAAGGCCCGACCCCGATGGGAGTGCTATGCGCGAGGCCCGCCGAACGCCGGTGGCGCGCGCGGCGACGCCGAGCCTGGCCAGAAACGGTGATGGAACCCGTCACCTGGTCCGCGCAGGTCGCCGTTGACGAGCGCCTGCGTGCGCTCCTCGAGCTTCGCCTTCAGCTCGGTCGCCTGCGCCTTCGTGAGATGCCCGTCGGCGACCGCCTCGTCGATCCGCTTCTCCTGAGTCGCCACGAACGCCTGCACGAGACCCGAGACGCTCTTCCCCTTCTCCTTCGCGATCTCGGCCAGCGTCTGATCATGGAGGGCCTCGCGAAGCTCAGTTTCGGTCATACCGAGGTACGCGGCAGCGGTCTCCGTAAGGTCGAAGCCGAAGTGATGGGAGAAGCCGAAACCTGCGCCGCGACCGTGATCCCCGGGCCGCCCGGACGCAGGCCAGGTCCGAAGAGCAGCGGATACTCGCTCGGAGTCGATCCGCTTCTTGAGCTCGTTCGCCTGTTCCTTCGTGAGCTTCCCGGCGTCGACGGCCTCGTCGATGCGATTCTTGAGCGCCTGCTTGAGGGCGTCGGAGAGCTCTTTCGGCTGCACTCCCAGCTGCGCAGCCGCGTCGTCGATGACGGCCTTGCTCTCGTCGCTCGGAGCGAAGCATGCGCGACGCACCGATCGCGCCGGCTGCACCCGAGCCCCACGACGAGACCTGCGATCCCGATGGCACCGGCGCCGAAGGCGAGCTTCCTGCGTCCTCTCATGGGTCTCATCATGAACACGCATCACTAAGAGAGTCGTGAGAGCAAGCTAAGAAGTCAGGGTCGCAACGGCGGCTTCGCGGGGATGGCTCGACGACCAGACGGCCGTCCTGCATGCGGAGCACTCGCTGAGCACGGGCGGCGACCTCCGCGTCGTGGGTCACGACGACGACGGTTCTCCGTCTCTCGTCGCCCGAGAGCGAGAGCAGAAGATCCATGATCTCCGCCCCGGTCGTCGAGTCGAGATTGCCGGTCGGCTCGTCGGCGAGCAGGACATGCGGATCGTTCGCGAGCGCGCGGGCGATCGCCACGCGTTGCTGCTCACCGCCGGAGAGGGTGCCAGGGACGTGGTCGGCTCGTTCGGCGAGGCCGACCGAATCGAGGAGCTCGCGCACGCGCGTCCGTCGCTCGTCACGAGCCGCCGCAGTCGGGGCCATGGCGACCTCGACGTTCTGCGCGGCCGTGAGGCGTCGGGATGAGGTTGAACTGCTGAAAGACGAAGCCGAAGACGTCGAGCCGGAGCTCCGACAGAGCACCGTCACCCATGGCACGGATGTCCTTTCCTTCGAACAGGAGCTCACCTCCGCTCGGGCGGTCGAGGGCGCCGAGCAGCTGCAGGAGCGTCGTCTTCCCGGATCCACTCGGACCGACAACGCGACCGACTCGCCCGCGCGGATCGTGAGATCGACCTCCCGAACGGCGTCGAGGTGCGACGCCGCCGAGTCGTGTACGTGCGCGAGACGCCGCGGAGCTCGTAGACCAGGTCTGCGTCGTTGGGGAAGGTCATGGCCGGACTCCTGTCAGTCGATGTGTCGAAGTGCGTCGGCCGGGCGCAGGCGGGATGCACGCAGGCCTCCCACGACTCCGGCGACGAGACCACCGAGAAGGGCGAGCCCCACGGCCCAGAGCGCGATCGTCGGGCTCACGGGAGCGTCGAGCGTCACGTCGGTCGACGCGGCGTCGATCGCCCCCTGACCGAACGGGCCGAGGAAGCGCGGGCCCTGCTCGGCGGCCGACCCGACCGTCGCCTCGAGCGTCGGGCCGAACGCGCCGATCGCCAGGGCCCCCGCGACGCCGACGACGATCCCGACGACGCCGCCAAGGAGGCCCTGGATCACGGACTCGCCGGTCACCTGCCGAACGACGAGCCGCTGCGACCAGCCGAGCGCCTTGAGCGTTCCAAGCTCGCGGACACGCTTCGTGACCGACGACAGCGTCAGGAGGCTTGCGATCAGGAACGCCGACAGGAGCGCGACGATCATCAGCGCCGTTCCCAGCGAGCGCGCCAGGTTCCTCGCGTCGACCAGCGTGCCGGAGACGCGGTCGGCGAGATCTGCGGCGGTGGTCACCGACGCGCCATCGACCGTCTTCTCGATTGCCGTGGCGACCGCCGCGACGTCGTCGGCGCTCGCCGCTCGGACGTACGCCGTGTTGACGCGACCTTTCCGATCGGCGAGGGCTTGCAGCTGGGACAGCTTCACGTACACGTCCGAGGCCTGACCGCCGAGCGGTGTCTTTGCGATGCCGACGACGGTGAACCTCTTGGCGCCCAATCGCACGACGTCACCGAGGCCGAGGTTCTTTCTGCTCGCGTAGCTCTCGTCCAGAATCGCTTCGCGCGCGTCTCCCGAACGGAAGTAGCGCCCCTTCGTAACCTGTCCGGGCGTCACTGCTCCCAGCTCCTTCACGTTCTCGTCCACGCCGGAGACCCGGATGCTGGACGCGTCGATGTTGCGCGGTCCCGCCGAGAAGCTCGGCTGTCCGGGGTCACCCGGAGCGCCCGTCTGTGCGGACGGCCCGTTCTGAGCACCCTGATCCGGGACCACGCCTTCGATGTGGATCGAATCGAGCGTCAGGCCACCCGCCGCAAGCGCGACGCCGTCGACGGCCCCGATCTTCGTGACGGCCGATGCCGGGAAGGACAGCTGCGCGGCCGAGACGAAGTCGTCGCGCGAGAACTTGTCGCCAGGAGTGCCAAGGTTGCGAAGCCCGAAGCGGCCTCCACCGTTCTCCTGTTGGAGCTGCTTGCGCTCCTCGCCCGAGAGCTGCGGAAATCCGCCGCCCTGCGTGCGGCGAGAAGTCGATCGGGCGCGAGACGGACATGTCCGTTCCGACCCCGGTGAGAGGATCGAGGATCGCGGCCTGAGCGCGATCGAGCCCCGTCGAGAGCGCGCTGACCGTCACGACGAGCCCGACCCGAGACCGAGACCGAGCGCCGTGAGGATCGTGCGCCCGCTGCGCCGCCGAAGCTCCGAGAGCATGTACGTGAGAAAGAACATGGCGCGGATCTAAGCGGCCGCTCGTGAGAGCGCCGTGAGCGACGACTAAGAGCTCGCTAAGAAGGAGCGCCTGCGACCGCGTGGGTCGGGGCTGCAAGGGTCAGCACCATGCGCGTGCCGCCGCCTTCGGCGTTCTCGGCGACGACCGCGCCGCCGTGAGACTCGGCGACCTGGCGGACGATCGCGAGCCCGAGGCCCGACCCCGGCATGCCGCGTGCAGCCCGTGCCCGATAGAAGCGGTCGAAGACGTACGGAAGGTCCTCGTCGGCGATGCCCGGTCCGTGATCCCTGACGACGAGGCGTCCGTCCCGCACCTCGACCTCCACCTCCGCCCCGGCCGGGCTCCACTTTGCCGCGTTGTCGAGGAGGTTGCCGACTGCCCGCTCGATCGTCGCCGGTACACCGGGGACGACCGTCGGCTCGAGTTCGACCGCGTAGACGACCTCCGGACGGTTGCGTCGGGCGCGCTCCACGACGTCGGAAACGAGAAGGTCGAGGCGCACGTCCTCCGGGTCGGTCGCATGCTGCTCCGCACGCGCGAGCTCGATCAGCTCGGCGATCAGCGTCGTCATCTCCCCGAGCTGCTCGACGACGTCCGAGAGCAGCCGGCGGCGCTCCTCGACCGGCAGCGAGCGGTCTCCCGCGAGCACTTCGATGTTCGTTCGCACGCTCGTGAGGGGTGTCCGGAGCTCGTGCGACGCGTCGGCGACGAGCTGGCGTTGCGCCCGGGTCGACTCCTCGAGCGCTGCCAGCATCGAGTTGAAGCTCGCTGCAAGCCTGCTGAGCTCGTCACTCCCGTCGACATCGATCCTCTCCGACAGATCCTTCGTCTCGCTGACCCGCTCGACGGTAGTCGTGAGGCGCCTGACGGGCGCGAGCGCGGCGCGTGCAACCAGCAGGCCGAGACCGCCTGCGATGACGATGCCTCCGATCGCAATGAGCAGGAGGTAGAGCCCGATCCGATCGAGCGACTGCTCGACCTCGGTCAGTGGCCGCGCGACCTGGACGGCCGAGTCGGGCCCATAGGCAAACGTCAGCACGCGCAGGTGCGTCCCGTCGACGGTGACGTCCTCCCAGTGCATTCCGTGCGTCTGACCGGCGACCGCGACGACGTC
Organism: uncultured Gaiellaceae bacterium; assembly: GCA_963709715.1. GTDB lineage: Bacteria > Actinomycetota > Thermoleophilia > Gaiellales > Gaiellaceae > GMQP-bins7. Next base: position 111,155 of record CAVPXQ010000005.1, read on the forward strand.
GTCTCCCACGGGGAGCTCGACCTGCTGTTGCGGGGGCACGAGCGTGCTCCCGTCCGCTCGGACGAGCTGGACGTAGCCTCCTGCCTCGCCGAACTCGGGTCTCAGGGCGAGGAACGACTTCCCGTCCGGGGTCTCGAACACACCGAGAGGTCGTCGTGAGATCTCTGCGGCGCGTGCCTCGAGAGCGTCGTTGACGGGCGCCCGCAGCTGCTGACGTGCGATGAGGTACACGAGGATCGACGCCGCAACGATCGAGAGCGCAACGGCCGCGGCGGATCCGACGGCGATACGTGCCCGGAAGCTCACGTCACGCCTCGCGGAGGGCATAGCCCACACCCCGAACGGTGTGGATCAGGCGCGGCGCGCCGCCGTCCTCTGTCTTGCGGCGGAGGTATCCGATGTAGACATCGAGCGAGTTCGACGTCGGCCCGAAGTCGTACCCCCACACTCGCTCGAAGATGATCGAGCGTGTGAGCACCTGCCTCGGATTGCGCAGGAACAGCTCGAGGAGCGCGAACTCGGTCCTCGTGAGGTCGATCGACCGGTCGCCGCGGCGCACCTCCCGTGTCCCGACGTCGAGCTCGAGGTCGGAGAAGCGCAGCACGTCGAGGACCTCGCCGTTTCCCGACCGCCGAAGCAGGGCCCGCAGCCGTGCGAGGAGCTCGGCGAGCGCGAACGGCTTGGCGAGGTAGTCGTCGGCGCCGGCATCGAGCCCGGCGACGCGACTGTCGACCTCGGCGCGCGCGGTGAGCATCAGCACCGGAACCGTGTTGCCGTGCGAGCGAAGGCGTCGACACACCTCGAGCCCGTCGATGCCCGGCATGAGGACGTCGAGGATCGACCGCGTCGGGTGACGGGGCGCGATCCGGACAGCAGGGCGAGCGCGTCCTCGCCGTCGCCGGCCAGCTCGACCTCGTACCCCTCGAGGTCGAGTGCACGGCGCAGCGACTCCCGAACCGCTCGCTCGTCGTCGACGACCAGGATCTTCATCGCCCGCATTGTGATCGCACGAATCCGCGCTGGCCCGGTGTCTTACCGACTTCTTAGCCCGCGCTCAGCGGATGCTCATCCGCCGCTGCTGGCATATCAGCCAGACTTATGAGTGGAACCGTGACTCAGCGAACTCGCACACCCCTTCGTCGTCGCTGCCCTCGTGTCGACCCTGGTGCTCGGCATCGGGTTCGGCGCAGCAGCCATCGCCCTCGTGAACGGAGGTACCAAGACGGTCGTCAGGCAGGTGACGGTGCAGGGGTCCGAGCCGGCGTCCCAGCGAGAGCTTCCGATAAGCGAGATCTACGATCGGACGTCCAAGGCCGTGGTCGAGATCGCGGCTACGAGCAGTGCGGACTTCGGCTCGCAGTCGCAGTCCCAGGGCTCCGGGTTCGTCTACGACGAGGCCGGGTACATCGTCACGAACCAGCACGTGGTCGCAGGCGCCTCGTCCATCGCCGTGAGCTTCTGGAACGGACAGCAGTTCCCAGCGCGGGTTGTGGGGACTGATGCCTCGACCGATCTCGCCGTTCTCCGCGTCGACGCGCCGAAGACGCTCCTCGTTCCGCTCCGACTCGCAGACTCGAGTGCCCTCCGGGTCGGGGATCCCGTGCTCGCATTCGGAAGCCCGTTCGGGCTCGAGGGGACGGTGACCAGCGGCATCGTCAGCGCGCTCCACCGCCAGATGACCGCGCCGAACGACTACACGATCACGAACACGATCCAGACCGACGCCGCGATCAACCACGGCAACTCGGGCGGGCCGCTCGTCGACCGCGCCGGGCGCGTGATCGGTGTGAACGCACAGATCGAGAGCGAATCGGGTGGATCTGACGGGGTCGGGTTCGCGATCCCGTCGAACACGGTGCGCTCCATCGTCCGCCAGCTCGTGTCGACCGGCGAAGTCGAGCACGCGTACCTCGGCGTCCGGATGACTCAGATTCCGGAGGGAGTCGCGGTCACCGAGGTCGTGGCCGGAGCGCCGGCCGAGAAGGCGGGCCTTCGCCCGGCGACGGGCACTGCGGTCGTGGACGGGGAGGAACAGCCGACCGGCGGTGACGTCGTGGTCGAGGTCGACGGCGTGAAGGTGACGTCGTCGACGGGACTCCAGAGTGCGATCGATGCGCATCAGCCCGGTGACGAAGTCCGGCTCACGGTCCTGCGCGACGGCTCGCGTCGCACGATCCGGGTCACGCTCGGCGTGCGCCCGTAGGCGCGACCGCCCCGAGTCCAGGGCATGCCTAGACCTTGGTCTAGTGCCGATCCGCCCGGCCATGCGTGTATGCTCCGGGTGAGGGAGTCAGAGGGAGGTACTGGGGATGGGCAAGCTGCGGTGGTCGAATCTGGTGTTCGCTCTCGCGTACATCGTCCTCGTCGTAGGCCTCTTTCTCGCGCTCGGCGGCTCGGCGTATGCGGCACACCCTCTAACGTCGGCTGCTGATCAGTACGTCTGCCCCGACGACTCGGAGGTCGAAAACCCCGAGGATTGTGATTCGGTTCCGACAGGACCTTTGCTCCCTCCGACAGAGTCAGAACCTGAGGGCCCACAGGTTTCCGGAGAGCAGGCCTCCACGACGAGCAGTGGCCAGGCCTCGGGTACAGGCGCGGCAGCCCTTCCGAACACCGGGCTCTCGCTCGCGGGAGTCGTGATCGTCGGTCTCGGCCTCGCCGGCGCCGGCGTCGCGCTTCGTCGCCGCGAGCGGCGTCAGCGCTAGCGCCCCGCCCGATACGCGTACGCAGGGAGTCCCGCTTGGAACGGGTTGAGCTCGTGCACGCGCCTGTACGCGCGGACGCGTTGCGCTCCTTGTGACACCTCCGCGAGGCGGAACCAGATCCGCCAGTTGTTCGGAGCCCGGTCGAGGGCCCTACCGTACGCGGCGATCGCGCCGCGACGATCGCCCAGCCCAGCAGCTGCATCGCCATACACGACGTGTGGCTCGTACGACCAGGGTAGGAGCGTCTCAGCCTTACGGGCGTGCCCGAGCGCAGCCTTCCACTCTCGATCGGCGACCGCGTCCCGCCCCGCGAACAGCGCCTGGTTCCCGACGAGACTCACGACCGCGGCGATGGAGAGCGCCATGCTTCCGGCAACGAGGCCGAGCCGTACGTTCGGCCCGAGCGGCACTCGCAGCCCCCGCTCGGAGGCAAGGAGGGCCGTACTCCCGGCGAGAAGCGCGACCATCGTCACGCCGACGAGCTCCCAGTTCCAGTCCAGCGAGCTGTGCGCCGCCCACGCCAGATAGGCGCCCATTGCCGCAGGGACGAAGCGAGACCTCCGCGCGGTCACCCCGCCCACGACCGGGACGAGCAGCAACAGGCACAGCACGACGAGCCCGACCACCCCGAGCTCCCCGAACGTCTCCGCGTAGAGGGAATGGGCGTCGCGGATCGCATACTCGGTTCGACGGAACTCGTACCAGCGGGCCTCGTAGGAGCCAGCACCCTCGCCGACGAGCGGACGCTCACGGCCCGCGTCGATCGCGATACGAACCTGCTCGGCGCGTCCGCTGCCCGAGAAGCTCACCAGACGCGCGTTGAGATCCGTCTGATCAGCTGGAGGAGGCGCCTCGAAGCGCGCCCTGAGCACCTCGGCACCGTGTACCGGGCCGCCTGCGGCGACAAGAGCGCCGATCATCGCCACGGCCACGCCGCCTAGGAGCACGACGTTCACTCCTTTCCTGGCCGACGGCGACACCCGAACGCGCCGTGCGACGCGGCGCGCCGCCCACGCGAGAGCGCCCGTGCACACGGCGAGAACGACGAGAAGGGCGGCGACCTGCCGACCGTCGGCCACGGCGCGCTCCGGTGGGGCGTCCTCGTGGGTGAGCCCGAATTGGCGTGACGCAAACAGGACCGCGAAGAGCGACGGTCCGGAGACCACCACGCTGACCCAGAGCAGGCGAACACGACGGGGATCGAACGCGACCATTGCCGCAAAGCCGAACACCTGCGCACCCCAGGCGCCGCGGCTGAATGTGAAATAGAGCGTCGTTGCGAGAAGCGGCATCGCCGCTGCAGCGGCCAGCGCAGGCCACGCGCGCCGCGCATGCGCAACGACACCGAACGAGACGACGAAGCCCATGGCGGCGAGCAATCCCAGCGAGTTCCAGTATCCGACGGGTGCGGCCAGCCGGTACGGCAGGGCCGGGTTGTCGTACGTCTCGAAGATGTCCGGGAGCGTTCGCGTGGCCAGCGCATAGCCACAGACGATCGCGACACCGACGACGATGCCCGCGATCACACCCGCCCCGTCGCCGCGGCGGAGCACCAGCGCGATCGCGAGCACGAGAGCAACGTACGCCACCATCCGTTCCGTCTCGCGAAGCGGCGCCGAGATACCGTCCGACCAGAGGGTGGAGAGCGCGACCCATGCCCCGAACGCGGTCATCAACCCGGCGAAAGCGATACGGAGCCGGCCCGGCGCTTCGACGCGATCGAGGATCAGCAGCACGGTGGTCGGCACGAGGAATGCGAGCGCGACCCATCCCCACGACTGCGAGAAGTAGGCACCCTGGCTCCCGTTCGCCGCGGACACGATCGCCGCAACCGCCGCTGCCAGGAGATACGTCCTGCGTGTCCGCGTCACTCGAGCCTCACGAACGCTCCGTCCGAGACGGTCTCCCTACTCTGTGATCGATCATGCGACATCGCATCGGCACGGTTCTACTCGTCATCGGCATCGGCATCCTCGCGTGGGCCGCCACGGTGTACCTGTGGAAGGACCCGTTCACGACGGCTTACACAGCGTACGAGCAGCGACAGGCTCGAGTCGACGCTGGAGGACCGAGTTCGAGACGTGGCGCCCCACCCGCCCGACGGTGTCACGCCCCGGCGCGCCGAAGCCGCGGCTCGACGACGTGCGACCCGAGGCTACGCCGTTTCCGGCTCGCGAGCGACGACGGTGACGCGATCGCGCGGCTGCGGATTCCACGGCTCGGGCTCAGCGCGGTCGTGGTCAACGGAACCGACACGCCGACCTCCGACGCGGGACCGGGACGGCACCTCGATACGTACATGCCAGGCGAGCGCGAGCTCGTCTACATCGCCGGTCATCGCACGACCTACGGCGCGCCGTTCGGGGATATCAACGAGCTTCGGCGGGGCGATCCGATCACTGCTCGAGCTCCCCTACGCGACGGTCGTCGTACCGCGTGACCGGCCACCGGATCGTCGACGACAACGACGTCTCCGTCCTCGAGTCGCACGCACCATGAGCAGCTCGTCCTGCAGGCGTGCCATCCGCGCTTCTTCGCGAGCCAGCGGTACCTCGTCTACGCGCAGCCCGTCGCGGTGAAGCGACGGAGGCTAGATGCGCATGCCAGACGGCTGGCGAGAGCGTCCGACTCGACGAGATCGAGCCGATCTCGGTCGTGAAGGGGACGCTCCTCTGGCGACCGATCCGACGGACGCTCGACATCGGCGCGTTCGGGATCAACGCGTACGTCGCCACGAACGCGGGCGACGACGTCGTCGAGGAGCACGAGGAGAGCACGCTCGGGCACGAGGAGGTCTACGTCGTGCTGAGCGGCCGCGCGACGTTCACGCTCGACGGCGAGGACGCTCGACGCAGCCGGCAGGCACGGTCGTCTTCATCCGCGATCCGACGATCGTGCGCCACGCGCGCGCCGACGAGCCGGGGACGCAGGTGCTCGCGGTCGGCGGCCCGCGCGACGCGCGCGTACGAGCCGTCGCCCTGGGAGGACTTCTTCGCGGCCACCCGCCACCGCAACGCCGGGGACTACGACGCGTATCTCGCAGAGCTGGAGGACGCTCTCGAGCGGCGCCCCGATCACCCGGCGATGCTCTACAACGTCGCGTCGCGCGGAGGCGCTCCTCGGCCGGGCGGACGACGCGATCGCGACATCCGCCGCGCGCTCGAGCTGCGACCCGGCTCTCCGCGAGTACGCCGAGCGTCGACGACGACTTCGCCTCGCTGCGCGAGCGTGCCGGACTGGCCGAGCTAGCTCGGCGTGACGCGATACGCGTCGAAGACGGCGTCGAGGTTGCGAAGCGCGGTGAGGAGCGAGCGCAGCTCCTTCACCTCCCCCACCTCGGCCGTGTACCAGTTCTCGCGCCATCCCGTCCTCGACGACGCCGCCGTAGGAGACGATGTTCGCGCCGTGCTCGGCGAACGTCCGCGCGACGTCCTCGAGGAGCCGCGCGCGATCCCACGCGTCGACCGCGATCTGGACGAGGAAGCCGGCGGAGGCGCCTCCCTCCCACTCGACCTCGGTGAAGCGCTCGGGGTTGCGCTGGAGCGCGCGCACGTTGGGACAGTCCTCCCGGTGCACGGTGATGCCGCGACCCATCGAGATGTAGCCGACGATCGCGTCGCCCGGGAACCGGCGTGCAGCACTTCGCGAGACGGACGAGCACGTCCTCGACGCCGACGACGTTGATGCCGACGCGATCGCTCGAGACGGCCTTCTTCGCGCGCGCGGGCTTCGTCGTGACGACCGGCTCGGCGCGACCTCGTCGGTCTTCAGCCGCTGGATGACCTTGTTGACGATCTGCGTCGGCGAGAGCTTCCCCGCGCCGAGCGCGACGTAGAAGTCCTCGGCCTTCTTGAAGCCGGTCTCGCGGATCACCTGCGCGAGCACGCTCGAGCCCTGGAGCTTGCGGTACGGGAGCTTCTGGGCCTTCAGCGCCTGGTCGAGGAGGTCGCGGCCCTTCGCCTCGGTCTCGCCGCGCGTCTCGCGCTGGTACCACTGGCGGATCTTGTTGCGCGCGCGCGACGAGGTGACGAGCGCGAGCCAGTCGCGCGACGGGCCCGCGGCCCGGACTTCGAGGTGAGGATCTCGACGAAGTCGCCGCTCCGCAGCCGGTAGTGCAGCGGGACGATGCGGCCGTTCACCTTCGCCCCCACCGTGCGGTGCCCGACGTCCGTGTGCACGGCGTAGGCGAAGTCGATCGGCGTCGCGCCCGACGGCAAGCACCTTCACCTCGCCCTTCGGCGTGAAGACGTAGACCTCCTCGGCGAAGAGGTCGGTGCGCAGGCTGCGCATGTACTCGCCCGGGTCCTGCTCGTCGTGCCTGCGAGTCCATGAGCGACTTGACCCACGTGAGCCACTCGTCGTCGGTCTTCGCTCGCTCGACCCCGCTTGTACACCCAGTGCGCGGCGACGCCGTACTCGGCCTCCTCGTGCATCTCGCGCGTGCGCACCTGGATCTCGAGCGGCCTCCCCTCGGGCCCGATCACGGTCGTGTGCAGCGAGCGGTAGCGGTTGAGCTTCGGCATCGCGATGAAGTCCTTGAAGCGGCCGGGCATCGGCTTCCAGAGCGAGTGGACGAGGCCGAGCGCCGCGTAGCAGTCGCGCGTCCCCTCCTCGCCCGAGCGCTCGCAGATGACGCGGAGCGCGGTCAGGTCGTAGATCTCGTTGAACTCGCGGCCGCGCTTGGCCATCTTGTCGTAGATCGAGTAGAGGTGCTTCGCGCGGCCCGTGATGTCCGCCGGCACGTCCGCCTTCGCGAGCTCGTCGCCGAGGATCTCCGCCGCCTTCTCCGCCTGCTCCTCGCGATCGGCGCGCTGATCGGCGACCATCGCCTTGATCTCGGCGTACTTGCGCGGATGCAGCGTCTGGAACGCGAGGTCCTCGAGCTCCCACTTGAGCGCGTGGATACCGAGTCGGTGCGCGAGCGGCGCGTACACCTCGAGCGTCTCGCGCGCCTTCTGCGCCTGCTTCTGCTTGCCGAGGTACTCGATCGTCCGCATGTTGTGGAGGCGGTCGGCGAGCTTGATGAGGATGACGCGGACGTCCTGCGCCATCGCGACGATCATCTTCCGGTAGTTCTCGGCCTCGGCCTGCTCGCGGCTCTGGAAGCTGATCCGCGTCAGCTTCGTCACGCCCTCGACGAGCTGCGCGACGTCCGCGCCGAACTCGGCGCGAAGCTCCTCGAGATCGGACTCGGTGTCCTCGATGACGTCGTGCAGGAGCGCTGCGGCGATCGTCTGCTCGTCGAGATGGAGCTCCGCGCAGATCCGCGCGACGCCGAGCGGATGGTGGATGAACTCCTCGCCCGACCTGCGGGTCTGACCGCGTGCGCGCGCTCGGCGAACTCGAATGCGCGCCGCAGGAGCTCCTTGTCGACGTCCGGGTTGTACGCCTCGACCTCGGCGATCAGCTCCTCGACCAGGTCTTCGCGATGCCGTCTTGGCGTCGAGGACACTCATGAGATCAGTGTACTGAGCGCGGTTTCTCGACCCTTCCTGCGCCGCGAGGAGGCAGCCGTGGCCGGCGAACTCGGACGGCTCCATGAGCAACTATTCGCCGCTGGTGGCGCCGGCGTAACGCTCGGCGTCTCGCCCTCGCGATGCGCGACGCGCTCGTGCCGTCCCGCCCCGGCCTCGGCTGAGCGCTACGCCGCGCGCGGCAATGCCGCGTCGAGCAGGAGTGCCCTGAACGACTCCGACTCGAGGAGCTGGCGACGCGCCGCTCCGTCCTCGTCGAGAGCGAGCTCGGCGAAGACGCGCCGCGCATCCGGCGTCCACGCGGACTCGCCCTGGCGCCACAGGTCGGCGAAGCGCGCCCGCAGCTCCTCGTAGCCGTCGGCCGTGTCGAAGATCCGGCGCACGACGAGCTGCGGCGCGACCGTCCCGTTCCAGTGGTTCTCCTTCAGCCGGAACGCGACGTCGAAGAGGCCGACGGCCCGCAGGCGATCGAGCTGAGAGCCCTGGCCGAACGCGATCGCGCTTCCGCGCGTCGCGTCCGTGCTGGCGCACGCGGAAGCGAAGGTGCTTGCCCTCGCCGACCGTCGCGGGCGTCACCGCCTCCGTCGCGGGTACGAGCAGCGTCACGTCCGGGTTGCCGAGGCCGAAGGGCGCGAGCCGCGCGAGCTCCTCGGCGAGCTCGAGCGTGAGGTCGCGCGCCGAGACGACCGCGTCGACGGCGACGATCTCGAACATGTCCTCGGGACCGAGCTGGCGTCGGCATGCGCGGCGAAGTCGTCCGCGAACGCCGCGATGCTGCGACTCCGCGATCGAGAGCCCGGCAGCCGCTCGGTGACCTCCGAAGCGCTCGAGGTGCGTCGAGCACGCCGCGAGCGCGCCGTGCAGGTCGAAGCCCGGGATCGAGCGTCCGGAGCCCTTCCAGCCCTCGTGTGAGCGCGTGATGAGCACGATCGGCCGGTGGAACCGCTCGACGAGACGCGATGCGACGATTCCGATCACGCCCTCGTGCCAGTCCTCGCTCCAGAGGACGTAGCCCGTCGTCGTCGCCGCGGCTCGGGCATCGACTCCACGACCTCGACGGCCTCTCGCAGGATCCGGTCCTCGACCGCCTGGCGGTCGCGATTGAGCTCCTCGAGCGCGTCGGCGCAGCGTCGCGCCTCGTCCGTGATCGTCGGTGAGCACGAGCTCGAGCGCGACGTCGGGGCGACCCAGCCGTCCAGCGGCGTTGATCCGCGGGGCGAGCCGGAAGCCCACGGCGCCGGCGTCGACGGTCGCAGGATCGACGTGGGCGCTGCGCATGAGCGCCTGCAGCCCCGGACGCGACGTCGCCGCGAGGGCACGTAGCCCGGCCGAGGCAAGCGCGCGGTTCTCGTCGACGAGCGGGACGACGTCGGCGATCGTCGCGAGCGCGACGAGATCGAGACTCCGCCGAACCGCGGGGTGGTCGGCGCCGAGGAGCGCCTCGCCGAGCTTGTAGACGACGCCGGTTCCGCACAGCTCCGGGAACGGATACTGCGAAGGACGCGTCGCGACGATCGGACAGTCGGGAAGGACGTCTCCGGGTCGATGGTGGTCGGTCACGACGACGTCGAGGCCCGCGGCCTTCGCCTCGGCGATCTCCTCGACCGCCCGTGATCCCGCAGTCGACGGTGAGCACGAGCCCGACGCCGTCGTCGGCGAGTCGGTCGAGGGTCTCGCGCGAGACGCCGTACCCCTCTTCGAACCGGCTCGGCAGATGCCATACGACGTCCGCGCCGAGCTCGCGAAGAAGCAGCACGGCGAGCGCCGTCGCGCAGATCCCGTCGACGTCGTAGTCGCCGTGCACGCAGATGCGCGTGCCGCGCGCGACCGCGGCGCGGATCCGCTCGACGGCGAGCGTCCATGTCACCGAGCAGGAACGGATCGTGCGCCGGAAGCTCGGCGTCGAGGAAGCTGCAGGGCGGCTTCCGGCTCGTCGTAGCCGCGACGCGCGAGCACCGACGCCGTGATCTCGCTGACCCCGAGCTTCAGTCGCGAGCTCGCGGGCGCGGCGCACGTCCAACGGGGGGATCGTCCAGGGACTCGTCACTCACGGTGACGGTACGGAGGCGGTCGGACGCCGTCAGGAGCGCTCGTCGCGGCGGCGGCGCAGCGAGTCGGTGACGACCTTCACCCACAGCACGACGAGCCCGACGGTCGCCCCGACGACGACGACCGCGATCGGCGTGTAGTACGCCATCCGCTCGAGCGAGTACTTCGTCACCGCCGCGCCTGCGAGCCAGATCGCGACCACGACGACGGCCATCACGGCCCACAGACGACGATCGTTCACGTCGGAGAGCCTAGATACGCTGACGCCGTGCTTGCTGCCAACTACCGCTCGGGGGACGACTTCGTCGTCGAGTTCCTCGGCCACCGCTTCGAGTTCTCGGCGCACGACTTCGAGGAGCGCGTCATCGCCGCAGCCGTCCGCATCGAGCTGATCGGGTCGAACGACGTGGACGAGCAGGAGGCCGCGGACCTCGTCGAGCTCGTCGCCGACGGCCGCATCGAGGATCCGCGGAGCGGGCTCGGGCTCTACCTCGTCCGGCACTGGGAGCGCGTCTCGCTTCAGAACGGCGAGTCGCTCGTCTACTGGCTGCGCAAGCTCGTGTTCCGCGGCGCCTGGCTCGACCACCGCGTGAAGGAGGGCCTGCTCGACGTCTCGTGGATCGACGACACGGGCGACTTCGGCTACGCGGAGCCGCAGGGCGGGCGGACGCTTCTCGAGCTCGCGCCGGTTCCGTCCTGGAGCGAGCTGCAGTACCGCGGCTAGCGCCCGCCTAGTCGATCGGGACGAAGCCGAACGGCCGCTCGGGGTCGGGCACGGAGATCTCGATCGACCGCACGGCTCCGATCGGGACGATCATCCTGCCCGGCTCGTCGTCGTCGTCGTCGCGGTGCGGCGTGAAGGAGAAGAACCCGAAGCCGGGATCCGCGCTCGTCGTCGCGACGATGTGCCGCGACCCGTCGACGAGCTCGACGCGTGACCTCGGCCTGCTCGAGCTCGTGCTCGCTCGCGAACGCCGTAACCATCCGCGTCAGCCGGCCGACGAACTCGTCGAGCGGGCCTGCCGCTCCGGGTGTCCACATGTGCCTCGACATCGCTAGAAGAGCCCCTCGGCCTTTGGGGGTGCCCCGATGTGGTCACGACCGAGCTCGGTGATCACCCGACCGCGCGGCGTTCGCTGGAGGAAGCCGAGCTGGAGCAGATACGGCTCGTAGACGTCCTCGATCGTGTCCGGCTCCTCTCCGAGGGAGACGGCGAGCGTCGACAGCCCGACCGGCCCTCCGCCGAACTTGTAGGCGATCGCGGACAGCAGCTCGCGGTCGACCCGCTCGAGCCCGGCCTCGTCGACCTCGAGGAGTTCGAGCGCCTCGCGCGCGACCTCGATCGTGACGGCACCACTGTGCCGGACCTCGGCGACGTCGCGGATCCGGCGGAGGATCCGGTTCGCGACGCGCGGGGTCCCCCGGGCCCGGCAGGCGATCTCGTCGGCAGCTTCGTCGGCGACCTCGACTGCGAGGATGCCGGCCGAGCGGCGGACGATCGTCGCAAGCTCGTCGTGTTCGTAGTAGCCGAGCCGGAACGTCATGCCGAAGCGGTCGCGCAGCGGCGTCGTGAGCAACCCGGTCCGCGTCGTCGCCCCGACGAGCGTGAACGGTGGAAGGTCGAGGGTCAACGTCCGAGCGCCTGCTCCCTGACCGACGACGATGTCGAGGCGGAAGTCCTCGAGCGCCGGGTAGAGGATCTCTTCGATCGCCCGGTTGACGCGATGGATCTCGTCGACGAAGAGGACGTCCTTCTCGTCGAGCCCCGTGAGGATCGCCGCCATGTCGCCCTTCCGCTCGAGGGCGGGACCGGCGATCGTCCTGATGCCGACGTCGAGCTCCTCCCGGATGATCGTCGCGAGCGTCGTCTTCCCGAGGCCCGGCGGCCCCACCAGGAGCACATGGTCGAGCGCCTCGCCGCGGGCCTTGGCGGCCTGCGAGCGCGATCTCGAGCTGCTCCTTCGTCCGCTCCTGACCGACGAACTCGTCGAGTCGCCGCGGGCGGAGCGACTGCTCGACTTCCTCGTCGCCCTCGCGCAGCGAAGGAGCCAGGAACTGGCTGCTCACGCGGCGCTCCTAAGCGCCTCGCGCACGCGCTCCTCGGCAGGAAGATCGGGGTCGACCACGGCGAGAGCCTGCTCGGCTTCGACGACCGAGTACCCGAGCTCCACGAGCGCGTCGCGCGCGACGAGCTCGCTCGGGGCGCCGCCAGCTCCGACCGGAGAGGCGTCGCCGATCGAGCCCTCGAGCTCGAGGACGATCCGCTCCGCCGTCTTCTTGCCGATGCCCGGGATCGCCTGGAAGCGGGCCGGGTCACGGAGCGCGATCGCACGCCTGAGCTCCTCGGACGGGGCGCTCGAGACGACGGCGAGTGCGACCTTCGGCCCGACCCCGCCGACGCCGAGCAGCTGGACGAACAGCGCTCGCTCGGCCGCATCGGAGAACCCGTAGAGCTGGAGTGCGTCGTCGCGGACGTACAGGTAGGTCTCCACGGTGACCTCGGAGGCGCCGTCGGCACGCCGGAGGACGCTCGGAGTCGCGTTCACGAGATACCCGACTCCCCCGACGTCGATCACGATTCCGTCGAGGGTTCGTCCCGCGACGGCGCCGCGCAGCCTCGAGATCATCGCGCGATCCCGGCCAGCGGCGACCCGAGCGCATGGCAGATGGCGACCGCGTACGCATCGGCCTCGTGCGACGAGCGGGGCTCGGCGTCGAGACCGAGTATCAGCGTCACCATTCGCTGCATCTGTCCCTTCTCGGCGCGTCCGTAACCGGAGATCGTCTGCTTCACCCGGGCGGGCGCGTACTCCGTGCAGTCGACTCCGGCCGCGGCGGCCGCGACGAGCACGGCGCCGCGCGCCTGACCGACGGAGAGCGCGATGCGGGCGTCGGCACCCACGTAGGACTCCTCGAGCGCGACGGCGTCGGGCTCGTGCTCCGCAATGAGCCCTCGCACTCCCTCGAAGATCGTCAGCAGCCGCACGTCGAGCCGCTCCCGCGCGGACGTCCGCCAGCATCCCGACACCACCGCCCGGAGGCGCCCGTCGCTTCCGTGGACGATCCCGTACCCGCACGCAGCCGTCCCTGGGTCGATGCCGAGGACCTTCACATGGAGAAGTTATGCAGGCCCTCGGACGTTCCTTCGCGGACGTCGTCGGGAGCCGACGACCGTTAGCCGCTCGGGCACTCCTGCGTGGCCCAGGCGTTCCAGTGTTCGGAGGCTGCCTGGACCTCGGGGGTCGTGAGCTCCGCCGAGGCGCCGGAGAGCTGAGCGAGCTGGTCCGTGCTCGGAGTCTCACCAGGCGCCAGGCCGAGGTCGCTCACTGCCTTGATGTACTTGCCATAGGCAGTTGCGATCACCTGGAGATCGTTCTTGATCTCGTCCGGTGCCTTGGCGATGTAATCGTCGAACGCCTTCTGGGCATTGAGAACGTCCTCGGTGTTGCCGCCGCCCGACCCACCGACGGCTTGGCCGAGCGCCACGAACGCCGTGACGGCCGCGAGGCAGTCCCCGCTCACGTCCCCGAGCGATCCAGAACCGCTCGTATCCGTGGTCTCGGTCTCGTCCGTCGCCGACTCGTCGGTCGTAGTCGTATCGGTCGTGGTCGTCTCGGTCGTGGTCGTCGTGTCTGTCGCAGCCTCGTCGTTGCCGCCACCGCACCCGGCGGCGACGAGGGACAGGGCCAGGACGAAGACGGCAAGCCAGCGCATCGGCGTGCACCCTAACAGCGTTCTACGCGAGATGCTGCGAGAAGAAACCGACGATCGTCTCGTAGCAGCGAACGCGGTTCGCGAGCTTGAGAACGTCGTGTCCCTCATCCTCGAAGACGAGGTAGTCGACGTCCCGTCCGAGCGCCCGCAGCTGCTCGACGACGTCCCGAGACTCCTGCTCGACGACGCGCGGATCGTTCTGGCCCTGGATGACGAGGAGCGGGCTCGAGATGTCCGCGATGTGCGTCTTCGGCGACCGATCGGTGAGGAACTCGCGATCCTTCTCGGGGTCGCCCACCGCGAGCGCGAAGTACGGCTTCCACGTCTCGGGCAGGCGATCCATGAACGTGAAGAGGTCATAGGGGCCGAACATGTCGACAGCACCGCGCCAGAGCTCGGGATGCCGTGCAGCGAGTGTCAGCGTCATGTAGCCGCCGTAGGACCGGCCCACGACGCCCGCACGCGTGGTGTCCACGCGCTCGTCGGCCGGAAGCACCTCGGTCATGGCATGGACGTGATCGAGGCGATCGAGCCCTCCCCAATCGCGATCGACACGCTTCGAGTAGGCGAGGCCGTACCCCGTCGAGCCCCTGGCGTTCGGGAACGAAGACTGCGAAGCCCTCGAGCGTCAGGATCTGGATCAGCGGCATCGAGAACCACGCGAAGTTCGGACGCTCCTGGCTCTGCGGCCCGCCGTGGATGTAGTAGACGAGGGGGCGTGGGCCTGCGAACCCCAGCTCCGACGACGGGAGGTACAGGCGCGCTGAGACGCGCAGGCCGTCATGCGACTCGAACGATGCGTCCTCACCCATGGAGAGGAGGTCGGGCGCGAGCCCCAGCGCCCGTTCGCGCGTCAGCGTCCTCGGAGGGGCGTCCTCCGCCGGAAGCACGTGAAGCTGGGTCGGGCTCGTCGCGGTGCAGAAGGAGGCGACGAAGCGGCCGCTCTCGACGTCGTGGTGGATTCCGTGGAGGACTCCACCTTCGAGATCGCCCTCGCCGACGAGCACGCGCTCGATCGAGAACGATCGCGACCCCTCGTCGAAGGCACCGGCATAGACCCAGGAGCAGCCGTCGATGTTGTACGTCAGCGCGTACCGATCGCCTTCGAGATGGTCGAGGCCGTCGAGCTCGCCGGCACCATGGTGTGCGAGACCGTCGATCGCCACCTGCTCGATCTCGCCCGGCGCCGCGAGGTCGAGGTACGCGAGCGACCCCGTGTCGTCGAAGAGCGTCGCGGTCATGAGGAAGCCCGCGCCGCTCGCCGTCCCGTGGCCGGCGCGGAAACCCGACATCGGGTAGTCCGCCTCGGGATCGCGCTCCTCGATCGGCGTGCCGTAGAGCATCCGCCGACTTCCGGAGTCGTCGATCTCGTACAGAACGATGTCGCCCATCGTGTAGCCGTCCACGAGCGCCACCCGCGTGTGGTCCGGCGTCCAGGCGGCGACGAACGCGCCGTAGGAGCTCGTCCAGAGAGCCTCCGTCTCCCCACCCGCGAGGTCGACGCGGATCGCCGTCGTCGACGCCTCCTGGCGGGACTCGACCGCGAAGTAGGCGATGCTCGTCGCGTCGTCGACATGCACGAGATGCGAGCGGCCTCCTACGAAGGACTCCGAGGGGAGACGCTCCGGAAAGCCACCGTCGATCGGAATCACGTGCGGGACGTAGTTCTCGTCGCCGTCCGAGTCGATCATCACGAGGATCTGCTCGAGCTCGCCGAGCACGTGGTAGAGGTGACCGCCCGACGAGCTCCGGGTTCTGAAGGGCGATCTGCGGAGGAAGGAGTGGTTCCGGCACGCCACCCGACGCGTCCATCGCGTAGAGGCTCAGGTGTCCGGAGAGATTCGAGACGAAGGTGATGCGATCGTTCGCGAGTTGCGGCTCGACGAACAGGCGCGCAGAGAGAAGCGACTCGATTCGATCCGCTCTCCTGCCCGCTGTGTCCGCCGCGACGATCGCCACAGGTTCGCCTAGGAGGCTACCGATTCGAGGATGGCCTCGGGGATGTCGAAGTTCGCGTACACGTCCTGCACGTCTTCGGTGTCCTCGAGGCCTTCGACGAGATTCATGATGCGACGCGCGGTCGACTCGTCGGAGATCGCAACCGTCGTCTTCGGCACCATCGCGAGCTCCACCGACTCGATCGAGAAGCCGTCGCCCTGAAGCGCCTCGCGAACCGCGGACATCGACTCGGGCACGCTCGTGACCACGAAGCTCGTTCCGTCGAGCTCGACGTCCTCGGCGCCGGCCTCGGCCGCGACCATGACGAACTCGTCCTCGTCCACGTCGCCGGCCGAGACGATCACGACGCCACGACGCTCGAACTGCCACGCGACGGCGCCCGTCGTACCGAGGTTGCCGCCGTGCTTGGTGAATGCGTGTCGCACTTCTGACGCCGTCCTGTTGCGGTTGTCGGTCAGCGCCTCGACCAGCACGGCAACGCCCTCGGGGCCGTAGCCCTCGTAGACGACCGTCTCGAAGCTCGCCGCCTCGGCGTCTGCACCGGAGCCCTTCGCGATCGCGCGCTCGATGTTGTCCTTCGGCATCGAGTAGGAGCGCGCCTTCTCGATCGCGTTCTGGAGCGCGAGGTTGCCCATGGGGTCCGGCCCACCCTCCTTCGCCGCGACGATGATCGCCCGTGACAGCTTCGAGAACAGCTGTCCGCGCTTGGCGTCGGCTGCGCCCTTCTTGTGCTTGATCGACGACCACTTGCTATGCCCGGACACCGCTCTCCTCCTCGACCATCGTCAGGAACAGCGCGTGGACGCGTGCGTCGTCCGTCAGCTCGGGGTGGAACGAGGCCAGAAGGAAGCGGCCGTCACGGACGAGCACGGGCTCGTCGCCGAGCTCGCCGAGCACCTCGACGTCGTCACCCATGCTCCGAATCCGCGGCGCTCGAATGAAGACTCCACGCAGTGGGATCGCGTCGTCGACGAGCTCGATATCCGCCTCGAAGCTCTTCACCTGACGACCGAAGGCATTGCGGTCAACCTCGAGATCCGCGAGAGCAAGGTGCTCTCGATCGAGGACGATCATCCCTGCGCAGGTTCCGAACACCGCGCCCTGGAACGACGCGATCGCATCGTCGAGGCGGTAGAGCTCTGCGAGGCGCATGATCGTGGTGGACTCGCCGCCTGGTATCACGAGCCCGTCGAGCCCCTCGAGCTCTTCGGGAAGGCGGATCTCGCGGACCTCGGCGCCGAGCCCGGCCAGAGTGGCCGCGTGCTCACGGAAGGCCCCTTGCAGGGCGAGGACGCCGATGCGAAGCGGCCGATCCATCAGGCGTCGCTACCAGCCGCGCACTTCGAGCCGCTCGCTCTCGTCGAGCGAGCTCGAGGAGATGCCGACCATCGGCTCTCCGAGACCCGCCGAGACGTCGGCGAGTACCTTCGGGTCGTCGTAGTGCGTCGTCGCTTCCACGATCGCCTTCGCACGCTGCTCGGGATCTCCGGACTTGAAGATTCCCGACCCGACGAAGACCCCGTCGGCGCCGAGCTGCATGCACAGCGACGCATCGGCCGGCGTAGCGATGCCACCGGCCGTGAAGGTGACGACCGGGAGCCGGCCGTTCTGCGCGACCCAGCGGACCAGATCGTAGGGAGCACGGTGCTCCTTCGCAGCTGCGAAGAGCTCGTCCTCACGCAACGCCTGGAGCGTGCGAATCGCACCGAACACGGCGCGCATGTGCGTCACGGCGTTCACGATGTCCCCGGTCCCGGCCTCGCCCTTCGTCCGGATCATCGCCGCCCCCTCCGAGATCCTGCGAAGCGCCTCACCGAGATTCGTCGCACCGCAGACGAACGGCACCGTGAACGCCCACTTGTCGACGTGGTGCTCGATGTCCGCGGGCGTCAGGACCTCGGACTCGTCGATGTAGTCGACTTCGAGCGCCTCGAGAATCTGCGCCTCTGCGAAGTGCCCGATCCGGCACTTGGCCATGACCGGGATCGTGACCGCCTCCTGGATCTCCTTGATCTTGTCGGGGTCGCTCATGCGCGCGACACCGCCGTCGCGCCTGATGTCGGCCGGAACGCGTTCGAGCGCCATCACCGCACAGGCGCCCGCGTCTTCGGCTATCCGGGCCTGCTCGGCGTCGACGACGTCCATGATGACGCCGCCCTTGAGCATCTCCGCGAGGCCGGTCTTGACCCTCAGCGTTCCGTACTCGTGCGTGTGGCCGGTCACGGTCGCAGTCTAGCCACGCACAGGTTTCCCAGAGCCCTGTGGATACCGGAACGCAGTTCTCCCAAATTGCGGCTTTCGGCGTGTGGAAATCACGTGGAGAAGGTCGTGTCCGTCCGCACGATGTGGAATAGGTATGGGCTACCGGCGCGACTCCTCTCCCCGCAGGCTGATCCGCCTGGCCCCGAAGTTGCGCCGCTTGAGCAAGAGGCCCGCCCACCCGGGCCTCTTGCTACGTCTGCGGCAGAAACGCTAGTTCCGGCTCTCGGCGAGGACCGCCGACTCGGGCTGAGGCACGATCCGGATGTACGGCTTCGGTGAGTCCCACCCGTCTGGCCAGATCTCCTTCGCCTCGTCGTTCGAGACCGAGCCGGCGATGATCACGTCGTCGCCCTGTCTCCAGTTGACGGGCGTCGAGACGCGGTGGGTCGCCGTCAGCTGCAGCGAGTCGATCACGCGCAGGACCTCGTCGAAGTTGCGCCCCGTCGTCATCGGGTAGACGAGGACGAGCTTTATCTTCTTGTCAGGCCCGATGACGAACACGTTGCGGACCGTCTGGTTGTCGGCGGCGGTGCGGTCCGATGCCTCTCCGCCGATCTCGGCGGGGAGCATTCCGTACAGCTTCGAGATCTCGAAGTCGGCGTCCCCGATGATCGGGTAGTTCGGAGCCGCGCCCTGTGTCTCCTCGATGTCCCGTGCCCACCCCTCGTGATCGCCCGTCGGGTCCACGGAGAGCCCGATGATCTTCACGTTCCGGCGGTCGAACTCCGGCTTGATCTTCGCCATGTAGCCGAGCTCCGTCGTGCAGACGGGCGTGAAGTCCTTGGGGTGGGAGAAGAGGATGGCCCACGAGTCGCCGATCCACTCGTGAAACGCGATCTCCCCCTCTGTCGTCTGCGCCGTGAAGTCCGGCGCGATGTCGTTGATCGTCAGGGTCATTCCTGCCTCCTTCTGGGGCCGAGCCCCGCTTTCCGGGCGCGCGAGACCTCCCTCGCGCTCGAGTCACCCTGTCCCACGAGACGCGTCAACGAGCGTCGGTCTTCCATTGTTCCAGGCTTGATCGCCCGCGCCCGCACCGATCGAAGGTCGCGAGAGACTGGCCCTCCATCCGGTGACATCCCGCACGATCGGACAGCGTCGTCGCTTGCGGGGTGAAGCTAGATACGAGAGCGGGCGCGGCGTGTTGCCCATGGCGGCGGCAACCATGCGTTGCCGCGCCCGCCATCTCTCTCATCGGCTCGGGCCAGCTCACGCTTCAATCCGTGGGCAACGGGCGTCGGCCCGAAGCTCACGTGATGCGGATGAGAGTCCTGGGAAAGCGTACGCCACCCGTATGCTGCGGACCGCCGGGCGCAACTGCGGCAGCCGACGGCGCGTCCTCCGGTGCCCACCGGGATGCGTGTCGACGTTCTTCCGCCTTGGCGCCCGGCGTTCTCGTGCGCGGGTGTCTTACCGGGCGACTGCTAGGCCGTCAGCCCGACGCACCTCCAGGGACTGGTAGCAGCGAGAACGACGTTCGGAACGCCGTCTCAGACGCCCTACTCGTTCTTGCGTAGGACAGCGGCTGAACTACTGGTTAGCACCGAGTCCAGTCGGCCCGGTCACGCGGAGATGCGACGCGACATTCCTCGTGGCAGCCGTTTCGCCTCGAGCATTTGGGCATCCGCACGCTGTTGGGCCGCTTCGAGGCTCTCGTCGCGTGCCGTCGACGTGCCGATCGCGAGCTGGATGGCCGGCTGACCCACAGCACGACCAGATGCGAGCGTCGCTTCGATTCGTTCCATGATCCCATGCGCCACGTCTTCATCTCCCTCGAGGAGGATCGCGAACTCGTCCCCACCGATCCGTGCCACGAGATCCTGCGTGCGCACACTGGACGTAAGGGCGGCCGCCACACGGCGCAGAAGCTCGTCACCGACGATGTGGCCGTGGGTGTCGTTGATCTGTTTGAGGCCGCGGCAATCGCACTGAATGATGCTCAGGGGCGCCTCGATCGACGGCGTAGTGGTCGACAGCTCCTCGTTCCAGGCCAAGCGGTTGGCGAGTCCGGTTACGGGATCGCGTCTTGCCTCCGCTGCTACGCGCTCCAACTCGTCGCGCATGGTTTCTCGAAGCAGCGCCGCCACGAGAAGCGGCTCGGCAGCATCGACGAGCTTCGTCCCGAGAGACTGGCAGAGAAGCGTGAACCCGCGCGGCGCCGACGCCTTCGTGTGAATGAGGAGCAAGAAGCCCGAGTGCGGGCGCGTCAATTCGAGAAGGTAGTAGGCGAGCACGCCATCGGATGAGCGGAAGGGTGCGGGGAGCTCGTCGGCGACAGCTCGCTGGATACACAGCGGAAAGCTCTTCCGCTCGGCGATCACGGCAAGCGCGTCGGCCACTTCAGCCCTTCGAAGCGAAAGTCGAAGAGCCTCCCGACGATCGCAGATCGAAATCGTTCCTTGCTTCGGGATGTATGCCACCCCGACGTCACACGAGAGCGACAGGGTTGCCTGATCCACGAGGTGCTGGAGCGCCTCGTCGAACGTCTCACCCGGACCATGCAGAAGGTCCTGCACGGCGTTCAAGACCTCGAGCTCATCGGCGAGCCGCTTCGCCGGGGCGACTTCGAGCACACCCTCACTCGCGAACTGCGCAAGTTCGCTCAACTCCTCGTCCGACACGGACGCGGGGATGTCGTCCGAGTATCCGAAAACGACAAGGGCGTCATCGCTCAGGCGAACGACGGCGACCGAGCGCGCATAGTACGGGCCGAGCACATGGCACGGCTCAGCTTGCGATCTGCGGACCACCGAGTCGCCCGACAATGCCGCCCCGACCAACGGCTCTTCGTCGGCACTGACGTCAACGATGCCCGCCCAGCCCGCGCCCCGACCCGCTCCGCCGATGTGTGCATAGCGCCGCCCACCGACACGGCGGAAGACGAAGAGATCACTTGCACCCGCTGCCTCTGCGATCTCGGCGGCCGAGACCGCCGGCTGCGCAGGGTTCGCTGTCGGCTCAGGAGCCATGTCACTGCTATCGGATACCAGTCGGGCGTGCTTGAGACGGCGTGCATCGGGCCGCCTAGCCCCTAGCCTCCCGCGTCGCCAGATTTCCTGCGCTCGACGGGCCTTGTCAGCGCCACACCGTCCCCCTCAGGGCCATGGCAGGATGCGCTGCCATGGACGATGCCGTCCCAGCGGAGCGCCCTCCGGAGCAGCAGAGATCTCGCAGGCGCGTTCTGACTCCCCGACGCGTCGCTGCCGTCATCGCTCTGGTGCTGCTCGCTGTGAGCCTCAGACGGCACCTCCGATTCGCACGCGATGTCTTCAGGCACAGGCGACGGCTGAAGCTCGCCTTCACCGTTCTGGTGCTTCTGCGCCAGCTGCGCAAGTCTTGAGTGCTGGCTGTTCAGTTGGGCCCGCCCGCCTCGAGACTCCCGTTCCTCGATCCGCAAACGGTCCTCATTTCTCAAGCGCCGTGCTCGACGAGATACGCACGGACACCGTGTGCGAATCCGCCCCAGAACGCGGTCGTCTCAACATCGTCCGACTCAACGAGCATCGCCTCGATCTCTTTCCGAAGGTCGGTCGCGATCACACCGTCCGCAGTCGGTCGAAGATCGCGCGGGTCGCCTTCGTAGGACTCCGCCCACTTTTGGCCGACGAGAATGCCCCGCTCTCGTGGCGTGAACTCGTCCTTCGTCATGTGAGCACCTCCGCGTAGTCGAGCTCAGCGTCGAGCATGACATGCGTGTACGTGTCCGCCGTGACCGAGAGCTTGCGCTGGCCGACGAAACGCGCGATCTCGGCCCGCGAGCGCCCCTGCCGATGGAGCAGGCTGATACGCCGATGCCGCAAGTCGTGAGGCGAGAACACCGGCATGCCGGCGGCGCGGGGCAGGCTCTCGCGATCGCGGTGCGGAGCTTGTCGGCCGTCGCTCCGGGCAAGAGGGGCGCTTCCCCGTCGCGATCCTCGCGCGGCGGCAGCGTCGCCTCGAGCGCGGCGGCGAGCTCGTCGGAGAGCTCGACCCGGAGAGCAGCCCGCGTCTTCGCCGTCGACGCTCGCAGCCGCACGCGACGATCGCGCTCGTCGTAGTGGAGCCCGCTCCCACCCGCCGAGCCGGGGAAAGTGAGCGCCTGCTGGCGAGCACCTGGATTCTCACGCGCCGTCTTCGAGAAGTCCTAGCGAGCTCGGGGTCGTCGCGCCCATACGGGGGACGAAACTGTCCGAGCTGGGTCGAACACTTCGTCCATGGAGATTTCGCATGGCGCCGTCGGCGCGACTCACGACCCGGTACGCGAGCCGCTGAATTGGCCGTTGCTCGTCAGCCTCTTGGCTTGTCTCTTGTTCTGGGGCGCGGTTGTCTTCGGCATCGTCGCTGTCGTCTAAGCAACCGTCAGTTCAGCCCGCCCGCCTCGAGCTCGCGCGCCTCGATCCGCAGGTAGCTCGCGAGCGTGGGATCGTCGCCGCGAAAGGCAGCTGACCTACGAAGCAGTGAGTGCGCGGGCGGTCTCGCCCAGGAAGGCAAATTCGATCCGCGAAACGATGGCCCGTCGCTGTTTCGGCGTGGCCCGGCGTGAGAGCGCCTTGCGCAGGATCGCAACCTCGCAGCGATGGGCCGTGAACTCGAGGAACTGGAGGCGCGCGATCACCAGGTGGGTGTCGGAGTCCGATGGGAAGGGGGCGAGAAAGGCGACCGCCTCGCGCGAGAAGGCTTGCGCCTCGTGCTGGCATCGTGCCGGGGCGCCCGTCGTGACGGGGATGGTGATCGCGGGATATCCGTTGTACGCGGGAGCGGTGATCTGCTTCTCCGCGTCGCCGTGACCGGACGACCCACCGCACCCTCCGAGCAGAAGCGCAGCGAGAAGCCAGGCTGCTGAAGATCTGCTCACAGCGGGGGAGGGTAAACGTTGCCGCTCTCCACAGCTGACTGGCACGGCTGCTGCCTCAGCCTCCGACTCGCCGGGAGCTATGAGCGCCAACGCGCTCCTCGATCCGCAGGCTCGCCGCCAGCTCCGGATCGTCGCCCCGCACGTCGGCGATCCGCGCTCGGCGTTGAGCCGTCTGCCCTCATGACCGCAGGTATCACCGATGCTCAACACCCAATTGGCGCTCGAGCAGCTCGCCGAGATCTGCGACGACGAGGTCCGCCCCGCAAGCGTGAAGCGAGGGCGCTTCGCCGTTACGATCGACCGCGACGACGAGCTCGAACCCCCCAGCACGCCCGGCAGCGACTCCATCCGGAGTCGTTTCGAAGACCACGGTGCGTTCGGGCTCAACCTCAAGCCGTCGGCAGGCAGCGAGCAGCATGTCGGGTGCGGGCTTCCTCCGGAGGCCCTCGACCCGCACCGCGTTTCCGTCGACGCAAGCGTCGATCAGTGCCCCGAAGTGTGCGCGGTCGAGCAAGATGTCCGCATTCGTACTCCCGGACACGACGGCGCAGCGCATCTCTGCGTCGTGTGCCAGCTCGAGGTACAAGCGCGAGCCCTCATACGCCTTCACGCTACGCTCGTCGAGGAGCCGTAGGAGCGCCCGATTCTTCCTGTTGGCGAGCCCGTTCACGGTCTCCGCATCAGGTGAGTCGTCGGGGGAGCCGTCGGGTAAGGCAATTCCCCGAGTGCCCAGGAACGAATGAATCGCCGCTCCGCGTGCTTTGCCGTGGATGTGCCTCGGGTAGTCCACGGCGATGCTGAACGATGCGAACGGGGCACCGCTCTGCTGGATGTGCTTCGCCATGAACTCGTCGAAGATCTCTCTCCAAGCTTCCGCGTGGATCGCTGCGCTTGCGACGAGAACGCCGTCGACGTTGAACACACACGCGACTGCGTCCGCCGGCAGCCCGAGCAGCCGCTTGGACTCCCACGGTGAGGAAATCAGGCGCACGAGGAAGTGCTTCATGTGTTGTTCTCGGGCAAGTGCATCCAGCAGGCGGACCGTTTCGCCCCGCTCGCCTGCGAGTCGTTGGCTCCGCATACGAAGCTCGCCCTCTGGGAGGTCGTGGCTGCCTGCTCGGAGTGCGTCCTGGGCGGCTTCGAGTGCTATGCGCCAATCGCCAATCAACAGATCGAGATCAACAGCGTCGTCAATCACCTCGCAAGTGTGATCGTCGCCAGCTCACAGCCGCGCGCTACGAACCCCATCGTGCTACCGAAGCTTGTGCAGGTTCACCCGCCCGCTTCCAGTCCCACTCCTCGATCCGCAGCTTCGCCGCGACCTCGGGATCGTCTCCACCGATCCCGTGCCCCCGCGACGCTTAGACTCGTGTCATGGCGATGGAGTACAACGTGCAGCGCCTCCAGATGAACGACGTTGTGTTGATTGACCTTCCAGAGCAGGGAGGCGTGGTCGAGGCGAAGGTCATGCGGGACATCGACCGAACCGACACGACCGTGCGCGTCGTACTGCGAGTGGTGGGGCAGGAGCAGGACTTCCTCAAGGAGTGGCTCATCGGCGAGAGGGTCACTGTTGTGCGCGGTCCCTGAAACTGCTCGCTCTTTCGGTCGAGCCTACCGGGATCGGCCCGAATGGCGGGCAGACCAGGAGTGCGTTCATCCCGGTCGGAAATCTGTTGCTCGCCCTCTCTTGCCAAAGCAATTCTCGCTCCTCGATCCGCGGGTAGCTCATGACTTCGTTTCAGGGGTCAGCTAGAGGTCGCCGCGTCCATCCCCGTCTTGCGGGTGGCATCGGCTCCGCCTGCACGCCTCGACCTCCCACTCCTCGATCCGCACCGGCGGAAGCACCCGCCCCATAAGCTGGAGCCCGCCTCCCGTCAGCCATCGAATTCGGAAGGCAGGCTGCCAGCTTTAGGCAGAGGGTTTTGGGAAACCTCTTACTCCGCTTCGACGCTACTCTCGCACGCGAGACGCTCCATTGGGGTGACCTACCGACGCGACCGCGTCGGGGTGCCTAGGCGCCCTGAGGCTCCGCCCCCGATTCGTTGCGGCCAAAGACCGCGAGAGCGAGGATCAGCAGCCCAACCCCGGTCAGCAGCAGCGCGATCCCGACGACGATGCCGAAGATTGCAATCTGCTGGGCCATGTACGAGACGTTGAGCGCGGTCGCAAGCGCTGTCTCGGTGATCCAGATGTTCCGCGCTCCGTTCGAGACCGGGTTTCCCTGGTCGTCCTTCGCCGCCGCCGCCTCGTCGTTGGTTCCCGCCGCGTCGTCCGGTTTCGCGGCCGACTGGAAGCGTCCCATCTCTGCGTAGCTCAGACCACCGGTGGCTTCGAGGGCGTGGATGCGCATGTACTGCGCGAAGCAGCGCGCCTTCGTGCCCGTGTCGATCGGTTCGTCAACGACATCACACGTCGGCAGCGCGATGCTTGACGGAAGCCCAGCCTCGCTGGCAGCTTTTTGAATTTCCGAGGGCGACATGTCCGACCCACCGACGATCGACTCCTTGCTGAGTTCGTCGCCGACGGTCTGGTAGCCGTTGATACCCAAGTAGAGGGCGCCGACCCCGAACAGGATCAGGACTACGCCCGAGATGAGGCCCCCAATCTTCCACAGCCTCGTGTCTTGCATCGTTCACCTCCATCGTGAGTCGGTGTCGTCGGAGACTTACAGATCGAACGCGGCCAGACGAGCACGTCACCCGGCTCGACGTTCGGGGCCGGATGCTCGATCAGGCCGAGGTCGTCGCCGGTCGTGTCGTGGAGGCGGTAGCGGAAGCTCACGACATTGAATGCGTGGCCCATTCTGTGGCCCACCTGCGGGACTGCGCCACTTCGGCGAGGCGCGATCCCCCATGGTTACTAGTGGGCCCGCCTGGACTCGAACCAGGGACCAACCGATTATGAGTCGGCTGCTCTGACCAGCTGAGCTACGGGCCCGCGCCGCTGAGGGTAACCGACAGTTCGGGCGAGCTCACACGGCCCGCGGCTGACAGAATGTACGAGTCGTGAAGACCTTCCAGGCCGAGCACCAGCTCAGGACCGCGGGCGGGCTGACCGTCACGGACATCACGGAGGACGTCCAGGAGGCCGTGCGCCAGAGCGGAGTCCTCGACGGGGTCTGCTCGGTCTACTCCCCGCACACGACCTGCTCGGTGCGAGTCAACGAATGGGAGCGCGGGTTCCTCGAGGACTTCGCCGTGCTCCTGAAGCGGCTGGTCCCGACCGAGCACTACTACGCGCACGACGACTGGGATCGCCGGACGGAGAACGTCTGCGAGGAGGACATGGAGATCGGCAACGGTCACTCTCACTGCATGTCGATGCTCCTCGGCCCGGCAGGGGAGTCGATCCCCGTCCGCGAAGGCGAGCTCTGCCTCGGCCAGTGGCAGCGCGTGCTCTTTCTCGAGCTCGACCGCGAGCGCGACAGGCGCTGGCTGGTCCAGGTCGTCGGCGTCTAGCCCGCCTGGGTCATCTCAGCCGTCCACCGATCGGCCGATTGGCCTCCGCGCCGCGGTCGGCGAAGCTCGTACCTCCTTCACCAGATCGATCGAAAGGAGGTCCACGTGTCCAGAGCACTCGTCGAGGCAGACATTCGCACGACTCTCGGGGTCGTCCCGGAGTTCTTCGCGGAGGTGCCCGACTCGCTCATCGAGACGGAGTGGGCGAGCTTCAAGGCCCTCGAGCTCAGCGAGACGGCGATTCCGAACAAGTACAAGGAGCTCATCGGGCTCGCGGTCTCCGGCGCTACACGGTGCCGGTACTGCGTCTACTTCCACACCGAGTCCGCACGCATCTTCGGCGCGACGGACGAGGAGATCAACGAGGCCGCGCTCGTCGCCAAGAACACCATGGGCTGGAGCACGTACCTCAACGCTCGCGCGTTCGACTACGACCGGTTCGTGGCGGAGTTCGATCAGATCGCCGCCCACGTGCGAGACGCGATGGCCGTCGCCGCCTAGCGTGGCCCGCAACGAGCTGTGGAACGGGCGCAGGGCGCCCGTTCCTCATTCCGGTCGAGACAGAGCCACGTCGTAGTCCGCGAGGACGCGCTCGAGCATGCGCACGGCGTCGGCCGGAGCCCGCGGGTCGTCACGCATCAGGTCGAGCGCCATGCGCGCCGCGGCGACGAGCGCCGAAAGCTCCTGGCTCGTCAGGGTGACGCTGAAGACGTTTTCTCGGGGTCGCTCGAGCTTCACTCGGGCGTCACGTAGGCGGACGTGATCCCGCCGTCGACGACGAACGCGGAAGCGTTCACGAACGACGACTCGTCGCTCGCGAGGAAGAGCGCCGCGTTGACGATCTCGCGCGGCGTGCCGAGGCGACCGGTCGGCCAGTGCACCTGCCGACGGGCGAACGCCGCCGGGTCGTCGCCGTAGATCGCGAGCAGGAGCGGTGTCTCGACCGGACCCGGGCACAAGGCATTCACACGGACTCCCTGGCGTGCGAACTGCACGCCGAGCTCCTTCGACATCGCGAGGACCGCGCCCTTGGACGCCGTGTACGAGATCTGCGAGGTCGCGGCGCCGAGGATCGCGACGAACGAGGCGACGTTGATGACCGAGCCTCCGCCTCGCTCGAGCAGGTGCGGGATCCCGTGCTTGCAGCAGAGGAAAACGCCCTTCGTATTGACGTCCTGAACGCGCTGCCACGCTTCGACTGACGTGTCCAGGACGGACGCGTCGTCCCCGGGCGAGATGCCCGCGTTGTTGTAGAGGACGTCGATCCCGCCGAACCGCTCGGCGGTCGACACCATCATCGCGCTCACGCCGTCCTCGTCGGCGACGTTCACGCCGAATGCGAACGCCTCGCCGGAGCAGAGTCCGACGGTCTCCTCGGCCAGACCGACGTCGAGGTCGGCGACGCAAACCTTGGCCCCCTCTTCGGTGAACACGATGGCAGCCTCGCGGCCCATGCCGCCGGCGGCGCCCGTGATGACGCAGACCTTCCCGTCGAGTCTTCCTGGCACGTCTCAGCCCTCCGTCGAGATGAACACGCTCTTGACCTCCGAGTAGCCGTCGAGCGCGTGCATTCCGAGCTCGCGGCCGAAGCCCGACTGCTTGAAGCCGCCGAACGGCGTCTGCACGCGCACGGACGTGTTCGCGTTCACCGAGAGCACCCCCGCATCCGTCGCGCGCGCCACGCGAAGCGCTTTGGCGCCGTCACGCGTCCAGATCGACCCGGACAGGCCATAGGGCGTGTCGTTCGAGATGCGGACTGCGTCGTCCTCGTCCTCGAACGGGATGATCGCCGCGACCGGGCCGAACACCTCCTCGCGCGCGATCCGGTCGTCGTTCGTCGCCTCCACGAGCGTGCACGGGTACCAGTAGCCGGGCTCATCTGGGATCTCGCCGCAATACGTCGGCTCTCCGTCGACGAACGACGCGACGGTCTCGCGATGTGCGGCCGAGATGAGCGGGCCCATCTCGGTGGACTCGTCCGTCGGATCGCCGACCTTGACCTTGCTGGTCGCGTCCACCAGCAATCCCAGAAATCTGTCGTAGACGGATTTCTGGATCAAGACACGAGATCGCGCGCAGCAGTCCTGCCCGGCGTTGTCGAAGACGGAGTACGGCGCGGCAGCCGCCGCCTTCTCGAGGTCGGCGTCCTCGAAGATCACGTTCGCCGACTTTCCGCCGAGCTCGAGCGTGACGCGCTTGATCGTCCCGGCAGCACCCTGCATCACGAGGCGTCCTACCTCGGTCGAGCCCGTGAACGCGATCTTCGCGACGTCCGGGTGCTCGATCAGTCGCTGACCCACGACCGAGCCCTTGCCCACGAGCACGTTGACGACGCCCTCCGGGATGCCTGCCTCGAGGCAGAGCTCGCCGATCCTGAGCGCGGACAGCGGTGTGAGCTCGGCCGGCTTGAGCACGACGGTGTTCCCGCACGCGAGCGCCGGGCCGAGCTTCCAGCTCGCGATGTTCGCCGGGAAGTTCCACGGCACGATAAGCCCGACGACCCCGAGCGGCTCCCGGAACGTGGCAGCGACGCCGCCGGTTACGGGAATCGTCTCGCCGCCGTGCTTGTCGACCGCACCGGCGTAGAAGTGGAAGACCTGCGCGACCATCCCGATCTCGCCGCGCGCTCCCGAGATCGGCTTGCCCACGTTCCGCGACTCGATCTGCGCCAGCTCTTCGAGGTTCTCCTCGACGAGCGTCGCGACCCGGCGCATGAGTCGTCCGCGGTCCGCGGGTGCCACGGCGCGCCAGGCGGGGAAGGCCGCCTTCGCCCGTGCAACCGCCGCGTCCGTCTCCTCCACTCCGACCTGCTCGAGCTCCGCAATCGGCTCCTCGGTCGCCGGATTGAGGACCGTCAGGGTCACGGCCTGGATTCAAACATCTACAGCCCGCGGCTCTGCCGCATCCGCCACGTCCCGTAGATGATCCAGGCGAACACCGGAACGAGCAGCAGCGCGGCGATCCAGAGCACCTTGCCCAACCCGGACAGCACGGACGCCGGCTGTCGGAGCACATCTGCGATGAAGAAGACGGACAGGGCGAGGTAGATGATCCCGAAGCCGAAGTAGTAGTAGTTCACGCGGTTCTCCTTGTCGGACGAGGCGTGGAGCCTACTTCGTGCGCGCTCCCCGGTACTCGCGCGCCTGCTCGACGAGCGCCTCGAAGAGCGCTGCGTCCTCGCCGGCCTCGGGGTGCCACTGCACGCCGACGAGGAAGCGCTGCGCCGGATCCTCGACTGCCTCGAGCGTCCCGTCCGCGGCCCACGCGCTCTCGACGAGGCCCTCACCGATCCGGCCGAGCCCCTGGTGGTGATGCGAGGTGACGTCGGACGTCCCACCGACGATCGCCGCGAGGCGCGTACCCTCCTTGACTTCCACGGGATGCACTGCGAACTCTCCCGGAACCTGCTTGTGGTCGTGATGCCCGACCTCGTCCGGGAGGTGCTGGACGAGATCTCCGCCTCGTGCCACGTTGAGCAGTTGGAACCCGCGGCAGATCGCGAGGGTCGGCATGTCGCGCTCGAGAGCCGCCTGCAGGAGCGCCATCTCCCCCGCGTCGCGCCGCGACTGCGGCGTGTCCGTCTCCGGGTGCGCGTTGGCGCCGTAACGGGCAGGATCGACATCGGCGCCGCCGGAGAACACGATCGCGTCGAGTGCGTCGAGTGTCTCCTCGACGTCTTCCTCGGCGGGCGGGATCACGATGGCTCGTCCGCCCGCCCGCTCGATCGCGTCGACGTAGGCAAGCGGGACGAGCGCAGCCGGAAGGTGCCAGACGCCCCAGCTCGCGTCCTGGGCGTACGAGGTGATGCCGACGACAGGCCTCATACCGGCTCGGTCTCCACGATCCAGAGTGTGCCGTCTCCGCACTCCATTGCGCGACCGGCCGCCGGGTCGAGGCTCGTCCGGAGAACGCGCACGGTCTCGCCGTCGAGCTCTGTCAGCGCCCCACGGTCGCCCGGCGCCTGCGAGGCGAACCGCCACGCCTTGACCTGCCGATAGACGTCCCGAGCCTGCCGCGCCCGGTCGATCCACACGTAGTCGGGCCCGAAGAACGACTCGTAGCTCGCCAGCGACTCGTCCTGCCGATCCCCGGGGTCGCCGTTCGCCGCGCGCGCGAGCGCACGGGGAAGCAGGTCCCCAACGAGCTCCGCGAACTTCGGCTCGAGCTCCTCGTACGTGTGCTCGTCCTCGAGGGTCATGACCCCTTGCGCCAGGATCGGGCCGGTGTCGAGCTCGGCGTCCATCCGGTGGAGCGTGAACCCGATCTCACTGTCGCCGTTGCGAATCGCCCACGCGACGGGATTCGGCCCTCGGTACCGCGGCAGTAGTGACGGGTGGCCGTTGATCACCCCGAGCCTCGGGACGGCCAGCGCGTCGCCCAGGATCTTCCAGGGAAAGCCGAGACAGAGAAGGACGTCGGGCTCGTACGTCGCCAGGAGTGGAGCGATCCGGCCTCGCGTGGCAGGCACGACGATGTCGAGCTCGGCCGGAGCGTCGCGTACGAGATCGTCGAACTGGTTTCCGTAGCGTCCTGCGTGCTCGCGAGAGCACAGCAGCGCAACCGGCTCGTGCCCGTGCGCGCGTAACAGCGCGGTCAAGCCGTGGACGGCCGCCGGGACCTGCGAGACGAGGACGATCCGCACGGGTGGTCAGCCGCGTTCGAAGAGCCGCGTGCGCTCCCAGTCCGTGACGACCTTGTCGAAGAGCGCCTGCTCGGTGCGGGCGTAGTTGAGGTAGTGGTCGACGACCTGGTCGCCGAACGCGGAGCGCGCGATCGTCCCGCCCTCGAGGGCGACGATCGCCTCGCGCAACGACGCCGGGAACCTCTTCGCGTCGGACTCGTACGCGTTGCCCTCGAGCGCCGGCGCGAGCTCGACCTCGTTCTCGATCCCGTACAGCCCGCCGGCGATCATCGCGGCGAAGGCGAGGTACGGGTTGACGTCGCCCCCCGGAATGCGCGTCTCGACGCGCTTCGATACCCCGTGGCCGACGATGCGAAAGCCACACGTACGGTTGTCGTGGCCCCAGGCCAGGGTCGTCGGCGCCCAGCTCCCCGCCGCGTAACGCTTGTACGAGTTGATCGTCGGTGCGAGGAAGATCGCCAGCTCCTCGAACGACGCGATCATCCCGGCGAGGAAGCGGTCGAAGAGCTGCTGGTCGTCGCGGAACGCGGGCTCGCCGTCGCGGAAGAGCGATGCATGGATGTGGCACGAGTTGCCGATCCACGACTCGAACGGCTTCGCCATGAACGTGATCGAGCAGCCGTTCGCATGCGCGATCTCCTTCGCGCCGTTCTTGTAGATCACGTGGTTGTCCGCCATGGTCAGCGCGTCAGCGAACCGGAAGTTGATCTCGTGCTGCCCCGGCCACGCCTCGCCCTTCGACGTCTCCACCTTGATCCCGGCGCCGTGCATGCCGTTGCGGATCTGGCGGATGAGGTCCTCGTCGTAGGTCGTGGCGAGGATGTGGTAGTCGAGGATGTACGGCACGGACGGAGTCAGGTCCTCGTACCGCTGCGCCCAGGCCTCTTCGTAGGTCTCGCGCAGGAGGTAGAACTCGAGCTCCGACCCCGTCATCGGCGTGTAGCCGAGAGTTGCGGCCCGCTCCATCTGTGCCTTCAGCACCTGCCGAGGCGACGGCTGGACGGGAGTTCCGTCGTGCCAGAGAACGTCCGCGAGGACGAGTGCCGTCGCCTCGAGCCACGGGATGCGCCGCAACGTAGCGAGATCCGGCTTCATCGCGAAGTCGCCGTAGCCACGCTCCCAGCTCGCGATCTCGTAGCCCGGGATCGGGTCCATCTCCATGTCGAGCGCGAGCAGGTAGTTGCAGCCCTCGACCGGATGCTCGTCCGCCATCTCCTCGCAGAAGAACTCCGCGTGGAGCCGTTTTCCCATGAGCCGACCCTGCATGTCGGTGAACGCGACGACGACAGTGTCGACCGCCCCCGACTCCACCTCTGCCTTCAGCTCGTCGAGCGACAGCACGCGGCGATCCTAGTGCGTGACCGGCTTGGTTGACATGTCAACGCGAGAGTGCACGTAATACCCGCCTGAGACTGGTCTGCAACCCCTGGGAGGGCACATGACTACTGGTCCGGCGCCCGGCAGCTACCACACCTCGGAGGACGAGAAGCTCCTCCACCGGCTGGGCTACGCGCAGGAGCTCTTTCGCGCGATGGGAGGGTTCCAGAACTTCGCCATCAGCTTCACGATCATCTCGATCCTTGCAGGCTGTCTGACCTCGTACTCGATCGCGTATCTGCAAGGTGGCCCGATCGCAGTGAGCTGGGGGTGGCTGATCGTCGGGCTCATGAGCACGCTCGTCGCGCTCTCCATGGCGGAGATCGCGTCGGCGTATCCGACGGCCGGCGGCCTCTACTACTGGGCCTCGAAGCTCGGGAGCCCCGCCTGGGGCTGGTTCACGGGCTGGTTCAACCTCGTCGGCCAGATCGCCGTGACCGCGGCCATCGGGTACGGACTCGCAATCTTCTCGACTGCGCTCCTGAACTACTGGTTCGAGTACCCGAACACGAAGGAGTACGTCTACCTCTCGTACGCGGTCGTGATGACCATCGCGTTGCTGGTCAACTTGTTCAAGGTCAGCATCACGGCGTTGCTGAACACGATCTCCGCGTACTGGCACATGATCGGCGTGGGCGTGATCGTCGTCGTGCTCTTCGTCGTCCCCGACACGCACCGCTCGTTGAGCTCCGTCTTCACTGACACCGTGAACGAGACCGGCTGGGGAGGCGGCACGACCTCGGGCCTCGTCTTCTTCTACGTGTTCCTCACCGGCCTGCTCATGGCCCAGTACACGATGACCGGGTACGACGCGTCGGCCCACGTCGCAGAGGAGACACACCAGGCGTCCCGATCGGCAGCCGTCGGCATGTACATGTCGGTGGTGGCGTCGGTCGTCTTCGGCTTCATCCTGCTCGTCGCCGTGACGAGGGCCTTGCCGGTCGAGCCACAGCTCGACCTCTATATCGTCCCTGTGGGCTGGGTGACTGCGATGGGTCAGAGCTGGGGGACGTTCATCCTGTTCATCTGCTGCGTGGCGCAGATGTTCTGCCTGATCGCGTCGACGACGTCTGCGTCACGGATGCTGTTCGCGTTTTCCCGCGACCGCGCCGTGCCGGGGCATCAGCTCTGGCGTCGCGTCGGCCGGAATCGGGTTCCGCACTACGCGGTCGCGGCGATCGTCGTCCTCGCGGCCGCTCTCATGCTCCCGACGCTCTACAACTTCTTCATCGGCTACTACGTCGGGACGGGTGTCGCGGTCATTGGGCTCTACATCGCGTTCATTCTCCCCGTGATCCTGCGCTACCGGATGGGGGACGCTTTCGAGCCTGGAGCATGGACACTCGGCAAGCACTACAGGTGGATCGATCTGATCGCGATCGTCTGGGTCTTCTTCATCAGCCTCGTCTTCCTGATGCCGCCGTTTTCCATCAGCGCGCCTTGGGAGGACGGCTTCACCTGGGAGGCCGTGAACTACGCACCGCTGTGGGTCGGTGGAGCGCTTCTCCTCTTCGGGGGCTGGTGGGTGCTGTCGGCCAAGAACTGGTTCAAGGGGCCAGTCCGGATGGGCACGGACGAGGAGCTCGAGCAGATGGAGGAGGCAACGCTCGGACAGTTCGAGCTGCCGACCGAAGCCTCGTAGGGTTCCTCCGAATCGAGTCACGAGGGGCGCCGCACGGCGCCCCTCGGCGTTTCAGCCGAGAGCAGCGCGGAAGTCGAGCGACTCCGCCGTCCGGCGGAGTCGCTCGAAGTGCTCCGCTGCATATGCCGCGAAGTCGAAGTCAAGCTCGGAGACGGCCGACTGCACGACGCCCCACATCGCCTCGCTGAAGTCGGACATGAACGTCATCAGCTCCAGGTTCCCCGCATCGACGTCTCGGAGCTCCCCAAAGTAGGCCGCGAGGAGCGCTTCGCGCTCCTCGCGGCCGAGATCGTGGTTGATCGAGAAGTTCGCGAGGTCGAAGAAGCGGTCGCCCATGCCCGCGTACTCCCAGTCCACGATTCGAAGCTGCTCGCCGTCGTCCAGGAAGTTCGCATTCAGCAGGTCGTTGTGGCACGGCGACGGCGGGTCCGCGGCACGCTTCGCCTCGAGGCGTCCGGCGAGCTCGTGCGCCCAGTCGTAGTCGACCGGAACACGGCCGCCGCGAGCGAGCGCAGTCTCGCGGTACGTCTCGACGACGCGGAACGAGTCGAACGCGCCCGGGATCGTCGGGCCGTCGTGGAACATCCGTAGGGCGCCCGCGACCCGCGCGAGCAGGTCCGGCTCTCGCATCCGCTCGAGTGGCGGGCTCTCGCCGTCGACGAACCGCGTCACGAGCCATCCCTCGGGCTCGACGAAGGCGACGACCTCGGGCCCGATCCCGAGAGCCGCAGCCGCCTCGGTCGCGGCGAGCTCGACCGAGCGATCGATGCCGAGCAGGCCGGTGTCCTTGCCGGCGACACGGAGCACGTACGTCTCGCCGTCGACTTCGACCTTGAGGTTGTGGTTCGTGATGCCGCCGCCGAGCACCTCCGCACGCACGTGCCGACCCGGCCAGACGCGCTCGACGGCTCCCTCGAGATCGTTCACGCGCGGATCCGCTCACCCTTCGGATCGAAGAGCGGCTCGTCGGCGACGACGCCGTGCACCCACTCACCGAAGATCTCGACGTCGACGTCCGTGCCGACTCCGTGCTCGGCAGGCAGGTACGCGTAGGCGATGGACTTCTCGACCGTGTAGCCGTACCCACCGCTCGTTACGCGTCCGACCGGCTCCCCGCCGACCCGCACCGGCTCCGAGCCGAGAGCGATCGCCCGCGTGTCCGCGAGCGTGAGACACCGCAGGACGCGCTCCGGCTCCTGCGCTGCGAGCGAGTGCCTCCCGACCCACGAAATCACCCTTGTCGAGCTTGACGGCGAACCCGAGCCCCGCCTCGTACGGCGTCTCGTCGGGCGTGATGTCCGCCCCCCACACGCGGTAGCCCTTCTCGAGACGCAACGAGTCGATCGCCTTGTACCCGCCCGCGACGAGCTCGTGCTCGCGCCCGGCGTCCCAGATCGTGTCCCAGAGAGCGATGCCGTACTCGGTCGCGCAGTAGAGCTCCCAGCCGAGCTCCCCGACGTACGTCACCCGCAACGCCACACACGGGATCCGCCCGACGGCGATCTGGCGTGCCCGCATGTAGGGGAAGGCGTCGTTCCCGAGATCGGCCGTCGTGAGCGGCTGGAGGATCTCACGCGCGCGCGGCCCCCACAGTCCGAAGCACGCGAAGGACGACGTGACGTCGGTCACGGACACCGAGCCGTCGTCCGGGCGCGTGCTGGCGGATCCAGGCGAGGTCGTGCTGCCCGAACGCGGTGCCCGTGACGATCAGGAAGCGAGCCTCCCCGAGGCGCGTGACGGTGAAGTCGCACTCGATCCCGCCCCGGGGGTTGAGCATCTGCGTGTACGTGATCGCGCCGACTGCCCGTGCGACGCGGTTTCCACAGAGCGACTCGAGGAAGTCCGCGGCGCCGTCGCCCGACACCTCGAGCTTCGCGAACGAGCTCTCGTCGAAGAGCGCGGCCGTCTCACGACACGCGACGTGCTCCGCGCCGATCGCAGGCGACCAGAGCTTCCCCGCCCAGCCGCGCGGGCGCAGCGACTCGTCGCCTCGCGCGGCGTTGGGCTCGAACCAGTTCGCGCGCTCCCAGCCGGACTTCTCGCCGAAGACTGCGCCGAGCTCCTGGAGGCGTCCGTACGCAGCCGAGACGCGTAGGGGGCGTCCCGCCGAGCGCTCGTGACCCGGGTACTTGACGTCGTAGTACGTCTCGTAGATCTCTTTCGTGCGTGCGAGCGTGTACTCGCGGCTGCGGTACGCCGCACCGAAGCGGCGCGAGTCCATGTGCCAGACATCGAGCGACGGCGTTCCTTCGACGATCCACTCGGCGACGAGCTTCCCCATGCCCCCCGCACCCGCGAGCCCGTGCGCGCAGAAGCCCGCGGCCACCCAGAACCCACGAACGTCCGACGGGCCGAGGATGAACTCGCCGTCGGGCGTGAACGCCTCGGGGCCGTTGATGAGCTTGACCACCTCCATCTCGGCGAGCGACGGGACGCGCACGACGGCGTTCTCCATCAGCTCCTCGAAGCGCGGCCAGTCCTCCTCGAGCAGGCGGGAGTTGAAGTCCGCGGGGATGCCATCGAGGCCCCACGGCGCGCAGTGGCGCTCGTAGCCGCCCATGACCAAGCCCCCGGACTCGGGTCGGAAGTAGACGAGGAGCGACGGGTCGCGCATCGTCGGCATCTCGAGCGGGAGGCCCGTCGGCTTCGTGATCAGGTACTCGTGGGCCATCGGCACGATCGGGACGTTCACGCCCGCGAGCGCGCCGATCTCGCGCGCGTACATGCCGCCGGCGTTGACGACGACCTCGGTCTCGATCGACCCGTGCGTCGGTCTCGACGCCCGTGACACGACCTCGCTCGACCGCCACCCCGGTCACGCGAGTGCCCGTGAGCACCTCGGCACCGCGACGACGAGCGCCTTCAGCGAGGGCGAACGTCAGCTGGCTCGGGTCGATGTAGCCGTCGGTCGGCAGGAACGCCGCGCCGTGCACGCCCTCCGTCGTCATCGGCGGGAACAGCTCCTGCGCCTCCGACGCAGACACGAGCTCGAGCGGGAGCCCGAACGTCTTGGCCCATCCGGCCTGCCGCGAGATCTCCTCCATCCGCTCGGGCGACGACGCGAGGCGGAGAGATCCGACCTCGTGCCAGCCGGTCTCGAGACCCACCTCGTCCGCGAGTGACCGGTAGAGGTCGACGCTCTCCATCATCATCTTCGTGAGGGCCAGCGAGCTCCGCAGCTGACCGACGAGCCCGGCCGAGTGGAAGGTCGAGCCGCTCGTGAGCTCCGCGCGCTCGAGGAGAACGACGTCGTCCCAGCCGAGCCGCGCCAGCCAGTAGAGGATCGAGCAGCCCCCGACGCCACCCCCGATGACCACGGCCCGCGCTCGGTCACGCATCCCGCGGAGCCTAAACTCGGTCTCGTGAAGCTCGTGGTGCAACCGGCCGCGCGCAATCTCATCGACGAGCACGGCGGAGCCGTCTACCTCTGGGCCGAGACCGTGGGCTGCTGCCGAGCCCGGACGTTGGTCCTCGAGAGCGCGACCCGGCGTCCCGATCGCGAGTTCGAGCTCGTGCACGCCTCGGACGGCTTCAAGGTCTTCGCGACCCCGGGACTCGTCGAGCCCGACGAGCTCCACCTGGAGCTCTCACGAAAGGGCAGGCTGCGTGCGTACTGGAACGGCCAGGGCTGGATCGGCTGACCCAAACTGCCGCAAAGAGCGAAAGATTCTTCTCCGAACCCCCTTGATCGGACACGTCTCGTGTCGTAGGTTTCTGCCTGCGCCGAGCACGGGGCGCCGGTAGGACGAAGCCCCCCGAGGAGCACTACGCGGAAGCGGAAGGTTCGTCGGGAAGGTGGACGAAAGCGTTCCCGGCTCGGCGAACTCTTTCTCGGCCGGGCCCTCGCGCCCGGCCCTTTTCATTCTTCAGGGGCTAGAGCAGGTAGCACGGGTCGCAGATCGACCCTATGCGAAAAGAAAAGATCGCAATTTGCGACATCTTCGCCGGCGGGCGCCTTGACGACCTCGGAGCCCGCCCCTAGAGTCCGCGATGCACCGAGTACGGAGCGTCCGAGGTTGATGGCTCTCCGATCGGCAGCCGCTTCGGCGGCGGTCAGTCGGAAAGCCGGACGAAGGCGCAACCGGCTCGGTGCATTTCTCTTGGTCCGCTGACGTCGTAGGGGCGACGCTCGCGAGCGAGGCAAGTGACATGCCGCGCAGGACCGTGCTCGACGTACGGACGAGCGGCGAGCGCAGCGTTGCCCACTTCGACGCCAGACGTCCGAGGTGCGCCGCTGCGCCGCTGCGCCGTCAGCCGTTCGCGGAGGGTGGCTCCGCCGCCCGACAGCGGACGGCAACCTGCGGCGTAAGCCGCAAATTGCGGCGAAATTCGTCCAACGGGTGCTTGACCCGTGACGGTCTCGTCCATAGAGTCCGCGATGCACCGAGTACGGAGTGTCTGAGGTTGATGGCTCTCCGAGTGGTTGTCGCTTCGGCGGTGGTCAGTCGGAAGGTCGGACGAGGGCGCCACCGGCTCGGTGCATTTTCTTTGGGTCGTTACGCTCGCCGGCAATGCGCCGCCTCGTCCTCCTCGTCAGCGCGATCATCTTCGTCGACACGCTGCTGTTCACTGCGCTGACGCCCCTCGTCCCGAAGTACGTCGACGAGTTCGGGCTTTCGAAGACGGGCGCGGGTCTACTCGTGGGTGCGTTCGGAGCGGGCGCAGTGCTCGGCGGAATACCCGGTGGGCTCGCCGCGGCGCGCTTCGGCCCGAAGCGCGCCGTCGTCGGCACCCTCGTGTTGATGTGCGTGGGCAGCCTCGCCTTCGCGGCCGCGGACAGCGCGGTCGCGCTGGGAGTCGCCCGGTTCGTCCAGGGCATTGCGAGCACCGCCACCTGGGCGGCCTCGCTCGCCTGGATCTCCGTCACCGCACCCCTCTCGCGCCGCGGCGAGGTCATCGGCATCACGTTCGGGGTCGCCGTCTTCGGCGCCGTCGTCGGGCCCGTGTTCGGTGGCGTCGCAGAATGGGTCGGCATCGCCCCGTCGTTCACGGCGATGGCGATCCTCGCGCTCGTGTTCGCCGGAGTCGCGGCACTCGCCGGATCTGCGGCCGCCCAGGAGACGGTCAGCGTGGCGGGGCTCAAGCGAGCGCTGCGTGACGAGCGGTTCGTCGGCGGGCTCTGGCTCAGCATGCTGCCCGCCATCCTCTTCGGCACGCTCATCGTGCTCTCGCCGCTCGCGCTCGACGATGCGGGCTGGAGCACATTCGCGATCGCGGGAGTGTTCTTCGTGGCCGGTCTCATGGAGGTGGCGATCAATCCACTCCTGGGCCGGTTCACCGACCGCGTGGGCCGCTTGATTCCGATTCGGGTCGGCCTCGCGGTGTCGGCTCTCTCGGCTGTCGCGCTCGCAGCCGGCCCGCGTGCTGCAGCCGTCGCAGTCCTGGCCGTCGCAGCGACGGTCAGCTTCGGAAGTCTCTATACGCCCGGGATGGCACTCACCTCACGGCGCGCAGAGGTCGTGGGGCTCGCGCAAGGGCTTGCGTGGGGGGTCACCAACACGGCCTGGGCGCTCG
Source organism: uncultured Gaiellaceae bacterium (assembly GCA_963709715.1). Lineage (GTDB taxonomy): Bacteria > Actinomycetota > Thermoleophilia > Gaiellales > Gaiellaceae > GMQP-bins7. The sequence goes on from CAVPXQ010000005.1 coordinate 150,785, forward strand.
GAGAGCTCATCGGCCCGACGACCGGCGGCGCCCTCGCGGAGAGGGCGGGAGACGCGGCGCCGTACCTCGTCGGGGCGTCGCTCTGCGCACTTACACTCGCCGCGACGTATCGCGTCGCAGGAAGGATGAGACCCAGTGAAGCGTGACCAGTGGGATCGGAAGTACGCGGCGGTCGAGAGCCTCTGGGCGGCAAGACCGAACCGCTTCCTCGCCAGCGAGACGGAAGAGCTGACGCCCGGCCGCGCGCTCGACCTCGCATGCGGCGAGGGCCAGAACGCGATCTGGCTTGGGTCGCTCGGCTGGGACGTGACGGGCGTCGACTTCTCGGAGGTTGCGATCGCGAAGGCGCGCGCACGCGCCGAGCGCGATGGGGTCTCTGTCACGTTCGTCTGCGCGGACCTGCTCGAGTACGACCCGGAACCGTCCGCTTTCGATCTCATCCTCCTCCTCTACTTCCACCTGCCGCCCGCCGAGCTGCACGACGTGCTCGCGCGCGCGGAACGCGCGCTCGCTCCCGGAGGAACACTGCTCGTGGTCGGCCACGACCGTACGAACATCACGGACGGCGTCGGCGGGCCGAGCGACCCGTCGCTCCTCTTCACGGCCGACGAGATCGCCGTCGAGCTGCCCGGACTCGAGATCGAGAAGGCGACGACGGTTCTCCGCGACGTCGAGGGCGAGCACCGTGACGCGATCGACACGCTGGTCAGGGCGCGACGGCCGCCGCCGAGCTGAGGTCCGCGGGGAAGCGCTCGAGGACCCACTCTGCGTCGAGTGGGTCGAGGCGGTAGTCGCGCCCGTTCACGAGCGCAAAGTCGCCCGTCCGCGGATCCATCGGGAGCCGGGCCTCGGCCGGATACCACAGGTTGTGGCGTTCGATGAGGTCGTTCACCTCGTCGAACATCCGCGCGTCGGCGAACGCTGCCCATTCGCGGCGGAAGCGGCGCTCGTCGCCCGCGCAGTCAGCCGCGAGCTGCTCCCACGCCACACGCAGCGCGACCTGCTCGTCGCCCGTGCGCTGCTCGATCTCCCGCAGTCGGAGCATGTACGGAAGCGGACCGCGGGTCGCAACGAGGTACGCCTCCGCGCTCGGCCGGAAGTACCGAGCGGGGAGCGGCTTGCCCGTCAGCGTGATCGTCTCGAGATCCTCCTGGAGAGCTGCGAGCTCGCGGCGCTGGCGGGGCGTCTCGGGTAGGACGATGCCCTGGCGCAGGATCGCGTCGCGCTCCGCCTTCTCCATGGCGGCATTAGACCTGGCGCGGCGCGGTCAACGAGCGAGGAGACGGGCGAGCCAGGATCTGCGAGCCGTGTCGGGGTCGGCCTCCCTGAACTCCGGTGCAGTCGCGTCCGGGTCGGCGTCGCCTACGCGCAGCGGCTCCTGCTCACCTCTGCGCCGCGCGAGTCGCGCGAAGTCTCCTCGGATCGCGCTGCGCATGTCCTCGAGGTGACTCTCCTCGTGCACGGGCGGTCTTTCCGTTTGCGGCGGTCGACTCCTTCCCGGCTACGAGCGCGAGCCGAACGTCGCCGTCCAGACCACCGCGACACCGCCTCCGAGGAGCCCTGGAGCCCGCACGGGAGCGACACCGAAGTCACGGAAGCGTGCGTCGAGGATGTTGGCCCGGTGCGAGGGCGACTCCAGCCACGCCGTGGCGACGTCACGCGCCGATACATGGTGCAACGACCCGGCGAAGAGGTTCTCGCCGAACATCGTGAACGGGTATCCGGCCGCGCGTACCGCAGCGGTGACGTCCGAGCCGCAAGGAGTGTGCGAGAACTGGCCGCACGATGCGACGCGCTCGCCCTTGAGCGCCGCCGCACGGCGGAGCGCCGGCCGGCCCGTGAGCGGGCTTCGCCGGTGCTGGGCACGCGCCCAGTTCAAGAGGCAGCCGAGCGCACGTGCCTGCGCGGCGGTCGAGGCGGTCGGATCGCTCGCCGACGGGCACGCTGCCTCGGGCGCGAGGTCGGCCCTCCACGCCTGCTGCGCGCCATTCGCACGCGCGGCGCCGAGGCTCGCGAGCAGCGACGCAACCACGGCCGCTGTCACGGCAAGACGAACCACAACGCCTCCAGGCGAAGCGCTCACGGTTCCCACCGTGCTCCAACCGGATCCCCGATCCGTCCCCTGACCGGGTGACTCGATCCCCCTCGACTCAGTGACCCACCCCCCTTCCCTCAGGGAATCACTCAGGGGAGCTTAACGACTTCTTCGGGGTAGTGCGACCTCCAAGTGGCAGCTGCAACGAGCCCGAGCGCGAGTGTCGGAAGGACGGTGAGGCCGCGGTAGAGGAGCGTGGCGGCCACCGCCTCGGCATTCGGCGCTCCGAAGGCGACGAGCGCACCGGTCAGGCCGACCTCGACGACGCCGACCCCGGCCGGCGTCAGCGGTAGTGCTCCGAGGATCCGCACGAGCGCCCACGCGGCGAACGCCTCGACGACGGTGACCTCGGCTCCGGTAACACCGGTCACCCGAAGACACACGACGAGGAGCACGAACACGGTGAGGTGCCCGGCGAGCGTCGAGATCGTGATCACGTGCCAGCGACGGCGGAGCAGACCGAGCGCCCGCGACCGGAACTGCGCGAAAGTTGTTCCCCCCCATTCCACCGGCCCTTTGCGGACGATCCGGAGCGCGCGATTGGCTGCGCGCGCCGCGAGGTCGCCGATGCGCAACGCCCTCTCTCGGCGCGACAGCACGAGTGCGAACGCCGTGACGGCGACGGCGAGAGCGATAGCGCCGACGAACGCCGCCGTCGGAGCGGCCGGTGATTCTCGTTCGCGAGCCACGGTGAGGAGCGCCAGCGCGACGACCGGAAACACGAGATTCATGAGCTGGTTCCAGACACCCGCGATCGCGACCGCGAGCCCGACAGCCCCTGCCGAGAACCCCCAGGAACGGAGCATCGAGTACGACGCCGCCATGCCGACGGCCGCACCCGCGGGCGAGACGATCGAGAGCGCCGTCGACGCCTGCGTCATCGCCATCCCCTGGCGATACCCCAGACCCGGAAGAGCCGCCATCCACGGCGGCGGGAACGTCGACACGTTGAGGAGCACGGCTGCCGCGAGCAGCACCCAGTCCTGCCAGTCGAGGCCGCGCACGACGTCGAATACGTCGCGGTAGTCGGCGATCTGAGGAAGGACGAACACGAAGACGAGGACGACGACCGCGATCGACCCGGCGGCGCCGAGGATCCGCTTATGGCTCTTCGTCAGCCTCGGCGCACGCGTCGCGGTGCCGTCCGACATCGCGGGGAACCTATCGCGCGACCCGTCCGCCCCCGGGAAGGAGCACGCCATGAGACATTCCTCGCGACCCTCGATCAGTCCGGGAACCGCGATCGCCCTGATCGCGCTGTTCTTCGCGCTCGGCGGTTCTGCGCTTGCCGTCGGCGAGCGGATGGGGAGCCCGTCCGTCGCTCAACAGCGCTGCACGAACGGCGCAGTGCGTGGATTCGCGATCGTCACCGGCGATCGCGAGCAAGGGCATGGCCAACATCCCCGACAGCTTCTCGGGCGCCAAGGCCCTCTTCGGTCGAAGAAGTTCAACTGCACCGGGAAAGCCAGTGCAGGTGCGCCGGTCGAGATCGGCGTCTACGAGTTGCGCTTCGTCGGAAACGGCGCGCAGGCGGCCGTCGCCAACGGGCTCGGGACGTTCTCCGCGTCGTGGAGAACGTCGCTCCTGGGACGGTTCCGGGTCGCATCCATCACGTCGGTCGTGCCGACGAGGACGACGGGCCGTTCGTCGTCGTAGCCGTCTGATCCTACGGAAGGCGCGGCGACACGAACGTCCGATCGCCGTCGCGACGAGCAGGAGCAGCGCGGCGGCGATCGCGACGAAGAGCCACGTGATCTCGCTCTGACCAGGCTCGCGGCCGAGTTTCGAGCCGAGGTTCGCGTAGGCCTGTTGCAGTGCGTTCGGCCGTGCGTGCCTCCGAGAACTGGCCGCCCGGTCGTCCGTGCGATCGCTCGCAGCGTCTCGGGGTCCGGCGGCACCGGGATGAGCTGGGCGTCCTGCGGCGAGCTCGGGAAGGCACCGAACGGTCCTCGTTCGATCACGCCCTCGGGAGTGCCGAGCGCAATCGTGTAGACGGGGAAGCACGCGTCTTTCGCAAGCTTCGCGCCTTCGATTGGCTGGAGGAGGCCGCGCGTCTGCGCGCCGTCGGAGAGGAACAGGATCGAGACCGGGCTCTTCTCCTCACCGCATGTCGACGCCTGGGCGAGCGTCCGGGTCGAGGGCGAGCTCGCGGGCGCCGCGACCCCGTCGTCGGTCTGCGCGAGGTCGGTCACCTGCCTCCCGAGGAGCACGGCCGTCTCGAGAGCGTCGCCGATGGCAGTTCCGCCGAAGACGAGGAACTGGTCGATGTCCGTGATCGCCGTCTCCACGAGTTCGTGATCCTTGGTGGGTGGGGTCGCGACCTGGGCCTCACCCGCGAAGACCACGAGACCGATGCGCAGGTTCTTCGGCGCCTGATCGAGGAATGTCCGCAGCGCCTCCTGAGCCGCACCGAGCCGTGTCGGCTCGACGTCCTTCGCCTGCATAGAGCGAGACGTGTCCACGACGAGGATGACCGTGGCGCGCTCCTTCAGGAGTGTCCGATTCACCTCCGGACGCGCGAGGCCCACGAGCAGAACGGCCAGTCCGAGAGCGACGAGCCCCGACGGGACGTACCGCAGCCACCAGCGGCTGCTCGACGCGACGCTCGCGAGCACGTCGAGATTGGTGTAGCGAACTGCGTAGCGCGCTCGACGTCGCTCGGCGAGGATCCAGAGGCCGACCGCAACCGCGAGCACGAGGAGACCGAGCAGGAGCCAGGGGCTCTTGAACGTCATCGCGACCTCGCGCAGAGCGCATGGACCTGAACGAGCGCACGCACGCCTGCGAGTTCGGCGTCACCCCGTACGCGGACAACGATGCGCCCGGCAGCGATCTCCTGCGAGCCGGAGACGCTAGCGACGAGGCTCGCGCTCGGAGGCGTCTTGGTCGCGAAGGCGAACGCGTGCGAGCCTCCGACGAGGCGCTCGCCGGCTGCGCAGCGCTGGACGACCGTGGTCGTACCTGGGCGGATGCGCACGGTCTTCACGCGCCGTGTCACCGGCTGCCCTGGCTTGACCACGCCGACGGACGTCGGGACCCGCGAGCCGCCACCGGCGGCGGGCATGCAGCCGATGAACGGGCGAAACGTGGGAGCGCGATCCGACTCTCCGACGTATGTTCCGAGGAAGACGACCGAGCTCCGCGTGGTGATCCCCGGATTCACCGGGCTCCCGAGCGCTCCCAGGAACGAGACGTCGATCCCACGGACGCTGAGTCGAGCGTCGAGCCCGCCCACGACGTAGCCGCGCGGGCACGTGAGCTGATACTCGACGCGCTCGCGCGAGGTGCTCGTCGAGGCAGGAACGACGACCCAGGGGCCTGCTACGGGCACGCACACCTGGAGCCCGTCGCACTCGTCCGCCGCACCGGCCGGAGCGACAACCGCGAGAGCCGCTCCCACAACGACCAGCAACCAGGCCAGACGAACACCTCTCATGCGACGCCCTTCAGGAGGAATGCGGACACCGTCGCACCGATCAACAGCAACCCGGCGGCGAGAGCCGCGAACACGTCAGTGATCTCACGATCCTCCTTCTTGCGTTCCGAGCCTGGATCCGAGCTCCTCGTAGACACGGCTCAATCCCGCCGCGTCGGGTGCCGCGAAGAACTCGCCTCCCGAGTCCTTCGCGACCTGCTCGAGCGTCTCGGGGCTCGGCGGCACGTGCGTGATCCGCGTGAAGCCGCCGGTCAGCTTCTCCTCCACGACGCCTTCGGACGTACCGACGAGGACCGTGTAGACCGGGACGCCGAGGCGCTTCGCCTCCTGCGCGGCCGCGGCAGGCTCGACGCGGCCGCCGTCGCGGGCACCATCCGAGATGAGCACGATCGCACGCGGTGGTGTCTCGACGCCCTCGCCCTGCGGCTGCCCGACGCGAAGCGACAGCGCGACGGCGTCGCCGATCGCCGTACCCTCGCCCGCCTTCAGCGTGTCGAGGGCGGCGTTGACGAGCGTTCGATCCTCCGTCGGAGCCACGCCAACGGCGGCACGCGTCGCGAACGACACGACGCCCACGCGGAACTTCTCGGGCACTTCGTCCACGAACGTCTTCGCGGCGACGCGTGCCGCATCGAGGCGCGAGGGTTCGACATCGGTCGCCTTCATCGAACGCGACGTATCCATCGCGAGCACGATCGTCGCCTCCTCACGAGGGACAGCTCACGGTCGCATGCGGACGCGCGACGCCGACGATCATGAAGACGAGCGCGACGAGGAGCACCAGCGGCGGGAGGTAGCGCAAGCGACCGGGGCTGCGGTCGACGACGTTCGGGAGCAGCTCGGGGTTGCCGAACTCCGCCTGCGAAGCGACCCGCCGCCGATCGCGGTCCAGGAAGACGGCAACGAGGACGGGCAACACGGCGAGCGCCGCGAGCGCGAGCGGCCACTCGAATCTCACGAGCGGCTCCTTCGCAGGAAGCCGACAAGGGGGCGGAGCCAGTCACCCGACGTGCTGAGCGCGATGTGGCGGACGCCGGCTGTCGCCAGCGCACGACTGAGCTCGGCTCGTTCCGCCGCCGCGGCGATCGCGAACCGCTCGCGAAGGCGACGGCTTCGTGTGTCGACGCGGAGCTGTCGTCCCGTCTCCGGGTCGACGAGGTAGAGGAGTCCCACGTCCGGGAGCTCCTGCTCGCGCAGGTCTCGAACCTCGACGGCGACGACGTCGTGGTTGCCGGCGAGCGAGAGCAGCGGGCGGCGCCACTCGCGGTCGCCGCGGAAGTCGGAGACCACGACGACAAGCGATCGCTGACGTGCAAGGGCGCCCGTCCGTGCGAGCGCTTCGCCGAGGTTCGCTGATCCGGGGCCGTCAGCGGGCGGCTCACTGCGCAATGCCGTCAGAAGCCCGACGAGACCGACGCGGCCCTGTCGTGGTGGAAGCGCACGCGACTCGGCGCCTCCGAAGGTCACGACGCCGAGCCTGTTGCCCCGCCTCGTCGAGAGGTGACCGATCGCCACCGCCACGCCCTCCGCGACGTCGGCCTTTCGGCGATCTGCCGTTCCGAACTGCATGGAGACGGAGACGTCGAGCACCAGCCAGGTCACGAGCACGCGCTCGGCGAGGTCGACGCGCACGTGCGGCTCGCCCGTCCGCGCGGTGACGTTCCAGTCGATTCGCCGGACGTCGTCTCCCGAGACGTACGGGCGCACCATCGCGAGCTCGGTGCCGGTGCCGAGAAGCGTTGAACGGAAATCGCCGGCGAGCAGGCCCTCGACACGGCGGCCGATCGAGATGTCGAGAGCACGCAGAAGCCCCTCGGCCATCGGGCCGGGACCGGGACGAGCCGGGGTCGGCCGCGCCAGGAGCGCACCGGCATTCCTCATCGACGCAGCCTCATGCAGCGCTGGCGCGCGCGAGATCGAGCTGCGGCACCGGAACCGCTGCGAGCACCTGGTCGAGAATGGAGTCCGGTGTGACCTCCTCCGCGAGCGCCTGGTACGAGAGCACGAGCCGGTGTCGCAGCGCGTCGCGTGCGAGTGCCTGGAGATCGTCCACGACCGCATACTCGCGACCGCGAATGAGCGCCAGGGCCCGCGCCCCCTGCACGAGGCTGATCGGCCCGCGAGGGCTCGCCCCGTACGAGATGTACTGCGCGAGCTCCGGCAGCCCGTGCGCGGAGGGCTCACGAGTGGCGGTGGCGATGTCGACGGCGTAGCTGACGAGCGCCGGATCGACGTAGATCTCGAGCACCGCGCGCTGGAGAGCCGCGAGGTCGGAGAGGGACAGAACCTGCTTGAGCTCCGGATGCTCGACGAGCTGTCGCTGCACGACCGTGAGCTCCTCGTCGTGCTGCGGGTAGCCGATCAGCACCTTGAGCAGGAAGCGGTCGATCTGCGCCTCGGGGAGCGGATACGTGCCTTCCGACTCGATCGGGTTCTGGGTCGCCATGACGAGAAACGGGGACGGCACCGGATGCGTGTCGTGCCCGATCGTCACCTGGCGCTCCTGCATGACCTCGAGAAGTGCGGACTGCACCTTCGCGGGCGCTCGGTTGATCTCGTCCGCGAGCAGGAAGTTGCAGAAGACGGGCCCGAGCTCGGTGTCGAAGGTGCCCTCGTGTGGGCGGTAGATGCGCGTGCCGACGAGGTCCGACGGCACGAGATCCGGCGTGAACTGGACGCGCGCGAACGACCCGCCGAGCACGCCGGCGGTCGTCTTGATGGTCAACGTCTTGGCGAGGCCCGGCACGCCCTCGATGAGCAGATGGCCCTGTGCCAGGAGGCACACGAGCACACGTTCGAGCATGGCGTCTTGACCCGCGATGATCTTTCGAATCTCGAAGAGCGCCTGCTCCAGCTGCTCCTGCGACTGCTCCGGCGTCGGCGTTGCGCTGTCCACGTTCTCGGTCATGCCGCGTCCCTTTCTCGAGGCTCGAGTGTCAATACGAAAGCACGTGTCCGTAGGGTTTTCGGTAACAGGAGGGTGAAGTGTGACCCGGACTGCAGCTACGACCGGTGCACGCCCATGGTGATTGATCCGGTGTACGCGGCGCCGCTGCGCACGAGCCCGAGCGTCGAGCGCTTGCCGCCGTTGCGATAGATGCTGTCTCCCGAGTTCCGCGGGTTCCGATTCGGGCGTTGGTTGTAGGGACTACGCGTGTACACGACGTCGGTGACGCCGTCCGGGAAGTAGAGCTGACCCGTGTGCACAACGTTCCCTCCGATGTGGACCATCGTATGGATGTGGACCGTCCGGCCCTGGTACCAGCCGGGGTAGATGGTGCGGAAGAGCGCGAGCCCCTTCGCGTCCGTGCGCTGGACGCCACGCAGGAACATCCCGGAGTCGCCCTGCACGCCGGAGTAGACACCGGAGGCATCGCAGTGCCAGATCTCGACCGCGGCGTTCTTGACGGGCTTGCAGCTCGATGCATCGAGCACCGTCAATCGAAGCGCAAGCGGCATGCCCGGTTTGCCCTCGGTGACGTTGCGGCGCACGGCCGCGTCGTCGACGTAGTACGGCCCCTCGGTCTGCTCGGGCGCGAGGACGCAGCTGACGAGCCCGGCTGCAACGGCCGCCGGTCCGGTGCCCGCAGCTTCGGCCTCGTCGGCGTCGAGCATCTCCCGTACGCCGAGCGCGCCGACGCCCAGAGCGGTCGCCGCGAGCCCGCCGAGCCTGGCCAGCGCTCGGCCTCGGCTGATGGTGCCATCCGTGATGTCAGGTGTCTCGTCCATCGCAGCAGAGTACGGAACCGGTCTAAGAGCCGGCTGAAAGCGTCCTAGCGGTTCCCTAAGAGATCACGGCAGTACGATCGGGCGGTGGCCGCTGCGCCGGCGATAGAGACGGTCGGGCTCTCGAAGACGTACCGAAGCGGGGTGCGTGCGCTCGTCGACCTCGATCTCGAGGTCGCCTGCGGAGAGGTGTTCGGATACCTGGGGCCGAACGGAGCCGGCAAGTCCACGACCATCCGGCTGCTCCTCGGTCTTATCCGGCCCACAGCCGGGCGCGCGTCGCTCCTCGGTCGGGACATCCGCGCCGACGGTGTCCGCTCCCGGCGCTCCGTCGGCTATCTGCCGGGCGACCTTCGCCTTTCAGACCGACTCAGCGCCCGTCAGCAACTCGACTCGCTCGCACGCCTCCGCGGGCTCGTGGACGAGACGCATCGCGACGAGCTGTGCAAGCGCCTCGGCCTCGACCTCGACCTCGATCGCCCCATCCGACAGCTCTCGAAGGGCAATCGCCAGAAGATCGGGATCGTCCAGGCGTTCATGCACCGCCCCGAGCTCGTCGTGCTCGACGAGCCGACGGCGGGACTCGACCCGCTGCTGCAGGCGGAGGTGCGAGCGATGCTCCGCGAGACGGCAGCCGACGGACGCAGCGTCTTCATCTCCTCGCACTCCCTCGACGAGGTGCAGCACGTCGCCGACCGCGTCGGGATCATCCGCGGCGGCCGACTCGTCGACCTGGACGCGGTCGAGTCCCTCCGCGAGCGCTCGCTCCGGCACGTGACGATCACGTTCGCGACCCCTCCCGACACGAAGGCGTTCGCGCACATCGACGGCGTCCGCCTCATCCAGGTCGACGGAGCGGCGCTGAAGCTCTCCTGTCCCGAGTCCGCGCTGGACGCCCTCGTGAAGGAGATCGCGAGATACGAGATCGCCGATTTCGTGTCGCAGCCGGCCGACCTCGAGGAGATCTTCCTCGAGCTGTACCACGAGGCAGACGGTGGCGACTGAGCTCTTCAGAAGAGGGCTGCGCGATCACGTCCGCGCGCTCGTCGGGTGGTGCGTCGGCGTCGGCGCGTACGTGACTCTGATCGCGGCCGTCTTCACCTCGATCCACGGCTCGCCCGAGCTGAACGACCTCATCGAGAGCTATCCGGACGTCCTCAAGTCGCTCTTCGGCATCTCCAACGGCGCCGACATCACGTCCGGTCCGGGTTACCTCGATGCCGAGCTCTTCGGCTTCATGCTCCCGTTGCTCGTGGTCGTCCTGGCGATCGGCTCGGGAGCGCGCACGTTCGCCGGCGAAGAGGACGCGGGTCGCCTGGAGCTCGTGCTCTCGTATCCTGTTCGCCGCCGGAGCGCCGTCCTCGCGAAGGGAGCAGCGCAGGCCGGCGAGGTCGTCCTCTTCAGCGCCGTCTCGATGCTCACGATTCTCGTCTGTGACCCGATCTTCGGTCTCGACATCTCGGTGGGACACCTCGTCGAGGCGTTTGTCTGGCTCGTCGCCCTCGGACTCTTCTACGGCTGGCTCGCGCTAGCAGTCGGCGCCTCGTACCCGAGTCGCGCGCTCGCCATCGGAATCGCCGCGGGCACGGCCGCGGCGGACTATCTCGTCGGCGGTCTCCACGAGCTCGCGGGCTGGCTCGATCCCTTCCGCTTCGTCTCGCCGTTCTGGCTCGTCGGCTCGGCGCCGCTCCAAGGCGGTACGAAGCCCGTTGGCGTCCTGGTCGTCGTGGCGGCTGCGCTCGTCGCACTCCTCGCCGGGGCGCTACTCGTCGAGCGCCGCGACCTCGAGGTGCCCTAGGTCGCGAGTGTCTCGACCCAGGCGACTGCCTTCACGACGTTGCCGACCGCGAACGCACACCCGTAGCGACCGCCTTCGGCGACCTCCGCGAGCTCGACGTGCTCGCCGAGGTCGATCGGGTGGCGATAGTCGAGGCGCGCACGCACGGGCTGCCGCAGATCCGGCCCATCTCGGTCGTGCATGCGGTCCTCGACCGCAGCCCAGTAGGCCGCGTTGTTGACGTGCCCCATACGATCGACGTCGGTGGCACGGAGCGGCCAGACTCGACGTTTCCCGTCGATCCGCGGGGGCACGAGCGTGAGCTTCGTCGAAGCTGGCCGGCCCTGAGCGGCTTCGGCGTAGCCGTCGAACCCCTCACCGATCCGTGTCGGCCGCGCGTTCCCGTCGAGATGGACCCAGACGCTGTCGACCTCGACGGACCCTCCGGCGTCGCCCGTGAGCGACCACCGACGACCGGCTGCGAGAGCCGAGAACGAGCTGCCCCAGGTGACGATGTCCACCGAGCTGTCATCGAGAAGGGGCGCGACGACGTCCATTCGCACGGTGCGGAGCACCCAGAGGTGCTCCGGCGCACCCCAGCCCGTCTCTTGCACGTCGTCGACCGCGGCGTCCTGGAGGTAGCGCGCGATGGCGTCCAGGCGCAGGCGTCCGGTGTCGTCCGCGTCGGAGAGGCGGATCCTGTACGAGACGCTGAACGTCCGCCCCGTCGCCGGCTGTGGGACGAGCTCGTGCACGCCCAGCGGACCCTACGACAGCTCGAGGATCATTCTCCCGTTCTCGTCTCCCGGCTCGAGTTCCACGTATCCCATCTCGCGGAGGAACGCGAGCTCGTCCGGACGAAGCTCACGGATCTGCATCGCGGCCGTGGAGGCGGGACGAGGGGAGCCTGGCAGTCGAAGCGGCACGCAGTCCACTGGCGTAATCCTGTCGACTCGTTCCTCGCAAGGTGGCAAACGTGGCGGGTGTGTGAAAGTCGGTCGTGGTATCTCCGACCACTGCTACGTCGACGTGACACGGCCTCGTGCGCTGGCGATCTCCTGAGTGGTAGAAGGAACGCATGCCCATGTTCCACGTCGTCGTGCTGCGTTCCGGCCCCGACTGGAATCCTGCGCTTCCACTCGAGGAGCAGTCGGGCTGGGAGGAGCATGCGGCGTTCATGGACGGCCTCGTCGAAGCCGGATTCATCGTGCTCGGCGGTCCGCTCGAAGACGAGCATCGGGTCGTGCACGCGATCGAGGCCGAGTCGGAAGCCGCAGTTCGGGCGACGCTCGGCCGGGATCCCTGGAGCGGTTCTCACCTCGTGATCGACAGGATCGAGCCGTGGACGATCCGGCTCGACGCGAGACGCGTCAGAGGTTGAACCAGCGCGTGCGGCGGCTCGAGCCGAAGTGCCGCTTCTCGGCCACGAGATCGGCGGACGGCGCCGAGAACGTGCCGGTCGGCTTCGGCCCCGAGAGGAAGTCGACGTCGACCCGCCCGACCCGGCCGGCGCCGAACTCGACGTAGCACGCGCCGCGCCCGTCGAAACCCTCCGGCGGCTCGCCCCCCGTACGGCGAGCGACGATCTCCGCCGCGACGACCCGTGCGGCTCCTTCCGAAAACACACCCGCCTTGGGCACGCCCACGGTTGCGACGTCTCCGACCGCGTAGACGTCCGGGAAGCGAGTCTCGAGCGTGCGCGAGTCGACCGCGACGTAGCCGTCCTCGGCCATGCGGCTCTCGAGCACGACGTTCGGCGCTCGGTGCCTGGGAACTCCGAGGAAGAGGTCGTACGCGAGCTCCGTCCCGTCCTCGAGCACGGCGACGTGCCGCGCCGTATCGAGCGAGGTGACGCGGTGACCGCCCACGAATGCGATGCCGCACTCGGCGAAGGCGTCGAGGAGCGCAGCGGACGTGTCGGGTGACGGCGGCACCGGCGCCTGGAACGGCATCGCGAGCGTGATCTCGCACGCGCCGCGCAGCCCCCGCTCCGAGAGGTAGTCGTGGAGCAGCAGCGCCGCTTCGCTCGGAGCGGGCGGACACTTGAACGGAGCGCCGCACACACCGACGACCGCGCGCCCTTCGGTGAACGTCGGAAGCACGTCGCGGAGGCGCTCCGCGCCGGCCACGGAGTAGAACTCGTTCCCACCCTCAGCCAGACCGGGGGTGGCGTCGAAGTCGTAGTCCGCGCCGAGCGCGACGACGAGGACATCAGCGTCGTGCTCGCCGCCGTCGGTCGTCACGCCACGGGCGTCGGGATCGATGGCCGTGATCGTCTCTCGAAGGAACGTCACACCCGGCTTGGAGAAGCTTGCGTACGGAAGTCGAACTGCTGCGGCGTCGGCGTGGCCGAACATGACGTCGAGCTTCGAATAGCCGAAGACGAATGCGTCTCCCGAGTCGATCAGCGTAACTCCCGCATCCTCCCCGAACGCCTCGGACAGCGACGTCGCGAGCTCGAGCCCACCGAAGCCCGCACCGAGGACGAGAACACTGGCGTGCACGCACCGAGCCTAGCCTGACCTCGGCCGGAGGTCCCGGGCCGAGCCTGTGCGAGACTGGCGGCCTTTCACGCACTCAACGGAAAGGGGTCCAGGTCTCATGCGCTCCACGTTCCGCATGCCGTCAGCTGCGATGGTGGTTGCCTGTATCGGCCTCACGGTCGCTCTCGGAGGGACCGGTCTCGCCGCCGGAAGTGCCGTCCCGAAGAACAGCGTCGGGACCGCGCAGCTCAAGAACAACGCCGTCACGGCCGCCAAGATCGCCTCGAACGGGGTCACGAGCGCGAAGATCGCCGCCAACGCAGTGGGCAGCGCGAAGATCGCGAATGGCGCTGTCGGCAATGCAAAGCTCGCCTCGAACGCCGTCACCGGCTCCAAGGTCGTCGGGAATGCGATCACGAGCTCGAAGGTCGAGAACCAGTCTCTGCTCGCGGAGGACTTCGCACCCGGTCAGCTCCCGAAGGGGCCGCCGGGGCCGCAGGGGCCGCCCGGCAAGATGGGCAAGCTCACGCTCCGAAGTGCCTCGGCCTCGATCGCAAAGAACAACAGCAGCGAGCTGAGAGCGACCTGCAACTCGGGCGAGCAGGCCGTGTCCGGAGGCGCGACCTGGGAGAACAAGGGCGACCTCAACGAGACGCTCGTGTACAGCGGTCCGGCCTACGACAGCTCGAAGGGCATCGCGACCGGCTGGGTCGCGCGCGGACGGAATCAAACGGGCGGGAGCCAGACGTTCGTCGTCCAGGTGCTCTGCGACAAGAGGTAGAGCATTCGCCAGCACCAGGAGAAGGCCCGGCGCGAGTTCCTCGTGGCACCGCGCGGACTGACTAGACTCGCGCCGTGCCCGAGGCGCGGCTCGAGGATTCCGGCTCAGGGCTCGCGCCCACGAGCGACGGCTGGTTCGTCGTGAACGTCCGCGACGCTCAGTGGCTGACCTCCGAGAATGGTGAGCTGCGGCCGTCAGGCGCGGAGTGTGCGTTCGAGAGCAGCGAGCAGGGGTTTCCGCAGGTAGGCGTCAGGCTCCATGTGCTTCCGCCGGGCGAGCCGAACGGCGCCTACCACTTGGAGTCGCAGCAGGAGGCGTTCCTCGTCCTCGCCGGCGAGTGCACGCTGCTCGTCGAGGGCGAGGAGCGGCATCTTCGACAGTGGGACTTCTTCCACAGCCCCGCAGGCACCGAGCACATCTTCGTCGGAGCGGGCGACGCGCCGTGTGTGATCTTCATGGCAGGCTCGCGCACGGGTGAGTGGAGCGTGCGCTACCCGGTGTCGGAGCTCGCGGCACGCTACGGCGCAAGCGTCGAAAGGGAGACGTCGAGCCCCGACGAGGCGTACGTGGGCACCTTCGAGCCGTCACGCCGCGAGCGGCCCTCGTACTGGGATCAGCTTCCCTGGGCCTAGGTCACGCGCTCGACATCCCGCTCGAGCTCCTCCTCGAGCGCGCGCAGCTGGCCACGCGTGGGCATCTTCGACGCTCTGTCCGTGTGCAACGTGTCGAGCGCGCACGCGAGGAAGCAGGCCGCACCGAGCGACGTATTCCAGTTGGCGGCGGCCAGGTCGAGCATCGATCCGGTCGCGGGGACGACGTAGCCGGCGACCGCCGAGATTCCGAAGAAGACGCAGCCGAGCAGGTTGACGGCCGGCTGCCACCATCCCTCTCCGCCACGCACCGGCATCCATCCATGCCATCCACCGCGCGGCGACGCACGATAGGCGATCGCACCCGACACGAGGAAGCAGATCGACCCGCGCCAGTCGGGTCGCCAGACGAGCCTGTCGTACTCCGAGCTCGTGAGCGCGACGTGCATCGCCTGGTACGTGGTGACGTTGAAGAACAGTGTCCCCGCGGACTGGACGATGGCCGACCACCACGCCGCGCGTCCGCCCTGCTCGCGTGCGCGCCACGCGATCCAGCCCAGGCGGCTCTGAAGCGCCCCACCGATCGTGAACAGGATCGAGCCGACGAAGAAGGTGATCGCGTCCGCCGACTCGCCGACCAGTTGTGCGTAGCCAGGGAACGGGCCGATGAGGAAGCAGGTCGACCCGAGGGCGAAGGAGAGCGCCATCAAACGGCGGCGAGTCACGTCAGGATCCTCGCTCACGCGCGGTACTCGGGGCCGAACGGCGCGCGACTGCTACGGTTCGTGTGTCAAATCCAGAGCGAGTCCGGTTCGCGCGTTACGCCGTCCCTACCCGTTCGTGAGTTGGTAGAGGAGGTGTTTTTTATGGCAACCGGAACCGTGAAGTGGTTCAACGACAGCAAGGGGTACGGCTTCATCACTCCTGACGAGGGATCCAAGGATCTTTTCGTGCACTTCAGCAGCATCGCCGGCGATGGCTTCAAGAGCCTGCCGGAAGGTGCGCGCGTCGAGTTCGAGGCGCGTGAGGGTCAGAAGGGCCCCGAGGCGACGAACGTCATCGCCGTCGCGTAGCGAAGTCTCAGAGGCCGTGGCCGCATGTGCGGCCACGGTTCTCCCATGCCCCCGACAGGAGGAGCTCAGCCATGAAGCAGAAGGAAGAGAAGCTCGAGGTCGAGGGTGAGGTCATCGAGGCTCTCCGCAGCCGTATGTTCCGCGTCCGCCTCGACAGCGGGCACGAGGCGCTCGGCTACATGGGTGGACGGATGAAGCGCTATCGCATACGGGTGTTCCCCGGCGATCGCGTGCGTATCGAGCTGTCGTCGTACGACCTGACTCGCGGACGGATCGTCTACAGGCTCGGCTGAGCCAGATCAGCCGCCCGTACGCACCGAGCGCCAGGAGATCCCAAACGCCCGGTCTGGAGCTCCCTCGAGTCGAACGACATGCGTCCCGTCGGCGTTCATGAAGTAGATGCCGCTCGGGCAGAAGAATTCGGGTGAGAAGGCGAGACGCTTTCCGTCGGGCGACCATGCGACGGTGCAGTCGGCGTTCTTGTAGTTGATCTGGGGGGCAAGACGCCACAGGTGGCGTCGTCGTCGTCCATCGCTCAAGACCGCGCAGTTGAATCGACTGGCCGGGAGATCGGCACGGTTGAGCCACAGATAGAGGCGATGGGTTCGACAGACGCGAAGAGCCACGCAGTAGAGCGCTCGCCAGACTGCAATGCGACCCTACTGCGACCCAGCGGCGGTGCCTAGTAGCAGCATCATCACCGCGATCACGCACGCTGACTGAACCCGTGCGCACAATGCGGATGCAGACATGAGAGTTCTCGACCGTGCGCAAGGCCGGATACCGCATCCATGGCGGACGATCGTCGATTGGCTCGTCACGATCGCGGTCGCGATTGCGTTCGTCCTGACTTTCGAAGCGCAGGTCGCCAAGCCGTACCGCATCCCCTCGCCTTCGATGGAGCCAACGCTTCACTGCGCGAAGCCCACCGAGTTCTGCCAAGGCCGATTCAGCGACCGAGTGATCGCCAACCGGATTGCGTACAGGCTTGGTGACCCGAAGCAGGGACAGATCGTTGTCTTCAGAACTCCCGAGGCAGCACAGCGATGTGGGCTGAGTGACGGGGGTTCGACCTTCGTCAAGCGCATCGTCGGGCTTCCCGGCGAGCTCGTGTCGGAGCGCGACGGCACCATCTACATCAATGGCGACCGTCTCGTGGAGCCGTACATCGATTCGACGCTGCGAGGTCACGAAACCGACCGGTGGCCCCGAGTTGCGCCCGGCCACTACTTCGTACTCGGCGACAGCCGGATCCACTCCTGCGACTCCCGCATCTGGGGAACGGTGCCTCGTGGCAACTTGATCGGCCCTGTGATGCTCACGTACTGGCCGCCCAGCCGCGGTTCGTTCCGCTAGCCGGTCGTCTGCGCGAGCCGGCATGGAGGCGGCGGGAATCTAACCCGCGCAAGATTTCGATCGACGTGCGGCTCGAGCCCTTCGGTTGTATGGGAACGCGGAGAGGAGCGTCCGTCCGTTACGGCCCGCGACTACGTTGTCCCGCGGTTGAACGTGCCGCCGGCGAGGCTCGAACCAGAGTGCTCGGGCGGACCCGCGTCGGGCTCGACCGAGATGTCGACTGCGACGTACTCTCCCGCACCGGGGAGGCCGAGCTGGAGCCTGACTTCGGGCGTTGTCGGGTCAAAGACTCCGACCGCCTCCATCACGGCTCCGGTCGACGGCCGCAGTACCCAGACCTCGTAGTGCTCGCCCTCGGGCGCGGCGGGAACGTCCGCGAGCTCCAGGCGCAGAACGCCGTCGGGCGTGCCCGAGCCGTAGAGCCGAGCCTCGCCGTGCACGCCGACGAACTCGGGCGTCCCGCGAACAGCAGCGACGGCGTCGGGCGTGCCGAGCCCGCCGCTCGATCCGAGTGCGAGTGCGACTGCGAAGATCGCGGCGGTCGCGACGACCCCGAGCGCGAAGGCCGGGAGCGCTCGTCGCCAGCTCCAGCGGCGTGAGGAGCGGGCGGAAGCCGGCCGGCCGGCTTCGGGCTCGATCTCCGCGAGGATGCCGGCGAGGAGGTCGTGGCTCGGCGTCTCTCGAGCGACTGCGGCCTCGAGCACCGAAACGGTGGCAAGGTACTCCTCGAGCTCCCGGGCCAGCGCACGGTCGCGCTCGAGCTCGGCGACGAGCTGCTCGGACTGCTCAGGCGTAAGAGAGCCGAGCGCCTCGGCAGCCGCAAGTTCACGGTGCCCGTCGGCGGTCATGCTTCGGCCTCCGGGCCGAGGGCGTAGTCGGGTGCGATAGCCCGCAGCCGGTCGAGCGCGAGCCGGATGCGTCCTTTGACGGTGCCGAGCGGCAGGTCGAGCCGCTCCGCGATCTCCGCATGCGAGAGCCCGTCGAAGTACGCGAGCGAGAGCGCTTCGCTCTGGGCGCCGGGGAGCTCTGCCATCGCGGCGGCCACGCGGATCGCCTCATCGCTCTGGGAGACGATGTCCGCGGTATCCGGCGCCTGCTCCGTCGTCCACACGTCTTCGTGCGGATCGACCGGTCGAGTCGCGCGACGCCGTGTCGCGTCGATCGCACGGTTGCGCGCAATCGTGAGGAGCCACGTGCTGACGCGCGCCCGCGCCGGCTCGTATGAGCCCGCGGTGCGCCACACCGAGACGAAGACGTCTTGCGTGCACTCCTCCGCCGCGTGGCGGTCGCCGAGGAGGCGGTACGTCATCCCGAACACGATGCCTCCGTAGCGCTCGTAGAGAAGGCGGAGTGCATCGGTGTCGCCCTCGTCGAGGCGACGGACGAGAAGCACGTCGTCGGCAGGCTCCGGCACGACCGAATGTTCGCAGGACCGGGACGAGGCTTCGGCGCCATGCCCCTTGTACGCGGGCGGCAGCGCCATCCGATCATCGACGTCGTCCGACGAGTGATCCGAGTTCGTCGAATGTGCGTAGAGAGTATGTCCATGTCATCACCATCGGAGGTCAAGTCGTGAAAGCACGCATCGCAGTTCTCGTCGGCGTCCTCGTTGCAACGGCGTCGGTCGCCGTCGGCGCCTCGGCAGCGCCGAGCCAGCCCGAGGCGCAGAGCGCCACCATCGTCGGCGTCGCGGCCGGCGACAAGCGTTTCTCGACGCTCGTCGCGCTCGTCAAGCAAGCGGGTCTCGTGAAGACGCTGAACAGTAAGGGGCCGTTCACCGTCTTCGCGCCGACGAACGCCGCGTTCGCCGCGCTGAAGAAGAATGCGCCGGACACCTACAACGCCGTCGCCAGCGACAAGAAGCTGCTGGCGAAGGTGCTCACGTACCACGTGCTCGCCGGCAAGGTCGACAGCGAGGCTGCCGTCGCCGCGGCTGGCAAGAAGGCGTCAGTCAAGACCGTCCAGGGCGAGAAGATCAAGCTCTCGCTGAAGGGCGGAAAGCTCTACCTCAACGGCTCGTCGCAGGTGATCGTCGCCGACGTCAAGACGTCGAACGGCGTCATCCACGCGATCAACGCCGTCATCGTCCCGCCGAGCCTCTCGTAGCGAGGCGCCAACCCAAAAGAGGCAAGGGGCGGAACACGCTCGAGCACGCGAGGCCGGGGAAACCCGGCCTCGCGCACTTCATGATCCGGCGGGCGCGTCTCGGAGCCGAGCCCGGTCAAGCCTGGCGCCCGGTGCCGCGTCGCGCGCCTGGACTTCGTTCCGAGTGTTGTCGCGTTTTCGTATTAGGTTTGTATAGACTTTCGCGGTGACCACGTTCGCCCGCCTCGTCTCCGGCCGCGCCTCGAAGTTCGTCGTGCTGGCGGCCTGGCTTCTTGCACTCGTCGCGCTCGGACCGCTGATCGGCTCGTTCGAGTCGAAGCAGCAAAACGAGCCTTCGAGCTTCCTCCCCGGAGACGCCGAGTCGGTGCACGCTCTCGAGCTCTCCGACCAGTTTCCCTCGGCGAAGGGAGTCGCAGGCATCGTCGTCTTCTGGCGCGAGGGCGGACTCACTCCCGCCGACCGCAAGCACATCGCGAACATCCCGGCCGAGCTCGACGCGAATCCCCCGGACGGCGTTGCCTCGGTGAGCCCACCGCAGCCGTCGGAGGACGGCGAAGCCGCGCTCCTCGTAGTTCAGATCGTCACCGAGGGCGACGAGGAGATCCTGATCGAGGCGGTCGACGCTATGCGCGAGACGGTCTCCGAAGGCCTGCCGACGGGCCTCGAGGCGAAGGTCACGGGGCCGGCGGGATACTCGGCCGACGCGAGCGCAGCATTCGAAGGGATCAACTCGACGCTACTCCTCGCGACGTCGCTGCTCGTCTTCGTCTTGCTCGTCCTCATCTATCGCAGCCCGATCTTCTGGATCCTCCCTCTGCTCTCGGTCTTCTTCGCTGAGGCGATGGTGCGCGGGATCGGTTCGCTGCTCGTCGACGCGGGCGTCGTCGTGAACGGACAGACGGGCGGCATCCTCCTCGTCCTCGTCTTCGGGGCCGGTACCGACTACGCGCTCCTCCTCACCGCGCGCTACCGCGAGGAGCTCCACCGGCACGAGGACAAGCACGAGGCGATGCGGATCGCGGTGCGGCAGGCGGGCCCTGGGATCCTCGCCTCGGCAGGCACCGTCGTCGCGGCGCTTCTCTGCCTCACGCTCGCTTCGGTCAACTCGACCGCGGGGCTCGGCCCGGTCGGCGCCATGGGTGTGGCCGTTGCCGCGGCGGCGATGCTCACGGTGCTTCCGGCCCTCCTCCTGATCGGAGGCCGCCGCGCCTTCTGGCCATTCGTGCCCCAGTGCGACCGGCCGGGTGAGACGGAGAACGGGACTTCCTGGCGGCGCGGGTTCTGGGGACGGCTCGGCCCATGGATCGAACGCCGCCACCGCCCGGTCTGGATCGTGACCACCCTCGCGCTGCTCGCGGTCGCACTCGGGACTCTCACACTGGACTCGAACCTGACGACCGGCAACGCCTTCCGCGACGAGATCGAGTCGGTCGAAGGGCAGGAGCTACTCGAGCGCTCGTTCCCCGCGGGTGCGAGCGCACCGACGACGGTCATCGTGACCGACCCGGAGCAGCTCGACGCCGTGATCGCAGCTGCCGAGGAATCTCCCGCCGTCGCTGCAGTCGACCCCGTGCAAGAAGCTGCGCCGGGCGCGCTCTTTACGGTGACGCTCACGGAGGACCCGTTCAGCCAGGAGGGCTTCGCGTTGATCGAGCCACTGCGCGACGAGCTGCGTGCTGCGGGCGGCGAGGTCGTGCTCGTCGGCGGAGCGACGGCAGAGGAGCACGACCTCCGGGAAGCAGTCCGAAGCGACACGCTCGTCCTCGTCCCGCTCGTGCTCCTCGTCGTCCTCACCGTTCTCGTCCTGCTGCTCCGCGCCCTGCTCGGCCCGCTCGTACTCATGGCAACCGTCGTACTCTCGTTCTTCGCCGCGCTCGGCCTTGCGCTCCTCGTCTTCGAGCTCTTCGCCGACTTCCCGGGCGAGGATCCGAGCTACCCGCTCTTCGCCTTCATCTTCCTCGTGGCTCTGGGTATCGACTACAACATCTTCCTCATGGCACGCGTGCGCGAGGAGGCGCATGCGATGCCGACGAAGGAGGCGATGCTGAAGGGGCTTGCGGTCACTGGTGGCGTCATCACCTCGGCCGGGGTCGTACTTGCCGGCACGTTCTCCGTCCTCGCCGTCCTGCCGCTCGTTGCGCTGACGCAGATCGGGATCACCGTCGCGCTCGGCGTCCTCCTCGACACTTTCGTCGTCCGCTCGATCCTCGTCCCCGCGCTCACGTTCTCGCTCGATGAGAAGACCTGGTGGCCGTCCGCGCTGGCGCGGCGATTGCGAGTTACCCGATGAGACCGGACGGGGGAGCACTTCGGATCGGCGAGTTCGCCCGCAGGGTGGATGTGAGCCCGGAGCTGCTGCGGGCCTGGGAACGCCGCTATGGCCTCCTCCAGCCGACCCGCACGGAGGGCAGATTCCGCCTCTACTCGACCGAAGACGCCGATCGCGTCGCACGCATGAAGCGAGGCCTCGCCGAAGGTCTGTCCGCAGCGGAGGCGGCGCGGCAAGCGCTCGTCGAGGAGCGCCCGGCGGGTGGCCTGTTGGACGATGCGTCGATTCGGCTCTTGCGCGCCGCTCATGACTACGACGAGGTGGCGGTGCAGGCTGTCCTTGACGAAGCGATTGCCACCTTCGCGCTCGAGACCGTCCTCCGAGAATTGATCCTGCCAGTGCTGAGAGAGATCGGCGACCAGTGGGAGCGCGGCGAGCTCGAGGTCGGCCAGGAGCACTTCGTGTCCCACCTCATCCGCGAGCGACTGCTCGGTCAGGCTCGACTCTGGGGTCGCGGGAACGGCCCGCTGGCGATCCTCGCCTGCGCGCCCGGCGAGCGACACGACATCAGCCTGCTCGTCTTCGGCCTCGTCCTTCGCTCCTACGGCTGGCGAGTTCTCTTCCTCGGTGCGGACACGCCCCTCGAGACTCTCGGCCGCGCCGTTGCGGCCACCGAGCCGCGGATCGTCGTCGTCTCGAGCTTCGACGCTTCGCTGCTCGACGCGGTGGCCACCGGACTTCGTCGGCTCGCTCGAACGGCGCCGCTCGTGCTCTCAGGCCCGGGCGTCTCCGACGAGCTGTGCGCGCGACTTCGCGTCGATCGGCTCGACGGTGATCTCATTGCCGCCGCAGACGCGGTCGCGAGGAGGAGCTGACATGCGGTCTGAATCGGAGATCCGCTCCCAGTCTCGGATTCTCCTCACGGGCGCTACCGGCTACGTGGGCGGCCGCCTGCTTCCTGCGCTGCTTGCACGTGGCGAGCAGGTTCGCTGCTTTGCCCGCCGGCCTGAGGCGATCCAGCCGCGGCCTGGACTCGAGGTCGTGGCGGGCGATGCGCTCGACGGCTCGGCCGTGCGGCGCGCGCTCGAGGGCGTCGATGTCGCCTACTACCTGATCCATGCAATGGGCTCACCCGACGGATTCGAGCAACTCGATCGGCGCACCGCGCTGATCTTCGCCGAGGCTGCACGCGAAGCGGGTGTCGGACGGCTCGTCTACCTCGGCGGTCTCGGCGAGGGCTCCCGACTCTCCCCACACCTGTCGAGTCGTCAGGAGGTCGGCCTCGTGCTCGCGTCGACGGGCGTCGCGACGATCGAGTTTCGCGCCTCGATCGTGATCGGCTCCGGCAGCCTCTCCTTCGAGCTCGTCCGATCGCTGACGGAGCGACTGCCCGTGATGATCACGCCACGCTGGGTTCGGACGCGCGCGCAGCCGATCGCGATCGAGGACGTGGTCGCCTACCTCGTGGCCGCACTCGACCTGGAACCGGCGGGTCACGAGGTGTTCGAGATCGGCGGCGCCGACATGGCCACGCACGGCGAGCTGATGGGCGAGTACGCGCGCCAACGCGGCCTGCGACGGCTGCTCATCCCGGTCCCGTTCTTGACGCCGCGCTTGTCGAGCCTCTGGCTCGGCCTCGTCACCCCCGTTTACGCGCGCGTCGGGCGCAAGCTGATCGAGAGTCTTCCGAACGAGACGGTCGTCCGCGACCCGAGCGCCCTCGAGCGCTTTCGAATCCGGCCGCGCGGTTACCGTGAGGCGATCGCGCGGGCACTCGTGAACGAGGACCGCGAGTTCGCAGAGACCCGTTGGTCGGACGCGCTGAGTGCAGGTGAGCGTGCATGGCAGGCGCCGCCCCGTCGTCATGTCCGCGGGCGACTGGTCGACTCGAGGACGCGGGACGTGCCGGTCGCCCCGGCCCAGGCATTCAGGCCCGTCCGGCGAATCGGCGGGCGCACGGGCTGGTACTACGCCGACACGCTCTGGCGCCTACGCGGCTTCGTCGATCTGCTCGCAGGGGGCGTCGGCCTACGCCGCGGTCGCGGCGATCCGTCGACGCCCACCGTCGGCTCCGCCCTCGACTTCTGGCGCGTCGAGGCCTACGAGCCGGATCGCCTCCTGCGCCTACGCGCGGAGATGCGCCTGCCAGGCAGGGCGTGGCTTCAATTCGAAGTCGAGGGCGACGAGCGCGGGTCACGCATCCGGCAGACCGCGATTTTCGACCCGGCCGGTCTCGCCGGCCTCCTGTACTGGTTCGCGCTCCTGCCGCTGCACCGGCTCGTCTTCGCGGGCACGCTCGCCGGAATCGCCCAGCAGGCGGCGCTGCCGCCAGCACCCGGAGGATGAGCACCGCTCGTGGAGCCACAGCGATGACCCGCACGGCAGTCGTCCTCTTCACCCGCGATCTGCGCGCGCACGACCACCCCGCGCTGGCCGCGGCCAAACGTGACTGCGACCGGGTCGTGCCGCTCTTCGTCCTCGACGAGCCGCTGCTCTCGGCGAGCACGAAGCGCACACGCTTTCTGCATGTGCTTCTCGCAGAGCTTCGTACGGCGCTCGGACTCGTCGTCGCGAACGGCGATCCGGTCGAGGAGATCGCACGCTTCCGGCCGGATGCCGTCTACCTTAGTGAGGACGTCAGCGCCTATGCACGTCGCAGGGCTGCCCGACTCGCCGAGCACTTCGAGCTCCACGTCTTCCCGGGGATCACGATCGTCCCTCCCGGCGACATCGCACCGGCCGGCAAGGATCACTATCGGGTCTTCACGCCCTACTGGCGGGCGTGGCGCACACGTCCACTGCCGGCTGCCGTCGAGTCCGGCAAGCCGCTGCCCGTCAGGCCCGGGCCGCTCTCGGCGCACCTGCATTTCGGATCCGTCTCGCCCGCCGAGGTGGCGCGCAGCGCTTCCGACGAGGTGCTCCGACAGCTGTGCTGGCGCGACTTCTTCGCCCAGCTCCTCGCGTCGGCGCCCGAACTGGAGTGGCGCGACATGTATCCGGGCCGCCGGATCTGGCGCGACGACCCCGACGGCGTCGCCGCGTGGAAGGAAGGCCGCATCGGCTACCCGTTCGTCGACGCCGCGATGCGGCAACTGCTCGCCGAGGGCTGGATCCCCAACCGCCAGCGACTCGTCGCCGCCTCCCTCCTCGTCAAGCAACTGCGGATCGACTGGCGCATCGGCGCCGCGCACTTCATGAAGCATCTCCTCGACGGAGACGCTGCCTCGAACAGCGGCAACTGGCAGTGGGTCGCGGGCACAGGCGCCGACCCGCGGCCGAACCGCACCTTCAACCCGGTCCGCCAGGGGCGCCTCCACGATCCTGAAGGCGACTACGTACGCCGCTGGGTGCCCGAGCTGGCCGCGCTCCCGGCCGCGCGGATCCACGACCCGGTCTCGGAGCAACGGCGGGCCGTCGGCTACGTCGACCCGATGCACGTCGAGGAGCGGGCCGCGTGACGGCGATAGCCCTCTCGTTCGGCATCACGCTCGCGCTGAACGGCGCCTTCTTCGCCGTTGCCGCCGTCCGCAAGACGGACGTCGTCACCGACCTCTCCTACAGCCTGACGTTCGCGCTGCTCGCTGTCTTTCTGCCGTTGACTGGCGCACGCGAGCCGGTTCAGCTCGTGGCATCCCTGCTCGTGGTGATCTGGGCAGTGCGGCTCGGGACGTACCTGTTCCGACGGATCCTGCGCATGAAGGTCGACCACCGCTTCGACGAAATGCGCGACAAGCCGCTCCGTTTCGCTCGTTTCTGGCTCCTGCAGGCGATCGCGGTCGCGGTGATCATGCTGCCCGTTACCTATCTCCTCAGCCGAAGCGAGGCTCCAGGCTTCGGAGCCTGGGCGATCGTCGGCACGGTGGTCTGGGTGGTTGGGCTTCTGATCGAGGCGGTAGCCGATGCACAGAAGTCGGCCTTCAGGGGGCGAGAGGAGAACCGCGGAAGCTTCATGCGAACCGGCCTCTGGCGCTACTCGCGCCACCCCAACTACTTCGGAGAGATCCTCGTCTGGTGGGGACTGTTCGTCTACGCCGTGCCTTTCCTGAACGGTGCTGCGTTCGCCGTCGTGGTCGGCCCCATCTTCATCACGCTCCTCCTCCTGTTCGTGAGCGGGATCCCACTACTCGAGCGCAGCGCGGAAGAGAAGTACGGCGCCGACCCGTCCTATCGCGAGTACAAGCAGCGCACGAGCCTCCTTGTCCCGGTCCCACCTCGGAGATCGTGAGGACAAGGCGTCTTCAGCCCAACCCTCGACCTCGGAGCTTCGGGCGCGCTCGAAGTCGCGCTGACATCGCGCCGTACGCCACTTTCGTGACCCGGACAACCGTGCCGCTCGCCGGCAACTATTCCCCCGCCTGCGCGGAGAACCGCATTGTTGAGCCGTAAGTGGAGGCGGCGGGAATCGAACCCGCGTGACGTTCCCGCCGCCCTAAAGACCCAGCGTGCGTAGGCACGGTTCATGGTGAGGCTCGAGGCTAGCCGCGAGTCGCGGTACCCGGCGCGTGTAGCGTGGCCGCGTGGCCGAGCGTGTCCTGACGCTCCGCGAGCTGAATCGCGCGACGCTCGCACGGCAGCTTCTCCTCGAGCGCAAGCGCCTCGCACCCGTGAAGGTGATCGAACACCTTGTCGGGATGCAGGCGCAGTGGCCGTCCGCGCCGTACGTCGGAATCTGGACGCGGACGACGAGCTTCCGGCGCGGCACTCTCGAACGTGAGCTCGCGAAGGGCTCCGTCCTGAAGGCGAACCTCATGCGGCAGACGCTGCACCTCGTCACGCGCCGCGACTACGGGCTGCTCCGCGCTGCGTTCAGCGAGTCGGGCCACCCGGATCAGTGGCCGAACTCAATCAAGGTCGCTCCGTCCGTGCGAGCGCTCGCCGAGCGCGGGCCCGTGACAATGGCGGAAGGGCTCGAGCTGCTCGAGCGCGAGCACGGGCTGACCGGGATCACGGCTCGGCGCGTCTGGCACGGCGGCCGGATGCGTGCCCATGTCCTCCACCACCACGAGACGGCGCTCTGGGGAGCGCGCCCGGACGGTCGCTTCGTCGCGATCGAGGAGCCCGAGCCGGTCGAGCCCGTCGAGGCGCGAGCAGAGATGCTCGCGCGCTACCTCGCGGCCTTCGGGCCCGCCTCGCGCAAGGACATGGACAAGTGGAGCATGATGCGCCAGCCCGCGATCAAGGCCGCGCTCGCGCGCCTCGAGCTGCGCCGCTTCCGGGACGAGCGGGGACTCGAGCTCCTCGACGTCGAGCGCGCTCCGCTGCCAGATCCCGATACGCCCGCTCCCGTCCGCTTCCTCCCGAAGTGGGACAACGTCCTGCTCGCGTTCGCCGACCGGACGCGTGTGCTCCCCGAGGAGTACCGCAGGACGGTGATCGGGTCGAACGGCGACGTCGCGCAGACGTTCCTCGTCGACGGCCTCGTTGCCGGGATGTGGAGCGTCGAGAAGGGTCGCGTCGTCCTCGAGCCGTTGGCGCGGCTCTCCCGATCGGTGCGCCGCGAGGTCGAGGACGAGGCCGAGCGGCTGGAGGCGTTCGTCGTCGCCTGAGCTCGACTAGCGCTCGTTCGGAGGCGCGCGCCGCCAGGACGCGTTCTCGTACTCCTTCGCCCGTTTCGTACTGAGTGGAGGCGATGGGTTCGGAAGGAGCGAAGATCCCCGCACCAAAGCCACCATCAGACCACCTTGCGACCCGTCTGCGACCGAGCGTCGGCGACCTGTAGCCGCGTGACGTTCGCTTCGTAGGCGCGCTTTAGCCGCTCGCGAGCCGCGTCCTCGGACGGATGCCCGTAGGTGGACATCACGAGAGCGCCACCGTCCGTGTGCCCGAGCTGCATCGCTACGTCGGCATGCGACACGCCAAGTTCGAGCAGGTGCGTCGCGCAGAAGTGGCGCAGCTCGTAGAAGTCCATGCCGGGACGGCCGAACGCCGCCCGAACCGGGTTCCAGTAGTAGTAGAGGCTCGACTTCGTGAACCGCCGACCACGCGGCGTGACGAACTGCCACGGCACGTCCAGCCGGACCTGTTCAAGGCGGGCGTTTGACTGCGCGGGCGCGGAGCAGCACGCCGGCTGTCAGATTGAGCCAGATGGAACTTTCCCGAGTCATCCGACATCAAGGAGATATGACCGGCGAGCGCCTAACGCCGCCTGCTCGGAGCGATGAGTTGCTCTGGCAGGCAAGCGCGCGCGGCGACCAGCAGGCGTTCTCCGAGCTCTATGAGCGCCACTCTCAGGCGATCTACAACTACCTCTTCCGTCGCCTGGCAGACTGGTCGGAGGCGGAGGATCTCACTGCGGTCGTCTTCCTCGAGGCATTCCGCCACCGAAGGGACGTCGTCGTCATGGACGGCAAGCTGCTTCCCTGGCTCTACGGGATCGCGACGAACGTGCTTCGCAACCGTCGCCGAGCGCAGTGGCGTCACCGGCGACTCGTCGCCCAACTGGAGGCGCAGCCTCGCCGCGCAGCCGAGCCCGACGCCGACGCTCGCGCTCAGGCCGCCGCTCAGATGCGCGAAGTTCTTGAGCGCATGAGCAGACTTCCGCGCGCGCAGCGGGAGGTCCTCGCGCTCTGCGTCTGGTCGGGCTTGAGTTACGAGGAAGCAGCACTCGCGCTCGCAATACCGGTCGGCACCGTGCGCTCACGCCTCGCACGAGCCCGCGCGACGTTGACGGAACCTCAAGGACATTCGCGACATAAAGAGGTCGAGATGGAGCTGAAAGGAATCGCCGAGAAATGACCGAGATCCCGGAGCTTTGTCCCCTTCCCAAAGACGCGTTCGAGCGGCAGCGTGCGCTCCTCGGCGTACACGTCGCTTCGGAGTTGCACCGCTCTCCGCGCAGGCGCTGGCGAGTCGTTGCCATCGCTGTCGCGATCGTCGCTGGTGCGGCCTTGCTCGTCACGCCAGCGTTCGGCATCGGCGATCGCCTCCTCGCTCTCATAGAGGGCGCACCTGCGCGGCCCGAGGTGCAGAGTCCTGTGTGGTCGCCCGACGGTCGGCGGATCGCTTTCGTGAGCCGGCGCGACGGCAGGGCGCTGTACGTCATGAACGCCGACGGCAGCGGCCTGAGGATCGTGGCGCGCGTCGGGCGACTCTCCGCCCCTGCCTGGTCGCCCGACGGGCGGAGGATCGTCTTCAGCGATGGCGCCGTATACGTCGTGAACGCCGACGGAAGCGGGCAGCGGACGTTGGCGCGCAGTGGAAACGCTCCTGCCTGGTCGCCCGACGGCCGGCGGATCGCTTTCGTGATCACCACCAAGCTTTACGTCGCGAACGCAGACGGAACCGGGCACCGGACTCTGACGCGGCTGAGGGGATTCGGGGGGGTCGTTGTCGCTCTTGCATGGTCGCCCGACGGGCGGAAGCTCCTCTTCCTCGCGGAGCACATGTCCGCCCCCCTCTGCGCCTACTGCGATCGCCTCTATGTCCTGAACGCGGACGGGAGCGGGCTACGTGACTTGACGCGGAAGCTGAGTGGGGGTTTTGGAACTCCCGCTTCCGATCCTGTCTGGTCTCCCGACGGGAGGATGATTGCCTTCGTGCGACTGAACACGCGACACGGGGTGTATGTCATCAACGCCGACGGCAGTGCGGTGCGGAACCTCACGCCCAAGCCGAGGGGGGCGGTCTACGCCGCGCCCGCCTGGTCGCCCGACGGGCGGAAGATCGCCTTCGCCGGCGAACGCGACGGCAACTCTGAGATCTACCTCATAAACGCCGATGGGAGCGGTCAGCGGAGTCTGACGAGCGACCTGGCGTACGACGGCGATCCTTCCTGGTCGCCCGACGGGCGGAAGATCACCTTCGTCAGTAACCGCGACGGCCGCTACGCGGTCTACGTCATGAACGCCGACGGGAGCGGGCAGCGGAGTCTGAGGTGAACGCCACGGATAGCCGCTCGGCGGATTAGTACAGCCCGCCCGCGCGTCGACCGGCCCGGCGATCGGAACGACGCCGCCCAGGATGGACGAACCGCGTCGCACCATCGCCGTCCGCAGTGCCGACGATCACGGTGGATGCGCTTCCCGCAGTCGCCCGGACACCACTTCTCGTCGTCCGAGAGTGCATCGCCTCGGATGCGCATGCTGTTCGCGATCGAGTGATCGAACGCCGCCCGTTCTTCGGGCGTGTGGACATGCACGAACGGCACGCGACGACGGCGACCCGGAGCAGGCTTGACCCCGATCAGCGACAGCTGATCGACGTGAACGCTACGACGACCCACCGATCCTCCGTGCTGGCGCGGCGAGCGAGCCCAGCCGCGCCACCGTGGGTCGCATGCGACCCAAAGGAGGCGCGGCTGCTACCCGGCTGCGACCGCAACCGCGAAGACGGGTCGCAAATCGACCACTTCTTGTGCGGAGCCGTTCGCACTCCTGCGCAAGTGTTCTGCCTGCACAGGAGCGCTTATCGCAGCTCTTCGCGCTCGTCCTTCCGAGTGGAGGCGACGGGAATCGAGCCCGCGTGACGTTCCCGCCGCCTCAGAACGACTGCTCGACGCGCATCCCGAGCTCTCTGCGGCCGGGGCTAGTGACCCTCGGCGTCAGGCCGCTCGGGGGAAGAGGTCGGACCTCGCTCCGCGCGCACCCCTCGCCCGCCTAGCCTGCCTGCGTGAAGACGAGGTCGACGACGCCAGTCAGCCTCCGGGACGAGATCGAGATCCAGGATCCCCTCCAGGTTGTGAGCGGATACCTCGAGTCATGGCGCTTCGAGGACGGCGATGTCTCGTGCTCGTTCGATGAGTCTGACCTGAGGTTGGCGAACCGGGGAGGCGCTCGCATCTCGGCGGCCGAGATCGCGGCCACCCTCGAGCGCCGTCGGGCGATCGAGCTCGCGCTGCGGGCCATTGCTCCCGGTGCCTCGCTGGCCGGGACAGGAAGGCTGGTGCCCTGGCAGCCATTGGGGCAACTCTTCGACGCGTTTGCAGACATCCGCGGGATCGGCCTCTCGAAGATGACGAAGGCTCTTCATCCGAAGCGCCCCGCGCTCATCCCCATGCTCGACAGCGTCGTCCAGACGTACCTGGCCCACGATGACCTCGGAGCAGACACTCCGTTCGGAGAACGCGCGCTCGCGCTCGTCCGGGGCTACAAACGCGACCTCGACCTCAATCGCCGGGCGCTGCGCGCGACCCGGCGGGAGCTCGTGAGACGAGGCCACGACCTCACCGAGGTGCGGATCCTCGATCTGCTGATCTGGTCGGCACGAATCGCCGACTGATCCGACACTTCAAACTGGATGCGCGGCTTCGTCCGATTGAGCCCGGCGCAGAACGCGACGACCGCGACGGGCCAGAACGGGTTGCCCCTCAGCGGCAGCAGGGCGATAAGACAGAAGACCGTCCATCCGCCCGCGAAGAGAACGAATCGCATGCCTGCCCTGCTCGGTCCAGACCGTCTAGCGCCCGACGACGCCGGTAAGGGCCGAGCACACTTCTGACGACGAGAACCAGTTGGACGACGCGATGACACACACGCGCATCTTGGCGCCCACGTCGTTGTCACTCAGGACGTACTTGGCAGGGGCGTACCGCTTGACCACGTCGCACACACCGTTGACGCAGCGGTGCCATGTGTAGTTGAACGGGTCCTTCGGTAAGACAGCGCTCCACCGCCCCGGGTCCGCTCTCAGCGTGCGGCCGACAGCGGGAGTACCGAGTACCCGCGGCGGGATTGTGCTCGCGGGAGAGTCACCGCCGATGTTGTACACAGCGCCCGTCACGGCGGCGAGCAGCAGGAACCAGCCGACGACGAGACAAACCGCCACCGGACGTCGCACGACGCTCTTGACGCCCTGAACATCCTGCAGAACCGCGACGATGAGCAACACCACGGTCGCGCCCGCAACGACGAGAACGAGTGCGTGCCACTGAAATGAGGTGATGAAAGCCTCCTCCGAGCCGAGCGCCCAGAAGATGACGAGGACGAAGGGCCCCACCGCGACCATCGCGAGACCTCCGAGCAACAGCAGGGCGAAGGACAGGAGCGGATGTCGCGCAGGACTTGGACTTACAGACGCTTCGACGTTCACCGACAGCAATATGCGCATTGGCGCTCAAGAAACCTTCAAACGGAAAGGCTGACAACGCACCGGCTGAGTGTCCCCTGGATCGGCTGCGACCGAGGACGTGGGGCCTGACGAGCGGCACGCGCCGAGGGGCGGGCGTGCGCGAGACGCTACGTCCCGTTGACCGCCGCCGAGAGAGCCGACAGCGTCGCCGGCCCGACGACGCCGTCGTCGGTGAGGCCTGAGGACGCCTGGAAAGACTTGACGGCCTGCGCGGTCGCCGGCCCGAACTTCCCGTCGATGGTTGTCGAGTACCCGAGCGCGACCAGCGCCTCCTGTACCTGCCTCACCTCCGCGCCCTTGGCCCCTCTGCGGAGGACCACGCCTTCCGGCAGCGTGGCCGGGGTGGTCGGCGTCGACGAGGTCGTGGTCGTAGGCGTGGTCGACGGGGTGGTGGACGTGGTCAGCGTCGTGGTGAGCGTTGCCGTCGTCGTCACCAGAGAGGTAGTTGTCTCGACGCCGCCGTTGAGCGAGCGCGAGACGAGGGCACCGGCAAGAGCGCCGGCGACGATGAGGATCATTGCGCCGACGATGGCACCTACGATTAGCCTCCGGCTCCGCTCGCCCTCGCGAACACGGATGGCGGCACGCGGCTCGCCCTCGCCCTGCGCGGACTGACGCGTTTCGCGGAGTTCGGTCTCGTCGTCGGCGGCCGGGGAACGTCCTCCGCCTGTCTCGACGAACCAGTCGTCCTCGGGCGCAAACGGTCGGGTCGGGAGCCGCCCCGAACTCATGGCTACGAAGGTACTACGTGCCTCGGAGGGCCGATCGGATCGGTGGCATGTCCCGCAGTTGACCTCTGACGGCTCGTCGAGCGTCAGCCAGGATTTCGGAAGCGGACGTGCATGTGGTTCTCGTGGTTCGGATACGGAGTGACAATGTCACGCGGTCCGCGCAGGTCGGTCGCGTAGCCGACGAAGATCTTGCTCGCTCCGGCTGCGACGAAGCCGTCGAGCAGGTCCTGCGAGAGACGTCGGTCGATCTGTGCCGTGGAAGTCGGCGCCTGCAGCCATCCGTCGCGTCGCGGGTAGTAGACGTCGACGTCGAGTCCGTTCTCGATGGGAGACGTGCTGATCCATGACACCGCCGTCCCGAAGGCTGATGTCGCCGACCACGACCCGCGGGGCGTTCGGATGCGTCCTCTCGGTACTGAGCGAGCACCTCGATGATCGTCCGGATCGTGTGTTCGTGACCGTAGAGCCGCCCGGGCAGGTTGGGGCGCGAGTCGGTGTTCGGGTTCCACGTGACCCAGTCGGGACCCTCGACCGGAAGCTGGGTGCCGTCGCGCAGATGGCCGGCGTACGGAAGGCCGATCGACAAGGCCGTATGCCACGCGATGCGAGGCAACTCAGCCGTGGTTGGGTCTGTCTGCGAGTCTCGGCGCGGGTACCTGAATCGGATGCTCGAGCCGGAACGTCAGGCTCGGAGGGTCTTCGGTAGCGGCAGACCGTCCTGCGCCACACCTCGCTGCCTGAGCGCCGACAGGGGCAGCACGACACTCGATCCGATGACGACCACGGCGGCGGGCATCGTCCGCGTGGCGAACCTGCGCTTCCTCGCGGCTTCAGCCGCGAACCGCCGGCGTCGGGAGGCCTCGAGCCCCGTGTCGAACCGCGGCAGGTCGATCGCACCGCCAGCGACAGCGAGCGCACCGAGACTCCGTGGTCGTTCGCGGAACCAGAGGCACGTCTACGTCGAACCACAGCTCCCCCGGTCGCCACGCCATGTCGGGGAAGTGCTTCGCGCGCCGCGTTTCGTGTCCTTCGCGATGAGCGTGGCTTCTGTTGGGAACAGCGCGGGATCCGCTCCAAAGCGAGCGCTGCCCCCTCCAAAGAAGCTGATCGCCTCCCCGCACTTACGGGACGTGTGTGCAAATGGCAACGTCGTGGAGGCGATGGGTTCTGAAGG
The DNA here is from genome assembly GCA_963709715.1 of uncultured Gaiellaceae bacterium. Lineage (GTDB taxonomy): Bacteria > Actinomycetota > Thermoleophilia > Gaiellales > Gaiellaceae > GMQP-bins7. The sequence goes on from CAVPXQ010000005.1 coordinate 184,447, forward strand.
GGCGACGATCCGCGTAGCAAGGCCGTGGCCACTGATCCGTGCGACCCGCTTGCTACCCGATACGCGCCGTTCCTACAGTCCGAACTGTGTACCGCCATGGAGTTTTTACGGTTGCGGTAGCCGTCGGGTTCGTCACGTGGGCCTTGAGTTGGGCGATCGGCGTCTATTTCGTGGCCGATGCAATGGACGCAGAGTGTCGGGATTCCCCCTGCTTCGTATCCGCGCCTGAAAGGACGCAAGAGATTGCCATGGCACTTGCGCTCGTACCCGCAGTCGTCGCGGGCGTGCTCGTGGTAGTGCTCTGGCGGCGCTACTCGACCGGCCCAGCCGATCCGACCTGACCGAGCCGGGCATGGAGGCGATGGGTTCGAAAGGCACGAAGATCCGCGCAACAGAGCCGTCGTCACACGCACCTGCGACCCTGCTGCAACCCACACTCGGCGTCTCATCGCACCACGACCGAGACAGGCTCGGCTGGCGTACTTGGCCACAAACCTGCGATCGCAACAAGAACGTCAGCGACGACCGAGGACTCACCGAGGCGCACGTCCGTCGACTTCGTGGAAGTCGCTTCGGGCGAGGCGACATGCAGCCAGAACTCGTCTGCGACGATCGTGGGCGTCTGGAACACGAGGGCTGGGACCCGACCGAGGGCGATTCCGAGTGGATCCGGCGTGACACCCTGTCTTCCGTCGCCCGCGGGAATCCTGCTCGCGACCTTCTGAACGAGAGGGGCTCCGGCGACGCCGAGACTCGCGAGATAGCCGTCGACGTTGACACCGTCCGACTCGATCCAGCCTACGTGGTAGTCATCGTCACGCGCCGCGGCAACGAGCTCGGAGCGCGGCGCGCTCCCACGCAACACCACCGCCTTGCGGAGCACACGGCCACTCGAACCGACCACGTGGAACGTGATCCCGGTCGAAAGACCTTGAGCCACAACGCATTCGGCACCGCATGCGACCCCGACGCTGCCTATGCCGTGCTCGCCGTACAACATCTCCGACCCCTCCGTGGAGTGCAGTTGTGAATCGAGACGCGAGACAAACAGGGCGCGGCCGTAATACCTCGTGCGTGTGGGGGCTTCCCAGAAGAGGATGGGTTCGCCGGTGGTCGTGGCTCGGAGCCAGTAGCGGGGCGCAGGCTCAGCGGTAAGCCCGCGGTCGTAGGCGAGCATCTGGAACGGCTCATCGATGGGGCCTCCTGACGGCGTCAAGACTAGGCCGGTGATCGACGCCGGCCCGCCGCCGCCACCGCGGAGATCACATGTGCTCGACCATGCGACAAGCACGTTCCCCTGTGCGAGTCGCGCGGACTGCAGTTCCGCCGGGATCGCGCAGTTCCAGCCACCCGAATTCGCCGATTGATCCCAAGAGCGGAGGGTGCTCGTGTCGCCGAGCGGCTCACCGCTCGACGACAACCTCCTCGTCCGAAGGTGCATGAACCCGTCGGCCTCCGCCGTCCAGACGGCGAGGATGCCACTGGCTGACGCAGATGCCGTCAGCGAGTCGATGCGACCGCAGCGATTGGAGACCACAGCGTCCGTTTGAACAAGGCAGCTCGGCTCGTAGCTCTCGATCGGCATCAACTCAGCGGAGCCCGAAGACTCAGGCGCGTCGGCACGGTCTGGCAGAAGCGGTGGTTGCACCGAGCTTGCGCTCCGGCCGGACTCCGGAAGAGCGGCGATGACTCCACCCAAGGCGAATCCGACTACCAGGCAACCAGCTGCAGCGAGACCAACCGTGCGCCAATGAACCGCGAACTTCGCGGCCGAGACGACGAGGACGACTCCGACGACCAGCCAGTAAGCCAAACCGCGCCACGAGGCGACGCCGAGGCTGGCCTCGTACACGTGCGGAACGCTGGGGTATGCCGACTCTCCTTGCCGGCTCGGGACAAGCGTCTTCGTGAGAGGGACGACGTACGCCCGCCCCTCTGCATTCCGATGGACGAGCGGGTAATCGTCCGGACGATCGCGCCAGCAGGGATCTCCGATGTAGTTGCTGCACTGCTTGACAACGGTCGCCGCGCCCGTCGACGGGAGGAACGAGAAGCCGTATCGGAGCTTCAAGACGGAGGTCGGACTGTTCTCGAATGCGCCGGCCCATGGGTACGGCTGGTCGTAGGGAATGAACCAGGCGACCGGGACGCCGCCGACCTTGACCCAGTGGCGAGATCCGTCCGACTCGCTCGAAGGCGTCAGAGATCTCGCGTTCTCACCCGACGGCTTCGCGACGACTCCGAGCGGATTGGCGAAGACCACGCCGAAGGCGATTGCCGTTACCAGCGCCATCGTGAGGAGGTGGCGCTTCCAGACCAGCGCGACGACGAGGAGCGCCGTCACCACGACCGTCCCGATCAACTCCACCCAAGCCAGGACCGTCGCGAGCGAGCTCATGACTCGATCATCGGCAGACTCGCGGACCGCGCCGAGCGGCGCGCATGGCGAAGACCGAGCCGGTCAAGCATGGAGGCGATGGGTTCGAAAGGAGCGAAGATCCGCGCAGCAGAGCCACCGTCAGACCGCCTTGCGTCCCTTCTGCGACCGATCCTCCGCGACCTGTAGCCGCGTCACGTTCGCTTCGTAGGCTCGCTTCACCCGCTCGCGAGCCAGATCCTCCGACGGATGCCCGTAGGTCGACATGACGAGAGCGCCGCCGTCCGTGTGGCCGAGCTGGATCGCGACGTCCGCGTGCGACACGCCCAGCTCGAGAAGGTGCGTCGCGCAGAAGTGCCGCAGCTCGTAGAAGTCCATGCCCGGTCGACCGAACGCCGCCCGCACCGGGTTCCAGTAGTAGTAGAGGCTCGACTTCGTGAACCGGCGACCTCGCGGCGTAACGAACTGCCACGGGACGTCGAGGCGCACCGGCACATCCGCCAGGGCTTCGCGAGCGGGCGGAGGCAAAACGACGATTCGCTCGCGTCCGTTCTTCGGAGCCTTGATCGTGCCCGTGCCGTCGAGGTTCTGTCGGATCGCGACTTCATCGCGCCCGACGTCAGATCGTTCGAGCGCGAAAAGCTCGCCCGGGCGCAGCCCGACGTACGCCGAGAAGATGACCATTGCCCGGAACGTCGGCCCGAACTCGCCGAGCACGTCGAGCGCCTTCTCGCACAGCTCCGTCAGCTCGTCCTCGGTGAGCGCGATCAGATCCTTTCGCCCGCGCGACTGCTCAGCCGCAGGTTCGCGAACGGGTTCGGCCCGGGGTGCAGCTGATCGTTGATCGCGTCCGCGAACATCGCGCGAACGATCCGCACGTTCGACTGAGGCGCACGTAATGCCCAGCTCCGCGCCGTCAGCCGGTCGAACTCGGAGAGGCGGACGTGCCCGAACTCCTTACCGAAGGCAGCGACGCCATAGCGGTACGTCCTGCGCGTAGCTCCGGCGGCACGGGCGTAGTCGGTGAGCCACAGCTCGATGAACTCGCCGCAGGTCAATCGCCCAACACCACGACGACGAGACGCCGTCCGTTCTGCCTCTCGCGCTTCGCCAAGCGTCTTGAACGTCCCAACCCACCGCTTCCGCTTCAGCGCCGAGTCATAGACGCTGACGCCGTACCCCTTCCCGCGCTTGACGATCACGCCACTCCCCTTTCCAGAAGCCAAGCCTCGCATTCACTGACTCTGAATCTCCGATGACCACCGAACAGCTGCGACGGCATCCCCTCCTGGACTCGCAGCTCGACCCAGCGCGTCGAGAATCCGAAATGCGCCGCGATCTGGCGCTTCGAGAGCCAGGGCTCAGAACCGGGACGAAGTGGCATGCGTATGAGTCGGCCGGTCACGTCGCCGCCACCACCGTGACCTTCGAAGGAAGCTTGGTCGCATCGAGCTTCCCACGGAGCTGCGGGAGGATCTGCCGCGCCAGTTCATCCGGCGTCTCAAACTCGTCCCACAGGTCACGAAACTCAGCCTGATCGCGGTAGGCCTTGCGCTCGTTCTCGTTGTAGTACCGCTGGTACTCCGAGATCGTGTAACCGTCCCTGACCCTCCGCCTTCATCGCGAGAGCCCACAGAATGATGAACCCGGCGACGCGTGACGCCTTCGGCGTGACCTTCAGGAGCAGCCGAACTTGCCGCCACTTACTCTGAGCCGCGAGAGTCGAGCCATCGTCGCCGTACTTCTCCTTCGCAGCGCCCAGCCCGCCTGCGTCATCGATGACCGCTCTCGCGATGCAGTGCGCCAGCAGCGTGTCCTGCTTACGCTTCTTACCCACGGCTCCACCTGTCACGTCTTGTCACCTGTCGGAGTATGACAGATGACGCCGGACGACAGGTGTGGATGCTCTGCCTAAAGAGCTTTCAAGTCCGAGCTGGAGCGTCTATCGCGACGACCGCAAAGCGCCCGGCAACGCGTCCGTTTCGAACCGTCAGCAGCCAGCAGCCAGCGTTAGGGACATCCACGATCGACGGGAAGACGGTTCCTTCCGTCGCCGAAGCCGCCCTGAACTGCTGTTGGAACTTGCCTGAGCCGTCGAGCTGACGCCCATTGATCACTACCTGCGACGAGGAGAGTGGCCGTACGATCCAGAGGATCTTCGTGGAACCGCCGCCGGGCGTCTCGCCACCGGTGTAGATCATCAGGCGAGCGCCACTCTGTTCTCGTAGCGACTGTCCGTAGTAGAAGAGATGGCCGATCACCTTGCGCCCCTGACGCCCCGCGGCGATCCACGGCAGCCGGATCCCGAGATGCGGCTTCGGCGCTTGCTCGTAGTGAACTTGCGCACCCACGCACGACGCGGCACTAGCTCTTTGCGGCGCAGCTGAACCCGACGCGCCGACCAGCGCCACCAACGCGAGAGCGGTGAGCGCGAAACACCGCATGGTTTTTAAGGTACCAACGGAAGCGCCCGCCCGCGCGTCGGACGACCCGGCCCCCGCGATCGCTTCGCTCCCGCGTGGCCCCCAAGCCGGGCCGTCCGCCGGGGGAGCCGCGGGCGGGCGGGCGCTGCGTCGCGGCACTCGTACCGGAACTTCGCCACGAGTATTCTTCGGACATGAGGTCGTGCATGAGTTGCGCACGGGCGGTAGACGGGAGCTTTCGGTACTGCCCGTGGTGCGCGGCCCCACAGAGGCGGAAGCTTGTCGAATTCTCCAGGGGCGTGGATCAGGACGCACGAAACGCGCTTCGCGTGTCGCGTTACATCCCAGAGCATCGCGTCCGGTTCAGCATCTGGGACGAGAACGGCACCGCTCGCGCCGCCGTCTCACTCGATGATGACGAAGCAGCACGCCTCGCGGAATTCGTCAGGCCCCAACAGCCCGGCAGGCGGCCCAGCATCCTGGACGACCTTCGAGCCCTCGTGAAGCGCTGAGGGTAGCGCCTGCGCCCAGCGACTATTGGATCCAGCCGCCAGGCGATGCCGCGGGCGGGCGCTACGTCGCGGAGCCTCCAGCTTGCCGACGCCGCCACGCGACGGCATATGCGATCGCGGCTACCACGACGACCACAAGTCCCGTGATTAGCCACGGGCGTGGATCAACACCGCTACAAGTGACCGTCTCGCCTGCATAGCCCGGCGGAACCTGTAGGTGCCCGCCCGCTGCACACGGCGGGTGGCGATGGTTCCGATACGCGATCACGAGGAGCACGACACCGACGCCCTCGACGAAGCCGATGCTCTCGGCGCAAGCGCGGCGAGGCACGGAGGACGACCCAGAGCAGCACGAGGGCGAGCGGCAGGACCAATGACCGAATCGAGAAGCCGGTGATGAAGCTGAAGGAGAGCGCCGCACCCACAACAGACCACGCACAGAACCACCGCCAACCGCGGCCCTCACCACCGGAGTCACCGCGTGACTGCCACAGGATTGCGAAGGCGATGGCGAGCGCAACCGGGAAGACCAGAATCATCTTCCTCGGCAGCGTACGTCTCGGGCGTGCACGGGCGGGCGCTACGGCGCGTTCGGAGCACAGACGACCGGATCGAGGAGCAGCGACACGAGCTCTTGCTGTTCCGAGGTCATGCTCGGCATGTCAATCAGCCCCTTCCGAGCGGCCCAGACGCGTCGAGACAGCCTCGCGATCGTCATCGTCACGCCAGAGAGTCGACTGAGCCACGGCGCGACGTAAAAGACACGCTCGCCCGAGTGACGTAGAAGAAACGCCGCCGCACCGTCGCTCTTCGACAGGTACTGGCCGAGCTTCGAAACGTAGTTACGCAGCCGCCCCGCCTCGTAGTTCCCTTGTTCGAGTACGGCCATCTCGTAGCGTCGTCGTGTGGCCGAGCCCGTGCGCATACGCCGCCGACTTCAGCTCGCGGAAGAACGTACGTGCGAACGCCTTCTCGAGAGCCGTCGTGTGTCCGAGGACGAAGTGCAGGTGCGGCACGCCGCGCGACTGATCCTCCATGACCCACAGCAGAAGCGTCGGCATCCGCTCGTTGTCCCAGCCCTCTCGCCGGAGCTGCCGGATAGCCGCCGTCCGAGCCGCGTTCAGCGTCTCGTGACGCCGAGCGGACCAGAGTCGCCGTTGATCCTCGGCGACCGAGTCGAGAACCCGACAGCCGAGCGGCCCCGAGCACGCGACCCCCGGTGGATGCGAGCACTTCGACGTGTCCCACCACCAGGGTTCGGCCGTGCAAGTGAGCACACCTTGCAGCACCTTCGCCTCGGAGCCGTACAGCTCGCAGTACGCGTCCAGCGCCGAATGGATCACCGATCGGAACGACGCCGCCCAGGATGGACGAACCGCGTCGCACCATCGCCGTCCGCAGTGCCGACGATCACGGTGGATGCGCTTCCCGCAGTCGCCCGGACACCACTTCTCGTCGTCCGAGAGTGCATCGCCTCGGATGCGCATGCTGTTCGCGATCGAGTGATCGAACGCCGCCCGTTCTTCGGGCGTGTGGACATGCACGAACGGCACGCGACGCCGGCGACCCGGAGCAGGCTTGACCCCGACCAGCGACAGCTGATCGACGTGAACGCTACGACGAGCCACCGACCCTCCGTGCTGGCGCGGCGACCGAGCCCAGCCGCGCCACCGTGGGTCGCATGCGACCCAAAGGAGGCGCGGCTGCTACCCGGCTGCGACCGCAACCGCGAAGACGGGTCGCAAATCGACCACTTTTCGTGCGGAGCCGTTCGCACTCCTGCGCAAGTGTTCTGCCTGCACAGGAGCGCTTATCGCAGCTCCTTCGCCCTCGTCCTACCGAGTGGAGGCGGCGGGAATCGAACCCGCGTCCGCGGTCGCACCGAACAGAGCGTCTACGAGCGTAGTTCGCGCTTCATCTCACCCGCCGGCCGGTTCGCGAACGACCTGCCGACGGGCCAGCCATCCTGAAGTGTCGCGCTTCGGGCGATTGGCACTCCCTCGGCGCCGAGCCCGATTTCTGGCGCCGAACTCCGGGTCTCGGGCCCAACCCGGGTCGACGTCGCCATACCTAGCTTCGACTAGGCGGCGAGTGCGAGTTCGTTCTTGTTCGCACTTGCTTTGGTGCCGGTTGATTTACGAGGCCAACCGGCGACCTCGGCTCGCAGCTCTGCCGGAGAACCGACCACGTCGAGACCTGGTCGCCCCCGTATGTGTGTTAAGGGAAAGAGAATAGCTGCCGATAAGCGTGTCGGCTCGTCTGCGGAACAAGAGGGCTGGTCGGGCCAGAGCAGGCGGAAGCGAGGCGAAAGGACACGCTTGTGGCGTTGATGATGGAGGAGAAGTACGACGACTTCGCCGAACTGCGCGAGCGTGCCAAGGCAGAGGTCTCGAAGGTCGTCATCGGCCAGGACCGCACCGTCGAGTTGCTGCTGATCGCCGCGGTCGCGCACGGCCACGTTCTCCTCGAGGGCCCGCCGGGCAGCGCGAAGACGCTCCTCGCCCGCGCAGTCGCCCACATGCTCGGCGCATCGTTCAAGCGCATCCAGTTCACGCCGGACACGACACCCAGCGAGCTCAACGGGCAGAACGTGATCCGGGCCGGCGAGCACCTGTTCATGCCGGGTGCCGTGTTCACGAACGTCCTCCTCGCAGACGAGATCAACCGTACGCCGCCGCGCACCCAGGCAGCGCTCTTCGAGCCGATGCAGGAGCGCCAGGTGACCGTCGACGGCAAGGCGCACAAGCTTCCCGACCCGTTCCTCGTCATTGCAACCCAGAACCCGCACGAGCACGAGGGCGTTTTCCCTCTCCCCGAAGGACAGCTCGACCGCTTCCTCTTCAAGATCGAGCTCGAGTACGCGGACGCGGAGTCGGAGCTCGCCATGCTGAACCTCCCGCACAAGGGCATCGCGCCCGACATGCTCGGCGAGGTGCGCCCGCTGCTCGGCGTCGTGGGCCTCGACAAGGCACGGCTCGAGCTCGAGGCGACCGAAGTGCCCGAGTCGGTAGGCCGCTACATCGTCGCCATTGGCCGCCGGACGAGGGAGCTCCCGGGCGTCGAGCTCGGCGTGAGCTCACGCGCGATGATCCACCTCGTCAATGCGGTGAAGGCGAATGCGCGCCTCAACGCTCGCGAAACGGCCACGATCGAGGACGTCCGCGAGATGGCCCCGTACGTGCTGCGGCACCGTATCTCGGTGTCGGACGGTGTCAGCGTCGACACGGTTCTCCTCGACGCGCTGTCCGGTGTACCGTCGGCGGTACCGCCTCCCATCTCGCCCGTTTCCTGAGCCGAATCCCCCGAAAGGGTTGACTCATCGGGGGGATCCGTCGATAGTGCGAGGGAGGCACGGCTGGGGAGCCGATTGGGAGCCTCGTTCGGACCGCGCTACGATTGCGGCCGATCATCGAGCCGAACGGGGAGGATCAAATCGATGGCATTGCTGGTGGAGGCGCCATACGACAGCCTCGCTGATCTCCGCGAACGCGCAAAAGTCGAGATCTCCAAGGTCGTCATAGGGCAAGAACGCGCGGTCGAGCTCCTGCTCGTCGCCGCGCTCGCTCGAGGTCATGTCCTGCTCGAGGGCCCGCCCGGCAGCGCCAAGACGCTCCTCGCGCGGGCAACCGCCCACATGCTGGGCGCAACGTTCAAACGGATCCAGTTCACGCCGGACACGTCGCCGGCCGAGCTCACGGGGATCAATGCAATCCGTGCGGGGGAGCAGATCTTCTTCCCCGGCTCCGTGTTCACGAACGTGCTCCTCGCCGACGAGATCAACCGCACGCCTCCTCGGACGCAGGCGGCGCTGCTCGAGGCGATGCAGGAGCGGCAGGTGACGGTCGACGGTAAGGCACACAAGCTGCCGGATCCGTTCCTCGTCATCGCCACGCAGAACCCGTACGAGCACCGCGACGTCTTCGAGCTCCCGGAGTCGCAGCTCGACCGCTTCCTCTTCAAGCTCGAGCTCGAGTACGCGGACGCCGAGAGCGAGTACGCGATGCTCGACCTCCCGCACAGAGGCATCGCGCCGGACATGCTCGGCGAGGTACGGCCGCTGCTCGGTGTGGTCGGTCTCGACCACGCACGCGACGAGCTCGACGGAACGGAGCTCCCCGAGCACGTCGGCCGGTACATGGTCGCGATCGCCCGCCAGAGTCGCGATGTCCCCGGCGTCGAGCTCGGAGTGAGCTCGCGCGGGATCATGCACCTCGCGAGCGCGGCGAAGGCCAACGCGCGCCTGTCGTCCCGGGCGGAGGTCACGATCGAGGACGTGCGCGAGATCGCGCCCTACGTGCTCCGGCATCGCATGATCGTCGCGGAGGGCATCGATCCCGAGGACGTCCTCCGTACGTGCTTCGAGCAGGTTCCGGTTCCGGAGCCTGCGTACTCGATGCGCTAGCCGCCTGATCCACTGCAGGGGCCGGGCGATCCCGGCCCCTGCAACGAGCCTTCTTCGCTATCGCTTGCCGGTCGCTTCCTCGAGCGCACGCCGCGTGAGGACGCGCGCCAGGTGCTTCCGGAAGTCGGAGCTTGCGGCCTGGTCCGACGGCGGCTCGGTGCCGTCGGAGGCGAGCGCGGCGGCGTCCTCGATCGACGATCCGCCGACGAGAGCCTTCTCGACTGCCGTCGCGTGGGTCGTCGCCGGCCCCATGTTGGTGAGCGCGATCGACGCTCGCTCGAACGAGCCGTTCGAGCCCTCGACCACGGCCGCGACGGCGACCGTGGCCCAGTCCTGGGCGCGCCGGCTCATCTTCGTGTACGACCAGCCGGCTGATCCGAGCTTCGGGACCCGGATCTCCACGAGCATCTCGTCGTGCGCGAGAGCCGTCTGGAAGACGCCGGTGAAGAACTCTCGCGCCGGAATCGCGCGATCGCCCGACGGCCCACGCGCGACGAGCTCCGCGTGGACGGCGAGCATGACCGACGGGAGGTCGGATGCCGGGTGACCGTGGGCGAGCGAGCCGCCGATCGTCCCGCGGTGACGGACCTGCGGGTCTCCGATCTGCCCGGCTGTGTGCGACAGAATCGCACAGTGCTCGCGGAGAGCGGGTGCGGTCGCGACAGCCTGGTGCGTCGCCACGGCTCCGATCGCGATCGTGGCGCCCTCGTCCTGTACGTACGACAGGTCGCTCATCCGGCCGATGTCGATGAGCAACGCCGGCCGGGCCAGACGCAGCTTCATCGCAGGAAGCAGCGAGTGGCCTCCGGCGAGGAGCGTCGCGTCGTCCCTCTTCCCCAGGAGCTCGATCGCGTGGTCTGGATGCTCGGCTACGACGTAGTCGAACGGAGCAGGGATCACGACCTCACCTCCTCGATCGCCGTCCAGACTCTCTCGGGCGTTGCCGGGAGAGGCAGGTCAGTCACGCCGAGATGCGAGAGCGCGTCGACGACGGCGTTGATGACCGCAGGAGCCGCAGCGATCGTGCCGGTCTCCCCCACCCCCTTCACGCCGAGCGGGTTGTCCGCGATCGTCTCGATGCGATCCGTCTCGAAGGACGGAAGCTCGGCCGCCGAGGGCACGAGGTAGGTCGTCATCGTCGTCGTCAGCAGGTTGCCCTCCTCGTCGTACGCACCCTCCTCGTAGAGCGCGGCGGCGATGCCTTGCGTCACACCACCGTGCACCTGTCCGTCGATGATCTGCGGATTGACCGGGTTGCCGACGTCGTCGACGGCGACATACCTGACGAGACGCGTATCGCCGGTCTCCGTGTCGACCTCGACGACGGCCGCATGGGCTCCCGACGGCCAGGAGAAGTTCGGCGGGTCGAAGACCGCCGTCTCCTCGAGCCCCGGCTCCATGCCGTCCGGCAGGTTGTGCGCCGCGTGTGCGGCGAACGCCACGGCCTGGATGCCCATGGTGCGGTCGGGCGAGCCTTTGACCGTGAAGGTGCCGTTCGCGAACTCGAGGTCGTCCTCGGAGACCTCGAGCTGGTGCGCCACGATCCGTCGTGCCTTGTCGATGATCTTCTGACTCGCGTGGTAGAGGGCGATGCCGCCGACCGAGAGCGAGCGGCTCCCGTACGTGTCCATGCCCTGCTGGGACACGCCGGTGTCGCCGTGGAGCACCTCGACGCTGTCGACGTCCACTCCGAGCTGGTCGGCGACGATCTGCGCCCACGTGGTCTCGTGGCTCTGGCCGTGCGGCGACGTCCCGGTCACGACCTGCACCGAGCCGAGCGGCTGGAAGCGGATCGTCGCCGCATCCCAGCCTCCGACCGCGTAGCGGATCGCGCCGAGGATGCGTGACGGCGCGAGGCCGCACATCTCGTTGTACGTCGAGAACCCGACGCCGATCTGCTTGGCGGCGCCGCTCTCACGACGAGCTGCTTGATCGGCATGGATCGCGTCCAGGTCGAGCAGCTCGAGGAGCCTGTCGAGGCAGCCCTCGTAGTCCCCCGAGTCGACCGTGAGCCCGGACGCCATCGTGTGCGGAAACTCCTTCACGAAGTTCCTGCGTCGAAGCTCGACCGGATCCATCCCCAGCTCGCGGGCAAGTGCGTCCATGGTCCGTTCGAGCACGTACGTCGCCTCGGGCCGGCCCGCCCCGCGATATGCGTCCGTCGGTGTCGTGTTCGTGAACACGCCCGTGAACGTGACGCTGTAGTTGGGGATGTCGTAAGGACCGGAGTAGATCCACGCCCCGAGCAGCGGGATCCCCGGCGTGACCAGCTGGAGGTAGGCGCCCATCGAGCACCACGCCTCTGACTTGACAGCGGTGATCGTCCCGTCCTTCGTCGCCGCGAACGTCAGCTCGTGTACGACGTCGCGACCGTGGATGGTCGCCTGGTAGTTCTCGGAGCGATCCTCCGTCCACTTCACGGGACGCCCGAGCCTCTTGGCGAGCGCGACGGCCAGCGCCTCTTCCGCATAGACGTTGAGCTTCGAGCCGAAGCCACCGCCCACGTCGGGCGCGATGACCCGGATCTTCGACTCGGGGATCCCGACCACGAGCTGGAGAGCGAAGCGCAGGATGTGCGGGACCTGTGTCGCCGACCACAGTGTCACCTCGTCGGTGGGGCCGACCTGTGCAAGTACGCCGCGTGGCTCGATGGCGTTCGGGATAAGGCGCGGCTGGAAGTACCGGCGTGTGACGACGACGTCGGCAGCATCGATTGCAGCCTGCACGCCGTCGATCTCGAGCTTCCAGACGTAGCACTCGTTGGTACCGAGGTCGGAGTGGACGAGCGGAGCTCCTTCGTCGAGCGCCTTCGCAACGTCGGCATTCGACGGGAGCATCTCGTAGTCGACTTCGACGAGCTCGGCCGCGTCCTTTGCGAGCGACCGGCTCTCGGCGATCACGACGGCGACGCCGTCGCCTTGGTAACGCGCCTCCTCTGCCGCGAGCGGGAAGTGTGGAGGCATCTTGATGTCCTCGGTGACGGGCCATGCACAGGGAAGCCCGCCCGCCCAGTCGTCTGCGAGGTCGGCCCCGCTGAACGCCGCCACCACGCCCTCCGCGGCTCGCGCCGCGTCCAGGTTCACGCTCTTGATCCGCGCCCGCGGATACGGGCAGCGGACGACCATCATGTGCACGGTCGCAGGCAGCGTCAGGTTGTCGACGAACGTGCCTCGCCCGCGCAGGAGCGATGCGTCCTCCTTGCGCTTGACGGAGGATCCGATGAATCCGGCGGTCTCGGTCGCGGTCATGACCCCACCCCCGCGGCCGACGCGACTGCCTGGACGATGTTGTGGTACCCGGTGCAGCGGCAGAGGTTCCCCTCGAGCCCCAACCTGATCGCGTCCTCGTCGGTCGCCTCGCCCTTGTCGATGAGGCCGACCGCGGCCATCACCATGCCGGGCGTGCAATACCCGCACTGCAGGGCGTGATGCTCGTGGAACGCCTGCTGAACCGGATGGAGCTCGCCGTTCCGCGCGAGACCCTCGATCGTCGTGATCTCCAGCCCGTCGGCCTGGACCCCCAGCATCGTGCAGGACTTCACCGACTCGCCGTTCACGAGCACGGTGCACGCCCCGCACGAGGAGGTGTCGCATCCGACGTTCGTACCGGTCAGCTCGAGGCGCTCGCGGAGTACGTATACGAGAAGCTCACGCGGCTCGATCTCGACCTCGTGGCGTACGCCGTTCACGGATAGCGCCACTCGTCGCATCGGCTCTCCTTTCCCCGTCGACAGCCCTGCGAGCGTAGTACGGCCGACGGCGACGCGCCACCACGTGTCGAGATCAGCGGCGGCGCTTGAGGGCGCGCTCGATGTCGCGCTGCGCGTCCCGCTCGGCGACGACACGCCGCTTGTCGACGCGCTCGCGTCCGCGGGCGACGGCGATCTCGACCTTTACGCGCCCGTCCTTGAAGTACATGCGCGTCGGGACGAGCGTAAGACCTTTCTCGCGCACCTTCTCGGACAGCGAGTCGATCTCGCCTCGATGGAGGAGGAGCTTCCGGTCTCGCTCCGGCAGGTGGCCCAGCCCACCGGCTTGCGCGTACTCAGAGATCGATGCACCGACGAGCCAGGCCTCGTCGCCGCGAATGTCCGCATAGGCCTGGCCCAGCTGGACGTGGCCGCCACGAATCGACTTCACCTCGCTACCGCTGAGGACGATGCCTGCTTCGACGCGCTCGACGAGCTCGTAGTCGCGCCGCGCACGGCGGTTCTCGGCGATCAGCTTCTGCCCGGTCGGCCTGGCCACCGCCGGAGTGTAGGTACGCCTAGTCGTCGGGAAGCGCGGACGCGAAGCGGCGCGCGACTTCGCTCAGCATCGCGAGCGCGACGCTCGGCTCGGACTCGATCACCTCGAGCGCGACGTCCCGGGGGATTGCGAGACAGCGCATCTCGGTCGCCGCGCGAACCCGCGCGTTCCGCCTACCGCCGGGAGCGAGGAGCGTGAGCTCACCGAAGAACGTACCCGGGCCGAGATCGACCGAGCCGCCGCGCCATTCGACGCGGGCGGTCCCGTCGAGGATGACGAACATCCCCGATCCCGGCGTCTCCCTCGATCGCGACGACCTGGCCGGCCTGCTGACGCAGCTCACCGGCAGCCGTCGCGAGGCGTTCGAGGCCGGCATCGCTCGCGCCTTCGAAGCAGCGGAATGGCACGGAGCTCGTCGGCGGTCACGGCGAGTTCATATCACGCGCGGGCGGTGATCCCGGCGCAGCGGTCGCACAGCGGGAACCACGGCGCACACGAGCGTCCGCACGAGCGGCAGCGGCCGATCGTCGGCGACTCGACCTCGACGCGGAGGCGAGCGACGACCCGTTGCGCCGCCGTCTCCTCGAGCGCAGCCGCCCGCTCGATCGTCACGCCGTCCGACGCCGGGGTACTGGAGCGCGAACCAGCGCAGGATGCTCGCCTCGCGCCCCGCCTGCTCGGCGTCCTCGAGCGGCGCGTCCCGGAGCCGAGCGGTGTCGAGCAGGAAGTTCAGCTGCGGTCGCGCGACGCGGTCGCCCGGCGATCGCGAGCGCCAGCGTCGCGAGGAGCTCGAGGTCGTCCTCGTCGACCGGCGCGTTGACGAGCTTCCAGCTGTCGGCGAGCGACAGCCGGCGGCCGCGCTCGGCGAGGCGCCGCTGCACGGCCTGGAGTCGGAGCCGGAGCGGCTGCAGCGACTCGACGGCGAGCCAGCTCTCGTGCGCCCACTCCCGGAGCGCGACCCGGTGCCAGGCGACGAGGGCCGCGTCGAGCTGCAGCGGATCCTCGACTCCGAGATCGGAGAGCTGCGGGCGGATGCGAGCCTCGTCCACCGACGCGGTAGCCGAGGTGGCCGCCGGGGAGCGGAACGTGTGGCTCGAGCGCGGACTCGACGAGCTCGGGATCGGCGCGTTCCCCAGCCGAGACCGGCGAGCACGCCGACGTGCCCGCGCTCGACGAGGCCGAAGCGACCCGCGCGCCCCGCGATCTGCGCGAGCTCCCACGGCAGGAGGTCACGCCGTTCCTCGCCGTCGAACTTCGTCGTCTCCGCGAAGAGGAGCGTCTCGCACGGGAGGTTCACGCCGTGGCCGAGCACGTCGGTCGCGACGCAGACGTCGGCGGCGCCCGAGAGGAAGCGGTCGATCTCCTCGCGCCGCGAGGAGAGCGGCATCGCGCCGTAGAGCACGGCGACGCGACCGGGATGGAGCCGGTTCACCTCACCTGCGAGCGCGAGCACCGCGCGACGGCTGAAGGCGACGACGACCGTGCCCGTCGTGAGCGAGCGAAGCGTGCGCTCGCCGACGAACTCGAGCGGGAGCTTGCGCTCGAAGACCTTCAGCTCGTGCCCGGGGAACGCGCGGTCGACGAGCGGGAGCGCGTCGAGGGCGCCGAGGAGCAGGATCTCGCGGTACTCGCCGGCGAGCAGCAGCCGCGTCCAGGCAGAGCCGCGCTCCGTGTCGTCGGCCCACTGCACCTCGTCGAGGACGAGGAGCTCGCCTCGCTGGGGCGCCATCTCGACGGTCGAGCAGATCACGGGCGCGTGCTCGTTGACCCGCTCCTCGCCCGTGACGAGGCCGACGTGCTCGGCGCCGATCCACTCGCCGAGCCGGCGGTGCGCCTCCTGCGCGAGCATCCGCAGCGGCCCGGCGTAGACGCCGGAGCGCTTCTCGGCCAGCTCCTGCAGGGCGGCGTACGTCTTCCCGGAGTTCGTCGGGCCGAGGTGCGCGACGACACGCTCGGGCGGCGTGTGGCGCGACGGCAGCGAGATCGTGACGCGCTTCTCCGCCGCTTGCACCGCGTGCGCCGGCCGGCGGCGAGCGCGATCGGAGCGGCTCGGCCGCTTCTGGCGGCCCGCGTGCTGGCCGACGGTTGCTCATGCGAGGGACTTAGACCCTGAGGAAGCGGCGCAGCGTCAGACCCGACCCGAGGGCGCCGATGGCGAGCCCGCCGAGGATCGAGGATCGTCGCCGTCCACGTGAACGCCATCGCGCGCACGTCCGGGTCGTCCTGGATGTGGCCGAGGATCTGCGGGATCGCGACCTCGCGTCCGACGAAGAGCAGGAGCACCGCGGCGAGCGAGCCCACGAGGCCCGTGAGGACGCCCTCGAGCATGAACGGCCCGCGGACGTACCAGTTCGAGGCGCCGACGAGCTTCATCACCTCGATCTCGCGGCGCCGCGCGAAGATCGAGAGCCGGATCGTGTTCGCGATCAGGATCGTCGAGGCCGCGAGCAGGATGACGACGATGATCCCGAAGACGACCTGGATGCCGCGGGCGATCTGCAGGATCCGCTGCGAGACCTCCTTGCCGTAGCGCACCTGGTCGACGGCCGGCGAGCTTCGCCTTCTGGACCGAGACCGCGATCGCCTCCGTGTCCTCGCCGCGCTTGGGAACGACGTCGAACGACGCCGGGCAGCGGGTTCGACGCGAGGTTGGCGGTCAGGTCGGGGTTGCGCTTGCGCATGATCTCGAGCGCCTTCTCCTTCGTGATGAACGTGATGCCGCCGGGCTTCACGCGCTTGTCCGACTCGAGGTGGATGCGCAACCCGTTGATCTCCTTCTTCGTCGCCCCGTCCGCGACGAAGACGTGCACGGCGAGCTCGCGCTTCTTGTCGTCGGACCACGAGACGAGCCAGGTGCCGAGCCCGATGAAGACGCCGATGAGGAACATCCCGATGAGGACGGAGAGCGCCGACGCGACCGTCGTCGAGACGTTCGCGCCGATCGAGCGGAGCGCCTCTGCGAAGAGCGTGCGGAGCTTCGTCATTCTTCCGCGTACCCCCCGCGCCGCTCGTCGCGGACGAGCTTGCCCGACTCGAGCGCGATGACGCGCTTGCGCATCTTGTCCACCATCTCGCGGTCGTGCGTGACCATGAGGATGGTCGTCCCGGTGCGGTTGATCCGGTAGAGGAGCTGCATGATCCCGACCGACGTGTCGGGGTCGAGGTTCCCGGTCGGCTCGTCGCAGACGAGGAGCGGCGGGTGGTTCACCATCGCCCGCGCGATCGAGACGCGCTGCTGCTCGCCGCCCGAGAGCTCCTCCGGCCGCGAGCTCATCTTGTGCGCGAGGCCGACGAGGTCCATGACCTCCGGCACCTTCTTGCGGATCAGCGCGTTCGACTCGCCCTGCACCCTCAGCGCATAGCCGATGTTCTCGGCCGCGGTGCGGTTCGGGAGGAGCTTGAAGTCCTGGAACACGCAGCCGAGGTTCCGTCGGAGGAGCGGGACCTTCGAGCGCTTCAGGCGTCCGAGGTCGCGTCCGCCGACGATGATCCGTCCGCCGGTCGGCTCGACCTCCTTCAGGAGGAGTCGGATGAGCGTCGACTTGCCCGACCCGGACGCGCCGACGACGAAGACGAACTCGCCCTTCTCGATGACGAACGAGACGCCGTCGAGCGCGGTGACGTGGTTCGTCTCGTAGACCTTCGCGGACGTCCTCGAACACGATCATCGCCGCGCCGCTCGACCCCTCGAGGGCCGGCTGCTGCTCGACGTTGGTATCGGGTTCGGCGAGGGCCGTCATGTGTCTGTGCGAGGGGTCATCCGTCACCGGGCGTCAGCTGACGCAGCCCGCGCGGGCCGCTCCGGCTCGTTGGGAACGCTGCAGTGTAGCCGACGATTTCCCTGCACTCGGCGCCGCGCAGAGCGGAATCCGCGCGGGCGGATTCCGCTCGCGAGATCCCTGAAGCCGTCCGCTTCGCGGCCGGGGGTGACGAATCGCACATCGCTCTAGACGACCTGCCCGGCGGCCTTCGCGAGGAGGTAGGCGTGCACGAAGCCGTCGAGGCCGCCGTCGAGGACCGACTGCGTGTTCCCCACCTCGAAGTCGGTCCGGTGGTCCTTGACGAGCTGGTACGGGTGCAGCACGTAGGAGCGGATTTGACTCCCGAAGCCGATGTCCTGCGCGGCACCGCGCTCGCGGGCGAGCTCGGCCTCGCGCTTCTCCTCCTCGAGCTCGGCGAGCCGCGAGCGGAGGATCCGCATCGCCGTCGCCTTGTTCGACGTCTGCGAGCGCTCGTTCTGGCACTGGACGACGATGCCCGTCGGGAGGTGCGTGATCCGCACCGCCGAGTCGGTCTTGTTCACGTGCTGCCCGCCCGCGCCGCTCGAGCGGTAGGTGTCGACGCGGAGGTCGGACTCGTCGATCTCGATCGGGGCGTCGTCCGGCAGGAGCGGAGCGACGACGACCTGGGCGAACGCGGTGTGGCGGCGGTGCGCCGAGTCGAACGGCGACAGCCGCACGAGCCGGTGGACACCGCGCTCGGCCTTGAGCGTGCCGTACGCGTTCTCGCCCTTGACCGCGACCGTCGTCGACTTGAGGCCGGCCTCCTCACCGGGGCTCGCCTCGAGCACCTCGGTGTCGAAGCCGGCGATCGGACGCCCAGCGGAGGTACATCCGCAGGAGCATGTCCGCCCAGTCCTGTGCGTCCGTTCCGCCCGTGCCGGCGTGGATCTCGAGGATCGCGTCGCCGGCGTCGTACTGGCCGTCGAAGAGCGCGTCCTCCTGCAGCCCGCCGAGCTCGCGCTCGAGGGACGCCGACGAGCGCCGCGATCTCGCCTCGTCCTCCCCGAGCTCGAGGAGCTCGCGCGCGTCGTCGTACTCGCGCTGCAGAGCGTTCGTAGCGCTCGAGCTTGCGACGTGACGCGCGAGTGCTCGGTGGAGATCCGCGTGGCGCCCGCCTGGTCGTCCCAGAACCCGGCGCTCGCCCATCGCCTCCTCGAGCTCGGCGCGACGTGCCGCTAGGCGGTCGGGGTCAAAGGTAATCACGGACCCAGGCGAGCTGGGCCCCGATCTCCTGCAGGCGCTCGTCGAGCGGCTTGCCGTCAACCTCGGCCATGCGCCTAGGGTAGCCGCGCATCGCGTCGGAGCTCGTTCACGGCGCGCATGCCGACGCGACCGCGTGCTGCATCCGATCCGGCACCTGCCGCCCGAGCTCGACGACCGACTCGAGGTCGTACCGAGACGGTGGCTGCTGCTGGTCGTCGAGCCACGCCGTGTCGATCGGCGCAGCGCCGGAGATGAAGCCGTGGACAGCGTCGAGCGCGGTTGCGAGCTGCGCGTGACACCCGCCTCGACGGAGGTGCCGGGTCAGCTCCAGGAGGTAGTACTGCGCCACCTCCATGTTGAGGAGGAGTCGCTGCCACGCTCCGTGCGTACATGTGGCGCTCGCGTCGTCCTGATCGCCCGACGGTCCGGTGCACGCCGCCACCTCCGCGTCCCAGCGGCGAATCCCGGCTGCCGCGTCGCGCGCCTGCGCGGCAATCCTGTTGCGCTGGGTCACTGACAGGCGGCGCGAGCCAGCCTCCAGTTGCGCCGGGTCGGCTGAAGCTCCCTCGACAGGAACCGACTCGGCGGTCGCCGTCGAATCGGCCTGTCTCTGGGGGCGCGGCGAGCTCGGGTTGACCGCCACCGCTTCCACCACAGCCGCTTGCGAGGAGCGACCAGCACGCAGCAGCACGTGGCGACGACTCTCACGGCCCTTCCGACGATACGCGTCGCCGGCGTAGGTGATCACGCAACGAGAAGGCACGCGGACAGCCAGGCGAGCCCGAAGCACCATCCCGCAAGGACGTCCGTGACGTAGTGGACGTTCAGCGCGATCCGCGACAGGCCGACAGCGATGCCCACCGCGGCGACGCGCGCCCCAGAGCCATAAGCGTGCGCGGCGACTCGGGAGGCGCTCGGCGGCGAGGATCGCGAGCGCACCAAGGGCGGCGATCCCGGAGGTCGCGTGCCCGCTCGGGAACGCGGCGGAGTCCGGAAGGGGAACGGCCGATCCCACACCCGGGCGAGGCCGATCGAAGGCAGCCTTCAAGAGCGAGACGGCGAGTCTGCGAGCCTGCGACGGCCGCGAGCACGAATCCGATGTCGAGCCAGTTCCGCTCGCGCGCGAGCAGGACGACCGCAGCGCTGGTCAACGCGGTGATCACGATCGATCCGCCGAGCCACGAAAACGGTCGCGCGAGTGTCTGCACCCAACCCGGAAGGCTCGACGCGACCCACTCGGCGACGTCCGTGTCCATCGACGCGAGCGGCTCGCGGTCGTACACGAGTGCGAGCGCGACGAAGCCGGCGAGGCTTGCAGCGAGCAGCCACCATGCCGCCCGCCGTCGAGAACAGGTCAGAGCCGTGGCGTCTGGCCCGCGGGGCTACGCCCCATGACAGCGCTTGAACTTCTTGCCCGAGCCGCACCAGCACGGGTCGTTCCGCCCGATGTCCTTGTGCTCGTTCACGGCCGGTGCCTGGGCGAACGAGCCCGGCGACGCAACCGGCGGCGCAGCGAGCGCCGTCGCGGCACCCCCGGCGGCGGCGATCACGTCGGCCCCCGCAGACGTCTCGTGCTCGTAGTGGAGTGAGCTCTCGGGCGCGTGCATCGGCTCGAGGCCGGGCTCCTCGACCTGCACGGCGACGTGGAAGAGCGAGAAGACGACCGACTCCCGGATCGTCCGGCCGAGCTCCTCGAACAACGTGTGACCCTCGCCGCGATACTCGACCAGAGGGTCCTTCTGGGCGAACGCACGCAGATGGACGCCTTCGCGGAGGTAGTCCATCGCATCGAGGTGCTCGCGCCAGTGCTGGTCGACGGTCTGGAGGATGAGGTAGCGCTCGACCTCGCGCGCGAGCTCAGGGCCGAGCACCTGCTCGCGCTCGTCGTACGTCTCGAGCGCGTCGTCGACGAACTCCTCGGTGAGCTCGTCACGGTCGGCAGCGTTCACATCCTCGCGCAGCTCGTCGACCGTGATGTCGGTGTCGTAGAGCGACTGCATCGCAGTCACGAGCCCTTCGAGATCCCACTCCTCCGGCGAACTCGGCATCGGTGAACTGCGCCACGGCCTCTTCGACCGTCTCTCGGATCCAGTCGCGCACCTCTTCGGAGAGGTCCTCGCCCTCGAGCACGCGGCGGCGCTGCTCGTAGATGACCATCGCGCTGCGTGTTCATGACGTCGTCGTACTTGAGGACGTTCTTGCGTGCGACGAAGTTCTGCTCCTCGACCTTCTTCTGGGCGTTCTCGATCTGGCTCGAGAGGATCTTCGCCTCCATGGGCTGGTCGTCCGGGATCTTGAAGCGGTTCATGATGTTGTAGATCCGGTCGCCCGCGAAGAGGCGCACGAGGTCGTCTTGCCCCGACAGGTAGAAGCGCGTCTCCCCCGGATCGCCCTGCCGGCCCGAGCGTCCGCGAAGCTGGTTGTCGATCCGGCGCGCCTCGTGGCGCTCGGTACCGAGCACGTACAGGCCGCCGAGCTCGAGCACGCCCTCGCCGAGCTTGATGTCGACGCCGCGCCCGGCCATGTTCGTCGCGATGGTGACCGCGCCGGGCTGGCCGGCGTCCTTGATGATCTCGCCCTCGCGCTCG
The DNA here is from genome assembly GCA_963709715.1 of uncultured Gaiellaceae bacterium. GTDB lineage: Bacteria > Actinomycetota > Thermoleophilia > Gaiellales > Gaiellaceae > GMQP-bins7. The sequence continues at coordinate 205,981 of CAVPXQ010000005.1, forward strand.
TGTTCCTTGGCGTTCAGGACGTTGTGCGGGATCCCCTTGCGCTTCAGGAGCTCGGAGAGGTACTCCGAGGTCTCGACGGCGATCGTGCCGACGAGGATCGGCTGCCCCTCCTCGTGACGCTCGACGATGTCCTCGAGCACGGCCCCGAACTTCGCCTCCGGCGTCTTGAAGATGAAGTCGTTCTCGTCGAGGCGGGCGACGGGCTCGTTCGTCGGGATCTCGACGACGTTGAGGTTGTAGATCTCGACGAACTCCTTCTCCTCCGTCTTCGCCGTCCCGGTCATGCCGGCGAGCTTCTCGTAGAGCCGGAAGTAGTTCTGGAGCGTGATCGTCGCGAGCGTGACGTTCTCCTCGCGGATGCTCACGCCCTCCTTTGCCTCGATCGCCTGGTGCAGGCCCTCGCTCCAGCGGCTGCCCTCCATGATCCGGCCCGTGAACTCGTCGACGATCTTGACCTCGCCCTCCTGGACGACGTAGTCGACGTCGCGCTTGTACAGGGACTGCGCCTTCAGCGCCTGCATGAGGTGGTTCACGAGGATGACGTTGCGCGTGTCGTAGAGGTTGTCGATCCCGAGCGAGCGCTCGACCTTCTCGATCGTCGACTGTGCCGGAGAGACGGTCTTGAACTTCTCGTCGTAGAGGTAGTCGGCGCCCGAGAGCTCGGTCTCGTCCATTCCCTTGCCGGCCTTGCGCGTCGCGGGCTCGCCGTCGAGCTCCTTCACCACGCGCGCGAACTGGTAGTACGTCGTCGCGGCGGTCTCCGGCTCGCCCGAGATGATCAGCGGGGTGCGCGCCTCGTCGATGAGGATCGAGTCGACCTCGTCGACGATCGCGTACGCGTGGCTGCGCTGGACGACGCCGTCGAGATTGACGGCCATGTTGTCCCGCAGGTAGTCGAACCCGAACTCCGAGTTCGTCCCGTACGTGACGTCGCAGCCGTACGCGTCACGCCGCTCGGCGAACGGCATGAGGTTCTGGATGGAGCCCACCGAGCTCCCGAGCAGCTCGTACACGGGCCGCGTCCACTCGGCATCGCGTTTGGCGAGGTAGTCGTTGACCGTGATGAGGTGGACGCCGCGGCCGGCGAGTCCGTTGAGGTACAGCGGCTGTACGGCGACGAAGGTCTTGCCCTCGCCGGTCTTCATCTCCGCGATGTCGCCCTCGTGAAGGACGATCCCGCCCATGAGCTGGACGTCGAACAGCCGCACGCCGATGGTCCGCTTGAACGCCTCGCGAACCGCGGCATAGGCCTCGAAGATCAGGTCCTCGAGCGACTCGCCGTTCTCGAACCGTTGCTTGAACTCGACAGTCTTGCCGCGGAGCTCGTCGTCCGACAGCTTCTCGAAGTCGGGCTCGAGCGTGCCGATGTAGGCCGCCTGCTCGGCGAGGCGCTTGAGGCGGCGGCCCTCGCCCATGCGCAGGACGCGTTCGAACTTCCCGAAGGACTGGGTCGGCACGGGCCTAGGGTACCGACTGCGCTTGCCGAATCCTGTCGCGTCAGGACGCGCAAATGGTCACCAGATCGAAACCATCTGCGCCTCGCACGCTGCTAGCGTCGCCGACGTGAACTCGGCTGATCTCTCCACGCTCGCGCTCTTCGGCGATCTCTCGGACGACCAGCTCGGACGGATCGCGAGCGCGTGCGAGGAGCTCACGGTCGACGAAGGAGCCGTGCTCGTGCAAGAGGGGGACTTCGGCCACGCGGTCTTCGCGATCAGGTCGGGCACGGCCGCTGTCGTCCACGAGGGTACCGTCGTCAACACGTTGGGCCCCGGTGACTACTTCGGCGAGATCGCCGTGATGTCTGGCGGTCGCCGCTCCGCCTCCGTCGTCGCGACGAGCACGGTCACGCTCGTGACGATCTTCAACCGCGAGCTCTGGCGGCTCGAGCGCGAGGCACCCGAGATCACCGAGGCAATTCGCGCCACGATCGCCGAGCGCCTCGAGAGGTCGACCGCCTAGGCACGAGCCTGTCTCGTGGTCGAACGCTGCTGTGAGCTCGTAGAGCTCAGAGCGGAAGGATCGAGAGCTCCCAGAGGTCCCCACGCAGGCGATGCGCGTGCGCAGCGTATGCGCCGTCGACTCGCGCGCGCGAGATGCGTTCGAGCGCAGCTGCCCGAGCCGGGTCAGCCGGCATCTCATCGACGCTGAGCACGAGCTCGGCGCCGTTCCAGGTCAGCTCGAGCTCGTTGCCGCGTGGATCGGGATCGAGCGTCTCGACGTCGATCGTGACCGCCCCGACCGCCCACACCTCGGGTCGCCGAACCGCGAGCGCGCGGTAGGGCGGCTCGATGTCGTGAGCGAGGGCCGCGGCGAACGGCGCCGGGTCGGAAGCGTCCGCGGACTCGAGCACGAACGTCCCGTCGGCGAGGGCCACGAACTCGACCTCGTCTCCAGGCGCACCGCGTCCCTCGGCGGTCGCAACGGCATCCCACTCCCGCTGCCGTTGGAGGCCCGTGATTCCGGCCGCGAGCCACTCGCGACCAGGGTCGAGCGGCATTCCCTACGCCGCCGCTTCCTCGTCGGCGACCACGCCCTTCGGCCGTCGTGCGACACGCCGCGGCTCGAGCACGCGCTTGTCGCGATAGCGCTCGATCTGACGCTCGAGCTTGTCGACGAGCCGGTCGATCGCGGCCTCGTACGTCGTCGCCGACTCGCGCGCCACGAGGTTCGGGCCCTTCGTGAACACGACACCCTCGGCGACGTGGTCCTCGCGGATCGACGGGTTGCGCTCGCGCGAGAACGTGACCTCGACCACCGTACCCTCGTACAGGCGACGTCCGAGCTTCGAGAAGCGCTTCTCCGCGTACGTGCGAACCGCATCGGGAACGGAGCCATTCTGAGCCTTGACCTGGAGCTGCATAGCGGATGCTCCTTTCCGGGCGCTGAGGTCCACTCTCAATCTAACGAACAGCCTTCGCGTGGGTATCGGTAGTTCGCCGAGAACGAACGGCCTGCCACAGCGCTCGTCAGGGAGTCGTGTCGACGGGCTCGCGCGCGGTCTTCGCCCAGCTCTGCCGACGCAACGCCTGACGGGCTGCAGCGAGACCGAGCGCGGGCCAGATCAGCCACGAGTACGCAGCATAGACGGGCGCTATCACGAGGCCGACGACGACGCCTGCCGCTCCGCGCTGCGCGCCCCTCGCGACACAGCCGAGGATCACGCCGCCGAACCCGAGGAGGAAGAAGAACAGGAGCTGCAGCCAGCCGTTGTCGGACCAGAACTCCGCGACGTCGAACACGGCGAGCACGATGCTGACAGCGAAGGCGATTCCCACGAGCGCTTGCATCACGGGCTGTAGCAGGTACGCGACCTGGTCGAGACGGACGAGCCACGATCGGTCGAGCCGGGACACCGCTCCGAGATGGGTCATGGCCTGCAGGTTCCCTTGCGCCCATCGCGTCCGCTGGCGCAGCAGCCGCTTGAGGCCTGGCAGACCCTGCTGGTCGATGCTCGTCCGCGCCTCGGCAGCACATCGCCACCCCGCTGCGATCAGCCGCAGTCCGAGGTCCTGGTCCTCCGTCAGCCGGTCACGCCAGGGCCCTCCCGCTTCGTCGTCGGCGATCTCGTCCAGTGCCGAGAGCCGGTTGAACTGACCGTTCCCGCCCATGCCAGCCGCCCCGAACGCAGTTCTCCCCGCCTGGTAGAGGAGCCCGTAGACGGAGAACTCGACGTCCTGGCACCAGGTCAACGGCTGCGAGCGGTTGTAGATCCGGACGAGCACCTGCACCCCGCCAACGGACGGATCGGCGAAGTGCGACGCAACGTACTGCGGTGCTCCGGAGTCGAGTCTGCCGTCGGCATCGATGACTCCCACGATCACCCGATCGCGTGGCCACCCCGCCCACGTACCGGACGACAACAGCTGCTCGAGCGACCGCCAGCCGGCGTTCAGCGCAGCAGCCTTCCCCGTGCGCGCTTCGGGTAGCTCCCTCCGTACCGTGTGCAGTTCCCGGCTCTCGATGCGCGCCAGCACCGCCGGGGTCTCGTCCGTGGAGCCGTCGTCGATCGCGATGACGAGCTTGTTGCGCGCCTCGACCGACAGCAGCCGGTCGACGGAGTCCGCGATCGTGATCGCTTCGTCGAGCGCCGGGACGAGAAACACCCACAGGAACCCGTCGGTGACACGTGGGTCCGGGCTCGCTGCCTGCCGAAGCGCACGACGTGACAGCACGAACAGGGTGCTCGTCCACGCGAGGACCGCGACAATCAGAACGAAGATGACGTAGAAGAAGACCTGCAGCGCAGCAGGCAAGCCTTCGAACGGCATCGTCAGCGCAACGAGCCGCTCACCCATGTGTCGTTCTCCTCGCTACGGTCGGGCTGACGCCCACGCTCGGTGTCCGGCGTCGTGAACATCCCGAACGGATACCCGCTCGCCTCGAGCACCTCTCTCCGAGAGAACGGCGGCCCGAACCGTGCCGGTGCCGGCGCAATGCCGGCGAGGTATTCGAGCGCGGCCACGATGCGCTCGGCAGCAGCGCCGTCACCGTAGGGATTCTCCAAGGGGTCGACAGTGTGTCCCGCGGGGTCGGCCAGCACCGCTTCCGTCGCTTCCACGATCCGATCCGGGTCTGTTCCAACCAGGGTCAACATGCCCGCGGCGACCCCTTCCTGCCGCTCCGTGCTCTCGCGAGCGACGAGGACCCGAACGCCGAGTGATGGCGCCTCCTCCTGGATGCCGCCCGAGTCTGTGAGAACGAGCCGCGCGCGCGCCATGAGTGCAGCGAACTGCGCGTACTCCATCGGCTCGGTCAGGAGGACGTTCGGCCTCTTCGCGAGCGGCTCTCCGAGCTCGCGCCGGACGATGGGGTTCGGATGCAGCGGCACCACGAAGGACGTTTCGTGGTGGGTGTCGGCAAGCCGGCCGAGCGCCTCGGCGATCCGCCCGAGCCCCCGGCCCCAGTTCTCCCGACGATGCGCCGTCACGACGACATAGGCCCGGTCGGACGCGACGAGGTCGGCGACCGCGGGGTCGTCGTAGGCAGGCTCCTGCTCTGCCGCGAACCTCAGTGCGTCGAGGCCGGTGTTCCCCACAACGAAGATCCGCTCGTCGGGAATCCCCTCCCGCACGAGGTTCTGCCGATTGATCGACGTTGGCGCGAGGTGAAAAGCCGCGACTCGCGAGATCACCTGGCGGTTCAGCTCCTCGGGAAAGGGCGTCAGCGTCGACCCGGTGCGAAGACCAGCTTCGACGTGCCCGACCGGGATACGAAGGTTGAAAGACGCAAGCGCCGCGGCGAGCGCCGACGACGTGTCTCCGTGGACCAGCATCCCCACGGGGAACCCGCCTGCCCGGATCTCGTCCCGGGTCGCCACCTTCGCGCCGGTCGCCTCGAACCGCTGGCGGCAGTACGCATCGAGCGTCTTGACGACGGAGGAGATGAGGTCGTTGAGCGTGAGACCCGGACGGCCGACCTCGAGGTCGAGGTCCGGCTCGACCCCGGCCAGCTCGAAGATCGGGGCGACGAGATCGGGATGCTGGCCCGTCGTGACGACGATCGGCGTGAAGCGCGTGCTTCGCCGAAGCGCATGCACGACCGGAAACATCTTGATCGCCTCTGGCCTCGTCCCGATGAGCACGAGGATGTTGGTTCGACGCTCGTTGCCTGCCACGCGAGCCACACTACGTGCTCGCCGTCGCGGTCAACACCGCTCGGTCGGGGCACTTTTGCGGGAACTAGCGGAGAGCCCGGGCGAGGCAGACGACCTCGACAGTCCGGACACCCGCCGCCCGGAGAGCGTGCGCGCACGCGTCGACCGTCGCGCCCGATGTGTACACGTCGTCGACGATGCACGCCTCGTCGGGAACCGCTCCTCGTGCGTCGACGCTACCGCGAACGTTGCGCCGGCGGGCGTCGAGCGACAGCCCGCGCTGGCGGGGAAGCCTGCGCTTGCGCACGAGCACGTCGAGCACGGGGACAGCCCAGATGCGTCCGAGCTCCTCGGCAAGCCCGCGGGCCGGGACACCCCCGCGATGCCACGCCCGCTCCGGGTCTCCGGGAACGGGCACCAGGCAAGCCATGGTCGTCCGCGACATGACCTCGCCCACCAGTGCGGCAGCCTCTCCGGCGAGGCGCCTGCGGCCGCGCTCCTTCCATGCCCGGACGAACGCCCGAGCACGTGCGTCGTAGACGATTGCCGACCGAGCCCGGGTGAACGCGAGTCGTCGCCCCGCGCACTCTGCACATCGGCGGACGGGCCACGGCCCGGGCGAGCCACAACGCTCGCACAGCGGAGGCACGAGACGCGTCAGCGACCCGCGGCACGTCTCGCACAACGGACTCCCGAACACGTCGCAGATCGCGCACTGCTCCGGCAGGAGGACGTCCACGAGCCGCATGCGCCGACCGTACGCGCGCAGCCCTCACGTCTTCGTGCCGAGAGCGTGCCTGATTCCTACGCGCCGATCAGCCTCCGCTCACGGGCGGGTCGTTGGCGAGTGTCTTCTGGAGGCCGCGAACGAGCTCGGCTCGCTCCGTCGCGCTCAAACGGCCGGCCGGATGGAGTGGCTTGTACTGGAACGGCGGCATCGACCCGTCACGAACGGCCTCGACGATCTCGTCGGCCTCTTGCGGGCGATCCCACTCCGTGAAGTTGAGCGCCTCACGGCCGCTCTGGACATCCGCGTACACGAGCCATGAGACAGGTGCGATGTTGCTGTACCACGGCCAGGTCGTGAGGTTGCTGTGGCAGTCGTAGCAGGCTCCGACGGCGAGCTCACGCGTACGTGCCGAGTCCCACGCGATCTCCTTCGTGACCGGGGGATTCGCATGGTCGCGGCCATACGGAACGAGCTGGATGAGACCGAAGAGAACGACGAGCCCGACCCCGATCCGGATGACCCAGGTTCTCACGGACGGATCGTCCGCGCGGTGGCGCCGCTATGCGTCGGTGAATCGGCCGCCTTGCCGCCGGGTTTCTACCGATCGCCGAGCGGGTCGGCGGAGACGAGCTCGCGGAGATCGGCCTGCGCGCGCTCGAGATCGGCGGGCGTCTTGATCGGCGAGAAGCGCCCGCGGGGGCCGCGCCTCGGCACCTCGAGGTACTGGGCAGGAACGAACGCCGAGACCTCGTGGTACAGCCGCTCGAGCTGCACGGCGACGCGTCCCTCGACTGACTTCTCGACGTAGAGCCAGGTCAGGTCGTAGTCCGCGCCGAGCGCCTCGATGTCGAGGAGTGCTGTGTTCGTGTTGAAGACGGGAGCGAGGTGCTGGTCGAAGCTCGGAGGGAAGCGCGGTCCCTCGACGAGCTGAACTCGGCCGTCGACCCGAACCGGCGCGCCGCCCATGTCGCCCTCCTTCCGCGCGACCTCACTCGTGAGCGGCCTGCCCCCGACGAGATGCGCACCCACGACGAGCGGATCGACGCGAGCGCCGAGGTTGTCGACGTTCGAGACGGTCACGACCTTCACGCCGCGCTCGCAGAACGCGTCGAACGCGCCGGATCGCCGTAGCGCCTGGAAGAGATCGCCATGCCCGGGTGCATAGAGGGACGGTCGTCCGTCGTCGTCGCGAAAGAGCTCGCCGTCGCTCTCGAGCCGCAACGAGACGAACTGGTGAAACACGAGCACTTCGCCCAGCCCGCGCTCGGCAACGTGCTCGCGAATCGTCGCGTCCGTCGCGAAGCTCGTCATCAACGCCACCGGGACGTCGCAGTCGAGCGCCTGCTCGAGAGCCCGCGTCTGCCCGAGCTTCGCCTCCAGGAAGCTCGTCCCGTCCACCGCGGTGAGCACGGCCTTGACCACTCCGCCGAATCGCGTCGCCATCCCGCCGGCCAGGACGACCTGGGCGACCTCGCCCCGTTCGAGCGCGGCGAGGCCGGCCGCCCGTGCTTCCTCGTATCCCTCGCCTCCGGGAGCAGGAAGTAGCGTGATGTCCTCGTCGCGCGGCGGCTCGATCGTCCCGCGGATCAGGTTCGACTCCGGCGAGAGCTCGCCGGACGCAACGCGAGCGCGGAGCTCCTCGAAGAGGTCCTCGTCGAAGCCGAAGCGCTCGAGGACTGCAGCCGTCTCGCCGTCGACGTCGATCACGGCACGACCGACGCGGGCATCGGCAGCGACTCGTAGAGCGGCGCGCGGTGCACGCCGACCTCCGTCACGATCGCGGTGACGAGAGACGCGGGTGTGACGTCGAATGCGGGATTGCGAGCCGGATAGGTCGACACCTCGCTCGCGTCGCGCTCCTCGATGGGGATGTCGGCGCCGGTCGTCACGCGCGCGTCGAGCGTCGAGGTCGGTGCGACGACGTAGAACGGGATCCCGTGATGGCTCGCGGCGATCGCGAGACCGTACGTCCCGACCTTGTTCGCCACGTCTCCGTTCGCCGCGATCCGGTCCGCGCCCGTGACCACCGCGTCCACCTCTCCGGCGCCCATCAGCGCTGCCGCGGCGCCGTCGACGATCACCGAGAACGGGATGCCCAGCGCGTCGAGCTCCCACGCCGTCAAGCGCGCGCCCTGCGCGAGCGGGCGCGTCTCGTCGACCCACACGTGCTCGACGAGGCCTGCCTCCCAGCCGGCCCGGATCGCTCCCAGCGCAGTCCCGTAGCCGGCGGTCGCGAGCGCGCCCGGTGTTGCAGTGCGTGAGGACGCGCGCTCCCGGCTCGAAGAGGCCGAGGGCGTGCTGCCCCATCCGGCGGCAGCGCTCGACCTCCTCGTCGTGCAGCGCACGTGCGCGAGCGGGCGTCGGGTCGTCGCGCAGCTCGTCGAGCGCCCACCGCAGGTTCACGGCCGTCGGACGGGAGGACGCCAGGACGTCGTACGCCGCATCCAGGTCATCTCCGCGCTGCGCGGCGAGAGCAAGCCCGTAGGCCGCGGCGACCCCGATCGCGGGAGCGCCGCGGACGGCGAGCGTACGGATGGCGTCGGCGACCTCAGCCGCCGACGCGCAGCGCAGCTCCACCTCCTCGTCGGGCAGCCGTCGCTGGTCGAGGATGACCACCGCGTCCTCCTCGATCCGAACGACGCGCTCGGGAGCTACGTCCCCTCGTCCCACGAGGCGAGGTACTTCGCCTGCTCCTCCGTCAGCCGGTCGATGGAGATGCCCATCGTCTCGAGCTTGAGCCGGGCGATCTCGTCGTCGATCTCGGTCGGGACGTCGTACACCTTCCGCTCGAGCGTCGCCGCGTTCTGGATCACCCACTCGGCGGAGAGGGCCTGATTTGCAAAGGACATGTCCATGACGAGGGCGGGGTGGCCTTCGGCTGCGGCAAGGTTCACGAGCCGCCCTTCACCGATGAGGTAGAGCCGCCGACCGTCCGCCTGCGTGAACTCGTCGACGAACGCACGAGCCTCGCGCGTCTCGACGGCGAGGTCGCGAAGCGCCCCGATCTCGATCTCGACGTTGAAGTGGCCCGTGTTGCACAGGATCGCGCCGTCCTTCATCAGCTCCATGTGGGCTCGCGTGATGACGCTCTTGTCGCCCGTCGCCGTGCAGAACAGGTCGCCGACGGCAGCGGCGGCGTCCATCGGTAGCACCTCGTAGCCGTCCATCGCCGCCTCGAGGGCTCGAAGCGGATCGACTTCGGTGACGATCACGTGCGATCCCATGCCCCGCGCCCGCATCGCGACGCCGCGGCCCGTCCAGCCATAGCCGGCCACGACGAAGCGCTTCCCGGCGAGAAGCACGTTCGTCGCCCGGATGATCCCGTCGATGGTCGACTGCCCCGTGCCGTAGCGGTTGTCGAAGAGGTGCTTCGTGCGCGCTTCGTTGACCGCGATCACGGGGAAGCCGAGCTTGCCGTCGCGCTCGAGTGCCTTGAGCCGAATGACCCCGGTCGTCGTCTCCTCGGTGCCGGCGATGACGTCTCCGAGCTGCTCGCGCCGCGCCGAGTGCAGGACGCCGATGACGTCGGCGCCGTCGTCCATGGTCAGGTGCGGACGGTGGTCGACCGCCGCCTCGATGTGCCGGTAGTACGTGTCGTTGTCCTCGCCCTTGATCGCGAAGACGGCGACGCCGTACTCCTCGACGAGCGCAGCCGCGACGTCGTCCTGGGTCGAGAGCGGGTTGGACGCGCAGAGGACGACGTCAGCGCCGCCCGCGCTCAGGGTGCGGGCGAGGTTGGCCGTCTCGGTCGTCACGTGCAGGCAGGCGGAGATCCGGTGCCCTGCGAGCGGCTGCTCGCGCTCGAACCGTTCTCGGATCGCCGCGAGCACCGGCATCTGCCGGTCGGCCCACGCGATCCGGCGTACGCCTTCCGGGGCGAGTGCCAGATCCTTCACGTCGTATCGCTGTGTCGTTGCCATCGATCCTCTCTTCGCTTAGGTGGTACGGGTGTCAGTTCTCAGGCTGCGTCCGTCGCCAACAGCCGCTCGTGCTTTCGCTGCTCCCACTCGACCCAGGCCGGCGCCGCCTGCTCGGGCTCGGGGACGGTCGTCCCGGCGAGCCAGGTCTCCACCGCGGCACGAAGTGCGGCCTCGCGGCGGAGACGGAGGGCAAACTCGAGCTCGGCGAGCTCGACGCCGAAATGCGCGCGGAGCTCGGCGAGCGCGTTGAGCTGGTTCAGCTCGCGGATCCCGTATCGGCGGTACCCCGCAGCGCTACGCTCCGGCACGACGAGGCCCTCGTGCTCGAGGTAGCGGAGCATCCGCGGAGACCATCCCGTCCGCCGGCTCGCCTCCCCGATCGTCATTCCGGGCCGCATCGCGCCAACCTTATCAGAAGTCTGTCAAGGTTGGCTCGTGCCCTCGCGCCCGTAGCGATCCTCGAGGCGCACGACGTCCGTGAGGTGGTTCGTCGAGACCTCGACAACCAGCGTGTCCTCGATCGCCGTCACGCGATGCACCGTCAGCGGCCGGAAGCGGAAGGTGTCGCCTGCGGTGATCTCGAAGGCGTCGAGCTCACCCTCGACCGCGCCGAGCTCGAGCCGCGCGCGACCCTCCTGCACGAGCCACGATTCGTCCTTCAGCTCGTGGTACTGGAGGCTCAGGGACTCGCCGGCCCGCACGAAGAGGAGCTTGCCGACGTACTCCTCGGCCTCGGCCCAGACGAGCTCCCAGCCCCACGGCTTCTCGACCTTGCGCGGCGACACTCGGTACGAGCTCACGAGAACCGCAGCGCCTCGTCCGGAATTCGCTGACCGGCGCCGATGCGGAGACCGTGGTCGAGGACGTTGCGCGCCCCGACGGTTGCGCCCGGCCCCACGACCGCGAGGTTGTGCAGCTCACACTGCTCCCCGAGCTCCGCGTCGTCGCCCACGATCGAGCCGACGACGCTCGCACCTGCGCCGACGTGTGTTCGTGCGCCGACCACGGCGCTTTCGACGACTCCCCCCTCGGCGAGCCGCGCTTCGGCACCGAGGACGGCGAGGCTGCCCAGGCGCGCGCCACGCTCGACGACCGCGCCCGGGCCGACGTAGACGGGCGGGACGAGCTTTGCCGCGGGATGCACGTCGGCAGTCTCGTCGACGAGCGTGAAGTCCGGTCCGAGCGCATCGCCGACCTCGGTCGGGAAGATCCGCTCGAGGACGTCGCGATGCGCCTGGAGGTAGGTCTCGGGCGTGCCGACGTCGAGCCAATACCCGGGAAGCGCGACGCCGAAAACGGAGCCCTCCGCGGCGAGTTGCGGGAACACCTCCCTCTCGATCGAGACAGCGCGGCCCTCCGGGACGAGCTCGAGCACCTCCGGCTCGAGCACGTAGAGACCCGCGTTGATGAGATCGGTGTCGATCTCCTCGGGGCGCGGCTTCTCGAGAAAGCTCTCGACACGGCCGTCCGCCGCGGTGCGCACGAGCCCGTAGCGACTCGGATCGGCGACGGGGGTCAGGAGAATCGTCGCCTTCGCGCCCGTCCGGCGGTGGAACTCCACCATCTCGCCGAGGTCCGCCTCCCGCAGCGAGTCGCCGTTGAGCGCGAAGAAGCTGCCCTCGACCCCGCGACCCGCGAAGCCGATCGCTCCGCCCGTGCCCAGCGGCTCGTCCTCGACCGCATACTCGAGCGCCATGCCGTCGTGGCTCGAACCGAAGACCGCCTCGATCTGATCGGGCAAGTACCCGCAGGAGACGACTGCCCGGTCGACCCCGTGGCGTGCGAGGTGCTCGAACGTGTAGGCGAGCAGGGGCCGGTCGACGAGCGGGAGCATGTCCTTGCGCATGCGATCCGTGAGCGGCCTCAGCCTCGTGCCCTGGCCGCCGACCAAGATCACCGCCGGCAACGTCATGCGACCGGGCGTCCGATCCCTTCGTAGTCGAAGCCGTGCGCGCGCATCTCGTCGGGGTCGAGCAGGTTCCGCCCGTCGACGATCACGCGCCCACGCATCCGCTCTGCCGCCGCGGCCCAGTCGAGCTCTCGGAGCTCCGGCCACTCGGTGACGACGACAGCACCGTCCGCGCCGTCGAGCGCGTCGAGTGCAGTGGCGGCGATCTCGACTCCGTGGAGATGAGCAGCACCGTCGGCGACGGGGTCCCACGCGGTCACCTCTGCGCCCTCCGAGAGGAGGCGCCCTGCGAGCACGAGGCTCGGGGCCTCGCGCATGTCGTCGGTTCCGGGCTTGAACGCGAGACCGAGGAGCGCGATGCGCTTGCCGCGCAACGGGCCGAGTTGCCGCTCGAGCTTGCCGATGACACGGCGCTTCTGGAGCTCGTTCACCTCGATGACGGCGTTCAGGAGCTGGAAGTTGTAGCCCGAGTTCGCGGCGAGCTGCTTCAGGGCGAGCGAGTCCTTCGGGAAGCAGCTTCCGCCGAACCCGATGCCGGCGCGAAGGAACGACGGCCCGATGCGACGGTCGAGCCCGATGCCCTCTGCAACCGTGGTGACGTCGGCGCCCGTCGCTTCGCAGACATTCGCGATCTCGTTGATGAACGAGATCCGCGTGACGAGCGCCGCGTTGGCGGCGAGCTTGACCATCTCCGCCGAGGCGACGTCGCAGCGCACGACGGGAGCTTCGATCCCCTCGTGCAGCCGGGCGATGACATCGCCGTCGTCAGCGTCGAAGGCCCCGATGACGACGCGATCGGGTTGCATGAAGTCCCGGACCGCCGTCCCTTCGGCGGTGAACTCCGGGTTCGAGACGTACCCGATGTTCGCGAGCCCTCTCTCGTCGAGCCGGTGTCGAACCGCGCGGCCCGTGCCGACCGGAACGGTGCTCTTCATCGCCACGACGACGCGGCGCTCCACCTGAGGAAGCTCGTCGACCACCGTCCAGACGGCGGAGAGATCCGCGTCGCCCGAATACATGGGCGGCGTGCCGACGGCGATGTAGACGACGTCGGCGTCTTCGACCGCCTCGCCCACATCTGTCGTGAAGGTCAGTCGCCGGCTGTTCGCGGCGAGGAGCGCGTCGAGGCCCTCCTCGTGAATCGGCACCTCGCCCCGGCGCAGCGCGTCGATCTTGTCGGCGACGACGTCACGGACGACGACCTCGTGCCCGAGCTCCGCCAGACACGCGCCGGTGACGAGACCGACGTAGCCCGCACCGAAGACCGCGACGCGCACGAGCTACTTCGCCTTCACGGAGCCGAGCGGCTTGAGCCCCTTCGCGATGGCGAGCATCGTCTCGTTCGAGAGGCGGTCGAGCAGCGTGTTGACCACCCAGTAGCTCGCCTTCGGCGTCCTCAGCACGACCATATGGAGCTTGGGTCCGTTGTAGTAGAGGTCGTACGTGCGGCCGCCGAGCGTCCGCGTCAGGCTCTTGTCGGTCAGGGCCGGGCCGTCTTCCCAGTCGGTCATCTGGACGCCCCAGTACTCGTTGGATCCCATGCGGTAGACGAGTCGAAGCGCCTTGTGGCCGTTCTTTCGATCGACCCAGTACAGCCGAACCGGCAGCTCCGAGTCGGTCCAGGAGCTGCGCTCGATGACGGTCGGCACCATGAGCGGGAAGCGGACACGGCGACGGCGTTCGCGCAGGAGATCGGCCGAGGCGTTCGGCCCATAGGTGACGTTGGGGCGCTCCCGCTTCGGAGTCTGGTCGATCGGAGCCGATGCGAGGCTGCCGTGGAAGGTCTGGCCGACGACGACCGTGAGCATCGCCCCGTTCGCCAGCTGCGAGATCTCGCGCGGCAGCGGATCGAGCTCGGCAGAGGCGAAGAGGTCCGCGACCTTGCCGCCCGCCTCCTTGGCGCCGGGTCGCGAGGCGTCGTAGTAGACCTTGGTCCGGAAATAGTCGAACGACGGGGCGTTCGCGGGAAGCCCGTTCGGCGGCGTCAGGATCTCGTACGAGCGCTGGCCGAGCAGGTAGCCGGCCGACGAGGCCGAGCCCGAGACGCCGTTGCCGTTCAGGACCGTGATGGTCGTGGCGCTGGGGGCGGGCGAGCGAGACTTCTGCTTCTCGCCGAGCGCGACCGCGGTCGCCTTCGCCGACGACTCGACGTCCGGATGCGTGAACGTCGTCACCGCCTTCGTGATGTTCTCCGAGTCCGTCGTGAGATCCGAGACGCCTTCGAGACCCTCGATTCGCGTCTGGAAGACCCGACCCCTGGGAAGGCCGTAGGCGAAGAGCGCATATGAGAGGACGGTCCGCCCGTCCACGTCGACACCGCCGCCCTGTGCCACCTCGACGTTGTGGGTGACCGCATCGACGACCTTGGGAAGTGCCGTCGGCGCGAAGCTGTCCTGGATCTGGCTCTTGAACGCCTTCACGAACTGCTGCTGGCGGGCGACGCGGTAGAGGTCCGAGTCGGTGTGCCGATATCGCACGTAGTCGAGCGTCTGGCGTCCGGTCAGCTTCTGGTACCCGGGGCTCAGGTTGATCTTCGCGTAGCCGTACGGTCCGCCGCGGTCGTTGAAGTAGCGGCGGTCGACGTCGATCCACGCACCGCCGAGGCGGTCGACGATCTGCCTGAACCCGCGGAAGTTGACCGTGATGAGGTAGTTGATGTCGACGCCCGTGAGCGCGCGAACCGTCTGCAGCGATCCCTGAGGGCCACAGGTCGCGTACGCGGCGTTGATCTTGTCGAAGAACGGTGTCCTGCCGGGACACCTGATCTCGACGCGCATGTCACGGGGGAACGAGAGGAGCGTGATCGAGTCCGTCGTGGGATCGGCCCGAACGAGCATGAGCGTGTCCGAGCGCCCTGAGGTGTTGGGACCGTCTGCCCTGCGATGGTCGTAGCCGATCATGAGTGCAACCGCCGGCTGTCCGGGGAGGGCGACGCTCAACTGGCGGGCGGCCCGCTTCACCTCCGGAGTCTTCGCTGCCACGGCCGCGACCGACTGGTGGAAGTAGAGGTAGGCACCCCCTGCGGTTCCGGTCGCCACGACGAGGCATGCGACTCCGAGCCACATCGCGACCTGGCCGACGAGCGCCGCACGGGAGCGCCGGGAGTGCTCCGGCTGCCGGTAGAACGTCACTGGCGAGGTGGAACCGGGAGGCAGAACCGCCTTCCCGTTTCCGTTCGGAGCGGCTCCGCGCCCCAGGCCTCGTTTCAGAGTGGTTCGCATGAAGGAGTCCGGTCTACGACGACGAGCGCCTCGACGGGCGCCCGCCGCCGCAGGATAGCTCAGCAACGAGCACTCGTTCGGCGTGCGCTCGCAGGATCCTCACGAGGCGCTGCGAACCCGTAACGCGGCTCAGCGCGGCAGCGCCGCGACCCGCGGCTCGATGGCCGCGAGAGCTTCCGCCAGGAACGCGATCTCGTCGGGTGTGCCCGCAGTGATCCGGAGAGCATCCGGAGCGCCGAACGAGCGGAGCGGCCGCACGATGACGCCCTGGCGGAGCAGCGCGTCGTTCAGACCGTCTGCGTCCCCGACCCGGACGAAGAGGAAGTTCGCGAGCGCAGGCCCCACGGGCTCGAGGCCGCCCTCGCGGAGAACGTGGCCGAGCAACGCCATCGCCTCGCCGTTCGCAACGCGGCGGCGCTCGATCTCCCCGACGTCGTCGAGGCTGGCGAGCGCCGCTTCCTGCCCGGCGGTCGTCACGTCGAAGGCGCGGCGTACCTTGCCGATGGCGGTGATCACGTCGGCCGGCCCGATGCCGTAGCCCACCCGCAGCCCGGCCAGTCCGAAGATCTTCGAGAACGTTCGCAGCACGAGCACGCGATACCCCCGCCTGAAGTACTCGGCGACTGCATCCGGGTACTCGGGATGTCCCAGGTACTCGAGGTACGCCTGGTCGACCACCGTCAGGACATGGTCCGGAACGCGCTCGAAGTACGCGTCGAGCTCGCCGCGCAGCGTCGTCGTCCCGGTCGGGTTGTTCGGCGTTGCGATGAACACGAGCTTCGTGCGTGGGCCGATCGCGGCCAGCATCGCCTCGAGATCGACTCGCTCCTCCCGCGTCGGCACGCGAACGGGGACGCCACCGAGCTTCAACGGATCGAGGACGTAGCTCGGGAAAGACGGCCAGGCGGTGACGACCTCGTCCCCCGGATCGATTGTTGCCATGCAGACGAAGCCGACCACGGCGTCGGCGCCGGCACAGACCGTCACCTGCTCGAACCCGACGTCGTGCCGCTCGGCGAGCGCCGTCCGCAGCCGCCACACTCCACCGTCCGGATAGCGATTGAGGTCCGACGCCGCGCGGTCGATCGCCTCACGGGCCGCCGGGAACGGACCGTACGGACCCTCGTTGGACGCGAGCTTGACGACCCGCTCGAGGCCGAGCTCGCGCTGCAGCTCCTCGGCGGGCTTTCCCGGCTCGTACGGAACGAGCCCGTCGAGAGTACGGCGAATCGGCGACCCGTCGTCGCCGGACGACGCCTGGCTCACCCTGCGGGAACGGGCTCCGGGGTGGTCACGTACTCGCCGACGATCTCCGTCTCGCTCTCGGCGCTCGCCGGTGTCTGCTCCTCGATCGACCGGCGCCGAAGCGCGATCGCGAGGGCTGCGGCCAGGATCCCCGCAGAGATCAGGCCGAGACCGACGTACGCGGCGACCTTCAGGCCGCTGCGCCGAGGTCGACGTCGTTTGGCGACCTCCCGCTGGAGTGCCTTGATCGTCAGGTACCCGACCGCGGCGTTTCTTCTCGTGTACATCTTCATCTTCGGCAGGGTACCGGGGCGGTCAGCTATCTGCGCCGCGGAGGAAGGTCGATCGCGCGGCCGAGGGCCACCTGGCCCGCGATCTTCAGCCCCTCGCCGAGCGTCGGATGCGCGGCCATGCCATCGGCGATCGTCTCGATCGTCGACTCCGAGTCGAGCGCGACGACGGCCGCCTCGATGAGGTCCGTGGCATGCCGCCCCACGATGACGACCCCGACGAGCTCGCCGTAGGTCGACTCGTGGATCGTCTTGACCCACCCGGCCGCCTCGCCCGACATGACGGCCCTCGCGTTCGCGACCCACGGGAACCGTCCGACCAGGACGTTCTCCGCGCCGAACTGCTCGACGGCCTGTGCCTCGGTGAGACCGACGCCCGCGATCTCGGGGTCCGTGTAGATCGGCCGCGGTACAGCCGCATCGGGCATCTCCACGTCGTGCCCGACGGCGTTCTCGGCAGCGATCTCGCCTTCCCTGAAGGCCGTGTGCGCGAGCTGCCAGTTCCCTGCGACATCACCTGCCGCGTAGATGTGTGACACCGAGGTTCTGCGATGGGCGTCGGTCGCGATGCCGGCTCGTGGATCGAACGTCACTCCGGCGGCCTCCAGGCCGATGCCCTCGACGAGCGGCATCCGGCCGACGGAGACGAGCATGAGATCGCACTCGACCGTCTCGCCCTCTCCGTAGTGGACGAGGAGGCCCGACCCCGTGTCCTCGACCTTGGTGCACTGCTTGCCGAGCTGGACCACGATCCCGCGCCGCGCGAACGACTTGCGAAGCTCGCTCGTCGCATCCTCATCCTCCTGCGGGATCAGCGACTCGAGCATCTCGATGATCGTGACCTCCGTGCCGAACCGCTCGAAGATCGATGCGAACTCGCAGCCGATGATTCCCCCACCGAGCACGACGAGACGCTTCGGGACCTCCGTCTGGGCGAGGAGGCCGGTCGAGTCGACGCAGCGCACCGACTCGAGGCCGGGAATCGGCGGCCGGATCGGGTACGAGCCGGTGGCGACGATGGCGCTCTTGAAGCTGAGGCCGAGGTCGCCTTTGTCGAACGCGAACGAGCGAGCGTCGTCGAACCGCGCACTTCCCTCGAGCCATGTGACGTTGTTCGCCTTGAAGAGCGAGGCGACGCCTCCGGTCATCTGCTTGACGACCGTCGCCTTCCACTCGTTCGCCTTGGCGAAGTCGAGCTCCGGATCCGCGGCGACGACACCGAGCTTGGAGTTGATCTCGCGAGCGGCGTGCAGCGCATGCGCGGTCGAGACCCATGCCTTCGTCGGGATGCAGCCGACGCGGAGGCACGTGCCCCCGAGCTCGGTCTCGCGCTCGACACACGCGACCCGTGCCCCGAGCTGTGCCGCGCGGATCGCTGCCGTGTAGCCCGCGGGGCCTCCCCCCAGGACTGCGACGTCGAATTCCATGCGCGCGATCCTAGATGACCGACCGATGATGCCCGTCGATGCGGGGATGGCTGCGACCGAGCCGGAGACGCCGCCCGAGCGAGCACGTATCGGGAATACGGGCGAGTGAGGGCGGCACCATCCTGCGACGTGTCGCAGCCACCTCCCGCGCGGCGATGTATCGCCGGTCGGTCAGCTCGCGAGGCGGGGCTAGATGGTTGATGCCACGAGACCGCCATCTTCGGAGCGTGAGCTGACCGCTCCAGGGCGCGACAGGAGAGCGGTGGCGATGCTGGACGCCTCGGTGCCGCTCTCCCGTCGCGGAGGCGCACGCCCGGCGCAAGGCCGTGCAGCGGCCTTACGCCGGGCGGAAGCGGCCTGGACCCGTCAGATCGCGTATGCGGACGCGTGAGATCGGGCATCAACCATCTACAGCTCCCGCCGCATGGTGAGGCTCTGCTCGTCGTCCTCAGCCACGACGGAGAAGCCATGGTGCTCGTAGAACGCGACCAGCGGGGCGTTGTCGCGTTCGACGCTCAGGCTCAGGGCTCGGTACCCGTCGGCCTTCGCACGCTCGCAGAGCGCCTCGATCAGCGCTTCGCCGATGCCGCGTCCACGGCGGCTCGGGACGACGGCGACCGCGAGCTCCGGCGTCTCCTCGTCGACGAAGCCGTACCCGGGTTGCTCGCGCCGGAAGAGGCGATACCACGCCGCGCCGACAGGAAACGCGTCGTCGACGGCGATGAGCACGGTGTCCCCGGGCCGCCCCCAACCCTTGACGTACCTCGCCGCAGGCCCGGGCCCGTCCCCGGGCCGCCGCTCGCGCCAGTAGTAGGCGTGGTGGAGCATGTCGCGGAGGAACCTGACGTCCTGCCGACCGCCCCGGCGGATGACCATGCGACGGAGGCTACAACGCCAACGCGGGCGTCTCGACGAACGCCTTGACGTCGCGGAGGAACTCGGCCCCCTCCGAGCCGTCGATCGCACGGTGGTCGCACGTGAGCGTCATCGTCAGCGTCGGAACGATCGCGAGCTCACCGTCGACCACGCTCGCACGGTCGTCGATCGACCCAACCGCGAGGATGGCGACCTGCGGCGGGTTCAGGACGGCGACGAACTGCTCGATGCCGTACATCCCGAGGTTGGAGATCGTGAACGTCCCACCCTCGAGATCCGGCAGTTGCAGCTTCCCTTCGCGCGAGCGGGAGACGACGTCGGCGCGGTCCGCAGCGATCTCCAGCACCGACTTGCGATCGGCCTCGCGGATGACCGGGACGACGAGCCCGCTCGGTGCGGCGACGGCCAGGCCGACGTTCGCCCTCGCGAAGCGCTGGATCCGGCCGTCGACGAATGTCGCGTTGACCGCGCGGTGGCGGACGAGCGCCGACGCGACGAGCCGCGTCAGCACGTCGGACACGGTGGGCTTCGTCTCCCCCTCACGGAGCAACGCGACCATGCGCCCCCGCGTCGCGACGAGCTCCGTCGCATCGGCCGTGACGGTCAGCTGGAAGACCGGCGCCTGCCACGCCTCGGTGAGACGACGCGCGATCGTCTTGCGCGTCGACGTGAGCTCGACGATCTCGTGCTCGGGCTCGGGCTCGGCTGCCACGGACACGGGCACGGGCGCAACGGCCGTCTTCTCGACGTCCTCGGCGATGACCCGTCCCTCGGGCCCGGTGCCGACGAGCTGCGCGATGTCGACCCCGCGCTCGCGGGCGATCCGACGCGCGAGCGGGCTCGCCTTCACGCGCTCGCCCGAGGCATGCGGCGGAGGTGCAGTGATCTCGGACGGGGACGGGCTCGACGCGGAGGACGAGGCTGGAGCGACCTCCCCGTCGGTCTCGACGACGGTCGCTTCGGGTGCGGCGGACGGCGACGCGACTGCCGCAGGCGTGTCTCCATTCCCGCCCTGTGCGTCGGCGAGAAGGGCCGAGACGTCCTCGTCCTGGGTGCCGATGATCCCCACGGTCGTCCCCACGTCGACCTCTCCGTCCGCTACGACGATCTTCAGGAGGACACCGTCGGACTCGGCCTCGACCTCCTGCGTCACTTTGTCCGTGTCGAGCTCGTAGAGCGGCTCGCCCTTCACGACCACCTCGCCCTCCGTCTTGAACCAACGGACGATCGTCCCCGACTCCATGCCCTGGCCCAGACGCGGGAGCTTGACCTCGGTCGCCATGCCTTAGGCCCGTGCCACCGTCCGACGGATCGCGTCGAGCACTTCGGCGGCGTGCGGAACGACGCACTGCTCCATCGCGGGCGCGAACGGGAAGTGGTGCGAACCTCGCGCCGACACGCTCGATCGGGGCGTCGAGCCAGTCGAACGCCCCGTGCTGGATCACGGCGGCGAGCTCTGACCCGAAGCCGCCGCGCGTCACCGCCTCGTGGGCGGTCACGCAGCGCGTCGTCTTGCGCACGGAGCCGACGATCGTCTCCTCGTCGAGCGGGAGGAGCGTTCGCGGGTCGACCACCTCGACCGAGATACCGTCCTTCTCCGCCTCGTCCGCGGCCTTCAGCGCCTCGTGCACGAGCCGGCCGGTCGCGACGACGGTCACGTCCGAACCCTCGCGGTGGATCCGTGCCTTCCCGAGCGGAATGGGCTCGAGCTCGTCGGGCACATCGCCCTTGATCGGGTAGAGCGTGCGGTGCTCGAAGAAGACGACCGGGTTGTCGTCGTAGATCGACGACCAGAGCAGGCCGCGCACGTCCTCGGGAGTCGACGCGAACACGACCTTGAGGCCGGGCACGTGCACGAACCACGCTTCGAGCTGCTGCGCGTGCTGCGCGCCCGGCGACCAGCCCGCGCCACCCTGCGTGCGGATCGTCAGCGGCACCTTCACCTGGCCGCCGGACATCGTGCGGTGCTTCGCCGCCTGGTTGACGAGCTGCTCCATCGAGATCGTGAGGAAGTCCTCGTACATGATCTCGACGATCGGCCGCATCCCCTGGATCGCGGCGCCGATCCCGCTGCCGACGATCGCCATCTCGGAGATCGGCGTGTTGCGCACGCGCTTGGGCCCGAACTCGTCGAGCAGGCCCTGCGTCACCGCCATCGAGCCGCCCATCTCGGCGATGTCCTCGCCCATGATGAAGACGCTCTCGTCCTCGCGGAGCGCGCGCGCGAGCGCGTCCCGGACTGCCTCGCGATAGGTCAGCTCAGGCACCCTGGCGCTCCTGGCGTCGCGGCAGGAGCCGAGCGCGTCGGCGCTTGCCGTGACGTCGAGCACCAGCGCTCGGCAGAGCCTCGCGCTCGAATCGCGCGAGAGCGGCGTCCAGAACGTCAGGCATAGACGTACTTGAGGGCGTCTTCGGGCGCCGGGTCGGTGCCGGCCTTCGCGAACTCGACCGACGCCTCGACCTCGGCGGTCACCTCGGCGTCGATCGCAGCGAACTCCTCGTCCTCGATCTCGAGCCGAGCGCCGAGCAGCCGGATCGGGTCCTTCGTCTCGCGCTCCTTCTTCAGGGCGTCCTTGTCGCGGTAGACCTGCGGATCGCCGACGAAGTGTCCCGTCAGACGATGCGTTCGAAGGTGGAGCAGCACCGGCCCCTTCCCCGACAGCGCGTGCTCGCGCGCCGCCAGGGTCGCGAGGTAGACGGCCTCGACGTCCTGGCCGTCGGCCTCGATGAGCTTCATGCCGTAGGCCTGCGCCCGCTTGCCGAGCTCGTCCACGGGCAGCGGCAGCTGCTGGCTCGCGGGGGTCGACTCCGCCCAGCCGTTGTTCTCGAGAACGAAGACCACTGGGACCTTCCACAGCTGCGCGAGGTTCATCGACTCGTGGAACGTGCCCGTGTTCGTCGCGCCGTCGCCGAAGAACGCGACCGCGACGCGCTTGTCGCCGCGCATCTGGAACGCGAGCGCGGCTCCGACGATCCCGGGAATGCCTGCCGCCAACGACGGCGTTCGCGCCGAGGTTGCCGACTTCGAGGTCGTAGAGGTGCATCGAGCCGCCGTAGCCGCGGCTGCAGCCTTCGACCTTGCCGTACAGCTCGGCCATGATCCGCTCGACGGGCGTGCCCTTCGCGATCGCGTGCCCGTGAGCGCGGTGCGTCGAGGCGATGACGTCCTCACGGGTGAGCGCTCGCGCACACACCGGTCGCGGTCGCCTCCTGGCCGATCGCGACGTGCAGGAAGCCGGGCAGCTCTCCCGCGCGAAACCTGTCCTCGACCTTCTCCTCGAAGCGGCGGATGAGGAGCATCTCGCGGAAGAAGCCGCGCAGCATCTCCTGGGAGACGCCTCTGCCCCCGGACCCGGCCCTCTCTTCGACGGTCGTCATCGAGCGGCCATTATGCTGATCCGCCGATGCGGACGGCCGAGCAGTGGGCGCAGATCGAAGGAGGCCTCGACCCGAACTGGTCCGAGGCTCAGGTCACGTTCGCGCCGGAGGGCTCCGTCGCGGAAGCGGCGGCGGTCCTCGGCCCGCTGCAGCCGGGCATGATCGGCGACGAGCTGCTGCTCCACATCGGGCGCTCCGAAGGCGGGGTCGAGCGCGCGCGCAACATCTTCCGGCGGCTCGACTCCCGGCGGATCTGGGGGACGCTCGGCCTCGTCGGGGTCATCACGGACGTCGCCCCGATCGCGCCCGACGTGCCGGAGGCGGTGGCCGGCGGTCTCGCAGAGGCGTGGGACGCCGCGTTGGCCAAGCTTCCACCCGACTGGAGCGACGCACTCGTGCGAGCTCGAGCTCGACTCGAGCGACCACGTTCCGCGAGCGGCACTGCTCGGCGCGCCGCTCAACCCGTCGCGCGTCCAGGGGGCGATCGCGCTCCGCTTCCGCGCGTCGGGTAAGCAGGGTTACGGCGTCTCGCCGGGCATGGCGCGCCGCTGCTTCGAGCGCATGGACACCGAGGGCATCACCGGCTCGATCACCGTCCTCGACGGCCTCTCGGACACCGCGAACGCGGTGACCCAGGGACCGGTTTGGCGGATCGCCGGCCGCTCCGTCTGACTACGCGCGGAGCTCGGCGCCGAAGCGCTCGGCGAGCGCCGCGACGATGCGGTCGCGAATCTCGCTCGCCTCCTCCTCGGTGAGCGTGCGCGCAGGCGACTGGAACGCCAGGTGGATCGCCACCGACTTGCGCCCCTCGCCCACCTGCTCGCCGTGATAGACGTCGAACACACGCGCCTCGCGGAGCAGCTCTCCCCCGGCCTCGTGGGCCGCATCGACGAGCGCGCCGACCTCGATGTCCTCGTCGACGGCGACCGCGATGTCCTGGAGAACCGCGGGGTACGTGATGACGTCCTCGTAGACGACGCGCTCCGGCACGCCTGCGAAGAGGGTCTCGAGGTCGAGCTCGAATGCGCCCCAAGTGCCGTCGAGCAACGTCGGGTGGAGCTCCCCGAGCGATCCTGCCTCGGTCGTCGCCGCCTTCCCGGGGTGCAGGAGCTCGTGCGAGCCGCGCGCGACCCGCAGCTCGAGCCCGAGGGCTTCGTAGAGCGTCTCCAGCACGCCCTTCACGACCTCGTAGCCACCGGCGACGACGCCGGCGACGCGCCAGTGCTCGTCCGGCAGCGGCTCGCCGGACGGGAGGTAGACGCGGGCGATCTCGAAGAGCGCGACGTGACCGGCGCCTGCGTCGATCCCTGTGCGAGCCGCCTCGACGAGACCGGGGACGAGCGTCGTCCGAAGGATCGCCTGGTCGGCCGTCATCGGGCTCGGGAGCCGGATCGCGTCCGGGTTCGGATCGCTTGCGACGAGGCTCCACGTGTACGCCTCGGAAAGCCCGGCGCCGACGAGAGCGTCCTCGACGACACGCCGCAGGCGTTGCTCCTTCGTGAGCCTGCCGCGGACGTGCCGGCGCAACGGCATCGTGAGCGGAACGCGGTCGAGGAGCGGGCGCGCGACCTCCTCGATCAGGTCGACCTCGCGGGTGACGTCCCGCGCACGCCACGTCGGGACGGTGACCTCCCAGTCGTCGGACACCCGGAAGCCGAGCGCCGTCAGGGTCGCGCGCTGGTCGTCGGGCGCGACGTCGAGGCCGATCACATGCGATGCGCGCTCGGGCCGGAACCGCACGACCGGCCGCTCCGGAAGGCCGTCGTGCACGTCGGCGTGGCCCGTCATGCGTGCACCCGCCAGGTCGACGAGCATCCGGCTCGCGAGGACCGCGCTCGGCTCGGCGAGATACGGGTCGACGCCCTTCTCCCAGCGGTTCGAGCCGGCGGTGCGGAGCGCGAGCCGGTCCGACGAGCGGAGGATGCCGATCGGCTCGAAGTTGGCGGCCTCGAGGAGCACCTCGGTCGTCGTATCGGTCACCTCACTCTCCTCGCCGCCCATGATCGCCGCGAGCGCCACCGCCTTCTCGCCGTCGGTGATGAGGAGGTCGTCCGTGTCGAGGCGCCGCAGCGTGCCGTCGAGCGTCCGCACCTCCTCCCCCGGTCGCGCTCTGCGCACGACGATGCGCCCGCCGGCGAGCTTCGTGCGGTCGAACGCGTGCAGCGGGCTTCCCCAGACGTGCATGACGTAGTTCGTCACGTCGACGACGTTGGAGATCGACCGCATGTCCGCGAGGAAGAGACGCGACCGCAGCCACTGCGGCGACGGGCCGATCGCGACGTCCCGGAAGACACGCGCGACGTAGCGGGGGCAGCCGCGGAAGTCCTCGACCGCGACGTCGACGTCCTCCGCGTCGACGATCTGCCGGATCGTCCGGTGCGGGCGGATGGAGCTCGCCTCCGAGCAGCGCGGCGACCTCGCGCGCGACGCCGACCATCGACAGCAGGTCGACTCGGTTCACCGTCGGCGTCACGTCCAGCACCTGGTCGCGGATCGGGAGGACGTCGACGAGCGGCGTGCCGGGCTCGGGGCCGTCGAGCAGGAGCATGATCCCCGCGTGCTCATCGCCGAGGCCGATCTCGTCCTCGGCGAGGATCATCCCGCGCGAGGGCTGACCGCGGAGCTCGCGCTCGTCGAGCGGCTCCGCGAAGATCGGCAGGTACGCGCCGGGCAACGCGACGGCAACCGTCGCGCCGACCTCGAAGTTCCACGCCCCGCACACGATCTGCCGCGCGTCGCCCTCCCCCACGTCGACCTGGCACACGCGCAGCCGATCGGCGTTCGGGTGCGGGTCGACACCGAGCACGCGGCCGACGAGGAAGCGGCCGAGGTTGCCGTCGACGTCGGGCACGCCGACGTCGATGACGCGCTCGACCTCGAGCGCCGAGATCGCGAGTCGCTCGGCGATCTCGTGGGTCGACGCGTCGACGGTGACGTACTCGCGGAGCCAGGAGATTGGCGCGCGCACGGACTCTAGAACTGCCCCAGGAGTCGCGGGTCGTTGCGCCAGAGCTCGCGGAGGTCAGGGATCCCGTGGCGGAGCACGGCGATCCGCTCGAGCCCCCAGCCGAATGCGAAACCCGTATAGCGCTCGGGGTCGTAGCCCACGAACTCGAAGAGATTCGGGTCGACCATCCCCGAGCCGCCGACCTCGATCCAACCGGAGTGGCGGCAGACAGGGCAACCCGACCCGTCGCAGATGTGGCACGAGACGAGCGCTTCCACCGACGGCTCGGTGAACGGGAAGTGGTGGGTGATGAAGCGAGTGCGCCTCGCTTCGCCGAACAGCGCCTTGATGAGGTAGTCGAGCGTGCCGAGCAGGTCCCCGAGCGTGATGCCCTCGTCGACGGCAAGGCCCTCGACCTGGTGGAAGGTCGGTGTGTGCGTCGCGTCGGGAGTGTCGCGGCGGTAGCACCGACCCGGGCAGACGACGTACACGGGTGGCTCCTGCGCCTCCATCGTGCGGATCTGCGCGGGCGACGTCTCGGTACGAAGCACGACGCCGTCGTCGAGGAAGAGCGTCTGCAACGGCGACCGCGTCGGGTGCCCGGGCGGGAAGTTGAGCGCGTCGAAGTTGTAGTGCGTCGTCTCGACCTCGCGACCGTCGACGATCGAGTAGCCCATGCCAAGGAAGATGTCCTCGAACTCGCGGCGGATCTGCGTGATGAGGTGCAGATGCCCGCGCGCCACCGGCACGCCGGGCAGGGTGATGTCGACCTGTTCCTCGCTCAGCCGGCGGTCGAGCTCGGCCCGCTCGAGCTCGGCCTCGCGCGCATCGATCGCCGTCTCGAGCTGCTCGCGGAGCGCATTGAGCGTCATGCCCGTCTCGCGGTCCCGGACTTCACGAAGAGCGAGCTTCAGCTCGCTCTTGCGCCCGAGGTACTCGACGCGCACGTGCTCGATCTCGTCGACCGAAGACGCCGCCGCGACTGCGGCGAGGGCATCGCGCTCGAGTGCCTGGGCATCCACGGGAGCGCCGAGGTTACCAACGTGTCTCGGACTGCTTGAATCGGCGCGATGACCAGCTACCCCGAGGCGTTCGCAGCGGGTTACGAGCGCTGGGCAGCGCACATGACCGAGGACGTCCCGTTCTACGTCGAGCTCGCCCGGCAAGCCGACGGGCCCGTCGTCGAGCTCGCGGTCGGCACGGGCCGGGTGGCGATTCCCGTCGCGCAGGCAATCGGCCGGACCGTCATCGGCATCGACTCCTCCCCGGCGATGCTCGCGCGGGCGCGAGCCGGGGGAGGCGATCGTCTCGACCTCCGGCTCGCCGACATGCGAGCGCTCGAGCTCGACGAGCCCGCAGCGCTCGTCTACTGCCCGTTCCGCGCCCTCCTCCACCTGCCGACGTGGTCCGACCGACGACTCGTCTTCGAGCGCGTTGCGGCCTCGCTAGTCCGCGGCGGACGCTTCGCCTGGAACGCGTTCGCGTTCGACCACGCGATCGCCGGCGAGCTCGACGGAAAGAGACAGGAGGAGCCGGTCCCGCACACGCTCCGGTACGCGGTCGGCGACGGCCGCATAGACATCGAGCTCGACTCGGGCGAGACGAGCTCGCTCTGGTGGGCGACGAAGAACGAATGGCTGGGACTGCTCGACGTCGCCGGCCTCGAGACGGAAGCGCTTTACGGCTGGTTCGACCGGCGGCCGTTCGACGACGAGAGCCGCGAGTTCGTGTGGGTCGCGCGCAAGCCCGCATGACGCTCTACGACGCGATCGCGTCGTTCTACGACCCGTGGAGTCGCTCGGTCACCGAGGACGTCGAGTTCTACGTCGACCACGCGCTCGCGTCCGGTGGTCCGGTCGTCGAGCTCGCCGTCGGGACGGGACGGATCGCCGTTCCCGATCGCGAAGGCGGGCGTGGACGTGATCGGCGTCGACTCCTCGCCTGGGATGCTCGAGGTCGCGCGTGCGTGCCGCCGAGGAAGCAGGCGTCTCACGACCTCGTCGACCTTCGCGTCGGCGACCTGCGC
The DNA here is from genome assembly GCA_963709715.1 of uncultured Gaiellaceae bacterium. GTDB lineage: Bacteria > Actinomycetota > Thermoleophilia > Gaiellales > Gaiellaceae > GMQP-bins7. The sequence goes on from CAVPXQ010000005.1 coordinate 233,546, forward strand.
GAGCCGCCGGTCGACGAGCGCGCTCCGCTCGTCATCTGCCCGTTTCGCTCGCTGCTGCACATGGAGACCGAGGACGAGAAGCTGCGTGCGCTGCGCGCGGCACGCTCGCTCCTCCTGCCCGACGGCCGCTTCGTCTTCGACGTCTTCGCACCGAGTCGCGAGGACATCGAGGAGACGGACGGGCTCTGGCTCGAGCGCGAGCCCGGGATCTTCGAGCGCGCCGACTGGGACGAGGGCTGCGCGCACGCTCTCGCCTCTCCGTGCGTTCGGACGGGGCATCGGCGACGACGTTCGGCCTGCACTGGCTCTCGGCTCCCGAGTGGCTCAGGCTCGTCGACGAAGCCGAGCTCGAGCGTCGAGGCGCTCTACGGCTGGTTCGACTCGACGACCGCACGACGGCCGAGGAAGACATGGTCTTCGTCACACGGCCGCGCTAGAGTCGAGACTTCGATGGTCTGGGTCATCGTCATCGTCGTCGTGCTCGTCGTCGTCGCGCTCTCTGCTCGTCGGGCTCTACAACCGCCTCGTCCGGCTACCGGAACCGCGTCGACAACGCGTGGGCGCAGATCGAGGTCCAGCTCAAGCGGCGCTGGGATCTCATCCCGAACCTCGTCGAGACGGTCAAGGGCTACGCGGCGCACGAGCGCGAGACGTTCGAGGCACGTCACGGACGCTCGCACCGCGGCGCAGAACGCGAAAGGCCCCGCCGAGGCCGCGCAGGCCGAGGGAATCCTCAGCCAGGCGCTCGGCCGCCTGTTCGCGGTCGCAGAGGCGTATCCCGACGCTCAGGGCGACCGAGAACTTCCAGCAGCTCCAGGCCCAGCTCGCGGACACGGAGAACAAGGTCGCCGTCAGCCGCCAGGTCTACAACGACACGGTGCTGACGTACCACAACGCGATCCAGACGTTCCCGGGCGCGCTCTTCGCCGGGCCGTTCGGCTTCACGAAGCGCGAGTTCTTCGAAGTCGAGGACGAGGCACAACGGGACGCCCCGCGTCGACTTTTGAGTGTGCAAGAACGGAAACCTGCTAGCGCGGATTTCCGGTCGCGCGAAGATCCCTGAAGGCGCCCGCTTCGCGGGCGCTGTCGCTCGCTGCTGTCGCCGTCCTGGCCTCGGCGTCGCCTGGCCTTCCCGGCGCAGCCTCGGCCGACAGCTTCTCGCTGCTCGTCGGCCGACGTCGCGGTCGACGTCCAGAACGACGGCTCGCTCGGCGTCAGCGAGCGGCTCGAGGTCGCGTTCTCGGGCGACTTCCACTTCGGCTATCGCGACATCCCCCTCCGGACGGGCGAGTCACTCGTCAACCCCTCGGTCGCGGAGCGCGGCATCGCGTTCACGCGGGGCAACGAGACGGCGACTCGAGCCGGGGGCACCCGGGCACGTTCGGCGTCGAGCGACGCGGCGACACGCGCGCGCATCGTCTGGTACTTCGATGCGAACGACCAGACGCGGGCGTTCACCGTCTCGTACACGCTCCGCGGGGTCGCGGTCGCGTACGACGACGTCGTCGACGTGAACTCAAGGTCTGGGGCGACCAGTGGGACGAGCCGCTCGACCGCCTCGTCGGCGTCGAGACGGCCGCCCGGGAAGATCCTGCGCGCGTGGGGCAAGCCCGTGTGGGTTCGCGGCGACGTCGAGCTCGTCGGGCACGCGCGCGACGCTCCGAGCCGTCTCGGTCCCCGCCCATCAGTTCGTCGAGCTGCGGACGCTGATCCCGCGCTCCGCCTTCTCGTCGACGGCGGGCATGCGCGTCGAGCGAGGGCAACGCGTTCGATCGCATCCTCGAGGAGGAGCGAGCGGACGCCGACCGCTACGAGCGCGACCACGAGCGGATCGACGCGCTGAAGGCTCATCCGCTTCGGACCGGCCTCGTCGTGCTCGGCCTCGCGACCATCCCGGCGCTCCTCGTCATCGCCGCCGTCTTCTGGTTCATGGGGCGCGAGCGGCGCACCGGCTACGACCGCGAGTACGAGCAGGAGCCGCCGACCGGACACCGAGCCCGCGCTCGTGCCGACGCTCCTCCGCCAAGGAGGCGACGCGGGCTCGTACGAGTTCACGGCGACGCTCTTCGACCTCGTCCGGCGCGGCGTCTACAAGGCCGTGCCGACGACGACCGAGCGCTCGATCTGGGGCGGGCTGCGTCACGAGACCGTCTCCGACCTCGAGCTCTCTGCCGGCGAGGACGCGCGAGCTCCGCGCGTGGGAACGCGACGTCGCGAACGTCGTCGACGGCGTGCTCGACGGCGGCAGCGAGCGACTCTCCCGCTTCCGCGAGCAGATCGAGGACGAGCGCGAGTCGATGCACGGTCGCTTCACGTCGTTCAAGGAGCACGTCGCCGACGAGACGGCGCGCCTCGCGCTGGTTCCGGTCGACCGGCGCCACTCCCGCTCGTCGTCGCGGTGGTCGTCTTCGCGCTCGTCGGAGCGTCTGCTCGTCTTCCTCGCCGTGCGCGAGTGGCGACCCGTGTACCCGCGCTACTCCGACGTGCGTCCTCGTCGGTATCGGCGCGTGCCTCGATCGCGAACGCGGCGCTGTGCCTCGGGACGCTCATCTTCAATCGGCGCTCGTGGCGGCGCCGCACGCGAGCCGGGCAGGAGGAGGCGGAGCGCTGGGAGGCGTTCCGCCGCTACCTCTCCGACTTCCCACGCCTCCAGGAGGCGCCGCCGGCCACGCTCGAGCTGTGGGAGCGCTACCTCGTCTACGGCATCGCGTTCGGGATCGCCGAGCGCGTGCTCCAGGGCGCGCAGCTGCACATGCCCGAGGCGCTCCACGAGGCGAGCACGATCTACTGGATCTCACCGTACGGCGACCTCGGCTCGGGCGCGACGAGTCTCTCGATCGGCGACCTCGCGTCCGGCTTCGGAAGCGCGCTCGCTCCGCCGAACTCCGGATCGGGCGGCTTCGGCGGCGGCTTCTCCGGGGGCGGTGGAGGTGGCGGTGGAGGTGGCGGCGGCGGCTTCGGCTGAGTCGGCCATCGTCCGCAAGAGCCGGATCGTACGTCAAGTAGCCTCGTTCGCACTGGCCGAGGTGGCACGTCTCGAAGCGCCACGGGTGCCGACCGGACGCGGTCACCCTGCCGGATGACGAGGTCGACGCGGACGAGGCGAAGCGCTGCGCTCTCGCACGCGTCGGCGCACTCGCGAGGCACCCGCGGTCGAGACGGCCGCGCAGCCCGAACCGTCGGGACAGGCGGATCCCCCGTTGGGGGGTGTCAGAAGCGTGCCCCCGACGGACAACTGAGCAAGGACGGACAGTTCCCCGAAAGGACTTGCGGCTATGTTCACCAAGGGAAACAGGCTCTACATCGTCGTCTCGCTGACGGCGCTCGCCGGCCTCCTCGCCAGTGTTGGCGGGAGCTGGTTCGACGGCAGCTAGGGAGAATCGAAACCGAGCCCGAGTGATCTCCCGCCGGACCGCGCGGGAGGTCTTCCACTGCCGTCGATTCCCCGATGACGTCGGAGTCGAGAAGAGAGACCGCCGCACGCCGGTAGAGCTGGCCGCGGTGGCCTCGTCGCCGCGCCGGCTTCTCGACGTCGCCTTCGGCCATCCACGCATGAGCTGCGATGGCTCGACCGAGCTCGCCCGATCGAACGTGTCGTCCGCCCGCGCGATCCACGACTCGGCCTCGTCGAGCCGCCCCTGCTGCTGCGAGCGCTCGACCCAGGGTGACCTGCGCCATGCCGATCTCCTGCAGATGGTCCGCCCTCCCGTCGAGGAGCTCGAGCGCCTTCTCGCGCCTGCGTCCTCGGCGAGCTCGGGCTCGCCCCCGTCGAGGACGGATCGACGCGAGCGACGAGCAGACGTAGCCCGGCGTCGACCGCCAGGTCGAGGTCGACGAACATCTGCGAACGCCTCTTGAGGAGACTCGATCGACGCGGTCGACGTGTCGCCGAGAAGGTGGTTGCAGCCCGGCGAGGTTGTTCAGCAACCTGGCGACGGTGGCCCGCGTCGCCGATCTCCTCGAACAGCGCACGCGATCGCTCCGCGTACGTGCGCGCAAGCACCCACCGGCCCTGACGCTGAGCGACGAGCGATGCCTGGAAGAGCGCGTCGGCGACACGACGCGAATCGGCGCTAGGCCTCGGCGAAGCGCCGAGGGCATGCTCGATGTCCTCTTCCGCGGCAACCCAGTCGCGGTCACGCCGATGGCAGCGGGAGCGCCAGTGGAAGATGTCCGAGCGCAGCCGATCCGATCTCGACTCCGAGCCCTCGGCGAGGACTGAGGGCCTCCTCGAAGAGCACGATCGCGTCGTCGATGCTCGATTCGTGGTAGCGGACGACGCCGACCTCGAACACGACCTCCGCGCGGTCGAGCGTCGCGCGAACCCGACGCAGACGGCGAGCGCGGCGGCGGCGTCGAGCAGCTGCATCGCCTCGTCGAGCTCTCCCGTCCGGATGAGGGCCCACGCCTCGCCGGTGAGCGAGGCGCAGCGAGAACGCCGCCGGGCAGTCGTTGCCGACGATCTCCCGCGCCGCTCGATACGCCAGCAGCGCGTCGTCGTAGCGATGCGACTCGAGCAGGAGCTTCTCGGCCTCGCGCAGCGCCGCGTCGAAGCGCTCCGCATCGGCTTGCGAGACGCCGTACTCGAGGAGATCGGGATCGACTTCGAGTCGCTCCGCGAAAAACCTCAGTGTCTCGCGCGTCGGCCGCGTCTTGCCGCGTTCGATCTGGCTGACGTACTCCTTGGAGAAGCGTCCGGCGGCGAGCTCCTCCTGGCTCAAGCCCGCGAGACGCCGGAGCGACCGAAGGCGCGCTCCCACGGCTGCCGCGGCTTCCCCCTCGGCCATACGGAGATGGTGTCACGCGCGGCGGAGCTCACAAAACGGCGGCGTGCTCAGGAACGAGCTCGACGAGCCAGCTCGTACATGACGATCGCCCCGGCAGCCGCGACGTTGAGCGACTCGGCGGTACCCGGGAGCGGTATCGACGCCGCGAGACAATCCTGTCACGAGACCGTCCGGCAGGCCTTCCCGCTCCGACGCCGAGGAGGAGCGCGAGCGGCGGCGTGAGATCGGCCTCCTCGAGCGACATCGCCGCCGTGTGCGAGAAGAGCGACGCGACGCGCGGGCAGGTCGGCCCATGCGAGAAGCGGCACGCGGAAGATCGCACCCGCCGACGCGCGAAGCGCACGCGGTCCGGTCGCGTCGGCGCACTCGGGGGACAGCGCCACGCCAGCACCGAACGCATCCGCGGTGCGGAGAAGTGTCCCGACGTTCCCCGGGTCCGACACCTGCCACAACGCGAGGACGACGTCACGCGTCGCGGACGGAAGGTCGGCTCGTCGGTAGATGCCGACGACACGCGGCGCGTGCCCGAGCGTGGACACCTCGCCGAGGAGCTCCGGAAGCACGTTCTCTCCGGCGACGAGCAGCTCGACCGGTTCGACGCCGGCACCGGTCGCCGCCTCCACGAGGTCCTCGCTCTCGACGGCGAAGAGACCCGTCTCGTCGCGGTGCTTGCGCGCAGAGAGAAGCTTCCGGACGAGCCGGAGCTTCTCGTTCTGGCGCGACTCGATCAGGCGGCGTCGGCGTCGGCGTCGGCCGCGAGCGCGGCCTTTGCGCGCTCCGCCACCACGGCGAACGCCTGCGGATCGCTCACCGCGATGTCGGCGAGCGACTTGCGGTCGAGCTCGATCCCCGCCTTCTTCACGCCCGCCATGAACCGGTTGTAGGAGAGATCGTGCTCACGCGCAGCGGCGTTGATGCGGATGATCCAGAGCGAGCGGAACGTCCTCTTCCGCACCTTGCGGTCGCGATAGGCGTAGACGAGCGAGTGCTCGACCTGCTCCTTCGCGAAGCGGTAGCTCGACTTCTTGCGTCCGTAGTAGCCCTTCGCCTGCCCGAGGACCTTGGCGCGCTTCTTGCGTGCGTGGACAGCTCTCTTGACGCGTGGCATCGCTCAGCCTCCTCGCAGAAGCTTCTTGACGCTCTTGACGTCGCTCTCGGCGACGTCGTCCATCTTCCGGAAGCCGCGCCTACGCTTCGACGACTTCTTCTCGAGGTTGTGGCTCCTCATCCCGTGCCGGCGGAGGAGCTTCCCCGTCCCCGTCACCTTGAAGCGCTTCTTCGCGCCCTTCGCTGTCTTCATCTTTGGCATCCGTCTTCACTCCCACGTTCTTCGATGGCGCGAGAACCATGATCATGTTCCTACCCTCGAGAAGAGGCTGCTGCTCGATGGAGCCGAGCTCCTTCACGTCCTCGGCGAGCCGCATGAGCAGGTCCCGCCCACGTTCCGGATGCAGCGTCTCGCGCCCGCGGAACATGATCGTGACCTTGACCTTGGCCCGCTGGCCGAGAAAGCGCACGACGTGCCCCTTCTTGGTCTCGTAGTCGTGGATCCCGATCTTCGGTCTGAGCTTGATCTCCTTGATATGGACCTGCTGCTGGTGCTTTCGCGCCTGCTTGGCGCGCTGGTCCTGCTCGTAGCGGTACTTCGAGTAGTCCATCACCCGCGCGACGGGCGGATCCGCGCCGGCCGCGACCTCGACGAGGTCGAGCCCCTTGCCGTACGCGAACTCGAGCGCTTCCTTCGTCGCGAGGATCCCGACCTGCCCGCCCTCCTCGTCCACCAGGCGCACTCGCTGGGCGCGGATCTCCTCGTTGATTCGCTCGTCCCGCTTGCGCGGTACCTGCCGGTCGAGATCCGGCCTACGGCGGCGAGGTCTCAAAGGCCCTTCATCAAGCTCTCAGCTTCCTCCTTGTAAACGACACGAACCGCTGCAGGCAGCGGCTCGCCACTTCGTCCAACCGGCTCGGTTGAACCTCCGCGAGTCACACCCGGGAGGTGAGGAAGCGATGAGCTCCTGCTTGCAGGCTCGGGATGCTAGCACCTGGATGGTTGATGCACGATCTCACGCTCCGGAGCTGACGGTCTCGTGGCATACAGCCATCTAGCCGGGATCGGCCTCGGCTGCGAGCTCGCGGAAGTCGGCGAGCAGCTCGTCGAGCGAGAGCGTCGACTGGCCAGCGCCGCGTTCGCGTACCGCCAGCGCCTCGTCCGACTCGCGATCGCCGTAGACGACGACGAAGGGCACCTTCTCGAGCTCGGCGTCGCGCACTCGCTTGCCGAGCGTGTCGTCACGGTCGTCGATCTCGACCCGGAAGCCCTCCGCGTCGATGGTGTCGCGCAGCGCACGCGCCTGCTCCGCGATGCCCCTCGCCGACGGGGATCACGCGCGCCTGCACGGGCGCGAGCCAGAACGGGAACTCGCCCCCGTAGTGCTCGACGAGGATGCCGAGGAATCGCTCGAGCGACCCGAGCAACGCACGGTGGATGACGACGGGCGAGTGCTCGCGGTTGTCCGGCCCCATGTAGGTGAGACCGAACTGGACCGGCATCTGGTAGTCGAGCTGGATCGTCCCCATCTGCCAGCTCCGGCCGAGCACGTCCGTCATGTGCAGGTCGATCTTCGGCCCGTAGAACGTGCCCTCACCCGGAGAGATCGCGTACTCCATCCCGTGCCGCAGCAGCGCGGCCTCGAGCGCTTCCTCCGCGTGGTCCCACTGCTCGTCCGTACCGAGCCGCTTCTCGGGCCGCGTCGACAGCTCGGCGCGAGGCGTCACGCCGAAGCGCTCGTACAGGTAGTCCACGAAGTCGATCATCCCGTCGATCTCGTCGTGGATCTGGTCCTCCGTGACGAAGACGTGCGCGTCGTCCTGGGTGATGTGCTTGACGCGCAGCAGACCGTGGAGCGTCCCGCCGCGCTCGTCGCGGTGCAGTGTCGACGACTCCGCGTAGCGAATGGGAAGGTCGCGGTACGAGCGCAGCTTCGACCCGAAGAGCAGCATGTGCCCGGGGCAGTTCATCGGCTTGAGCGCGAGCGGTTCCTCGCCCTCGTGCGTACGCACGAAGAACATGTTCTCCTCGTAGTTCTCGTAGTGCCCCGAGGTCTTGTACGTGTCGAGGTCGTAGAGGAGCGGCGTCTTCACCTCGACGTAGCCGCGGCGGCGGTTCTCGCGGCGGCGAAGGTCCTCGAGCGCGTTCCACAGGATCATCCCCCGCGGGTGCCAGAACGGCGATCCGGGCGAGTGATCCGAGAGGTGGAAGAGATCGAGCTGGACGCCGAGCTTGCGGTGGTCGCGGGCGCGCGCCTGCTCGAGCCGCTCGAGGTGTGCGTCCAGATCCGCCTGTGAGAAGAACGCCGTGCCGTAGATGCGGGTCAGCTGCGTCAAGTGCTCGTCGCCTCGCCAATACGCGCCGGCGACGCTCGTCAGCTTCACCGCCTTGATCGGCGTCGCGTTCTGCAGGTGCGGGCCGCGGCAGAGATCCGTGAAGTCGCCCTGCGTGTACAGCGAGATGTCGCCCTCGGCAGCCTGTGCGAGCTCGACCTTGTACGGCTGTGACTCCGCCTCGAACCGTGCGATCGCCTCGCCGCGCGAGACGTCTTCGCGAGTCCATTCGCGGCCCTCGGCGATCTCGCGCCGGATCTCCTCCTCGATCGCCTCGAGGTCGCTCTCGGCGATCGGCTCCGGGAACTCGAAGTCGTAGTAGAACCCGTCCGCGATCGGCGGGCCGATCGCGATCTTCACTCCTGGATGCAGGCGCATGACCGCCTCCGCGAGGAGGTGCGCGGTCGAGTGCCTGAGGACGTACAGCGCGTCCGGATCCTCGCCGTCCCGCGTCGTGAGGAACTGGACGCTCTCGCCGTCGGCGAGCGGGAGCCGCAGGTCACGCGTCGAGCCGTCCACGCGTGCGAGCACCGCCTGCTCGGCAAGCTTCGGGCCGATCGCCCGTGCGGCGTCGAGGCCGGTCGAGCCGTCGGGGAGCTCGAGCTCGGACGAGTCTGGAAGGACGACCTTCATCGGGTGCGGAGGATAGTGCCGCCGGACCGCCCGCCGGTCGTGCTCCCTACACTCAGGATGATGAGCGACCGCGCCGGCGGGCCCTCGGGCAGGGTCGAGCAACTCGCACGGCGACCGCTGGAGCTCGTCGGCGACGTGGCACGCGGTGTGGCGCGAGCACTCCCGCGAGCGGTCGAGGACATGTTCACCGATCGCTGCACGCAGTACGCCGCCGCGATCGCCTATCGCGTCCTCTTCTCCCTGTTCCCGTTGACGATCGCGCTCGTTTCGATCTTCGGGCTCGTGCTCCAGGACGACGAGCTGCGCCAGCACGTGATCAACGAGCTCATCGACATCCTCCCCGTCTCGCAGTCGGGGGAGGGCAACATCCAGCGCTCCATCGAGCAGATCGCGACCCCGCTCTCGGCGATCGGGCTCGTCTCGCTCGTCGCGCTGCTCTGGGGCGCCACCGGGATGATGGCATCGATCCGCCTTGGCCTCGAGACGGCCATGAAGGTGGATCGCGGACGCCCTGCGGTGCGCGCGAAGCTCGTCGACTTCATCCTCGTCGTAGCCGCGGGCATTCTCGTCATCTTCATCGTCGGGCTATCGGCTTTCGGCGCCTTCTTCGGCGAGCTCGTCGACCGCTTCACAAAGTGGGCGGGCGTCGCGACGCCGTCTGGCCTCCTCCTCCGCGACGGCGTGCAGCTCGTCGCGATCGGAGTCACCGTCCTGCTTCTCTACCGCTTCGTCCCCGCCCGGAGGCTGCGCCGTCGCGGCGCGCTCGCGGGCGCGATCCTGACGGCCGTCGGCGTCTGGGGCGCGACGAAGGTCCTCGCGATCGTCTTCTCCGACTTCTCGCGTTACAACCTCATCTACGGGTCGCTGGCCGGCGTGATGACGTTCCTCTTCTTCGTCTACGTCGTCGCCTGGATCCTGCTCCTCGGCGCCGAGTTCGCCCATGCGTGGTCACAGCCTCCCGGCCCGCCCGGTCCTCCGCTACGAGCCCAGCTCATCGGCGCCGTCCGCGGGCTCTTCGTCCACGACGACGCGGAGCCGCCTAGCGAGGATCCTCTGCGCAAGACCGGAATCCGCTAGCGCGGATCTCCGCTCTGCGCGAACGTCTATTGCGCGTCCGCTTCGCGGACGCGCAGGGCAGGCTCGTCGACCGTGAGGGTCTTCGCGTCCGCGTCGAGCGTGCAGGTGACGCCGAGCGGGAGCGCAGCGAGGTGCTTCGTGTGGCCGAGAGGGAGGCCGTAGATCGCCGGCACGCCGAGCGGCTCGAGGCGCTCTTCGAGGACATCCTCGATCGTCCGCGAACGCGCCCAGTCCGAGACCGGCCGCAGGTCTCCGTACTCGGACTTCTCCATCTGACTCACGACGACGCCCTTCACGTGCTCGAGCTTGCCCGCGTGCGCGAGCTGGACGAGCTGACCGTCGAGGTAGTACGGCGGCGTGTGCGTGTCCTCGAAGAAGAGGATCGCACCGTCCAGCTCGAGCTCCCACGGTGTGCCCATGGTCTGCATGAGCAACCAGAGGCAGCCGCCGACGAGGGGCGCCGTCACACGTCCCCCGTGCAGGGTGCGCACCCATGGATCCTCGGGGTCGTGCGGAACCTCCCCGGCGCCCCCGGTGCGCAGGACGTCGAGCAGTCGCTCCTTCGTGAACCCCGTCGTGTCGAGGCTGCCGAGCCCCATGAGGCCGTTGCCATAGATCGTCGCGACGCCCGCACGCTGGCGAACCGCGACATGGAGCGCCGTGATGTCGGAGTAGCCGACGACCGGCTTCGGGTTCGCAGCGATGAGCTCGAAGTCGAGGAACGGAATCGTCTGAGCGGATCCGAACCCGCCCTGCAACGCCTGCACGACGTCGACCTCGGGGTCCGCGAAGAGGGCGTTCAGGTCATCTGCCCTGCGGCGCGCGTCACCTGCCACGTAGTCGTCGCGATCCCACACGCCGGGCGCGAGCTTGACGCGATAGCCGCGAGCCTCCCACCACTCGATGCCGCGCAGGACGTCGGACCGGCTGTCGTACGGACTGGCGGCAGCAGCGACACCGATCGTGCCGCCGTCGGGAAGCGGCTTCCCGAACCGGGTCGCCGCGATCATGAGTGCTCCGTCCTGGGAGTCAGCTCGCGCTCCGGACGGCTGCAAGCCGTCACCATGCTTCGTCCTCGGTCGCATCCGTATTGACCAATACGAGCGCTCCCTGCGTCCTTGCCCGGCTCGCCTTTCGCGCGTCGGAGCATCGAGAGACCCCCAGGACAGAGCACTAACAGACGCGGACGGTCTGAGCTGCCTCGGCCTCGCGACCGCGGACGTCGGATGCAACGGCCGTGAGCGCGTGCGCGCCCTTGCGCTTGCCGTTCGTCCGCCACGTCATCTCGTAGAGGCCGGCGACGTTCTTCTGGACGCGGCCGATCTGCCGCTCGCCGTCGAAGAAGCCGACCGACGAGATCTGGACGTTGTCGTTGGCGACGACGAGGAGCTTCTGCTTCGCGGCCACGCATCGCCCCTTCTCCGGGGTCACCCACGTGATCGTCGGGCGCGCGACAGCCTCGGCCCGCAGACCCGCAAAGCGCGTGTTCGGAAGCGGGCTGTCGGACTCGGTGTTGATGTTCTTCGCCTCCTGGTAGTCCGACGCGACGACCTGCATGAACTGCGTTCCGGTCTCGAGCGGAAGCGTGGTGCGCGGGATCGCGAAGGCAGCGATGCCCGTCGCCGGGTCGAACAGCGCCGCGCCGACCGAGGCGCGCCGAGTCGACGGTCCGAAGTAGAGCTGCAGGGCGTGCGGATCGACACCGGACTTCGCGTCGGTGATCTTCGCGACCACTGTGGGACGCCCGCTCGAGAGCGACCTCGTGATGAACCGGACCGTGGGAGGCTTCACGTCGTTGACCCAGGAGCGGAGCGTGTAGCGGCCGGCAAGCGACCGACCGGTGAAGAGGTCGCGTCCCGAGTCGACGGAGACGTAGTAGCGACCTGGCGGCAGGAAGACGCCTCCGGACGCGCCGATCGAGTACAGGAAGTCCGGCAGCTGGCCGTTCACGTTCACGGGGATGCCCGCGTACCCGAGCACGTCGTTCTCGTCGAGCGAGCCCATGAACCAGGGATGGATCGGCTGGTTCGAGCTGAGCAACGCGGTGATGGAGGCGTCGAGCTTCGTCACGGGCCTCACGACGACGACGCCGGCGTTCACAGCCTGCTTCGTGATGTCGAGCGCGTAGATCTTCTCCTTGCCGTCGTCGTTGACCGACGGGTCGACCCCGAAGATCCCGAGAATCGAGAACGGCGACGTCGGCCAGCGGTAGGCACGCGCGCGATCGTCGCCCGTGCGCGTGTCGCCCGACTGCAGGGTCTTGAGGACGGCCACCGGAGCCCCGGTCAGCGACGAGCGCGAGACCGAGAACGCGTACGGGATCCGGCGAACGTCGCTCCCACGCCTGAGCAGGACGAAGCCGAAGTTGTCACCCTGCACCGCGCCTGCCGACGCGCGTGCGGTGATCTGCATCAGGGCGCTACCGCCCGGCCCGAGCGTGACCGGAGCGGCCTCGACGGTCGCGCCCGCCGACGCAACCTGCGGGTGCACATCGGCGACCCAGGTACCCGCGCCGTCGCCCGCGTCTGCGATCGCGACGGAGATCGACTTCGAGTTCGCGCCGCCTCCCGCGACGAGGTAGCCGAAGGAGAGGGACTGCGGGTCGGTAAAGATCAGCGGCTTGTCTGCGGTGCCGGTGCGCACGAGCCCGGCGCCCTCGACAAGGACCGACGCCTCCTGCGTGAGCGTCGTGTCCGCCCAGGCAGGCCCTGCCGTCGACATGAGCGCGGACTTCATCTGCTGCAGGCGTCCACGACGGATGGCGCTGCGTGAGGAGCGCGGCGACACCCGCGATGTGCGGCGCGGAGAAGCTCGTCCCGTCGAGCACCGCGAACTGGTCGCCCGCGAACTCGGGAAGCGTGGACGAGAGGACCTGCGCGCCCGGCGCCGTCACATCCGGCTTGAGCGCATGTCCGAAAGGCGTGAGGCCCGATGACGTGAAGCTCGTCGGCACGCCCGCCCAGGTCGTCGACACCTCGGTGACGTCGCGTGTGAAGCGAACCGTGACAGCTCCACCCGACCCGGCTGCGGCCGCCCTTATGCGCGCGCCGTCGAGATCGGAGATCTCTCCGCCCGAGAGCGCCGTGACGAACGCGAACGTCGGATCACCGGGACGGTTCTCGGCAATCACGATGCCCGTCGCCCCGGCCGCCCGTGCGCGCGACGCTTTCACGTCGTACGGGCAGCCCCCCCGGCTCGACGAGAGCGATCGCGCCGGTCATCGAACCAGCCGGCGCCGCGTCGCAGAGCTGCCGGGAGACACCGGAGATCGACCCGACGTCGAGGAGTCGCTGATTGGCCGAGATCCAGGACGGCGGGATCGCGTCCGTGGGAGCGAACGGCATGCGCGGGAGACCGGACGGCGAGACGACCTGGAGCGACGCCCCGAAGACGTGCGCGTTCGCGACCGCGCCGACGCTGATCGCATCGGGTGCCGTCGCCGGCGACCCGGCAGTGCCGAGCCCGAAGAAGTCGCGGTCGTTCCCGGCGGAGATGACCGGCACGACGCCCGCGCGCACCACGTTCGAAACCGCCTCGATGAGAATGTCCGTCCTCGGATCGGCCTGCGGCCCCCCGCCGGAGAAGTTGATGATGTCCATGCCGTCGCGCACCGCGGCCTCGAAGGCGGCGACGATCTCCGGGCTGTTCGCCGAGCAGCATCCGCCGAGCGGCGCCGGCGCGGGGACGTTGAAGACGCGGTAGTTGCCGAGGTACGCGCGCGGCGCGACTCCCTCGACTCCCTTCACCGCGGGGTGACAACCGCCGTTCGCCTCGCTGCAGAACCCGGTCTGACCCGCCTCGACATCGGTCTTGACGCCGGCGATCACGCCCGCGACGAAGGTTGCATGGAACGACGTGTCGCGATCGAGCGGCGCGCTGTTCGCACCAGGCCCGGCAAAGCCGCGCGCGACTATCACCTTCGGTGTCGTCGACCCCGAGGTGCCCTTTGGGAAGCCTGATGGGTACGAGAAGCCCGTCGGATCGAGGAAAGGATGCTCGGGGTCGATGCCGTCGTCGACGACGGCCACCTTCACGCCGTCTCCCTTCGCACCGGTCAGCGCCGAGAACGCGGGTGCGCCGACGACGGACGGCCCCCGGTTGAGGTCGAGGTGGTACGTGAGGCTCGGGTAGACACGCTTCGCGATCCCGGTCTCGAGCAGGTCCGGAAGCCGGCTGTAGGGCACGCTCACCGCGAAGCCGTTCACGAGCACCTGGTAGCGCCGCGAGACGATCGCCTGCGGGATCTCTTGGTGGAGCTTCGCGATCGCCGTCGCCTGCTCGGCCTGCAGCGTGCCGAGGTACGAGCGCGAGAACGCGCTCCGGACGTTCAGCTTCGACCTCGTGCCGAGCGCGCCGAGGCCGCGGGCGTAGGTCGCGGCCGCGAGCGGCGGGGAGTCGAGCGTCATGATGACCCGGACGCGATTGCTGGCGTTACGCCTGAACCCCGCGAGGTCGGGTGCGGGATGGACCTTCTGGGTCGCGCGCTCGACGACGATGCGCGGCGTCGAGATCGCCCGAGCCAGACGCCGTCCCGGTGGTGACGACGACTGCGAGGAGAGGAGACGAGGAGCGCTAGACGTCGCACCGGCGGCGGAGCTAGCGGACCTTCCCGGTGTAGCTCTGCCGCCGCCTTCAGCCCTTCGAACGCGATCGTCACCGAGCCAGTGAAGGTCTTGCCCTTCGCGTTCAACGGGATGTTCCACGTGCAGACCGCCGCCCCGCCCTGCACGACCTGGATCTGAGCCTTGAGACGAGCGGTCCCGAGCTTCCCGAGGCACGTGACTCGGCCGTTCTGGACGACAGCTCCCGTGTCCGACCGAGCCGCGACCAGTCGAAGCGTGAACGGCTTGCCTGCCGTCGGCTTGGCCGGCGTCGGCTTCAGGCTGCTGCACGACCAGCGTCGGCTTCGCGACCTTGACCTCGTATGTGAAGAAGCCGATCGTCGGTGCGAAGTCACGATGGCAGTTCGTGCAGTCGATCGCACCGCTCGTGGGATCGAACGCGAGGCCCGAGACCGTCGTGACGTCGAAGCTGAGCTTCCGCGTGTTGTTCAGATCCGACGCGTTGATCTTGATCGTCGGGCCGTTCGCCCACGTGTAGTTCAGGGATGCCTGCGTCGCGCTGAGCGTGAAGTCCGAGCCGTCCCACTTGAAGAGCAGGATCTCGCCCTGGATGAGCTGGATGACGAAGTCGGCGCCGAGGCTCTCGGGGTCGCCCGTCGCCTGATTCGCATCCGAGTCGAGGAACATGACGACCGCGACGTCGGACGAGTACGTCGGCCTTGTTCGCGGTGTTGATGCGGAACGTGATGGTCGCCGCGTCGTCGTTCGACACGACGATCGTCCCCACGTCCGGCGACAGCGGATCCTCGCCGACCGAGTCCTGGAACGTGGTCTCGTTCGCAGCGGCCGTCGTCGGCGCCGTCGGCTTTGCAAGCGCACCTGACGCCAGGAACGGCACGGCAACCACGGCGAGCGCGATCGCGAGAGCCGGCCCTGGGCGAGTCAACGGTCGCACGTAGCGCGTCAGCGTAGATGCGGCTCCACCCGCGCGCAAGCCGGATCAGTCGAAGACGATCACGCTGCGGATGCCGTCCTGCGCCTCCATGAGCTCGAAGCCGCGGTTCACCTCGTCGAGCGCGAGTCGATGGCTGAGGAGCGACTCGACGTCGATCTCGCCCGCGAGCCAGCGGTCGACGAGCTGCGGCACCTGCGTGCGGCCCTTCACGCCGCCGAACGACGAGCCCGTCACGCGTCGACCGGTGATGAGCAGACGCGGCACGATGTCGAGCGTCTCGCCCTTGCCGGCGACGCCGATCATCGTCGCGAGCCCCCACGCCTCGCGCGCGGCCTCGACGGCCTGCGCGCATCACCTGCACGTTCCCGGTCGCCTCGAACGTGTAGTCGGCGCCGAAGCCGCCGGTCTCCTCGCGAAGCCAGCGACGACGTCGTCCCCCGCGACGCGCGTGTCGGTGGCGCCGTGGTGGCGCGCGCTCTCGAGCCGGCCCTCGGAGAGGTCGATCGCGATGATCCGCTCGGCGCCCGCGAGCCGGCACCCGATGACCGCGCCGAGCCCGACGAGGCCGCAGCCGAACACCGCGCACGTCGAGCCCTGGCTGGACGTCGCGCCGTGTACAGCGCTGCACCGATTCCCGTCGCGAGGCCACACGCGAATGGTGCGCAGCCTTCGAGCGACGCGTCGGGCGAGACCTTCGCCAGAGCGATCTCGGGCATGACGGTGTACTCCGCGAAGGTCGACGTGCCCATGAAGTGCCGCATCGGCTCGCCGTCGCGCGAGAGCCGCGTCGTCCCGTCGGGCAGGAAGCCGAGCCCCTGCATGTCACGGATGGCAACGCAGCGATTCGTGCGGCCACTGACGGCAGTGGACGCACTCCCCGCACTCCGGGCGCGAAGAGCGTGATGACGTGGTCGCCGGGCTGCGACGAGCGTGACGCCCGGCCCCACCCGCTCGACGACTCCCGCGCCCTCGTGCCCGAGCACGCACGGCGTGTAGCCGGACGGGTCGGCACCGGACGCGGTGTAGAGGTCGGTGTGGCAGACGCCGCACGCAGCGAGTCGCACGAGCACCTCCCTGTCCTTGGGCTCGGCGAGGTCGAGCTCCTGGACGACGAGCGGCTGACCGAACTCCTCGAGCACCGCGGCTCGGATCTTCATCTCCCTTTGTGTCCTCTCGGGGTGGTGCGGGGTCGCGCCAGTCTGACGCAACGGAAGGGGCCTGCGGCCCCCTCGCTCGTCAGCGCACCGACTTCTTCATGAGCGCGGCGATCTTCTTCTCGTCGGCGGCGGTCAGCTTCGTGAGGGCCCAGGAGGTCGGCCACATGGCACCGTCGTCGAGATTCGCCGTCTCGTTGAACCCGAACGTCGCGTACCGCTCTTTGAACTTGCTCGCTGCCTTGAAGAAACAGACGACCTTGCCGTCCATGGCGTAGGCGGGCATCCCGTACCAGGTTCTCGGCGAGAGGGCCGGCGCACTGGATCTGACGATTGCATGGAGCCGCTCCGCCATCGTGCGATCCGATTCCGGCATCTCGGCGATCTTGGCGAGCACGGCGCTTTCCCCGGCCGCCTTGTCCTTGTTCGCGCGCACTTCCGCCTTCAGCTCCTGGGCGCGCTCCCTCATCGCGGCTCGCTCCTCGGCGGTGAATCCCTTGGCAGCCTGCTGCGTGCTCTTCTTCGCAGGTTTCCTCTCAGCCATTGCAAGCACCTCCGTGCGCTGAACGATCAGCCGCTTACATCCGCGGACGATACCCACCAACCGCCGCCGCAAAGCGCGGCGCAGGATGGCTGTCGACGTTGCGACGGAATCTGTCGCAGGCTGACCACGCACGAGGCCCGAGGAGGGCCTACCCGACCGGGTTTAGACCAGCCCCTCTCTCGTCCGCCAGCGGTGCTCGCTCACGAGCGCTGCGCTCAGCTCGGCCAGAGCGTCGGTCTGCGGATCGTCGAGCGCCTTCAGAATCAGTTCCCGGTCCAGGATCGAGAGCCCAACGATGATCGTGTCCCGAGCGAGCGCGTTCTCGAGCACGGTTCGCGTGGGTTCGTCGACACGCGCAGCGAGGCTGCGGACATCCTCGCTGGGAATCCTCAGTCCGGCGAGGTACAGGGGAGTTGAGGCCGAACGAGAGAGCGGCGTCAATTCGCCGGCCGACTGTTCCTCGACGTGTGCAACAGGCTCGATCTTGACCGTTTCAACAGGCTCGAGCTCGACCGTGCTGCCTCGAGGAGTCTCCGCAACGTCAACGACAACCCATTCGTCGCCGTCTCGCCTCAGCATGTCCCCAACCCTCGGCGTAGGCGTAGCGCTGCCCATCAAGAGCTCCGATCGTCGGTCCGGAAAGTGCAGGACATTCTCCGTGCCCGCATCGTCCATCGACCCTCGCTCTCCGCTTGGTCCTGACGCAGTGGCTCGTAGCGAATGCAGTCAGGGCGGGAGGACAGGTTATGTACCGAGACCCAGTCTACCTTTACCCGTGGCGACCGGACCCTTTCCCGGGTGCCCCTTCCACGTGGGTGGCCAGGACATCAGGTGGCGGTTCTTCCACAAACTGACTGAACGCGCCGCCGTGTTGTGTCGCGATCGCGTGAAAGCGACTCGCATAGCGGTCGCGCTCGTCGTCTGGAAAGGGGAGTTGGCGTCGTCCGACGGCGCGCCATCCCTTGCCGTCTTGCTGAACGTCGACGACGAATCCGACGGCGCGCGCATCGCGGGCAGCTGCTCTGGCAGCCTCCCGGTCTTCGAACTGCGCTTCGAACCGTCCGCGCAGAAGGCGAACTGCGCCGACGGCGGGGTCAGCTCGCTGCGTCATCGAGCCTCCAGTCGCCTGCACCTCGCACGCCGACAACCATGGCGCAAGCGCAGAGACGTACGAGCGCCCCGTTGAGGGTCGTATTCATTGAGCTCGTGCGCACAGAGCGTGGGCACCTAGGCGGTGGGCCGCGTAAGGTGGCTGTCGATCCAGCTCTCGGCTGCAGCGGGCTGAATGTCGAGCGCGAGCGCGATCTCCTCGGAGAGCAACCTGCGCGCCTTACCGAAGATCTCGCGCTCGCTCAGCGAGAGATGTCCCTTCCCGCCCTTGGCCGAGCGCAGGCGCTCGCGCTGCGCTCCCTCACTGACGATCTGGGCCAACTCCTCCGGCGTCCCGCTGACGAGCTTCTCGAGCGTCTCTCTGCGCCGAGAAAGCCAATTCCTCGAGCTGAGCGCGTCGTCCGTGCGGAGAGCATCTCCGACGCGGCGCAGCCCGGCCTGATTCGCCAGCGGCCGCAGCTGCGTGCTCGCAAGCGCCATAGGCAAGGTCACCTTGAGTTCCTCGAGCTCGAGTACGACGACCTCCTGTTCCTGCCCAAGGATCTCCTGCTTCCTGCGCACTGCGACGCGGCCGATCCCGTGATTTCCGTAAACGACCAGGTCGCCGACGCCGAGCTCCACCGTCACGCGCGCCCGGTTAGGTCGCCGTCCGGCTGCTGCATACCAGTCGCACCCGCAGCCGCCTTACGCTCTGCCGCGGCAAGTCGCTTCTTCTCGACCTTGCGCTCGCGACGCTCGCGCAACGTACGTTCACGCGTGGCCTTGGCGTACGTCTGCTGCCGATTGCTACCCATCCTCGGCCGCCTTCTCTGCCGACTCGCGCAGCTCCACATGCGGCGTCGGCTTCGGCGCGACACGCAGTTTGCGCGGAAGGTTCCACGCCACACGGTTGCGCTCCCACTCACGTGCGTCGGCTTCGGTCCGGTCAACCGGAGTGCGAATTCCGCTCACAGGAGCCTCCTCTCGACTTGGGCTCGCACCTGGCGCGACCCATCGAGAGCGCAGAAGCGGAGGAGAGAGCGGTGGCTGAGTCAGGGTATCAGTGCGGCCGGGACGGAGCCGGCGCGACGAGGCTCTCCGTACCCACGAATCGCTTCGCCTCCGCGGACGCTGTCGTTTGTCCCACGGTTGACATTGGCAGGAGCGTCTGTTTGGGTCCGCCACTCCACCGAGACGAGGCGCGCGAATCTGCTTCTTAAGGAGAAGCGGTCATGAGCAGACGTACTGGCTTCAGCTGGATCTGGCTGGGAGCAATCGCCTTGAGTGTCGGCGTCGGTGTTGCAGTAGTCGCGTCGGTGATGTCTCTATCGGGCGGCAACGACACGGAGGTTGCGTCGATCGACAACTCGGGCCGCAAGAGCGTCAAGGTCATCATCGCGGGTACGAACGACGCCAAGGAAGAAGTGACGGATGGCGGCATCGCGGGCGAGGGCACATTCAATGCGAGCGGCGCGATCACAGACAGAGGGACTGTCACCGCCTATCGGGGACTGAGCGTTCTGAATGAGGGGTTGATCCTGCTTCGGTTCGTCACCAAGGGCAGGGACGGCGGGGTCACCTACATGGTGAGGATCGACACGACGCGCAGGCCGGTCACATCGCGATGGACGATTGAGTCCGGCACAGGAACGTACAAGGGGCTACACGGCAAGGGCACCGAGTCCGAAAACGCGACGTATACCGTCAGCACTTTGAGGGGGAGGGTGTGGCGCTAGCCGCCCAGGCAGTCCGCAACCTCTTGCACCAGAGCATCAGCTTCAAGCCCCTCCTGGACCGTCAGCCCTGTGCCCTCCGCAACGACCTTGAACGATCCCGTCACGGCGTAAGTCCCGGCGACAACCATCGGGGTCTTCGCCGGTTGCTTGAGCTTGTGCACGACGATCGCGTAGGCCGGACCGTCATGGAGTCCGCTCCAGAGATCCACAGCTCGCTCATCCACGTCGGATAACCCGGCCGCATCGAGGCATCGGATCGGGGCGCTCGTCGTAGCGACGTCCGCCGTTGTCTCTGCAGACGCTGATTCGGTGACAACGGCGGTCGATGACTCGTCACCAGCGCCCTCAGTACTGCTTCCGCCGCATCCCGCGGCGCACACGAGCGATGCGAGCAGGATCCCAACGAGGCTGAGCTTCCCGCACACGAGCCGATCCTGATGCAGGCCGGGCATTGCCGTCAACGCACCGGGGCTCGACCCTACCTGTCGACCGCGCGACGATAAACACGCCACCCGTCTTCGGTCAGGAGAGCAAGCGACCACTCGCGACCCGGCGTCTCGACCCGCCCCTCCGGCAAGACGAGCCAGTCGAGGCCGTCGAGGTCGGCCCCGTCGGGGACGAAGAAGACCTTGCGATCGAGCGCGGGTCCGAAGTACGGATAGACCCAGTCGGTGTCCTTGACCCGAAGGCCGACCCGTCCGGTGGGCGACTCGCCGGCGAAGAAGCGGACGACCTCCGCAGTGTCACCTGGTCGCACCCACGTCTGCACGTCCGTTCGCGACCGGCCCCAGACACCACCCCCGGTGCGAGAGAGATCGAGCAGGCGGATCCCGGCGGGCTTCTCGGCCGAGTACACGAGGGCGAGGAGAAGCGTCACGGAGGCCATGGACACGATCCCCCAGGCGAGCCACCTTCGGCCGAGCACGACACCCCACGTTGCCGCAGAGAGCGCCACGGAGAACATGAAGAATCTCCCGCGGTAGGGGTCGTAGCCGACTGCGAGTGCAAGAAGCAGTGTGAACACGAGCGGCGCAATCGCCAACACAGCGGCCAGCGGACGAAGCACGTGGCGTCGCACTCCCTGAACCACGAGGAACGTTGCAGCGAGGAGGAGCACGAGCCCTGCGGGGCCGTAGTACGAGCCCGTGCTGCTGGGCGGCCGGCTGCCCCCGTCTGCCGCGAGCGCCGCGAGCTTGGGGTCGCCGAGTGCCCGCCACAGACTCTCGTGGGCGCGGAGCAGTCCCTCGCGTACGAGTGGCACCGCCAGCGGTAGGCACGCGACGACGCCGAGAGCCGCGAGGGCCAGCCACGGCCGGCGCCCCCGCCGCCACTCGAGCGCACCGAGGACTAGCACGAACGCCGCGGCAGACAGCGGGTAGAGGAGTGCGTCCCGTCCGACGTCCAGGCTGTCCGCGAAGCTGATGAGGAGCCGCGTGGCCCGAGCCAGCGCCGCCTGGAGGCTCCTGTCGGCGTCCTCGCCGAGCTCCTCGCCCGCGCCGCCGTCGAGGCTGCCCGTCTCCAGGAGGTTGACGATCAGCCAGTACGAGCCGAGCGCCAAGCCGGCGACGCCGGCGAGCGCGAGCCTCGGCCACCGCCGTCGCGGCTGCCCTGCAAGGACCACAAGAGCGACGAGTGGAAGCGCGACCAGAGCCGTGAACTTGGTCCCCACGGCGAGCGCCAGGGCAAGACCGCCCAGCGCGAACTCGCGCCTCGTCTCGCCGAGGAAGAAGTACGTCGCGGCGGCGAGGAACGATGCGACGACGAGATCGTTCAGGGCGGCGGAGCCCTGGAGGATGACGACTGGAGTCGTGAGGAGAACCAGTGCGCCGAAGAGCGCCGGCCGGCGGTCGAAACCCACGCGACGCGAGATGCCGTAGGTCGCGATCGCGGTCGCGGACAGCCCCGCGTATTGGACGAGACCGACGAAGCGGTCACCGTCAGACAGGACCATCGTGAAGAGCGCTCCGATCTCGGCGTTCGGCGGGTAGGCGTTGATCATCACGACCTGCGTCTCGGGGACGTAGCCAACCCCCTGCTGCTGGATCCAGAAGGCCGCTCGCGCGAGGTGGTAGGTCATCGCATCCCAGTCATTCGGCGGAAGCAGCGTCGCCAGCGCGGCGCTGTAGACGAGGCCGACCCCTACGGCGGCTGCGAGCACGACGAGAGGTGGGTCGCGGAGCTCAGCACGAACCAGGGCGAGGTCGTCTCGAATCGACCGCAGCTGGACGGGACGCCGGCGGAGGACGACGAATGCCACGACGAAGACAGCCGCGACGGAGATGAGGAGCGTCGTGCGTGTGAGTGCGTCGACGACCGAGAGCGCGAGTGTGACCGTCACGACCTCGGCGAAGCCGACGAGGTATCCGGCGAGCACGAGACCGGGAAGCGGCAGCGAGCCAAGACGCGTTGCCACAATGAACGACGTGGCAGCGACCATCCCCGCACCGACCAGGAGCAGGACGCTCTGCACCTCCGCGGCAGTATCGCGGGTGTTCGAGACGAGGTTCGCCTGAGCCGAGGCGTCGGTCGGCGCTCGTGGCGGGTGGGTCTGCCCGTCGGCGAGACGACGCTTACGCCTCTACGCCCCTCGATCGCCGAAGGGCGAGATCAACCACACCAGCCGCCAGAAGGACGGCTGCAAACACGAGAGCCAGAAACACCGCCTCACCGCCCCGCCCGTCGACGAGGATCGAACCGGCGAGGTTGTCGCCATCGACGATCCGTGTCAGCCAGAGGTGTGGGCGCTCGTAGTCCGGCAGGAGAGGACCCGCGACAGTCGCGGAGATCATCCAGAACGCAGATATCCCGGCGACGATGAGTGTGACAATTCTCCATCGAAGCCACGCGTCAGCGAGGGGAAACGCCAAGAAGGGGAGGAGCAGCACCAGGAACCGCGGCCCCGGAGACCACCCGCCGAACGGGTAGTAGTACGACGCGTTGTACAACAGCATCGCGGCCGTGAGCCCCGCCACGAAGAGGGCCTCGGACCGAAGCCCACGTCGTGCGAGGCCCGGAAGACCCACGAGTGCGAGCGCCGTGATCGGTGTGAGCACGAAGAGGCCCCTGTGCGAGACGAGCAGGTCGATCAAGGCACCGATGTCCGGACGAGTTATCCCGTACACGCCCTCGTCGTTGGCACCGAGGACGTCGTGACCGGATGTGCCGAGCTCCTTCACCCCGTGCGCATAGCTCATGCGCAGGGGGGATCCGAAAGCCCAGGTGTTGAACGACAAGAGCGGGATGATCCCGATGAGCGTCCCTGCCGCGAAGGAGCCGAGACGAGCGAGGTGCGGCGGCCTGACGAAGGCGACGTAGAGCGCCACCGCAGTCGCCACGATCAGGGCCGGAGTCTCTACGACGATGGCAAGACCTGCGAGGACGCCTGCTCCCGCGATCGTCCAGAGTGGTCGCGCCCACCGCGCGTAGGCCGCCACCGCGAAGGCCGAGAACCCGAGAGCTGCTGCGAGGACGTGGGCGAAGTAGGTGGTTGCGAATGGAAGCAGCATCGTTCCGAGACCGAGCATCAGCGCGACTGGAGTTCCCGCTGCTCCGATGCTCCGCTCGACCGCCCAGCGGATGAGCAACAAGAGAACGAGAAACGCCAGGACAACCACGAGGTTGACGTACCAAAGCGACCTTCCGTCAACCAAATGAGCTCCGGGTGGCGGCGACGTGGGGCTGCCCAACGGTATTGCACCAAGACCGTTGGCAACCGCATACGGAAGGAGGCTGAACATCGCCAGCCCCGGCGCCTTTGCTGCATAGAAGTGACCGTCGACGTACGAGATGTCCCCGCTCTGGTTCAGATGCTCGTCGATGCTCGGCGTTCCATCCGCGAGCGATTGCACGAGCGCGAAGTGGGCCGTCCCGTTCCATCCACTTTCGGGGGGAACTCGCGAGGCCGCGGCGATCGCGACGAGAACGATGGCCACGACGCCCGGCCAGGTCATGCGGCGTTTGCGCTCGGAGCGGCTCACGTCAGCCGCAAACTGTCATCGCGGTGCCGGAAGGCATGTGCTGAGTACGCCGGCCGAGCGAAGCTCGCCCGCGCAGTGCAGGGGTCGCGCATCTTGAAAGCGGTTGCGGACACTCACGAGCGGTGCACCGCCCGGGGGCGCGTCCATGTCGCCGGCGACCAGGAAGTCGACGACGGGGTCATCCACGACCCGGAGCCCGCGTGACTGCAGGATCACGGCGAGCGCGTCCTTGTCCCGATACGCGACACCGTAGTCGCCAGCTGTGCCCCCGAATTCGTCGACGAACCGCTGGAAGGAAAGCGTGAACAACGTGAACCCAGCCGCAACCGCCACGAGGACGGCGATGGCTCCGACCATGGCTTGATATCGGACGCGCCGTACCGCACTCGCGAGATCCGAGAGGGCGAGCGCCTGGACCGCGAACACAACCGGAAAGGTGACGATCAGATAGTGGGGGTAGAGGCGGTCGGCGCGGGGTGTTGTGTAGCTGAGCCAGACGCCTGCGAGCCAGACGAGTAAGAGCGCTCGGGAAGCGGCTCCCGGGGCCAGCGCCAGCCAGGGCCAGCGCCGGATGCTGCGGGTGCCCCGGACCACGCAGAGGGCGCACGTAACGAGCCCGAGCAGGAAGAGTGCGGCCGCGACGATGCTCGCGCCCCGAGCCACCTTCCACGCCGGTCCGGCATCGGTGACGAAGGCCGGCAAGCTGTCGCCCGTCACATACGCCCAACCACCGATCCCGATCAGTCGGAAGGACTCGCGAACCGCGTCGAATGGTCCTGGCTCGTCCTCGCCCCCGGGCGCTCCCGAGAGCACGGTGGCGACGTCGGTGAACCCGCTCGCCACCTCGTGGTACAGCCAGGGCGCGAGCAGCAGAGCTGCGATGCCGACACCGAGCGCGAACGCCGGCCAGTGCACCGTGTGCGCACGGTAGAGCAGGAGGACCGTTGCGGGGATGACGAGAGCGAGTGCGGAAAAGTTGAGCTGGAAGGCCAGACAGAGGAGGATGGGGATGAAGACGACCGCGCGGCTGCGCGAGCGCTCGAGCACCGCAAACATGCTCCAGAGGAGCGCAGCGGCGACGACCGGAAGTACGCTCTGTCCCCAGAGCTTGCGGCCGTAGAGCACTGACCACGGGGCGGTGGCGAGGAGCGCCGCCGCGCCGAGTGCGACGAAGGCGCCGAAGCGCGGCCGCAGGACGATGTACGTGAGGATCACCGCCGCGACACCGAGCACGCCAACGAATGCGGTAGCAGCGAGCGGGTCGTCCCGCAGGGCCAAGGGCACGGCGGTCAGGTAGACGAAGAGCGGCGGATTGTCCGCCCCTACGCTCGATGTCAGTCCGACCGTTGGGAAGTCGCCTTCCAGCAGCCGCCGCGCCAGGTCAACCGCGGTTGCCTCGTCAAGCTTGAACTCGACGAGGTCGAGATCACGCAGCCGTAGCCAGCCTGCGAGCACGCCGATGCCGAGCATGGCCGGGAACTCCCACGGTCGACGCCGACCCGCCAGCGATATCGGCTCCCCGGCTGACACGACCTCAGTTCAAAGATACGGCCTCCTCGCCCGTGGCGCCGACGGTGGACTCCACCCCAGCTGGCGCCGGCTACGCCATGCGTGGTACCGGGGCTCGAACCAGTGACCGCAAGCTTGTCGAGCGGGACGCGCTTCGCAGCTCGCCCCGCTCGTTTTCCGCTCAACCACGGTTCGAGTCGGTGGAGCGTTGCTCGGGCTCGTACGTGGGAATCGAGGTGCGATTCGGATCGACGCGGACACAGAGTCGGCCTGGTGCCCGAAGCGTTCGCTTGGCCCGAGGCAGAGCGGCGTGATAAGCAGTGCGCGTGCAGGACGAGATCGTCTTTCGCTTCGTCGACGAGGGGATCGCCGCGTCGGCGCGGCTCCTCGCGGAGCAGGCACCGGAGACGTGCAGCGCTGTCTTGGACGCGCTCCCCGCCTCGGGCTCAGCGCGCCACGGCATCTACTCGGGAAGCGAGGTCTACCTCGTCCTTCCCGAGCTGCTCTGGCCACCGCGCGAGCACGCGACGACCATCGTCGGACCTGGGGACGTCGCCTTTCTCACCGTCGAGAAGGGTTCGGGGTACGGCATCGAGGAGGCCTATTCGGAGGTCTGCTGGTTCTACGACCTCGATGCGACGCCCTCGATGCCCGAGGGGCCGATCGCCGTGAACGTCTTCGCCCGGCTCTACGACGCCGGCGCCTTCTTCGCCGTGTGCCGACGCATGCGCCTGGAGGGCGCGAAGAGGGTCGAGATCGCCGCCGGATAGCGGGACTCGCGCGAGCGAGTGAGACGGCCGGGGCGCACCCAGACAACGCTCCCCATCTTCTGAGGTGGGCGGTACTGGGCTCGAGCACGTAGCCCACGGCTGAGACACAAGCGGACACCCACGGACACGACGGACGTAGCCCGCATGGGTTCTCGAGATCCGGCCTGTCAGCGCCGGACAGGCATGGACACCGCGGACGCCATGTTGCGGGGCTCATGTGAACGGGATATCGACGAGACTTCGGAGCCCGTGACCAGGGTCGGCTCCTCGACGCTTGATGTGGGTTCGCCGCTCATGTTCGCTCATCGCAGAGGTCGCGAGCCGCCCGGCGTGGGAGCGGGAACGGAACCCGGTCGGAAGGGCACGCACAAGCGTGGCTCGTCCCTTGCGCAGTCAGCTCATGCGATCTCAGCGAGACGTCGTGGGCGTTCGTGGGTTTGCGGTCCCAGTTCGCTTGGAGCATCGCCGCCAGGAGCATCGCAAGCCCGATGAATGCCATGAGCTGCGCCGGTGCGGTGATCGGCAGTGGGGTGTCTCCCACACGCGTGAGGTCGTGCCACTGGCGGATGACGTCACCGAGCCCCGGCACGTTGCTCCAGGGGCTCGGGAGCCAGAGGGATCCGAACACAGCGCAAAGTGTTGCGATCGCAAGCGCCCGGACGGCCGCGGCCCAGCGGACGAGCTGCGGAATCGTGAGAAGGAGGAAGACGAGCCGATAGTCGTAGCTGCGCAGCAGCGCGAACGAGCCGACGTAGATTCCCGCCCCGGCACAGAAGAAGTCCAGTTCCCGGGACGGACTGGTATCGATCCGTAGCCGCCGACGAAACGCGAATGCACCGGCGAGCGTCAGAGCTATGAGGGCACCGTCCCACATCCGCCCGGGGCCGACGAAGAGCCCTAGCCAACCTCCGACGATGTGGAGTCCGTACTGATACTCGTCGTCCTGAGGGAGGACGCGGTTGATGGTCTGGATATCGCGGAACGTTGCCGCCGCATAGACCGCGAAGAGACCCCCGACCAGGGAGATGCAGATGGCTGCGGCTCGTCGAGGGAGTCCCGTCAGCATCCCGATGGCCGCAATCGGAAAGAGCTTCAGGATCGCCGCAACCAGAATCAGCGCAGACGCGGCCGGCGCGCCGTATGGCACACGACGCATGAGGAGACCCGCCGCCGCGACGATTGTGAACAGACCGATGTCCACGTTGCCGCGTTCGACGCCCAACATCACGGCGGGCGAGCACAACGCGAGCCCGTAGACGACGGCGTATCCAGCGGGCGCCTGACGTGGCAGAACCAGAATCGCCGCCACGAAGAACACGACCACCATCAGGGAACCGATGAGGTACGTGTCGTCTCCTCCGAGGCCGAGGACCGAGGCAGCCAACCAGATCCGCGGGTAGTTCTCAGGTCGACCCTCGGGATCACAGGGGTTGTTAGGCCAAGCGGCAGCGTGTTGGCGAGCGCAGTCCCAACCGGAGGTGACCGACCGGAGATCGAAGAACCCCGTCGAGGCAGGCGGCACACCGAGCCCGTCCCACGCATGGCGACCGCCCAGGGCGAGAAGCAGAGTGAAATACCCGATCACGATTCCGACAAGTACGAACCACGCCGAGCTCGAGTAACCGACGGCCTTCCACTCGGACCACCCATTGCGACGGTGGGCAGTCATGCGTGTGAGGCGTTCATTCGCTGCAGACGCGGCACAGGCGAGCGGCGTTCGAGGGCGGCTCGGCTGTACCCGCTCAGTGGAGCGTCAATCCGTCGGGGCCGGCGATCGTCACCCCGGACCAGCTCGAGCCGAGCGCGCCCGCAAGCAGCTGCCCGCCGGCCCGTCGTGCGAGGAACCCAAGCGGCGCAATCGTGTAGCCGTCTTCCGCGAAGGTCGAGGTCGAGCTCCAGTTCGCCACGACGGAGTAGTCGCCGCCGAAGACGCTCTCCGTGACGTGGGGGCCCAGGTATCGGAATGCTGTGAGAGGGCGACCGGCGACGACTGGCCCGAGCGTCCGTTGAAGAGCTCCTACCCGGGCGAGCCAGGGGCTGTCCAGCGAGTCGGTCTCACCGTCCCAGTCGTAGGAGAGCATCATCCCGAACGCAACGTTGAAGAGGAGCACCTCGGGATCCTCGGTGAACGTCCCGGGGTAGAGGTCGTGCTGATACATGAGCACCTTGTCGTGGAGGAGCCAGGTCGCGATTGGGTAGGGCTCCCAGTTGCCGGCTCCCCAGCGCTCGTCTCCCCAGTTGTGCTCCCGCTGCATCTCGAGGACGCCTCCGTGAAATCCGACGAACGAGTCCCCGAGACGATCCCACCCATCCTCCGTCATGAGGCACCGATCCCGGTAGGCGGCGAAGGTCGCGAGCCAGCCGTCGCCGTACGCGATCGGGGAGGGCGCCTCCGGGTTGAAGTCACGACGCCATGGCCGGGCTCCGATCTGATCGAAGAACAGGCACTCGACAGGGACCGTCGTGCGCCACTCCTCCATCAGCCGATCAACTCGCTGTCGAACGAACGGCGCGAACGGCGACACGATGTAGCCATCCTTGTCGCCGAACTGCTCGGTGACGGCGTCGCCGGCCGACGTCTGCATGGCGATATCCCGCGGTGTGAGCGGCGGTTGGAGCTCGCGGATCGACGGCGACTGCGCGTCCCACCAGCTCACGTTCAGGTACGGCATGACGACATCACCGAGGACTCGGGCCTCGCCGAGCGCTTCATTCAGCTGAGCGGTCGTTCCCCACTTCGAATCGGGCGGGAGGAAGTCGGGGTAGTGCTCGTCGTGACCACCGGGCTGAAAGGCGACGAGATGGACGAGCGACGGCGACGGAAGCCTGCGCAGAGGTGTCCCCCAGTCCGCAAACGGCGGAAGCCCTTTCCAGAGATCGGCCTTGACGAGAGGCGCGCGCGCGAGCGTAACCAGGCGCTGGCCGAGTTTCTCTGCGAGCGAGGGGTACCGGTCGATGCCGTTGTCCACGCGATACGCGAGGATCGACGCTGCGACCGTACCTCCCACGCGCACCCGAACGACCGGGCTCGACCAGGCGCTTCCGCGCGTCAGCCAAGTCTGGAAAACGTGGGTCAGACAGAATCGTCCTGCTGCGCAGGCTCCGTTGCTGTCGTGGATGACGCCGACGTCGACGGGTGCGATCGCCGAGGGCGGCGGGTTGACGGAGTAGATGGCGATGTGGCTTCGTCCAACGTCGGCGGCCTCGAAGTCGGCGAACGCCCAACGCGACGGATAGCGCTCGACGTTCCGTCGAGGCCCCGCGAAGAACCCCTGATTGAGACGGATCCCGGGTAGGAACGTCGGCGTGTAGACACCCTGGATAGTCGCGACGTCCGCGGCCACGTCCGCCGGGAAGAGGACTGCGGCCGCGGGTCGCTCGAAGTCGGGCTCGAGTTGCAGGCGAAGGTCCACGTGATCGGCGGCTGCGACGAGCGTGATCGTTGCGCTCGCTTGGCGCGAGCCGCTGTCTTTCGCATAGCGCATCGTCAGCGTCGAGGTTCTCGGCGCCCAGCGATACGAGAAGCGGTTGGCTGAAGCTCGCCCGAAAGAGCAGCCACCGAACCCTTCCCCGCCTGCGAGCGTCACGCCCCATGCACAGCCGGCCTGACCGGTGAGCAATCGAGTGCCCGCGTGCCTGTCGACGAGCTCGATGATCGCTCCATTGTCTTTGCTCAGGCTTAGTCGATACGTCGCGGTCGTCAGGACGAGACGGTGAGGTCGCTTCGCATCGAGCTTCGCGACCGGTTGCCACGCATCTCGCGCAGCACCCTCCGAGGGAAGACCCGACACGACCACGAAGACCGTGAGGGCTGGGACGACGAGTGCCAACGCCCGTCGCATGGGTCCGAGCCTACCCGCAGCGGCCCCCCGAAGGTTTCGCTCGACGTGCAGCAGGCGGCGACAATCGGCCTAGGAGTCGCTTACTCGTCCCATGCCTCGCCGGGTCCGGCCGGGGCGCGGCCCGGGGTGGTGGTGGCACGCCGAGAAACACACGCGCGCGAACGGGGGTGGTGCAGCGTCGAGCTCATCGACAGGTCTCCTCCGCCAATCGTCACCGTGAGCCGTCGCCGACCTAGGACGAGCGGCCGGTCGATACCGCTCCGCGCCGCAAACCCGCTCCAGGAACGGGATTACGGGAGTGGGCGGTACTGGGCTCGAACCAGGCTCCCCCACCCGGGACACCGATGGACAGGAATGCTCGATGTGGACGCATCCCATTCCAGTCCAGGCGTTGCGGCGTGACAGCGTGTGTCAGGAGTGGACACGTCGGACACCCATCTTCAGCGGCCGTGTGGACGAAACGTGGACGGGAGCGGGCGCTCGAGCAGGTAAGGACCGAGCTCTGAGCAGGACCTGAGATCAGCGACACGGCGCCGGGATGGTCGGAAGCCTCGGTCTGCTGAGCGGACTCGTACCGCTGAATGAGTGTTCAGCGCCGCTGTGATCGAGAATTAGCGCTCGACGCACCGACTGACCCCCAACCTCCGAAGCAGGGGTTCGCCGGTGTGTGCTCAGGAGGCGGTCGCCTCGCGTGCGCGCTCATCCGCGGCGAGGTCGATCCGGCTTGACACGTATCGAGAAACGTCGATATATTGATAGTTGACGATATGACGACGACGCTCGACACACGTGCAGTGATCTGCTGTCAGCCGTTGGGGGCTCCTTCGCTCACGGACGAGCAGGCGGCATCAACTGCGAGGCTGTTCAAGGCGCTCGGAGATCCGGCTCGGGTGAAGATCGTCAACCTGCTCGCGAGGAGTGACTCAGCTGTGTGTGCATGTGACTTCGAGAGTGCGCTCGAGCTCGCACAGCCGACTGTCAGCCACCACTTGAAGAAGCTGACCGAAGTGGGCTTGCTCCATCGCGAGCAACGTGGCAAGTGGGCGTATTTCTCGATCGACCCTGACGCCGTCGACACGCTCGCGGCTGTCGCAGACCTGAAAGGGGTGTGGCGCTAATGGCCCCAACAACGTCCGATGAACTCCGCGACGAGGTCAGACGGCGGTATGCCGAGTCGGCGGTTTCGGTGACCCTGGGCACCGGAGGGTATAGCTGCGGAGACGGTTGGTGCTGCACTTCGGGGAGGGCGAGCCTGCAGATTTCGGGGAGACCCTGTATGACGAGGAGCAGCGTGCTGAACTTCCCGATGCGGCGGCGCTCGCATCGCTCGGCTGCGGCAACCCGACGGCGGTCGCGGACCTACGGGAAGGCGAGACCGTCCTCGACCTCGGGTCGGGCGGCGGGATCGACGTGATCCTTTCGGCCCGACGCGTCGGGGCGACGGGCACCGCCTATGGCCTCGACATGACGGACGAGATGCTGGCGCTCGCACGACAGAACGTACGCGACGCAGAGGTCACGAACGTGCACTTTCTCAAGGGCGTATATCGAGCAGATTCCGCTGCCTGCCGACTCGGTCGACGTCGTCATCTCGAACTGCGTCATCAACCTGTCTGTCGACAAGCCCGCAGTAATGGCAGAGATCGCACGGGTGTTGAAGCCGGGCGGACGGATCGGGATCAGCGACATCGTCTCCGAGGATCGGCTTTCTTCCGAGGAGCGGGCTGAGCGCGGGCAGCTACGTCGGCTGCATCGCCGGGGCGCTCTCCAAGGAGGAGTACGCGGCCGGGCTCGAGGCCGCCGGCTTCGAGGAGGTTTCCGTCGAGTTCACGCACGAGGTCGCCGACGGACTGCACAGCGCGATCGTCAAGGCGCGCAAGAGAGCGAGCGACAAGCGGGTTGACCGGTCATCGAGCCGGCACGAAGCGGTTGCTGACTGAACGTCCGCCCGCTGCCTCTCAGCGGCGTAGAAACCCCCGAGCGGGACATCCGCGAAGTACGGATGCGACTCGGCCTGAACGGGTCGATCGTTGATCTGCGATTGACGATCAACCCAAGGAGGTCGGGCGATGAACTGCTTCGAATGTGCGAAGAGCGAACGACATCGTGCCAGCGGTTGGTCTCTGTCAGCACTGCAGTGTCGGGCTTTGCCTCGATCACTTGATCGAGGCGAGTGAGTACCGGGTCGGAGCCACGACCTTCGGTTGTCCGCACACGATCCCGCACGTGAAG
The DNA here is from genome assembly GCA_963709715.1 of uncultured Gaiellaceae bacterium. GTDB lineage: Bacteria > Actinomycetota > Thermoleophilia > Gaiellales > Gaiellaceae > GMQP-bins7. The sequence continues at coordinate 265,794 of CAVPXQ010000005.1, forward strand.
CCGCTGCGCGGCGTTCCGGCCGGTATCGCAGCTGCCCGCCGCCACCACTCCGCGGCTGCCCGATGAGCGCCACCGCGGATGCTCGATCGATCGTTGGGCGCGATGAGCAGCTGGCCTTGCTCGCGAAAGCGCTCGGCCACCCAGCCCGTGTTCGGATTCTGCGCTTGCTTCTCGCCCGGGATGCCTGCTACTGCGGGCAGCTCGTCGACGAGCTGCCGCTCGCCCAGGCCACCGTCTCCCAGCACCTGAAGGTGCTCAAGGATGCTGGTTTGGTCGTGGGCGAGATCGAAGGGCTGCGCACGTGCTACTGGGCAAGTCGCGAGCGGCTCGCCGAGCTGCACGCGCTCGCCGGCGACCTGCTCGCTGAGGCGGTCGAGATCGACGGCGATGAGTGCGACTGAGACCACGACTCATCGATCTCCTGCGGCGGGATCTCCGCCGTCCGAGGCGGCGGTGCTCACCAAGCTCTCGAGGCTCGACCGCTTCCTGCCGCTCTGGATCGGGCTCGCGATGGCGGGCGGGCTCGTCCTCGGCGCGCTCGTTCCCGGGTTGAACGACCAGCTCGACCGGCTGCAGGTCGGGACGGTGTCGCTGCCGATTGCCGCGGGGCTGCTGCTGATGATGTACCCGGTGCTGGCGAAGGTCCGGTACGAGGACATCGGCCGCATGAGCGACGACGGGGTCGGCAACTGGCGCTTCTTCGGCACCGCGCTGCTCCTGTCATGGGTCGTGGGGCCGGCGCTGATGTTCGCGCTCGCCTGGATCTTCCTCGCCGACCAGCCCGCCTATCGGACGGGGGTGATCATCGTCGGGCTCGCGCGTTGCATCGCGATGGTGCTCGTCTGGAACGACATCGCGCTCGGCGACCGCGAGCGGGCGGCGGTGCTCGTCGTCTTCAACGCGCTCTTCCAGGTGGTCGCGTACGCGCTCCTCGGCTACTTCTACTTGACGACCCTTCCTGGGTGGCTCGGCTTCAACACCCAGGGCTTCGAGGTCGGGATCTGGGAGGTCGCCCGCACGGTGCTGATCTTCCTCGGCATACCGCTCGCGGCGGGATTCTTCACACGCCGGATCGGGATCCGTCGGCGCGGCCGCGATTGGTACGAGCAGCGCTTCATCCCGCGGATCGCCCCCTTGACGCTCTACGGGCTGCTGTTCACGATCGTGCTGCTGTTTGCGATCCAGGGCGATGAGATCACCGCCGCGCCGTTCGACGTCGCCTTGATCGCGGTGCCGCTGCTCGTCTACTTCGGTCTCATGTGGGTCGCGGGCTTCGCGTCCGGCCGCTTGCTGGGCTTCCCCTACCCGCAGACGGCCGCCCTCTCCTTCACTGTCGCCTCGAACGACTTCGAGCTCGCGATTGCGGTCGCAGTCGGTGTGTTCGGCGCTACCTCCGGCCAAGCTCTTGCGGGGGTCGTTGGCCCGCTCATCGAGGTGCCGGTTCTCGTGGGCCTCGTCTACGTCGCTCTCTGGCTGCGCCACCGCCTCTTCTGGCCGGAAGCGCGCCGACGCGAAGGCACGGTTGCCCCACCGCCCGCGGCCTCGGTCGCCGGCACACGCGGCTGAATCGACTGAACCTTCGTCGTGTGGGGTCAGGCGCGCCAGCGATTGCGCCCGTGGAGAGTCGGTATTGATCCGCAGCCGCTCGGCGGCGCACCCCGATGGCGCCGCATGAGGCGCGGCGGATTCTCCAGGGAGAGGTTCTACCTCAAGGACGGTGAGGGCAATGAGGGTTCTCACGGTGTACGCCCACCCGAATCCGACCTCCTTCTGCCACGCGGCGCTTGAGGAGTTCACGCGAGGGCTCGAGGACGCCGGGCACGAGAGCGAGGTCGTCGATCTCTATGCGATCAAGTTCAACCCGGTCTTCGGCCGCGATGACTACTCCTTCTTCGCGCACGAGTCGGTCCCGCGCGAGTTGTTCAACGAGAGTGAGCTGAGGGAGAGCATGATCGCGGCTAGCGGCGGGCCGATCCGAAGGCAGGTCGCTAAGCGCTGGCTCCGCGACAAGCGCCTGCCTGAGCTCCTCGAGGTGGTCGCAAAGCAGCGGCCGAAGGACGTGCTCGAGCAGCAGGAGAAGGTCGCTGCAGCAGACGGGCTGGCCTTCATTGCGCCGATCTTCTGGATGAACTTCCCGGCCATGCTGCGCGGCTGGGTCGAGCGCGTATTCACGTACGGCTTCGTCTACACGATGACTGCAGACGGCTGGCTCCACGGAGATCTCAGCGGTCGGATGCCACTGCTGAAGCACAAGAAAGCGCTGATCATGACTCCGACCTTCTTCCAGGAGCACGACTATCGCGAGTCCGGTTGTGGAGAGGCGATCGAGCGGCTGATCGACGACTTCGGCTTTCGCTATCCCGGAATCGAGACCGTCGAGCACGTCTACTTCTACGCGGTCGGAGCCGTCGACGACGCGACTCGACGCGCCTACCTGCAACAGGCCTACCGCCTCGGGCACGAGTTCGAGTCCGGGCTCGCGACCGCAGCGGGTTCAAGGCAAGAGGCGTACCTCGCCGCTTTGGGTGCAGCGGCCGGCGAGCACGGAGGAGCGATGACCGCGCCCAAGGAAGCAAGGAGGTGTGAAGGGTGAAGAAGCTACTGATTGGTGCTGGGCTCGTCAT